>NZ_JBFRCB010000002.1:0-1364141 GCF_040965375.1 Paraburkholderia sp. EG286A
CGCCTGCGCACGCTTTACGCCCAGTAATTCCGATTAACGCTCGCACCCTACGTATTACCGCGGCTGCTGGCACGTAGTTAGCCGGTGCTTATTCTTCCGGTACCGTCATCCCCGGCGGATATTAGCCGCCAGGATTTCTTTCCGGACAAAAGTGCTTTACAACCCGAAGGCCTTCTTCACACACGCGGCATTGCTGGATCAGGCTTTCGCCCATTGTCCAAAATTCCCCACTGCTGCCTCCCGTAGGAGTCTGGGCCGTGTCTCAGTCCCAGTGTGGCTGGTCGTCCTCTCAGACCAGCTACGGATCGTCGCCTTGGTAGGCCTTTACCCCACCAACTAGCTAATCCGCCATCGGCCACCCCAATAGCGCGAGGCCCGAAGGTCCCCCGCTTTCATCCAAAGATCGTATGCGGTATTAATCCGGCTTTCGCCGGGCTATCCCCCACTACTGGACATGTTCCGATGTATTACTCACCCGTTCGCCACTCGCCACCAGGTGCAAGCACCCGTGCTGCCGTTCGACTTGCATGTGTAAGGCATGCCGCCAGCGTTCAATCTGAGCCAGGATCAAACTCTTCAGTTCAATACCTGTTACTGTTTTCGGTCTCTCTCGAGACCGGTCGCTCACTCAAAGCTGACAGGAATTTGAATTGCTTCAAAAACCTGACTTACTTTAGTGTGAGACTCTTGATACTTTTGCTGCTCCTGACTTCGCTCCGAAGAACGGCATCAGGCCGCCACCGCATCAAGCGCCCACACTTATCGGCTGTAAATTTTTAAAGATCGATCGCGAAAGCGCCGTTAAACCATCGAACTACCCGGCGTTTTCTGCGTTGCTGCGTCAGCAGCAGAGAAACGAGATTATGAAGAATCTTTTTCGCTTCGTCAACTCCTTTTTTTCGCTCACCGCTTAAAAAAGCTGCCGACTCCTGCGCCCACCGGTTTCCGCGGCGGCCCTCGCTGCCCTGACGTCGGAGACATCGAACTGCGAAGGGGGCGAATCTTAGCGCCCCCGCCGGCACTGTGCAAGGGGGTGGCGAAAATATTCCTCACTTCCGGGTAAGGCCCCCCAGCGGCACCGCATTCGCCATCGCCGCGTAGCCCGCGTCGCTCGGGTGGATGTGGTCGCCGCTGTCATAGCCATAACGCAGTCGCACGGGGTCCGCCGGATCCCGCAGCGCCGCGTCGAAGTCGACCACGCCGTCGAACGCCCCGCTCGTCCGGATCCACTGGTTCACCGCCGTGCGGATCGCCTCGCGCTCCGGCGGCAGCGATGCCGGCGTGAGCGTCGCGCCGAAGATGCGTACGCCGCGCCCGTGCGCCTGCGCGATCACGCGGCGGTAGCCCGCGATCAGGTCGTTCGCGTCCACGTGCGTATGAGGAAAGTCGCAGTCGAGGGCCGAGCGCGCCGGCATCGCCTGGAAGTTGATGTCGTTGATGCCGATGAGCAGCACCACGGTCTTCACGCCCGGGTGGCCGAGCGCGTCGCGGCCAAAGCGGCGCTCGAGCGCCTCGCCGTAGCAAGGCGAATCGCTCAGCAGCCGGTTGCCGCTGATCCCGAGATCGATCACGGCGAGATCCGTGCGCTGCGACTGCGCGATGCGGCGCGCCAACGCGTCCGGCCAGCGACGGTTCTGATTGAGCGAGGAACGCATGCCGTCAGTAATGGAGTCGCCGATCGCCGCGACCGTCGACGCCCCCGGCGCCTCGACCGCCAGCCCCGTCACCCACGCGTACTGCGTAAAGCGCTCGGTGAACGCGCCAATCGACGGATCCGCGACGTGATTGCCCGGACGCGAAACGTAACTCACCTGATTCGCCACGCGATGCCACGCGACCATCTTTTGCTCGGGTCCCATATACGAACTGATGGCGTAGGGCGCGTGCGCCTTCAGATCGATCTGCACCGGGTCGCTGTCGAGCGCGGCACCGGGCGGCACCGACACCGCCGCTCGCCCGCCGAAGGTCACATGCGCCGTACGCGCCTCGCTCGCCGCCGCACCGCCCGCAGAAGGCGCAATCGCCATTGCCTCGATCACGAGCGGCGTGCGCCCATAGAGGTTGCTCACATGCACCCGCGCAACCGTGCCGCCCAGCGTCGGATACACGATCTGCCGAACGGTACGTCCGGCGACCTCGGGCGCGCGGTACAGCGCCGGGAGCGCGTCGCGCTCGGGAATCGACTGCAGCGCCGTCGCCCAGCTCGTAACCCAGGGGCCCGAGGATTGATCGGCGAACGCCGGAGACCCGGCGCCAAGTGAAATGAACATTGCGGCCGCAGCCGCGAGGGGAGCAAAGGAAATCTTCATCCGTGAACGAGTGCGCAGGCAAAGGCGCATTGTGCCCCATGGCCCGATGCACAGCCTTCCATCCGCCTGACAGTCGAGCACACTAAACCAAGCAAAAGCCCGCGCACACGCCGCCGAACGCACAAATCCCAGGCAATCCCGCTGCCGCCCCACTAAAACTCAGCTGTGGATCCACATTTCTTTGCCCTACCTCAAAAAATTCATTTACCGACCGGTCGGTTGGTTTATACTGCGCGACATACCCAACTTCGACGAGAGCGTCTCCATGTACACGCAATCCCTCGACATCCCCGGCAACGTTGCTCCGCTCGACGCGGACGCAACCTCGCCGGAGCAGGCGCAGTTCGACGCCATCATGGCCGCCGACGGCAAGATCGAGCCGCAGGACTGGATGCCCGAAGCCTATCGCAAGACGCTCGTGCGCCAGATCTCGCAGCATGCGCACTCGGAAATCGTCGGCATGCTGCCGGAGGGCAACTGGATCTCGCGCGCGCCGAGCCTCAAGCGCAAGGCGATCCTGCTCGCCAAGGTGCAGGACGAAGCGGGCCACGGCCTCTATCTCTATAGCGCGGCGGAAACGCTCGGCGTTTCGCGCGACCAGCTCGTCGACGCCCTGCACGCCGGCAAGGCCAAGTATTCGAGCATCTTCAATTACCCGACGCCCACGTGGGCCGATGTCGGCGTGATCGGCTGGCTTGTGGACGGCGCGGCGATCATGAACCAGATTCCGCTGTGCCGCTGCACGTACGGTCCGTACGCGCGCGCCATGATCCGAATCTGCAAGGAAGAGTCGTTCCACCAGCGTCAGGGCTTCGACGCCCTGCTCGCCATGATGAGCGGCACCGAAGCGCAGCGCGAACTCGTTCAGCAAGCCGTGAACCGCTGGTGGTGGCCCGTGCTGATGATGTTCGGCCCAGGCGACGCCGATTCGGTCCACAGCAACCAGTCGGCCAAATGGGGCATCAAGCGCATCTCGAACGACGATCTGCGCCAGAAGTTCGTCGATGCCACGGTCGAGCAGGCCAAGGTGCTGGGCGTGACGCTGCCCGATGCCGATCTGAAATGGAACGAAGCGCGCGGCCACTACGACTACGGCACGATCGACTGGGAAGAATTCTGGCGCGTCGTGAACGGCGACGGCCCGTGCAACCGCGAGCGTCTCGGTACGCGCGTGAAAGCGCACAACGAAGGCGCGTGGGTGCGCGAAGCCGCCCTCGCCCATGCCGAAAAGCAGCGTCAGCGCGCCGAAAAGCACGCCGCTTGAGCACACCTCATACATGAATCAGGAAGGAAGGAGATCCACGATGAACAAGGAATGGCCGATCTGGGAAGTGTTCGTGCGCAGCAAGCAGGGCCTCGACCACAAGCACTGTGGCAGCCTGCACGCCGCCGACGCCTCGATGGCGCTGCGCATGGCGCGCGACGTCTACACGCGCCGCCAGGAAGGCGTGAGCATCTGGGTGGTGCCGTCGTCGGCAATCACGGCATCGGATCCGAACGAAAAGGCTGAGCTCTTCGAGCCGGCCGGCGACAAGATCTATCGCCACCCGACGTTCTACACGCTGCCCGACGAAGTCAACCACATGTAAGAGCGCAACATGACGACGCCCACGCCCGAACAACTCGCGTACGTGCTGCGCCTCGCCGATACGGCGCTGATCCTCGGTCAGCGCAATACGGAATGGTGCGGCCACGGCCCGATCCTCGAAGAAGACATCGCACTCGCCAACATGAGCCTCGACCTGATCGGTCAGGCGCGCCTGCTCTACACGCATGCCGCCACGCTGGAAAAGGCGCTCACCGGCCGCGAGCGCACCGAGGACGACTACGCCTACTTCCGCGCCGAGCGCGAGTTTGCGAACTACACGCTCGCGGAGCTGCCGCACTTCGGCCCGCTCGCCGGCACGACGCATTCGGCCAACGACTACGCCGTGACGATCGTGCGCAACTTCCTCTACGCCACGCTGATGGAGCATCTGTGGACCGCGCTGCTGCGCTCCGCCGACCCGCAACTGGCCGCGATCGCCGAGCGCTCGATCAAGGAAACGCGCTACCACGTGCACCATGCGCGCGAGTGGCTGATCCGTTTCGGCGACGGCACCGATGAATCGCACCGCCGCGCCCAGGCAGCACTCGACTGGCTGATGCCGTACACGCGCGAGTTCTTCAGCACCGACGCCGTGGAAACGGCCGTGGCCGAAGCCGGCATCGCACCTCTCACGGCGCAGTTCGAAGCCGCGTGGCGCGCCGACGTGGAAGCCGCGCTCGAAGAAGCCACGCTTACGCTGCCAGAGCAGGTGTTCCACATCACGACCGGCAAGCACGGCGAGCACTCGGAGCACATGGGTTTCGTGCTCGCCGAGATGCAGAGCCTCGCGCGCCAGCACCCGGACGCGCGCTGGTAAGCATCCCCGCAGGAACAGAGGAAGTCACGATGCAAGCAACGGCAGATCACGCGCTCGAACGCGCCTGGGAAGTGCTGGAATCGGTGCCAGATCCGGAGATTCCGGTCGTGTCGATCCGTGAACTGGGCATCCTGCGCGACGTGCGCCGCGCCGACGACGGCCAGATCGAAGTGGTCATCACGCCCACCTACTCCGGCTGCCCGGCGATGTCGCAGATCGCGGAGGACGTCGCGCACGCGCTCGACGCCGCCGCGCTCGCGCCCTACCGCATCGCGACGACCCTCACGCCCGCGTGGACCACCGACTGGATCACCGACGAAGCGCGCGAGAAGCTGCGCGCCTATGGCATCGCGCCGCCCACGGGCAACTGCGGCTCGGCGCCTCAATCGGCCGAACAGCCGATCACCTTCATCGCGAAACCGAAGCCGCTGCCCGCGCCCGCCTGCCCGCACTGCGGCTCGCAGCACACCGAACGCCTCGCGCAGTTCGGCTCGACCGCGTGCAAGGCGCTCTACCGCTGCATCGACTGCCGCGAACCCTTCGACTACTTCAAACCGTACTGATATGGCCACTCCGCAATTCCATTCGCTGCGCATCCGCGAAGTGCGGCCCGAAACCGCGGACGCGGTCTCTGTCGCTTTCGAAGTCCCGCCCGAGCTGCGCGAGGCGTTTCGCTTCACCCAGGGGCAGTTCGTCACGCTCAAGACGCACATCGACGGTGAGGAAACGCGCCGTTCGTACTCGATCTGCGTGGGCGTGACCGACTACGACCGCGACGGCGAGCTGCGCATCGGCATCAAGCGCGTGCGCGGCGGGCGTTTCTCGAACTTCGCATTCGAGCAGCTCGCGCCCGGCCACGAGATCGACGTGATGACGCCCGATGGCCGCTTCTTCACGCACCTGAACGCCGAGCACGGCAAGCATTACGTGGCGTTCTCGGGCGGCTCGGGCATCACGCCCGTGCTCGCAATCATCAAGACGACGCTCGAAACGGAGCCGCGCAGCGCGTTCACGCTCGTGTACGGCAACCGCAGCGTCGACGCGATCATGTTCGCCGAAGAGCTGGAAGACCTGAAGAACCGCTTCATGAGCCGCTTCCGCCTCTACCACGTGCTTTCGGACGACCTGCAGGATGTCGAGCTCTTCAACGGCGTGCTCGATCAGGCCAAGTGCGCGGCGTTCCTCGAAACGCTGCTGCCCGCCGACGAGATCGACGAAGCCTTCATCTGCGGCCCCGGCCCGATGATGGACGCCGCCGAAGCCGCGTTCAAGGACGCGGGCGTGCCGCCGCAGAAGGTGCACGTGGAGCGCTTCGGCTCGCCGCTGCCGCAGGCGGGTGTGCCGAACGTCGAGATCACCGAAAACACGCCGGCCGCCGACCTCGAAATCGTCATCGACGGCAAGAAGCGCAAGATGCGCCTGCCGTACGAGGGCGTGAGCCTGCTCGACGTCGGCCTGAAGGCGGGTCTGGCGCTGCCTTACGCGTGCAAGGGCGGCGTGTGCTGCACCTGCCGCGCCAAGGTGCTCGAAGGCGAGGTGAAGATGGACAAGAACTACACGCTCGAGGAGCAGGAAGTGAAGGACGGCTTCGTGCTCACCTGCCAGTGCCATCCGGTGAGCGAGCGGGTGGTCGTGAGTTTCGACGAACGTTAAGGCGTTAGAGCAACAGCACGCTTTCGGCCCGCAGGCGATCCGCTTACACTAGGGGCCGCCCGCGGGTGTTGCAGCGCAGCGCTGCGACACCCGCGGGCGGCTCCTTTTGTTATTTGCGTGCTTTCGGGCTTACAGGGCGTTCAGCGTGAACGCAACGAGTTGTCGATGACCACGATTCACCTCATTTACGGCGAGCCGGCCGTGACGGCACTACGTCAGGCTCTCGAAGCGGCAGGCCGTCCGGACCGCGTGATCGCCCTGCGCGATGATCTGACGGTCGGCCCGTTGCGCGACATCGACGTGGCGGGCGACCCAGGCGTGGCGCAACGCGCCGCCTTCTGGGAGCGCCTGTGCGATGCGCCGCCAACCCTCGCTCACGACGACTGCGCGGCGTTGGGTACGCTCGAAGCCGACGACGCCCACGTAGTGATCTGGCACACGCACGACGCCGCCCACCAGCTCGCGCTGCGGCGTGTCTGCTACCGCTTGCGCGACGTCCCGCAGCGCCTGAACGAAGTGCGCCTGACTGCCGACGAAATTTCGGGCCCGAACGCCGCAGCCCGCATCGAGGCGCGCTTGCCCGACGCCGCGCCGATCTCGGTGCTGCGCATCACGCGTCTCGCGCTGGAGTGGCAGGAAGCCAAGTTCGCCAACGGCGAGACGCGCCGCTGGCGCGACAACACCTTCACGAGCGGCACGTGGAGCGACCTCGACGCCATGATCCTCGACGTGCTCGACGCCCATGAAGACCGCCCGGCGGGCGCATCCTGGCTCGCCAGCGACGTGCTCGGCGCGGCGCTCACGCGGGGCGGCGCCGGCTTCACGGTTGGCGAGCCCGTCGTGCTGTGGCGCCTGCGCGAGCTGTGTGCGGCCGAAGAACTGCGTCTGCGCGACGATATGTGCGCCGCCTGTGCCCCGCTCGCCGCTGCCGCGCGCGCCGCGCGTCCGCCGCTGCCGCAAACCGCCGCGCACCTTTCCCTCCCCCGCTGAATTCCCATGGCACGCACCCGAGCGCCCGACCACGAAACCCAACGCGACCAGATCCTCGAGCTCGCCGCCGCCAAATTCGCGCAAACGAGCTACCCGAGCACCTCGATGTCGGACCTCGCGGCCGCCAGCGGCACCTCGAAGGCGCGGCTCTATCACTATTACGAGAGCAAGGAAGCGATCCTCTTCGACCTGCTCGATCGCTACACCAAGCGGCTCATGCTGATCATCGCGGAGGTGGAAGGCGCGAGCCAGCGGCGCGGTCACGACGAGCGCGAGAGCTTCGCCGAGCTGATTCGCGCGTTTCTCGCCGAATACGAAACCTCGCACAGCCGCCACGTGGCGCTCCTGAACGACGTCAAATACCTCGTCGACGCCCAACGCGAGATCATCCTGAATCGCCAGCGCGACGTGGTCGCCGCCTTCACGCGCCAACTCGCGCGCGCGTATCCGGGCCAGGTCACGAACGAAAACCAGACCGCGCTGACGATGATGGTGTTCGGCATGATCAACTGGACGTTTACGTGGCTCAAGCCCGGCGGCCGCATGGGCTATCGCGACTTCGCCGAGCAGGTGATCGCCATGGTCGATCACGGTCTGAAGGGCGCCTGAAGGACGCCCGGACGGTGCTCCGGACGGTAGAAATTTTCGGGCCAGATTGCTGCAGTGCGACATGATGCGTCAGGGCAACAGTTGACACGTCAAACGACCCGCTCCGAATAAACGTTAATAATCAATCTGTTGCGCTTATATTTTTATTAATTAGGCGCAACACTCAAATTTGCACTCCGGGTTTTCCCTAGAGTGCACCCAGGGTTTCCGCTAGAATGCGTTTTGCGCTGCATCATGCGGCATGCATTTTAAGGAGAACCCACCATGAACCCGCTTTCGACCCAAGCCAACGTGCCGATCATTTCGTCCGCTCGTCCGCTGACGTCCGGACATGCGCCCGTCATGGTGCGAGTACTTACCTCGGCAGACCGCGAACGCCTGCTCGCGCACTTCCTCTCGCTCGACAGCGATGACCGCCTGCTGCGCTTCGGCCAGGCCGCGCCGGACCACGTGATCGAAAAGTACGTGCGCTCGATGGACTTCACGCGCGACACCGTGTTCGGCGTGTTCGACCATCAACTGCAACTCGTGGGCGTCGGTCATCTGGCCTACCTCCCGGCGGACGGCAACGGCCGCACGGCCGAGTTCGGCGTGTCCGTGCAGGAAAGCGCGCGCGGCCAGGGCATCGGCTCGAAGCTGTTCGAGCGCGCCGCCATCCGCAGCCGCAACACGCACGTCACCACGCTCTACATGCACTGCCTGTCGCGCAACTCGACGATGATGCACATCGCGAAGAAGTCGGGCATGAAGATCGAGTACGCCTACGGCGAAGCCGACGCCTATCTCTCGCTCGAGCCGGCCGACCAGAGCAGCATCATCGCCGAAATGCTCCAGGAGCAAGCCGCCGTGTTCGACTACGCGCTCAAGCGTCAGGCGCGCCAGACCAGCAAGCTGATGGAAACGATCCTGCCGCAGGCTGTCGCGGCGTGACTCCTGCCCTTCGGGATAGATTGATGCACTGAAAAAAGCGGCTTCGGCCGCTTTTTTTGCGTCTGCGGTACGGCGCCGCGCAGTCAGCGGATCGGCAAAGCCGTCGTTTCCTTGAAGGTGTCGAGCGAAAAACTGGACTTCACGTCGATCACCGACGGATGGTGCAGCAACTGGTCCTGCACGAAGCGCGAGAAGTGCGCCATGTCCTCCACCTGCACGCGCAGCAGGAAGTCCATGTCACCCGTCATCGCGTGGCAGGCCACCACCTCAGGCCAGGTCTGCACCGCCGCACGAAACAGCTCGGCGTGCGTCACCCCTTCGCGCCCGGCCGCGGTCGGCCCACGCTTTTCCAGCCGCACGTTCACATAGGCGAGCAGGTCGAGCCCCAGTTTCTGCGCATCGAGCAGCGCCACGTAGCTGCGAATCACGCCGCTTTCCTCCAGCCGCCGGATGCGCCGCAAACACGGGCTCGGCGAGAGATTCACGCGCTCGGCGATCTCCTGGTTCGAGAGCCGGCCATTCTCCTGAAGGATCGCCAGAATGCGTCTGTCGATTGCGTCCAATTCGATGCTTGCCATTTTCTGCCTTTCTAACATTCATTCAAGGCAGTTTATAGCGCAGATCGACGGTAACGCGACCCAACTCGCAAGTTTTCTCCCAATACGGCGGACTACACTGTGCAACACGAAATCTGATCTACATCAGTCAGGAGACAACCATGCAGGTCCCCAACTGGGAGAACCCCGTCGGCACCGACGGCTTCGAATTCATCGAATACACCGCACCGGACCCCAAGGCGCTCGGCAAACTGTTCGAACGCATGGGCTTCACGGCCATCGCGCGGCATCGCCACAAGGACGTGACGCTGTACCGCCAGGGCGACATCAACTTCATCGTCAACGGCGAACCCGCTTCGTTCGCCCAGCGCTTTGCGCGCCTGCACGGCCCGTCGATCTGCGCGATCGCCTTCCGCGTGCAGGACGCCGCCAAGGCCTACAAGCACGCGCTCGAACTCGGCGCGTGGGGCTTCGACAACAAGACCGGCCCGATGGAGCTGAACATTCCGGCCATCAAGGGCATTGGCGACTCGCTGATCTATTTCGTCGACCGCTGGCGCGGCAAGAACGGCGCGGCGCCGGGCAGCATTGGCGACATCAGCATCTACGATGTCGACTTCGAGCCGATCGCGGGCGCCGAACAGAACCCGGTGGGCCACGGTCTCACCTATATCGACCACCTCACGCACAACGTCCATCGCGGCCGCATGAACGAATGGGCCGAGTTCTACGAGCGCCTCTTCAACTTCCGCGAAATCCGCTACTTCGACATCGAAGGCAAGGTCACCGGCGTGAAGTCGAAGGCGATGACCTCGCCCTGCGGCAAGATCCGCATCCCGATCAACGAGGAAGGCGGCGAGACGGCAGGCCAGATCCAGGAATACCTCGACGCCTATCACGGCGAAGGCATCCAGCACATCGCGCTCGGCACGAACGACATCTACCGCACCGTGGATGGCCTGCGCGCCAGCGAAATCGCGCTGCTCGACACGATCGACACATACTACGAGCTCGTGAACCGCCGCATTCCGGGCCACACCGAGCCGCTCGAAGAACTCAAGAAGCGCAAGATCCTGATCGACGGCATGCCCGAAGACCTGCTGCTGCAGATCTTCACGGAGAACCAGATCGGCCCGATCTTCTTCGAGATCATCCAGCGCAAGGGCAACCAGGGCTTCGGCGAGGGCAACTTCAAGGCGTTGTTCGAATCGATCGAACTCGACCAGATCCGCCGCGGCGTGGTGCAGGACAAGGCATGACGCACTCGCGCCGATAAATTCGGCCAATGACAAACAAAAAGGGCGAAGATCGCACGATCTTCGCCCTTTTTGATTTTTGAATCCGCCGCCGCACACCCCGGCGCCGGATTCGGTGAATGGAATGCTGCGCGGATCAGCGCGGCATCAGGATTTGCGTTCGGCCTTCGCGGCCGGCATGGCGTTCGTATCAGCCCTCATGCTCAGCGTGTACTGGGCGCATCGAGTCGTCGCACTCTCGCCGCTCTTCGTGCTGGCGTTCGAATGCAGTGGCGCGCTCATGGCAAAGAACGCAGCCGAGACCGTCAGGAAGGTCTGGATATGTCGATTATTCATGCTGGACTCCTTTTTTAGACTGCCTGTTGCAGTAGTGCCCCTTTTAATAACTGTTAACAGCCAGGGAAGCTGCGCGGTTCGCACAGGTGAGGGAGTTAGACAGGATATTCAAGTCCGGTTCCCAGGTAGTGCAAGTTTTACACGTTGTTACTCCTCTGAGGAATTCGATACATCCGTTATTACACGGGGGTTTCAGGCCGTTTGCGCGACACGGCGCCACAGGCCCGAAACCTGCAGCGCAGTGCGGCGCGGCGCTCGGAGCCTCGAAGCGGCGGGTTTATCCGAGTGCTACTATCGAAAGAAAGAAGCCAATATGGCGACCCCGGCCAGAGCATTCACAAGATGCCGAGGCCCTGAAGTTCTGGCGATCCCACAACGGATTGGTTGGATGGAGGAAGACACATAATGAATGCCCCGCTAGACGCAGGTCAGCGCGCTTCGCTCGAAGCCGCACTCGCTTCCGTCACGCTCGACGATAAATACACCCTCGAACGCGGCCGCGCGTACATGAGCGGCATCCAGGCGCTGGTCCGCCTGCCGATGCTGCAGCAGGAACGCGACAAGGCCGCCGGTCTCAATACCGCGGGGTTCATCTCCGGCTATCGTGGCTCGCCGCTCGGTGGCCTCGATCAGTCCCTCTGGAAGGCGAAGCAGCATCTCGCCGCACATCAGATCGTTTTTCAGCCAGGCGTGAACGAAGACCTCGCCGCGACCGCCGTGTGGGGCTCGCAGCAGGTGAACCTGTACCCGTCCGCGAAATACGACGGCGTGTTTTCGATGTGGTACGGCAAGGGACCGGGCGTCGACCGCAGCGGCGACGTGTTCAAGCACGGCAATTCCGCCGGCTCGTCGCCGCACGGCGGCGTGCTCGTGCTTGCCGGCGACGACCATGCGGCCAAGTCGTCCACGCTCGCGCACCAGTCGGAGCACGTCTTCAAGGCCTGCGGCCTGCCGGTGCTGTTCCCCTCGAACGTGCAGGAATATCTCGACTTCGGCCTGCACGGCTGGGCGATGAGCCGCTACTCGGGCCTCTGGGTCGCGATGAAATGCGTGACCGATGTGGTGGAATCGTCGGCATCGGTCGAGCTCGACCCGCATCGCACGAACATCATCCTCCCCGAAGACTTCGCGATGCCCGAGGGCGGCCTGAACATTCGCTGGCCCGATCCGCCGCTCGTGCAGGAAGCGCGTCTGCTCGACTACAAGTGGTACGCGGGGCTCGCCTACGTGCGCGCCAACAAGCTCGACCGCATCGAGATCGATTCGCCGCATGCGCGCTTTGGCATCATCACGGGCGGCAAGGCGTATCTGGATGTGCGCCAGGCGCTTACCGACCTCGGCCTCGACGACGAAACCTGCTCGCGCATCGGTATCCGGCTCTACAAGGTCGGCTGCGTGTGGCCGCTCGAAGCGCAGGGCGCGCACGCGTTCGCGCGCGGTCTCGAAGAGATTCTCGTGGTCGAGGAAAAGCGCCAGATTCTCGAATACGCGATCAAGGAAGAGCTGTACAACTGGCCCGACGCACAGCGTCCGCGCGTGTACGGCAAGTTCGACGAAAAGGACGGCGCGGGCGGCGAGTGGTCGGTGCCGATGGGCAACTGGCTGCTGCCCGCGCACTACGAGCTGTCGCCCGCGATCATTGCGCGCGCCATTTCCACGCGGCTCGACAAGTTCGAATTGCCCTCGGACGTGCGCGCGCGTATCGCCGCGCGCATGAGCGTGATCGAGGCCAAGGAAAAGGCGCTCGCGAAGCCGCGCGTGCAGGCGGAGCGCAAGCCGTGGTTCTGCTCGGGCTGCCCGCACAACACGTCGACGAACGTGCCCGAGGGCTCGCGCGCGATGGCCGGCATCGGCTGCCACTACATGACCGTCTGGATGGACCGCAGCACGAGCACCTTCAGCCAGATGGGCGGCGAAGGCGTGGCGTGGGTCGGCCAGGCGCCGTTCACGAACGACAAGCACGTGTTCGCCAACCTCGGCGACGGCACCTATTTCCACTCGGGCCTGCTCGCCATCCGCGCGGCGATCGCCTCGAAGGCGAACATCACCTACAAGATTCTCTATAACGATGCGGTCGCGATGACGGGCGGCCAGCCGGTCGACGGCACGCTCACCGTGCCGCAGATCACGCATCAGGTCGCCGCCGAAGGCGCGGCGAAGATCGTGATCGTCACCGACGAACCCGAAAAGTACGAAGGTGAACCCGCCACGAAGCTCGCGCCGGGCGTGACGATCCACCACCGCGACCAGCTCGATGCGATCCAGCGCGAACTGCGCGAGGTTCCCGGCACGACGATCCTGATCTACGACCAGACCTGCGCCACCGAAAAGCGCCGCCGCCGCAAGCGCGGCACCTATCCGGACCCGGCGAAGCGCGTGGTCATCAACGAGGCTGTGTGCGAAGGCTGCGGCGATTGCTCGGTGCAGTCGAATTGCCTGAGCGTCGAGCCGCTCGATACGGAGTACGGCACGAAGCGCCAGATCAACCAGTCCACCTGCAACAAGGACTTCTCGTGCCTGAAGGGCTTCTGCCCGAGTTTCGTGACGGTGGAAGGCGGCCAGCTACGCAAGCCGAAGACGAGCAGCGTCGCGAACGAAGCGATGCCGACCGTCCCGACGCCCGACGTGCCCGCCATCGACCGCCCCTATGGCGTGCTCGTGACGGGCGTGGGCGGCACCGGCGTGGTGACGATCGGCGCGTTGCTCGGCATGGCCGCGCACCTCGAATCCAAGGGCGTGACCGTGCTCGACGTGACCGGCCTCGCGCAAAAGGGCGGCGCGGTGATGAGCCACGTGCAGATCGCCAACCGCCCCGGCGACATCCACGCCACGCGCATCGCCATGGGCGAGGCGAACCTCGTGATCGGCTGCGACGCCATCGTGACGGCCGGCGACGACTGCGTCTCGCGCATGCAGGAAGGCATGACGCACGTGGTGCTCAACAGCGCGCCCACGCCGACTGCCGAGTTCATCAAGAATCCGCAGTGGCAGTTCCCTGGCTCCAACACCGAGGCCGATGTGCGCGCCGCAGCGGGCACGGACCACGTCGCGACCGTCGATGCGAACCGCTACGCGCTCGCGCTGCTCGGCGACGCGATCTACACGAACCCGTTCGTGCTCGGCTACGCGTGGCAAAAGGGCTGGCTGCCGCTCACGCACGAGTCGCTCGCGCGCGCGATCGAGTTGAACGCGGTGCAGGTCGAGAAGAATCTTGCGGCATTCGAATGGGGCCGCCGCGTGGCGCACGATCGCGCCGCCGTGGATCAGCTCGTGAAGAAGCCGATGGCCGAGCAGAACGCCGACGCGGCCGGCGCGAAGATCGTCTCGCTGCACACGCCCAGGGCGCTCGACACGCTGATCGAAAAGCGCGCGCAGTATCTCGCCGCGTATCAGAACGCGGCATACGCGCGGCGTTATCGCGCGTTCGTCGAAAGCGTGCGCCAGGCCGAAGCGAAGCTCGAGCACGTCGACGGCCAGTCTCCGCTCACCGAAGCCGTGGCGAAGAACCTGCACAAGCTGATGGCGTACAAGGACGAGTACGAGGTCGCGCGCCTCTACGCGGACCCGGCGTTCATCGAGAAGATCAAGGCGAGTTTCGAAGGCGACTGGAAGGTGAACTTCCATCTCGCGCCGCCCTCGCTCGCGAAGCATGACGACAAAGGCCAGCTCGTGAAGAAGCAGTATGGCCCGCGCATGCTCACGGCCATGCGCATGCTCGCGAAGTTCAGGTTCCTGCGCGGCACGGTGCTCGACCCGTTCGGCCGCACCGAGGAACGCCGTCACGAACGCGCGTTGATCGGCGAGTATGAAACGCTGATGCGCGAGGTGATCGGCGGTTTGAGCGAAGCGAATCTGCCGCTCGCGCTGGAACTCGCGAACCTGCCCGACGCGATTCGCGGTTACGGCCATATCAAGGAGAACAACCTCAAGGCCGCGCGCGCGAAGTGGGCCACGTTGCTCGCGAAGTGGCGCTCGCCGGAAAACGGCGCGGCGCGGCACGCGGCTTGACGCTCGCCTGATTCGAGGCGGTAAAAACAAAGGGCGCTCCGTGCAATATGGAGCGCCCTTTTCACATCAGGCGAATCACGCCGACGCGATTTACTTCGCCGCAGCCTTCGCCACGTTCGCGTTGGCCGAAGCCACCGCCGTCATGTTGATGATGCGTCGCACCGTCGCCGCCGGCGTGAGGATGTGCACCGGCTTCGAGGCGCCCAGCAGGAACGGACCCACCGTCACGCCTTCGCCGCCGATCACCTTCAGCAGGTTGTAGGCGATGTTGGCCGCTTCCACGTTCGGCATGATCAGCAGGTTCGCTTCGCCCGTGAGCGTCGTGCCCGGGAACGACTGCTTGCGGATCAGCTCGGAGAGCGCCGCGTCGCCGTGCATTTCGCCGTCCACTTCGAGCTGCGGATCGCGCGCGGCGATCAGCTCGCGTGCGGCCTGCATGCGCTGCGACGTCGACGAACGCACGCTGCCGAAGTTCGATGACGACAGCAGCGCGACCTTCGGCGTGATGCCGAACTTCTCGATTTCGCGCGCGGCGAGGATCGTCATGTCGGCGAGCTGCTCGGCGCTCGGCACTTCGTTCACGTAGGTGTCGTTGATGAAGATGTTGCGGCCCGGCAGCATCAGCAGGTTCATCGCCGCGTAGTTCTCGGCTTCCTTCGCCTTGCCGAACACCTGGTCGATGAACTTGAGGTGGTAGTCGAAGCTGTTGAGCAGGCCGCAGACCATGCCGTCGGCGTCGCCGAGGTGCACGAGGATCGCGCCGATCAGCGTGTTGAACTTGCGCACCGAAGCCTTCGCCACGTCAGGCGTGATGCCCTGACGCGCGCCGAGTTCGTGGTACGCCTGCCAGCTCTTCTGGAAGCGCGGATCGTCTTCGGGATCGACGATCTCGAAGTCGGTGCCCGGACGCAGCTTCGAGCCCATCTTCTTCAGGCGCATTTCCACGACCGACGGACGGCCCACGATGATCGGCTTCGCGATCTTCTCGTTGAGCACGAACTGCGCGGCGCGCAGCACGCGCTCGTCTTCGCCTTCGGCGAACACGATGCGCGCGCAGTTGGCCTTCGCCGCCGCGAACACCGGACGCATCACCATGCCCGAGCGGTAGACCGTCGCGCCGAGCTGCTCGCGGTAGGCTTCCATGTCCTGGATCGGACGCGTGGCCACGCCCGAGTCCATCGCGGCCTGTGCCACGGCCGGCGCGATCTTGATGATGAGGCGCGGATCGAAAGGCTTCGGAATCAGATACTCCGGGCCGAATTCGAGCGTGTGGCCTTCATAGGCCTTCGCCACTTCGTCGCCCTGATCGGTTTCCTCGGCGAGCTCCGCGATCGCGCGCACGCACGCGAGCTTCATCTCTTCCGTGATGGTCGTCGCGCCCACGTCCAGCGCGCCGCGGAAGATGAACGGGAAGCACAGCACGTTGTTGACCTGGTTCGGATAGTCCGAACGGCCCGTGGCGATGATCGCGTCCGGGCGCACCTTCTTCGCTTCTTCCGGGCGGATTTCCGGCTCTGGGTTCGCGAGTGCGAGGATCAGCGGCTTGTCGCCCATCTCCTTGACCATCTCGGGCTTGAGCACGCCGGCGCTCGAGCAGCCGAGGAACACGTCGGCGGCCTTGATCGCGTCGCCGAGCGTGCGCGCTTCGGTGTTGGCGGCGTAGCGCGCCTTCGACGGATCGAGATTGCCGCGGCCTTCGTAAATCACACCCTTCGAGTCGGTGACGAGGACGTTCTCTTTCTTCAGACCGAGATTCACGAGCAGGTCCAGACACGCGATCGCCGCTGCGCCCGCGCCCGAGCACACGAGCTTCACTTCATCGAGTTTCTTCTCGACCACTTTCAGGCCGTTGAGAATCGCCGCCGAAGCGATGATGGCCGTGCCGTGCTGATCGTCGTGGAAGACCGGAATCTTCATGCGCTCGCGCAGCTTCTTCTCAATGTAGAAGCACTCGGGCGCCTTGATGTCTTCGAGGTTGATGCCGCCGAGCGTGGGCTCGAGCATCGCGATGGCTTCGACGAGCTTGTCCGGGTCGGTTTCGTCGAGTTCGATGTCGAACACGTCGATGCCGGCGAACTTCTTGAAAAGACAGCCCTTGCCTTCCATCACCGGCTTGGCCGCGAGCGGGCCGATATTGCCGAGGCCGAGCACGGCCGTGCCGTTCGTCACGACGCCGACGAGGTTGGCGCGCGAGGTGTACTTTTGTGCGTCGAGCGGTTCTTCGTAAATCGCCATGCACGCGGCCGCAACGCCGGGCGAGTAAGCAAGCGAAAGATCGACCTGGTTCGAGAGCGGTTTGGTCGGTGTGACCGAAATCTTGCCGGGCCTCGGATTCTGGTGATACGCGAGCGCACTTTGCTTCAGTTGTTCATCCATTTTCAGGCCTGCCTGGACGTGAGAGACGTGAGAGAGAGAATCTTTTATGGTCGTAGGCCCGCCGGTTCGCACGGCACGAGCGTTCCAGCAGGGCCGATTAGTGTACACCTGGCGCCGTTCGCGTCCACGTGGGTCAAAGACTGATACCGGGAATTCGCGCAGCCGATAATGTGGCCGCGCTTTTGTCTGACCGATGCGCGCCGATTACTCGAGCGCCGCGCCGCGGCGTTCGGGAATCAGGAAGAGGGTCGCGAGGATGTCGAGCACGTAGATGGCGGCGAGCATGCCGAGCGCCGCCGTGAAGGAATAGCGCGCGGCCAGCGCGCCCACGGCGAGCGGCCCGAAGCCGCCCACGGCGCGGCCGATGTTGAACAGCACGTTCTGCGCGGTGGCGCGTGCAGCGGTGGGATACAGCTCGGAGATGAGCGCGCCGTAGCCGCCGATCATGCCGTTGACGAACACGCCCATTGCCGCGCCGCCGATCAACAGCGCGAACGGCGTGGAAAGCTGCGCATAGACGAACACCATGACTACGGCGCCCGCCTGATAGAACAGAAAGGCGGGCCGGCGGCCGAACCGGTCGGCCGCGATGCCGAACAGCCAGATGCCGAGCGCCATGCCGGCAACCGTCGCGGCAGTCCACAGCCCCGACTTCGTGAGCGAATAGCCGAAGGACTTCGAAAGGTACGCGGGCAACCAGATCATCAGCCCGTAGTAGCCGAAGTTCTGCACCGAGCAGAGCACGGCCACGCCGAGGCTCGCGCGCGCGGTGCGCGCATCGGCCACGAGCATGCGCAGCGCGCGGGGGCGCTCGGCCCTGGCGGCAGCGGCCATGCGCCGCGCATGCGCGACGAAAAGCTCGGGCTCCTCCACGCGCCGCCGCACCACGAACGAGACGACCGCCGGCAGCAGCCCGATGGCGAACATGCCGCGCCAGCCGATCAGCGGGAGCAGCAGCGGCGTGAGCAGCGCCGCGGCCAGCACGCCCAGCTGCCAGCCGAGCCCGACATACGACGACGCCCGCGCGCGCAGCTGCGCGGGCCACGCCTCGGCAACGAGCGCCATGCCAATGCCGAACTCGCCGCCCAGCCCGATGCCCGCGATGGTGCGGTAGACGAGCAAGTCGCCGTAGCCGCGCGCCAGCGCGCACATGCCGGTGAAGACGGCAAACAGCAGAATGGTCCACGTGAGCACGCGCACGCGGCCGTAGCGGTCGCTCAACAGCCCGAACCCGATACCGCCCACGACCGCGCCGACGAGCGTCCAGGTGACGAGCGCACCCGCCTGCGCACCGGACAGATGCAGATCGGCGCTGATCGCGGGCAGCATGAAGCCGAGCATCAGCAGATCGAAGCCGTCCATGGCGTAGCCGAGCACCGAGGCGACGAGCGCACGCATGGCGTGGCCGCGCGTGGCGGCGGCCGGGTTGGTAGAAACGGCGGTCATAGGGGCAATCCTGGGAAACGTGCGCGCATGGGGAGCGCAAACCGGCGTGAGTGTAAAGGCGGGGCCGGGCCGTCACAACCGCGACGCCGACCGCGCGTAGCGCAGCGCCGCCGGCGTTCGCGCCCCACATCGCTGCCGGCGCTTGCCCGTGCGACTCGTCGGCGATCGTCAAGTCGGGTAAAATACCGGCCTACGCGCGCAAGAGAAGCCGTCCGGACCGGGCGAATCGCCTTGACCCATGCAGTGAGAAAGGTCAGACGATCCACGCCTCCGGGCCGCGCACCGCAGGCGCCGAAGCCACGCTTCGCGCCCGCCGTGCCAGCGCCACCGGGCCATGCGCCCACCCTCCTCCCGCACTCATATCCAAGGATTCGCCCATGACAGGCTACGATCGCCAGACGATCTCGGACGCAACCGCGAAAATGCTGCTCGAAGTGAAGGCCGTGCACTTCAACGCCGAAAAGCCCTTCATCTTCACTTCCGGCTGGGCGAGCCCGGTCTACATCGACTGCCGCAAGCTGATCTCGTATCCGCGCGTGCGCCGCGGCCTGATGGAAATGGCCGAAGCCACGATCCTGCGCGACGTCGGCTACGAGCAGATCGACGCCGTGGCCGGCGGCGAAACCGCGGGCATCCCGTTCGCGGCATGGCTCTCCGACCGCCTGATGGTGCCCATGCAGTACGTGCGCAAGAAGCCGAAGGGTTTCGGCCGCAATGCACAGATCGAGGGTCTGCTCACCGAAGGCCAGCGCGTGCTGCTCGTCGAAGACCTGACCACCGACAGCCGCAGCAAGATCAACTTCATCAACGCGCTGCGCACGGCCGGCGCGCAGGTGAACCACTGCTTCGTGCTGTTCCACTACAACATCTTCAAGGAAAGCGTCTCGGTCCTGAAGGACATCGACGTCGACCTGCACGCGCTCGCCACGTGGTGGGACGTGCTGCGCGTCGCCAAGGAATCGGGCTACTTCGAAACGAAGACGCTCGACGAAGTCGAGAAATTCCTGCACGCACCGGCCGAGTGGTCGGCTGCGCACGGCGGCGCAACGTCGGCACCGCAGTAAGCGCACGAGCCGCACGCGCGCGAGCGCGAGCGCATGTCAAAAAGGCCATCTGCCTCCTGGGCAGATGGCCTTTTTTACTGGCTGGCGTAGCGGTGTAAAGCGGGTGCGGCTCGTGTGCAGCGCGGCAGGATCAACGCGCCGTTTCTGCCTCGCCGCCCGCTTCGGACACATCGGGCGTATACGAGGAAAGATTGAGCAAGCCATTGCTCTGCGCGTACTGGAAAAGTTCGGAGTCTCGATCGAGTCCGAGCTTGCGCATCGCCGTGTTCTTCTGAGTACTAATTGTCTTAATACTGCGGTTCAGCTTCTCGGATATTTCTTTAATCGTCATGCCCGAAACAAAGAGCCGCACGACTTCGAGTTCCCGCTTTGAGAGAATGACTTCATCGGTTTTCCCGCCGCTATTGATGCGCAATTGATCGAGCGCAGTCTTCACCTGTGGGCTCATATATTCGAGATTGCGGCTCACATGCTGCACCGCGAGGCCGATGTGGCTCAGGTCGTCGGATTTGTGCACCACCGCGAACACGCCGAGTTCGCCGAGGCGTTTGAGCAGCGCGGGATTTTCGAGCATCGTGAGGACGACGATGGGAACGTTCGGGAAGTTGCGTCGCAGGTAGCCGATGAGCGGCAATCCGTCGCCGTACTGGCCGCCCGGCATGGCAAGGTCGGTCACCAGCACGTCGCAGGGACCGGTTTGCAACGCCTTGACGAGTTCGGTGGACTGGCGGGCGCGGCCAACGACCTGGATGCCGGGAAAGTTGAGCAGTGCATGTTCCGCACCAAACAAGATCACCGGATGATCGTCGGCGACTACGACCCTGATTGGTTGCTGCATTAGCCCTCCGTGTAGGCAAACCTGCTTATTTCTCCCGCGCGGCCAGTTCACATTTTGCTTCTTGTTTCCGGCCTCCGACGCGCCAGTTGCCCGAGCAGGAGAAGGTACAACTATAGCGGAATCCTCCTGCACGCTTGCTACGCGCGCAGGCGAAAGCTCGCTCGCTTATACCGCTATATTGGATCAAATTCGGACCAGGGAACAATTCCAAACTTTCCTTCAGGACAACGTGTCCCGAATTTCACAAACATGCAGGAGAACTCGCTGATGCGTACTCCCTATGACTTTGAGCCAGCTTGCATGCGCCGTGCATCCCGCCGTGCATCCCTATGCGCGGCCTTGGCGATGGCCAGTGTTGTGGCGACAACCAGCCTGGCCTGCGCAGGCGAAATATTCACGGTATCGAGCGCCGATTTCAGTGATGGCGGAAAAATCGGACCGCGCCAGGTCTTCAACGACGCGGGCTGCAATGGGCCGAACCAGTCGCCCAGTTTGACCTGGCGCAATGCTCCTGCCGCTACGCGCAGTTTTGCCATTACGATCTTCGATCGCGACGCGCCGGGACGCGGCTGGTGGCACTGGGCCGTCGCGAATATTCCAGCACGCGTGACGAGCCTGCCGGAGAACGCCAGCGCCACGGGCGCGCTGCGCAAGCTCGGCGCGATCGAGGCGCGCAACGACTTCAACATCGACGGCTATGGAGGCCCGTGCCCGCCGCCGGGCAATCCCCATCGCTACGTCGTCACCGTGTACGCGCTGAACGTCGAGACGCTCCCGCTCGCACAAGGCCGCCCGGCAGCGCTGTTCGATCGCGAGATCAGCGGCTCGACGCTCGGAAGCGCACAGATCACCGTCACGTACGGCCGCTGAGCGGCGGCGGTTGCGCCCGGCGAGTGTCTGAGCGCTTACGGGTAAGCCCCGATTTTTTTCCGGATGCGTTCACACGCGCGTCCGCATGACGTCTTAAAATACCGTTCCAGCACCGCCTTGGGTGATGGCGCCCCCCCAATCCCCTGCGTTCAGAGAGACTGAGATGAGCACGAAAGTTTTTGTCGACGGACAGGAAGGCACGACCGGCCTGAAGATTTTTGAATACCTGTCGCCACGCACCGACGTCGAGATCCTGCGTATCGACGATGCGAAGCGCAAGGACGTCGAGGAACGCCGCCGTCTCATCAACGCTTCGGACGTGACGTTCCTGTGCCTGCCCGACGTGGCCTCGCGCGAGTCGGCCTCGCTCGTCGAAAACGATCGCACCGTGTTGATCGACGCGAGCACGGCGTTCCGCACCCAGGCCGACTGGGCCTACGGCCTGCCCGAGCTGACCAAAGCCCAACGCGACAAGGTGCGCCAGTCGAAGCGCATCGCCGTGCCCGGCTGTCACGCATCGGCGTTCATTCTTGCCATGCGTCCGCTCGTCGAAGCAGGCCTCGTTGCGCCGGATTTCGCCGCGCACAGCTACTCGCTCACGGGCTACAGCGGCGGCGGCAAGAAGATGATTGCGGAGTACGAAGCGGGCGGCAACGCGAAGCTCGCGAGCCCGCGCCCGTACGCGCTCGGCCTCACGCACAAGCATTTGCCGGAAATGGCGGTGCACGGCGGCCTGAAGTCGGCGCCGGTGTTCACGCCGATCGTCGGCCCGTTCTACAAGGGCCTCGCGGTCACGACCTATTTTTCGCCGAAGCAGCTCACGCGCGGCGCCAAACCGCAGGACCTGCAGGCGCTCTTCGCCGAGTACTACGCGGGCGAGGCGTTCGTGCGCGTGGCGCCGTTCAACGCCGATGAAAACCTCGACGCCGGCATGTTCGACGTTCAGGCGAACAACGACACGAACCGTGTCGACCTGTTCGTGTTCGGCAACGACGAGCAGTTCGTCACCGTCGCGCGCCTCGACAACCTCGGCAAGGGCGCCTCGGGCGCGGCGATCCAGTGCATGAATCTCGCGATTGGCGCGGCTGAGAATACCGGCCTGCATGCCTGAGGCAGCGAGACTCGCCGCGCAAACAAAAAACCGGCTCGCTGAGCCGGTTTTTTTACGCCCTTCGTCCTCGCCTTGCGCCAATGCAAAACCTGCAGACGAAAAAAAGCCCGCCAATGTTTGGCGGGCTGAATCCATATCAGAGGAGACATGGAGGAGACAAGAAGCAGTATATCGACTAGCGTGATGCAATGCAACATGTAAAGTAGTGCGCACCCTGAATGTTGCGCAGCAACAACACATTCGTCATTGCCCTGTCATCGACAGGATGAACATCAGCTGATCGAGCCCCACAGGCCGCACGAGATGCACGTCGAAGCCCGCCGCAAGCGCCTCGTCGCGGTGGCGCGATTCTCCCCAGCCGGCGAGCGCGATCAGGAGCGGCACGCGCTCGCCGCCGACCGCACGCAATTCCCGCACGATCGCTCCGGGCTCGTCCTGCGCGAGCGAAAGCGCCACGATCGCCACGTCGGGCGCCCCGCGCGCGGCAAGATCGCGTGCCTCGTCGAGCGTGCGGGCCACAGATACGCCGTAGCCGAGATCGGTCAGCAAGGTGCTGAGCCCGTCCAGCGACTTCTCGTCGTTATCGGCGATCAGGATGCGCGTCTCCATCCGCCGTTCTCCTACCCTGAAAATGGCCTCACAGCCGGATCTCCCGTTGGATCCGGTGCGTGCCCTGTCGTCGTCATCGGTTCCCCGTCCCCACATCGCGGGCGGCGCCGTCAACCGGCCGCCATCCATCGAGATGCGTCACATTGTGCTCAGCCGCACGCCGGGTCTTTGTGCGTCACCGCGCGGTCGTCTGAAGATTTTGATCGCAAAACGCCCCCGAACGTTCGCCGCGCCTCATTGCGCCCCTTCATTTCACGCAGACTCGTCAGCCGCGGCCCGCGCGCCGCGCGGCCACCTTTCCGAGCACGGCGAAATCGGCGTCGCCGTCGCCGTGGGCCACGGCTTCGAGCAGGCTGTCGCGCAGCACGCTCGCGAGCGGCATCGGCGTCGCGGCGGCGTCGGCCGCGGCCAGCGCGAGCCGCACGTCCTTCAGGCCGAGGCGCGCCTTGAAGAGCGCGGGTTCGTAGCGCCGCTGCGCGATCATGCCGCCGTAGCCCGCATACACCGGGCCCGGAAACGGGCCGCCCGTCACGACGTCGAGGAAGTCGCGCATCGCGACGCCGTAGCCGTCGAGCAGCGCCGCGGCCTCGCCGAGCGACTCGACGGCCGCAGCCAGCATGAAGTTCGCGGCGAGTTTCATCACGTTCGCCTGCTGCGGCACGGCGCCGACGCGCCACGTTTTCTGGCCGATCACGTCGAACAGCGGCTGCACGCGGTCGATCGCCTCGGCCGCCCCTGCCGCCATGATCGTGAGCTTCGCCGCCTGCGCGGCGTCCGGGCGCCCGAGCACCGGTGCCGCCACGTAGTGCAGGCCACGCCCGGCATGGGCCTGCGCAAGCGCTTCGGCCAGCGCGACGGAAATGGTCGCCATGTTCACGTGCACGAGGCCTTGTGGCGCATGGTCGAGCAGCGTCGCGTCGATGACCTCGCGCAGCGCGGCGTCGTCGGCGAGCATCGAGAGCACGGCGTCGCCGGCAAAGGCCTCGCCCGGCGTGCCGACGATGCGCGCGCCCGCGTCGGCCAGCGCCTGCGCCTTCGCGGCCGTGCGGTTCCACACGCGCACCGAGTGGCCCGCCTTCAGCAGATTGCCGACCATCGCGCCGCCCATTTCGCCAAGACCGATAAATCCGATGTCCATCGCCTGCTCCTTCCATGAAAAACGAGGGGAAACCCGCGGCAAAGGTGCAGTACAGCACAAGACGGGCCACGCTGCAGGCGGGCTCCCGCGCCGCGCGAACGCGCGCGCGCCCAGGCAGCCGGTGCGATACTGCTTTGCATGGTCACCGCCACCTTCCGCTTTTACGAGGAGCTGAACGACTTTCTTGCGCGGCCGCTGCGCCGGCGTGCGTTCAGTTGCGCCTGCGCGCGCAATGCCACGACGAAACACATGATCGAGGCGCTCGGCGTGCCGCATACGGAGGTCGAGCTGATCCTCGTGAATGGCGAATCGGTGGGTTTCGACCATCCGCTCGCAGACGGCGACCGCGTGGCCGTCTACCCGAAGTTCGAGGCGCTCGACATCCGGCCGCTGCTGCGCGTGCGCGACGCACCGCTGCGCGAACTGCGCTTCGTCGCCGACGCGCATCTGGGCGGCCTCGCGCAACTCTTGCGGCTGGCCGGTTTCGATACGCTCTACGACAATCACTTCCCCGACGACGAGATCGAGGCGCTCGCCTCCGCCGAACACCGCATCGTCCTCACGCGCGACCGCGAGTTGCTCAAGCGGCGCAGCATCACGCACGGCTGCTACGTGCGCGCGCTCAAGCCGCGCGCCCAGGTCCACGAGATTTTCGAGCGGCTCGACCTCGCGTCGAGCGCGCGGCCGTTCCGGCTCTGCCTCATGTGCAACGCGCCGCTGCGGCCGATCGAGCGCGCCGCGGTGCGCGAGCGCGTGCCCGCCGGCGTCTACGACCGGCAGACGCGCTTCGTGACCTGCGACGTCTGCCAGCGGGTGTTCTGGGAAGGCTCGCACTGGCAGCGCATGCGCACGCTGATCGACGGCCTCACGCGGCCCACGGACGAAGCGCACGCGGCACATAACGGACACGAGCGCCACAACGGCCATGAGGGGCCGGACCGCGGCGACGGCGCGTAGTGGTATTCACGGGTACTCGATGCGGCTGAAAGACGTCCAGGAGGCCAGTCGCCGCGATGGACGCACGCGGGGGTTTGCGTACAATGCGCGCCACCGCCCAACACCGGAGCACGACATATGGCCATGAAGAAAACCGACCTTGAGAAGAACAAGGCGCTGAAACTGATGCAAGCGACGCACAAGAACGGGCCCGACCGTTTCGGCAAAGGTTCGGCGCAACCGGCGCTGGACCGCCGCGAACAGCGCAAGCTGGACCAGGCGCAAGGGCTCGTGCCCTTCGCATGCAAGCTCAACGCCGATCTCGTCGAGAAGCTGAAGGCGCGCGCCGAGGGTCACCCGGGCGGCGTGAGCGGTCTGCTCACGGAATTGCTGGAAGCCGGCCTCGCACGCGACGCTTCCTGAGCGCTCATCCGCAGCGAACGCGCAAAAAAAAAGCCAGAGCAGATGCTCTGGCTTTTTTACGACTGAAGGGCGCTTTAGTTTGCCTGGCCCTTGTCTGCCGTACCGGCGGCCGATGCGCCTTCCGACACAGCGGCACGCTTGCCGTGGTGCTTGAGTTGCTTGTGCTGCTTCTTGGCCTTTGCGGGCGCGCTGGCTGCCGGTGCGGTTGCTGCGGGAGCCGAAGCGTCTTGTGCGAATGCCGAAGCCGTGACCAGTGCGAACGATGCTGCGATGAGCGAGGCGAGAATCTTTTTCATCTGTTGTTCCCCAAACCTGACAAATAATGACCGGCACGTTGTGAATTAGAACAGCGTGAAACCGCGAAACGATCCGCTTGCCGATCTGGGCGGGCGTTTCGCGCGAAGCAGTATTACGCAGCGTAGGGCGTTTGTCATCCGCTAATGGCCGGGTGTATTTTCCGGGAGACAATTCCCTTTCAATTCGGATACGATCGGCATTTACGCGTCCGTTTTCCGGAAGTTCGTTGTTTTTTCACGTAATACGCTGAATCGGCCTGCCCCGAAAGAATTCGGGCCAGATTACCTCCCGAGTCAGATGCAATCGCGAAAAACTGGGCACCGCGCCCTTGCTCAACAGGACACCAGGCGGGACACCGCGCGCCGCGCGCGCCAACCGTCGAAAACGCTGTCGCGTCCGTTCCCCGCGAAAAGAGATCTCCGCTTGCAATCCGCCTCCCGCCGCCACCTGCGCGCCAATCTGCTGATGCTGACCGCCGCCCTGATCTGGGGCTCGGCGTTCGTCGCCCAGCGCCTGAGCCTCGACGCCATCGGCCCGTTCCTGTTCACCGGCCTGCGCTTCCTGCTGGGCGCCGGCGTCGTTTCGGTCTTTCTGCTCGCACGCCGCCACACCGGCCGGCGCGGCGCCGCAGACAGCGGCAACGCGGCGGCCCCGGCGCTGTTCAACGGCGCGCTGCTGCGCTCGGGCACCGTGCTCGGCCTCGTGCTGGCCGTTGCCATCTCGCTTCAGCAGATCGGGCTCGGCTACACGAAGATCGCCAATGCCGGCTTCATCAGTTCGCTCTATGTCGTGATCGTGCCGATGCTCGGCGTGCTGCTGCGCCATCGCACGGGCATCGGCACATGGCTCGGCGCCGCACTCGCTGCGGTTGGGCTCTACTTCCTCAGCATCAACGAGCACTTCTCGGTGATGTACGGCGACTGGTATCAGCTCGGCTGCGCGCTCGTGATCTCGATCCAGGTCATGCTCGTGGGCCACTACGCGCCACGCCACGATCCGCTCGCGCTTTCGATCGCGCAGTTCGTCGCCTGCGGCGTGGTGTGCCTCGCGATCGGGCTCGCGTGCGAACCGCTGCGCGCGGCCGACATCGTGCGCGCCGCGCCCACCATCCTCTATGGCGGCGCGCTCTCGGTGGGCATCGGTTATACGCTGCAGGTCGTCGCGCAGCGCGACGCCGCGCCCGCGCACGCCGCCGTGATCTTCAGCATGGAAGGCGTGTTCGCCGCGCTCGCGGGCTGGGCCGCACTCGGCGAAACGCTCACGCCGCGCGCACTCGTGGGCTGCGCGCTCATGCTCGCCGGCCTGCTCGCCTGCCAACTGCTGCCGGCCTGGCAAGCGCGCATGCTCGCGAAGCAGCGCGCCGCTGCGCAACCTGCCGAAACGGCGTAAAAACGCGCCATGATTTCCCGGCGTTGATATCGCGCTCCGCACTGTTTCGATAAATGGCGTCGCTCTCGAGCGACGCCATTTTTTTTCGTGTGGATAACGCTGGATTGCGCCGCGCCGAACCAGGTTATCCACGTCCACCTCTGGACAACCTGGGGACGACCTGGCGAACGACCTGTGGACCACTTCTTGATAACCACGCGCCTGGCGTTGCGGCCTGAAAAGTTATCCCAGCCGCTCGCCACGCGTACAAGCTTTGTCCGCATGGCTATCCGTTTTGCATCGGTATGAGCCGTCAGGCAATTTTCGTGTTGTCCACAGTTAATGCCAGGACTTGTTAACTGCTACTACTTATAAATATAAATACTGAAAAGACTATGGGGAAAATCGCGACGCTCGCTGCGCTCGCGTGCTGCGCATTCGCGCAGAGTCATTCCACTCTGGTTTTAATCGCGCGTGAGAACCCCGTCGACGAATCGCGGCAAGCCGAGCAACGCGCGTCGCGCGATCGATCTGCGGATCTCGCTTTTCCTGCCGGAAAAGCACACCGTCTCGCCCACGCTATGCACGCGGCCGCGTTCGATGCACGCCCATGCCAGGCAATGCGTCACGACGGCGCAGGACTCCTCGTCTTCGTCGGCGAACCAGCCGATGCTCGCCAGCGCCACGCTCGCGCGTCCCGCGCTGCGCGCAAGCGCGCCTTCGGCGGCTTCACGCGCCAAGGCTTCGCTAACGAGGCCGTTGTGCTCGATCGTCTGCGCGCTCACGCCAGGCAGCGCCGCAAGCGCGGCTTGCGAATGCGCCACGCAACCGAGATCGAGACAACCCGACGCTCCGCGCTGGTCGGCCAGCATCGCGCCGATCGCACCCGCCGTGCCGGTTTCGACGCTCACGAGCACGAGCGAGCGCGACTTCAGATAACCGACGATCTGCTTCGCAATATTCATGACGGCAACGACTGGATCAGGAAAAAGCCAGTGTCGCATGCAGGCGCAATAAAAAAGGGCGTGCCTCCCGAGGAGGCACGCCCTTGCTCAATGCATCGCGTGAGGAACAGCGTGGGGGCTAGTCGCCCGTCATCATCCGCTCAATCGTCGGCTCGAGATCGAGCAAACCGATGGTCGCGGGCTTGGCCTCGACGACGCCGAAGCATTCCGTGCGCCGTGGCGCCGGATCGACGAGGAAATTGCGCGCGTGATGCCCGCAACGCGCAGGCGGCAGAAGCCGCTCGGGCGGGATCACTTCGAACGCCGTCCCCACGGCGATGAAGAGATCGTCCGGCGTCATGTCGCCCTGAATGCGCCAGAGCGTCTCGTACTCGGGCGCGGCCTCGTTGAAGAACACCACGCCGGGCTTCACGCCCTCCACCTGCCCACACGACGGACAGGCCGCCTGCGGATCGAGCGCGCGGCCGGACACGGGAAACCGATAGTCGCAGTCGGTGCACAGCAGCGAAATCATGTCGCCGTGCAGATGCGTCACCTGGCGCGCGCCGGCCTGCTCGAGCATGTCGTCGATGTTCTGCGTGACGAGATGCACGCGCTCCGTGCCCCAGGCGTCCTGCCATTTCGCGAGCCGTTCGTGGGCGGCGTTCGGGCGCGCGTCGCCGCATTCGGCGATGCGCTGGTTGTAGAAACGGAACACCGCGGGCCGGTTGCGGCGCCACGTGAGGTAATTGCAGACCTCGTCGATGCTCGCGTGGGACCAGATGCCGTCGCCAGTGCGGAACGTCGAAATGCCGCTTTCCGCAGACAGCCCCGCACCGGAAAACACGAACAGGCGGGGGAGTCTGCCGGACTGCCCCGGTTGCCGGGATTGCGCCACGTTTGCCACTTTCGTCTCCTTGATCGAACGGCGACATTATGACCGTCCAGCGGCGTTTCGGCAGAGGTTCGCCATGGCGGACAGGCGCACGGTCCAGACGAGCGCGTTACGCGCCCCCAGAGGCGCCGCAGCGCGTCTGGCCACCCCAGCCCACGCACTGAGCCGCGACAGCCGCCTGAGCGGCCTCTGAGCACCTCCTGCTGCGATCGACCCAATAGACTGGCCCAATAAAAAAGGGATGCCGCAATGGCATCCCCTTTTTCAACCGGCGCGCGCGATCAGCGCGCGAACGACCTCACTCCACCGTCACCGACTTCGCGAGGTTACGCGGCTTGTCCACATCGGTGCCGCGCACGCACGCCGTGTGATACGCGAGCAGTTGCAGCGGCACGACGTGCAGGATCGGCGACAGCAGCCCGTAGTGTTCCGGCATGCGGATCACGTGGATGCCGTCTTCGCTCGTGATGTGCGTATCGGCATCGGCGAACACGTACAGCTGGCCGCCGCGCGCGCGCACTTCCTGCATGTTCGACTTGAGCTTCTCGAGCAGCGCGTCGTTGGGCGCGACCGTCACCACGGGCATCGCCTCGGTCACGAGCGCGAGCGGCCCGTGCTTGAGCTCGCCGGCCGGATACGCCTCGGCGTGGATGTACGAGATTTCCTTGAGCTTGAGCGCGCCTTCGAGCGCGATCGGGTAATGCAGCCCGCGCCCGAGGAACAACGCATTTTCCTTGCGCGCGAACTCTTCGGACCACGCGATGATCTGCGGCTCCAGCGCGAGCACGCCGTTGAGCGCGGCCGGCAGGTGGCGCAGCAGTTTCAGGTAGGCGGTTTCCTGTTCGGCGTTCACATGGCCGCGCAGCTTGCCGAGGGTGACGGCGAGAATGAAGAGGCCGACGAGCTGCGTGGTGAACGCCTTCGTCGACGCCACGCCGATCTCGCGCCCCGCGTGCGTGAGGAACTTGAGCGCGGTGAGCCGCACCATCGCGCTCGTCGCCACGTTGCACACCGCGAGCGTGTGCGCCATGCCGAGCGACTGCGCGTGCTTGAGCGCGGCGAGCGTGTCGGCGGTTTCGCCCGACTGCGAGATCGTCACGACGAGCGCGCGCGGATTCGGCACCGACTCGCGATAGCGGTATTCGCTCGCGATCTCGACATCGGTGCGGATCTTCGCCACCGACTCGAGCCAGTACTTCGCCGTGAGGCCCGCGTAGTAGCTCGTGCCGCACGCGAGAATCAGGATGCTGTCGATGCCCTTGAACACCTCGCCCGCGTTCTCGCCGAAGAGGTCGGGCGTGAAGGCGTCGGTGGCCGGAATCGTGTCGGAGATCGCACGCGGCTGCTCGAAGATTTCCTTCTGCATGTAGTGGCGATACGGGCCGAGATCGACCGCGCCGCCGTACGCGCCATAGGCCTGCACGTCGCGCACTTCACGCGTCACGATATTGCCGGCGCGATCGGCGATGCGCACGCCTTCCAGCGTGATCTCGCACACATCGCCCTCTTCCAGATAGCTGATGTGCTCGGCGCTGCCCGCGATGGCGAGCCCGTCCGACGCGATGAAATTCTCACCCTTGCCATAGCCCACCACGAGCGGCGAACCGGCGCGCGCGCCGACCACCGTATGCGGCTGGCTCTTGTGCACCACGCCGATCGCATACGCGCCCGCGAGCTGCTGCACGGCCGCGCGCACGGCGGCGAACAGGTCGCCCTGATACAGGCTGTGGACCAGATGCGCGATGACTTCGGTGTCGGTCTGCGAAACGAATTCGTAGCCCTTCGCGCGCAGCATTTCACGCAGCGACTCGTAGTTCTCGATGATGCCGTTGTGCACGATCGCGAGCGTGTCGCGCGAGAAGATCGGGTGCGCGTTGTTCACCGTGGGCGCGCCGTGCGTGGCCCAGCGCGTATGCGCGATGCCGGTCACGCCTTCGAAGTGCGCCTCGCGCACCTGCTCGTCGAGTTCGGCCACGCGCGCCACGCTGCGCACGCGCTGCGGGCCGTCGGCCGTCACGACGGCCACGCCGCACGAGTCGTAGCCGCGATATTCGAGCCGCCGCAGTCCTTCGATCAGGACGGGAACGATGTTACGTTGCGCTACCGCGCCGACGATGCCGCACATGGATTCGATCCTTTGCAATGAGAGGCGTGGGCGCCGCGCGCTTGTCGCGCGACAGGCGGCGCCCGCAATTCAACCGTTCAGTTCTTTTTCTTCACCGGCCGAACGTAGCCGGTTTTGGCGATCTGCGTTTTTTCGTTGAGCACGAGCGTGGCTTCCGGCACGTCCTTCCACACCGTCGTGCCCGCCGCGATCGTTACGCCGCGGCCCACGCGCACGGGCGCGACGAGTTGCGTATCCGAACCCACGAACACGTTGTCCTCGATGATCGTGCGGTGCTTGTTCGCGCCGTCGTAATTGCAGGTGATGGTGCCCGCGCCGATGTTCACGCCCGCGCCGACATCCGCATCGCCCACGTAGCTCAGGTGATTCGCCTTCGAGCCCACGCCGATGTTCGCGTTCTTCACCTCGACGAAGTTGCCCACGTGAACTTCATCGGCGAGCTTCGCGCCGGGACGCAGACGCGCGTAAGGCCCAAGCACCGCGTTCGCGCCGACCGTCGCGTTTTCGATATGCGTGTAGGCGTCCACACGCGTACCCGCGCCGATCGACGCGCTGCGAATCACGCAGTTCGGGCCCACGCTCACGTTGTCCGCCAGCGTCACCTCGCCTTCGAATACGCAGTTCACGTCGATGAACACGTCGCGCCCGCAGGTGAGCGAGCCGCGCACGTCGATGCGCGCCGGGTCCGCGAGCGTCACGCCCGCGACGAGCAGCGCTTCGGCCACCGTGCGCTGATGCACGCGCTCGAGTTCGGCGAGCTGCTGCTTGCTGTTCACGCCGAGCGTTTCCCATTCGTCATCGGGCTGCGCGGTCACGGCCGGATGACCGGCGGCGATCGCGGCTTCCACCACGTCGGTGAGGTAGTACTCGCCCTGCGCGTTGTCGTTCTTCAGCGCGGCGAGCCAGCCCGCGAGCGGCGCGGTCGGCGTCACGACGATGCCCGTGTTGATCTCGGCGATCTTGCGCTGCGCTTCGTTCGCGTCCTTCTGCTCGACGATGCGCTCGACCTTGCCCGCCGCGTCGCGCACGATGCGGCCGTAACCGGTCGGGTCGTCGAGCGTGACGGTCAGGATGCCGTAGCCGTTCTCGCCAGCGGTCTCGACGAGACGCCTGAGCGTGGAAGCGCGCGTGAGCGGCACGTCGCCGTAGAGCACGAGCGTGGGCACGTTGGCGTCGAGCAGCGGCAGCGCCTGCGCGAGCGCGTGGCCCGTGCCGAGCTGCTGCGCCTGCAGCGCGAACTGGACATCGGGTGCGCCGACGGCTTCGCGCACGGCTTCGCCGCCATGGCCGGCCACGACGACGAGCCGGGTGGGCGACAGCGTGCGGGCAGTATCGATGACGTGCGAGAGGAGCGGCTTGCCGGCGAGCGGGTGGAGCACTTTCGGCAGCGCGGAGTGCATGCGTTTGCCCATGCCTGCCGCGAGGATCACGATGTTCATTGCATCAGTGACTGGATGAGGAATGAAGCGGCTGATTTTAGCATGCGGGATATCCCCGACACGCCGGCCGGCCGGGCTCTCATGCCCCGAAAAACATTGTTTTACAACTGCTTTTCGTCGGATCGGCAGCCAGACATAAAAAACGCTCCGATGCGGGGTCGGAGCGTTTGAATCGAACCGCGGGGACGACTGAAAGGACGGTTCAAAGATCGTCGAACGGCGTGAACTTGATGGCCGTGCCTTCCGCAGGCGTGGGGTCGGTGGAACACGGCTCTTCGTCGAACGCGATGTCGCCCGCCGGATCGGCCACGCCCGTCGCGCGCAGGTCCGCGAAGTTGAACAGGTTCGCGTCCATGAGGTGCGACGGCACGACGTTGCCGAGCGCGTTGAACATGTTCTCGACGCGGCCCGGGAAGCGCTTGTCCCACTCGCGGATCAGCGCCTTCATCTCCGCGCGCTTCAGGTTCGGCTGGCTGCCGCACAGGTTGCACGGAATGATCGGGAATTCGCGCAGCACCGCGTACTTCTCGAGATCGGTTTCCTTCACGTAGGCAAGCGGCCGGATCACGACATTCTTGCCGTCGTCCGACTGCAGCTTGGGCGGCATGCCCTTGAGCTTGCCGCCGTAGAACAGGTTCAGCAGCAGCGTCTGCAGAATGTCGTCGCGATGATGGCCGAGCGCGATCTTGGTCGCCCCCAGTTCGCCCGCCACGCGGTACAGAATGCCGCGGCGCAGGCGCGAACACAGCGAGCAGGTCGTCTTGCCTTCAGGCACGAGACGCTTGACGATGCTGTACGTGTCCTGGTTCTCGATGTGGTACGGCACGCCTACCTTGTCGAGATATTCCGGCAGCACGTGCTCCGGAAAGCCCGGCTGCTTCTGGTCGAGGTTCACGGCCACGATGTCGAAGTCGATCGGCGCGCGCTCGCGCAGGCGCAGCAGCACGTCGAGCATCGCGTAGCTGTCCTTGCCGCCCGACAGGCAGACCATGACCTTGTCGCCGTTCTCGATCATGTTGTAGTCGCCGATCGCCTGGCCGACCTGACGCACGATGCGCTTGAACAGCTTGTTGTTCTCGTAGGCTTCCTTCTGCTCGCGGCGCGTGAGCGCCTGGCGGCCCGTTTCTTCGGTCGCGGCGTCCTCGCCAACGGGTAGCGTTTCGGGGGCGTTCATGAATCAGTCCTCTTTGATGCGAAAGACCTCGACGCCCACCGCGTCGCAGTCCGGATAAACGTCGGGCTTCTCGGTCGAGACGCGCACTGCGCGCACGAGTTCGTGCGACAGCAGCGCCGCGGCGAGATCGTCGCAGAGCGTCTCCTGCAGATGGATATGGCCCTTGCCCACGCGTTCGGCAACGGTCGAGCGCATGAAGTCGTAGTCCACGACTTCGCGCAGCTTGTCCTCTTGCGGCGTGGTCGAAGCAAGCGGCACGAACAGGTCGACATTGATGACGACGCGCTGTTCGCCGCGCTTCTCAAAGTCATGCACGCCGATGTTGATGTGCACTTCGTAGTCGCGCAGGAAAAGCCGGCGGCAGTCGGCGAGCCGGGGGTGAAGCAATACGGTGGACATACGGGTTCCAGTCGATAAAAGCGTGCGTTCTCTCGCACGTATGCCGGCGCGGCGCGCCCGGCGGGTCGTTCAGCCGGTCTGCAAAACCGCTCGTGCGCGGCGGCTTGCGTTCCTTTGTCTTCGTCAGCACCGCTCGCTCGCAGTTCTGCGCGCAGCGGGCTATGCATTTAGTTGCAAATCTTGTTGCAACCCACGTTCGGGCGTCAGCCGCCCGTCAAAAACATCACGTCGCGCGGCAGCGGGACGAGGTGCTGGCCGCCGTCCACGACGAGCGTCGTGCCGGTCACGCCGGTTGCCCGCGCCAGATACAGCGCGGCTTCCACGAGATCGGCGGGCCGCGACGCGCGCTTGAGCGGCGTGACCTGGTGCGCGGCGGCGAAGCTCGCCGGCGTCTGGTCGCCCGACTGCAGCGTGAGGCCGGGCGCGAGCCCCACCACGCGCACCTTCGGCGCGAGCGCCTGGGCGAGCGCGACGGTGGCGTTCTGCAGCGCGGCCTTCGTCAGCGTGTACGACAGATAGTCGGGATTCATGTTGTACAGCTTCTGGTCGAGCACATTGATCACGCACGTGCGCAGCGTCTCGTCGTCCGCCGCCGCCTCGGGCGTTGCCTCGTACAGCGTGCGCGCGAGCACGAGCGGCGCGCCCACGTTGATCGCCATGAGTTGCAGCAGCTTCGTGTAACCCACATCCTGCGCCGTGTCCTCGTCGAAGCGCGAGGCATTGTTGAGCACGCACGCGGGACGGCCGAGCGCCGCTGTGCAGTCCGGCACGAGCCGCGCCACCTGGGCTTCGTCGCCGAGGTCGGCATGCAGCGCCACGGCCCGGCGGCCCAGCGCGGCGATCTGCGCGACGACTTCGTCGGCGGCTTCGCGCGACTCGCCGTAATGGACGGCGACGTCCCAGCCGCGCACCGCAAAGCCGAGCGAGAACTCGCGGCCAATGCGGCGTGCTCCGCCCGTCACCAGCACGACGGGCGCCTTTACGTCAGAATCGGGGCGCGATCCTTCGCCGGATGCGCTCATGTCGGCGTCAGCCGGGCGGATGCCGGGAGTTGCGCTCATTTACAATGCCGGGATGAATCCGAAAGCTCACGAACCCGATAGTTTACCTGTTCCCGAGCCGATCGCGCTCGCGCAGTCCGAGGCGCTCGCGGCCACGTTGCGCGCCGAGATCGCCGCAGCGGGCGGGTGGCTGCCGTTCGACCGCTACATGGAACGCGCACTTTACGCGCCGGGACTCGGCTACTACGGGGGCGGAGCACGCAAGTTCGGCCTGTTCGCCGACGACGGCAGCGACTTTGTGACCGCGCCCGAGCTTTCGCCGCTGTTTGCCGCGACGCTCGCGCGCGCCGTGGGCGAAGCGCTCGCCGCCAGCGGCACGCACCGCCTGATGGAGTTCGGTGCGGGCACGGGCCGCCTCGCGGCGGGCGTGATGCTCGCACTCGACGCCGCCGGCGTGGCGTTCGACGCCTACGCCATCGTCGATCTGTCGGGCGAACTGCGCGAGCGCCAGCGCAAGACCATCGCGCAGCTCGCGCCGGCACTCCTCAATCGCGTGACGTGGCTCGATGCGCTGCCCGCGCAGTTCGAAGGCGTCGTGATCGGCAACGAGGTGCTCGACGCCATGCCGGTGCGCCTGTTCTCGCGCAAGGACGCCGTCTGGCACGAGCGCGGCGTGAGCGCAAACGCCGAAGGCGCCTTCGTCTTTTCCGATCAGCCGGCGAACTCGGGGCGCGACGCCAACTGGCCCGCAAGCGCGCTCGCGGGCGTGGAAGGCAGCGAAGACTACGTGACCGAAACGCACGAAGCCGCACTCGCGTTCACGCGCACGGTTTGCGCGATGCTCCAGCGCGGCGCGGCGTTCTTCATCGACTATGGCTTTCCGCGCCACGAGTACTACCATGCGCAGCGCGCGCAAGGCACGCTGATGTGCCACTACCGGCATCGCGCGCATGGCGACCCGTTCCTCTATCCCGGTTTGCAGGACATCACCGCGCACGTGGAATTCACGGGCATTGCCGAAGCGGGCGTCGAAGCGGGCGCGGACCTGCTCGGCTACACCACGCAGGCGCGCTTCCTGATGAACGCGGGCATCACCGAGGTGCTGGGCGAAATCGATCCGCGCGACGCGCAGCGCTTTCTGCCCGCCGCGAACGCGGTGCAGAAACTCGTTTCGGAAAGCGAGATGGGCGAGCTGTTCAAGGTGATCGCGTTTTCGCGCGGCATCGGCGAGACCATCGCGGCGTTCGCGCGCGGCGACCGCAGCCACACACTCTGACGCTCACGCCACGCGACCATGATCCGCTGGTTTCTCACCACCTTCATCGCCGTGGCGATTCTCTCGAGCGCCCAGCCGTGGCTCAAAAAGCTCGGCATCGGGCGCCTGCCCGGCGACATCACGCTGCGCATTTTCGGCCGCGAGTATCCGCTGCCGTTCATGTCGACGCTCGTGCTTTCGATGGCGCTTTCGTTTCTCGTGCGCGTGCTCTGAACGCGCGCTCGACTGATCAAGCCGTAGCGAGCGCGGCTTCCACCGCCGCCACGCGCGCCTCGTGCACCGCTTCCTTGATTTTCTCGGCGCCGCCGCGTTCGATCGAGCGCGCAATCGCCCCCGCATCCACGCCGCGCGCGGCCACGAGCGCCACACGCAGACGCTCCGCCTGCGGATACGGCGCGTTCTCCCAGTTCAGCCGCCCGCGCAAATCGGCCTCGCAGGCCTGCAACGCCTCGGCGAAACGCGCGGGTTTGCGCAGCGCGTCGCAGCGTTCGAGCATGCGCACGAGCGCCGCCGCGCCCATCTCCATCACGCGATGGACGTTGCCGTGCTCGCGCGCGACCAGCACCGCCAGCTCGCGGCAGTCGTTGGGCACGCGCAGACGGTCGCACAGCGGCTTGAGCAGATCGACGCTGCGTCCTTCGTGGCCGATGTGACGCGGCAGCACGTCCTCCGGCGTCGTGCCCTTGCCGAGATCGTGCATGAGTGCCGCGAAGCGCACCGGCAGCGTGTAGCCCTGCGCGGCCGCATGGTCGATCACCATCATCACGTGCACGCCCGTATCGACTTCCGGGTGATAGTCCGCGCGCTGCGGTACGCCCCACAGCACGTCGACCTCGGGCAGCACGCGCGCGAGCGCGCCGCAATCGCGCAGCACCTCGAACATGCGCGACGGCTTCGCTTCCATGAGACCGCGGGAGATTTCCTGCCACACGCGCTCGGGCACGAGTGAATCGACTTCGCCCGAAGCAACCATCTCGCGCATGAGTTCGAGCGTTTCGGGCGCGACGGTGAAATCGGCGAAACGCGCGGCAAAGCGCGCGATACGCAGAATGCGTACGGGGTCTTCGAGAAACGCGTCGCTCACGTGGCGAAACACGCGCGCTTCGAGATCGCGCGCGCCGCCGAACGGATCGACGACTTCCCCCGTGAGCACGCCGCCCGGCTGCATTTCCTGCGCCATCGCGTTAATGGTGAGATCGCGCCGTGCGAGGTCTTCCTCGAGCGTCACGTCGGGCGCGTAGAAGAACTGGAAGCCGTGATAACCCGCCGCCGTCTTGCGCTCGGTGCGCGCGAGCGCGTACTCCGCATGCGTTTCGGGATGCAGAAAGACCGGAAAGTCCTTGCCCACCGGACGATAACCCTGCGCGGCCATCTGCTCGGGCGTCGCGCCCACCACGACATAGTCGCGGTCGCGCACGGGCAGCCCGAGCATCTCGTCGCGGATCGCGCCGCCTACGACATAGATCTTCATTCGTCGTCGCGTTCGTCGTCCTGGACGATGTGCGTTTCGCGGCGCGCCGCCTCGACCCACTCGGCCACCGCGGGCAGGGCGCTCACGCGCTGCGCGTACGCCGCCGCTTCGGGCGAGAGCTTCGGCTGGTAGCTGTTGAAGCGCATGACGACCGGCGCGTACATCGCGTCGGCGATGCTGAATTCGCCGAACAGGAACGGCCCGCCGCTCGCGGCGAGGCACTCGCGCCAGAGCGCGTCGATGCGCGCGACGTCGGCGAGCGCGCCAGGCGTCGCGCCGGCGCCCGGCTTCACCTTGCGGATGTTCATCGGCATGTGGTTGCGCACTTCGCCGAAGCCCGCATGCATCTCCGCGCTCACGCTGCGCGCGCGGGCGCGCGCGTTCGCGTCGCGCGGCCACAGCGCGTGCTGCGGGAAGCGCTCGGCGAGCGTCTCGGCAATCGCGAGCGAATCCCACACGGCGAAGCCGTCGTCGCCAACGAGGCACGGCACCTTGCCCGAGGCCGAGAACGCCAGGATCGAGGACTTGGTGGCCGGCTCGTCGAGCTCGATCAGCACCTCCTCGAACGCCACGCCGAAGTGCTTGAGCAGCACCCACGGACGCATCGACCACGACGAATAGTTCTTGTCTCCGATTACGAGCTTCATTGTTCCAATGACCGTTGTGAGTTGAAAGAGCGCCGGCTGATCGTCCGCTTTGGACTATCGGCCGGCACTGGCGCGAAAGATGTTCAGCCGCGAACGCAGCGAGGCGTCGGCGAGATAGAGCGGCGCGATCGTCTCGATGCTCGCGGGCTCGATATCGAGCTCGGGGGCGAGCGGCCCGGTCAGCACGCTGTCCACCTTCATCGAATCGAGATTATCGCGCGTGAGCACCGGCACGCCCGGCGCCATCTCGAACGAGAGCGCCTGCAGGCGCCCGAACGCGTCGGGCAGCCGCACGATGCGCGCGTGCCGGCCCACCACTTCGCCGCAATACTGCAGCAGCTGTTCGAGCGTGTAGACCGTCGGGCCGCCGAGCTCGTAAGTGTGCCCGCTCGCGGCGTCGAGATCGAGCACGTTGACGATCGCCTTCGACACGTCGCCCACGAACACCGGCTGGAACTTCGCGTCGGGCATGGCGAGCGGGATCATCGGAAAGAGCCGCTGCAGGAGCGCGAAACGGTTGAGGAAGGTGTCCTCGGGACCGAACACGACGGAAGGCCGGAAGATGGTCGTGGCTAGCGCCGTGGCCGCGTGCACGGCTTTCTCGCCGTCGCCCTTCGAGCGCAGGTACATGCTCGGCCCACGCGGGTCGGCGCCGATGGCGCTGATGTGGATCAGGCGATGCACGCCCTTGCCTTCGCAGGCGGCGACGATCTTCGTGGGCAAGTCGACGTGCAGCTTCGCGAAGCCCGGGCCGTAGGGATCGCCGCGCCCGCCGTTGAGCGTGCCGACGAGATTGATGACCGCGTCCGCATTTTCGACGAACGCTGCGAGCGCGACCGGATCGGACACATCGGCCTCGATCACGTCGACGGGCAGCAGGGTGAGATGGCGGGCGTTGTAGCGGCGGCGGGTGGCGACGCGCACGTCCTTGCCCGCCTCGACGAGCGCGTTGACGAGATGGCTGCCGATGAATCCCGAACCGCCGATGACCGCAATGGCTTGATGTCGCATCTTCGACCTCCTCGGGCAGACGGCGCCGCCGCGTACGAGGTCCGGTTCGTCCCGCAGCGCGCCAGTCAGAAGACGGAGCACGCGGCGTGCCGTCATGCCGCGCGCGATTCCGTATGAAGGGAAGCGGCGCGGCCAAACGGCCCGGCGCTTACGGCGAGATATAGCCGAGACGCGCCTTCAGCGATTGCGGACGGCCCTCGAACAGCGCCGCATAGTAGACCGTGTTCGACAACACGTTTTTCACGTAATCGCGGGTTTCCTGGAACGGAATGGTTTCCGCGAAGATGGCGCCCTCGACGCCGCCCTGCAACGTCTGGCGCCATGCGCGCGGGCGGCCCGGCCCGGCGTTGTAGCCCGCGGTCGCGAGCACGGCGGAGCCGTCGAACTGATTGTAGATCATCGACAAATAGTTCGTCCCGAGCAGGATGTTGGTGTCGAGATCGTTGAGCTGGTCGCGCGACAGGGGCCCGAGGCCGATCTTCTTCGCCACCATCTGCGCCGTGGCCGGCATGATCTGCATGAGGCCGCTCGCGCCCACGCCCGACTTCGCATTGAGAATGAAACGCGATTCCTGGCGAATCAGGCCGTAGGCCCATTCGACGTCGAGGCCGTTGGTCTGCGCGTCGCGTTCCACGACGTCGCGGAACGGCGCGAGATAGCGCAGCGAGAAGTCGTGCTCCGTTTGCGTGCGGTCGGCCGTGTTAACGGTGCGGTCGAGCAGCTGGATGCGCTTCGCGTATTCGGCGACGGCGAGCAGCTGCCGGTCGCTCATGCCGCGCAGCGGCCAGTTCCATTCGCGATTGCCTTCGAGCCGCAGGTTCAGCGCGTAGAAGCGCTGCGCGAGCGCGAAGCCCGGCGTTTGCGCAACCTGGGCGATGTCGGCGTCGCTGACCGTGGTCTTCGGCGGGATGGTGATCTTCTGGCCGAGTTCTTCGGTGGCGAGCTGGCCGTAGAAGTTATAGCCCTGCGAGATCGTCGCGAACTCCTGGTTCGCCTGCCCCGTTTCGCCGGCCTGCTTGAGCGCGCGTGCGTGCCAGTAGACCCACGACGGCTGCGCGCGCAGTGCGGCCGGCATCTGTTCGATCGACCAGCGCACCATGGTCCAGTCGCCGCCCAGCAGCGCGGCGCGCGTACGCCATTCGTAAGCCGGGCTCGAGAGCGGCGCGTTGGCCGAGAGACGGTACCAGTCGAGCGCGGCCGGCAGACGCTTCAACGCGCCCTGATAGCCGATCGTGCCCCAGCCGATCGCCCGCTCCGGCGACGTGAGCTGCGGCGCGACGGTGGCGAACGTGGCCGCGGCCATGGCCGGGTCGTTGCGCGCCATCACGGTGACGGCCAGCAGTGCGAGCTGATGCGACTGCGGATCGCCGGTAACGCCTTGCGCGAGCGTGAGCGGCGGCGTGCTCACGGCCTGGCTGAACGCGGTCGGGTCGGGACGCTGCGAAAGGCCGTCGAGCAGCCTGGCGCCGGTCGAGGTCTGGTTCTGCTCGTAGGCGAGGCGGATCTGCTGCCACACGTCGTCGCTCGAGAACTGGCCTTTGATGGCAAGCGCGGTGATGAGGTCGACGCAGCCGTCGCCGTAATAACGCGGCTCGACGAGCAGCGCACGCGCGTCGTTCGTGACGTTCTCGCCGCGCGCCGCGCGCGACTCCAGCGCGTAGCACTTCACCTGCGTGTCGTCGTTGAGCACGAAGCGCGAATATTGCTGGTCGAAGTTCGCCCAGTCGTGGCGCGCGCCGAGCACGGTCAGATAGTCGTTGCGCATGCGGTCGGCGATCGCCTGGCCGTCGTAGCGCTGCAGGAACGACAGCACCGGCGCATCGGGCGCGTCGATGCGCGCGTGGCCTTGCGAATCGAACAGCTGCGGCTTGAGCTGGAAGTATTCGAGGTACGACGGCGCCGGGTAATCGGGAATCATCGCAGCGAGTTGTGCGGCGCGCGCCGGATCGTTGTTGCGCGCGGCTTCGCGAAGCTGGATGAAAGTCTGATCGTCGTTCGTAAGGACTGCGCCTGGGGGCAGTGCGACGGGGCGCACGGCGTCCGCCGTGCTGCATGCTACGAGTGCCGCGGCAGTCAGTGCGAGACCGACCACGCGATATACTCGGACAAGGCGTTTGGACATCGTTATTTCTGGAGCGCGAGGTGAACCCAAGCATAGCACGCAACCCTCACACGGAATCCAAAAAGGACTGGCGTGCAAGGCTGCTTCCTCGGCGAATTGAAGCGGCTTCCGACGTGGCAATCGGTGCGGCACTCGCGGCCCGTCTCGATGCGCTCGTCGCGCAATTTTCGCCGCGTTCGATCGGGTTCTACTGGCCCTTGCGCGGCGAGTTCGATGCGCGCGCCTGGATCACCGCCTGGCTCGCCGCCGATGCGTCACGCCGCGCCGCCCTGCCCGCCATTCCCGAGCGCCACACGCCGCTCGTCTTTCACGCCTGGACGCCCGACGCACCGATGCGCGAGGGCCATCACGGGATCCTCGAGCCGCAGTCACAGGAAGTGATCGTGCCCGATCTTCTCCTCGTACCCTGCGTGGGTTTCGATCGCGACGGCTATCGTCTCGGTTACGGCGGCGGCTACTACGACCGCACGCTGGCCGCCTGGCCGGGCGTTGCGTTGCCCGTCACGGTTGGCATTGCGTATGAAGCCTGCCGCATCGACGACGGCGTGCTCGCGCGCGAGGCGCACGACCTGCCGCTCGACGCCGTCGTGACCGAAGCCGCCACGCATCTTTGCCAACGTTCGCGTGAGCGCTGAACGCTGAACGCGCCTTGATCGCTCAGAGCGAGGCCGCCGCGCGCGCGGCCGTGTCATAGAGCCCCGACGCATTGCGCATGAGTTGCGCGGCGTCGCCGATCTGCTGGTTCGTGAGGCCGCTCTCCTTGAGCGTCGCGATGAGGCAGCTCTCGCGCACGTCGCGATAGCGCAGGCACAGCGTCTGGCCTTCCGGCGTGACCGAAAAGAAGACTTCCTTGCCGGTCTTTTCGCTTTTTACATACCCTCTGGAGACAAGCTTCTTCAACGCATACGTGGCCACGTGCGTGTCCTCGATGTTGAGCACGAAGCAGATATCCGCGAGCTTCTTGCGCCGCTCGCGATGGCCGACGTGATGGAGCAGCGACACCTCGATCGGCGTCATGTCCTTCACGCCCGCCGCCGACATGCAGCGCACCATCCAGCGGTTGAACGCGTTGCTCGCCATGATGAGCGCGTACTCGAACTCGGAAAGCTCGGCGCTCGTCTCGGAGACGAGATGTTCGGACGAAACGATCTTGGTCGGCTGGCGCGACATGGCAGATAACCCGGTAGTCGGTGTTCGAAAAGGCAAAGCGGCGTGGCGTGAGTGTAATTGCAGCGCGTTTGCCGTGCGCCTGGCGAAAACGCTTATTGATAATTTGTAGATAATTTATCGACAATGTACGCTAGAAAGGAACGACACCGGCCCCGCCTGTGCATCCCCGTGCGTTAATTTTTGACCGGTCGAACCGTCCCCTGATCGATCCAACATGCCGAATTCTGACCCTCGCATTTTTCCTCTCGGTGACGAAGCGCTCGTCTGCGAAGCGCCGCCGCCCGCCACGCTCGAGGTCCAGCGCCGCGTCTGGGCCGTCGCCGCGCTCGTGCGCGGCTGGGCGCCGGTGCGCGAAGTGGTGCCCGGCATGAACAACCTGACGATCACCTTCGATCCGCTCTCGGCCGACGCCGCGGCGCTCGCGGGTGCGCTGCGCGACGCATGGCGCGAGGCAGAAGACGCGAGCGCGGCAGGCCGCGAAGTCGAGATACCCGTGGTCTACGGCGGCGAACACGGCCCCGATCTCGAAGCGGTCGCGCAGCACTGCGCGTTCGCCGCCGCCGACGTCGCCGCGCGCCATGCCGCGGGCGTCTATACGGTGTTCTTCCTCGGCTTTCAGCCCGGCTTCGCCTATCTCGGCGGTCTCGAACCCGCGCTGCACACGCCGCGCCGCCGCGAGCCGCGCCTTGCCGTCCCGGCCGGGTCGGTGGGCATCGGCGGCGAGCAGACGGGCATCTATCCGGCCGCTTCGCCAGGCGGCTGGCAGCTGATCGGCCGCACCGCCGTGAAGCTGTTCGACCCTTCGCGCAATCCGCCTTCGCTGCTCATGCCGGGCGACCGCGTGCGTTTCACCATCGCGGAGCTCCACGCATGATCGAAGTACTGCGCGCGGGCCTGCTCACCACGGTCCAGGATCTCGGCCGCCCCGGCTACCGGCATCTGGGCGTCGCCACCGGCGGCGCGCTCGATACGCTCGCGCTCGAAGTGGGCAACCGCCTCGTCGGCAACCGGCCCGACGCCGCCGGCGTGGAAATCACCTTCGGCCCCGTCGCGCTGCGCTTCGCGCGCGCCACGCGCGTCGCCATTACCGGCACCGACTTCGGCGCGACGCTCGGCGGCCGCCCGGTCTGGTCGTGGTGGAGCCTGCCCGTGGCCGCCGGCGAGGAACTCGTGCTGAACGGCGCGAAGCGCGGCATGCGCGCCTATGTGTGCGTGGCCGGCGGCGTCGACGTGCTGCCCATGCTCGGCTCGCGCAGCACCGACCTCGCGGCGGGCTTCGGCGGCCTCGCGGGCCGCGCGCTCAAGGACGGCGACCGGCTCGCCACGGGCGCCTCGTTCGCGCCGGGCCGCGAGCGCGCCGCGCTCGACCCGGGCGCGCCGGCCTTTGGCGTGAAGGCGCCCGTGTGGTGCAACTTCGCGCTCGCGGACGAGCCGCATCACCGGCGCGGACGCCATCCGGACGGCATGGCCTGGGCCGTGCCCGTGCGCGTGCTGCGCGGCCCCGAATACGACAGCTTCACACCGGAGGCGCAGCGCGCGCTCTGGTCCGATGAATGGCAGATCACGCCCAACAGCAACCGCATGGGCTTTCGGCTCACGGGCACGCCGCTCGCGCGCGCGAACGGCGCGGACCTGCTCTCGCACGCCGTGCTGCCCGGCACGATCCAGGTGCCGCCGAGCGGCCAGCCGATCGTGCTGATGGCCGACGCGCAGACCACGGGCGGCTACCCGAAGATCGGCTCCGTGATTCGCGCCGACTGGTGGAAGCTCGCCCAGGTGCGGCTGACCGGGGGCGTGCGTTTCGTGGAAGCGACGCCGGCCGCCGCGCGCGCGGCGCTGGAAGAGGAACGGGCGTATTTGCGGCAGATCGACACCGCGATCGCCATGCACGACGAACGCCTTGCGAGCCGCCGCGCAAACGCGGCCGCGAGCGCGTGATTTTCAGGCACCACCAGGTAAGACGAGCAGCAAGAGGAACACATCATGACCACCATCGATCTGAATGCCGATCTCGGCGAAGGCTGCGGCTCCGACGAGGCGCTGCTCGACCTCGTGAGCTCCGCCAACATCGCGTGCGGCTGGCACGCGGGCGGCGCCAACGCCATGCGCGAATGCGTGCGCTGGGCCGTGGAGAAAGGCGTGTCGATCGGCGCGCATCCGAGCTTCAACGACCCCGAAAACTTCGGCCGCAAGGAGATGAACCTGCCGCCCGAGGAAATCTACGCGGGCGTGCTGTATCAGCTCGGCGCGCTCTCTGCGATCGCCCAGGCCGAAGGCGGCCGCATCGCCCACGTGAAGCCGCACGGCGCGCTCTACAACCAGGCCGCGCGTGACCCGCAGATCGCCGAGGCCATCGTCTCCGCGGTGCACGACTTCGATCCGTCCGTGACGGTGTTCGCGCTCGCGGGCAGCGGCCTCGTGACGGCAGCGCGCGAGGCGGGGCTCGTCGCGATCGAGGAAGTGTTCGCCGACCGCGGCTATCGCGCGGACGGCTCGCTCGTGCCGCGCAGCGAGCCGGGCGCGTTGCTCGACGACGAAGACACCGTGCTCACGCGCACGCTCGCGATGATCCGCGAGCAGCGCGTGCAGGCGGTGAACGGCGCCTGGGTGGCGCTCAACGCGCAGACCATTTGCCTGCACGGCGACGGCCCGCACGCGCTCGCGTTCGCGCGACGCATCCGTACGGCGCTCGACGACGCCGGCATTGGCGTGCGCGCGGCGGGCGCCGGCCAAGCCTGACGCACGCGAATTTGAATGCAGCAAGGCGCACGGCATGCGCCGCGCGCCGCTCGAGCCGTATCACCGAAGGCAATCACCAGGCAATCCCTCGGCAGCGCAAGCTTGCCAGGCGTAGTTGTGTACCCAGCAGGTTCGTAGTCGTATCCAGCAGGTTCGTAGTTGTGCGAATGGCCGACAGAGCCACGAAGTCAACGCCGCTATCCGCGGCAATCAATGACAAGCCAATACGTTTGGAGATCTACATGCAGAGCACCGTCAACTTATGGCCGCTGATCGGCGTGGCCGTCATCATCGCCGGCTTCTTGCTACGCTTCAATCCGATGCTGATCGTCGCCGCGGCGGCCGTCGTCACCGGTTTCGCCGGGGGCTTCCCGGTCGCGAAGATTCTCGCCGCCATCGGCACCGGCTTCATCAAGACCCGCAACATTCCGCTCATCATCCTGTTGCCGCTCGCCGTGATCGGGCTGCTCGAGCGCCACGGCCTGCGTGAGCGCGCGCAGATCTGGATCGGCAGCATCAAGGCGGCCACCGCTGGCCGTCTGCTGATCGTCTATCTGCTCGTGCGCGAGTTGACCGCCGCCGTCGGCTTGACGGGCCTCGGCGGCCATCCGCAGATGGTGCGCCCGCTCATCGCGCCGATGGCCGAAGGCGCCACCGAAAACCGCTTCGGCAAGCTCTCCGACGCCGTGCGCTACAAGCTGCGCGCCTATTCGGCCGCGACCGACAACGTGGGTCTCTTCTTCGGCGAGGACATCTTCGTCGCGTTCGGCGCGATCGTGCTGATGGTCACGCTGCTCAAGGAAGCGGGCGTTTCGGTCGAGCCGATCCACGTGGCGTTCTGGGGCATTCCCACGGCGATCTGCGCGTTCCTGATTCACGGCTTCCGGCTCTGGCTGCTCGACCGCAAGCTCGAACGCGAACTGGGCGCCATGCGCAACGCGAGCGACGCCAAGGCTGCAAGCCGTGCTCAAGGAGACGAAGCATGACGCTCACCCTCAACTGGCTCTTCTGGCTGCTCGGCATCGTGCTGCTCATCGTCGGCGGCATGATCGTGATGGACCGCGAGCATCCGCGCCGCTTCACGGCGGGCGGCTTCTGGCTGCTCTACGCGCTGATCTTTCTCGTCGGCGACCTGCTGCCCGCCGAAGTCGTGGGCGTGCTCGTGCTCGCCATGGCGCTGATCGCGGGGCTCGGCGGCGTGACGGCCGCGAAGCCCAAGGTGCTCGCGCTCGAAACGCGTCTCGCCAGCGCGAAGCGGCTGGGCAACAAGCTCTTCGTGCCGGCGCTCACCATTCCGGTCATCACGGTCGTGCTCACGCTCGCGGCCAGCCATCTCGTCTTCGGCGGCAAGGCGCTCATCGACCCGAAGAACGTCACGCTGATCGGCTTCGGCATCGGCTGCGTGATCGCGCTCGTGATTGCCTGCATCATCACGCGCGACAGCGTCGGCCAGTCGATGAAGGAAACGCGCCGCCTCGTCGACGCACTCTCGTGGGCCGCCGTCCTGCCGCAAATGCTCGGCATGCTCGGCCTCGTGTTCTCGGACGCGGGCGTGGGCAAGGCCGTGGCGCACGTCACGACGTCGTACATCAACATGGACGTGCGCTTCGTCGCCGTCGTCGTGTATTGCGTGGGCATGGCGCTCTTCACGATCATCATGGGCAACGGCTTCGCCGCGTTTCCGGTGATGACGGGCGGCGTGGGCGTTCCGGTGCTGGTGGGCGTGTTCCACGTCAATCCGGCGATGATGGCCGCCATCGGCATGTTCTCGGGCTACTGCGGCACGCTGATGACGCCGATGGCCGCGAACTTCAACATGGTGCCCGCGGCCCTGCTGGAGCTGCCCGACAAGAACGCGGTGATCCGCGTGCAGGTGCCCACGGCGCTGGGCATCCTCGCGGCGAATATCGTGCTGCTGAACGTGTTCGGGTTTTGACGTCTCGTACGCATGCGGTTGCAAAAAAGCCGGCGAAAGCCGGCTTTTTGCATTCAGGCCGCGTGCGAGCGCGCAGGGCTTAACCCGGCTCAACCCGGGTCGACATTGAAGCCACGCTGGCGCAGCAGCTGGAGCACGCCTTTGGGGCCGCCCAGGTGCAGCGCGCCGACGGCGACGAAGAGCGGCTTGTTGGGCGCCACATACTGCTGCATGCGCGAAACGAAGCGCCGGTTGCGCTCGTAGACGATGCGGTTGTCGACCGACGCCGCCACCCGCGCGTCGTGCGAGAGCTTTTCGGTGCGCGCCGATTCCCAGGCGGCGATCGCGTCGGCGTCGCCCACGCGCCACAGGTGCAGCAGCGTCTGCACGTCGGATACGTTTTGCGCCGGCGTCTGCGCCAGGTCCTGGGCGAGCATCTCGCGCTGCTGCGCGAGGCTCAGGTTCGTGAAGGCGCGCATCTGCTCGCCGAGCGTCTCCAGCCCGACGATGCGGCGGCCCTTCCAGCGCAGGAACACGTTCTGCAGCTGCGCCTCGGTGCCGTACTCGGTCTGCAGGCCGGCGCTCAGCGAATCGTAGGTTTCCACCAGCAGCGAGGCGAGCCACGGCCGCATCTTGCGGATCTCGGCGAGCGCCTCGGGATTGCCGCGCATGCGCGCCTCGAGTTTCTGCCAGAGCGGATCGGGCAACAGGCCCGGCAGACAGGGCCGTCTGCACACCCCGTATTTCGAGACGTCGTCCTGGGACACCAGCAGATCGTCGGGGGACAGCTCGAGCGCAAGAATGGGCGACGCGCCGAGCGCCGCGAGAATCTGCGGGCGAAACGGCTGGCCGGGCGGATAGTCGGCGGGGTCGCCCACATGGAGCGTGCCGAGCAGATAGATCGTGAGATTGCCGCGCGTGGCGACGTAGAACGGCATGCGCGCAGGCTGGGTGCGCACCGGGCCGCCAGCCGTCGTGCCCGATGCGTAGCTCGGCACGGCGGGCGCGGCGTGAAAGCCGGGAATGCCGCCGTTCGCGCCGCGCGGCATGGGCACGGCCGGGTGCACCCCGGGCGTGTTGGCGACGGCGCCGCCAGCGACCGCCGGGCCCGCGGCGCCGGCGAGCACGCCGACCGCGAGCGCCAGCGTGAGCGCCACGCGCGCCGCAGCGCGCGACGCTTTCTTCAACGCCGCACGCAACGCCACCGCGAATGCCACACCAAAAGCCACACCGAATGTCACACGAACAGCCGTACCCAGCCCGGCCGCCACGGCAAGCGCGGCAGCCGGAATGATTGAAAGGACGGCGGAGAAAACGGTGGAAAAAACAGTGAAAAAGGCGGCACGACGGCCGCCCATCAACTGGCGGCGCGTAGCAATAAAACGACGCGCCGCCGTCGCTTCAGGCCGGCATGGGCCGCCCATCCTCTTCCCCCACCTCCTCTGCACGATGGCAGGATACCTGACGGCCGTCCACTTCGCGAAGAACAGGCACTTCCTTACGACACCGCTCGACCGCGTATGGACAACGTTGATGGAACGTGCAACCAGACGGCGGGTTGAGCGGCGAAGGCAATTCGCCCTCGAGCTTGATCTTCACGCGGCGGTCCGCCTCGAAGATCGCGGGCGTGGCCGAGAGCAGCGAGCGCGTGTACGGATGGCGCGGCCGCGAGATCACCGTGTCCTTGTCGCCCAGTTCCGCCACGCCGCCCAGATACATCACCATCACGTCGTCGGCAATGTGCTCGACCACGGCCAGGTTGTGCGAGATGAACACGTAGCTCGTGCGGAACTGCTCCTGCAAGTCCATGAACAGATTGAGAATCTGCGCCTGGATCGAGACGTCGAGCGCGGAAACCGGCTCGTCGGCCACGACGATCTGCGGGTCGAGAATCATGGCCCGCGCGATCGCCACGCGCTGGCGCTGGCCGCCCGAGAACATGTGCGGATAGCGCTTGGCGTGCTCGGGGCGCAGGCCGACGATGCGCATCATGTGCGCGATGCGGTCCGCGCGCTCGCTCGCCGTGAGGCGCGTGTTGATGGCGAGCGGCTCGCCGAGCGTCTGCTCCACGGTCTTGCGCGGGTTGAGCGAGGCGAACGGGTTCTGGAACACCATCTGCACGCGGCGGCGCAGCGCGGCGATCTTCGCGGCGTTGGCGTGCGCAACGTCCTCGCCGTCGATGGTCAGCTTGCCCGCGGTGGGCGGCTCGATCATCGTGAGCTGGCGCGCGAGCGTCGATTTGCCGCAGCCGGACTCGCCCACCACGGCGAGCGTGCGCCCGCGCGTGAGCGAGAACGACACGCCGTTGAGCGCCTTCACGGTGCCCGTGCCGAACATGCCGCGCTTGACGGTGTAGTGCTTCTTGAGATCGTCGGCGATGAGAACCTTGTCGTCCTGATGGTCCTGATGAGCCGCGTGTTGCTGGACTGCGTTCATCGCGCGCCTCCACTGGATTGAGTCACCGCCGCGTTCAGCGGCTTGATGCAGCGCACTTGCGCGTAGCCGCTTTCATCGGTTACTGCGTCGAGCGCGGGCCGCGCCTTCATGCAGTCATCCACCACATACTTGCAGCGCGGCGCGAACAGACAGCCGCTCGGCCGGTCGTCGCGGCCGGGCACCATGCCGGGCAGCGCGGCAAGCCGCATCGCCCCCTTGTTGTGCTCGGGAATCGCGGCGAGCAGCGCTTCCGTGTACGGATGATGCGGACGCGAAAAGATGTCCGGCACGCGGTTCGTTTCGATGATCTCGCCCGCGTACATCACGGCCACGCGTTGCGCGACTTCGGAAACCACGGCCAGATCGTGCGAGATCAGCACGAGCGCCATGCCGCGGTCCTTCTGCAGACGCACGAGCAGTTCCATGATCTGCGCCTGGATCGTCACGTCGAGCGCCGTGGTGGGCTCGTCGGCGATCAGCAGCTTCGGGTTGCAGGCCACGGCCATCGCAATCATCACGCGCTGGTTCATGCCGCCCGACATCTGGTGCGGGAAGTTGTCGATGCGGTTCTTCGCGTCGGGAATGCCGACCTGGTCGAGCAGTTCGATGGCGCGCGCATGCAGCGCGGAGCCGCGCAGGCCCTCGTGCAGCTTGAGCACTTCCTTGATCTGATAGCCGACGGTGTAGCTCGGGTTCAGGCTCGTGAGCGCGTCCTGGAACACCATGGCGATGTCCTTGCCGACGATGCGGCGGCGCTCCTTGCCCGTGGCGCCCAGCAGATCGCGGCCGTCGAAGGTGATCGAATCCGCCGTCACCTTGCCGGGGGCGTCGATGAGGCCCATCAGCGCCATCATCGTCACGCTCTTGCCCGAGCCCGATTCGCCGACGATGCCGAGCACTTCGCCGGGCGCGACCGACAGGTTCACGCGGTCAACGGCGGGCAGGCCGTTGAAGTTCACGGCCAGATTACGGATGGTCAAAAGTTCGTTGTTCATGTCAGTCCTCGCCGGGCCGCCCCAAGAGGACTGACGCCCCCTCGGGGGGCAACGACCGAAGGGAGTGTGGGGGTCGTCTTCATGTCAGGCCATCCGCTTGAGCTTGGGATCGAGCGCGTCGCGCAGCCCGTCGCCGAGCAGGTTGATCGCGAGCACCGAAATGAGGATGGACAGACCCGGCATCGTGACGATCCACCATGCGCTGTCGATGTAGTCGCGCGCCGAGGCGAGCATCGCGCCCCACTCCGCACGCGGCGGCTGCACGCCGAGGCCGAGGAAGCCGAGCGCGGCGGCGTCGAGAATCGCCGAGCTAAAGCCGAGCGTCGCCTGCACGATGAGCGGCGCCGTACAGTTTGGCAGCACCTGCGAGAACATCAGGCGCAGCGTGCCGGCACCGGCCACGCGCGAAGCGGTCACGTACTCCTTGTGCAGTTCGCCCAAAGCCGAACCGCGCGTGAGACGCACGTAGCCGGGCAGCGCCACGATCGCGATCGCGAGCATGGTGTTCGTGAGACCCGGACCGATGATCGCGACCACGGCCACCGCGAGCAACAGCGAGGGCAGCGCGAGCAGCACGTCCATGAGACGCATGATCGGCGTATCGGCCCACTTCTCGAAGAACGCGGCGACGAGCCCGAGCACGATGCCCGGAATCAGCGCGAGCACCACCGAGACGCAGCCGATCCACAGCGAAAGCCGCGCGCCGTACATCAGACGCGAGAGGATGTCGCGGCCCGCTTCGTCGGTGCCGAGGATGAACTTCCAGTTGCCGCCGTCGAGCCAGGCGGGCGGAATCTTCACGTAGTCGCGGTACTGCTCGATGGGGCTGTGCGGCGCGATCAGCGGTGCGAAGATCGCGATGACGATCAGCGCGAGCACGATCACGCCGGCGCCCACGGCGCCCTTGTTGCGCGAGAAGTTCGCCCAGAATTCGCGCAGCACGAGCGCGCGGCCCGAAGGCGGCGTGACGGCGCGAGGCACGGTGTTCTGAATGTCAGCCATCATGCCTCCTGGTGTTGAATGTGGTGTTGTGGGGTTCGCATTTTCATGGCTCGCTTACCTCGTATGTCGAATGCGCGGGTTGAGCACGCCGTACAGCAGATCGACGAACAGGTTCACGACGATCACGAGTGTCGCGATCATGAGAATGCCGCCTTGCACCACCGGGTAGTCGCGCCGGCTGATCGCGTCGATCAGCCATTTGCCGATGCCGGGCCAGGAGAACAGCGTTTCGGTGAGCACCGCGCCCGCGAGCAGCGTGCCGACCTGCAGGCCGATCACGGTCACCACGGGAATGAGCGCGTTGCGCAGCGCATGCACGACGATCACGCGCACGGGCGAAAGCCCTTTGGCGCGCGCGGTGCGGATGTAGTCCTCGCGCAGCACTTCAAGCATGGACGAGCGCGTCATGCGCGCGACCACGGCGAGCGGAATCGTGCCGAGCACGATGGCGGGCAGGATCAGGTGCGAGAGCACCGAGCGGAACGCGCCTTCGTCGGTGCCGGGCAGGAGCGAGTCGATCAGCATGAAGCCGGTCACGTGCGGAATGTCGAATTCCACCGCGATGCGGCCCGACACGGGCGTCCAGCCGAGCTTCGACGAGAACACCATGATGAGGATGAGCCCCCACCAGAAGATCGGCATGGAGTAGCCGGTGAGCGCGGTGCCCATGACGCCGTGATCGACGACGGTGCCGCGCCGCAGTGCCGCGAACACGCCAGCGGGCAAGCCGACCGCGAGCGCGAAGATAAGCGCGCATAGCGACAGCTCGACGGTAGCGGGAAAGCGCGCGAGAAACTCGCCCATCACGCTCGTGTTGGTGATGATCGAGGTGCCGAGATTGCCGTGCACGGCGTGCCAGACGTAGTGCACATACTGCATCGGCAGGGGCTCGTCGAGCCCCAGGCGGTGCATCGCCTCGGCGTGCATTTGCGGATCGACGCCGCGCTCGCCCATCATCACTTCGATAGGGTCGCCCGGGATCAGGTGGATGAGTGCGAACGCAAGGATGGTGATCCCGATGAACGTGGGTATGACCATGCCGATGCGGCGCAATACGAAGCGGAACATGTGGTGTTCCCCCAAAAGCTTGAAATGAAACGCAACCGGCGACAGGGGCTCGTGACCCCGGTCGCCGGACCATTTTCCGCCGGTCCTGGCTGATAGGCGGACCGAGCGGAAAGTCTTACCCGATTATCCTTACTGCATGCCCACGCCGTCGAAGCGCGCGTAGCCAAGCGGTTCGATGCGCATGTCGGTCACCTTCTTGCTGACCGGCTGATAGACGGTCGAGTGAGCGATCGGCGAGAACGGCAGTTGCTTCGCGAAGATCTGCTGCGCTTCCTGGTAGTACTTCGTGCGCTGCGCAACATCCGAGGTCTGACGGCCCTTCTGGACCAGGTCGTCGAACGGCTTGTAGCACCACTTGCCGAAGTTGTTGCCGTTCACCGCTTCGCAGCCGAGCAGCGTGCCGAGCCAGTTGTCCGGATCGCCGTTGTCGCCCGTCCAGCCGATCAGCATCGAGTCGTCTTCGCCTGCGTGCGCGCGCTTGATGTACTCGCCCCACTCATACGTGACGATCTTCGCCTTCACGCCGATCTTGGCCCAGTCGGCCTGGATCATCTCGGCCATCAGACGTGCGTTCGGGTTGTAGGCGCGCTGCACAGGCATGGCCCACAGCGTGATCTCGAAGCCGTTCGACATGCCAGCCTTGGCGAGCAGCGCCTTGGCCTTCTCCGGGTCGTACGCGTTGGCCGGCAGGTTCTTGACGTAGGACCACTGCGTCGGCGGCATCGGGTTGGTTGCGAGCTGGCCCGCACCCTGGTACACCGAGTCGATGATCGCCTTCTTGTTGATCGCCATGTCGAGCGCGTGGCGCACATCGACGTTGTCGAGCGGCTTGTGGGTGACGTTGTACGACAGGTAGCCCAGGTTGAAGCCCGGCTGCGACGGCATCGCGATGTTCGGCTCGGCCTTCAGCGGCGCGATGTCGGCGGGACGCGGATAGCTCATCACCTGGCATTCGTCGCGCTTGATCTTCTGCACGCGCACGCTGGCGTCCGGCGTGATCGAGAAGATCAGCTTCGAGAGCTTCACGGCGCCCGGCTTCCAGTAGTCGGGATTGCCGTCGTAGCGGATCGTCGCGTCCTTCGTGTAGCTCTTGAAGATGAACGGACCCGTGCCGACCGGGAACTGGTTGATGTCGGCGGCCTTGCCGGCCTTCATCAGTTGATCCGCGTATTCAGCCGACAGGATCGAGGCGAATTCCATCGCCATGTTCTGGATGAACGGCGCGTTCGGCTCGTTCAGCGTGAACTTGACCGTGTACGGGTCGACCTTCTCGACCTTCGCGATCAGCTTGTCGAGGCCCATGTCGGTGAAGTACGGGAACGACACCGGGTACGCCTTGCGGAACGCATTGTTCGGGTTGAGCATGCGATCGAACGAGAACACGACGTCGTCCGCATTGAATTCGCGCGTGGGCTTGAAGAACGAGGTGGTCTGGAACTTCACGCCATGACGCAGATGGAACGTGTAGGTCTTGCCGTCCGGCGAAACGTCCCACGATTCTGCGAGACCCGGTTCGACCTTGGTGCCGCCGCGCTCGAATTCGACGAGGCGGTTGTAGACGGTGAACGTGTTCGCGGTGAAGTCGGTGCCGGTCGTGTATTGGGCCGGATCGAAGCCAGCGGGGCTGCCTTCCGAGCAGTAGACGAGCGTCTTGTTCGGAATGCTTTGCGCGGCGTGCGCGAGCGGGGCTCCAGCAATCGATGCCGCTGCGAGCGCCACGAGAGACGTCATTCGTGCAGCACGCAACAGTTTGTTTTCTTTCATGTTTCCTCCAGTTCAGTGCCGGCTTGCGCCAGCGTAGCGCGATCTTACACAGCAGGTGCCGCAGTCACAAGCAAGCCAAAAGTCCCGTCGCCTGTGGAAAACGCCGGGTTGACAGGATCGCTTGTTGCCGCATGGTGCGCTGCAACGTAGCTTTGCCCCTTTTTGTTGCGCCGGAAACTGACAATAGCGCGCCGAATTGACGCGCGCTCCCGGGCGGGCCTGAGCGCCTGACCAGGGTCACCCGGAGTGATCCGGATCGGGCTATTCAAAAGAAAACCGCGCGGCCCGGGGGTCCGGAAACCGCGCGGTTTGTCGCCGCCTGGCGGGGCGAGAGCAAGCGCCCTAGAAGCCGAGCCGCCCGCAAATGGCCTTGGTGGCCGGCGCCGCGTTGAGCGTATAGAAGTGGATGCCCGGCACGCCCGCATCGACGAGACGGCGGCACAGGTCGGTCACCACGTCGAGCCCGAACGCGCGGATCGACTCGCGGTCGTCGCCGAAGCTTTCCAGACGTTTGGCGACCCAGCGCGGCACTTCGGCGCCGCACATCTCCGAAAAACGCATGAGCTGCGAGTAGTTCGTGATCGGCATGATGCCGGGCACGATGGGAATATCCACGCCCAGCTTCTTCGCGTCGTCGACGAAGCGGAAATACGCATCCGCGTTGAAGAAGTACTGCGTGATCGCCGAATTGGCGCCCGCTTTCACCTTTTGCGCGAACGCTTCGAGGTCGTGGCGCGGCGAACGCGCCTGCGGGTGGTACTCGGGATACGCGGCCACTTCGATGTGGAACGCGTCGCCGGTTTCCTCGCGGATGAAGGCGACGAGTTCCGACGCGTAGCGCAGTTCGCCCACCGCGCCCATGCCCGAGGGCAGGTCGCCGCGCAGCGCCACGATGTGGCGGATGCCGTGCGAGCGGTACTCGCCGAGAATCGCGCGCAGGCTCTCTTTCGAGGAGCCGATGCACGAGAGGTGCGGCGCCGCCTCGATGCCCGCCTTCGCGATATCGACGACGGTGTCGAGCGTGCCCTGTTGCGTCGAGCCGCCCGCGCCGAACGTCACCGAGAAGAACTTCGGCTTGAGCGTGGCAAGTTCCGCCCGCGTCGCGCGCAGCTTTTCCAGGCCGTCCGGCGTCTTCGGCGGGAAGAATTCGAATGAGAGTTCGATCGGTTTCATGTTGATGAGGCCAGTGAGGCCGGGCCGCGCACGTGGGCGGCCCGGGCCCGCGTCAGCCGAGGCTGCGGTTGCCGAAAATCAGCGCCGACAGCAGCCACGACACGATGCTGTACAGGATCGAGCCGAAAAATGCCGACCAGAAGCCCGACACCTCGAAGCCCTTGAGGAGCGACGCCGCCAGCCAGAAGCACAGCGCGTTCACCACGAGGATGAAGAGGCCGAGTGTGAGGATGGTCACGGGCAGCGTGAGCACGATCAGCAGCGGGCGCAGCACGGCATTGATGAGGCCGAGCACGATCGCGACGATGAGCGCGGTGCCGAAGCTGCGAATATGGATCGACGGAACGAGCCAGGTGATGATCAGGAGCGCGAGCGCGTTGATCAGCCAGGTCAGCAGCACGGTCATAAGGACTCCTTTTGCGTCGTTGCTTTTGTATCGCCAGGTGCCGGCGGCGGATGCCGCCCGCGGTCCCCACGCGTTGTGCGCGCAGGGATTGGGGTCAGCATCCGCTTGACCGCTTAAAGCGGGCTTAAAACGGCAGCCCGCTTTGTATCGCGTTGTATCGGCTTAGTAGCGATAGTGGTTCGGCTTGAACGGACCGTTCTTGTCGACGCCGATGTACGAAGCCTGGTCGTCCGACAGCACGGTCAGGTTCGCGCCGATGCGCGCGAGGTGCAGGCGTGCAACCTTCTCATCGAGGTGCTTCGGCAGCACGTACACCTTGTTCTCGTACTTCTTGCCCTGCGTGAACAGTTCGATCTGCGCGAGCGTCTGGTTCGTGAACGAGTTCGACATCACGAACGACGGGTGGCCCGTGGCGCAGCCCAGGTTCACGAGGCGGCCTTCGGCCAGCAGGATCACGCGCTTGCCGTCCGGGAAGATGATGTGGTCGACTTGCGGCTTGATGTTTTCCCACTGGTACTGGCGCGTCGACGCCACGTCGATTTCCGAGTCGAAGTGGCCGATGTTGCAGACGATGGCGTTGTGGCGCATCGCCTTCAGGTGCTCGTGGTTCAGCACGTGGTAGTTGCCCGTGGCCGTCACGAAGATGTCGGCCTTGTCGGCGGCGTATTCCATCGTCACGACGCGGTAGCCTTCCATCGCGGCCTGCAGCGCGCAGATCGGATCGATTTCCGTGACCCACACCGTGGCGCCCAGACCGCGCAGCGATTGCGCGCAGCCCTTGCCCACGTCGCCGTAACCGGCCACGACCGCGATCTTGCCCGCGATCATCACGTCGGTCGCGCGCTTGATGCCGTCCACGAGCGACTCGCGGCAGCCGTACAGGTTGTCGAACTTCGACTTCGTGACCGAGTCGTTGACGTTGATGGCCGGGAACGGCAGACGGCCTTCCTTCTCCATCTGGTACAGGCGGTGCACGCCCGTCGTGGTTTCTTCGGTCACGCCCTGGATGTGCGAAAGGCGCTTCGAGTACCACTGCGGATCGACGTCGAGGTGCGCGGCGATCGACTTGTACAGCGCGACTTCTTCTTCGTTCGTCGGCTTGGCGATGACCGAGCGGTCCTTTTCAGCCTTCGAGCCGAGGATCAGCAGCAACGTGGCGTCGCCGCCGTCGTCGAGGATCATGTTGGCGAACTCGCCGTTCGGCCATTCGAAGATGCGGTGCGAGAACTCCCAGTATTCGTCGAGCGATTCGCCCTTGAACGCGAACACCGGCACGCCGCCCTGCGCGATTGCGGCGGCGGCGTGGTCCTGCGTCGAGAAGATGTTGCACGAGGCCCAGCGGACGTCGGCGCCGAGCGCGGTGAGCGTCTCGATCAGCACGCCCGTCTGGATCGTCATGTGCAGCGAACCGGCGATGCGCGCGCCCTTGAGCGGCTGCTGCGCCTTGTACTCTTCGCGCGTTTGCACGAGGCCCGGCATTTCGGTCTCGGCGATATTGAGTTCCTTGCGGCCCCAGGCGGCAAGCGACATATCGGCGACGATGAAATCTTTGGCTTGATCTTGCGGAACTGCGGCGTTCATCACGCCCTCCTTTCTAAAAGTGACTAGAAATTAAAGACGTGAGCGCCGTTTCAGTGCGGTTGATTCAGTGGAGTCAACCGGATTGAAGCACTTTCGAGCCTGGCGGGTCACAGAAAACCCGTCGCAACGCTCCTCGAAAGCGAGCCGAGATTGTAGCAAATCGGGATGGCGTCCGCGCGCGTGCGCATAGGCCAAAAAAGCGGGCGCGAACGCGCCCGCGGGACTTCAAACCGGCAGGAATCCGAGCGCCGGCGCGAGCAGCACCATCACCACGCCCGCGATCATCATCGTGAGGCTCGCCACCACGCCTTCTTCGCTGCCCAGCTCGCGCGCCTTCGCCGTGCCCACGCCGTGCGCCGCCGCACCGAACAGCGCGCCGCGCGCCAGCCGCGTGCGCAGCGGCACGAGGCCGAGCACCAGTTCGCCGAACAGCATGCCGCATACGCCCGTGGCGATCACGAACAGCGCGGTGAGGTCGCGCGGCGCGTGGATCTTGTCCGATACCGCGAGCGCGAACGGCGTGGAGATCGAGCGCGTCATCAGGCTGCGCTGCAGATCGGGCGAAAGGTGCAGGAGTTTGGCCAGCGCGAGCGAGCCGCCCACCGCCACAATGATGCCGACCGTCACGCCCACGGTGAGCGAGATCCAGTGGCGTTTGAGCAGGTCGCGGTACTCGTAGATCGGCACTGCGAAGGCCACGGTGGCCGGGCCGAGCAGCCACATGAGCCAGCGCGTGTCCTGGAAGTACACGGGGTACGGAATATGGAGCACCAGCACGAACACGCCGAGCACCGCGGGCACCGCAACGAGCGGCGTGAGCCACGGCGAGCGAAAGCGCGCATAGAGCGCCTTCGAGGCGAAATAGAGCGCAACGGTGAGGATGAAGCAGCCGGCGGCGATGAGCCGCGCCGCGTCGTCGGCGAACAGGGACGAATAAAACGTGTTCATGACGGAATCAGCCTCACTCTATTCAGGACGTTGCAGCCTCAAGCCCGCGCCAGATGGCGCGAGTGCCGCGAATCGCGCACGCGGCGCAGCGCGAGGCGCCGCTCGAGCTTGGCGGCCTGTTCGACCGCGAACGCCACGGCCACCATCACCATCAGCGTGCCGCCGACCACGACGAGCGCGAGACGCCAGCCGTCGGCGCGAAACAGGCCGCCATATTTCACGGCGGCCACGGCAGCCGGAATGAAGAACAGCAGCATGTCGGAGAGCAGCCAGTCGGCGCCCGCCTTCACCCAGCGCGGCGTGACGCCGCCGCAAAAAAGCAGCGCGAGCAGCAGCACGAGGCCGACCACGCCGCCCGGCACCGGCAGGTGCGTGAAGCGCGTAAGGGCGTCGGCGGCGTACCAGACGCCCGCGAGCAGCGCCGATTGCACGGTAATGCGGCCGATACGGCGCCCGAAGCTCGCCATGCCGCCCGCTTTGCGCTCGGCGTTTTCGGAGACTTTCGCGGTCGCGGTGGTGGTAGTCATGGCAAACCCTAAGTGACACTGGAATGGAAGTCAGTATAGGGTGCAGCGCAGCATAAACATAATGACTTAAGATCATCTTCTACATTCCATATTGGAATGCACCAACTCCGCGCCCCGCTGAGCGTGCTTCCTGCACATTTGTGGAGTCCCGATCGTGGAACTGCGCGCGCTTCGCTATTTCATCGAGGTGGTGCGGCAACAGAGCTTCACCGCCGCGGCCGAAAAACTGCATGTCACCCAGCCGACCATCAGCAAGATGGTGAAGGCGCTCGAAGACGAGACCGGCACCCAGCTCCTGCTGCGCGACGCGCGCCAGATGGTGCTCACCGACGCCGGGCGCATCGTCTACCAGCGCGGCCAGGACGTGCTCGCCGCGCAAGCGCAGCTGCAGGCCGAACTCGCCGATCTCGGCACGCTCGGGCGCGGCGAGCTCACCATCGGCATCCCGCCGATGGGCGGCTCGCTCTTCACGCCCGCCATCGCCACCTTCCGCCAGCGCTATCCGAAGATCGAGCTGAAGCTTTTCGAGCAAGGCTCGCGCGCCATCGAAGCCGCGCTGATCTCGGGCGAGCTGGAGCTGGGCGGCGTGCTGCTGCCCGTCGATCCCGCACTGATCGACGTCTTGCCGATTTCGCACGAGCTGCTGTGGCTCGTCGCGCGGCGCGGCTCGCGCTGGGACAACAAGCTCGCCGTGCCGCTCGGGGAACTGGCCGGCGAACCGTTCGTGTTCTACGGCGAAAGCCTCGCGCTCAACGACGTGGTGCTGAACGCGTGCCGAACGGCCGGGTTCGTGCCGCAGGTGGTGGGGCGCAGCGGCCACTGGGACCTGATGGCCGCGCTCGTGCTCGCGGGTGTGGGCATTGCGCTGCTGCCCGCGCCGTATGTGCGCCGGCTCGACGCCGAACGCTTCACCTGCCTGCCCGTGAGCGAGCCGCAGATCACCTGGGACATGGCGATCGGCTGGAAGCGCAGCGGCTATCTCTCGCATGCGGCGCGCGCCTGGCTCGACGTCGCGCGCTCGGAATACGGCAAGCCCTTCACGTTTCTCGACGACTTCGTGCATCCGCCGGGGATGGAGAAACAGCCTGGCAAGCCAGGCTGAAACCTGCGATCAGCAAAAGCACCGAAACAGGAAACGCGCAACGTCAGGCGTCGACGCGCTGGGCCGCCATATCGGGCGCGTACTGCGCCTGTGCGATGAAGTCGGCCGCACGCTCGCCGATCATCACGCTCGGCGCGTTCGTGTTGCCGCCGATGAGTGTCGGCATGACCGAGGCGTCGGCGATGCGCAGCCCCGTCACGCCGCGCACGCGCAACTGCGGATCGACGACGGAGCGCGCGTCGCCGCCCATGCGGCAGGTCGCGACGGGGTGATAGATCGTGTCGGCGTGGCGGGCGATCGTCTCGCGCAATTGCGCGTCGCTCTGCTCGCCATGTGTGTAGAGTTCGCGGCCGCCCAGCTGCGCCAGCGCGGGCGCGTCGAGTATGCGCCGCGCGAGGCGCGCGCCCTGCGCGAGGGCGTCGAGATCGCGCGGATCGGAGAGAAAGCGTGGGTCGATCACGGGCGCCACGCGCGCGTCGGCGCTCGCGAGCGTGACCGTGCCGCGGCTCGCCGGGCGCAGCACGCACACGTGCAGCGAATAGCCGTGGCCCCAATGCAGGCGGCGGCTGTGATCGTCGACGAGCGCCGTGCAGAAGTGCAACTGCAGGTCGGGCCGGTCGAGTTCGGGGCGGCTCTTCAGAAAGCCGCCCGCCTCCGCCACGTTGGTCGTGAGCATGCCGCGCCGCCCCCGCAGATACCGCACGAAGCCCGCAGTCATGCGCGCCGCGCCGCGCAGCGAGTAGCCCACGGTGTCGCTCGAATGCACACGCTTGTTGAAGGTGAAATCGATATGGTCGATCAGGTTGCGGCCGACCTCGGGCGCATCGTGGCGCACCGCAATGCCGAGCGCGCGCAGTGCGTCGGCGGGGCCGATGCCCGAACACATCAGCAGCTGCGGCGAGTTGAACGCGCCCGCCGCGAGGATCACCTCGGCGCGCGCCTGCAGGGTCTCGATCGCGCCGCCGCGCGCAAGCTCCACGCCGCTCGCGCGCGCGCCGTCGAAGCGCACGCGCAGGACGGTCGCATCGGCGATCAGATGCAGGTTCGGCCGCTCGCGCCCATACAGATACGCGCGCGCCACGGTGCAGCGTTCGCCGCCGCGCTGCGTCACCTGATAGAAGCCGACGCCCTCCTGTTCCTCGCCGTTGAAGTCGTCGTTCAGGCGAAAGCCCGCCTCGCGCGCGGCCTCGACGAAGCGCGCGGCGACCGGATTGCGCTCGCGCAGGTCGGCTACGCCCAGCGGGCCGCCCGCGCCATGCCAGGCGCTCGCACCGCGCTCGTTGTCCTCGGCGCGCAGGAAGTACGGCAGCACGTCGCGCCACGCCCAGCCCGTGCAGCCGAGCTGGGCCCATTCGTCGTAATCGAGCGGATGGCCGCGCGTGTAGATCATCGCGTTGATGGTGCTCGAGCCGCCGAAGCCGCGGCCGCGTGGCTGGTAACCGCGCCGGCCGGCGAGTCCCGGCTGCGGCACGGTTTCATAGGCGTAGTTGTTTTTCGTGCGAAACGGGACGAGCGCGGCGACGCCGAGCGGCATGTTGACGAACGGATTGCGCGCCGTGTGCGGCCCGGCTTCGACGAGCGCGATGCTCGCCTGCGGGCAACGGTCGGCCAGCCGGCCCGCCAGCGACGCGCCGCCCGAGCCGCCGCCTACGATGATGTAGTCGTATTGCATCGTCTCCGTCCTGTCGGCTTGCCTCTTGCGAGGCCCCGGCGCGCTATTTGCACGCTCGTTCGTTTTCGGCTTCAATGGCGCATTGTAGGAAGCGTCTGATTCCGAGGTCAGCTTTTATGTCAGAGCATCCCCTCTAAACCTGACGGCGGATCGACGCCTATGATGGAAGGCGGTTCAGCCGCCAGCGCTGAAACCGCAAGATTCCAGCGAGCGGCAAAGGGAGCGCTGGAGCGCACAAGAATCACTCACCTCACGGACGCTTCCCATGGAGCGGCCGCTGCGCACGCCTCCCCGTCACGACAGCGAACACAACACGAACGGCCGCGCGTGAGGCACGCCGCGCACCGCAAGCCTTGCATCGGAGACAGGCAGATGAACTCGACGGAAGTCACGCATCGCCCCGGCACGAGCCACGAAGTCACGAACCAGGCGCCGCCGCTCGCCGACTACAACCTCTTCACCACCGACGCGGCGCTCGGCGAGGCCCTCGCGCGCGCAGGCGCGGACTGGCATCGCGAAACGCTCGCGCGCCATGGCGAGACGCTCGGCAAGGCGCAAACGCTCGCGCTCGCCGACCTCGCCAACCGCCACGAGCCCGAACTGCACACGCACAGCCCGCGCGGCGAGCGTATCGACGCGATCGAATTCCACCCCGCCTGGCACGAGCTGCTCGCGCTGCTGCGCGAGCAGGGATTGCACGCGCTGCCCTATTCGGACCCGCAGCCTGGCGCGATGGCCGCGCGCTGCGCAGGCTACTTCCTGCACGCGCAGCTCGAATCGGGGTCGTTGTGCCCGCTGACGATGACGTTCGCGAGCATCGCCGTGCTGCAGCGCGAGCCGGCGCTGTTCGAAACGTTGCGCGCGCCGCTCTACACGCGCGAGCACGACGCGCGCGACCTGCCGCTCGCGCAGAAGCGTTCGATGATGATCGGTATGGGCATGACGGAGAAGCAAGGCGGCTCGGACGTGCGCAGCAACCGCACCGAGGCGCGCCCCGCGGGCATCGAAGCCGGCCGCGGCGCGGCGTATCTGCTGACCGGCCACAAGTGGTTTTTCTCGGCGCCGCAGTGCGACGCGCATCTCGTGCTCGCGCGCACCACGGAGCACGACGGACTCTCCTGCTTCTTCGTGCCGCGCTACCGGCCGGACGGCACCAAAAACGCGGTCAACGTGCAGCGCCTGAAGAACAAGCTCGGCAACCGCTCGAACGCAAGCAGCGAAGTGGAGTTCTTCGATGCGTACGGCGTGATGATCGGCGACGAAGGCCGCGGCGTGCCGACCATCATCGAGATGGCGAACTACACGCGGCTCGACTGCGTGATCGGCAGCGCGGCGCTCATGCGCGCCGCGCTCGTGCAGGCGATCCACCACGCGCGCCACCGCAGCGCGTTCGGCCGCGTGCTCGCCGAGCAGCCGCTCATGCAAAACGTGCTCGCCGATCTCGCGCTCGAATCTGAAGCGGCGACGGCGCTCTTCATGCGTCTTGCGCGCGCCTTCGAAGACAGCGCCGACGCGAAACCCGGCGATACGGACGACCAGTCGCTCGAAGCGCGCGCCTGGCGGCGCATCGTCACGCCCGCGGCGAAGTTCTGGGTCTGCAAGCGCGCGCTCGCGTTCACGGGCGAGGCCATGGAAGTCTGGGGCGGCAACGGCTACGTCGAGGAAGGGCCGATGGCGCGCTTCTATCGCGAAGCGCCCGTCAACTCGATCTGGGAAGGCTCGGGCAACGTGATGTGCCTCGACGTGCTGCGCGCGCTGGAGCGCGAGGCCGACGCCGCCCAGGCGCTGTTTCTCGCGTGGCGGCGCGACGCGCAGACTCACCCGGTTCTGAACGCCGCGCTCGATCGCCTCTCGGTGCTGCTCAACGGCGCGCCGGGCACGCGCGAGGCGAGCGCGCGGCGCATCGCGCAGCAGATCGTGCTGATCGCGCAGGCCATGCTGCTGCGCGACGGCCCGCCGGAGATCGCCGAAGCGTTCATCGCCACGCGCCTCGACGAGCACGACGCCGATTGCGACCGCGTATTCGGCACGCTGCCTGCGCGCTTCGATCACGCCGCGATCATCGAGCGGGCGTTTCCGTCGCGCCCCGTGTGACCCTCTGCGTCACCCGATACGACTAGCCGATTTTTCCGTTCGCCCCCGCGCCACAGCGAGTGCGAACCCCACGAGGAACGACCATGAAGCAGGACCTGCCCGAAGACTTCGCCCGCAACGCCCCCGACGACCCGCGCGCCGCGCTCGACACGCTGCTCGCCGCGCAGCGCGAAGCCTTCCTGCGCGACCCGTTCCCGTCCTGGGACGCGCGTGCGCGCCATCTCAAGGCGCTGCGCGACGTGCTGTTCTCGAATCGCGACGCGCTCGCCGAGGCGATGAACGCCGACTTCGGCCAGCGTTCGAAGGCGGAGGTCGCGCTCGCGGAATTCGTCGTCCTCAAGCAGGAGATCGATGCGGCGCTCAGGCACGGCGCACGCTGGATGAAGCCGCGCCGCAGACCGGTCGGCAAATGGCTGCTGCCCGGGCGCGCGAAGCTGGTGCCGCAGCCGCTCGGCGTGGCGGGGATCGTCGTGCCGTGGAACTATCCGCTGCAGCTGGCCGCGAGCCCGCTCGTGTGCGCGCTCGCGGCGGGCAACCGCGCCATGATCAAGATGTCGGAGCTGACGCCGCGCACGTCCGCGCTGTTCGAGGAACTGATCGGCAAGACCTTCGCGCGCGACCATGTGGCGGTCGTCAACGGCGACGCGTCGGTGGGCGCCGCCTTCAGCGCGCTGCCGTTCGACCATTTGCTCTTCACCGGCTCGACGCGCGTGGGGCACGAGGTCATGCGCGCGGCGGCCGCGAACCTCACGCCGGTCACGCTCGAACTGGGCGGCAAGTCGCCCGTGATCATCGGCGAAACCGCGCGCCTGAACTACGCCGTCGACAGCCTGCTGCTCGGCAAAACGCTGAACGCGGGGCAAACCTGCATCGCGCCCGACTACGTGCTGCTGCCGCGCGGCCAGGAAGAGGCGTTCATCGCCCGCGCGCGCACGCGCTTCGCGCAGCTCTATCCGGACTTCGCGAACAACCGCGACTACACGTCGATCATCTCGGCGCGTCACTTCGAGCGCCTGCAACGCCTCGCCGATGAAGCGCAGGCGAGCGGCGCGCAGCTGCACGCGCTCGGCCCGCACGACGCCGCCACGCGGCGCTTCGCGCCCGTCATCGTGACGAACGCCGGCGCGCAGACGGCGCTCATGCAGGAGGAAATCTTCGGGCCGCTCCTGCCGCTCGTGCCCTACGACACGCTCGACGAAGCGCTGCGCTACGTGAATGCGCGCCCTCGCCCGCTGTCGCTCTACCTCTATGCCGACGACCCGCGCACGATCGAGCGCGTGACGCATGAAACGGTGGCGGGCGGAATGTCGGTGAACGAGACGCTCATGCATATCGCCGCCGAGGGACTGCCGTTCGGCGGCGTCGGCCCGAGCGGCATGGGCGCGTATCACGGCTACGAGGGCTTCGTCACGTTCTCGAAGATGAAGCCCGTCTTCACCCAGGCGCGGCTGAATGCGCGCGGGCTCATCGCGCCGCCCTACGGCAAGCGCGTCGCCTGGCTGATCAGGTTGATGTTGAGGGGTTGAAGGGCAGCGCGGGGCGCGTGCCGCCGATCCTGCGAATGTCGCTGATCTCGCGCGGGGCGCCGCCGCCTGCGCCGCCGGCCGGTGTGGCGGCTTGCGCTTGCGCGGCCGCTTTGGCCTTCGCGTCGTTGTCCGCTTCGAGGCGGTGCAGCCAGGCAAGCAGTTCGGCCACCGCCTGATAGAGCTGCGGCGGAATCTTCGCGTCGAGGTCCACGCGCATGAGCAGCGAGACCATCTCCGGCGCCTCGTGCACGTAGAGGCCCGCTTCCTTCGCGCGTTGCACGATCATCTCCGCGACGAGGCCGTAGCCCTTCGCGACCACGCGCGGCGCGCCGTCGCCTTCGGGCGCGTCGTAGGCGAGCGCGGCGGCGCTCTTGCGGTGCGTGCGGCTCATCACAACTCCCAGTCGTGGTCGTGGCGGTGGTTGCGCTGGTCGGTCGCGTCGGCGCCCGGTCGCGCGGCGGACGCATCCGCGGCGGCGCCAGCCTGCGCCGTCTGCGTGGCGGATGCGGCGGAAGTGGTTTGTGCGGCGTAGGCACTCGCGGCGCTCGCGGCCCTTGCCGCCTCGGCGGGGCTCGCCGCAGCGCCGCTGCCGATCTCGCGGATCGAGAGCCCCGCGAGCGTGAGCCCGAGCGCTTCGAGCCGCCCGCGCAGCGACTCGCTTTCTGCCGTGAGGCGCGCGGCGCCACCCGCGTTCGCCTGCACGCGCACGGCGAGCGTCGAACCTGTGAGCGTGAGTTCCGCGTCGACGGTGCCGAGCTTCGGCAGCGCGAGCGTGAGCCGCGTGCGCCATGGAATGTCGTCGGCGTCCACACCGCCTGCGCCCGGGTGCGGGTCGCGGGCATCGTAGTCGTCCTGCTGGATGCTCCAGTCCACCCGCACGCCCGGCCAGGCCTCGCCGTTCCAGCGAAACTCACCGGTCGCGAGCAGATCGAGCTGCTGGCGCACGAGCGGGATCACGGCCGGATGGACTGTCGGGCCGGCGGCCTGCGCGGCTGCCTCGTGCATGGCGGGCAACAGGGTGTCGGCCAGCGTCGCGCGCGCCTGGGCCTGGCTCGCGGCCGTTTCGCCGTGCAGATCGGCCAGCCCGGGGAAGGCGCGTGCCAGTGCGGCATTGAGCGCGTTTGCCGCGTTCTGGGCATTGCCCGCTTCGCCGCGCGCGGCGCCCGGCGCGGCGGAGAACGTCTCGGTCCACTGCACGTCGTCGATCTCGTCATCTGCCGGGCTCCAGTCGAGCGGCAGTTGCGAGTGCGCGCCGAGCAGACGGTTCTGCGGCTCGTCGGCCAGTTCGGCGGGCGAGAGCTGGCCGCGCAACCATTGCGCGAGGTGGGCTTCGTAGAAGAGTCCGCTCGAGCTCACCGTCTGCGCGAGCGACGCCGCGAGCGCGGCGACCGGGCCGGCCTGTGCGGCGGCGGCGGTTTGCGCTGTTTGAGCCGTTTGGGTGGTTTGTCCGGCCTGCGGGTTTTGCGAGGACGCCGTCTGCGCGGAAGCATCGGTTCCGGCGTCGGCCGCTCCGGCCAGCGCCGCTCCGGCCAGACCCTGGGCCGCGAGCGCCACGTCCGCGAGCAACGCCGCTTGCGCTGCCTGCGCCTGCTCACCGGCGAGACCCGGCAGCGGCAAGGTGGCCGCGCCGCCGGGCGCCGCGTCGGCATCGGGGCTGGCCCAGAGCGGCGCGCGGCCCACCACGGCGGGCGTCGCTTCGCCGCCCGAGCGGATGATGGCGTCGAGCGCCAGCGCGACCGCCGAAAGCACGGTCTCGGTCGAGTCCTGCGTACTGCTGGTGCTGGTTGCGGCGTCGGCGAGCGCGGCGGTGCCCGTGGCGAGCGCGGAGACGCCCGTCTGCGCCGCGCCGGAGGCGCTCTGCGGCCCGACCGGCGTGAGCGCCGCGATGCGGCTCGCGAGGAGCGCGGCGGCTCCGGTGTCGATTCCGTTCATGGTGTTCCGGATCTGCGCACGGCGCTGAGCTGCCGGTTCATGGGGCGTTGCGCGCCGTTGCGTCGCGAGGCGCCACGCGCCGCGCTAGCGGGCTCCGTAGATTTCCTGCAAGACCCGCGCGGGCTGCACGGTGCCGTAAAAGAGCGCCGAAAGCCGTGCCATGCAAGGGCTTGCGAGATCGCGAATGGCGGCGTCGTCGGCGAGAATCTGGCGGATCAGCTCGTACTTGCGCGCCCGTTCGGAAACCGTGAGCCGCACCACGGCTTCGGCGTCCTTCAAGGCATCGACGAGGATCCGGTACTCCTCCTGCAAGCCGATCAGATCGTTCCAGTGCGCATCGCGCGCCGCATGGAGCATCTGCTCCGACACGGCCGCTATCGCTTCGTAGCGGGCGAAGTAGTCTGCTTTTGAACTCATCTCATCAATGAGCCGGACGCTGACGCGGATGCCTGTTCGGCCATCCTCGCCACTTCCGGCGCTATCCCCAACCAGGCTTCTTCGAGCGTAGCCAGCAGTCTGTCGACCTCGACCAGCATGGTCTCGCTCTGTTTAATATTGGCTTCCAGCAGGCGCTTCGTCATGTAGCTGTACAGCGCATTCAGGCGTTGAGCGATCTCGCCGCCCGCCTCGACGTTCAACGCGAGCTGAAGTCCGCTCTCGACAATCCGGATCGCCTTGGCGATCGCCTCGCAACGCGGGCCGACGTTGCCGGCCTGCAAGTGCATACGTGCCTGCGCGATGGCCTGGCGCGCGCCCTGGTACAGGAGCACGATCAGCTTGTGCGGGCTCGCACCCATGACCCCCGTTTCGACGCCCACGCGTGCATAGGCGTTAGCTCCAGATTGGGCAGGGGAAAACATCGGCGCTTCTCCTTGATACGTTTGGCTTGAATGCGGTCGTCCGGCGCGCTGTGCAAGCACGAGCGACGGACTCTTCTAGCCGGGTTATCGGATCGTAGGGGAAGAAGCTTTAGCGCGTCGAGCGGGCGAAGGCTTCGGGCACCGTCACACCTGGATCTGCATGATGTCGGTGTAGGCGGCCACGAGCTTGTTGCGCACCTGCAGGCCGAACTGGAAGCCGATGTTGGCTTTCTGCATGTCGACCATGACGTCGTTGAGCGACACGTTGTTCGCGCCCAGTTCGAACGCCTGCGACTCGCCAACGGCCTTCTGCTGGGCGTCGCTGATCTGGTCGAGCGACGACTTGAGCGCCGCCGCGAACCCGCCGGCCGTGGCCGCGCCCGACTTTTCGTCGGCTGCGGTGGGGCCGCCGGCCGCCTGGGTCGCCATCGACTGCATTTGCGCCAAGGCGGACGTGAGCGGGGATACTGGCACGGTCATGTTTGCTCCACGAAAAGGGGACAGCAGGGTATTCCGGGGACGAGCCCCAGGGCCGGAGTGGCAGCGTTTGCGCAGCAATCCTGCGGGCCCGGCGAGACGGCTCACTGACAGGATGCCGAATCTGGAGGAGAGCATAGCAGCGGGTCTGTTTCGGCAGCCCCGAAACTAGGGGGAAAACCCGGCTCTATTCGCGCAATCGGCTTGTCAGTGGCCCCGGATAATGCGTCTCGTGAAAGTCTCCGCCATGCAAGGCGAGACCTGGAAGCCTCCGGAGATACCCGTCGCATGGATTCGACTGCCAATTCTTTGATCAACCCCGACGCCCGCATGGGCCTCGCCACCTCTGGCGCGGGCGCCGCGCCCGGCGCTGGCGCGGGCGCAGGCCTGGGCGGCGCGGATGACCTCGGCGGCGGCTTCGCGCAACGCCTCGGCTCGCTCTCGTCGCTGCGCAACGTGCGCGGCAACCCGCGCGCGCCGCTCATTTTTGCCGTGGCGGTGCTCGTGGCCGTGGTCGCGGGTCTCGTGCTGTGGTCGCGCGCGCCCGACTACAAGGTGCTGTACAGCAACCTGTCGGACCGCGATGGCGGCGCCATCATTACTGCGCTCCAGGCCGCAAACGTTCCCTACAAGTTCTCGGACGCCGGCGGCGCCATTCTCGTGCCCGCCGAGCAGGTCAACGAAATGCGCCTGCGCCTCGCCTCCCAGGGCCTGCCGAAGAACGGTTCGGTCGGCTTCGAGCTGATGGACAACCAGAAGTTCGGCATCAGCCAGTTCGCCGAGCAGGTCAACTACCAGCGCGCGCTCGAAGGCGAGCTCGAGCAAACGATCCAGTCGATTGCGAGCGTGAAGTCGGCGCGCGTGCATCTGGCCATTCCGAAGCCTTCGGTGTTCGTGCGCGAGCGCGAAGCGCCGTCCGCCTCGGTGCTCGTGAACCTGTATCCGGGCCGCATTCTCGACGACGGCCAGGTCGCCGCGATCACGCACATGGTGGCTTCGGCCGTGCCGGACCTGCCGGTGCGCAACGTGACGGTGGTCGACCAGGACGGCAACCTGCTCACCCAGAGCGCCACGGGCGTGGGCCTCGACGCCTCGCAGCTCAAGTACGTGCGTCAGGTCGAGCACGACACCCAGGCGCGTATCGACGCGATCCTCGCGCCCCTGTTCGGCGCCGGCAACGCGCGCTCGCAGGTGAGCGCCGATCTCGACTTCTCGAAGCTCGAGCAGACCTCCGAAGCCTACGGTCCGAACGCCAATCCGCAGGCTGCCGCGATCCGCAGCCAGCAGCAGAACATTTCGACGGAAATGCAGCAAAGCGGCGCGGGCGGCGTGCCCGGCGCGCTCACGAACCAGCCGCCGCAGCCGGCCTCGGCGCCCGTCAGCGCGCCCGCGGGTGCGAACGGCGCGTCGGCTCCGGTGCCGGTCTCCGATCATCGCGACACCACCACGAACTACGAGCTCGACAAGACCGTGCGCCACTATCAACAGGCGCCGGGCGACGTGAAGCGCCTGTCGGTCGCCGTGATCGTGAACTATCAGCCGAAGCTGGACGCCAAGGGCCACGCCACCATGCAGCCGCTCGACGCGCAGAAGCTCGCGCAGGTCGAGCAGCTCGTGAAGGACGCCATGGGCTACGACGCCAAGCGAGGCGACTCGGTGAACGTGGTGAACGCCGCGTTCCAGACCGAAGTCGACCCGAACGCGAACCTGCCGTGGTGGCGTCAGCCCGACATCCTCGCCCTTGCCAAGCAGATTGCGACGTGGCTCGGCATTGGCGCGGTGGCCCTCTTCCTCTACTTCGTGATGGTGAAGCCGGCGCTGCGCCGCGCGTTCCCGCCGCCCGAGCCGGTTGCGCCCGCGCTGCCCGGTATGGCCGACGGCGAGCCGCTGCTGCTCGACGGTCTCCCCGAAGCGGTGCGCATTGGCGGCACCGGCGCGGAAGGCGAAGACAACGCGGAAAGCGAAGCCGCCCTGCTCGCCTTCGAAAACGAGAAGAACAAGTTCGAACGCAACCTGGAATACGCGCGCAACATCGCGCGCCAGGATCCGAAGATCGTCGCAACCGTCGTGAAAAGCTGGGTGAACGATGAACGCTGAAGGCGCAACCAAGAGCGCGCTGCTGCTCATGTCGATCGGCGAGCAAGAGGCCTCCGAGGTCTTCAAGTTCCTCGGTCCGCGCGAAGTGCAGAAAATCGGCGCCGCCATGGCGGCGCTCAAGAACGTCAAGCGCGAAGAGATCGAAGTCGTGCTGCAGGAATTCGTCAAGGAAGCCGAGCAGCACACCGCCTTCTCGCTCGACTCGAACGACTACATCCGCAACGTGCTCAACAAGGCGCTGGGCGAGGACAAGGCCGGCGCGATCATCGACCGCATTCTGCAAGGCGGCGACACGAGCGGCATCGAAGGCCTCAAGTGGATGGATTCGGGGTCGGTGGCCGAGCTCATCAAGAACGAGCACCCGCAGATCATCGCGACGATTCTCGTGCACCTCGACCGCGACCAGGCCTCGGAAATCGCTTCGTGCTTCACCGAGCGCCTGCGCAACGACGTGCTGCTGCGCATCGCGACGCTCGACGGCATCCAGCCGCAGGCGCTGCGCGAACTCGACGACGTGCTCACGAACCTCCTCTCGGGCAGCGACAACCTCAAGCGCAGCCCGATGGGCGGCATCCGCACGGCGGCCGAAATCCTCAACTTCATGACGAGCCAGCACGAAGAAGGGGTGATCGAGAACGTCCGCCAGTACGACGCGGAACTCGCGCAGAAGATCATCGATCAGATGTTCGTGTTCGAGAACCTGCTCGACCTCGAAGATCGCGCGATCCAGCTGCTGCTCAAGGAAGTCGAGTCGGAGTCGCTCATCATTTCGCTCAAGGGTGCGCCGCCCGCGCTGCGCACCAAGTTCCTCTCGAACATGTCGCAGCGTGCGGCCGAACTGCTCGCCGAAGACCTCGACGCGCGCGGTCCGGTGCGCGTGTCGGAAGTCGAGGCACAGCAGCGCCGCATCCTGCAGATCGTGCGCAACCTCGCCGAGAGCGGCCAGATCGTTCTAGGCGGCAAGGCAGAAGACGCTTATGTCTGACACCAGTTCCGCGAACAGCCATCGCTCGGCGTATCAGCGCTGGGAGATGGCGTCGTTCGACCCGCCGCCTCCCCCGCCGCCGCCGCCCACGCCCGACGAAACCGCGGCGTTCGAGGCCCAGCTCCACGCGCTGCGCGACTCGGCCCACCAGGAAGGGCTGCGCTCCGGCCACGTGGCGGGCCAGGCGCTCGGCTATCAGGCCGGGCACGAACAGGGCCGCCAGCAGGGCTTCGAGCAGGGCCAGGCCGAGGCGCGCGCGCAGGCGGCGCAACTCGCCGCGCTCGCCAGCCGTTTTAGCGACGCGCTCGAAACGGCGCAGGCCGGCGTGGCCGAGACGCTCGTGGAACTCGCGCTCGACATCGCGCAGCAGGTCGTGCGCCAGCACGTCCAGCACGACCCGACGGCGCTCGTCGCGGTCGCGCGCGAAGTGCTCGTGGCCGAGCCGCAGCTGGCCGGTTCCCCGCAGCTCGTGGTGAGCCCCGCCGATCTGCCGATCGTCGAGGCTTATCTGCTGGACGACCTTCAGGCGCGCGGCTGGAGCGTGCGCACCGACCCGACGATCGAGCGCGGCGGCTGCCGCGCGCAGGCCGCGACGGGCGAAACCGACGCCAGCATCCGCACGCGCTGGGAGCGCGTGACGGCCGCGCTCGGCAAGGCACGGCCATGGTGAACCACCCGCAACCGCCGAGCCATCAGACCATCCACACGGGCGGTCTTACACCGCTCGAGCAGGAACTCGCGCTCGCCTCGTTCGGCCCGCTCGCGAGCGACCCGGCACAGCTCGGCGCGCTACTCGTGGGCGACCTCGACATCCCGGGCATTCCTGCCAAACGCGAGGCACGCGAGCTGGGTGCCGCCGACGCGATCGACGCAATCGATGCCGCGCTCGCCGCAGACGCGGCCGATGCGCCGCCAGGCCTGACGAATGACGGTGTGCCGGTCGTGGCCGACGCCCCGAGCGCACCCTACGTGCCGCCGGCGAACTACGACCCGGCCAACCCGTTCCTGACCTCGTGGAACGCGCAACTGCGCAGCGTGCGCGAGCGCAATGCGCTCGCCCTGCCGCTGCGCGGCTGCGGGCGTCTCACGCGCGCGGCGGGCCTCGTGCTCGAAGCCGTGGGGCTGCGCCTCGCCGTGGGCGCCGAGGTGATGATCGAACTGCCGCCGGGCAGCTCGTTGCCGATGGCCGAAGCGGAAGTGGTCGGCTTCGGCGGCGACAAGCTCTTTTTGATGCCGACGACCGAAGTCGCGGGCCTGTTGCCCGGCGCGCGTGTCTGGCCGCTGGAAACCGCGCCGATCGCCGATCCGAAAGCGGGCGCGAAGCGCCTGCCGGTGGGCTGGGGCATGCTCGGCCGCGTGGTCGACGCCTCGGGCCGCCCGCTCGACGGCCTGGGCCCCCTGAATACCGAAGCCGACGCGCCGCTCACCGCGCCCGTCATCAATCCGCTGAACCGCGAGCCGATCCACAAGGTGCTCGACGTGGGCGTGCGCGCGATCAACTCGCTGCTCACGGTCGGGCGCGGCCAGCGCATGGGCCTGTTCGCGGGCTCGGGCGTGGGTAAATCGGTGCTGCTCGGCACGATGGCGCGCGCGACCAGCGCGGAAGTCATCGTGATCGGCCTGATCGGCGAGCGGGGCCGCGAAGTGAAGGAATTCATCGAGCAGATCCTGGGCGTTGACGGCCTGGCACGCTCGGTGGTCGTGGCAGCACCTGCCGACGTGTCGCCGCTGCTGCGCATGCAGGCCGCCGCGTACACCACGTCGCTGGCCGAATATTTCCGCGACCAGGGCAAGCACGTGCTGCTGCTCATGGACTCGCTCACGCGCTATGCGATGGCCCAGCGCGAGATCGCGCTCGCCATCGGCGAGCCGCCCGCGACCAAGGGCTATCCGCCTTCGGTATTCGCCAAGCTGCCGGCCCTCGTCGAGCGCACCGGCAACGGCCCCGAAGGCGGCGGTTCGATCACGGCGTTCTACACCGTGCTCACCGAAGGCGACGATCAGCAGGACCCGATCGCCGACTCGGCGCGCGCGATTCTCGACGGCCATATCGTGCTTTCCCGCGCGCTCGCCGAGGCGGGGCACTATCCGGCCATCGACATCGAGGCCTCGATCAGCCGCGCGATGACCGCGCTGATCGACGACCAGCATCTGAACCAGACGCGCGCGCTCAAACAGATGCTTTCGCGCTACCAGCGCAACCGCGACCTCATCAACGTGGGTGCGTACGTGAGCGGGCGCGACGCCGTGCTCGACCGCGCGATCGCGCTGTATCCGCGCATCGAGGCCTTTCTTCAGCAGGGTTTTCGCGAAACCGCGAACTATGATCAGAGCGTCGAGATGCTCGGCCAGCTGATCGGAGCCAGGACATGACGAAACAGACCGCGCTGCAAACCTTGATCGGCCTCGCGCAAGACGACGTCGACGCCGCCACGCAAAAGCTCGGCCGCGTGCAGCGCGAGCGCGTCGAGGTCGAAAAGCAGCTCGAGGCGCTCATCACCTACCGTGACGAGTACCACACGCGTTTCACCGAATCGGCGCGCAGCGGCATGGCCGCGGGCAACGTGCGCAACTTCCAGGCGTTCATCGACACGCTCGACGCGGCGATCGAACAGCAGCGTCGCCTGCTCGAGCAGGCCACCGCGCGCGTGGAGGCCGCCAAGCCCGAATGGCAGCGCAGCAAGCAGAAGCTCGGCTCGTACGAGGTCCTGCAAACCCGCCACGACGATGTGCAGGCCCGCAAGGACGCCCGCCGCGAACAGCGCGACGCCGACGAGCACGCCGCCCGCGTGCTGCGCATGCGAACGTCGCAACATCCGTAACATGTAATCCGTTTTCGAGGCCGCCAGTATGTCGCTCCTCTCTTCTCTTTCTTCGCTGTTCGGCGCCGCCACGGACGCGGTGTCGGGCAATTCCGCATCGAACGCCGTGTCGAACACGGCATCGAACTCCATCAGCCAGGCCGATGCCGCCAGCCAGGATTTCGCGCAGACGCTGCAACAGCAGATGAACGCGCAAAGCGCGCAGGCGAACCAGAACGCCCAGGCGGCGCAAAGCGCGCAGTCGAATGCGTCTGCGCAGTCGAACTCGAACACGTCGAGCAGCAGCGCCTCGCAAAGCAGCAGCAGCACCTCGCAGACCTCGAGCTCGAGCTCGAACTCGAACCAGGCCACGCAGGGCACGTCGAGCGCCGATCGCCGCGCCGCCGCCGCGCGCACCCAGCAAAAGCAGGCCGCCGACGCAGGCGCGCAAGCCGCCGCGGCTCAAGCCCAGCAGGCGCAGCAAACGCAGCAGGGCCAGCAGACCCAGGACGACACGAGCACCGACGCGAACGCCGACGGCAGCCAGACGAGCAGCGACAGCACGCTCGCGGGCGTCGCCTCCGCCGCGGCGGCAGCGGCCGCCACGGCAGCCGCCGGTGCAACAGGCGCGGCAGGCGACGGCACGGCCACGGGCAGCGCCGCGAGCAGCACCTCGAAGTCGGTGCACGACGCCCTGCAAGCGGCGCTCGCGCAACTGCGCGGCGGCGCGGGTACGCTCGCCACGCATGCGGTGAGCACGGCCGGGTCGGCGGCGAATGGCGCAAGCACGTCCAGCACGGGCTCGGGTTCGAACATCGTCAGCAGCTTCGCCTCGCATTTGAGCGCGACCGCCCAAAGCAAGGCGTTCAGCACGGCCGCGAGCAGCGGCGCGAGCGGCGACGCGGCCAAGGGCGCCACGACGGCTGTCACCGACACCGCGAAGGCCGCCACCGACGCGCTCACGGCAGCGGCGCAGCAGCAGGCCGGCGCCGCCACGCAGACCGACGCCACGGCGAGCACCGCCACGACCGACGCGCTCGCCGCGACCCAGGCCGCAGCGGTCGCCGCCGCGACGGCCGCGCAGGCCCAGGCCGCCCAGGCGGCCAGCGCAAGCACGAATCCGGCGGCGGCAGCCGCCTCCACGTCGATCGCGCCGCAGGTCGGCACGAACGACTGGGAAGACGCGCTCAGCCAGAAGGTCGTGTTCCTCTCGAACGCGCATCAGCAGTCGGCGGAACTCACGCTCAATCCGAAGGATCTCGGACCGCTCCAGGTCGTACTGCAGGTCTCGGACACCCACGCGCACGCCCTCTTCGTCTCGCAGCACCAGCAGGTGCGCGAGGCCGTCGAGGCGGCCTTGCCGAAGCTGCGCGAGGCGATGGAGCAAAACGGCATCGGCCTCGGCAGCGCGAGCGTGAGCGACGGTTTCTCGCGCCAGATGAACCAGCAGGCGCAGCAGGACGGCAGCGGTTCGGGCCGCTCGGGCCGTTCCGGTTCGGGCTCGGGCAGCACGCTCGCCGCAACGGACGCCGTGGACGACACGAGCAGCGTCGCGAGCGTCACGACGCGCTCCGTCGGCCTGATCGACACGTTCGCCTGACCCTTTCTCCCTACCCTGCCTGAACCGCCCGGCGCGTTCGACACGTCATGGGCCACGCAGCCGCACCCAGCGGCTGCGTGCGCTGACATCTCGTCCCCGCGCGCCCGGCTTGCCGCGGCGCGCAACAAAACCACGAGATAGCCGGAATTCCCCCGTCTATTCCTCCCATCGCTGAAAGGCAAAAGCCGGAACAATGCAGCATGCCCGGACTGACCACCAGGTCGGTGCCCCGGACCCTTGCAAGCATCCAGGCTGACTTTTCGACATGGCGACCACCACCGCATCCCAGCAAGCCGCGCCCCAGGGCGCGAAACCCGGACCGATGAAGCGCATTATCGTCATCGCGCTCATTGCGATCCTCGCCGCCGCCGCGGCGGGCGGCGCGACGTGGTTCTTCATGTCGCGCCACGCCCCGAGCGCGCCGGCCGCGCCGGCCGCCGCGCCCCCGGCCGTGTCCGTGTACTACGCGCTCGAACCGATGACCGTCAATCTGCAATCCGACGACGGCGAGTCGCACTACCTGCGCATCGGCCTCACGCTCAAGCTCGACAGCCAGGCCACCCAGGACGCGCTCGTTGCGCGCATGCCCGAGATCCGCAGCCGCCTGCTGCTCGCGCTCTCGAACAAGCATCCGTCCGACCTCGCGCCGCTCGACGGCAAGCGTGCGCTCGCCACGGAACTCGCCGTGCTGATCTCGCAGCCTGCCGGCGCGAACGAGAAGCCGATGCACGTCGACGACGTGCTGTTCACCGAATTCGTCGTCCAGTGAGCGTGACTGACATGATTCCCGCGATGGAGGGCCAGTCATCATGACGATGGGTCACGACGAGTTCATGTCCCAGGAGGAGGTCGATGCCCTCCTCAAAGGCGTCACCGGCGAAGTCGATTCCGACTCGGGCGGCTCCGACAACAAGGGCGTTCGGCCCTACAACATCGCGACGCAGGAACGGATCGTTCGCGGCCGGATGCCCGGCCTCGAAATCATCAACGAGCGCTTTGCGCGCCTGTTGCGCGTCGGCATCTTCAATTTCATGCGCCGCACCGCCGAAATCTCGGTCGGTCCGGTGCGCGTGCAGAAGTACAGCGAGTTCACCCGCAACCTGCCGATCCCGACGAACCTGAACCTCGTGCACGTGAAGCCGCTGCGCGGCACGTCGCTGTTCGTGTTCGACCCGAACCTCGTGTTCTTCGTCGTGGACAACCTGTTCGGCGGCGACGGGCGCTTTCACACGCGAGTGGAAGGCCGCGACTTCACGCAGACCGAGCAGCGCATCATCGGCAAGCTGCTCAATCTCGTGTTCGAGCACTACACGAACGCGTGGAAGAGCGTGCGGCCGCTGCAGTTCGAATACGTGCGTTCTGAAATGCATACGCAGTTCGCAAACGTTGCCACGCCGAACGAGATCGTGATCGTCACGCAGTTCTCGATCGAATTCGGGCCGACGGGCGGCACGCTGCACATCTGCATGCCCTACTCGATGATCGAGCCGATCCGCGACGTGCTCGCCTCGCCGCTGCAAGGCGAAGTGCTCGACGTGGACCGCCGCTGGGTGCGCGTACTCTCGCAGCAGGTGCAGGCCGCCGAAGTCGAGCTGACGGCCGACCTCGCGCAGGTGCCCGTCACGTTCGAGCAGATCCTGAACATGAAGAAGGGCGACGTGCTGCCCATGAACATCGCGGAGCACATCACCGCCAAGGTGGACGGCGTGCCCGTGATGGAGTGCGGCTACGGAATTTTCAATGGTCAATACGCGTTGCGGGTCCAGAAGATGATCAGCGCAGCCGACACGATGAAGGAAGGTGGATATGAGTGACATCAACGGCACGAGCGCAGACGAGCCGGTGCTCGACCCGGGTTTCGAGGCCGCGGCGCAGGAAGCGGGCAGCGACTCGATGGACGACTGGGCGAGCGCGCTCGCCGAGCAGAACAGCAACGACGTGCCGGCCGCGCAACCGACGGCCGTGTTCCAGCCGCTCTCGAAGGTCGATTCGACCAAGACGGCCAACGACATCGACATGATTCTGGACATTCCCGTCCAGATGACCGTCGAGCTGGGCCGCACCAAGATCGCCATCCGCAACCTGCTGCAACTGGCGCAGGGCTCGGTCGTGGAGCTCGACGGCATGGCCGGCGAGCCGATGGACGTGCTCGTGAACGGCTGCCTCATCGCCCAGGGCGAAGTGGTGGTCGTGAACGACAAGTTCGGCATTCGTCTCACCGACATCATCACGCCGTCCGAGCGGATCCGGAAGCTGAACCGATGAAACCCCAGGCTGTTCCCGGCGCTGCTTCTGGCAACCCGGCTGGCAACCCTGCTGGCGCCGCTTCTGGCACCGGCATGCAGCGCACGCGGAAGTCCCGCGGCGCACGCATGCTGCGATTCTCGTGGCGCCTCGCCGTCCACCTCTCGCTCGCCGGCGCCGCCGTTTTCGCGGTCATGAGCGCGCGGGCCGCCGACCTTCAGGCAGTCAACGAAGCGACGCGCGCGGCATCGGGGGCTTCGGCCGCCTCCGCCGTGATCGCCGGCAGCGCGGTCCCCGCGCTCGGCTTCGGCGCGGTCGTGCAGACGGTGCTGGGTCTCGCGCTCGTGATCGCCGTGGTGTTCGGCTGCGCCTGGCTCGCGCGGCGTCTCGGCCTGCAAGGCGGGCCGAAGAACGCGCTCGTGAAGACCGTGGGCGGCGCATCGCTCGGCGGCAAGGAGCGCGTGGCCGTGGTCGAGATCGGCGACACCTGGCTCGTGCTGGGCGCCGCGCCCGGCAACGTGCGCCTGCTCCACACGCTGCCCGCGGGTGAACTGCCCGCAGGCGTCGCGGCAGCCGCTCCCAACGCCCCCGCCCTCTCGGGCACCTTCGCACAGCGCTTTCGTGACGCGCTGAAAAGCGAGGCGAACAAACGCATCAACGCGCGTTTCATGCGTCACGACGGCGGAGCGCAGTAAATGCACGGCAGTTCCCTTCATGCGCCGGGCGCAGGCGGCGATGTCCGCGCGCGCGCGGCTACCCTCGCGAAGATCGCCAGAACGGCGCTCCCGTTCGCGCTGATGCTCGGCGCGGGCGCCTTCGCCCTCGCGCTGCCGCACCTCGCGCACGCGCAGAGCGCGGGCGGCCCGCAAGGCCTCCCCGCCTTCAACACGAGCCCGGGCCCGAACGGCGGCACGACCTACTCGCTGAGCGTGCAGACGATGCTGCTGCTCACGATGCTGTCGTTCCTGCCGGCGATGGTGCTGATGATGACGAGCTTCACGCGCATCATCATCGTGCTCTCGCTGTTGCGCCAGGCGCTCGGCACGACGACCACGCCGCCCAACCAGGTGCTCGTGGGCCTCGCGCTCTTTCTCACGCTGTTCGTGATGTCGCCGGTGCTCGACAAGGCCTACAACGACGGCTACAAGCCGTTCGCGGCCGGCACGATTTCGATGGACGACGCCGTGGCGCGCGGCGTCGCGCCGTTCAAGACCTTCATGCTGCGCCAGACCCGCGAGTCCGACCTCGCCCTCTTCGCGCGCATCTCGCACGCGGCGCCCATGCAGGGACCCGAGGACGTGCCGCTCACGCTGCTCGTGCCCTCGTTCGTCACGAGCGAGTTGAAGACGGGCTTCCAGATCGGCTTCACGATCTTCATCCCATTTCTCATCATCGACCTGGTGGTTGCCAGCGTGCTGATGTCGATGGGTATGATGATGGTCTCGCCCGCGACCATTTCGCTGCCGTTCAAACTCATGCTGTTCGTGCTGGTGGACGGCTGGCAACTGCTGATCGGCTCGCTCGCGCAGAGCTTTACCTGAGGACATAGACATGACGCCCGAAATGGTCATGACGCTCTCCCACGAGGCGATGTACGTGGCGCTCCTGCTTGCCGCGCCGCTGCTGCTCGTCGCGCTCGTGGTGGGCCTGGTGGTGAGCCTGTTCCAGGCGGCCACGCAGATCAACGAATCCACGCTCGCGTTCATCCCCAAGCTGGCCGCCATCGCGGTCACGCTCGTGATCGCCGGCCCGTGGATGCTCACGACGATGCTCGACTACATGCACCGCATCTTCACGAGCATTCCGCAGCTCGCGGGCTAGACGCAGCTCCGGCCGCCCCTCTGCGCTTTCGGCGCACGTCTTTCGGCACACGATGTTTACGGTCACCTACGCGCAGCTCAACGCCTGGCTCACGGCCTTTCTCTGGCCGTTCACGCGCATTCTGGCGCTCGTGGCGGTCGCGCCCGTGGTGGGCAACCGCTCCGTGCCGACGCGCGTGAAGATCGGCCTCGCGGGCTTCATCACGCTGATCGTCGCGCCCACGCTCGGCGCCATGCCGCAGGTCACGGTGTTTTCCGCCGAGGGCGTGTGGATTCTCGTCAACCAGTTCCTGATCGGCGTGGCGCTCGGCTTCACGATGCAGCTCGTGTTCGCGGTCGTGACCGCGGCCGGCGACATGATGAGTCTCGGCATGGGCCTGGGCTTCGCGAGCTTCTTCGACCCGCAGGCCAACACCAGCTCGCCCGCGCTCTCCTCGTGGCTGAACATGATGGCGATGCTCGCCTTCCTCGTGTTCGACGGCCATCTGCAGATGCTCGCGGCGCTCGTCGCCACGTTCCAGACGCTGCCGGTTACGGCGAGCGTGCTCGGCGCCTCGGGCTGGCAGCTGATCGCCAACTATGGCACGACGATCCTCACTTCGGGCCTGCTGCTCTCGCTGCCGGTGGTGGTCGCGCTGCTCATCACCAATCTGTCGCTCGGCATTCTGAACCGTGCGGCCCCGCAAATCGGTATCTTCCAGATCGGCTTCGCGCTCACGATGCTCGTGGGCCTGCTGCTCATCCAGCTGATGATGCCGAACCTGATTCCCTACTTCGCGCGCCTGTTCGACAGCGGTCTCGACCAGATGGGCCGCGTGGCCGGCGCGCTGCGGCCGCACGGTTAAAACGCGCTTCGCACGATGTGCGCGCAGCGCAATAAAAAAGCGGACCGGAGTCCGCTTTTTTTTCGACCGCTCAACGCCTCGCGATCAAGGATTGATGTACTGGAACAGCGAGAGATTTTGCGTTGCCGCGAAGCTCTTTTGCGAAGCCGTGAGCGCGTTCGACAGCTGCTCGAACTGGCTGATCGCGGCCACCGTGTTGGTGCTCATGAGGTCGGTGAGGTTCGACGTGACCTGCAGCGAGTTGGTCGACGTGACCGTTTGCAGCGCCTTCACTTCCTGCTCGCGGCCGCCCACGGAAGCCTGCACCGTGATCACGTTCGAGAGCGAGTTGCCGATCTGCGTAAGGCCCGTGTTCAGCGCGTTGTTGAGGTTCGCGACCGCGGCGGTGGAGCCGCTCGCGGGCGTGTTCAGCGCGGCGATGATGCTGTCGATGCTCGCGAACACGTCCGTGTTCTGCGACGCCGTGGCGGGCGTGACCGAGAACGAGTCGCCCGCGCTGGGCGTACCCGACATCGTCACGCTCATGCCCGAGCCGAGCGAGATTGGATTGCCTTCGGTGTAATTGGCCGGCGTCGTCGTCGTCGCCGGGCTGACGCTGTTGTCGGTCACCGTGTAGGTGAGCGCGCCCGTGGTCGCGTCGGTGGCGAACGCGATCGAGTAGTTGTCGTTGTTGGTCGCCTGGGTCGGGTCCGTCACCGTCACGCCGCTGATCACCCCCGTGCCCTTGTTCGAAGAACTGCCCGAGGCCACGTTGGCCGAACCCACGGCCTGCACGCTCTGGAACACCGTCGTGCCCGTGTCGCCGACCGCGATGTTGCGCGTGCCGGCCACCTGCATCACGCGCTGGCCCGCGTCGCCGTTGTAGGTCACGCCGCCGCCCGACTTGTTCGAGAACACCTGCGAGGTGCTCTGGAAGCCCGAGAAGATGTAGTTGCCCGCGCCGTCCGTGGTATTGGCGAGCGTGAGCAGCTGGTCGCGGTCGCCTTGCATCTGCTGGGCGATCGCCTGGCGCGCCTGGTCCGTGAGCGAGCCGTTCTGCGCTTCGATGATGAGCGAGTGGATGCTCTGCATCGTGCTCGTCACGCTCGAGAGCGTCGTGTCCTCGAGCTGCAGCGCAGTGAGCGCCGTCGTCTGGTTCGACGTGTACTGCGTGAGCGTCGCGCTCGTGGCGGAAAGCGTCACGGCCTGCGCGGCGCCGAGCGGATTGTCGCCCGGGTTCGAAATCGCCACGCCGGTCGAGATCTGCTGCTGGACCTGAAGGAGCTGGGACTGCTGGTTCTCCATCGTCGACAGACTGGAGGAAAAAATCTGGGAAGTCGCGATACGCATGGGTCAGCGCCTCACTGGAAAATGCCGATCAGGGTCTGGAACAGCGATGCCGCCGTCTGGATCACCTTGCTGTTGGCCTGATAGAGCTGTTGGTACTGCAGCAGGTTCGCCGCTTCCTCGTCGAGGTTCACGCCCTGCACCGACTGCTGCTGCGACGTCAGCTGCGTCACGAGTGACTGCTGCGACGTGTTCGACGCCTCCAGCTGGCTGGCGGTGTTGCCGATCGAGTTGACGTAGTTCGCATACGCCGTGGTCAGCGTGGTCGATCCCGTGTACGCCGTGCTCGACGTGAGGTTCGCGAGTGCGAGCGCGTTGCGGCCGTCCTGCGTGCCGCTCTTGTTGCCCGCCACCGTGAAGGTGTCGTTGTTCGAGGGCGTGCCCGTCATCGTGAAGCTCACGTTGGTCGCGGTGGCGTTCGCGCCGGCCGAATCCGTGAGGTTCGTGATGGTGAAAGTCGCACCCGTGGTCGGATCGTAGGGCACGCCGGTCACCGGCGGCGTCGCGGTGCTGCTGATCGTCACGGTGCTGGTGGTGGTCGACCCCGGCGTCGTGATCGTGACGGTCGTGCCGTTGGGCAGGCCGGTCAGCGTGCCGGACGTCGAGTTGTAGGTGAGCGTGACCGGCAGGTTCGTCGTCGAATAGCCCGTGCCCACCGCGCCTTGCGTCACGGTGGCCGTGCCTGCGTTGGTCGTGGACGCCGAAACGACGACCGGCGTGGCCGCCGCGATGGCCGCGGGGTCGCTGGTCGCGACCGAGAAGCTCGCGAGCGCGCCGGCCGTCGGCTGGATCATGAACGAGTCACCCGCGCTCACCGTGCCCGAAGGCGTAATCGAGAAGCCGCCGATCGTGATCGGCGCGGTGCCGTTCGGCTGGGTCGCGACCAGCGAGTTCGTGGTCGTGTCGGTGAGGTTCCAGTTCGTGCCGTCGTAGCTCAGCTTGTAGTTGTCGGTGAGCGGCTGCGTGCTGTTCGTGAGCGTCGCGCTGACCGAGGTCTGCGTGTCGGGGTTCGTCGAGCTGGCCGTGACGAGCGGGTTGCCCACCGTGAACAGATTGCCGCCCGCGCCGCCCGAGAGCGTGAGGCCGAGTGCGTTCTGCGAGTTCACCTGCGCGGCGAAGCTCGTCACGATCGCGCCCAGTTGCGACTCCGCCGGATCGAGCGTGGTCTGGACGAACGAGACCAGGCCGCCCACCGTGCCGCCTTGCAGCGCGGCCGACGACAGCACCTGCGGCGTGCCTTGCGCCGCGGCGCTCGCGCCGTTCAGGCCCTGCCACGTCACGTCCAGTTCCTGCGGGTTGGTGCTCGACGGCTGCGTGCCGAGGTTGTAGCTCTGGCTGCTCACCACGAGCGGCTGGCCGTTGCCGAGGAACACGCTGTAGCCGGTGCTGCCCTGCACGACCTGAACGCCGACCAGCTTCGAGAGGTTGGCCACGGCTTGATCGCGTTGATCGAGCAGCTGGTTCGGCTGCTGGCCGCCCGAGCTCGCGGACGTGATCTGCGCGTTGAGGCTCGCGATCTGCTGCGTGTAGGTATTGATCTGCGAGACCGCGCTCGTGAGCTGCGTGTTCACGCTCTGGCGCATCGCGTCGTACTGCTGGCTCGCGGCGTTGATCTGGGTGGCGAGCGTCTGCGCGTCGGAGAGCACGGTTTGCCGCGCTGCGGTATCCGAAGGCGAATTCGAGACGTTCTGCAGGCCCGTGAAGAAGTTCGTGATCGCGGTGGCGATGCCCGAGGTCGGGCTGCCCACGAGGTTCGAGAGCTGCGTGGCGAGGTTGTAAGAAGCCGTGTACGAGCTGCTGGCCGTCTGCGCATTGTTGACGGCCGTCGTGAGGTACTGGCTGTAGGCGCGCTGCACGGTGGCGGTGGTGACGCCGCTGCCGAGATAGCCGCTCGACGTGTACTGACCCGCCGATTCCTGGTACACCGGCGTCTCGACGGTGTAGCCCGCGGTCGTCGAGTTGCTGATGTTCTCGCCGGTGGTCGAGATACCAATCTGCGCCGCCTGCAGGCCGCTCAGACCGATCGAGAAAATGTTGGACATGCGTGATCCTCGAAAGCGGCCTGCCCCCCTGGCAAACCGCGTGGTGTACTCACGGTATAACGGCAACGGACTGCAAAAATTGAGCGCCCGATGGGGACGAAAACGTTAGCGAGTGGGCGCGTGCGCGGCTGCCGCGCGGCGGGCGAACCGGCGCAGCATGCGCTGCGCCGGCCAGGGTGTGGCGGATCGTGCGGGTGAGGCGGTGCCGCTCAGGCACGCGCGAGCGCGCGGCGCTTCATCTCGAGCTGCGTGATATAGCGCTGCAGCGTGTTTTCGGACGAGCCGGGCAGCGCGTCGAAGCGAAAGCCCATGTGATAGCGGCGGTCGCCGTTGGGCAGATCGATGAAGCGCAGCACGACGAGCGCGAGATCCACGCGCAGCTTGCCGTGCGCGCGCAGGTCGAGCTCGATGTCGGGCAGCACGAGCCCCATGGCGAGGTCCGCGACGCGCTCGTCGGTCGTGCGCAGCCCGAGGCCGCCGAGCGAGAGGTCATGCACCTCGTACGCGAAGCGCGGGCCGCCGCTCGGCAGTTCGCCGCGGCAGATGCACGGCTCGAGCACGGGCGTGTCGACGCGGAAGTACTCGCGCCGCTGAACGTAGAACAGCACTTCGGGGAAATCGGCTTCGAACGCGGGGTGCCCTTCGAACTCGGTGCGCCGCGGCGTAGCGGTCTTGAACTCCACGCGCACGCCGTCGGGCGAGGCGTGGAAGAGGCACTCGGGCGCGGCGAGCACGCCCGTGTTCTGCTCGGGCATCGCGCCCCAGTCGAACACGAAAGTGCGCTCGCGTCCGTTGACGGCCAGAATGCGCGTGACGAGCTGTCCGCCGCGATACTGGAGGGTCAGGAAGTCGCCCCGATTGACGAGATTGCGTAGCTGGACGCCGATCTCGAGCGGATTGCGGCGCCCAAAATCGTGGGAGCCTTCCGCGCCCTCGCCTGCTTCCTGTGGATTCGACTGAACGGTATTCATCGGCCTGCCGGAAATTCGTGAACGTGCCGGCGCGAGAGCGGACCCTTTCCGCACGCGCCGTTCGGGCGGTCTCAGCGCCCGGATTGCTTTTCCATCTCGCCTGCATTAGCGGCAGACATTACGAAAAATTTAGGGATTGGGCGTAAAAAAAATGTGCCTTTTCCCTGCATGAAACACGCGTGTGCAGCTTCTTCCGGCAACGGCGCCGAGGCAACGTTTGCGGCTGCCTAATTGACGTCAACCGCGGCGCCGGCCGTCGAATCGATCGTCAGGCCATCCGCTGCATGATGGTCAGCAGCTTTTTCGCATAGTGCGGGTCGGTGGCGTAGCCCGCGCGCTGCATGCCGTGCGCGAAGCCTTCGGCGCTCTTCGAGCCGTTGATGACCGACGCGTAGCGCGGGTTGTTCTTGAGCAGCGTGGCATAGTCGGTCATCGCGTCTTCGTACGAGTCGTAGGCGCGGAACTTCTCCACCACGCGATGCGGCTGGCCGTTCACGTACTCGGTCGTGACCGTCGAGACGGTCTTGCCGGTCCAGTCCTTGCTGGCCTTGATGCCGAACACGTTGTGGCTCGACGAGCCGTCGGCGTTCTTGATCTCGCGCTTGCCCCAGCCCGATTCGAGCGCGGCCTGGCCGAGAATGAAGCGCGCCGGAATGCCCGTGGTCGAGCTGGCCTGCTGCGCGGCATTCGCGAGCTTGTCGACGAAGGCGTCCACCGAGGCGTCGCCGTTGCCCTTGATCGGCGGCGTGAGCGCGCTGTTGCCGCTGTAGCCCGAGCCGTTGGCGAGTGCGCCGTTGGCGGCCGCGTTGCCGTAGGCGCGGCCGAGCGCGTTGAGCATGGCGAGGTTGCCTTCGCTCGCGTCCTTGCCAGATAGCCCCGAGATCGCGCCCGCCACGCCGCCGCCCGCACCGCCGGCGCCATCGGCACCGGCTGCGCCGCCCATGCTGCGCATGAGCTGCTTGAGCATCGCGTTCGCCACGCCGATGCCCTTGTTCGACATCTGCTGGGCGAGCTGCTGGTCCATCATCGAGGTGAACTGGGCGCCGTCGTGCGAGTCGAGCGGGCCGTCGTCGGGCGTCGCGTCGCGCATGCTCTTGAGCATCATCTGCGTGAAGACCGCGTCGAACTGCTTCGCGGCCATCTTCACGCCCTGCTGGGGCGAGGCGTTCGCCGCGGCGCGCATCGAGTCGAAGCCCTGCACGTCGAGCGCGAAGCGGTTGGTGAGGTCGAGGCTGCCGCCGCCGATGTTCTTCGTATTATCCAAGTTACACCCCTTAGATGATCTCGAGGTCGGCGCGCAGTGCACCCGCCGCCTTCATCGCCTGCAGGATCGACATCAGATCCGCCGGCGTGGCGCCCAGCGCGTTGAGCGCTTTCACGACTTCGGCGAGATTGGCGCCCGCCGTGACGAGCTTGAGCGATCCGTTGTCCTGCTTCAGCTGGATCTGCGACTGCCGCGTCGCCACCGTCTGGCCATTGGAGAACGCGCCGGGCTGGCTCACCGCCGTCTGCGTGTTCACGACGACCGAGAGATTGCCGTGCGCGACCGCGCAGCTCTCCAGCGTCACCATCTGGTTCATGACGATCGAGCCGGTGCGCGCGTTCAGGATCACCTTCGCGGCCGGCGTGGCCGGATTCACGTTGAGGTCCTGGATCTGCGCGATGAAGCCCACCTGCGACGCCGGATCCGCCGGCCCGTGCACCTGGATCGTGCGGCCGTCGAGCGGCGAGGCCGTGCCCGGGCCGAACATGTTGTTGACGGCCGAGACGATGCGCTGCGTCGTGTCGTAGTCCATGTCGTTGACGGTCAGCGTGAGCAGGCCGCCTTGCTGCGAAACCGGCGAGATCACCGCGCGCTCGACGATCGCACCGCCCGCGATGCGGCCCGCGGCGAGCTGGTTCACCTGCACCTTGCTGCCGTTGGCCGAGGCGCCCGCGCCGCCCACCGCCACGTTGCCCTGGGCGAGCGCATAGACCTGGCCGTCGGCGCCCTTGAGCGGCGTGAGCAGCAGCGTGCCGCCGCGAATGCTCTTGGCATTGGCGAGCGACGACACCGTGATGTCGATCTGCTCGCCCGGCCGCGCGAACGGCGGCAGCACCGCCGTCACCATCACCGCGGCGACGTTCTTCAACTGCATGTTGTTGAGCGTCGACGAGGAACCCGACGAGCTCGACGTGTTGTTGATCGAGATGCCGAGGTTCGCGAGCATGTTCGCGAGCGTCTGCGTGGTGAACGGCGCCTGGGTCGTCTGGTCGCCGGTGCCGTCGAGACCCACCACGAGGCCGTAGCCGATCAGCGGGTTGTCGCGCACGCCCTGGAAGGTCGCGAGGTCTTTCACGCGCTCGGCGCGCGCCGGCGTCGCGTAGGCGACGAGCGCACCGCAGGCCAGCACGAAGCCGAACGCCACGCCCAGGGCGGCGAGCACGTCCTTCACGCGCGAGCGGCGCGAATGATGGAAGCGGATCTTTACCATGGCGCGATGTTCAGGAAGAAGCGTTGCAGCCAGCCCATCGTCTCGGCTTCGTCGATCACGCCTTTCGCGGAGTATTCGATCTTCGCGTCGGCGACGTCGGTCGAGAGCACGGAGTTGTCTCCGGCAACAGTGTTCGGATTGACGACGCCGGAGAAGCGCACGTATTCATTGCCCTGGTTGATGAGCATCTGCTTCTCGCCGGACACGACGAGATTGCCGTTGGGCAGCACGTTCGTCACGGTCACGGTGATGACGCCCGTGAACGTGTTCGAGGCGTTCGCGCCGCCCGTGGCGTCGAACTGGTTCGCGCCCGTCGTATTCAGGTTGGCGCGGTTGAAGAAGCCCGGCAGGAAGTTCGCCGTGCCCGAGAAGCTCGCGCTGGTGCCGCGCTTGGTGGCCGCGCCCGACGACTTGGTCGCGTTGATGTTTTCGGAGATGACGATCGTGAGGATGTCGCCGGTATTGCGCGGACGCTGGTCCTCGAAGAGCGGCCGTCCCGCGTAGCCGGGGTTGTAGATCGCGCCCGGCGAGGTGTTCGCGGGCGGCGGGGGCGGCACGGCCGTCATGGGCTGCTGCGTGATCGGCTGCCGGTTGGGTAGGTAGGCGCAGCCCGCCAGCATCGCGAGCGCCACAGCCGCCACGAGCGCCCGGGGATTGCCCGGATGCCGCGCGCGGATGCGAGGATGGTTTCGAACGGACTGCGACATATTCTTCACCGACTTGATTAACCAGGGAGACCTCAGACCTGCATCTGGCTGAGGGTTTGCAGCATCTGGTCAGAAGTGGTGACCGCCTTGCTGTTGATTTCGTAGGCGCGTTGCGTCTCGATCATGTTCACGAGTTCCTGCACGACGTTCACGTTCGACGATTCCACGTAGCCCTGGTTGAGCGTGCCCGAACCGTTCTGGCCCGGCGTGGAAACCGTGGGCGCGCCCGACGATGCCGTTTCCGACAACAGGTTCTGCCCGTTCGACTGCAGGCCGGCCGGGTTGATGAACATGGCGAGCTGCAGCGTGCCGATGGTCGTGTTGTTGGCCGAACCCGGCGTCGTGACCGTCACCACGCCGTCGCTGCCGATGGTGAGCGAGGTCGCGTTGGCGGGCACCGTGATCGCCGGCATCACCTGGTAGCCGCTCGCCGTCACGAGCTGGCCCTGCGCGTTGGTCTGGAACGAGCCGTCGCGCGTGTAGGCCGTGGTGCCGTCGGGCATCTGCACCTGGAGGAAGCCGGCGCCGTTGATCGCCACGTCCTTCGAGTTGCCGGTCTGCTGCAGGTTGCCCTGCGTGTAGAGACGCTCGGTCGCCACCTGCTGCACGCCCGTGCCCACCTGGCTGCCCGAGGGCAGTTCGGTTTGCTGGGTCGAGTTCGCACCCGGCTGGCGCAGCGTCTGGTACATGAGGTCCTCGAACACGGCGCGCGAGCCCTTGAAGCCATTGGTGCTCACGTTCGCGAGGTTGTTCGAGATCACGTCCATCTGCGCCTGCTGGGCGTTCATGCCGGTGGCGGCGATGTAGAGCGATCGGTTCACGGTGTCTTTCTCCCGGTCCGGCCTCGCGCGCGTCGTGCGGCGCGAAGCGGCCTTCATTAACTTGAAATGGCTTAGCTGAAGTTGAGCAGCTGGTTCGCGCTCTGCTCGTTCTGGTCGGCGTTCTGGAGCAGCTTGGTCTGCATCTGGAACTGGCGCGCGTTGGTGATCATCGAGACCATCGCCGCCACCGGGTTCACGTTGCTGCCCTCGAGCGACTCGGTCGCGACCTGCACGGTCTGGTCCGCGTCGGCGGGGTTGCCGTCCGACGTGTGGAACAGGCCGTCGTCACCGCGCGTGAGCGCACCGGCCGGCGGGTTGACGAACTTGATCTGGTCGATCATGGCGATCGCGTTGGCGGGGCTCCCCGGCGCGATGGCCGAAACCGTGCCGTCCTTGCCGATCGTGACCGCCGAACCGGGCGGCACCGCGATCGGGCCGCCGCCGCCGATCACCTGCAGGTTGTTGGCCGTGACGAGCTGGCCGTTTTCATCGACGTGCAGGTTGCCGGCACGCGTATAGGCCTCGTTGCCGTCGGCCGTCTGCACGGCCATGAAACCCTGGCCCTGGACCGCGATATCGAGCGGGTTGCCGGTATGCGAGATCGCACCGGGCGTCATGTCCGAGCCAGGCGTCGCCGAGAGCACGTAGGTGCGCGTGGTCTGGTCGTTCACCGTCGAGCCGTCGCCGAACGACATCGGCACGGCGCGAAAGTTGGCGAGCTGCGCGCGAAAGCCCGTGGTCGAGACGTTCGCGAGGTTGTTCGCGACGACGGCCTGCTGCTCGAGCGCCTGGCTCGCGCCCGTCATCGCGGTATAGATCAGTCGGTCCATGATGTGCCCGGTACGTGGTTAGACGCGTTACATCTGCAGCAGCGTCTGGTCGACGGTCTGCTGCGTCTTGATGGTCTGCGCGTTCGCCTGGTAGTTGCGCTGGGCCGTGATCAGGTCGACGAGCTGGTTCGTCAGATCGACGTTCGACGCTTCGAGCGCGCCGCCCGTGAGCGTGCCGTGGTTCGTGCTGCCCGGCGTGGAGACCTGCGCGACGCCCGATGCCGCCGTTTGCTGGAACTGGTTGCCGCCCAGGTTCAGGAGACCGTTCGGGTTGTTGAAGTTGGCGAGCACGATCTGACCGAGCGCCATGGTCTGGCCGTTCGAGTAGTTGCCGGTGATGGTGCCGTCCGCGCCGATCGAGAAGTTCGACAGCGTGCCGCTCGCGTAGCCGTCCTGGGCGAGGTTGTTCACGCCGTTGGCCGAGCCGTACTGGGTCGTGCCCGCGAGGTCGAGCGTCAGCGACTGGGGCGCCGTGGAGCCGTCCGTCGGGTTAATGCTGAAGGTGAGCGACGTGGTCCCGTTGGTCGATGCCGTGCCCGAGGCCGTGATGCTCTGGAGCGCGCCGGACGAGCTGAACTGTGCCGTGCCGATCTTCGCCACCGAGCCGGCCTGACCTGCATAAACGTCCCACTGGCCGCTCGTCGCGTCTTTCGCGAAATACATGTTGACCGTCTGGGTGCCGCCGAGCGTGTCGTAGGCCGTGACCGACGTCGAATACGTGTAGCTCGACGAGTCCGTTTCGCTGAAGGGCGTCGTGGTCGGCGTCGTGGCCTGCGCGTTCAGGTTCAGCTGCGCCGTGATGTTCTTGGTCGCAACCGGCGCGATGTTGGTGGTCGGCACCTGCAGCGGCACGGTCTGCGCCGTATTGACCACGCCGGTCGAACTGGCGGCATAGCCCATCAGGTCATTGCCCGACGCGTCGGTGATAAAGCCGTTCTTGTCGAGCTGGAACACGCCGTTACGCGAATACGTGATCGTGCCGTTGTTCGACATCTGGTAGAAGCCGTTGCCGTTGATGGCGACGTTCAGCGCCTGGCCCGTCGTGCTGATCGTGCCTTGCGCGAAGTCCTGCTGCACGGTCTGCAGCGAGGCGCCGAGGCCGATCTGGTTGCCCACCGACGTCGCGATGGTGTTCGCGTAGACGTCGGCGAACTGCGCCGTGCTCTGCTTGAAGCCAACGGTGTTCGCGTTGGCGATGTTGTTGCCGATCACGTCGAGGTCGTTCGACGACGCGGCGAGGCCGCTCAATCCTTGCTGGTAGCCCATGGTTGTCTACTCCGCGTTTATCGTGTTCAGAGAATGGCGCCGACGCTCGTAAGCGCGACGGTCTTGCCGTTGGCGAGCGAGAGGCTCGGGGTGCCGTCCGACTTCTGGACCACGCCCTGCACCTGGCTCGCGACGAGCGCGGTTGCCGTGGCGGACTGGCCGTTGGTCGTCGCGCTCGCGGTGATCGTGTAGGTGCCGTCGGCGACCGTGTTGCCCGCGCTGTCCTTGCCGTTCCAGGTGACCGGCACGGTGCCGGCCGACTGCGCGCCGAGGTCGAGCGTGTTGACGACCTGGCCCGACGAGTTGGTGATCGTGAGCTTCACGTCCGAGACCGCCGAAGGCAGCGTCACGCCGAGCTGCGGCGCGCTGCCGCTCGACACGGCGGCGCTGCTGCCCGGGGCGAGCACGGTCGAGCCGATCAGCAGCGCGGCCTGCGCGTTCTGGCCTGCCGAAAGCTGGGTGGAGAGCGACGACAGCGACGTGTTGAGCTGCTGGATGCCCGACACCGTGTTGATCTGGGCGAGCTGCGAGGTCATCTGCGAGCTGTCCATCGGATTGGTCGGGTCCTGGTTCTGCAACTGGGCGACGAGCATCTGCAGGAAGGTGGACTGCAGGTCGCTCGCGCTCGTGCCGCTCGACGACGCCGACGACGAACTCGAGCTCGTGCCGTTCATGGTGTCGAGCAGTTGCTGCGACACGGTGGCGGTGCTGCCGCCAATGGTTGTGTTGCTGGAACTCAACGCGTTCTCCCTCGATTGCGCTTCGTGCTTTGGCGTGTGGTGGTGGCAGGCGCGGTTTCGTTGCGCGCCCGCTGGTCTCTTGTGCTTACTGCCGTCTCTCTTCTTGCTGCGGCGTGCCGTGCTTCCAGGTTTCCCGCTTTACGTTCCGATCGTGAGCGTCTTGAGCATCAGCGTCTTGGCCGTGTTCAGCGTCTCGACGTTGGCCTGGTACGAGCGCGACGCCGAGATCATGTTCACCATCTCCTGCACCGGATCGACGTTCGGCATCGTCACGTAGCCGTCCGCGTTGGCGGAGGGATTGTCGGGGTCGTAGGTCTCTTTCATCGGCGTGGGGTCGTCCACCACGCCGGTCACCCTGACGCCGCCCACCTGCTGGCCCGAGGCCGTGCGCGCGCCGCCGAGCGGGTTCACCGCGAACACGACCTGCTTCGCCTTGTACGGCTGGCCGTCGGGGCCGGTCGTGCTGTCGGCGTTGGCGAGATTGGACGCCGTCACGTTCAGACGCTGCGATTCCGCCGTCATGGCGGAGCCCGCAACGCTGAAGATGTTCATCAGGGATGGCATGGTTTCGTTGACCTCACATCAGGTGCGCGTCACGCGCGCGTTGGTCGTTGATGGCTTCGTTACTGCGTTTTCCGGCTGCGCTGCGTGCGGCGATCAGCTCGAACCCGAGGTGATCGCGGAGAGCATCGTCTTGATCTGCTGCGAGACCACCGTCATGCCCGACTCGAAGTGCAGCGCGTTGTCGGCGAACTGCACGCGTTCGGTGTCGAGATCGACCGTGTTGCCGTCGAGCGCGGGCTGCACCGGCGTGCGGTACATGAGCTGGCTCTTGTATGTGTCGGCCGGGCCGCCCGTCGGGATCAGCTTTGCGTCGCCGGCCATGTGGCCCGACTCCGTGGATGCCATCTGCATGCCGCTCGTCACGCCCGCGGGCTGCGCCATGGCAAGCGGCTGGACGTTGCCGCCCGAGGTGGCCGTCATGCCCACCGTGCCGCCGGCGCCCTGCTGGCGCAGCGCGCCAGCCAGCGACGCCGCGAAGTCCACGTCGCGCGCCTGGTAGCCCGGCGTGTCGGCGTTCGCGATGTTCGAAGAGATCAATGCCTGCCGCGTGGCGCGCACATCGAGCGCTTCGCGCCCGAAGGCGAATTCGGCATCGAGTTTGTCCAGCATCGGGCGTTCTCCGTGAAACGAAAAAGGATTCGACTTGAGCGCGGCGGGCTCGCCATCGGCGAGAAAACCGGCGCAAACGTTAGGCGCGTGGTCCGAAGGCCTTTGCGCATGGAGTGGAATATTAGGCGGGGGTGGCAAGAACCAATCGGACGAATAGCCGGTAAAGCGCCCCTCTATTCGACGCTAGCGCGCGGGGGCCGCCGCCTAGAATGCGAGGCGTGTCAATGCATTCGATGGAGAACGACAATGCCGCAGACTGCCACCTTGCGTAGGCCGCACGCCGGCCTGGAGCGGCGTGTGCGCGCGCTGTCGTGGCGCGCGTCCTGGACGTGCGCGCTTGCCTGCGCCTTTGGCGGAGGGCTCTTTGGCGGCACGCTCGCGCATGCACAAACGCCGGCGCAACCGGAAGCCGCCGGCGGCCAGATCTTCATCGCGGGCCCGGGCGACCGCGCGGGCGCCGACGCCGCGCAGATGAACGCGCTGCTCGCCAGCAATGCGAAGAAGCCCGCCGCGGCTGCGGCCAGCAGTGCTCCCGCCACCGAGGCCGCGCCGCTGCGCGCGGCCAGCTACGCCGATCTGAATTCGCACGGCGTGCCCGAGGATGCGCGCGCGGGTGTCGAGTCGAACGGCATGATCACGATTCCGGGTCCCGGCGAGCGGGCGCCCCAGGGCGACGCGCCGCGCATCGTCACGGTTCCCGCGCCGGGCGCGAGCGCCCAGCCCATGCGCGTGCCGGCGGCCAATGCGAACAACGCGGGCGCGCTGCAGCGCGTGAACCTGTCTACCGCCGCGAACCGCGTCGCCCCGGTGGTCGTGGACGCGGGCGCAGCGGCGCTCGCGGGCGCGAAGCCGGTTGCCAGCGCAAGCACCAGCGCGCCGCCGAACCCCAATACCAGCGCCGTCGCCACGAACGTGCAGGCCACGCCGCCGGGCCAGCAGGACGGCGAATCGATCCGCGCCGTCGCGCTCGCCTTCCTGCAGCAGCAGTCGGCGGGCTTGCCGGGCCACGTGGGCATCACGGTCGCGCCGGTGTTTCCGCGCGGCCTCGCGGCCTGCACCTCGCTCGAGCCGTTCATGCCGCCGGGCGCGCGCACCTACGGACACACGACCGTGGGCGTGCGCTGCATCGGCGCGAAGCCGTGGACGCTCTATGTGAGCGCGCGCATTGCCGTGGACGTGACCTACTACGTGGCCTCGCGCCAGATCGGCGCGGGAGAAGCGCTTTCGGCCGCCGATTTCATGCCGCGCGCGGGCGACCTCGCGAACCTGCCGCAAACCATCATCACCGATCCCAACCAGGCGACCGGCGCCGTCGCGCTCGCGCGTATTTCCGCGGGACTGCCGCTGCGCACCGACATGCTGCGCAGCGCCGCCTCCGTGGTCATCGGACAGACGGTCAAGGTGATCGCCGTGGGCAGCAACTTCACGATCTCCGCCGAGGGCAGCGCGCTCAACAACGCCGAGCCCGGCCAGCAGGTGCGCGTACGCACGAGCGGCGGCCAGATCATCTCGGGCGTGGTCAAGGACGCAGGAACTGTACAGGTGCAGATCTAGGGCCGGTAAGCGCTGGTAAGGGCCGGATCAGGGTGTGCAGAGCCCCGTCCAACGGCCCGATCCGGCCGTTTCCGGCTTGGTGCGCCAGCACACGTAACAGCATGTAACGGTGGGATTTTCGGCTAAAGTTCGGCCCGACCTGTGCCGTTATCAAGGTCAAATCGATCAGGAACGCCCATCGTGAAAGTTGACTCCTCCACCCGCAATGATCCGCGCACGCTGCAGGATGGCCTCGCGCGCTCGCAAGCCGATTCGACCGGCGTAAGCACCGACACCGCGGCCACCTCCGGCGCGGCAGGCAGCACGACCGCCGCCGCTCAAGGCGGCGCGAACGTGAGCCTCTCGTCGCTCTCGTCGACGATGCGCTCGCTCGCGGCGAGCGGTTCGGCCGACATCGACACGGCGCACGTGCAGTCGATCAAGGACGCGATCCGCAACGGCACGTTGCAGATCGACTCCGGCAAGATCGCCGACGGCGTGATCCAGACCGCGCGCGACCTCATGAAGCCGACGTCGGGCAACTGACGCCCGATGCGCGAGCGCCGCGCAAACCTCGCTTTTTTTGGTGCCTTGCAATGAAAGATGCCCTGTTGGCCACACTGATCGACGAACACGCCACGGTCGAGGCGTTCGCGTCGCTGCTCGCCTATGAAGAAAAGGCGCTCGTGTCGGCCGACGGCATGGAAGCGCTGCCGCAGATCGTCGAGCAGAAAACGACGCTCACGCAGCGTCTCGCGGGCCTCGAAAAAGCGCGCGACGCGCAACTGGCCGGCCTCGGCCTGCCGGGCGGCCGCAAGGGCATCGAAATGGCCTGCGACGGCGACGCGCGTCTGGCAAGCCAGTGGGCGCTGCTCAAGGGCTCGACCGAGCGCGCGCGCCGCAAGAATCTCACCATCGGCATGATGATCCGCACGCGCATGGAACATAACCGCCGCGCGCTGTCGATCCTGCGCGGCGAAACGGGCAACGGCTCGATGCTGTACGGTCCCGATGGGCGGCTGCCGGCGTTCGGGCTGTAAGCGCGCACGCACGTCGTTCGCCCAAAGACAAAAGCCGAAGCAGTGATGCTTCGGCTTTTTTGTTTGGGGCGATGACTAGCCTGAATGGCGGATATATGGGGGAGGCCTTCACGCCTGCCTGATCGTCGCGACGGGCAGGAAGAGTCTGCGCGGCGCATCGGTGAACGACTCGAATCCGTATTTCCGATAGAACCCCGCTGCGTTTGCGTCGAGCGCATCGACGAGAACACATTGCACACCTACCGCTTCCGCCGTTGTCAGCACGACATCCAGTGCGTGCATCAGGAGATATTCGCCAAGGCCGTGGCCCCGGTGCCGTGTGTCCACCGCCAATCGGGCGAGCAGGACCGCGGACACGCTCCTCGGCAGTCTCGCTCCCGGCATGCCTTCCGTTTCAACTGCTGTCGCCGCTAGCGCGTAGTAGCCGGTTATCGTGCACGGTGCAGACGATGCCGCGGCAACGTAAGTACGGGACAGATTCTTTTTTTGGTGCTGGCTCGCTACGTGGCGAATCCATTCGTTCATCGAATCGACGCCGCAATCGAAGCTGTTGCGGTCATCGCTCTCCCTGAGCTGACGAATCTGCGTTTTCACCCTTGTTCTTCCTGAAGCGAGCCATCGCACGCTGCAGCGCCTCATTGGGCTTCGGCGGCTCATCCAGCAGCGCGAAGAAGCGCTTCGATTCGTCCATCGTCAGGCGGATGGAACGAATGACCTCTTCCTGCTCGATAACCTGCTCAGCAGCCCTGAGCGCGGCTTGCACAATAAACTGGTTGAGGGTACTGCCCGAAAGATCTGCAGCCAGCTGCAGGATTTCCTGCTTCTCCGCGCTCAACCGGGCAGTGATACGCCCGCGGCTGGAGTTTTCCATACCGTTGTTGATAGCCATTGTTCATCCTTTTTTCGGGCCCGGCACACGCCTACATCGTTCGGCGGACGGCAGTCCGAGGTTCTAAAGCGAGACGTGGGGCGCGGCTTTCCGGCGACAACTCGAATCCGGTTCGGCCGTGTCGACCTCCATCTACGGAATGGAGTCACTATATCACGCATGGTGTCAAATTGGCACCACGCAGTTCGATCCGCGCATCAACAAAAAAGCCGGAGCGCTCTCGCACTCCGGCTCTTTCACCCACCCGGTCCGCGCTGGCAGCCGCGCGGAGCGTCTACCGCCTCAATTCTCCTGGCCGGCCCACGACATCTCGCGCAGCCGCGTGCGCAGGCGCGCCACCGCCTGGCTGTGCAGCTGGCACACGCGCGACTCGCTCACCTCCATCACCGCGCCGATTTCGCGCAGGTTCATGCCGCGCTCGTAATAGAGCGACATGAGCAGCTTCTCGCGTTCGGGCAGCCGGTCGATCGCCTCGACGAGCGCGCCGCGCAGGCTGTCGTCGAGCAGCGCCGAGAGCGGGTCCGAATGATCGACGCAGTAGCGGTCGAGGAACGGTTCGTCCTCGGCGGAACGGTCGAAGTCTTCGTAGTAGATGAGCTGGCTGCCGTGCAGTTCCTGCAGCATGCTCTGATACTCGTCGAGCGGCATGCTCAGATGCTCGGCGATCTCCGTTTCGCTGGCCGAGCGCCCGAGCCGCTGCTCCACCTTGTGCACCGCGCTTTCCACTTCACGCGAGGTGCGGCGCAGGCTGCGCGGCAGCCAGTCGTTGCTGCGCAGCTCGTCGAGCATCGCGCCGCGAATGCGCTGGCTCGCATAGGTCTCGAACTGCGCGCCCTGATCTTCCTTGTAGCGGTTGGCCGCGTCGAGCAGGCCGATCATGCCGGCCTGGATCAGGTCGTCGAGGTCCACGCTCGCCGGCATCTTGGCGACGAGCTGCAAGCCGAGCCGCCTCACGAGCGGCGCGTACTTCGCGAGCACGTCGGCCTGCGAAATCTTTCCTTGAGCGTTATACATCGTGCTCTCCACTTCTCATCTCCCTGATTGGCGTCGTCGTGCGCACGTCAGACGTGCTGCGGCGACGTCCGCTGCGCGGGCGTATCGGTCCGCCAGCCCACATGGGACGACGCGGACGCGGATGTTGCGTTGGGTGCGGGATGCACACCCGTCACGGCCGCAACGAACGAATCTGCGTTCGCGGCGAGCGTGCTGTGTGCGGCGTTTGTTGCATGGGTAGCGTGTGGCTGGACGCCGGCTTGCGGCGCGCCGTCCAGATCGTCGGCGGGTGCGTCGCCCGCCGCTTCATGTTCTTCGTGCGCCGCGCCGAACAACGCGTTGGCGCGCGCCGTGGCCGGCGAGCACGCCGAGACCGCGGGTCGCATCGGCCAGTGCGGCAGTTCGGCGGCCACGTGGCGGAAATCGCGCGCGGCGGCCGTCGACGGAAACGCATCGACGATGCAGCGCGCGAGCCTGAGCGCCTGCGCCATGTGCTGATCGGCGGCGACGCTGCCGGCGCTGTCGAGCGACACGCTCAGGTAGCGGCTCGCCACCCCCGCGAGGTTCTCGATCGCGGCCTGCGCGTCGCTGGCGTTCGCCACATGATTCGCGAGCACGCGAAACTGCGCGATCGCATGCGCGAAGTGCAGCCGTTTCATGCACGCGTAGGCGTCCGTGATCGACTGCGCACCGATGCGCATCACGATCAGCACGTCGTGCGCGTGCATGGCGAGCGGCGAAAGCGCGCCGTCGGCGTCGAGCTGCGCGTCGATCAGGACGATGTCCGCGGGACCCGAAATGACCTTCTGCAGCTGGGCGGCCGTGTACTGCGCACGGTTGTCGCGCGAGGCGGCCAGCACGCCGAAGCCGAGCGCATGACGGCCCACGGCTTCGTCGAGCGTACGCTCGCCGCGCATGACGGCGGCGAAGTTGCCTGCGCCCCGCACACCGCCCACCAGCGCACAGACCGAGCGGGGTCCCAGACACTCGTCGATCACGAGCACGTCCTTGCCCTGCGCGGTGAGCGCCGCCGCGAGATTGACCACCGTGGTCGTGCGCCCGGGCGAACCTGCACCGCCCGTCACCGCGACCACGCGCGAGCCTTCGCGCGCGAGCAGCCGCCGCAGCCCTTCTGCCTGATCGATTACGAACTTATCCAAACCTGACCTCGGGAGCCTGCGAATTCGAACGCGTCGAGAGTGCCGACAGCAGCGCCGGGATATCGTCTTCGTGCGGCACGAACGGCGAACTCTCTCGCGGAATGCAGAAGGCACTGCGGATCAGGAAGCGCCGCGTCGCCACATAAAGGTTCTCGGGGACCTTCTGGCCCGTCGAGACGTAATGCACCGGCAGCTTGTAGCGCAGCACGGTGTCGAGTGCGCTGCCGAGGTTGGTCGCCTCGTCGAGCTTGGTGAGGATACAGCCCGTGAGCGGTGCGTCTTCGCTCTGGTAGGCCTGCACGACTTCGTTGAGCGTGTCGCCGTGGTTGGTCGCCGAGAGCAGCAGCAGGCGCTGCACCGGGCGGCCCGCGCCGCACAGCATGGCGATCTGGTCGGCCACGGCGCGGTCGCGCTGGCTCATGCCGATCGTGTCGATCAGCACGATGTGCTTGTTCTTGAGTTCGGTGAGCGCGAGCTGGAGGTCCGCGCCGTCGCGCACCGCGTGCACCGAAACGCCGAGGATCTTGCCGAAGATGCGCAGTTGCTCGTGGCCGCCGATCCGGTAGCTGTCGGTGGTGAGCAGCGCCACCTTGCTCGCGCCGAAGCGCATCACGCAGCGCGCGGCGAGCTTCGCCGTGGTCGTGGTCTTGCCCACGCCCGTCGGGCCCATCAGCGCGAACACGCCGCCGCGCTCCATCAGCGCTTCTTCGTCTTCGAGCACGGGCAGGTTCGATTCGAGCACCGACTGGAGCCACTCCATGCCGGCCTCTTCGGTCTGCACGTCGGGCAGGCGGTCGATCATCATCTTCACGAGCTGGGCCGAGAAGCCCGCGGCGAACAGCTGCTTGGTGAGCGCGCCCTGCACCGGGCTGCGGCGCTGGCGCTCGCCCCACAGGAGGCCCGCGAACTGCTCTTCCATCATGCCGCGCATGGAAGCGAGCTCGTTCATCACGGTTTCGTTGACGACCTGCTCGATGCGCGCGCGGATCGCTTCGCTCACGGTTTGCGCCGCATCGGCGCCCTGCGCATTGCGAGTGCCGGGCGCGGGGCCGGCGGCTTCCGGACCGTGGCCGAGGCGCTGCGCGGCGCGGCGCGCGGCGACATGAGCGGCCTCGAGCGCCCAGTCGGGCGTGCTGGCGTCGACGTCGGGCGGCAACACCGGGTCGGCGACGCTGCCGAGGCCGCGCGCGGCGGCGGCGGCGGGCGTCATGCCCGGCACGCGCGGCGCGTTCTGCTGGTTCGCGATGCGGCGGGCGTGGTCGATCAGCCAGGGGTTCGATTCGGCCATCGTGCGCGGCGTGTCGCCCGCCGACGCGGCGGCGGCCTGTTCGAGCCGCGCAGCGGCTTCGCGTGCGGCGGCCTGGGCGTTGGCGTTGGCGTTGGCGGCCGGCGCCGTGGACGCAAACGATGGCGCAAAGGCCGACGAGGCGAGCGACTCGGTCGCAGCCTGCAGCGCCATTTGCAGCGGCGAATGCGCATGCGGAACGGCTTGTTGCGATTGTGCCGCCTGCTTCGCGGCTTGCAGCGTCGGCGGCATCGCCGATTGCGCGGCCTGCTGTCCCGCCGCGGCACGCGAAGACGGCGACGAAGCCGAAAGCGGCGCGATGGCGGCCGACGCGGCCGCCGCTTCCTTGCCGAGCGAGACGGCGGTGTCGGCGGCGTGGTCGCCATCGGCATCGGCATCGGCGCTTGCGCCGCCGTTTTCGACGCCCACTTCCGGGCTCGCGCCGAACACCGAGGAGAACACGTCCGGCATGCCGCTCGCGTAGGGGTTGGCACTGCCGACCGGGGCGGCGAGCGCCGCGGGAGCGGCGCCAGGCGCGCTGCGCGGCGCGCGCGACATCGGCGTCATGGCGGCCGAGGGCTGCGCGAACGGGGCGCCTTGACCACCCTGCGCCACGAGGCCACCCAGGCCTTGCGCGGCGGCAGCATCGGCCGGCGCGATCGCCGCGAGATCGCGGTCCGCGAGCGCGACGATTTCGACGCTGCCGTCGTCGAGCGTACGGTTCGACAGAACGACGGCGTCCGCACCCAGCGCTTCGCGTACGAGCCGTAACGCGTCGCGGCTGGTGCCACCGATGAATTTGCGAATGTTCAAGCTAAGCCCCTGATGAGGTGAGCGGCCAATGCCGCCGCCGGTCGTCTGTTGCTGGAATGGCGCTGGATTGCTGCCGGCCTGGCGTCTTACGCAAGGCCTTTTCCGATGTTGGAATTATTTCGAAGGTGAGCCCCCCATGATCGATGGATCAGGGCGGAGAAATGCGGGCAATTCGCGGAATCGGTGACGGGGGTGCGCGCAGGCAAAAATTATGCGCAGAAAGGCTCGCCCACGGCTCGGCTAACGAAAAAGCCCGCAAGAAGCGGGCTTGTTCTCGTCCAGATGCGGCAGCGCGATCAATGCGCCCCGATCACGTTCACCACCTTCACGTTGCGCGTATCCGGCACCTCGGCGTATGAAAGCACCTTGAGCTGCGGCAGGCTGCGGCGCAGGAAGCGCGACAGCATGGGCCGCAGCGCGTGCTGCACGAGCATCACCGGCGCTAGACCGAGCGCCTGCTGGCGCCCCATCGCCTGCTCGGTCTGCGCGAGCAGCGTATGCGCGAGACCCGGTTCGAGGCCGGGGTTCGGGCCGGAGGTGAGCGTCTGCGACAGCACGCGCTCGAGGTTCGCGTCGAGGCCCATCACCTGCATGTCGGCGTTGCCGGGGAACCATTGCTGCGTGATCGCGCGGCCGAGCGCGATGCGCACCGCCGCCGTCAGATCGTGTGCGTCGGTGATGCGCGGCGTGTGCTCCGCGAGCGATTCCATGATCGTGCGCATGTCGCGGATCGGCACGCCCTCTTCCAGCAGGTTCTGCAGCACCTTCTGCAGCGTCGTGACCGGCAGCACCTTCGGCACGAGGTCGTCCACGAGCGACGGCGTGTCCTTCTGCACGCGCTCGAGCAGCGCCTGCACTTCGCGGCGGCCGAGCAGCTCGGCCGCGTGCGTGACGACGAGGTGATTCAGGTGCGTCGCCACCACCGTGCTCGAATCGACCACCGTGTAGCCGAACACCTGCGCCTGCTCGCGCACGTTCGAATCGATCCACACGGCCGGCAGGCCGAACGCCGGGTCCGTGGTCGGCGTGCCGGGCAGCACCGCGCTCACCTGGCCCGGGTTGATCGCGAGCCATTGGCCCGGGTAGGCCTCGCCGTTGCCCACCTCCACGCCCTTCAGCGCAATCCGGTAGGCGTTCGGGCGCAGCTCCAGGTTGTCGCGAATATGGATGACGGGCGGCAGGAAGCCGATTTCCTGCGCGAACTTCTTGCGGATGCTCTTGATGCGTTTGAGCAGCTCGCCGTCGGTGTTCTTGTCGACGAGCGGAATGATGCGGTAGCCCACTTCGAGGCCGAGCGTGTCGATGAGCGCCACGTCGTCCCAGGTCGCCTCGGCGTTTTCGACGGGCGCAAGCGCGGCGGGCGCGGCGTCGGCGATCACGGCGCTCGCCTTCTTCGCCTCGGCGTTCTTCTTCAGCGTGCGGCCGAGCTGGATCGCGCCGCCGCCGAGCAGCAGAAACGCGAAGTGCGGCATGCCCGGAATCAGGCCCATCATGACGATGATCGTGCCCGTGATCATCAGCACGCGCGGGTTCGTGAAGAGCTGGCCGGTGAGCTGCGTGCCGATGTCTTCGTTGGTCGCCACGCGCGAGACGATCACGCCGGCCGCCGTCGAGATGACGAGCGACGGAATCTGTGCGACGAGGCCGTCACCGATGGTCAGCAGCGTGTAGGTCTCGCCCGCCGAGGCGAGCGGCATGCCGTGCTGCACGACGCCCACGATCAGGCCGCCCACGATGTTGATCACCATGATCAGCAGGCCGGCGATGGCGTCGCCGCGCACGAACTTGCTCGCGCCGTCCATCGAGCCGTAGAACTCGGCTTCCTGGGCAATCTCGCTGCGGCGCTTGCGAGCCGCCTCTTCGTTGATGAGGCCCGCGTTCAGGTCGGCGTCGATCGCCATCTGCTTGCCTGGCATCGCGTCGAGCGTGAAGCGCGCGGACACTTCGGCGATACGGCCCGCGCCCTTCGTGATCACCATGAAGTTGATGACCATGAGGATCACGAACACCACGATACCCACGGCGAAGTTGCCGCCCACGAGGAAGTGGCCGAACGACTCGATCACCTGGCCCGCTGCCCCCGGGCCGGTGTGGCCTTCGAGCAGCACGATACGCGTGGAGGCCACGTTCAGCGAGAGCCGCAGCAGCGTGGAGAACAGCAGCACGCTCGGGAACGCCGCGAAGTCGAGCGGCTTCATGGTGTACATGCTGACGAGCAGCACCATCACCGACAGCGCAATGTTGAAGGTGAACAGCAGATCCAGCAGGAACGGCGGCAACGGCAGGATCATCATGCCGAGGATCATGCAGATCAGGATCGGTCCCGCCAGCGCGCGCAGATTCGTGCCTTGCAGCATCTCCGGGCGCCGCGCGAGGAAACCGGTGCGGGCGTTCATTCTGTTGCTCCTTCAGTGCCGTCGCGCGCCGGGTTGTTTTCGGCGCGGCCAGCGGTGTTCGATGCGTTGTTTGCGTTCGTGGAATTTGCCGCGTTCGCGCGACTGGCGGCCTCGGCGGCCGCGCGCTCCTCGGGTGTGAGGGCTTCGTCGGCTTCGCTGGCTTCGTCTTCGTCGCTCATCGCGCCCTTGTCCATTTCGGGTGGCACGTCGAGGTCGGTCGGCTCCATCGGCACGTCGCCGCCATGCTCGCGGAAACGCTTGAGCTGATAGACCCACGCGAGCACCTGGGCGACCGCGCCGTAGAGCGGTCCCGGAATTTCGCGGTTGATGTCGACGTTGTAATAGAGCGCACGGGCGAGCGGCGGCGCTTCGAGCAGCGGCACGTTGTTCTCGACCGCGATCTCGCGGATGCGTGCGGCCACGAGGTTCACGCCCTTGGCGACGACCTTCGGCGCGCGCATCTCGCCATCGGCGTACTTGAGCGCGACGGCGAAGTGCGTCGGGTTGGTCACGACCACGTCGGCCTTGGGCACCTGGGTCATCATGCGGCGGCGCGCGGCGGCGCGCTGCTGCTGGCGAATGCGCCCCTTCACGTGCGGATCGCCTTCGTTTTCCTTGTGCTCGCGCTTCACTTCTTCCTTGGTCATGCGCAGCTTGCGGTAGTACGACCAGAGCTGGTACGGCACGTCGAGCGCGGCGACCACGAACATGCCGGCGACCGTCATGCCGCAGCACACGCCGATCAGATGCATCGCGTCGGCGAACGCGCGCGGCGCGGGCTGCATGGCGAGCCCGAGAATCTCGTCGCGCCGGCTCCACAGCGCCCAGCCGCCGATCACGCCCACCACGAGCGTCTTGGCGAGCGACATGCCGAGCTGGATCGGCCCGTTCACGGAGAAGATCCGCCCGAGCCCCGACACCGGATTGAGGCGGCCGAAGTTCGGCTGCAGCGCCTTCGTGGAGATGAGCCAGCCGCCGAGCGCCATCGGCGCGAGCAGCGCGGCGAGCCCCGTGAGCGCGAGCACCGGCATCAGCGCCATGAGGCCCTCGCGCGCGGCGACGCCGGCACCGATCAGCATGCGGCTGGTTTCGAACGCGCCCGCGTGATTGAACGTGAACGCGCCGCGCATCATGGCCTGCAGATGCTCGCCGATCGTGCCGGAGAGCAACCACGTGCCATAGAAGCCCGCCGAGAGCAGCGCGAACGTCGCCAGCTCCCGGGAACGCGGAACCTGCCCCTCCTCCCGCGCCTTTTCGAGGCGCTTGGGAGTGGCGGATTCGGTTTTCTCGAGGTCGCTGTCCTCAGCCACGCATGCTCCGGTCGCGGGCACGCGCCGCTCGTCGCGGCTGCGCGGCTGGCGCGCGCCCTTTTTCAGTGACAGCGATTATTGCCGCGCAAGCCAAGCACCGATTGACGGAGTAGGACGGGGAAATCAGGGTATTTCGGCCGATGGAACCGGGGCGGCATCATCGGCGAACGCCGGCCCGCGATGCGCGCACGCGCTCGCGGGCCGCAAACTTCACGGCAAACGCACCCGGAGCGCCTGCAATTTCAGAACGCGACGTACGGCGCCTTGCCCCCGGACGCGGTCATGTCCATGCCGTAGTAGACGTAGCGGCCATAGAAGAACGACAACCCCAGGTCGAGGTCCGCCGACGACCCGAACTGCCCTGCCAGGTTGTTGGCCGCGTAGTTCGCGCCGCTGCCGAGCAATGCGCTCGCGTTCGCGACATTGAAGGTCGCGGTGCCTGTCGTTGCGCCGTTATTGGACACGAGCGCCGCGCTGAAGGACTGCGTGGACGTCGGGCAGTAGAACGTGCCGAGATTGCCGCCGCACTGCGGCAGGGCGCTGTCGACGAAGAAGATCGCATTCGAACCCGAGTCGAGGAAGGTCTGGAGCGTGCGCCCGTTGAACGTGGAGCTGAGCCTGCCCCAAGAGTCCGTGTTGTAGCTTTGCGAGGCGGTCATCGCGTTGTTCGATTGCGTGCCGATGCCGAACACGAGCGTGCCCGACGCGCTGGGCGCGCCGCTATCGGACACGGGGGCCATCTCGAGGATCACGCCGTTGCCGTCCGTGCCGAATTTGGGCACGGGGTTGGCCACCAGCTGGGTTTGCGCGACCGTTGCGGTGGAGCAGTTCGTGCCGCCGGGGCACGAGTAGTACGCGCCGATGTTGTCATAAGGCGCAACGCCGATACCGAGAATGCCGTTCGCGCCCAGGTCCTGCACCGTGTCCTGCGCGTTGCCGAAGCCCGCGCAGGCCGACGGCACCGAGCCCAAGTCGCCGATCACCTGGATCGGGATATTGGACGCCGTCTCGCCGCCGATCTTGACGTCGGCGGAACGCACTGTGCCCCACGTGTAACCATCGGCGAAGGCCGTGCATTCGGCGAGCGTGCCGCCGTTGCTGGCCGTGACGGGGGACAGCAAGCTCAGCACATTCGACTGCCCTGTCACATTCGCCGACGCGAGCAGGCGCAGGCCGAATGACGCCGTATCCACCTGAACGTTGTCGACGGTCCCGCAGGTCGTCGTGCCGGCCTTGCAAACCGTCACGCTGACGGTCGGAATGTTCGGCAGCGTACCCGTCAACCCACGGTTCACGACGACGCCCACGGTATTCGCGGCGGTGGCCGCGGTGGGCTGCTGGGTGGGACTGGGAACCGCGGAGCCGCTGCCGCCACTGCTGCCGCTCGAGCTGCTGCTACTGCTACCGCTGCTGCCACCCCCGCCTCCGCAGGCGGCGACGAGCGAAACCAGGGCAACGAGCGCGGCGCCCGAAAGGAACCGGAAAGGGCGCAGCCACACGCTGCGCGAATGGCGTGAAGTCAGCACTGAAGTCAGCACGTTCGGCCTCCGCTCGTCACTGGATATCGGAGGCGCTGACGCCCGCAGGCAGCGCCTGCGGCAGCCATGCCTGCCCGGAGAAGGCGCCCATGTGGCCGCCCGAATGCACCACGACGTTCGAGTTTTCGACCACGCCCGGCCCGCGCACACGACCGGCGGCGTGGCTCGCCTTCACGCCGGCCGTGTACTGGGGAAAGTAGCTGCCCAGCAGCGTGGCGAGATTGGGCATCTGCGGGCCGTCCCAGGCGACGCCGAATACGGTGCCGGCCTGCGAGAGGTACTCGCGCACGACGGTGCCGTTGGCGAGCGTGGTCTGCTGAACGGTGTAGGCAGGGGTCGTGGAAGCGCCAGAGGCCGCGCCTTGCACCGCTGCGCGCGCAACGGCCGAGGCGTTGCCGGCCGCGGCTGCCGCCGAAGCGGCGCTCAGGGTGCTGACGTTCGCGCCCGCCGGCGTGGGCATAGGCGCACCGCCCAGCGCGGCGTGAGCCGCCGGCGCCGCGAGCAGCGCGCAAAGCAGGGAACCGAGAAGCGCCGCGCCGGGCGCGCAGCTGGGTGCGGCGCGGTGCGCAAACGAGCGCACCGCCTTGCCACAGAACGATGTGTATGGATACAAGGCGTCCCCTCCCTCTTGCGATGGCGCGTTGCACCATACGCTGTCGGGGCCGCGCAGGAACGTCGCGGCGGGACGCAGCAGGACGGGCAACGGCTGGCTATGCTTCGCCGCCCCACCGCGACGCTTTTCGCGGCAGGGTACGAAGGCATGAGCAGTAGTATGCCCGCCTTGGACTACATGCGGCAGCTAACCGAACGGTTAGCTGCACGTTAGGGGTCAGAACCCGAGACTTGCGAGCAGATCGTCGACCTGCGCCTGGTCCTGCACGACGTCGGTCTTGCCTTCCGGATTGATCTGCGGGCCGTTGAGCAGGCCTTCGGGGCTGCCCGTGCTGCTCTGGGTCTCCGCGAGCGCCGCCGCCGTTGCCGCGAACTGCTCGCGCCGCTCCGGCGCGATGTTCTCGACCAGCACGGTGAGCAACTGCTGCTCGATCAGATAGACCACGTCCATGATCTTCTTGATCACCTGGCCCGTCAGGTCCTGGAAGTCCTGCGCGAGCATGATCTCGAGGAGCTGCTGGTTGGTCGCCGCGGTGGCTTGCGGCACGCCATCCACGAAGGCCCGCGTGTCGTCCATCAGCTGGCGCACTTCCGCGCGGCCGATCGGCGCGTCGTACCAGGTCGCCCAGCGGCTCGTCAGTTCCTTCGCGTCGCGTTCGAGCGTTTCCTGCAGCGGCTTGGCGATGTCGATCGCGGTCAGCACGCGTTCGGCAGCCTGCTCGGTCATGTTCGCGACATAGCGCAGCCGGTCGCGCGCGTCGGGCACCGCCTCGGCGGCGCGCTCCACGTGCTTGTCGAGGCCGAGTTCGCGCATCGAGTCGCGCAGGCTGCGCGTCAGGTGTCCGATGCGCGCGAGGATACGGTCCGTCGCCAGCTCGCTGGCCTCGCCCGCGGCGGGCGGCGCGAAGTCGAACTCGGGCGGCTGCGGAAGCGGCTCGATGCCATCGGCTTCCGGCCACTCACCGGAATGAGCGCCGGACGGCTCACTGATGGGCTCGTTCACGTCAGCTCCCCGTCTTGGCCATCTTCTCGAGAATCTTGTTGAGCTTCTCGTCGAGCGTGGCGGCCGTGAACGGCTTCACCACATAGCCGCTCGCGCCAGCCTGCGCCGCCGCGATGATGTTCTCCTTCTTCGACTCGGCCGTCACCATCAGCACCGGCAGGTGCGTCAGGTTGGCGTCGGCGCGGATCTCCTTGAGCATGGCGAGACCGTCGAGGTTCGGCATGTTCCAGTCGGAGATCACGAACTCGTAGTTGCCGCCGCGCAGACGGGCGAGGCCCGCAGCACCATCTTCGGCTTCGTCGACGTTCGAGTAGCCCAGTTCCTTGAGCAGGTTGCGGACAATCCGGCGCATCGTCGGAAAATCGTCCACCACCAGAATCTTCATTCCCTTATCCATCACGTTCCATTCCTCCAGGCGAAAACCCGGGCAATTATCCAGAGAAGCGCACTGCCTATCCAGATAAATTAATCGCGAGCGATCGAGCAAGCGTTTGCGGCCTGCATGATCTCTCTATATCGGCAATTTCTTAGACGCGCTGAACCCGGTCGCCCATCGAGGCGAGTCGGGTCATCACGCGCCGGCTCATGTCGGAGAGCGAGGCGATCTCGTCGGCGCCGCCCATGGCAATGGCTTCGCGCGGCATGCCGAACACGATGCAGCTCGCTTCGTCCTGCGCCAGCGTGTACGCACCGGCCTGGCGCATTTCGAGCAGCCCGGCTGCGCCGTCGCGGCCCATGCCCGTGAGAATCACGCCGATGGCGTTCTTGCCCGCGTGCAGCGCCGCCGAACGAAACAGCACGTCGACCGACGGACGGTGCCGGTTGACCGGCGGGTCGTCGGACAGATGTGCGATGTAGTTCGCGCCACTGCGTGCGAGCAAGAGGTGTGCGTGGCCCGGCGCGATGTAGGCGTGGCCGGGCAGCACACGTTCGCCGTGCTCCGCTTCCTTGACGGTGATACGGCACAGCCCGTTCAGGCGCTGTGCGAACGACTTCGTGAAACCGGGCGGCATGTGCTGCGCGATCAGCACCGCGGGCGCGTCGGGCGGCAGCGGCTGCAGCACTTCGCGGATCGCCTCGGTGCCGCCCGTCGACGCGCCGACGATCACGAGCTTCTCGGTCGAGACGAGCGGGTTGTTGATCATCGGCGCCGGGCCCGCGGGGTGCGCAGCGGCGTGGCCGTGCGCGTGCGCTGCCGCGCCCGCCGGTGCGGCAGCGGGTGCGTGGTGCGCACGCACGCGGGCGCGCGCGGCGGCGCGCACCTTGTCGGCGAGCTTTTCCGAGTATTCGAGCATGCCGTCGCGAATGCCGACCTTCGGCTTCGTCACGAAGTCGACGGCGCCCAGTTCGAGCGCGCGCAGCGTGATTTCGTTGCCGCGCTCGGTGAGCGACGACACCATCACGACCGGCATCGGCCGCAGGCGCATCAACTTCTCGAGGAAGTCGAGGCCGTCCATGCGCGGCATTTCCACGTCGAGCGTGAGCACGTCGGGGTTGTGCTGCTTGATCAGCTCGCGCGCGACGAGCGGATCCGGCGCGGTGGCGACGACCGTCATATCGGGCTGACTGTTGATGATTTCCGTCATCAAACTGCGGATCAGCGCCGAATCGTCGACGCAGAGAACCTTGATTTTTTGCACAGCGTTCACGCCTCCTCTACTGTCCTGGCGTTGTCTTGACCGGATGCGCGCAGCGCGGACGACACGCTCGAGCCGAACAGCTCGATGCGAGGGCGCGCGCCCTGCGGCTGGGATTGGGAAATCTGGGGCGCCTGAGCGTTTGCCGCATGAGCCGGCGCCGTGGCGCCCGGGCCCGCGCGACCGGCGCTGCCGACGCCGAACAGCTCGACGCGCGCCCGCGCCCGCGCGAGCCGTTCGGCGCGCGCTTCGGCGGTTTGCGCGGCGAGCTGCTGCTCGCGCTCGGCCACGCTCGTGTCCTGCGAGAGGCGCAGCTTCTTGACCATCACCTGGCCCGTGCGCGGCAGGAATGCCACCTTGCGCGGATGCGAGCCTTGCAGGTCCTCGGCCACGATGCGGATGTTCTCGGTCGCGAGATAGCGGCGCACGAACGCGGCGTTGCGGTCGCCGATGTTCATCGTCGTCATGCCCGCGAGCACCGCCGCGCCGCCGAACACCTTGGCCTCGAAGCGCTCGCGCCGGCCGCCCGCCTTGATCAGCTCGTTGATGAGCACTTCCATCGCGTAGGCGCCGTAGCGCATCGCGTCGGAGGCGCCGGTGAGCGCGTGGGCGGAGTCCGCGCCGTCGTCGGGGAGCATGAAGTGGTTCATGCCGCCGATGCCCGCGGTGCGGTCCTGAATGCAGGCCGCCACGCACGAGCCGAGCACGGTGACGAGCACCATGTCCTCGCCCGTCGTGTAGAACTCGTTGGGCAGCAGCTTGACGCCGGGGCGCTGGAAATGCGCGTCGAAATAGCGGTTCGTCGCGATCGGGAGGCGGGCGCTCATGCGGGCACTCCGATCGCGTCGTTCGCGCGGCGCGGCGCGGCACTGGCCGTGGCGCCGCGCGTGAGTTCGTACACCGTCTGGCCGCGCAGACGGAACGCCTGCGTGACGTAGGTGAAGTTCTCCGAGTGGCCCGCGAACAGCAGGCCGTCCGGCTTCATGAGCGGCTCGAAGCGCGTGAGGACCTGTGCCTGGGTCGGCTTGTCGAAATAGATCATCACGTTGCGGCAGAAGATCGCGTCGAACGTCGTGCGCAAGCCGTAGTCGGCATCGGTGAGATTGAGCTGCTCGAACTTGATCATCGCGCGCAGCTCCGGGCGCACCTTCACGAGTCCCGAGTGCGAGCCGGTGCCCTTGAAGAAGAAGCGCTTCAGACGCTCCGGCGACAGATGCTTGACCTGGTCGAACGAGTAGACGCCCGCGTCGGCCTTGGCGAGCACCTGGGTGTCGAGGTCGGTGGCGAGCACGCGCGCCTCGCGCGCGGCGCGGTCGCCGAGCGCTTCGACGAGCGTCATCGCGATCGAGTACGGCTCTTCGCCCGTGGAAGCCGCCGAGCACCACACCGAAACCGGATTCGAACCCCGCCGCTTCACGAAATCCGCGAGGATCGGGAAGTGATGCGCCTCGCGGAAAAACGCCGTGAGGTTCGTGGTGAGCGCGTTCGTGAACGCTTCCCACTCGGTCGCGTCGTTGCGCGCTTCGAGCTGGTCGAGGTACTCGCGAAAACTGTCGAGGCCGAGCGTGCGCAGACGCCGCGCGAGGCGGCTGTACGCCATGTCGCGCTTGTGGTCCGAGAGCGAGATGCCCGCGCGGCGGTGAATCAGCGCGCGAATGCGCTCGAAGTCCGCCGAGGTGAAATCAAAATCGCGGTTGCTCTCCACGCCCGAACCGCCCGTCTCGCCGGCGTCCTGGCGCGTATTTCGCAGCGCTTTCATGCTGATGCTCCTTCGCATTGCGCGCCGCCCACTGCATGGGATACCGCGGCGCAGGACTGCTGCGCGCCGCGCCTGCCCGGTTGCAATGCGTGCGGCGCATGGGCGGCCTGCGCAGCGCGCGCGGGCTTGCGGGCCCGGCGCGGCAGGTCTTGCCGTTGTGTAGCGCTCATGTGCATTGCAGTTGCTCGTCGTGTTCAGTACTTCACTACTCTTCTATGCCGCGTTCGATCAGAACGTTTCCCAGTCCGAATCGTCCGAAGCGGATGCCGCCGTGCTCACGTACGTCTCGGCGCGCGCAGGCGCGGCCGGTTTCGCTGCGGGCTTTGCCGACACCTTTGCTGCCGGTTGTGCCGCGGGCTTTGCCGCAGCCTTCGCAGTGTCCGCAGGTGCCACTGACGCCGCCGACGTTGCCGCCACCGCGGCCTTCGTTCCCGCCGAAGCCGAAGACGGCGTCGTGCGTTTCGCGGCAACCGGCGCGGTCGGCGTGCCGCGTGCAGGACCTGCACCCACGCTGCGCGCCGCTGCGCCGCCCGTCGTCCACGTGCCGAGCACGTTCTGCAGCTGGCGCGTCTGCTCTTCGAGCGACGCCGCCGCGGCGGCCGCCTGCTCCACCAGCGCCGCGTTCTGCTGCGTGACGGTGTCCATCTGCGTGACGGCGCGATTGACCTGCTCGATGCCGCCCGACTGCTCCTCGGACGCCGCGCTGATCTCACCCATGATGTCGGTCACGCGACGCACGGCCTGAAGGATTTCTTCCATCGTCGTGCCTGCGCGGCCCACGAGCTGCGAGCCGCTTTGCACTTTCTCGGCCGAGTCGTTGATGAGTTCCTTGATTTCCTTCGCCGCGCTGGCGCTGCGCTGCGCGAGGCTGCGCACTTCGCCGGCCACCACCGCGAAGCCGCGGCCCTGCTCGCCCGCGCGCGCCGCTTCCACGGCCGCATTGAGCGCGAGAATGTTGGTCTGGAACGCGATGCCTTCGATCACGCTGATGATGTCGACGACCTTCGCGGAACTCGCCGCGATGCCCTGCATCGTGTTCACGACTTCGCCGACCACCTCGCCGCCGCGCGTCGCGATATCGGAGGCGTTGACGGCCAGCTGGCTCGCCTGGCGCGCGTTCTCGGCGTTCTGGCGCACGGTGCCGGTGAGCTGCTCCATGCTCGACGCCGTTTCCTGCAGCGAGGCGGCCTGCTGCTCGGTACGTTGCGAGAGATCGGTGTTGCCCATGGCGATCTCGCGCGCGCCCACGTCGATCGAGCTTGCGCCCGTATGCACCGCGCTCACCAGCGTGACGAGGCTTTCCTGCATGCGCTTGATGCCGCCGAACAGACGCCCGATCTCGTTGTCGCTGTAGACCGTGACCGGCTGCGAGAGATCGCCGTGGGCGATGCGCTCGAAGCACGACACCGCGTCCTCGAGCGGCTGCACGATGAGGCCGCGCATGGCGAAGCGGATCGCCACCACGAGCACGAGCGCCACGGCGATCACCACGCCGATCGCGATGCGCATCACGGCGATCTTGTCGTGGGCGCCGACCTCGCGCGCCTGTGCGCTGTCTTCCAGCGCTTGCGCGAGCGGCCCGGCGACGTTGTCGTAGTCGACGAACATCGGGCTGATCTTCGTGTCGGCGATGGCGTGATAGGCCGGTTGATCGTTTGCGCGCAGGGCCGCGAATTCGGGCTGCACGCCGTCCTGCATGAGCGTGGCGCGTTTGGCCGCGAGCGCGTCGAGCGTGGCGGCGTCGAGGCCGCTCTTCGGCGCGTTCTGGAAGGCCTGCCAGGCTTCGTTGGATTTGCCGAGCAATTCCTGGGCGCGATCGATCACCTTCTTCGCATCGTCGGCCTGGCCTGCTGCCGTGAGCGCGCTGGCGCGGTCGATCGCGACGCGCGTGCGCAGCAGATACGACGACGCGTCGTTCAGCGCATGCATCGCCACGAGATCGCCTCGCACGATTTCGGTGAACGCATCGCTCGCACGCCCGAGCGCGACGAGCCCGAGTGCGCCGACCAGCACGGTCAGCGCAACCAGAATGACCCCGACGCCCGTGAGCGTCGTGCGGATCGACCATCTTTGCATCTCGTTTGCTCCTGTCCTGTGCGAATCGGGGCGGGCTATGTGGGCGGGCGCGGGCAGCCAGCAAGGCGCGGCCAGCTACGGCCGGCAAGACGCGGCGACACCCTGGACCCGGTACGAAGCGCGCGCGAAAACGAAGGCGGCTTGCCGCTTCTTGGCGGCGGCTTTTCCGCTCTCTCTCACGCTGGCCTCGCGGCCCCCCGGTTTAACTTTCGGCGCGTTAGACCAGCGCCTCGATCAGAGCCATTTCGCGGCTCGTCATCAGTTTTTCGATGTCCATCAGGATCAGCATGCGGCCTTCGACGGTGCCGAGGCCCGTGAGGTACTCGGTCGTGAGCGTCGCGCCGAATTCGGGCGCCGGCATGATCTGCTCCATCTGCAGCGTGAGCACGTCCGAGACGCCGTCCACCACCATGCCGACCACGCGATGCGCGACGTTCAGGATGATGACGACCGTCTGGTGGTCATACTCGACGCGGCCCAGATGGAACTTGATGCGCATGTCGACGATCGGCACGATGATGCCGCGCAGGTTGATCACACCCTTGATGAAATCGGGTGCGTTGGCGATGCGCGTCACGCTGTCGTAGCCGCGGATTTCCTGCACCTTCAGGATGTCGATGCCGTACTCTTCCGCGCCGAGGGTGAAGACGAGGAACTCCTGGCCACCTGCGTCGGCCTGCAGCGCGTCGCGGCGTTGCGCGCCGGCAATCGCGCCGTGCGCGCCGTTGCCTTGAATCGATTGGACTTCTGCCACGTTAGCCCCTGAACGGTTGGGAGATGATTGGTTGAGTGCGTCCGGACTTCATCACGATTACGCGAATTCGGCGAACGCACCCGAATTTGCGCTGGCGCTTACGCCGTGTGTGGCGCGCGTCTCGCGATTGAGCGCGGCCACGTCGACGATCAGCGCGACGCTGCCGTCGCCGAGAATGGTCGCCGCCGAAATGCCGTGCACCTTGCGGTAGTTCGTTTCGAGGTTCTTCACCACGACCTGCTGCTGGCCGACCAGCTCGTCGATCAGCATGGCGAAGCGACGGCCCTCGGTTTCCATGATCGTGACGATGCCCTGGGTCGGGTCCGTGCGCGCGCCTTCGACGTTGAACGCCTGGTGCAGCGCCACGAGCGGGAGATACTCGCCGCGCACGCGCACCACGCGGTCGCCGTTGGTGACCGTGTAGATGTCTTCGTGGCGCGGCTGCAGCGACTCCATCACGAAGTTCAGCGGCAGGATGAAGATCTCGCTGCCCACCTTCACTGACATGCCGTCGAGAATCGCCAGCGTGAGCGGCAGCACGATGCGCGTGGTGCTGCCCTTGCCCGCGTGCGAGGTGATTTCCACGTGGCCACCCATCGCCTGGATGTTGCGCTTGACCACGTCCATGCCCACGCCGCGGCCCGACACGTCGGTCACCTGCTCGGCGGTCGAGAAACCCGGCAGGAAGATGAGGTTCCACACTTCGTCGTCGGACATGCTGTCGCTCACCTGCATGCCCTGCTTGATCGCCTTGGCGAGAATCTTGTCGCGGCGCAGGCCCGCGCCGTCGTCGCTCACCTCGATCACGATGTTGCCGCCGTGGTGCGCGGCGGACAGCACGAGCTGGCCCGTGGCGTCCTTGCCCGCGGCGCGGCGCGCTTCCACGGTTTCGATGCCGTGGTCGAGCGAGTTGCGCACGAGGTGGGTGAGCGGGTCGATGATGCGCTCGATCAGGCTCTTGTCGAGTTCGGTCGCCTGACCGAAGGTGACAAGCTCGACTTCCTTTCCGAGCTTCGCCGCGAGATCGCGCACGAGGCGCGGGAAGCGGCTGAAGACGTAGTCCATCGGCATCATGCGGATCGACATCACCGCTTCCTGCAGATCGCGCGCGTTGCGCTCGAGCTGCGCCATGCCGTTGTAGAGGCGGTCGTGCAGCGCCGGGTCGAACGTGCTGGTGGTTTCCGCCAGCATGGCCTGCGTGATGACGAGTTCGCCCACGAGGTTGATCAACTGGTCGACCTTTTCGACGCCCACGCGAATCGAGCTGCCTTCCGCCGATGCAGCGGCGGCGGCCGGACGCGCCTTGCGCTCGCCTTCGGCTTGCGCGGGCGCCGGGGCGCTCGCGGGCGGGCGCGGCATGTCGTGTTCGGCGAGCGCCGCGGGCGGCGCGGCCGGAATCACGGCGCTCGCCGCCGGGGCCGCTGCCACCGGTGCAGCGGGAGGCGCGGCCGGTGCAGCCGCAGGTGCTGCGGCCGGTGCGGCGGCAGCCGGTTGCGCGTCGCCCTGCGGCGCGGCGCCACGGCCGATCGAAATCTGTTTCTCGTCGATCACGAAGCAGCACACCGCGATGATGTCGTCGGAGGTCACATCGGTTTCGAGCCATAGCGTGAGGTCGTCGCCGGTCTTCACCTGGCCGAGAATGCGGCCGAGGTTGCCGAGCTCTTCGACGAGCAGCTCCTGGTCCTTCGCGTCGACGGCGCGCAGCGTGACGCGCAGGTGCGGACCTTCCGCTGCGGCGGCGGCGCCGGCGGCGGGCGCCGCGCCTGCCGCATCGATCGCCTCGCTCACGACGTGCTCGGGCGCGCCCGCGCCTGCCGCCGCCAGCGTGCTGTGCATTTCGAACGCGGCTTCGAGATCTTCTTCCGAATCGCCGGCGCTCGCCTGCGGCGCCGGTGCGGGCGCGGGGGCCGGCGCCGGTGCGGGTTCGGGCGCGGGTACGCCGCGGCTTTCCGCATAGAGGCGCTCGAGCTTGGTGCGCACGGCGGCAGCCGCCTGCGCGTCGGGCTCGGCGCTCGCGCGGTAGGCGCCGAGCTGGTCGGAAAGCACGTCCTTCGTTTCGAGGAACGTGTCGATCATGTCCTTGCGCAGCACCAGCTCGTTGTTGCGAGCGCGGTCGAGCAGCGATTCGAGAATGTGGGTCGTCTCGGTCAAGGCCGTGAAGCCGAACGTCGCCGCGCCACCCTTGATCGAGTGCGCCGCGCGGAAGATCGCGGCCAGATCCTCGGGATCCGGGCGACCGACGTTCAGGTTCAGGAGAAGCTGCTCCATCTGCGCGAGCAGCTCGTCCGCCTCGTCGAAAAACGTCTGATAGAACTGAGTGATGTCGAGAGTCATTGCTCTTTCACCGCGTTAATTGCCTGGGGGGTGCCTGGTCGTTCGCCGCACGGCACCTCAAGGGTGGGCCTCGCCGAGTGCGCTCGCCAGATCGACGAGCAGCTCGGGGTCCACCGGTTTTTCGATCCAGCCAGTCGCGCCTGCGTCGCGTACGGCTGCCTTGAAGCCTTCGTCCGATTCCGTGGTCAGCACGAGGATGGGCGTTTCGAAGTACGAAGGATTCGCCCTCAACTGCTTGATCAGGTCGAGCCCGCCCATGCGCGGCATGTAAAGGTCGGTGAGCACGAGATCGAAGCGCTGGGCGAGCGCATGCTCGAGCCCTTCTTCGCCGTCGCTCGCCACCGTCACCTCGTAGCCTGCCGAGCCGAGCGCCGCCTGCAGGATCTCCCGCATGGACACCGAATCGTCGATCGCCAGAATGTTCCTGATCATCCGTTCCTCGTTGTCATTGCGCTGCCGGCGCGACGGCTGGGGCAACGGCCGGCCCCGCCGGCGCCACCGTGGTTGCCACCTTCGGCGCGATCGCGACCGGCGCCGGCGCCGCCCGGCCCATGCCGGCGTCCGGCGTGAGCGCGGGCAGGCTCTTGCCCGAACCCGCTGCGTCGTCGGAGAGCGTGGTGGTGGTCGAGTCGTCGTGCATGAGCGCGTCTTCGGACTTCTTGTTCAATACGATGATGCTGATGCGGCGGTTCTCCGGGTCGAGCGGATCGGCCTTGTTCAGGTTCTGCGTGGAAGCGAGGCCGAGCACGCGCAACACCTTCGAATCGTCCATGCCGCCCGCGATCAGCTCGCGCCGCGAAGCGTTCGCGCGGTCGGCGGAAAGCTCCCAGTTGCTATAGCCCTTCTCGCCGCCGGCGTACGGCACGGCGTCGGTGTGCCCTTGCACGACGATGCGGTTGGGCACGTCGTTGAGTGTCTTGCCGATCGCCTGCAGGATGTCGCGCATGTACGGCTCGACCACGTCGCGCGCGGTCGCGAACATCGGGCGCTTCTGCGAGTCGACGATCTCGATGCGCAGGCCCTGCAGCGTGGAGTCGATGCGGATCTGCTGCTTGAACTGGCGCAGCACCGGGTTCGCCTCGATCGCCGCCATCAGCTTCACCTGCAGGTCGTGCAGGCGCACCTGCTCCTTGCGTTCGAGCGAGCCTTCGAGCTGCTTCGTGGCGTCGTCGTCGTTGTGCTTCGACTGGTTGCGCTCCGAGCGCTCGGTCGCGCCGTCGCTGCGGCGCGTAACGCCCTGGTCTTGCGACGAGATGTCACGGCCGCCGCCCTTCAGGATGCTCGAGTCTTCCGCACTGCGATCGCCGCCCCAGAGCGTGATCTTCATCGGCTGGTTGAAGTAGTCGGCGATGCCCTTCAACTGCACCGTCGAAGCCGACGACAACAGCCACATCAGCAGGAAGAACGCCATCATCGCGGTCATGAAGTCCGCGTACGCGAGCTTCCATGCGCCGCCATGGTGGCCGGCCTTCTTCGGCGCGGCGCGCTTGACAACGATTGCGCGGTCCTTGTTGTTGCTCATGGGCCGTCCCTTACTTCGCCTTCACGCGGCGCACGTGCTCTTCGAGTTCCGTGAACGACGGACGCTCGGTCGAGAACAGCACCTTGCGGCCGAACTCCACGGCAATCGCCGGCGCGTAGCCGTTCAGGCTCGCGAGGATCGTCACCTTGATGCACTGGAACATCTTGGTCGACTCGGTCACGCGCTGCTCCGCAAGGCTCGAGAGCGGTCCGATCAGGCCGTACGAAAGCAGAATGCCGAGGAAGGTGCCGACCAGCGCCTGGGCGATCATCTCGCCGAGCACCGCGGGCGGCTTGTCGGCGGACGCCATGGTGTGAACCACGCCCATCACCGCCGCGACGATACCGAACGCCGGCATCGCGTCGCCCACCTTCGCGAGCGCATGAGCGGGCGCCTCGCCTTCGGCGTGGTGCGTTTCGATTTCCTCGTCCATGAGGCTTTCGATCTCGAAGGCGTTCATGTTGCCGCCCACCATGAGACGCAGATAGTCGGTGAGGAATTCGACGATGTGGTGATCGGCCAGGATCTTCGGATACTGCGTGAAGATCGGGCTCTTCTGCGGATCGTCGATATCCGCTTCGAGCGTGAGCGTGCCTTCCTTTCGCGCCTTCGCGAGCAGGACATAGAGCAGCGCGAGCAGCTCCATGTACACGTCCTTGTTGTATTTGGCGCCCTTGAACAGCGTGGGAAGCACGCGCAAGGTGGCCTTGATGGTCTTGATGCCGTTGCCGAGGATGAACGCGCCGACGCCAGCACCACCGATCATGAGCAGTTCCATCGGCTGCATGAGCGCGGCCAGATGGCCGCCCTCGAGTGCATAGCCGCCGAAGACGCAAAGGATCGTCAAGAGGGTTCCAACGATAATCAGCACTGCCGGGTCCTCACTAGAAATGCGCCGCGAACCGCCGTCGGCCCGCGCCCTTAGCTGGGTTTACGGCAACGGCGCGAAAAACTTTGGGTTTGAATGGGCGCGGATCGCAAGCCGGCCGGGCATCTGCCGTCTGCCTGGCATCGGCATGACGGAGGAATCTGGGGCCGGTTCGCAAAGCCGCGCGGGAAGCGGTTGCAGTCCGTGCCTGCGGCTGCGTGTGACGATGCGGCCCCGCTGCGGCAGGCGCCATCCGGCGGAGCCGCGCGGCCGCTGCGCCGGGACGGGCCGGGTTTATCCGGAGTCCCGGCCTGCATGGACGGCAGCAAGCCGCATCGATCGAGGTCAAGCCGGGTTGATCTGCCTCAAGCGGCGATCTGCGAGGCAAGCGCGCTGCGCCGCGTGCGCCCCGCCCGCGACGGCGGCTGGCACAGCCCGCAGACGAAGCCGCGCTGCGGGTCGTGCGCATGCGCCACGTAGCGGCCGCCGCAACGGCTGCACGGCGTCATCTGCAGCAGGCCCGAGGTGAAATAGCGCACGAGCGTCCAGGCGCGCGTGAGGCTCAGCGCGGGCGTTTCGTCGTGCAGCCGCAAGTGCTCGAGATAGAGCCGGTAGCTCTTCACGATCGCGTGGATCGGCTCGCAGCGCGCGTGGCGGCTCATGAACATGAACGTGTTGTAGAACAGCGAGGAATGGACGTTGGGCTGCCAGGTCATGAACCAGTCGGTCGAAAACGGCAGCATGCCCTTGGGCGGCGACTCGCCCTTCACTTCCTTGTAAAGCCGGATGAGCCGGTCGCGCGAGAGCGAGGTCTCCGCTTCGAGCAGTTGCAGACGCGCGCCCAGTTCGATCAACTCGATCGCGAGCGCGATCTCTTTTACCTCCTGCACCACACTCTTTGTCGCCATAGACACCCGTTGGAAGCCGCAATGGAATGCGCCTGGCGCCTGCCGCCGTTCACGGGCAGCAAGGGCGCAATGCGCGGCCGCGCACGGCGGCGCGGGGCGAAGCGGTTCAGCCGATCTGCTCGACGTCCTGGCCCGCCATGATGATCGCCGAGTGCGTCAGCGCGGTTTTGCCCTTGTCGGCAAGCGCGCTCAGGATGGCGTGGTCGTCGAACCGGAAGCGGCAAAGCAGCTGGTTCGATGCGGCAAGGCGTACGGTCTGCGCGAAAGTGAGATTGGCGAGCACCTCGGCAGACTGCTCGGAGATGCCCATGCGGAACATACCCGTCGGCTTGTCTTCGCGCAAAAGACGTTGCGCGAGCAACAGGTACGACAGATTCACTTCCTTGATCTCATTGAGCATGTCGCTGTGCGTCGTCGCGCTCATGGATTCCCCCGAATCAAATCGCGGTGGCTGGTCAGACCGCCCGCGGAAAACGTTTGCTCGCCCAGATGCAACCCGAGTGCATCCGAACGGCCTGTTTATGGTCGTGGGTCCATTGTGGCTGGGGCGGGAACAAATGGAAATCGGACGGATGCCGCGACGCGTTGCGAGAAAAAGTTTCGCAAACGTGTAGGAATTTTTCTGACAAAGAGGCGGGAGCAGCGGCGGGAGGCGGGGCGCGCCATGTCATGCGCATAAGCCGCGAAATTATCTGTCGATTATAGGCTTTTTCATGGATGCGTCACGCGTGCGTGCTAATTAGCGCGCGCTCGACCGACTCACCCGGGCCTTTTGACCCTTGTTCGGGCGTCCGGGCACGCGGCTTGCGCAGTGCGCGCGCAAGCCGCGTCACGCTTTGCAATGGCCTCTTACACCTGCTGTATCCCGCTGTAACAACTTTAAGCGTTTGCAAAACCGCGTGTATCGGGCCGCGAAATGGCCATAATCGGTCTCAGGGATAACCCGATACCGTTGTACCGCCGCAGTGCCGCATCACCGAGTTCGTTGCACACGCGGCCTTTTTGGGCTTTTTGCCCAGGAGATCGAACAATGCGAATCGCACAAATTGCGCCACTTTATGAAGCCGTTCCGCCCAAGCTTTATGGCGGCACCGAGCGCGTCGTGTCCTACCTGACCGAAGCGCTGGTCGACCTCGGCCACGACGTGACGCTGTTCGCCAGCGGCGATTCGGTCACCTCGGCAAACCTCGAAGCCGCCTGGCCGCGCGCGCTGCGTCTGGACCCGACGATCCGCGACGCGCTGGCCCCGCACATGGTGCTGCTCGAGCGCGTGCGCCGCGTCGCGCACGAATTCGACGTGCTGCACTTCCACCTCGACTATCTGCCGTTCCCGCTTTTCACGACCATGGACACGCCGTTCGTCACGACGCTCCACGGCCGTCTCGACCTGCCGGAACTGCAACCGGTGTTCGAGCAGTTCCCGAACGCACCGGTGATCTCGATTTCGGACTCGCAGCGCCAGCCGTTGTCGCAGGCCGCGTGGCAGAACACGATCTATCACGGACTGCCAAAGAACCTGCTCACGCCGCAAGCCGACCGCAAGCCCGAGTACCTCGCGTTCCTCGGCCGGATCTGCCCGGAAAAGCGCGTAGATACGGCGATCAAGATCGCCGCGCTCTCCGGCCTGCCGCTGAAGATCGCCGCCAAGGTCGACAAGGTCGACCAGGACTACTTCAAGACCGAGATCGAGCCGCTGCTTTCGCAGGCCCACGTGGAGTTCGTCGGCGAGATCAACGAAGAGCAGAAGCCCGCGTTTCTTTCTGGGGCGAAGGCGCTGCTGTTCCCGATCGACTGGTCCGAGCCGTTCGGCCTCGTGATGATCGAGGCGATGGCATGCGGCACGCCGGTGATCGCCTTCAATCGCGGTTCGGTGCCGGAGGTGATCGACCCGGGCGTCACGGGCTATGTCGTCGAGGACGTGCAAGGCGCCGTGGCCGCGCTGCAGAATATCGATTCGCTTTCGCGCGTGGCGATTCGCAACCAGTTCGAACACCGCTTCACGTCGCACATCATGGCGGGGAATTATGTCGACACTTATACGGCGCTGATCGAAGCCGCACAGCGTCCGGTACTGCGTCGCGTCGCCGCCGGCTGAGTGCGAAGCATTCCGGCTTTCGCGATAAATCCAGACGAATGCACGACGTGAATCGTTTGCGAGTCGTCGAATAGCGCCATTACGCGCTGATTACAGAAGACGCACAAAAAAGAGCCGCATGAAACATGCGGCTCTTTTATTGCATTTGCGGTTACGCCGGTATGGCGGCCGGGCTGTTCTCCGGCGGCATGCGTCAGGCGATCAGGTAGCGTTCGCGATTCTTGCCCGCGATCCACTTGGGCGGCTTGCCGCGCCCGCTCCAGGTCGCGCCCGACTTGGGGTCCTGATAGCGCGCGGGCAGCGGCGCCTTTTTCGGCGGGCGTCCGCGGCGCGCGGCCTCGGCAAAGCCCAGGTCCTGGGCGGAAAGGCCATACTCGGCGATCTTTTCCCGGATCGTGGCGATGACGTCCGCGATCTCGGTGCGCCGCGCCTCTTCGGCCTGAGCCTGGAGTTTTGCGATCTGCGCCTTGATTTCTGTATATTGCGACATTTCTATTCCCCCTTCATTGCTCTTGAAACCGGCTCGATCGGAGATTAGACGCAAATAACGGAATTCGCAATCGCTATTAATACTGTTTTTTCACGCTATTCTTCGACTTAACGATCGACCGGCTCCAGCGCAATTGCGCACACATCGATCGCAATAATTCGATCAATTACGTCGAAATTGACAATCCTTGACAGCATCGAAAAGGGCGAATGCCTAGAATCTGGCATTTCCCGGTGCCGGTGCTTTACGCGGCCCCTTCAAAAATCGACTTTTCGAGGTGTCACGCAATGCACTTATCCAGGCGGCTCATCGCCGAACTGATCGGCACTTTCTGGCTCGTTCTGGGCGGCTGCGGCAGCGCGGTGCTCGCGGCCAACTTCGCCGGGCCGGTTCACGGACTCGGGATCGGGTTCGTGGGCGTGTCGCTCTCCTTTGGCCTGACCGTGCTCACCATGGCCTACGCCATCGGCCACATTTCGGGCTGCCATCTGAATCCCGCCGTGAGCGTGGGCCTGACCGTGGCGGGCCGCTTCCCGGCGCGCGACCTCGTGCCCTATATCGCCGCACAGGTGGTGGGCGCGGTGATCGGCGCTTTCGTGCTTGCGCTCATCGCGACGGGCAAGCCCGGCTTCGACCTCGTCGCGAGCGGCTTCGCGACCAACGGTTACGGCGAGCAGTCGCCGGGCCACTACGCCATGGGCGCCGCGTTCGTGTGCGAAGCCGTCATGACCGCGTTCTTCCTGTTCGTCATTCTCGGCGCAACCGACAAGCGCGCACCCGCAGGCTTCGCGCCGATCGCCATCGGCCTGTGCCTCACGCTGATTCATCTGATCTCGATTCCCGTCACCAATACCTCGGTGAATCCGGCTCGCTCGACCGGCCCCGCGCTGCTCGTGGGCGGCGAGGCGATCTCGCAGCTGTGGCTGTTCTGGGTCGCGCCGATCGTCGGCGCAGTGATCGCAGGCATCGTGTACCCGGCGGTGGCGGGGCGGCGCGAAGCGGTGGCGGCGGTCGCCGTGCGCGAGACGGCTTGACGGCCTCTGACGCGCGCTGACACGTCCGCGCGGCCCGAGCCGCGCCGCATTGCGACACGTTCTCCGTGCAGCTGCTGTTGCAAACGGGCGCTTCGGCGCCCGTTTGTCTTGCTGGCCGCGGCGCGCTCCGGGTGCGCTGCTGGCCGGGCCCGTGATGGCTGCGCTGCTAGAATCGGGCGACCTTCCCATTGTCTTGCGACCTGGAGCATCACGCCCAGCATGAAGCGCTCACGCCCCCGGCCAGGCCGGATCGCCTCGACGCTCGCCACCGCGCTGAGCGCACTGCTATGCGCCTGTGCGCCGCTGCCGCACGCCAACGGACCCGCAAACGCCGGCGAGACAGCGCAAACTAATGCGAGCAGCGCGCCAACTACGCGCAATGTCGAAACACTCATCTTCGTGAGGCACGGCGAAAAACCGCCAGAGGGACTCGGCCAGCTCAACTGCAAGGGGCTGAACCGCGCGCTTGCGCTGCCAGCCGTGATCGCGGCCAAGTACGGCAAGCCCGACGCCATCTATGCGCCCGACCCCGGCGAGCAAAAGGAAGACAACGGGCATTCCTACTACTACGTGCGCCCGCTCGCGACGATCGAGCCGACTGCGATCCAGTTCGGCATGCCGATCCAGACGCCGTATGGCTACTCGAAGATAGACGCGCTGCAAACCACGCTCGTCGATCCGCAGTGGCGCGGCCGCACCGTGCTCGTTGCGTGGGAACACCGGGAAATCGAGACGCTCGTGCGCCGCATCGTCGCCGCGCACGGCGGCAGCGCGAACGATGTGCCGCGCTGGGAGAGCGCGGACTTCGACAGCATCTATGTGGTGCGCATCGACTGGAGCGGCGGCGCCGCGCGTGCGCGTTTCTCCCACGAGCGCGAAGGGCTCGACGCACGTGCGGACGACTGCCCGTGCGCGCAATTGCCCGCCGCGCAGTAACCGTCCCGCGGTAACCGTTCGCATGGAAGCGCGAGAGCGGTGGCGGCGCTAGCGACCGCGACCGCGTGAATTACGACGCGAGTTCGTCGTCGAGCGCGAACAGCTTGCGAAGATGATGCGCGACACCGGCTTCGAAGTTGTTGCCGATGCGCGGCACCCGAGGCAGCCGCTTGATGAGATCGGGATTGGCGTTGTTCATCATGAACGGATGGCCCGCTGTTTCGAGCAGGTCGATGTCGTTCATGTTGTCGCCGAACGCGACGCAACCCGCCGCGTCCACGCCGAGCCGGTCGAGCACGACGCGCAGCGCGCGGCCCTTCGAAACGCCGGCCACCATCACTTCGAGACAATCGGGCAGGGAGTAGGTGACGTAGAGCGCGTCGCCGAACTCGCGCGCGAGATTTTGCGCGACGTGTGCGAGATCTGCCGGATCGCCGATATAGAGCGCCTTGGCAATGCCGGCGCCCGCGTAGTCACGCAGATCCGCCACGCGGTACTCGAAGCCCGAGTCCTGGTGATATGCGAGCAGTTCGGGCGCATCGCGGTCGATGAGCCAGGCGTCGTCGGTGTAGATGCTCACGATCACGCGGCCATGCTCGCCCACGGTGTCGGCAGCCACGAGACGCTCGACCATGGGCGCGCCCAGATTGCTCGCGTGGATCAGCGTGTCGTCGGGTGCGTGCACGCGCGCGCCGTTCGCGGTGATGAGATACGGCCGGATGCCGAGCACGTCGCGAATGCCGGCCACGTCGCAATAGTGGCGGCCGGTCGCAATCACGAACGGCAGCCCTTGCGCATCGAGCGCGCCCAGCGTGGCAACCGTGAACGGATCGACCTGATGGTCGCTATTGAGCAGCGTTCCGTCGAGATCGGTTGCAATGACCTTGTACATGGTGATCACACAGCTAGCGGGAAACCTCGAATCGTAGCATCTGCGGCATGGCTATGCCGTTGACCTACGTTCGTGCCCCTTCTCACATGCCACTCAGCTGTCCGCGGCGGCGCTTGCCAGCCGCTGGGCCTCCATCTGCGCGAGCCGCAGCGCACCGGTGGTGGAATCGGCGAGCGGCGCGCGCAGGCGATCGCGCACCGCTTGCGGCACCCATTCGCGCAGCGGCTGCCCAAGGCCGCCCGAGAGCGCGGCCGGCAGCTTGCCCGAAGGATCGAGCGCGATGATGAGTTTCGCAATTTCCACGCCGGCTTCGGCGAGCAGCCTGGCGACGAACGGATGTTCGCGATGCGCGAGGACGACCGGCGCGAGGCTGGCATACGCCGTCTGGTTGGCCGCGCACTGCCACACAATGAGACTGTCTCGATCGGTGGCGCACGCGTGTGCGAGCAGGGCCCGTGCGAAGTCGTCCATGGGCACGCGGGCATCGAGCGCCTGCTGCGCCCAGACGATCGCACGCAGGCCGAACCAGGCGCCACTCGCTTCGTCGCCCGAGGGAAAGCCGAAACCGCCCGCAATGCGGCACTGACCGTCCTCACCGAGAACCGCCGCGATGCTGCCCGTGCCGAGGGCGACCACCACGCCCGGCGCGCCGCCGTGCGCGCCCAGCAGTGTCGTGTAGGCGTCGCTTTCCACCGCAAGCCCGGCCACCGGGGGCGCGGCAGCGAGAAACGGCGCCAGCCAGTCGGGGTTGTTCACGCCTGCGAGCCCGCAGCCAAGCACGCATTGCGACCAGTCGAACGCGAGCCCCGCCTGTGCAAACGCCGCGCGGCAGCCTTCCTCGATCGATTGCCAGGCCCGTTCGATACCGAGCCCGAGCCCTGACGGCCCCGCAGCCGCGCGCGCGAGTTCGACGCCGTTCGTGTCGCCAAGCGCGATGCGCGTGCCCGTGCCGCCGCCGTCCACGCCAATCAACCAGGTGTATTTCTGCATGATGTCCGCCGCGCCGCGCGCGCCTGAGAGTCCGGTTCGAAAGCCAAAATTTTTGTCGTGCCGCAGAGACTAACGGCTTCCCAGGCTTCGCACAATCGGCCATCCGGCCAGGGTGGCGGCGCGGCACCGATCCGCTATGCTTGCGTGGCTCGAACGACGTCTCGCAAGGAGAACTCACCGTGACACACCGCTGCAACTGGGTATCGGCCGGCGCGTCGCCGCAGTATGTGCAATACCACGACGAGGAGTGGGGCGTGCCGTCGCGGGACGACCAGCATCTGTTCGAAATGATCGTGCTCGAAGGCGCGCAGGCAGGACTCTCGTGGTCCACGATACTCAACAAGCGCGAAGGCTATCGCCGCGCCTTCGCCAACTTCGACATCGCCAAGGTTGCGCGCTTTACGCCCAACCACGTCGAAACGCTCATGCAGGACGCCTCGATCGTGCGCAACCGGGCCAAGATCGAGGCCGCCATCGCCAACGCGCGCGCCGTGCAGCAGATCCAGGCCGATCACGGCTCGCTCGCGAAATTTGTCTGGTCGTTCGTGGACGACACGCCCATCCAGAACGACCTCGCCTCGTATCGCGACGCACCGGCCTCTACCGAAGTCTCGGACGCGCTTAGCAAGGCGCTCAAAAAATACGGCTGCAAATTCGTTGGTACGACGATCTGTTACGCGTTCATGCAGGCTGTCGGCATGGTCAACGACCACGAGCGCGACTGCATGCGCCGCAAGGCCTGCGCAGCGCTTGGCAAAAAGAAGCGTCGCGCCTGAGCGCAGCGAAGCTCGTGCGACTCGGGTAACTCCCGAGCGGAGCGGGACGCCGTGCAAACTCTTGTCCCGCATGGCTTTGTGACACGCCAGAGCGACTGCGCCCGGCGCCGGCCAGCCTGTTTTTTGATCGCTACCGTGCGCCGCCCCACGGTTTTCCACTGGCGTGCCGTTATAACGGGAAGTGAATGCAGGCGCGTCAGGGGAACGGGTAGTGATGCCGGCTGGGAGGCCGGCGGCGCCGCATTAGAAGGGAATTAACCTGTGCCTGGCACCTGGGCAACAGGGGGTGAAATGAAAAACGTCCACTTCCTGAGTCATCAGGAGATCTTCGACCGCGCAGTGGCCCATCTGTTTGGCCAGGGGCGCGCGGCACTTCTTCCACGCGGCGGCGGCGCCTATCGGGGCGGTGGCTGTGGCGGCGGCTCCGGCAGCGCGCACTGCTACGGCGGATGTCCGGTCGGCAGCTTCATCCGGCCACGCGACTACATGAGCGCCATGGAAGGCATACCCGTGCGCTTCATCGGCCGTGAAACGAACGACGTGCCGCTCTATATGGACGTGGGCGTTGCCGCGCTGAAAAAGGCGCTGCTGCGCGCCCATATCAACATATACGACCCCGCTACGACCAATCTGCTGAGTTGCCTGCAGAACGTGCACGACGTGTTTGGCGTGTGGGAATGGCGCGAACGCCTTTGCTCGATTGCCGCGCAGTTCGGCTTGTCGCCCGAGCAGCTGAAGGACGCCGCCTGAAATCGGCCGGCGCGCACAACGCGCGCCGCGCTTCGACGCGTAGTGCTACGCACGAACACGCGCAAACGCAAACGGCGGCGCAGCTTCTTGCGAAGCATGCGCCGCCGTCTGGCGGAACACCGAAAAGCGAAAAAGCTTAGTGGAGCTTCTTCGGCAGCATCTGGCTGCGCAGGCGCTTGTGCAGGCGCTTCACAGCAGCTGCCTTCTTGCGCTTGCGAACTGCCGTCGGCTTTTCGTAAGCTTGACGCTCACGCAGCTCGGCGATCAGGCCGTTCTTTTCGATTGCACGGCGGAAGCGGCGAATCGCCACTTCGAACGGCTCGTTTTCCTTCAGAAGAATCGTCGTCATGTATTTCCTAACTCAAATCGCTTAATACGGTTCAAAGGCGCGAGCGTCAAAGCCGCTCACGCGCCGGCCCTCCGGTCGTTCGCCACGCTGGGGCTAAACGAGAGGCAAGGCGGCCACGGAGGCCGGAAAAGAGAAGTAGGGGGTTCACAGCGGAACGCGATCAGGTCGACCTTGCTGCAACACACCTGACCGCCGGTTTGCGGCCGCCAACAGTAACGAACACGGCAACAAAACAGGCAAAGATCTCAATTCACTCCCAATGATATCAGGAAAAGATCCGCCTGACCAGGGTTTCTTGATTCTACTCAGGGACTTGCGCGGCTTGCCACGGCCGCCGCGCCCGCCCTGTCAATTAGGACACCTGGGTTAATGCCTTTGCCGTCAGGCGCTCGCGTCGTTGAGCGCCTGGATGTCGGCTGGATCGAGCTTCAGCCGTACCGCGGCAGCCAGGCTCTCCAGCTGATCCAGCGAGGTCGCGCTCGCGATCGGCGCGGTAATGCTCGGGCGCGCGATCAGCCACGCCAGCGCAACCGCCGCGAGCGTGCTGCCGTGGCGCTCGGCCACGTAATCGAGCGCCGCGAGGATCCGGATACCGCGGTGATCGAGGTACTTCTCGACGCGCGAGCCGCGCGTGCTCTTTGCGAGATCCTCGCGCGAGCGGTACTTGCCCGAGAGAAAGCCGCTCGCGAGGCTGTAATAGGGCACGACCGCGAGCTTCTGCGCCATCGCCACCGGTTCGAGATCGGCCTCGTAGCGGGCGCGGTCGTACAGGTTGTATTCGGGCTGGATGATCTGGTACGCGGGCAGGCCGGACCTCGTCGAAACCGCGAGCGCTTCCTCGACGCGCGCGCCCGTGTAGTTCGACGCGCCGATCACACGCACCTTGCCGGCCTCGATCAGCCGCTGGTAGACACCGAGCGTTTCCTCGAGCGGGACCTTCTGGTCGTCCTCGTGCGAGAAGTACACATCGATGTAATCGGTCTGCAGACGACGCAGCGAATCTTCCACGGCAGCCGCGATGTTGGCGGCGGAAAGTCCCGGGCGGCGCGCATCTTTTGCGACCTTCGTTGCGATCACCACCTTGTCGCGCTTGCCGCTTTTCGCGATCCACTTGCCGATGATCGTCTCCGACTCGCCGCCCTGGTTGCCGGGCACCCACGCGGAATACACATCGGCGGTGTCGATGAAGTTGAGGCCGGCGTCGGTGAAGGCGTCGAGGATCGAGAACGAGGTGGCTTCGTCAGCGGTCCAGCCGAAGACGTTGCCGCCGAACATGAGCGGGGCGACCTGCAACGAGGAAGTGCCGATCCTGCGTAGTTCCATGGGGCCTCCAGAAAAAAGGGCGGACGGGGAACCGCTGAGCATACGCCGCCTCGCGGGGCGCTGCAGCGGGCACGGGCACGCGGCCGCGGAAGTGCCCTGGCGGCGCTGCACTAAACCACGCGCGATACCTGCCGTAAACACGCTTGCAAACTGCAGGACGCAGGAATGCGTGAGGGAAGCGGGAAGCACGGAGCGCGGCGCAACAGGACTTTTTATGCACCGCGCAAATGAGGTCTCGATTGTCGGTGCTTCCCCTCAAGTTTTTTTTACCCACGCCGACAACCTTCACTGAGGCGGCCAGCAATGAAAGATTGCACCCGCCGCGGCCATAGTGGCTTGTAACGGGCTTTCAGCCCGCTTAGGAGAATTTCCATGCTCGGAATTAACAGCAACATCAACTCGCTCGTCGCGCAACAGAACCTGACGGGCTCGGGCAGCGCGCTGTCGCAAGCGATCACGCGCCTGTCGTCGGGTAAGCGCATCAACAGCGCAGCTGACGATGCAGCAGGCCTCGCGATCTCGAACATCATGCAGACCCAGATCAACGGTCTGAACCAGGGTGTGTCGAACTCGAACGATGGCGTTTCGCTGGTTCAAACGGCATCGAGCGGTCTGTCGTCGCTGACGAGCAGCCTGCAGCGTATCCGCCAGCTGGCCACGCAAGCGGCCAACGGCTCGATGACCGCAGACGACCGCGCAGCACTGCAGCAGGAAGTGAACCAGCAAGTTTCGGAAATCAACCGTATCGCGTCGCAAACGACGTACAACGGCATGAACGTGCTGAACGGTTCGCTCGGTACCGTGTCGTTCCAGGTCGGTGCAAACGTCGGTCAGACGATCAGCCTGAGCCTGTCGCAAAACATGTCGGCAGCCTCGATCGGCAGCGGCGTGCCGCAAGCCGGCCAGACGCTCGGCACGTTCAGCGGCCTGAGCCTGAGCTCGGCTGGCGCTTCGGTCGCCGCCTCGGCAGCAACCGTCACGTCGATCAATGTGGTTTCCGACGGCAGCGGCGGCTTCACGTTCACGGACCAGAACAACCAGGCACTGAGCAGCGGTGCGGTCGGTACGCTGTTCACGGCCACGGGCGCTTCGGGCACCAGCGGCAACGCCATCCAGGGCTCGGGCGGTGCGGTCTCGCTCAGCATTGCCGCAGCCTTCAATACGGCTGTCGGCTCGGCCGGCTCCGCTGCTGTCGCTTCTGTGGACGCTCAGGTCAACTCCTACAACGTGCCGACGGACGTTGCTAACGTCGACATCAGCACGGCAAGCGGCGCAAGCATGGCCATGGAGTCGATCGACAACGCGCTGAACACGCTGAACAACCTGCAGGCAACGCTCGGCGCAGCACAGAACCGCTTCACGGCAATCGGCACGACGCAGCAAGCTCAGTCGACCGACCTGTCGACCGCCCAGTCGTCGATCCAGGACGCCAACTTCGCAGAAGAAACGGCAAACCTGAGCAAGGCGCAAGTGCTGCAGCAAGCTGGTATCTCGGTGCTGGCACAAGCGAACTCGCAGCCGCAGCAGATCCTGAAGCTCCTCCAGTAATACGAGCTTCTCTAGCCCAAGCGTTGCGCGCCCGGCCGCCATACCCGTGAGCGCAACGCAAGCCAATCGGGAGGATCGCCTCCCGATTGGCGTTTTCCAGACTTGAACCGATTCAAACTGCAACGCCGACGCACGGAGCCCCTTCATGTCCACCGTAACCAGTTCGACAGCCAGCACGATCGCAAGTAGCGTCGCCGCTACGACCGCAGCGAGCAACGCCGCTCTGCAGCAAGCAGCCCAGTCGATCGTCAGCGGCTCGACCGGCAACTCGTCGATGGACGTGAATTCGCTCGTCACGGCGCTCGTCAACTCCAAGATCGCCGGCCAGGCCGCCACGATCAGCGCCGAGCAGACGCAGGACAACACCGAAATCTCCGCGTACGGCGCGCTTTCCGCCGCGCTCTCCGCACTCCAGGCAGGCCTCTCGCCGCTCTCGGACGGCACAACCCTCAGTGCGTTCAGCACGACGCTCAGCGGCACCGGCCTTACGGCCACTGCAGGCAGCGGCGCGGCAGCAGGGACGTATTCGCTCGACGTCAAGCAAGTGGCACAAGCTCAGGTGCTCACCTCGACCGGCTACGGCGCAACAACGGCACTCGCCTCGGGCTCGTCCACGATGACGCTGACGGTCAACGGCGCCAGCACCACGATCTCGCTCGACAGCACCAACAGCACCGTCGCGGGCATTGCATCGGCGATCAACTCGGCCACCAACAATCCGGGCGTGACGGCAACGGTCGTCAACGGCGCCGACGGCGCGCACCTCGTGCTGCACGCCACCTCGACCGGCGCATCGAACGGCATCAGCATCGCGATCAACGACTCGAATTCCAGCGATGCCTTGAACAACCTCGCCGTGACGACCACGGCGGGCACGGCGATCACGAGCGCAAGCGCGACTTCCGCCAACCTCACCGCCAACCAGTCGACGATCTCCAACACGACCAACTGGACACAGTCCACGGCCGCACAGGACGCCTATTTCACGATCGACGGCACGGGCGCGACCAGCACGACGAACACCGTAAAAACCGCGCTGTCTGGCGTCACGCTGACCCTCACCGCAGCGGCAGTCGACACGTCGAGCACGGGCAGCGGCGCACAAACGCTCACGGTTTCGCAGAACACCAGCGCCGAATCCAGCGCGATCAACAATTTCGTCACGCTCTACAACACGCTCGTGACGACGATGTCGACGCTCACGTCGTTCAGCTCGACCTCGACGTCGCAAGGCGTGCTGCTCGGCGACTCGACGCTGAACATGATTCAGAACCAGCTGGCGACGATCGTGGCAACCGGCGTGAAGAGCGGCAATACGACGACCAGCCTGGCATCGATTGGCGTCACACTGAATTCGGACGGCTCGCTCTCGGTCGACAGCGACACGCTGAATACGGCACTGCAAAACAATCAGTCGACCGTGGCAGCGCTGTTCAATTCGACCAACGGCGTCGCCGCCCAGTTGAATAACAACATCACGAGCTATTCGTCGAGCACGGGCGTCATCACGACGCGTACCAACTCGATCCAGACTGACCTGACGAACCTCTCGACGCAGCAGTCGAATCTCGCGGAATACCAGTCGCAGCTCACCAGCATGTACACCGCGCAATTCACCGCGCTCAACACGCTGATGGCGACGATGAACAACAACCAGCAATACCTCACGCAGCTCTTCGGCGGTACGAACAGCGCAGGCGCGCTGGCCACCAACAAGAGCTGAGCGCATCCAGCAGGAGAGACGACATGGAATTCGCAGCGCCCATCGATCGCATCTGGCAGATCACGAAAGACATCGAACAGGCGGCGGCCGTCGGCGAATGGGAAAAGGCGGCCGCGCTCGCCAACGAGCGCTCGCCGTTGCTCATGTCGCTCTCCGCGAAGCAAACGGACGCCGCGCTCGACGTGCTCAAGCAGGTTCACGCGATCGACGCGCGCATCGCCGCAACGGCAGGTTCGGCACAGTCGGCGCTGAGCGCCGAATACCGTTCCGCCATGCAGGCCACGCGCAACGTGAACCAGTATCAGCGCGTCGCGCAGTTCTGAAGTACGGACTTTGCAGCGCGTACAGGAATAACAAACAACCATTGCGCCCTCGAGGGCGCATTCGCGTACCTCGGCCCGCCTCGTGCGGGCTTTTCTTTGTGCGCCCTCATTGCGCACGGCCATGGCCGCAACGGCCAACTACCCCGACCCCATCTCCGCCCTTCGTTCGCACCACCGAATTGGCGGGCGTTTTGACGTCAACTCGGCAATTCGTCCCGACTGGGCGCCCTCGATAATTGCCCTACTTCTGCTACTTGCGGCGCAAGCACGCCTTCGTCATGACCGCTTTCCAAACTCCGACCGACATCACCGCGCTCGTCCCCCAATCGCAAATGGGGAACGACATCCAGCTCGTCATGGAAGCCGGGATCGAACATCATCGCAAGCAGGAATACAGCGAAGCCGAAGCGCTCTACGCCATTGTGCTGGAAGCGGATAGCGATCATGTCGACGCCAATTACCATATGGGCGTGCTGTACATGCAAACGGACCGGCCAGCCGAGGCCGTGCCGCACTTCGAGGCGGTGCTCGGCCATACGCCGAACTTCGCGCAACTCTGGGTCTACTACTTCAACGCCCTGACCGCGAGCAACCAGTTCGAAGCCGCACGGATGGCGCTCGACGTGGCGCGGCAATGCGGTGTTCCCGCAGACGCCATCGAGACGTTGAAGGCTCGGCTGCCGCAGCCTGACGCCGCGGCGGCATCGGCGCCCTCGCCTGAACCTATGCGCGCGGCCGCGGAAGCCACGCCGCAGCAGAAGACTTCGGACACGCCCGCAGCGATAGCCGACCTGCGTCGCGCCAGCATGACGGATCTGCGCCAGTTTGCCGATCTGTTCAACGGCGGAAAAACTGAGGCCGCGCTGAAGCTTGCCCGTCGCTTGACGGAGCAAAACCCGGCGCACGGCGAATGCTGGCTGACGCTCACGCACGCCCTGCAGCGCGCAGGCAAGTATGCGGAATCCGTGATGTCGGCCGAGCGGGCCACCGGCCTGCTGCCCAACAGTCTCCCCGCGCAGTCTATGCTGGCCGACGCGCTGCATATCACGCGCCAGCATCAGCGAGCCATCGCGCACTGCACCCAGGCGCTCGAAAAACATCCCGAGAGTGCAGCACTGCATCGCACATTGGGTGCCGCCCTTCAGGCGACCGGCCGCGCCGGCGAGGGCATCGCCCAGATGCGCCGCGCCGTTGAACTGGAGCCGAACAATGCTCTCGAGCTCGACGCGCTGGCTAACGCACTGAACGAGGATGGCCAGTACGACGAAGCGGAAAGCGCCTTTCGCAAGGCGCTCGCACTCGCGCCCATGCAGGCGGCCACGCACAGCAACCTGCTGTTCTGCCTGATGCACAAGACCGACCTCGATGCAGAAAGCGCCTTCGCGGAGTTCAGCGAGTACGGGAAGCGCCAGGAAGCCTCCCTGCGTCCACACTGGCCGCAGCACACGAACGATCGCAACCCATCGCGGCGCCTGCGGATCGGCTTCGTTTCCGGCGACCTGATCAATCACCCGGTCGCCTACTTCTTCCAGTCGATCGTGGAGCATCTGGCCCGCGACTCAAGCCTGTCACTGCACGTTTACTCGAACTACGTGGTCACCGACGCGTTCACGAAGACGATCCGGGAGCACGCGCAAGAGTGGCACGAAATCTTCGGCATGACCGACGCCGCGGTCGCGCAAAAAATGCGCGACGACGGCATCGATATCATGATCGATCTGTCCGGCCATACCGGCCGTAACCGTCTCGTGGCCCTCGCGCACAAGCCCGCGCCCATCCAGGTGAGCTGGATCGGCAATCCGGCCACGACCGGCCTGACGGCCATCGACTATTACATGTCGGACCGGTTCGTTACACCGCTCGAACAGTTCTCCAGCCGTTTCTCGGAAAAGCTCGTGTTCCTGCCGGCTCTCGCGCCGTTCAAGCCGTACGCGCAAGCGCCGGAGGTGAACGAGCTGCCCGCCTTGAAAAACGGCTACCTGACCTTCGGCAGCTTCAGCCGTCTGGTCAAGATCGGGCCGGAAGTCGTGGCGCTCTGGGCGCGCGTGCTGCGCGAGATACCGACTTCGCGCATGCTCATTGGCGCGATCACGTCAATCGAACAGATGAACAGAGTGGCCAAACTGTTCGCGAGCGAAGGCGTGGACGTGAGCCGCATCAGCTTCATGCAGCGCAAGGGCACCGATGTCTACCTGCAACAGCACCAGCAGGTCGACGTCTGTCTCGACGCGTTCCCATTCGCCGGTTCGACCACGACCATGCACGCCCTCTGGATGGGCGTTCCCACCATGACGCTGCCCGGCGTTTCGATGGCGAGCCGGGGCAGCACGGGATGGCTCTCGCACCTCGGGCTCGACGAGGCGTTCGTCGCAAACGACAAGGACGACTTCGTGAGCAAGTGCGTCGCGCTCGCCAGCGACATCGAGGCACTCGCAACGGTGCGCCGCGAGTTGCGCCAGCACTGCATGCAGTCGCCCATCATCAGCGCAAGCACGATCGCCAACGCCGTATCGCGTGCGCTGCGAACCATGTGGCAGCGCTGGTGCGACGGACTTGCGCCGGAGCATTTCGAGGTCCTGGCGCAGCCGCAGGATGCTTCGGCGGAACCGGTTGCGGAACCGGTGCGCGAGCCGCAACAACCGGGTATTGCGCCAACAGCCGGCTCGATCACGTCGATCGACGCGGTGACCGGCATCCCCGCAGCGACGAAACCGATCCGTATCATCTGCGGCACCCGCCGCACCCGTGAGCAGTTCTCGAATGAAACGGCGCTTGGCCAGTCGCTAAAGCTCTACGCCCAACTGCCTAACATCGAACTCCAGCTGTTCGACAACAACACGCGCGGGCTGTCCAGCATCTACAACGCGGCGATCGAAGAGGCGAAGCAGCGTCCGGCGATCCTCGTATTCGTTCACGACGACGTCTGGCTCAACGACTTCTTCTGGACCGAGCGCATCCGCGAATCCCTCGCCCGTTTCGAGGTGGTGGGGCTCGCCGGCAACCTGCGCCGCGCGCCGCGCCAGCCCGCATGGGCCTTCGCGACGCCCGATCTGCAGTGGGACGAGCGCAAGTATCTGAGCGGAACCGTCGGCCACGGCAAGGGCTTTCCGTGCAACATCGCGTCGACCTTCGGGCCTTCCGGACAGGAATGCAAGCTTCTCGACGGTCTGCTGCTGATTGCGGATAGCGAAGTGCTCGCGAAGAGCGGCCTGCATTTCGACGAGCAGTTCAAGTTCCACTTCTACGACATGGACTTCTGTCGCCAGGCGGAACTCAAGGGGCTGCGCATGGGCACCTGGCCGATTTCGGTGGTGCACGAAAGCGGCGGCGCGTTCGGCACGCCGAGCTGGCGCGAAGGCTACGAAAACTATCTGCGCAAATACGGCGATTGAGGCCGTTCTCCCAACAGCCAGGCGACGCTCCGGCGTCGCCTGCTGGCAGTCAATAAACGGTTCGTCGGGCAGCGGTCCAGCCCTGACGGCGGCCATATCGGCGCAGCGCCCGTCTCGCGTTGCACGTTCCTCTTCCGGTAGATCGAATGGCGCTCAATGAGACGCTGTTGACCCGGCCTGTCATGGCTTGCCGATTCGCCAAACACACGTAACGAAGACAGTCCGAACAGGCGTCGAGCAATTGCGGCGGGGCGCCTCCGGGTTGTCATTCTGTCCAGCGGTCGTGTCATGGACACGACCTGCCTGCCGCGCCGTCCGCGCACCCTGCTCACATCGCTTCGAACAAAAAAAGCCTGCTCACGGGATAGTCCCGGAGCAGGCTTTGACTCGTCCCGTGACACTCAGGTCACAGCGAACAGAATGTCCTGCGGTAACAGCGGTGACTTGTCGATCGCCTGCAGCGCGCGAATCCTTTCACGCGAGACGACCTGCGGATCGACCCACCAATCCTCGAACGGAATCGGATGCGGCGAAACGGGCGGGAACAGCACGGACACGTCTCGCCCGACGAGTTCATAGCCGTGGCGAAGCAGAATATCGCGACTCTCGCTGCGGGCGCGAAAATCGCCCGAATACGCATCGGTTTCGAATGTGATCACTGAGAACCGGTAGCGATCCAGCGGCAACTTCTTCAGGACCTGCAGCGTGTTGTAGCTCGGATCGATGTCGAGTTGCAGATAATCGATTCGCTGCGTGTCTTGACCGAACCATACGGGCAACGCCTTCGCGTAATCGAGTGCGAGCGCGTCTGCGAGCACGAGCGTATGGTCGGGCCGGTCCTTGAGCCAGCTGCCGAAAAATGCCGGATCGAACTCGATCGACACGCCTTGCCAGCTGTAAAGGAGCGCCAGCAACGCAGTGTTGTTGTTCGACAGCGGATAATTCGCGCCGACTTCCAGATAGCGGCCGTTCGTACGGCCCTCCAGCATCGACAGCACGAAGATGTCCTGCCATGCCTGCGAAGCGTTGCGATTGAGCGTGCCAGCACCCGCGAACGGGAAGCGCAAATGCTGCTGCATCTGCGGCTGCCACGTCCACGCTTGCTGCAATGACTGAATATCCATAGAGATGGCGTCTTGCATGCGAATCCCGGCTTAGACGATTTCGATTTCCGGGAACGGGAAAATCAGTCGCCCGCCACTCTTCAGATACTCGCTTTCACGGCGCAGGATGCCGTTCTTGAAGTGCCACGGCAGGACGAGGAAATAGTCCGGCTTCATTGCACGCGCCTTCGCTTCGGAGATGATGGGGATATGCGTGCCCGGCGTCACGCGGCCGAATTTCTCCTCGTTCACTTCGGCGATGGCCGGAATGTCTGCCGCAGTGAATCCGCAGAACTGCAGCACGACGTTACCCTTCGTCGAAGCACCGTAACCGAGCACCTTCTTGCCGTCCGCATTCAGCGCGCGGATCAGTCGCGTCAGGTCGTCGCGATGGCGGAACACGCGCTCCTCGAATTCGCGATAAGGACGCGGCGTATTCAGGCCCATCCGGTCTTCCTGCTCGAGCAGCCAGTCGATCACCGGATGATTGACCTTGATCGAATGGTCGCCGGCTTTCGCGGCCGTCACGGCGAAGCTGCCGCCGTTGACGGCATTCATCACGACGTCCACCAGCTTGAGGCCGGCCGCTTCCAGAATGATCTTCACGACGGCGAGCGAATAGTACTCGAGGTGCTCGTGGCAGATCGTGTCGTACGAATTCAGACGCAGCATCGACGGCATGTAGCTTTGCTCGAAATGCCAGACACCGTCATCGGCGAGAATCGATTCGATCTGTTTCGCGAATTCAATCGGCGCTTCGAGGTCGTAGAACATCGCGATCGACGTGACGATCTTCGCCGGGCGACTTTCGACCGAGCGGTAAGCGTCGGCGGAAAAGAAGTCGGGGACGAGGCGCACGTCTTCCGGATAGTATTCACGGAACTTGTTGCCCGTCGGATCGATGCCGATCCGGCGCAGACCGTTGGTGCGGTAAGCCCTCAGCGTCGTGGAGTCGTTGCTGCCGATGTCGAGCACGACGTCGCCGGCCGAGAGCGGCTTCAGGCGTTCGAGGTACGCGATCTTGTCGGTCAGGTGATCGACCATCGACTGGTTCAGCCCCGATCGATAGCCGTAATTGTCGCCATACATCTCCGACGGCTCGTACGAATGCGCGAGCTGCAACAAGCCGCTGCCCGGCGACCACACGAGCTCGAGCGGGCCCTGCGTGACCGGCTCGTCAGCCGATTTCGGAAAAACGCCGGTAAGTGCCTGGTGGCCGAGATTGAGCACCGGGATCTGATGCGTGCTGCCGCTCACACGGCAACCGGGAATGGCACGATATGAATTCATGGATGGCTCCGGAACGAAGCGATTTCGGTGGTAAACGATTTCGGTGGTAAACGGATGGAATGGAGTCACTGCACGCGATCTGCCGTGTGCGTGGCGACCGCCGAATCCGAGATCAACATGTTGTGGCCGAACACACCGGCGTTCCTGAAGTGTTCGACGATCAGATAGCTGTGCAGACGTTCGAGCAGGAAGCCGACCGAGCGCCGTTGATAACCGTCGCGCGCAACGAAGCGCGGCGAGTTCATGAACTCCGAGGCGCGCTCGAGCACCGCGAAGATCGAGCGGAACAAATCGACGTGGTAGAGACCGATGCTGCAGGAGGGCACGAAGTGCTGCTGGCTGATGAATTTAAGCGCGTCCGAGGAATCGAACAGCTTCTCGCCCATCATGTACTGCGTGAAGCTCAGGAAATCCTCGAGTACGTGGGCGCCCTGGTATTGCGCAATGACGCCCGCCGCACCGAGGGTGATCGGCGTATTGAAGCAGCTGTTCGTACGCTGACGCTCGAAGCAATATGCGTAATTGCCCAGCTCCGCTTCCTGAACCACGGAAGCCCACGGCAGATTGCTTGCTTTCGGCGCATTGACTGGCGTGGGCGAAATGAACCGGCGGTACTGAAAGATATTCAGATACTCGTAGCCCGACGCGATCGAGTCGAGATTGCGAAACAGCCAGAAAAGCTGCGCGTATTCCGACAACGCGTGCCCGTGCTCGCCGTACAACTCATCAGGCACGATTGCCTTTCTCCGGATGTTGCCCGGCACGGCATTCGGCGAAATCAACAGATCGACGAAATGCGCGTGCTCGGCCGGAAACGGCACGTGCCCGATGCACACATTCAACGTATTCATTTTGACGGGCCCACAAAGCCTTTTGCGAAGCTAAAGGCTAACGGCTGTGCCTTCCCGTCAATCGGGCGAACAGACCGCGGTTAGCGGTGCAATTCTTTGGATGCGCTGTTGGCACTGGCGCTTCGTCGTGCACACCCGGGCAGGCGCGGTCAGGAGCACGATCGAAGGCATCGAGTTCCAGATGGACATCCTTACGGATTGCCTGGTATCGGGCGCATGCAACGCATTGAGCGTGTCAAGCCACGCTCGACAGCGGAGGACACGAACGCCTTGCGGAGGTCATGGAGCCAGAGGTGTGACGGGATATGACGCTGATGTGTCGAGTTCTGAAGGCGTCCCGCGGCAGGACTCTCGACTTTGCAGTGGTGAGAATTTTTGGCGCGCCCGGCTGGGATCGAACCAGCAACCCCTGCCTTCGGAGAGAAGAATAATCTCTCTAACACCCTCCACCATTGTCTATAAATAACTGATTTTATTGAAATATCGATTCCCACAGAGGCAACTAGAGACCCCTGTTTTCTAGTATAGTTACGTATTGGTTACGTACTTTCTGGAGGGCACGGGGCCATGACAGCAGCCGACATCACGACCAAAAAGGGACGCGCGGCGCTCGCGACCCGGCGTGATCCCCACTGGTACAAACTCGGTGAGGGCGTCCATCTCGGGTTTCGCAAGATGACGACGGACTCGGGGACGTGGATCGCTCGCCGTCGCCACGACGACAAGGGTTACGACTTTCGCTCGCTCGGTGAACAATCTTCGTTCGATGAGGCGAAGCGCGCCGCCGAAGAGTGGGCGCTCGGCGTAAATCAGGGCGCGAGCGCGAAACCCACGACCGTCAAGGAGGCTTGTGCGCTCTACGTCACCGACATTACGCATCGCAAGAGCGCTACGACGGGCAAGGACGCCGCCGGCAGGTTCCGTCGACTCGTTGATGACGTGCCGATTGGCCGGGTCGCGCTCGACAAGCTGCGCACTTCGCACGTCGAGACGTGGCTCCACGCTCAGGTCGACGATATTGAGGCTGACGACCCCGACGCATTGCGTCGCGCGAAAGCGTCAGCCAATCGAAACCTCGCAACGTTGAAGGCAGCGCTTAACAAGGCGCTGAAGGATCGACTGGTCGCAACCGACGCGGGCTGGAAAACGGTCGCAAAGTACAAGGGCGTCGGCAGGCGGCGAGAGACCATTCTGACGCCCGCCGAGTCGGCTCGCCTGCTCTCGGCGATGTCCGATGCGGCGCGCCCCTTCATGACGGCAATCGCGCTTATCCCGTCGCGACCCGGCGAGATTGCCGCGCTGCGCGTTCGCGACTTCAACGCGAAGGCGGGGACGCTCGCGCTCGACGGCAAGACCGGTCGGCGCGTCGTGCCAATCTCAACGGATGCCATCGCGTTCCTGGGTGGCGAGGTTAAGGACAAACTTCCGGGTGCGCTCATCTTCGCGCAAACCAACGGCGTACAGTGGACGCGCTTCGAGTGGCGCGACGCGTTTCGTGAGGCGGCGACCGCTGCTAGCTTCGGACCGGATGTTGTGACCTACACGTTGCGGCATACCGCGATAACCAACCTGCTAGCCGCTGGTATGGATTCGGTGCTTGTTGCGCGTCTCGCCGGTACTTCGGTCGAGATGATCGCGAAGCACTACGAGCATGCCGACTCGGGTACGCTGCGCGCGATGCTCGACGCCGTGCCTTCGCTTGTGCGGGGGACCGCATGAGGGACATTGCCGATCTGATGCGGCAGTTCGAGCAGGCATACGCGCGCGTGCGGGGTGACGGCGGCACGTGGGGCACGGTCGATAAGGACATGGGCGAGACGGCTGCAGAAATCGCCGCGTGGATCGGCACAAACCGGCTCCCCGCCGATGACGCGTCAATCGAGACGCGCGTGCTGTGGGTGCTCGGGCGCTGGCTTGTCTCGCCCGCCGTGGACGCATACGAGCGCAAGCATGGTGTGCGTTGTCTGCCCTACGTGGGCGAGGCTGACGGACTTTTAACTGATGTGCAGCGGCGCAACTGGTCGGCGCTCTGTGAGGTAGTGGAGCGCGTTCTCGACGGTGCAACGGTGGACGCCGCGTGCGCCCTAATGGACGAGCGGCACGGCATGAGTCCCGGCTTTTTCCGCGCCCGGTACTATAGCAAGGAATATCGCGCTGATCTGGCGGAATACGAGGCGCTATTAAAGGCCGAAGGCGAGCAGTAACGTTTTTTCAAAAGCCTGTACTGCGGGTAATCGAGCGATACAGGTTTCCTGAAAACCTGCGCTTACGGAACACGCGCGCACTCTCAATACTCCTCTCAACCGCTCTATTAATCACGAGCGGGGTCAATCTACAGAGAGGGAGTATGAATACTCAATTTATCGGGCAGTACTTCACGATCCCTGAAACAGCGCAGCGTGCCCGCGTCTCTGTTGCTCATCTTCATAACCTGTGGGCGGCAGGCAAAGGTCCGGCACGCACGCGCATCGGTCGACGCGTTTTTGTGACCGAAGAAGCCCTGCGCGCCTGGGTCGCGAGCATGACGGAACCCGCCGACAGGGAGGTTGCATGATGGACGCCCTCGAAAGCGGACCGGAATTCAATCTCACGCCCCCGCCGCAAGTCGTGCCGCGCGATGCGCGCATGCGGGACATCGCCGACTACCTCGAAACGCGCTATCGCCAGGGCGACAAAATGGCAGGCAACTGCATCGACCTCGTGCACGAACTGCTGGACGGGCGCGGCAACCTGCGCGCGAACGTTGATGCGCTCGCCATGGCCGCGAAACGCGTGGCGTTCAACCTGCGTGCGCTCGAATGCGGTGACGAGCAACCGCGCCGAAATGAGGCCACATTCGCTGCACTCGCCGGGCTGCTCGAAGAGGCACTCGATCTCATGGACGGTGACGGGGGCGCGCAATGCGACGCGCCAGCAGGGGTGAAGTGATGCGCGCGCTCAACGCCATCGACCCGGACTGCTCGCGGCCCGAATGGTTACGGGTAGTGTTCGCGTTGCACGCGCTCGGCATGCACGGCGAGGCCCGCGAGTGGTCGGAGCGCGGCGCCAAATTCAACGGGCGGGATTTTGAAACGACATGGAGGAACGCCGACGAAGGCGGCAACTACGCGGGGGTGGTGACAACCCGCACGCTCTTTTTCATCGCGCGCGACTACGGCTACACGGCGCCGAAAAAAGTGGCACGGGTTCGACCTGTGCCCCGTGCCGCCTCACTTCCAGTGGAGGTACATGCAATGGAAAACGATAGTACATGCAAGCCGGGATTCATACCCGATCCACCAACGCCAATGTTGCGCTATGTGCACGGCACGAGCGCGGACGGGCATCCGTACATTGCGCGCAAGATGATGCAGGGCGCAGGCAACGTGCAACTCGCCGAGTGGGACGATGGTGAACTGCGCGCCGTGTTCCTGCTGCTGTCCATCGCGGACGGCTCGCCGGTGACGTTGCAGGCAGTCAGCGGCAACGGGGACAAGCTCAACCTTGAAGGGGTACAACTGCGCGACAGCGCATGGCGTGCGGACTCGCGCTCGACCTCGATGCAGGCGGACGGTGCCAGGGGGGTGATTGTCTGCGAGGGGTTTGCGAGTGCCTGGGCGACGGCGTGCGCCACACGTCACGAGTACATGGTGCTCGCTGCCACGAGCAAGGTACGGCTTGGCGCCGTCGTGAGAGCGGCGTGCGCGAAGTGGCCGGGCCTGCCGCTGCTCGTGCTGCCGGATCGCGACGCGCTCGCCGAAGGGCGCAAGGCATGCAGGGGCGGTGCGAAGCTCGTGGCGCTGCCTGCCGACATCGAGCCGGAAAACGTGGGCTTCGATCCGTGGGACTGCTGGACGTGGCCGTTGCGCGGCGCCGCGCTCGCGGGCGTGGCGAACGCCGAAGCGCTCAACGATACGGGCGGCGCGCGCATGCTGCGCGAGGCGATTGACGCCGCGCACGAGCCGGGCAACGGCACGGACGCCGCACAACCCGCACAACCGCAGGAGCCGGAAACCGATCCGCGCGAGCAGAAAATGCTTGACGTGTTCGACAAGATCACGATGTTCGAGCATCGCCTGCCGTTCGGATTCGATGGCATGCGCCAGCGCATCGTGTGGACGGGCGAGCGTCCGTGGAACCTCGGGCACCTGCCGGACACGTGGCAGGACTGCGACACCACGGGCCTGATCCTGTTCCTCGAAAAGCAGATTGGTCTGAGTGCAGGCGTCGAGACGGTCGAAAAGGCGGTCGAGTATTACGCACGGCAGCATGCTTTTCACCCATTGCACGACTGGCTCGATGCGCTCGAATGGGATGGTGTGTGCCGCGTCGATACGTTTTTCTCGGCCTACATGGGCGCCGTGGACACGCCCTATAACCGCGAAGTCGCGCGCGTGCTGCTGCTCTCGATGGTGGCGCGCGTGATCGGGCCGGGCTGCAAGGTGGACACCATGCCGATCCTCGAAGGGGCGCAGGGTGTTGGCAAATCGATGTCCCTGCGCGCCCTCGCGAGCGACGCCTATTTTACGGACTGCCTGCCTAATCCGGGCGACGTGAAGGAAGCCGCCGAAGTGCTACCGGGCACCTGGCTCGTGGAGGTGCCGGAACTACACGCGATCCGCAAGGTGGAGGCGCCCGCCCTCAAGTCCTTTCTCTCGCGGCAGGTGGACACCGCACGCGTGGCCTACGGTCGCACGAAAAGCGACATCGCCCGGCAGTGTGTGTTTGTGGGCACAACCAACGAGCGCGCTGGCTACCTGCTCGACACGACCGGCAACCGGCGATTCCTGCCGGTGTGCGTTGGCAGGTGCCGCCCGGATGTGATTGACCTCGAACGGGGCGACCTGTTCGCCGAAGCCATGCACCGCTTCAGGCAGGGCGAGGCATGGTGGACGGGTGATGAAACACTGATCGGCCTGACTGTGGCCGAACAGGGCGCACGAGCCGCAGAGAATCCGTGGATGGATCGCGTGGCGCGCGTGGTGCGCTTCAAGAAGCCAGGTGACGTGCTCACGGTCGCGGGCCTGTATTCCCATATCACGGACTCACACTACACCCGGAAAAACACGCCGGACGCTCACGACATTGCCGATGCACTGCGCCTGCTCGGCTGCACGGTCACGAAATCCCATAACGCGAGCCGGTTCCTCGTGACGGCAGGGGTAATTGCTGAAGCTACCTCATTTTCTGAAGTTACCCTCGGCGAAGCAGGCGCGGCAAGGGTTTGATAAGAGCGTAACTAGGACTAACTGGACTACTACTAACTGCTACAAATACAGGAGTACATAGGAATACAGGATTACAGGAGGTACATAGGCGACATGTCCCCCGTATCCCCCGGACCTGGCGCCTCAAAGCTTGATGAACACGCCCATGAACGGGCATAGGAAATAGCCATGAAAGCCAGAAAGCCAGACTACACCCCACCGCCGGAGGGCACCTACCTCACCGCGCTCGTGCAGGCGGTGTTCTGTGGACGCTCGCAGAGGTTCCCCGATAACGAGAGCGGTGACATTGCACAGCAGTTCGAACTGCGCGCCCTCGACGGGCAGCCCTCACTCGATGACAACGGACGTGGCAAGCCGCCGCTCGTCTGGATCATGCCGTGGACGTTCAGTCTGTATTACAAGGCGAAATTCGCGCAGCTATGGGCTGGCGCGCTCTCGTGCGACGTGGCGGACCTCGCAGACGAACTCGATCTCGAAGATTATCTCGGCACGTGGTTCCGTTGCGAGGTGCGGCACAGCGTGAGCGATAAAACCGGGCGCACGTATCTGAACATCGCCCGGCTCATGCCGCTCGAAAAGGGCGACACCATCGGTCTGCCGCGCCACTGCTACAACAAGCCGCAAGCGTATGAAATCGCGGATGGGCGCGGCAAGGTGTTCGACAGCCTGCCAGGCTGGCTGCAGGAACGTCTGATGGACAGTCCCGACTGGCCGGACGCGGGCAACGTCACCGAAGCGGCAAAAGCGAAGCATTCCGACGCGAAACGCAAGGTGAAGCCCCATCCGGTGCAGCGTGTTGCACAGGTTGACAAGGCCGGACGCACGGCCCCGGCAGGCGGCACCGGGTTTGATGACATGAACGAGGACGTGCCGTTCTGAGCATGGAATCATGCGAGGCCATCGAAGCGCGGTTACGCACGTGGTGCGTCGAACACGACCGCCTGATAACACCAGTGGGCGACGTGGACGAAGCCACCGCTGCCGCCCTGCTCGGTGTGGCCGATTGCACGCTGCGCGCATGGATTCGCGAAGGGCGCTCACCCGTGCAGCCTTCGCGCATGATCGCCGGGCGGCGCAGGTATGCGCTGCGTGAGATTGTGCAGTATCTCTGCGATTCCCAGCATTTCGAGTATCCACCGTAGCTCCAGTTTGCAGCCGGAACGAATCCGCCCTATCCCTCTAACGGGGCAAGGCGGGTTGCTTTTGACTGGGGGTGAACCATGCTCGAACAGGACATCGCGGCGGCACGCGCCGCGCGCTGCCTCGCGGTGTGCCGGGGTGAACCGGTGGCGGCACGGCAGTATTGCGTTGCACAGTATGGTGCAAAGGCGCTGGCCGCGACGCTGCTCGAACGCATCATGACGATGGACACCATGCCGGACGGCGATGCAACCATTGATTACGGCGCGCGCATCGTGACCATGATCGAGCGGCGTTCCGTCGTGGGCCTCGTGAACGCCATCCATGCGTTCTATCGTATCGGTGCGCTCGAACCAATTCTCACGGCAAGCCCTAACGCGGTGGCGCAATGGGTGGCCGAAGGTGCACAAAAGCCGGTGGTGAACGGTCCGACACTGGACGCACTGCGCGTTCCGGCTCGCAAGGTGACCGTGACCGTTCCGTACAGCGTCGAATTCTTGCGTCTTACCCATGCCCGCGTGGACCTCGCGGTTAACGCCGATATGACTCATGCGCTGCGCGTCGCGGAAGATTCCGCATTCTGCGACGCTGCACCGGGCGATGCAGCCCGCCCTGCGTCAATTTTCTACGAGCACGTGATAACGGGCACCGGTGACCCGCAAACCGATTTCGCAGCGCTGATCGCCCGCATTCCCGAGGAATATCTGGCCGATGTTGTGCTGCTGCTCAATGCAGCCGACTGTGTGGCGCTGCTCACCGCTGGGCTCGCGGACAATCAAACCCTGAGCGTTGCCAGTGGTGGCCTCGTGGCGGGGCTGCCCGCCGTGGTGAGTGGCGGCGTGCCACGCGGCGCAATCGGCTGGTGCGTGCCGCGCCTGATCGCGCTCGTGGACGAAGGAAGCCGGATTACCAGTTCGGACGAAGCGACGCTCGAAATGACGGACGGCACGCTCGTAAGTCTGTGGGAATCCGATCTGGCGGCGTTGCGCGGTGAGCGCTGGATTGCCTGGGCACCACTCGCGAATAACGTAGCGGGCATGATGACAGGCGTCCTTGCCTCGAACCTCGCGCCGACGAAGCGCGCGAAAGCATAGGAGGGTGGAACAATGGAACCGATCATGGATCGCGGTCGTGTGGTTGACGTGGTGCGCGGTTCGACACTGTTGCAGATTGACAGAGCAATTGAGGAAGCGCGCGAAATTTCCGGTGTTGCAAGCACGCCCGCCCCGGATCGTTACGGCGACGTTGTCAACCCGCTCGGCGTGCGGTTCAGGACCCCGCTGCCGCTGCTTGTAGGACATGACCATCAAAAGACTGTGGGTTCAGTGATACTCGGCAAGCCTTCACAATATGGCATTGCGTTCCGGGCAGTAATTGCAAAGATCGCGCAGGACGGCCCGCTCAAAACGCTCTGTGACGATGCGTGGCAAGCGGTGAAAGCGGGACTGCTGCGCTCGGTATCAATTGGCTTTCGCCCTCTGGAATCTGAACCTATCGATGGCGGTAGCGTGCGCTACACGAAATGGGAATGGTTGGAACTATCTCTGGTTAGCATTCCTGCGAACGTCGATGCCGCAATCACCGAAATGAAATCGCTCACGCTGGCGGAACAGGTTGTCGAACGGCAACTCGCGCAGTGGCGCGCAGAGAACCCGCGACCGCAGCGCAAGCCGTGCGTCGTGGTACGGCTCGCGGATCCGCCCGGCGCTTCGCGTATTCGGCAAGGTTAAGGGATACGCCCACAGCCCGGTACGTGCAGCAAATCGAGGATGGACGGCCTTGCCCGCACTAGCCGCGTGTCCGAAATTTCATCCTTTCGGACGACCTATCTGCGTTTGGGTTGAACTATCCTCGTCGAATAACGGCTGTCGCGAGCCTGCTGGGGGAAATGGCGATGGGCGGTATCAGGACCAACATCGGACCAAGCGATTACCTTGTCCTGGCCACCGCACTGCGGCGGCGGGCGATGGAATGCCTGCCTGAGGATCGAGGTGCCCTGCTTGAAGAAATCACGCAGTTCGTTGAATTTGTGGCACCGGCTGTATCCGAGCACAGATACTTCGAAACCCATACAGCCTTGGCTCGCTCGCTGATTTTGATACACGATCCGATATCGGCTCTCGACCATATCGATGCGTTGCTCGTGAGTTGTGGTGCAGTTCGGACACGACCGCCGCGCCTTTTACTTGTCACCAGTGTGTCCGCGCCGCTACCGTGAACCCAGGCGCGCGCGAACAGCACGGCAGGTAGATGGTGAGGTGCCCTGGTCCGTGCCGGTTTGGCGCCCGCGTTCTTTTCTATACTGATGGCACACGTACGCAACGGAGGTGTGCCGTGGCCTCAATCCCTGCTATCGCGTGGATATCGGACGATACCGCGCGTCGCGTCGATGAACTGCTGCCGATGTATGGCGGTGTGCGCGAGAGGTTGCTAGGCACGCTGATTGAAAAGGGATTGACGGTGCATTCGCGCGGCGCACCTCGCGACACGGTGATGAAGGCGGCGACGGTAACGCGAAAGGCGTCGCGCGAAGATTGACCGACATCATTAGTGGGGCGGGATCATTTGGATTCTGGCGCTCGACCCGGAAACCGCCCGTAGTCATTCGCTTGCCCGCAGACCCCCAACCTTCCATACCGCCACCCGCTTCACACCCCGGCAAAACCCAACGCGCACACCATGGAACGACAGAAACCCGACGATGCCACCCGCGACGCCACGGGGCGACTGCTGCCGCCTGCCACGCTCGACGCTCGCGCGAAAGAGATTTTCAACTCGATTGTTGGCTCGTGGCCGGGTGCCAAGTTCAAGCGAAGCGACTTGCTGACGCTCACCGCGCTCGTGCATGCGCACGTACTGCATGCGGACATGGTGGTGACGATTGCGCGCGAGGGTGCCATGCTCAAGGGGCGAGGCGGCGGACCGCGCGAGCATCCCGCCTGCCGCACGCAACGGCGTGCAGCGTCAACCATTGCAAACCTGACCTCACGGCTCGGACTGAGTGGCGCGACCGACCATCGCAAAAGGGATGCAGCCCGGCGTGACGATCCGGTGGACGTGCTGCGCGATGACCTGCACCATGAAGGAATTGACCTCGACGCCCTGCCGCGCGACGGCCTCACCGGTGGGCTGCTGGTCACGGCGGAACTCGGCGCACTGGCGAAGCGGCACCCCGGACTGTACTTCGTGACAGCCAGTGACTTGAGCGAGGATATACGTGGCCCGGTGGAATCGTGGCCGCAAAAACGCAGGCGGCTCGAACGCGAGATGAAACGCACCGTGGCCCGCGTCGGACACGACGGCGCTGGGTGACCGGTGTCAACACATGGGCGGCGGTGCCGCGCGGTCACGTTCAGTTAGTACGGAAAAGTTCGTCGAAGAATTTCCGTGCAGTTACGTACTCGTTACGTACTTTGCTGCGTTGCGTACTCGGAAAATCCCGGGAACCCTTGTCAGACCTGGCGCGCCCGGCTGGGATCGAACCAGCAACCCCTGCCTTCGGAGGGCAGTACTCTATCCATTGAGCTACGGGCGCGTTGACTTGCTGGCGCCGCCGACTGACCGAAGAATACGGAAAAGGCAGCGCCGAAGAGAGACCGAGAGAATAACCGGTTTCGGTTAAACCGTCCACCGCACAGGTTATTAAGGGTCGCATCTCCACGAGGCACAACCCAGGCGAAACAGCGCAGGCCGCCACCGGTCCGCTCCGGGTAAACGCCCGCTGAACTCCCTCCGCGCCCACCCACCAGCCGCAAACCCTTCCGTCTATAATCGTCGGTGTTTGATCTGCCGCATGGCCATTGCCGTCCTGCTGTACCGCTCACCATAAAACCAACGGGAGTCGAGACAAGCATGAGCGAAGCACCCCACGGAGCCCCGATCAAAACGCCCGGCCAGCTGATCGCCGCTGTCATCGCCGGGTTTGCCGTCCCCATCGTCATCATCATTCTGCTCGCCTATTACGTCGACAACACGACGCGCACCGGCGCGGGCACCGACGAACTCTCCACCCAGCAGGTCGCCGCGCGCATCGCGCCGGTCGCGCAGGTCAACGTGCGCGACGCCAATGCGCCGCGCGTCTACAAGACCGGCGAGCAGGTCTTCCAGGCCGTCTGCTCGGCGTGTCACGCCTCGGGCGCCGCCGGCGCGCCGAAGTTCGGCAACTCGGGCGACTGGGCACCGCGCATCGCGCAGGGCTTCGACACGCTCTGGAAAACGGCGCTCTCGGGCAAGGGCGCGATGCCCCCGCGCGGCGGCACGAGCCCCGACGACTACAGCGACTACGAAATCGGCCTCGCCGTCGCCTATATGGCGAACCACGCCGGCGCGAACTTCCAGGATCCGCCCAAGCCCGCGCCAGGTGCGGCCAACGCCGCCAACGCGGCGTCGGGCGCGGCGGCCGCTGCACCGGCCTCGGGTGCAGCGGCCGCCGATACGAACGCCGCCCAGGCGCAAGCCGCCGCGGAGGCGATCGCGGCCATCCCGCAGGCTTCGACCGCTCCCGCGGCCGGTGGCGGCTCGCAAAGCGCCGACGCCTCGCAAGCGGGCAAGGCGCTCTATCAGCAGGTTTGCCAGGCGTGTCACGCCGCGGGCGTGCTGGGCGCGCCGAAATTCGGCAACAAGGCCGACTGGGCGCCGCGCCTCAAGGACTCGATGGACACCGTCTACAACTATGCGCTGCACGGCAAGGGCCAGATGCCGCCCAAAGGTGGCTCGACCGCCTCCGACGCCGACGTGAAGGCCGCCGTCGATTACATGGTTAGCGCGGCGAAGTAAGCGCCGAAGGTGCGCCAAAGCGCAAAACGATCCCCGCCCGTAGCGATACGGCGCGGGGATTTTTATATCCGTCGATGAAACAGCGGTCGCGCGTCAGCGCACGGGACGCGCAAATTCGCGGGCAAAGGCGAACGCACCCGAATCGTCACCGGCAAGCGCGCCGTAGCGCGCAGCCAGTTCGGCGGCAGCGAGCCACGGATAGCTCAAGCCCTGTTGCAGGCGCTCGAGCCGCGTACCGTCCGGGTCGTCGATCACGTCCATCCGGGCAATGTGAATGTGGAGTGCCGCAACACGCGGCGCGATGTCGTTCGCATCGAAAGTCCAGCGATACGTGCCGTGACCGATGCGCAGCGCGCCCGCCGCGTCCTCGCGCATCACGACGAGCCAGGGCAGCGCGTCGATCGTGCGCTCGCGCACCACGAGCGCAGCGGCCTCGCAAAGGTAGTAGGTGCGGCAGCGCGAATAGCGCTCACCGAAATCGCTCACCAGCGTCTTCGCGATCGCCTCGGCGCCGACGCTGCGCGCCGGAAACGCGATGTTGGGTGTGGCCAGCGAGAACGTCAGTTCGGCGTCCGGCGCGAACGCTTCTTGAATCCGTGCGGGCTTCGTGTTGTCCTTCGCGTCGATATACGTTTCGAGCGCGTGACGGTAATGCGGCAGTAATGGATCTTCCATCGGCGGCAGCGAGCAGGACAGGGGCGTTCACTCTACTGCCGCCCGCGTCCCAAACAAGCAAACACCCGCTGCACGCCAGGGTCATCACCCCTTCTGCAACAACGCCTTCAAACTCGCCAGCCGGTCCTTCGGCGTCATCGGCGCTTCTTCGGCGGTCGGCGGCGGCGCATCGTCGAGGCCCATCTCCGGAATGAAGCGCGACGCCTCGCACACCACCGTCTCGCGCGCCCGCTTGCGCTTCTTGCACCAGTTCAGATGCAGGCTGCGCTGCGCGCGCGTGATCGCCACGTACATGAGGCGGCGCTCTTCCTCGATGCGCCCTTCGTCGATCACATCGTCTTCCGAGCCGCCGCGGTGCGGCATGATCCCCTCTTCCACGCCCACCAGGAACACGTGCGGATACTCCAGCCCCTTCGACGCATGCACGGTCGAAAGCCGCACGGCGTCCGGGTCCTCTTCCTTGCCTTCGAGCATCGACATCAGCGCGACGGTTTGAATGAGGCCCATGAGGTTCTTGCCGGTATCGGCGAGGCCGTCGGCGTTGTCATAACCGGTGGCTTCGCTGTCTTCGCCGATCTCCTGCTCGGGCTTCGTGCCCTTGCGCTTGAGCCACTCGAGGAATTCGAGCACGTTCTGCCACTTCGATTGCGCCTGGCGCTCGTCGAAGGCGTCGTAGAGATACGCCTCGTAGTGAATCGCGTCCATGAGGTCGTCGAGCACGACCGTCGCGGGGTCCTTCTGCGCGCGCTCGGCGAGGCGCTGCATGAAGTCGCAGAACACGCGCATCGGCTCGACCTGGCGCGCCGAAAGCCGCGCCTCGATACCGCCCATGTAGACGGCCTCGAACAGCGACACCTTCGCCTGCCCCGCGAACGAGCCGAGCGCTTCGAGCGTGGTGTTGCCCACACCACGGCGCGGCGTGGTGATCGCACGGATGAACGCGGGATCGTCGTCGTGATTGGCGATCAGGCGCAGGTAAGCGCAGATGTCCTTGATCTCGGCCTTGTCGAAAAACGACTGGCCGCCCGAGAGCACGTAGGGAATGCGCTCGCGGCGCAGCACCTGTTCGAAGATGCGCGCCTGGAAGTTGCCGCGATACAGAATCGCGTAGTCGCGAAACTGCGCGCGGCGCTCGAACTTGTGCGCCGAAAGCCGGAACACGACCGACTCGGCCTCGTGCTCTTCGTCGTTGCAGGGCGTGACGGTGATGGTGTCGCCCATGCCGTGCTCGGACCACAGCTTCTTCTCGAACAGCTTCGGATTGTTCGCGATGACGTTATTCGCGGCCGTCAGGATGCGCACCGTCGAGCGGTAGTTCTGCTCGAGCTTGATGACGTGCAGCTTCGGAAAGTCCTTGCCGAGCTGCGCGAGGTTTTCGAGCGTGGCGCCGCGCCAGCCGTAGATGGCCTGGTCGTCGTCGCCCACGGCCGTAAACGCCGCGCGCGGGCCCGCCAGCAGTTTCAGCAGTTCGTACTGGCAGGCGTTGGTGTCCTGGTATTCGTCGACGAGGAGGTAGCGCAGCTTGTTCTGCCAGCGGTCGCGCACCTGCTCGTTTTTCGCAAACAACTCGGCGGGCAGGCGGATCAGGTCGTCGAAGTCCACCGCCTGATACGCGTGCAACGTCGCCATGTAGTTGCGGTAGACGATGGCCGCCTGGTGCTCGTCCTCGTTCGAGGCCGTGGCCAGCGCCTGCTCGGGCATCACGAGACCGTTCTTCCAGAGCGAGACGATCGACTGGATCTTGCGGATGAAGCCTTTGTCCGTCGAGCCCACCTGCTCCTGGATCATGGCGAAGCAGTCGTCGGCGTCCATAATCGAGAACTGGGGCTTCAGGCCCAGGTGTTCCGCCTCCTGGCGCAGGATCTGCACGCCCAGCGAGTGGAACGTGCAGACCGTCAGCTGGTTGGTCGGCACCTTGCGGCCTTCCTTGCCGGGCGTGGTGAGCGTCTTGCCTTCGAGCAGCTTGCCCACGCGCTCGCGCATTTCGGCGGCGGCCTTGTTCGTGAAGGTGACGGCGGCGATATGGCGCGGCTCGAAGCCTTTCGCTTCGATGAGGTGCGCGATCTTCTGCGTGATGACACGCGTCTTGCCGCTGCCCGCGCCGGCGAGCACGAGACAGGGACCGTCGAGATAGCGCACCGCTTCGTTCTGGGCGGAATTGAGGCCTGCGGACATCGTTGGCTGGATTGGAAAAACGGGTGGTACGGCTGGGAGGCGTGCGGACGAGGCGCCTGGCCTTTCGTGACGCCGCACGGCGCGAGGCGTGCGAACGTCGCAGCGGCCTCTCACGCGGGAGGTGCGATGTTAACACGGCACAGCGATACGCCGATGGCGCCCCCGATGTTCCTTTCCGCCGGTCATCCGTCCCTCGCCGCGTTCCGCTCGTTCTACGCGCCGTGCCACAATAACGGGCTCCCGCCACCCGCACTCGCTGGAAAGAGGACGCGCTAAATGACTGCACCGCAACCGCTGCAAATCGGCCTGATGGGCTACGGCTTCGCCGGCCAGACTTTCCACGCCCCCGTGATCGCGCATAGCGGCGCCGCGCAGCTCGCCGCCATCGCCACGAGCCAGGCCGAACGCGCCCAGGCTGACTACCCCGATGCCGCGATCGTGCCCGACCTCGACGCGCTGCTCTCGATCGACGCCATCGAATGCGTCGTGATCGCCACGCCCAACGACACGCACTACGACCTCGCGCGCCGCACGCTCGAGCGCGGCAAGCACGTGCTGGTCGACAAGCCGGTCACGCTCACGGCCGAGGAAGCGCGCACGCTCGCGGCCATCGCAAAGCAGCGCGGCCTCGTGTTCGCGCCGTTCCACAACCGCCGCTGGGACGGCGATTTCCTCACCGTGCGCGAGCTGATCGAGCGCGGCGAACTCGGGCGCATCACGCACTACGAATCGCATTTCGACCGCTTCCGCCCGCAAGTGAAGCAGCGCTGGCGCGAAGACGCCACGCGCGGCGGCGGCCTGCTCTACGATCTCGGCCCGCACCTGATCGACCAGACGCTCGCGCTGTTCGGCGCGCCCGAGTCGATCACCGCGTTCGTTCACACGCGCCGCGAAAACGCGAGCGCACCGGATTACGCGCACCTCGTGCTGCGCTACCCGCACCACGACGCCGTGCTGCACGCCAGCGCGCTCGCCGCGTACGCGCCGCGCTTCGCGATTCACGGCACGCACGGCAGCTATCTGAAGAACGGGCTCGACACCCAGGAAGATCAGCTCAAGGACGGCCTGCGCCCGGGCCAGCCCGGTTTCGGCGCGGGCAACGAGACGGGCCGCCTGCATGTGCTGCGCGATGACGGCCAGGAAGCCGATCTCGACGTGCCCAACGCCGCGGGCAATTACGCCGATCTGTACCGCGCGCTGGCCGCGGCGATCCGCGAAGGCAAGCCGTTCCCGGTGAGCCCGCAGGACGCCATCGACGTCATGACGCTCATCGAACTCGCCATGCAAAGCGCGCAGGACGGGCGCACGCTGGCGTTCGTGCGCCAGCCCTGAGCGCACCGGCGCGCGCTTTCGGCTGCGGCGTCGACCTTGCATTGCGCCGACGCCGCTGAAAGGTCCATACAAATGGTTACATCTGGTTGCCGCGGTAGGGTCGTCACGCGGCAATCGCCAGACGTTTGTGGACATGCAAGACCAAAAAAGGCAGCAACGACAAGACAAAGGAGAGTCTGAATGACCCGCTACACCCGCGCTCTACGCCTGATCGCCGCTGGCGCACTCGTCTCGACCCTTGCAGCGTGCGTGGTCAACCAGCCGGCGCACCACCCTGCTGCGCCGCCCCCGCCCGGCCCGAATCCGCACGAGGTCGCCGTCGATCGCCTGCATCAGGTCGACAGCCGCATCGACAACCTGGGCCATCGCATCGACATGCGCGTGAGCCAGGGCTACTACCCGCCGCCCCAGGGCAGCGCACTCCATCACCGCCTCGACACGATCCGCGGCGAAGCGCACGACATGGCCGCGCAGCACGGCGGCGGCATCTCGCCCGACGAGCAACGCGTGCTGAACGAGGAACTCGACACGGCCGCTCGCGCCATCGGCGAGTAAGCGCCACGCGCCTTGGCCTGTCGGCACGGACCGCGCGCTCGCGGTTCGTGCCGCGCCTTCCCACCGATCCGAACCGCCCCCGTTTTTCCCCGGGGCGATCCATGGCGCGCCACCGATCCGCGCAAGCCAATACCAGCAAGCCTCACGCCCCTTTGCTGGCGCCACGCGCAGAATTTTTCCGCATTGACATAGCCCCGAGGCGTCGCGCACAATCGCTGCGCGCGCCGGGAGAGCGCGCCGTTTGCTTTAGCTTGCTTTCGCTAGTGCAACCGGCGCCGCCGAAGGGGCAACCCACAAACTCTCAGGCAAAAGGACCGTGCGCGCCGGACCGCTGATTCGCTGCATTTGCGCTTTTTGCGCGAGATGACGCGAAGCGGCACACAGTCCGCAACTCTGGAGAGCGGCAGTAGAACGGGCGGCGGCGGATCGTAACCCCCACGCGTTCAGGCTGCCCACCGAAGGGGCGCGCGCCAACCGCAACAGGGCGCAATCTCTCAGGTACCGAGGACAGAGGGGCCATGCAAGAACCGACCACGGGCATCGTGCCTGCGGCGCTTCCTGCATGGCCTTTTTCGTTTTCGCGCGAATTTTCGCGATCGCCTGAGGCCCCATGACCGAACTCAAACGCACCCCGCTGAACGACACGCACCGCGCGCTGAACGCCCGCATGGTCGACTTCGGCGGCTGGGACATGCCCGTCAACTACGGCTCGCAGATCGACGAGCATCGCGCCGTGCGCACCGACGCCGGCATGTTCGACGTTTCGCACATGTGCGTCGTCGACTTTTCGGGCCCGAAGGCGCGCGAGTTCTTCTCCCGCGCGCTCGCCAACAACGTCGCCAAGCTCACCACGCCGGGCCGCGCGCTCTACTCGTGCATGCTGAACCCCGAAGGCGGCGTGATCGACGACCTGATCGTCTACTTCTTCGCCGACGACCAGTTCCGCACCGTCGTCAACGCCGGCACGGCCGAGAAAGACATCGCCTGGTTCGAGAAGCTCAACGCCGAAGGCGGCTTCGGCCTCACCATCACGCCGCGCCGCGATCTCGCGATCGTCGCCGTGCAGGGCCCGAACGCGCGCGAAAAAGTCTGGCAGGTCGCGCCCTCGTCGCGCAGCGCCACCGAAGTTCTCAAACCCTTCAACGCCGCGAAGGTCGAAGCCACGCCGTTCGGCGAGCTGATGATCGCGCGCACGGGCTACACCGGCGAAGACGGCTTCGAAATCGTGGTGCCCGCAGCCGCCGTTTGCGAACTTTGGGACGCCCTGCAGCGCCAGGGCGTGAAGCCCTGTGGCCTCGGCGCGCGCGACACGCTGCGCCTCGAAGCGGGCATGAACCTCTACGGCCAGGACATGGACGACGGCGTCTCGCCGCTCGACGCCGGCCTCGCCTGGACCGTCGACATGAAGGAGCCGCGCGACTTCGTCGGCCGGCCGGCGCTGGAGGCGAACGGCTCGCGTTCGGCCTTCGTCGGCCTGATCCTGCAGAAGGAAAACGGCAAGGCCGGCGGCGTGCTGCGCGCCCACCAGAAAGTGCTCACGCCGCACGGCGAGGGCGAGATCACGAGCGGCACGTTCTCGCCGAGCATGCAGGAATCGATCGCCTTCGCGCGCGTGCCGCAGGGCGTGCAGCCGGGCGATGTCGTGCAGGTGCAGATCCGTGACAAAGCCCTTCCCGCAAGCGTGGTAAAACTGCCGTTCGTGCGCAACGGCAAGGTGCTCGCCGCCTGATCCGCGAGGGTCCTGCTAGCGCGTACGCCCTCCCCCTTTTAAGCAACAAAAACCGAACCACGCACTGGAGCAACCATGAGCATCCCGGCCGATCTGAAATACACCGAATCGCACGAGTGGATCCGCACCGAAGCCGACGGCACGCTGACCATCGGCATCACCGACCACGCGCAGGAAGCACTCGGTGACATCGTCTTCCTCGAACTGCCCGAAGCGGGCCGCGCGGTCACCGCCGGCGACGCCGTTGCCGTGATCGAGTCGGTCAAGGCCGCCTCGGACATCTACGCGCCGGTCGCAGGCGAAATCATCGAAGCGAACACGTCGCTCGTCGACACGCCCGACCAGGTCAACGGCGCGCCGTACGAGTCGTGGCTCTTCAAGATCAAGCCCGCCGCCGACGCCAAGCTCGACTCGCTGATCGACGCCGCCGCCTACGAAAAGGCGATCGGCGCTTAAATCGCAACCTTGCCTTAACCGCCACGGCGCGGCGGCGCGCCCAGAACGCCGCCCGCGCCCGCAGGAATCCCTATGAAGCTCGAACACCCGGATCGTCTGATGAACTCCCCGCTCTCGCTTGCTGCACTTGAAGCGCACGACGCCTTCGCCGCCCGCCACATCGGCCCCGACACGGCCGACCAGCAGGCGATGCTCGACGCGCTCGGCTTCGCCTCGCGCGCCGCGCTGATCGATGCGGTGATTCCGGCGAAGATCCGCCGCAACGAGACGCTGCCGCTCGGGCCGTTCTCGCAGCCGCGCTCGGAAGCCGAGGCGCTCGCCGCCCTGCGCGCGCTCGCGGACAAGAACCAGGTGTTCCGCTCGTATATCGGGCAGGGCTACTACGACACGCACACGCCGGCCGTCATCCTGCGCAACGTGCTCGAAAACCCGGCGTGGTACACCGCGTACACGCCGTACCAGCCGGAAATCTCGCAGGGCCGCCTCGAAGCCCTCTTGAACTTCCAGCAGATGATCACCGACCTGACCGGCCTCGCGATCTCGAACGCGTCGCTGCTCGACGAAGCCACCGCCGCCGCCGAAGCCATGACGCTCGTGCAGCGCGTGGGCAAGTCGAAGTCGAACGTGTTCTTCGTCGCCGACGACGTGCTGGCGCAGACCGTCGAAGTCGTGAAGACGCGCGCCAAGCCGATCGGCATCGAGGTGAAGGTCGGTCCGGCTGCTGAAGCAGTCAATGCAGGCGCCTTCGGCGTGCTGCTGCAATATCCGGGCGTCAACGGCGACGTGCGCGACTACCGCGCGCTCGCGCAAGCCGTGCACGCAGCCGGCGGCGCGGTGATCGCCGCCGCCGACCTGCTCGCGCTGACCATGCTCACGCCGCCAGGCGAATGGGGCGCGGACGTGGCCGTGGGCAACTCGCAGCGCTTCGGCGTGCCGATGGGCTTCGGCGGTCCGCACGCCGCCTACCTCGCGGTGAAGGACGAATTCAAGCGCCAGATGCCGGGCCGTCTCGTCGGCGTGACCGTCGACGCGCAAGGCAACCCGGCGCTGCGCCTCGCGCTGCAAACGCGCGAACAGCACATCCGCCGCGAAAAGGCGACCTCGAACGTCTGCACGGCGCAGGCGCTGCTCGCGATCATGGCGAGCATGTACGCCGTCTACCACGGCCCGCAAGGCTTGAAGCGCATTGCGCAGCGCGTGAACCGCGTCGCCGCGATCCTCGCCGCGGGCGCGAAGCAGCTCGGCTACACGCTCGTGACCGAAGCATTCTTCGACACGCTCACGTTCGAAGCCGGCCCGCGCACCCAGGCGCTGCACGACGCAGCGCTCGCACGCGGCATGAACCTGCGCCACGTGAGCGAGACGCGTGTGGGCGTGTCCGTCGACGAAACCACCTCGCGCGCCGACCTGGCCGACCTGCTCGCCGTGTTCGCGCAAGCCGCGTTCGCCGGCGAAGTGCCTTCGGTCGACAAGCTCGACGCCGAACTCACGCAGGCCGCCGCGTTGACGTTTCCGGCCGCGCTGGCGCGCGAAAGCGCGTACCTCACGCATCCGGTGTTCAACCGTCACCATTCGGAAACGGAAATGCTGCGCTACCTGCGCAGCCTCTCCGACAAGGACCTCGCGCTCGACCGCTCGATGATCCCGCTCGGCTCGTGCACGATGAAGCTCAACGCGACCTCGGAAATGCTGCCGGTCACGTGGCCCGAGTTCGGCCGCATCCACCCGTTCGCGCCGGCCGAGCAGACGGTGGGCTATCGCGAGATGGTCGATCAGCTCGAACAGATGCTCGTGGCCGCAACGGGCTACGCCGCCGTCTCGCTGCAGCCGAACGCCGGCTCGCAGGGCGAGTACGCGGGTCTGCTCATCATCCAGGCGTACCACGCCTCGCGCGGCGAAGCCGCTCGCAACGTCTGCCTGATTCCCGCTTCGGCGCACGGCACGAACCCCGCATCGGCGCAGATGGCCGGCATGCAGGTGGTCGTGGTCGCTTGCGACGCGCAGGGCAACATCGACGTCGCCGACCTCAAGGCCAAGGCCGAACAGCACGCGGCGAAGCTCGCGGCGATCATGATCACGTATCCGTCCACGCACGGCGTGTTCGAAGAGAACGTGCGCGAAGTCTGCGAGATCGTGCACGCGGCGGGCGGCCAGGTGTACGTGGACGGCGCGAACATGAACGCCATGGTGGGTCTGGCGGCGCCGGGCCAGTTCGGCGGCGACGTCTCGCACCTGAACCTGCACAAGACCTTCTGCATTCCGCACGGCGGTGGCGGCCCGGGCGTCGGCCCCGTCGCGGTGGGCGCGCACCTCGCGCAGTTCCTGCCGAACCAGCTTTCGTCGGGCTACAAGCGCGACGATCACGGCATCGGCGCGGTGAGCGCGGCGCCTTACGGCTCGGCCTCGATCCTGCCGATCTCGTGGATGTACATCGCCATGATGGGCGCGGCCAACCTGACCGCTGCGACCGAGAACGCGATCCTCAACGCCAACTACGTGGCGAACAAGCTCGCGCCGCACTTCCCGGTGCTCTACAGCGGCCCGGGCGGGCTCGTCGCGCACGAGTGCATTCTCGACCTGCGCCCCATCAAGGATGCAAGCGGCATCACCGTGGACGACGTCGCCAAGCGCCTGATGGACTACGGCTTCCACGCCCCGACCATGAGCTTCCCGGTGCCGGGCACGCTGATGGTCGAGCCGACCGAGTCGGAGTCGAAGGAAGAACTCGACCGCTTCATCGACGCGATGGTTGCGATCCGCGAGGAAATCCGCGCCGTGGAAGACGGCCGCGCGGACAAGGAGGACAACCCGCTGCGCCACGCGCCGCACACGGCCGCCGTGGTGGTCGCCGACGACTGGCAGCACGCCTACTCGCGCGAGCAGGCCGCCTACCCGGTCGCGTCGCTCGTCGCGCGCAAGTACTGGCCGCCGGTCGGCCGCGCCGACAACGCTTACGGCGACCGCAACCTGTTCTGCTCGTGCGTGCCGCTTAGCGAATATGCGGGCGAACATGCCGACGCGACCGCCGGCGAATAAGCCGCTGCGAAGCCGCTGCGTTATCTTCGGTTAATGCAGCGGCGGTCATCCCCCTCACATTTGCCGCCGCAAACCGCTAACATCACACACCTGTCAGCCTTGAATCAGGGAGTCGCGCATGGCGCGGAAGGTGCGAATGGTTCCATTGCGGGACTCGGTGCGGGACTTACCGCATGCCGCAACGCGGAATTCGGTCCGGCAGACCCGGCACGCGCGCGGTGCGCTGCAACGCCGCCCGCAGCGCCTTGCCGCCGCGCTGGCGCTGGCCTGCGCCACCTTCGCCGGCACGGCCCATGCGGCCATGAACTTCTGCGCGGCCCCCGCGCTGCAATCGAGCGAACGCACGAACTCCGACCCGGGCGTGAAGGCGCTCGTGGCCGAGGTGCTGACGCACGTGAACGACACGCCGCGTCCGCTGGCGCGCCTGCACACCGAGGGCACGCTGCCGCACGAGGGCATCTACGACCAGAGCGTCGAGGCGGCGAAAGAGCTCGACCTCATGCGCAACGCCGCGCTCGCGTGGCGCGCGACGAGCGACGAGCGCTTCCTGAAGCTCGTGGACCGCTTTCTGCTCGCCTGGGTCACCACGTACAAGCCGAGCTTCAATCCCATCGACGAAACGCGTTTCGAGGGGCTGATACTCGCCTACGACATGACCGCGAGCGCGCTGCCCGTGAAAACGCGCAACGCGACCATGCAGTTCCTGAACAGCTTCGCGACCGGCTATATCGCGCAGATCGACGCGCAGCCGCGCCCGCTCAAGGGAAATTTCGCGAACAACTGGCAGAGTCATCGGGTCAAACTGATAGCGATGATCGCGTTCACGCTCGACAACCGGAAGATGATCGCGACGGCGCAGCGGCTCTTCGTGGAGCATCTCGGCGACAACGTCGCGCCCGACGGCTCGACGCTCGACTTCTCGGAGCGCGACGCACTGCACTACGTGACCTACGATTTGCAGCCGCTCGTGACCGCCGCGCTCGCCGCGCGCCGCCACAACCGCAACTGGCTGACCGAACGCGCGGCCAACGGCACGACGCTCGCCAACGCGCTCGACTGGCTCACGCCGTTTGCGCTCGGCCAGAAAACGCACGAGGAATTCGTGCATTCGAACGTACCGTTCGACGCGAAGCGGCGCGAAGCGGGCCTGCCGGGCTACACCGGCCAGTGGGACCCGAAGAACGCCGCCGAACTGTTTCACCTCGCGGCGCGACTCGACGGCCGCTTTGCGCCAGTCGCGCTGAAACTCGCGCCCACGCCGCCCGCGTGGCTCGCCGTCTGTCTGCCGTTGCCGGCGCGGTAAAACGCGCGCGGGTTGCGGCGGCGGCACGGAAATGACGATGCCGCGAATCACGCCGCATCCCCACAAACCAACGTCAGACAAGCAGGAGCAGTACCCATGGCAGTAAGCGTCTTCGATCTCTTCAAAGTCGGCATCGGGCCCTCCAGCTCACACACGGTCGGGCCGATGCGCGCGGCACTGATGTTCGCCGAAGGACTCGAGCGCGACGGTCTGCTTGCGAGCACCGCCGCCGTCAAGGTCGAGCTGTACGGCTCGCTCGGCGCCACCGGCAAGGGCCACGGCACCGACCGCGGCGTCATGCTGGGCCTCATGGGCGACGCGCCCGACACCGTCGATCCCGACACCATCGGCGAGCGCCTCGAAGCCGTGCGCACCTCGCGCCAGCTCGCGCTGCTCGGCCGCCATCCCATTGCGTTCGTTCCGAAGGAGCACGTGGCGTTCTACCGCCAGGCGCTGCCCGAGCACCCGAACGGCATGAAGCTGCGCGCGCTCGACGCGAACGGCGATACGCTGCGCGAAAGCACCTACCTCTCGGTGGGCGGCGGCTTCGTCGTCACGGCCGGCGCGCCGAACACGAAGGTGCTCGCCGCCGCCCAGCAGTTGCCGAATCCGTTCACCACGGGCGCGGAGATGCTCGCGCTGTGCGCCTCGACGGGCAAGAGCATCGCGCAGCTGATGCTCGAAAACGAGCGCGTCTGGCATAGCGACGAGCAGATCCGCTCAGGTCTCCTGCACATCTGGAACGTGATGCAGTCGTGTGTGTCGCGCGGCTGCGGCATCAACAATCCCGACGCCGACGGCACGCTGCCCGGCCCCTTCGCCGTGAAGCGCCGCGCGTCGCAGCTTTATCGCGCGCTGACCAGCAATCCCGAGCGCGCGCTGCAAGACCCGCTCTCGATGATCGACTGGATCAATCTGTACGCGATCGCCGTGAACGAGGAAAACGCCGCGGGCGGGCGCGTGGTGACCGCGCCGACCAACGGCGCAGCGGGCATCATCCCGGCCGTGCTGCACTACTACGTGCGCTTTACGCCGGGGGCGAACGAACAGGGCGTGATCGACTTCCTGCTCACCGCGGCCGCCATCGGCATTCTCTACAAGCTCAACGCGTCGATTTCGGGCGCCGAAGTGGGCTGCCAGGGCGAAGTGGGCGTGGCCTGCTCGATGGCCGCGGGCGCGCTCGCCGCCGTGCTGGGCGGCACGCCGCTGCAGGTGGAAAACGCCGCCGAAATCGGCATGGAGCACAACCTCGGTCTCACCTGCGACCCGGTGGGCGGCATGGTGCAGATTCCCTGCATCGAACGCAACGCCATGGCCTCGGTGAAAGCCGTGAACGCGGCGCGCATGGCGCTGCGCGGCGACGGCGCGCATTACGTCTCGCTCGACTCCGTGATCAAGACGATGCGCGAAACCGGCGCCGACATGAAGACGAAGTACAAGGAGACCTCGCGCGGCGGCCTCGCGGTGAACATCGTCGAGTGCTGATTCGCTGAAGCGCTGTCGCCTTGCCTGAAGCATCTGAACGTAATCACGTAACGATTGAAGGAGACTTGACCGCCATGCAGCAGCCGAACGCATCCGCTACCACCGAAGCCACTACCACCGGAGCTCGCCTCGTCGTCGATGCGCTCGTCGCCAATGGCGTCGAGCGCGTGTTCTGCGTGCCGGGCGAGAGCTATCTTGCGGTGCTCGATTCGTTGTCCGACGAAACCGCGCAGATCGAAACCGTGGTGTGCCGTCACGAGGCGGCGGCGGCGAACATGGCGGAAGCGATCGGCAAGCTCACGGGCAGGCCCGGCGTCGCACTCGTCACACGCGGGCCGGGCGCCACGCATGCCTCGATTGGCGTGCATACGGCGTTCCAGGACTCCACGCCGATGATCCTCCTGATCGGCCAGGTGGCGCGCGAGCAGATGGACCGCGAGGCGTTCCAGGAAATCGACTATCGACGCATGTTCGGCCAGATGGCAAAGTGGGTCGCGCAGATCGACGACGCGCGCCGCGTGCCCGAATACCTGAGCCACGCGTTCCATATCGCGATGTCGGGACGGCCGGGTCCGGTCGTGCTCGCGCTGCCCGAAGACATGCTGAGCGGCGCGATTCCCGCATCCGAAGCGCAGCCCATCGCGCCGCCCGCGCAGCGCGTGCAGGCGTCGCCTTCCGCTGCGCAGATGGAGCGCGTGCGCGAGCTGCTCGCGGGCGCGAAGAAGCCGTTCGTGATCGCGGGCGGCCATGGCTGGAACCCGCAGGCTTGTGCGGACTTCCAGCGCTTCGTCGAGAACTGGCAATTGCCGGTCGGCCTCGCGTTCCGCTTTCAGGACACGCTCAACAACGATCACCCGAACTATGCGGGCGACGTGGGCCTCGGCGTGAATCCGGCGCTTGCCAAGCGCATCCGCGAAGCCGACGTGCTGCTCGCACTCGGTCCGCGCCTGGGCGAATCGACGACGGGCGGCTATACGCTCTTCGACATCCCCAAAACGAAGCAAACGCTCATTCACGTGCATCAGGGCGCGGAGGAACTCGGCCGCGTCTATGCAGCCGATCTGCCGATCGTTTCGGGCCTCGCGGAATTCGCCGCGCTGCTCGCAGCGCTTCCGGCGCCCGCGCAACCCGCGTGGGCCGGCAGCGCCGCGGAAGCACACGAGGCGTGGCACGCATGGCGCAGGCCGCTGCCGATGCCCGGCGACGTGCAGCTCGGCGAAGTCATGCAGCAATTGCGCGCACGCCTGCCCGACGACGCGATCGTCACGAACGGCGCGGGCAATTACGCCACGTGGCTGCATCGCCATTTCGCGTATCGCCACTTCCGCTCGCAGCTCGCACCCACGAGCGGCGCGATGGGCTACGGCGTGCCCGCCGCAATCGCCGCGAAGTCGCAATACCCCTCGCGCACCGTGGTCGCGCTCGCCGGCGACGGCTGCTTCATGATGGCGTCGTCGGAGCTCGCCACCGCGATGCAGTACGGCCTGAATGTCGTGTTCATCGTCGTGAACAACGCGCACTACGGCACGATCCGCATGCATCAGGAGCGCCACTATCCGAACCGCGTGCACGGCACGCAGCTCACGAACCCCGACTTCGCGGCGTTTGCGCAGTCGTTCGGCGCGCACGGCGAAGTCGTCACGACCACGGCGCAATTCGCCCCCGCGCTGGAGCGTGCGCTCACGGCAGGCAAGCCCGCGCTGATCGAGATCCGCGTGACGAAGGAAGCGAGCACGCCTGCGGCGACGCTCGAACAGATTCGCGAAGCGGGCAGGAAAATGCGCGGAGAATGACTGAGAAGGAATCCTGAACAAGCTCACCTTTAAGGGTGAGCGCACAAACAAAAGCCCCGCAGGCTCAACACCTGCGGGGCTTTTTAACAACTACGGTGCGACGTCAAACGCTTACTTGCCGCCCACGCTTTGCAGCGTCGTCCACTTGCCGTCGACAACCTTGTACAGCGTGATGCCACCGTTCTTCAGGTCGCCGCGCGTGTCGTACGCGAGGTCCGCCGTGGTGACTGCCGGCATGCTGGTCTTCGCGAGGAACGGCAGGTACTTCGCCGGATCCGTCGAGTTGGCCTTCTTCATGGCGTCGAACATCGCCATCGCGCCGTCGTAGGCGTACGGCGAGTACGTCTGCACGTCTTCGCCGAAGCGCTTCTTGTACTTCGTGACGTAGTCCTTGCCACCGGGCATCTGGTCGAGCGGCAGGCCGGCGAGCGACGCCACCGTGCCGTTCGCCGCGTCACCCGCGATCTGCAGGAAGGTCGGCGTGTGAACCATTTCGCCGCCCATCAGCGGGGCCTTGATGCCCAGCGACTTCATCTGCTTGACCATCGGTGCCGCTTGCGAATCCGCGCCGCCGAAGTAGACCAGGTCGGGGGCCATCGCCTTCGCCTTCGTCAGGACCGACTTGAAGTCGACGGCCTTGTCGTTGGTGTATTCACGGTCGATGATGGTGCCGCCGGCAGCTTTCGCAGCCTTCGAGAATTCGTCGGCGAGACCCTGGCCGTAAGCCGTGCGGTCGTCGATCACGACGATCTTCTTCATGCCGAGGTTCTTCACTGCGAACGTGCCTGCGACCGAACCCTGCTGCGTGTCCGAGGTCATCATGCGGAACGTCGTCTTGAAGCCTTGCTGCGTGTACTCAGGCGCCGTCGCCATGGCGATCTGCGGGATGCCTGCGTTCGCGTAGATGCGCGAAGCCGGGATCGTCGTGCCCGAGTTGAAGTGACCGAGCATGCCCTTGATGCCGTCGTCGACGAGCTTCTGCGCGACCGTCGTGCCCGTGCGCGGGTCGGCCTGATCGTCGGCCGCGTCGAGCACGAAGTGAACCGGCTTGCCGCCGATCACGGGCTTCGTCGCGTTGATGTCTTCGACTGCGAGCGTGATGCCGTTCTGGAAGTCCTTGCCGTAGTGCGCCTGCGCGCCCGTCATCGGACCGGCGAAACCGATCTTCACCTCTTCGGCTTGTTGTGCGTGCGCAGTCCCCGCCAGCGACAGGGCGGCAACAAGCGTTGCGCCTGCCAGCTGCTTCATCGTGTGTTGCATTGCTTCTCCTTGGTACCAGGTATCAAACGAGCGGCTTCGGATTTCATTGGGCCTTGCCGCTTCCTTGTCTTGAGACGACCGACAGTATGGCTTGTGCTTAACCGATCGTCATCAAATTTGCATTACCGCCTGCTGCTGCCGTATTTACGCTGACCGAACGTTCCGCGAGCAGTCGTTCGAGCGCGTAATCTTCGTCGCCGTTGGCGAGCGCGTGGGCTGCCACGCCCTGCACCGAGACGATCGGGCCAGGACGCTTGGCCACTTCCTTCACGAGTGCGAGCAGCTCGTCGCTGTCGCCTTCGAAGAGGACTGCATCGAAGTCGGCGTCGGCCGTCTTCTTGATCGCTACGTGCGCCTTCAGTGCCGCCGGCAGTGCGCTCACCAGCGCTTCGCCCGCCGCGCCCTGGAACAGCGCGCGGTTGCCCGTTGCGAGCGCAACGGCGAGTTGCGCGCGAGCGCCCGTGGCCGTCGAGGGCACGCACAGCACCGTGCCGCGCGCCGAAAGCGTATAGGTGTTGCGCTCGCCCGTCGGGCCCGGCAGAACTGCCGTGGCGCCCGCGAGCACGTATTCGAGGTAGCCGTCGCAGCGTGCCGCGAGCGCGGGCTCGCGCTCGGCGATGAGCCAGTCGCGCAGCGTCGTGAGCGCGGCCTGTGCCGATTGCGGCGCGCCGTTGTTGGCCTCGGCACCTTGCGGCGCATCGACGACGAGCACATCGGCGAGCGACTTCGGCAAACCGGCCGGACGCTTCGCGAGCAGACGCGAGAGATACAGCGCGCCGCCTGCCTTCGGACCCGTGCCCGACAGGCCTTCACCGCCGAACGGCTGCACGCCCACCACCGCGCCGATCACGTTGCGGTTCACGTAGATGTTGCCCACGTGCGCGCGGCCGATCACGTGCGCGATCGTTTCGTCGATACGCGTGTGAATGCCGAGCGTGAGGCCGTAGCCCGTGGCGCGGATCTGCTCGAGCAGCTTGTCGAGCTGGCTGCGGCGATAGCGCACCACGTGCAGCACCGGGCCGAACACTTCGCGCTTGAGTTCGTCGAGGCTGTCGAGCTCGACGAGCGTGGGCGGCACGAAGGTGCCTTGCGCGCAGGTGTCGGGCGTCGGCATCTGCTGGACCTTGCGGCCCTTTTCGCGCATGCCGGCGACGTGCGTATCGATGCCGCGCTTCGCGTCGATGTCGATCACGGGACCGACGTCGGTCGAGAGGCGGTCGGGGTTGCCCACCGCGAGTTCCTTCATCGCGCCCGTGAGCATTTCGAGCGTGCGGTCCGCCACGTCGTCCTGCAGGCACAGCACGCGCAGCGCGGAACAACGCTGGCCGGCCGAGTCGAATGCGCTTTGCAGCACGTCGGCCACGACCTGCTCCGCGAGCGCCGACGAATCGACGATCATCGCGTTCTGGCCGCCGGTTTCGGCGATCAGCGGAATCGGGCGGCCTTCGGAGTCGAGACGCTCGGACAGCGTCTTGTTGATGAGGCGCGCGACTTCGGTCGAGCCCGTGAACATCACGGCACGCGTGCGGTGATCGGCGACGAGCGCCGCACCCACGGTTTCGCCGTTGCCCGGCAGCAGTTGCACCGCGCCCGCCGGCACGCCGGCTTCGCGCAGGATGCGCACGGCTTGCGCGGCGATCAGCGGCGTTTGCTCAGCGGGCTTCGCGAGCACCGTGTTGCCGGCTGCGAGCGCGGCGGCCACCTGGCCCATGAAGATCGCGAGCGGGAAGTTCCACGGGCTGATACACACCACGGGGCCGAGCGGACGGTGCGTGTCGTTCGAGAACTCTTCGCGGATCTGCGTCGAGTAGTAGCGCAGGAAGTCGATCGCTTCGCGGATTTCGGCCACGGCGTTCGGCAGCGACTTGCCCGCTTCGCGCACGATCAGGCCCATCAGCGTATGCATTTGCGCTTCGAGCAGATCGGCGGCGCGTGCGAGGCAATCGGCGCGCGCTTCGACGGGCGTGGCCTGCCAGATCGGCGCGGCGGCCACGGCGTGCGAGAGCGCGGCGCTCACGTGCTCGCTCGTCGCTTCCACCACGGTCCCGACGAGATCGCGATGATCGGCGGGGTTGCGCACGTCGCGTGCGGCGCCATCGGCGATATCGCTGTCGGCGAGCATCGGCGCGGCGCGCCACGGATGATGCGCGCTCGCCAGCAGCGCCGACGACAGCGACGCGAGTCGATGCTCGTTCGACAGATCGAGGCCCATCGAATTGAAGCGCTCGCTGCCGTACAGTTCGCGCGGCAGCGGAATCTTCGCGTGCGGTGCGCCGAGCGGCACGACCTTGGCGGCGTCGTCGATCGGGTTCGTGACCAGCTCCGCGACCGGCACGGAGGCATCGGCGATGCGGTTCACGAACGAGGTGTTCGCGCCGTTTTCGAGCAGGCGCCGCACGAGGTACGCGAGCAGCGTTTCATGCGTGCCGACCGGCGCGTAGACGCGGCACGGACGGTTGAGCTTGCCCTGCGAGAGCGGGCCCGTGACTTCTTCGTACAGCGGCTCGCCCATGCCGTGCAGGCACTGGAATTCGTACTGGCCGGGATAGTAGTTCTGGCCCGCGAGGTGATAGATCGCCGAGAGCGTGTACGCGTTGTGGGTGGCGAACTGCGGATACACGGCATCCGGCGCGCCGAGCAGCTTCTTCGCGCAGGCGAGGTACGAGACGTCCGTGTAGATCTTGCGCGTGTACACCGGGTAGCCTTCGAGGCCGTCCACCTGGGCGCGCTTGATTTCCGTATCCCAGTACGCGCCCTTTACGAGGCGCACCATGATGCGGTGACGGCTGCGGCGCGCGAGATCGACGATGTAGTCGATCACGAACGGGCAGCGCTTCTGGTACGCCTGCACCACGAAGCCGATGCCGTTCCAGCCCGCGAGTTCCGGGTCGAAGCACAGCGCTTCGAGCAGGTCGAGCGAGAGTTCGAGGCGGTCGGCTTCTTCGGCGTCGATATTGAGGCCGATGTCATAGCGGCGAGCAAGCACGGCGAGCGCGCGCACGCGCGGCAGCAACTCGCCCATGGTGCGTTCCTGCTGCGCGCGCGAGTAACGCGGGTGCAGCGCGGAGAGCTTGATCGAGATGCCCGGACCTTCGTAGATGCCGCGGCCGCCCGCGGCCTTGCCGATGGCGTGAATCGCCTGCTCGTACGAGGCGTAGTAGCGCTGCGCATCGGCCTCCGTCGTCGCGGCTTCGCCGAGCATGTCGTACGAGTAGCGGAAACCGCGCGCTTCGAACTTGCGGCTGTTGGCCAGCGCTTCGGAGATGTTCTCGCCCGTGACGAACTGCTCGCCCATCAGGCGCATGGCCATGTCCACGCCCTTGCGGATCAGCGGCTCGCCGCCCTTGCCGATCATGCGCGTGAGCGCCGACGACAGGCCGGTTTCGCTGTTCGTCGTGACGAGCTTGCCGGTGATCATGAGGCCCCAGGTGGCGGCGTTCACGAACAGCGACGGCGCGTGGCCGACGTGCGATTTCCAGTCGCCCTTGCTGATCTTGTCGCGGATCAGCGCGTCGCGCGTGGCGCGGTCGGGAATGCGCAGCAGCGCTTCGGCGAGGCACATCAGCGCCACGCCTTCCTGGCTGGACAGCGAAAACTCGTGGATCAGGCCTTCCACGCCGCCGCCGGTGCCCTTCGCGCGCAGCGTTTCGACGAGCTTCGTGGCGAGCTTCGTCACCTCGCCCGTGAGGTTGGCCGGCAGGCGCGCTTCGCCGATCAGGAACGGCACGCACTCCGGCTCCGGACGGCGGTACGCAGCCGTGATGGCCGCGCGCAACACCGACTGCGGTTGCACGTTTTGCGCAAATTCGAGGAACGGGTGCGACGCGGCTTCGTCGTCGTCAGCGGTAGCACCTTCCGCGAGATCGGTCGCACCGACATGACCGTTGAGTTCGGGAGGCAGCTGGCCGTGCTCGATTTTCTCGAGATAGGCAAAGATGGCTTGCTTGATGAGCCAGTGCGGCGTGCGCTCGAGCCGCGTGGCGGCGTCCTTGAGACGGGAGCGGAGGAGATCGTCGACTTTGACGCCAAGTGTGGTGCTAGCCATGTTTCCTTCGTATGCCGGCAGACCCGCACCGGCGGTGACCAAAAAGTTGGCGAATCGTAACCCTACAAATAAAAAGGTGCAACCACTCTCTCAAAATGGTTGCACCACGGTTGAGGCCTTGTGCAGCCTGGGTTTGCGGCCGATGGCCGTCCACCGGGCCGCGCGGGTTGCGCTCGGTATTTTCCCTGGCCCAGCAACACGCTGGACAACCCTAATCGATTCCGCGGCCGTGCCGTTATACAAACAGAGCGGGGGTTGTTGATCACAAGAAAGAGCGTAGGGACCGAAAAATGGAAAAGCTGCTGGTAATCGCAGGGATCTGGACGATGTGCGCCATGTGTGCCGTGCTGTTCATGCGCGGCGCGACGGCGCCGGATGAACGCCGCATGAGCTTGAAGCGCGCGGCGCGCAGGGAAGTGGCCGATACCGTCGGCCAGTAAGGAAGAAACGGGAAGTTGATGCCGGTGGCCCCGCTGCTGCGGTAACGGGGCCATGCCGGCTGCTGTCCGCGGCTAGATGTCGAGCGGATCGACTTCGAGGTTCCAGCGCAGCACGCCGCGCAAGGCGCGCAGCGCGGGTTGCCATGCGCGCAGCGTGGCCTGCAGCGCGGCACGCGACTGGCTTTCCACGAGCAGTTGCGCGCGATGCACGTTCATCACCTTCACGATGGTGAGCGGCACCGCGTCGTAGGCCATGACACGCTCGGCGCCCGGAATCGCCGTGAGCGCCTCTGCGGCCTGGGCGAGAAACGCCAGCGCCGCCTCGAGCGTGCGCCCTTCGGCGCGCAATAGCGCCTGATAGACGAACGGCGGCAGGTGCGCGTCGCGCCGCTCCGCGACCTGCGTATTCGCAAACCCCACATAGTCCTGGCGCGCCAGCGCGTGATAGAGCGCATGGCGCGGATAGCGCGTCTGCACGAGCACTTCGCCGGCCAGGCCGGCGCGCCCCGCCCGCCCGCTCACCTGCATCAGCTGCGCGAACAGGCGCTCGCTCGCCCGGAAATCGTGTGAAAAGAGCGCATTGTCGGCGTTCAGCACGCCAACGAGCGACACGCGCTGGAAGTCGTGCCCCTTCGCGATCATCTGCGTGCCCACGAGGATGTCGACTTCGCCCGCGTGCACGTCGGAGAAAAGCGCCTGCGCGCTGCCCTTGCGGCGCGTGCTGTCGGCGTCGATGCGCAGCACCCGCGCGCCCGGCACCGCGCTCGCGAGCGCCTCCTCGATGCGCTGCGTGCCGCGCCCCATCGGCGCGATGTCGACGTTGCCGCACTCGGGGCACGAATGCGGAATGCGCGATTCCCAGCCGCAGTGATGGCAGCGCAGCGCGCGCTCGGGCTTGTGCAGCACGACGTACGCGCTGCAGCGCGGACAGCCCGCCACCCAGCCGCAGGCGTCGCACGCGAGCGTGGGCGCGTAACCGCGACGGTTGAGAAACACGAGGCTCTGCTCGCCGCGCTCGAGGCGCGCCTTCATCGCCGCGACCAAAGGCCCGGAGAGCCCTTCGAACGACGCGCGGCCCCGCCGGCGCTCCTCTTCGAGATCGATCAGCTTGACCGTCGGCAGCACCGCATCGGCAATCGCTCGGCGCGAGAGCGTGAGGCGTGTGTAGCGGCCCTGCTCGGCCTGCCACCAGCTTTCGAGCGACGGCGTGGCCGAGCCCAGCACGACCGGCACACCCAGCTGCTTCGCGCGCCATACCGCGAGGTCGCGCGCCGAGTAGCGCAGCCCTTCCTGCTGCTTGTAGGCGGGGTCGTGCTCCTCGTCGACCACGAGCATCGCGAGACGCGGCAGCGAAGCCAGCACCGCGAGCCGCGTGCCGAGCACGATGCGCGCGCGGCCCGTGTGCGCCGCGAGCCAGTTGCGGGCGCGCTCGCCTTCCGCGAGGCCGCTGTGAAGCGTGACGATGGCCTCGTCGGCGAGCGTGGCCGCGAAGCGCGTCCGAAAAGCCGCCTCGAACTGCGGCGTGAGATTGATTTCAGGAACCAGCACGAGCGCCTGGGCGCCCGGGTCGCGCTCGAGCAGCGCCGCGAGCGCACGCAGATAGACCTCGGTCTTGCCGCTGCCCGTCACGCCGTGCAACAGGAAGGGCGCGAAGCCGCTCGCCGCGCCGATGGCTTCCACGGCGTCGGCCTGCTCGTCGCTCAGGCGCGGGACTTCCGCCACGGCGGCCGTCGCCGCGGCGCTGTGGGCCACGCTTGCGGCCGCGCCGAATTCGATGGATTCGTGCTCGACCCAGCCGGCTTCGCACCAGGCTTCGAGCGTCGCGATCGCCTTGGGATGCAGCGCGCGGGCCGCGGCGGCGTCGAGTTCGCCGGCGTCGGCCAGCGCCTGCGCGAGACGGCGCAGCGCCTGGGCGCGCGCCGGCAAGGCGTCGGGCAGCGCGGCGCGCCCTTGCGGCGACAGACGGTAGCGCTCCTCGGGGGCGAGCAGGCGCGTCCAGCGCGACGGATCGCGCAACGCCTGCGGCAGCGCCGGCAAGGCGACTTCGCCCAAGCCCCGCTGGTAGTAGTCGGCGGCGAAGCCGGCCAGCGCGAGCCATTGCGCCGAAAGCGGCGGACAGGCGGCACACACCGCGCTCACGTCACGGAGCTTGTTCGCGGGCACGTCGCTGTGAGTGGTCACTTCGCAGATCAGGCCGACCACGTCGCGACGCCCGAACGGCACGCGCACGAGCATGCCGGGCGCGGGGGCGCTGTCGAGGCCATAGCGATAGTCGTAGAGCGCATCCAGTGGATGGTCCAGCGCCACGCGCACGTACTGCCCTGTCATGCCTCGCTCCCAGGGAAGTTCCGTACGCCAGCGCACAGACACACAAACCTAAAGTGATACTTGAGATTTCGCGCTAAGTTTTGGATTCCGCAGAACAATCGCGCCCCCGAATCTGCGCCTGTGGATAACTTTGTTGAGAACTTGCCGGGCGCCGCCGCGGCGCTCCCGCGTGTCGTCGTTATGTGGGATACCGCACACAGCGCCGTGGAGCGCCGAAAGCCTTGTCTGTCAAGGGTCTGATTGATTCTCCCCAGACCTGAACGGGCGCCTGCGACAACCTTTCCCTCTTGCGCGCCGCAACGAGCCAAGTGTGTATAAGTCAAGTCTTGACAGGACCGCGATGGCGTCTGGATGGCCTCTTGGGCCCGGTCATACCCTGACGCCCGGAGCCCAGCTTGCTGCGACGCACCAAAAACGTCACGCACCGTTCGCGCGAATCGCGCGGCTGTGACGATGCACTTCGTCCACGAGTTCGGCCACGCTTTCGGGCGGCGTGAACTGCGAGATGCCGTGACCGAGGTTGAACACGTGGCCCGGGTGCGCGCCAAAGCTGTCCAGTACCGCGCGCGCCTGCTCGCGAATCGCGGCGGGCGAAGCGAACAGCACCGTGGGATCGAGATTGCCCTGCAGCGCCACGCGCTCGCCCACGCGCTCGCGCGCGCGGCCGAGGTTGACGGTCCAGTCGAGCCCAACGGCGTCCACCCCCGTATCGGCAATTTCGTCGAGCCAGAGGCCGCCGCCCTTCGTGAACGTGATCACGGGCACGCGCTCGCCGTCGTGCTCGCGCTTGAGCTGCGCCACGACCTGCGCGATGTACGCGAGCGAGAAGCGCTGATACGCGCCGTCCGCGAGTGCGCCGCCCCAGGTGTCGAAGATCATCACGGCCTGCGCGCCGGCTTCGATCTGCGCGTTCAGGTAAGCCGCCACCGCCTGCGCGTTGACTTCGAGAATGCGCTGCATGAGGTCCGGGCGGGCGTACAGCATCGACTTCACCGTGCGGAAGTCGTCCGAGCCGCCGCCCTCGACCATGTAGCAGGCGAGCGTCCATGGGCTGCCCGAGAAGCCGATCAGCGGCACGCGCTGGCGCCCTTCTGCATTGGTGAGCGCGCGGCGAATTTCGCGCACGGCGTCGGTCACGTAGCCGAGCGTCGCGCCGATATCGGGCACGGCGAGTCGCGCCACGTCTTCTTCGGTGCGCACGGGGTGCGCGAACTTCGGCCCTTCACCCGCCTGGAACGAAAGGCCGAGGCCCATCGCGTCCGGAATCGTGAGGATGTCGGAGAACAGGATCGCGGCGTCGAGCGGATAGCGCTCGAGCGGTTGCAGCGTGACCTCGGTCGCGTAATCGGGATTCTTCGCGAGGCCGAGGAAGCTGCCCGCGCGGCTGCGCGTGGCGTTGTACTCCGGCAGATAGCGGCCTGCCTGGCGCATCAGCCAGATCGGCGTGTACTCGGTCGGCTGGCGCAGCAGCGCGCGCAGGAAGGTGTCGTTCAGGAGAGTGTGGGCCACGTGCTGGATGCGCGAAGTCGCGCCAAGGTTCGGAAGCAAGCGGCCATTTTACCGGAGCGGCCGCCGCGTCATGCCCCTGATGGGCGGGATCAGAAAGCGCAATGCCACTGAAGTATAGGTCCTGCCTACCCAGGTAAGTCCGCGCTTAACGGCCGCGTACGCGAGGACTATCATCAGACGGCTTTCCAAAACATTACATCAATCAAAACCAGATCTGGAGACACGATGAAAAAAGCCGCCCTCGGCCTGACGATCGTTAGCGCCGCTTTGCTGAGCGCGTGCGCCACGAACCAGTCCGCCGGTACCCCCGCCAACGGTGCGCAGACCGCCACCGCCCCTTCGCGCCTCGACGAAATCATCGCGCGCGGCACGCTGCGCGCCTGCACGACCGGCGACTACAAGCCCTACTCGTTCTACCGACAGGACGGCACGTTCGAGGGCATCGACATCGACATGACCCAGTCGCTGGCGAAGTCGCTGGGCGTGAAGGCCGAGTTCGTGAAGACGTCGTGGTCGAACCTCATGAACGACTTCCTCGCGAAGTGCGACGTTGCGGTGGGCGGCGTCTCCACGACGCTCGAGCGCCAGAAGCGCGCGTTCTTTACCGAGGCCTATCAGGTCGACGGCAAGACGCCGATCGTGCGCTGTGAAGACGTCAAGAAGTACCAGACCGTTGCGCAGATCAACCAGCCTTCGGTGCGCGTGATCATGAATCCGGGCGGAACCAACGAGCGCTTCGCGAAGCAGTTCCTGCCGAATGCGAATCTCATCATGTATCCGGACAACGTGACGATCTTCAAACAGATTCTCGCGGGCAAGGCCGACGTGATGGTGACCGACGCCTCCGAGACCATGCTGCAGCAGAAGCTCAACCCGGGGCTGTGCTCGGTGCATCCCGACAAGCCGTTTCAATACGGCGAGAAAGCGTGGATGGTGCCGCGCGGCGACGTGGTGTTCCAGCAGTATGTCGATCAGTGGCTGCACCTTGCGCGCGCGAGCGGCGAATATCAGGCAATCTCCGACAAGTGGCTGAAGTGAGGTGTTGAATCGCGCCGCATTGTTATGGCCCTTCGAATTGCTACGATGAGTTGCAGAAGATGGGGTCACACGTGGCGCGCAAAGTTTGCATTTCACGCACGAGCGCAATGCCGACGCATTGCGCATGTGCGCAGCCGGTAATTCTGTAACGTACGCCTCGTGCGTAAAAGGCCCATGCCGTGGGCCTTCCTTCATGCAATTCGAATCCTCGCGCGCGGGTTGCCGTCAAGGCTGTCAAACAGCCTCGAAAAATAGCGGTAAAAATGACTTCCGCAAAACGCTCAGGATGGCAAAAAGAGCCGCAGAGCCTTATCTGACGGGCGTTACAACCTGAAACACTTTGTTACCGCGAACCTATCTTAATTCGCCCACAATGCCTTCAACGGTTTCAACACGGATGTGGCACGGTGCCAGTGTGAGCGGACACAAAGCACCAGCCGGTCGGCCCTACGCCGAAGCCCTCTCGAGGGGCATCCTTGTTGGAGCCGTGACCGGCGTCGAAGACGTTTCATGACCCGGCTCCTCCTTTGGTCTCCTCGCGCTAACCCCGTAGCGTGTGGTTTTTAGCGGGCTCCAGGCCCGCTTTTTTTTCGCCTGTACGTTTCGTTATTCAACAGGCATCGCTCTGCACCCACTCCCTCCAGCGTCAGATAATCGTTCGGTTTCCCGACTATTTTTGCGCGTTCTGCAATGCCGCAGCGGCGCCGTGAATCGTCCGCCGCGGCATTGCATCGAACCTCATATCAAGCCGTCTTCTGCTCGCTGATCTTGAGTTCATCGATCATGCGCGCGCGCATCACGAACTTCTGCACCTTGCCTGTCACGGTCATCGGCAGTTCGTCGACGAAGCGGATGTACTTCGGGATCTTGTAGTGCGCAATCTGCCCCTGGCAGAACGCCTGGATCTCCTCGGCCGTTGCCGCTTCGCCCGGACGCAGCACGATCCACGCGCACACTTCCTCGCCGTACTTCGCATCGGGCACGCCGAACACCTGCGCGGACTGCACCTTCGGGTGGCGGAACAGAAACTCTTCGATCTCTCGCGGATAGATGTTCTCGCCGCCGCGGATCAGCATGTCCTTGAGGCGGCCGACGATGTTGCAGTAGCCTTCGGCGTCGATCGTCGCGAGATCGCCCGTGTGCATCCAGCCATCGACGATCGACTCGGCCGTCTTCTCCGCGTCGCCCCAGTAGCCCTGCATCACCGAATAGCCCTTCGTGCACAGCTCGCCCGTTTCGCCCACCGGCACGGTGTTGCCGAGCGCGTCGACGATCTTCACTTCGAGATGCGGCTGAATGCGGCCCACCGTGGTCGTGCGCTTGTCGAGCGGATCGGTGGTCGAACTCTGGAACGACACCGGGCTCGTTTCCGTCATGCCGTACGCGATCGTGATTTCGGCGAGATGCATCTTCGAGACCACGCGCTTCATCGTCTCGATCGGGCACGGCGAGCCCGCCATGATGCCCGTGCGCAGCTTCGAAAGATCGAAGCGTGCGAACTCCGGATGATCGAGCTCCGCGATGAACATCGTGGGCACGCCGTGCAATGCCGTGCAGCCCTCCTCCGAAACCGCTTCGAGCGTCGCACGCGGATCGAACGCCTCGCCGGGGAACACCATGTTCGCGCCCACCGAGACGCACGCGAGCACCGCGAGCACCATGCCGAAGCAGTGATAGAGCGGCACCGGAATGCAGAGCGAGTCTTCTTCCGTGAGGCGCATCGCCTGGGCGATGAAACGCCCGTTGTTGAGCACGTTGCGGTGCGTGAGCGTGGCGCCCTTCGGATTGCCGGTCGTGCCGCTCGTGAACTGGATGTTGATGGCTTCGTCGGGCGATAGCGTCGCGTTGATGGCGTCGAGCCACGCCGTGCCGTCGCGCGCGATGCGCTCGCGGCCCATCTCCACGAGTTCGCTGAAGCAGAGCATGCCGGGCGTGGCCGTGTCGCACATGCGCACGACCGCGCGCAGTTCGGGCAGGCGCGCGGCCTGCAACTGGCCGGGCGTGGCGCTCGCAAGCTCGGGCGCGAGCGTCTGCAGCATCTCCAGATACTTCGAGGTCTTGAAGCTCTCGGCCGAGACGATCGCCTTGCAAGCGACCTTGTTCAGCGCGTATTCGAGTTCGGCGAGGCGGTAAGCGGGATTGATGTTGACGAGCACCGCGCCGATCCGCGCGGTCGCAAACTGGGTGAGCAGCCATTCGACGCGATTGGGCGACCAGATGCCGACGCGGTCGCCCTTGACGATGCCCAGCTCGGCGAAACCGGCGGCGAGCACGTCGACTTCGGCGGCGAACTCGCGCCAGTTCCAGCGGATGCCCTGCTCGCGGAACACCACGGCAGGCCGCTCGGGAAAGCGGGTCGCGGTCTCCTGCAGGAACGTGCCGAGGGTCGCGTCGCTGAGCGGCACGTCGGTCGTGCCTCGCACGTAGGAAAGGCCGTCTTTCGGCGCGATGAGCGGCTCATGTAGACCGGGCGCGGCGCGCGCGCCTGCTGCGTCGATTGCCATGATGGCTGTCTCCTGGGGAGCGTCACTCCCGCGTTTGAAATGAATTTGAAAACTATTGTGCCACCGGCTTTCCCGGGGGCGGCATCAAGTCTTACCCGCAGGGTCTGGGCCGGCTGCGAACGCATGATTTGGCATTACCTTTCCGTAAACGTCAAGTATGCCAGAGCGTTTTTGTCGACCTCCGTGGCTCACGGCATTTATGCCGCGTTTTTCATCGCGTTGCCATTGGGCCGTGCCCGCTCACCGGCGCCAAAATGCAAAAAGGGCTCCCAGCTTGGGGAGCCCTTTTCGCTTCGAACGCGGCGCCACGAGGGCGCGCGTACGAGAACCAATTAGTGCTGGTTCATCTTGCGCAGGCGCTGGATCGCCGCGAGCTGCGCGACCGCGTAGGCCAGCTCGGCCTGGGCGGTCGCGTACTCGAGGTTCGAGCCCGCGTTCTGCAGCGTCTCTTCAGCGCGCTTGCGCGCTTCCGTGGCCTTCGCCTCGTCGAGATCCTTGCCGCGGATCGCGGTGTCGGCGAGCACCGTGACGGCGCCCGGCTGCACTTCGAGAATGCCGCCGGCGACGAACACGAACTCTTCACCGCCGTCTTCGGCCACGATGCGCACTGCACCCGGACGAATACGCGTGATGAGCGGCGTGTGGCCCGGCAGAATGCCCAGCTCGCCCGCCTCGCCCGGAAGCGCGACGAACTTCGCCTGGCCGTCGAAGATGCTCTCTTCGGCGCTGACGACGTCTACCTTGATGGTTGCTGCCATATGTGTCGACTCCTTGGGGATCAATTGGCTGCTGTGGCGGACAAGTCGCGTGACCTATCCGCACTTCGGCAACTAACCCTTACTGGATCTTCTTGGCCTTTTCGAAGGCTTCGTCGATCGTGCCGACCATGTAGAACGCCTGCTCCGGCAGGTGATCGCATTCGCCGCCGACGATCATCTTGAAGCCGCGGATCGTTTCCTTCAGCGGCACGTACTTGCCCGGCGAGCCCGTGAAGACTTCCGCGACGTGGAACGGCTGCGACAGGAAACGCTGGATCTTGCGAGCGCGGGCCACGGTCAGCTTGTCTTCCGGCGACAGTTCGTCCATGCCCAGAATCGCGATGATGTCGCGCAGTTCCTTGTAGCGCTGCAGCGTCTGCTGCACGCCGCGCGTGATCGAGTAGTGCTCTTCACCGATCACGTTCGGGTCGATCTGGCGCGAGGTCGAGTCGAGCGGGTCGACTGCCGGGTAGATACCCAGCGAGGCGATGTCACGCGACAGCACGACGGTTGCGTCCAGGTGGCCGAAGGTCGTAGCCGGCGACGGGTCGGTCAAGTCGTCCGCAGGGACGTACACGGCCTGAACCGACGTAATCGAGCCCTTCTTGGTCGACGTGATGCGCTCTTGCAGCTTGCCCATTTCTTCAGCCAGCGTCGGCTGATAGCCCACTGCCGACGGCATACGGCCGAGCAGTGCCGACACTTCCGTGCCAGCCAGCGTGAAACGGTAGATGTTGTCGACGAAGAACAGCACGTCGAGGCCTTCGTCACGGAAGTGCTCGGCCATCGTCAGACCGGTCAGCGCGACGCGCAGACGGTTGCCCGGCGGCTCGTTCATCTGGCCGTACACCAGCGCGACCTTGTCGAGAACGTTCGAGTCCTTCATTTCGTGGTAGAAGTCGTTGCCCTCACGGGTACGCTCGCCCACGCCGGCGAACACGGAGAAACCACCGTGTTCCTTGGCGATGTTGTTGATGAGCTCCATCATGTTGACGGTCTTGCCCACGCCAGCACCACCAAACAGACCGACCTTGCCGCCCTTTGCGAACGGGCAGATCAGGTCGATAACCTTGATGCCGGTTTCGAGCAGTTCCGCCGACGGCGACAGCTCGTCGAACGCCGGAGCCTTCTGGTGGATCGAGCGCGTCGTTTCGCTCACGATCGGGCCGGCTTCGTCAATCGGACGGCCGAGCACGTCCATGATGCGGCCGAGGGTCGGCTTGCCGACCGGCACGCGGATGGGGTTGCCCGTGTTCTTGACCACGGTGCCGCGGCGCAGGCCGTCAGCCGAACCCAGACAGATGGTGCGGACAACGCCGTCGCCCAGCTGCTGCTGCACTTCCAGGGTCAGTTCCGACCCTTCGAGAATCAGCGCGTCGTAGATCTTCGGCATGCTCTCGCGCGGGAATTCCACGTCGATCACCGCGCCGATGCACTGTACGATCTTGCCTTCTACCAAAGCAGTTGTACTCATCGATTTTCCTTTAGATACCTGAATTCTTCACTCGCTCACCGGCATACACCGGCGCGGTTTCGCAATCGGTTCGCGCTTGTCGCTTGATCAAACGGCTGCTGCGCCGCCGACGATTTCCGAAAGTTCCTTCGTAATCGCGGCCTGGCGGCTCTTGTTGTACGAGAGCTGCAGTTCGTTGATGACCGTCTTCGCGTTGTCCGACGCCGCCTTCATCGCCACCATACGGGCCGACTGCTCCGAAGCCATGTTTTCCGCCACGGCCTGATAGACCAGGGCTTCGACATAGCGCACCAGCAGTTCGTCCACGACGGTTTGCGCGTCCGGCTCGTAGATGTAGTCCCACGCCGACTTCGGCGTCGTGCCGTCGTCGTTCGCTTCGAGACGCTCGGCCGACAGCGGCAGCAGTTGCTCGATCACAGGCTCCTGCTTCATCGTGTTGACGAAGCGCGTGTACGCGAGGTACACGGCGGAAAGCTTGCCTTCCGAGTACTGGTCGAGCTGCACCTTGATCGCGCCGATCAACTTTTCGAGGTGCGGCGTGTCGCCGAGTTGGACAACGTTCGAGACGACCTTCGCGCGCAGACGGTTCAGGAAACCGAGGCCCTTGCTGCCGATCGCAGTTGCTTCGATCGACGTGCCGGATGCTTCCAGATCCTTGAACTTCTGCAGCGTCGCGCGCAGCACGTTGGTGTTCATCCCGCCGCACAGACCCTTGTCGGTCGTGACGAGAATCACGCCTGCGACCTTCGCACCGGTGTTTTCCACCATGAACGGGTGGCGGTACTCGGGGTTCGCACGGCTCATGTGCGCAGCGATGTCGCGGACCTTGTCGGCATACGGGCGGGCGGCGCGCATGCGCTCCTGGGCACGGCGCATTTTCGACGCCGCGACCATTTCCATCGCCTTGGTGATCTTGCGCGTGTTTTGCACGCTCTTGATCTTGCCGCGAATTTCCTTCATTCCAGCCATTGCTTTGCTCCTTTGTCGACCCGGGTTAGCGCTTTCGCGCTGACTCGGGTCCCAGTCCGTTTATCGTGTTTGATTCCGGGACGGATCAATATGCGCCGGACTTCTTGAAGTCCTTGAGAGCCGCGTGGAGCGCGTTCTCGTCGTCCTTCGACAGGTCCTTCTTGTCCTCGATGCGCGCGACGAGGTCAGCGTGCTTCGACTTCAGGTATTCGCGCAGGCCCTTTTCGAACGGCAGGACGTCCTTGACGTCGATGTCGTCGAGGTAGCCGTTGTTCGCCGAGAACAGCGCAACAGCCAGTTCCCACACTTGCAGCGGCTGATACTGCGGCTGCTTGAGCAGTTCCGTCACGCGGCGGCCGCGCTCGAGCTGCTTGCGGGTCGCTTCGTCGAGGTCCGATGCGAACTGGGCGAATGCAGCCAGTTCACGGTACTGCGCGAGGTCGGTACGGATACCGCCCGACAGCTTCTTCACGACCTTCGTTTGAGCCGCACCACCCACACGCGACACCGAAACGCCGGCGTTGATTGCCGGGCGGATGCCTGCGTTGAAGAGGTCGGTTTCCAGGAAGATCTGGCCGTCGGTAATCGAGATCACGTTCGTCGGAACGAATGCGGTCACGTCGCCGGCTTGCGTTTCGATGATCGGCAGTGCGGTGAGCGAACCCGTCTTGCCCTTCACTTCGCCGTTCGTGAACTTCTCGACGTAGTCGGCCGACACGCGCGCGGCGCGCTCGAGCAGACGCGAGTGCAGATAGAACACGTCGCCGGGGTAAGCTTCACGGCCCGGCGGGCGGCGCAGCAGCAGCGAGATCTGACGGTATGCCCAGGCTTGCTTGGTCAAGTCGTCATAAATGATCAGGGCGTCTTGACCGCGGTCGCGGAAGTATTCGCCCATCGTGCAGCCGGCGTACGGCGCGAGGTACTGCAGCGCGGCCGATTCCGAAGCCGAAGCGGCGACGACGATCGTGTATTCGATCGCGCCCGTTTCTTCGAGCTTGCGCAGCACGTTCTGGATCGACGAAGCCTTCTGACCGATGGCGACGTAGATACAGATGAGGTCCTTGCCCTTCTGGTTGATGATCGTGTCGACGGCCACCGCGGTCTTGCCGCACTGACGGTCGCCGATGATCAGCTCACGCTGGCCACGGCCGATCGGCACCATCGAGTCGATCGACTTCAGACCCGTTTGCACCGGCTGCGACACGCCTTCACGCCAGATCACGCCCGGAGCGATCTTTTCGATCGCGTCGGTCATCTTGGCGTTGACCGGGCCCTTGCCGTCGATCGGGTTGCCGAGCGGGTCGACCACGCGGCCGATCAGTTCGGGGCCAACCGGCACTTCGAGAATGCGGCCCGTCGTCTTGACGATGTCGCCTTCCGAGATGTGCTCGTACTCACCCAGAATCACGGCACCGACCGAGTCACGCTCGAGGTTCAGCGCGAGGCCGAAGGTGTTGCCCGGGAATTCGAGCATTTCGCCCTGCATCACGTCCGACAGGCCGTGGATACGCACGATACCGTCGGTCACGGAGATCACGGTGCCCTGATTGCGAACGTCTGCGCTCGCTTCAAGGCCCTGGATCCGGCTCTTGATCAGCTCGCTGATCTCAGAGGGATTGAGTTGCATTATTCGCTCCTGATGTTCAATTCTGTTGCGTGCCAGCCGCCGCGCCCGATATTTGTAATCGGGGCGCTCAGGCGGTCAACGCCGCCTGCATGCTGGCGAGCCGCGCGCGGACCGAGGTATCGAGCACTTCGTCGCCGACCGTGACGCGCACGCCGCCGATCAGCGAGTTGTCGATCTCGACGGTCGGCTTCAGCTTGCATTTGAACTTGCGTTCGAGGCTGGCGACGAGGTCGTTCAACTGGGCGCCTTCGAGCGGGAACGCGCTGACGATCACTGCGTCAGCAGCGCCTGCCTTGGCATTCTTGAGCGCTTCGAACTGCGTCTGGATTTCCGGCAGCAGTGCCAGGCGATGATTCTCGATCAGCATCTGCACGAGGTTCTTCACCTCGGCCGATTCCTTGACCGGCGACTTCACCGCGGCGAGCAGCAGCTCGACGACCTGGGCATGGCTCACCTTGGGGCTCGTCGCGACCGACTGCACCTCGGGCAAGGCCGCAACCTGTGCCAGCTCCGAAACGAGCGTGGACCAGGCAGCGGTGTCACCAGCTTCGGCCACGCCAAACAATGCTTCTGCGTACGGGCGGGCGATGGTTGCAAGTTCGGCCATGATCAGAGCTCGGCTTTCAGTTGATTCAGCAGTTCGGCGTGGGCCGACTGATCGACTTCGCGCTTCAGGATCTGCTCGGCGCCTTGCACGGCGAGGGCGGCGACTTCGGAACGCAGTGCTTCGCGTGCCTTGACGACCTGCTGGTCGGCGTCGGCCTTCGCCTGGGCGATGATGCGTGCCGCTTCGGCGTGTGCCTGGGCCTTGATTTCTTCTGCGACGGCCAGCGCGCGCTTTTCAGCGTCGGCGATACGGCTTTGACCCTCGTTACGGGCAGTAGCGAGCTCTTCACCGACGCGCTTGTGCGCCGCTTCGAGTTCCGCCTTGCCCTTTTCCGCAGCGGCGAGGCCGTCTGCGATCTTCTTCGAGCGCTCGTCGAGGGCGTTGATCAACGGCGGCCACACGAACTTCATCGTGAACCACGCGAGGATCAGGAACACGACCATTTGCGCAAACAGGGTTGCGTTGAGATTCACGGTGTTTCCTTCATCGTTGCTATTCCGGGGAATTGAAACGGCAAGGCGCTCATCGGTTGTGAACTCGATCAGCGCCTCGTCTCCCGTTCCGCCATGCGCCCACTACCCGTTATAGGTCAGGCGCAACCTTCCAGGGAACTTAGCCCGCGAGCTTCGAGAGCAGCGGGTTAGCGAACGCGAACAGCATTGCAACACCAACGCCAATCAGGAACGCCGCGTCGATCAGACCAGCCAGCAGGAACATCTTCGTTTGCAGCGGGTTCATCAGCTCAGGCTGACGTGCGCACGCTTCGATGTACTTGCCGCCCATCAGGCCGATACCGATACAGGCGCCGATTGCACCCAGGCCGATGATGATGCCGATACCGATGGCCGTGAAACCCTGGATGTTGGCGATGAAAGCTTGCATGATCACTCCTTATTGAGATTTTCTGGAACTGGGGATTTAAAACTGCAAATCTGGTTTGACGAGCACTTAGTGCTTGTCGTGTGCCTGGCCGATGTACACCAGCGTCAGCATCATGAAAATGAACGCCTGCAGCAGAACGATCAGGATGTGGAAGATCGCCCAGACGCTGCCCGCAATCACGTGGCCGATGAAGCCAAGCACCGTCGTGTCCGCGCCGAAGCTCCACAGACCGCCCAGCAGCGCGATCAGCAGGAACAGCAGCTCGCCTGCATACATGTTGCCGAACAACCGCAGGGCGAGCGAAACCGTCTTGGCGACGAACTCGATGATGTTCAGTGCAAGGTTCGGGATCCACAGGAGCGGATGCGAGCCGAACGGGGCCGAGAGCAGCTCGTGTGCGAAGCCGCCAGGACCCTTGATCTTGAGGTTGTAGTAAATCATCAGCACGAACACGCCGAGCGCGATGCCGAACGTGCCGTTGAGGTCGGCAGTCGGAACGATGCGCTGGTGCGGCAGCACTTCTGAGAGGCCGAGCCAGCCGATCACGCGCGTGGGCAGGTCGACGGGAATGAAGTCGAGCGAGTTCATGAGCGCGACCCAGATGAAGACGGTCAGCGCGAGCGGTGCGATGAATGCGCGGTTGCCATGGACGATGGACTTGGACTGGTCCTCGACCATCTCGACCAGCATTTCGATGGCGCACTGGAAGCGGCCCGGTACGCCCGGGGTCGCCTTGCGCGCAGCGAGGCGCAGGATGAGGATCGTCACGACGCCGCACAGGATCGACCAGAACAACGTGTCGATGTTCCAGACGCTGAAGTCGACGATCGACGTCTGGTGCGAGGTCGCAAAGTTCTGCAAGTGGTGAGCAATGTACTCGGACGGACCCGGTGCGCTCGTTCCTTCGCTAGCTGCCATATCGTTAAAGCCACCCAAATTGTCGAAAATCGTTTTCGGCCGCTCCCGCCGCAATACTGTATTGCGGGAACGCACCGCCGTGGATCGTGTCTTATCTGCTTCGCATCGGCCAGCTAACTTCCACCGTCATCGCTTCGACGCCCTGACTTGAGGCGGCGCGATGTGGGTGGGTCAGCGCCACGCGAGCGCGATCCAGTATGTCTTTAGTGCGATCAGGTACGTGACGAGCAGGGGAATCCACTGCACGTCGTGATACCAGAACGCGATGGCGACGAACATCGCAATCGTCGCCCCCATCTTGAAGGCTTCACCGAGCATCCAGTTAAACACGGTGCCGGCACGACTCAACTGCTTCAGGCGCGCCGCGAACAGCGCACCGGGAAACCAGCAGATCGCTCCGCCCAGGAACGCAGACAGCGCAGCATCGGCCGGCTGCTTATAAAACAGCCACCATACCAACGTTGCAACCAGGGACAAAACCACTTGCGCCGCGACGACACGAAACGGCGTGACGCGCGATGGGCGACTCACCTGTGCGCCGAAAATTTGCTCGGCTTCGGCCCGGGTGAGCGGAACGATGTCGTTGTTATCTTGCTGGCTGGCGTCCAGCTCATCCCAGCGCGCGTTGTGATCCGCTTTGGAAACAACGCGTCCGGAATTTTTTGCCGCTGCATCCTGCCCCTGGCTGGATGCCCCGACTTCGCCCGGCGGTACATCGGGCCCTTCATGCGCCTGTGGCGCTTCGTCTGGCCTCTGACCCACCATCGCTTGATTCCGGAAATTCGCCGCGCACGCGCCTTATTACAGCGTACTTACAGCATCGCCAACCAAATAAATCCGGGCGATTGTAAGCGATAGTTGCAGGCAATTCAAGACTTTAGGCCCTTCAATAACACCTGTGAAATGCGACTTCATGATGCGGAAAACACGGCGCCGCGAAGGTGTGACCGGTAACTGTAAGGGACGCAGCAGGCAACGCGCAATCATCAGGATGACCAGGTAATTTTGAAGCCATCTGGCGCGCAATCCTGGCGATGCGCCACGATGTGGGACGGGGTGCCGTCAGAACAGATGCAGCAGCAGCGCGCCGCCCAAAAAGGCCACGATCCAGAACGGCACGGCGATCAGGTGAAACAGCAGCCACACGCCGCGCTGGCCGGACAGACGCACGGCGATGAGATTCGCCAGCGAGCCGATGGCGACCCCGAAGCCCCCCACGCTCACGCCAAACGCGAGCGCGCGCCAGTCGTGCGTGAAGCCCGCGAGCACGATGGCGGCCGGAACATTGCTAATAACTTGCGACAGCACCGCGCCTGCGGCAAAAGCGCGCATCGGCGTTTGCAGCGACAGCGACGTCAGCGCGTGATGGATGGCGGGCAGCGCGGCCACGCTGCGCAGGACGATGAACATCAGCACGAAGATCAGCAGCAGCAGCCAGTCGATCTTCAGCACGATGCGAATGCGCCAGATCACGAAGCCCGCGGCGACGGCGGCCAGCGCGACGCCTGCGTGGTGTGCATCGGCGAGCAGCACGAACGCGACGAAGAGCAGAGCCGCCACGCTCGCCAGCGCGCGATCGACGCGCTGCGGCGCGGCGTCTTTCGAGAGATCGAGCGGCGCGGCCCTGAAGAGGAACGCCGCGACCAGGATGAGCATCGCCATGAGAAACGCGCAAAGCGGTGCGAGCCCCACGACGAAGCGTCCGAACGACACCCCGCTCGCCTGCCAGAGAAACAGGTTCTGCGGGTTGCCGAGCGGCGTGAGCACCGAGCCCGCATTCACGGCAAGCGCGATGACGATCACGAGGCGCTTGAGCGGCAGCGGCATGAGCTTGTGCAGGGACAGCACGAGCGGCACCACGACGAAGAGCGCCACATCGTTGGTCACGATCATCGCCAGCACCGCGGCCAGCGCGACGAGCAACAATGCGAGCCCGCGTTCCGAATGAATGTGGTGGACGAGCTTGTGCGCGAGCCAGGTCAGCAGTCCTGAATATTCGATACCCTTCGTCAGAATGAGCAAGCCCGCGAGAGTCATCACCGTTTGCCAGTCGACGAGTGCGGGCAGCGAAGCGATGGGTCGAGGCGCGTAAATCTGCAACGCCACGAACGCCACGACGAGGATCGCGAGCACCGGCTCCGAAACGGCGAATGCGCCGATGCGGCGCAGCAGGCTCAAGGGCTCGCGCGCGCCCTGCTCCGATTCGCGCACCGGCTTTATGCGCCGGCGCGCGCGTTAGCCACGGCGGCGCCCATCGTGCCCATCGTGCCCATCACGCCGCCGTCTCGCCGCGCAGGCGCAGCAGGATGCCGTCGAGCGCGTCGAGGTCGCCGAAGTCGACCGTGAGCTGCCCTCGCCCGCGTCGGCCGAGTTTGATCTTCACCGAGGCGGCGAGCAGGTCCGACAGCTCCTCTTCGAGGCGGCGCGTGTCGCGCCCGCCGTCGTGCGCGGCCTTCGCCTTTACCGCCGGTGCGGCCTTCGTCGTCGCCGAAACGAGCTTCTCCGTTTCACGCACCGACATCCGCTTGTTGACCACCTGGTTCGCCAGCGTGATCTGCGTGGCGGCGTCCACGGCGAGCAGCGCGCGAGCGTGGCCCATGTCGAGATCGCCGGCCAGCAGCATGGTCTGCACGGGCGCCGCGAGGTTGAGCAGACGCAGCAGGTTCGACACCGCGCTGCGCGAGCGTCCCACCGACTCGGCCGCCTGCTCGTGCGTGAAGCTGAACTCGTCGAGCAGGCGCTGGATGCCCTGCGCCTCTTCCAGCGGATTCAGGTCCTCGCGCTGGATGTTCTCGATCAGCGCCATCGCGGCGGCGGCCTGGTCGGGCACGTCCTTCACGAGCACCGGCACTTCGGTCAGGCCGGCGATGTGCGCAGCACGGAAGCGTCGCTCGCCCGCGATGATTTCGTAGCGCCCCGTCGCAACCGGGCGCACGAGAATCGGCTGCATCAGACCCTGCGCGCGAATGCTCGCGGCCAGTTCCTGGAGCGCGCCCTCGTCCATGCGCGTGCGCGGCTGGTACTTGCCGGCCTGCATTTGCGTGAGCGGCAGCGTGTTGGGCGCGCCGTCGATCTTCACCGCCTCGGTGATGTCCGCGCTGCCGCCGAGCAATGCTTCCAGCCCCCGGCCCAGCCCCTTCTTCCGTGCTACTGCATTCATCGTGCTTCCCCAGTCTCGTCAGAGTGCGCGCACGCGCTCGATCATTTCCGCGCCGAACTGCACATAGGCCTGTGCACCGCGCGAGGCGCGATCGAACACCACGCCGGGCAAGCCGTAGCTCGGTGCTTCGGCAAGGCGGACGTTGCGCGGGATCACGGCGTCGAAGACCTTGTCGCCGAAGTGCTCTTTCAACTGCTCGGAAACCTGCTGCTGCAGCGTGATGCGCGGATCGAACATCACGCGCAGAAGGCCGATCACCTTCAGGTCGCGATTCATGTTCGCGTGGACCTGCTTGATCGTATTGATGAGATCCGAAAGGCCTTCGAGCGCGAAGTATTCGCACTGCATCGGGATCACCACGCCATGGGCGGCGCACAGGCCGTTGAGCGTGAGCAGCGAAAGCGCCGGCGGGCAGTCGATCAGCACGAAGTCGTAGTCGGCGTCGACTTCGGCGAGCGCGGCCTTCAGGCGCCGCTCGCGCTGCTCGACCGTCACCAGTTCGACCTCGGCGCCGGCCAGCTCGCGGTTGGCCGGCAGCACGTCGTAACCGACCTGCTCCGGTCGCGTGCGCGCGGCGTTCACCGTGACGCCGTCGACGAGCACCTCGTACACCGTGTTCTCGCACGCGGCCTTGTCGATGCCGCTGCCCATCGTGGCGTTGCCCTGCGGGTCGAGGTCGATGAGAAGGACACGTTGTCCCTGCGATGCGAGGCTCGCGGCGAGATTGACCGTTGTCGTCGTCTTGCCGACGCCGCCCTTCTGGTTCGCAACGCAGAAGATTTTTGCCATCTTTTGTGTGTCCCTTTTACTGCCTTAAGAAGTTTGCTTACGTTATGACCAAACCGCCTCGCACACCATTCGGCCGATTGGCCATCGCCGGACCGGCTCAGACCGCGGCGACCGGCTCAACAGACACTTCGGTCAGGTGACGCTCCGCGTCGAGCATCGGCACGCTCAGGCGAATCGTATTCAGTGCCCGGGTGCCGGCCGGCAGGCGCTCGATCTCGCCTTCGGGGTGCACACCCTTCATGGCCCAGATCGCGCCACCGTCGGCAACGAGATGACGGGCCAGTGTAACGAAATCGGCGAGATCCGCGAATGCCCGAGACACGATCAAATCGAATTTTTTCGATACTTCGATGCCGGGACGCAGCGATTCGACCCGGCCGGTCACCACCGAGAGGTTCGCGAGTCCGAGTTCAGCCTTCGCCTGCGACTGGAACGCCGACTTCTTCTGCACGATATCGTTGAGCGTGACCTGCCAGTCCGGGCGCACAATTGCGAGCACGATGCCGGGCAGGCCGCCGCCGGAGCCGACATCGAGCACCGTTGCTTCGGCGCGCGTCGGCAGATGCGGCACGATCGAGAGCGAATCGAGAATATGCTGGATCAACATCTGACGCGGATCGCGGATCGCCGTGAGGTTATACACGGCGTTCCACTTCGCGAGCAGCGTAACGTAGTCGAGCAACTGCTCGTGCTGCCGTTCGCTGAGTTCGACACCCAGCGCCTCTGCGCCCTCTTTCAGCAGACGAGCCAGCGCGTCGCGGTCCGCAATACCGGGTTGCCTCGAGCGGCCCGTCATTGCGCCACCGGCGTCGAGTCGGTGCCGCTTTCGTCAGCAGCGCCCGGATTCTGGCGGCGGCGACCAAGGCCGCGCTTGAGGTGCACCATCAGCAGCGAGATCGCGGCGGGCGTAATGCCCGAAATGCGCGACGCCTGGCCGATCGTCTCAGGGCGGAACTGGTTCAGCTTCTGGCGCGCTTCAAACGACAGGCCGCGCACTTCCGCGTAATCGATGCCTTCGGGCAGACGGGTATTTTCCTGCGCGCCATTGCGCTCGATCTCGTCGGCCTGGCGATCGATATAGCCCTGATACTTGATGCCGATTTCGATCTGCTCCTTGATCTGGGCGAGCAAAACCTCGTCGTCGGCGAGCGGGGTTTCCGGCGCGCAAGCGCCTTCGCGCAGACCGCAAACGCCGTCGTAACTCACGCCCGGGCGGCGCAGCAGGTCCGCAAGGTTGTATTCGCGGTCGATCGACTTGCCAAGCAGTGCCGTCGCTTCTTCAGCCGAAAGCGTCTTGGGGTTCACCCACGTCGACTTCAGACGCTCTGTTTCACGTGAAACAGCATCGCGCTTGCGGCAAAACGCGTCCCAACGAACGTCATCAATCACGCCCAGATCGCGACCGATCTCCGTCAGGCGCATATCCGCATTGTCTTCACGCAGGCTCAAGCGGTATTCGGCTCGGCTCGTGAACATGCGATACGGCTCGGAGACGCCTCGCGTCACCAGATCGTCAACCAGCACGCCGAGGTACGCCTGATCGCGGCGCGGGCACCATGCGTCCTTGCCCTGCACCTGGAGGCCTGCGTTCATGCCGGCGAGCAAGCCCTGCGCTGCAGCTTCCTCATAGCCCGTCGTGCCATTGATCTGGCCCGCAAAAAACAGGCCGTTGATCACCTTGGTTTCGAGCGATGCCTTGAGGCCGCGCGGGTCGAAGTAGTCATATTCGATCGCGTAGCCCGGACGCAGGATGTGCGCGTGCTCGAGGCCGCGCATCGAGTGCACGAGTTCGAGCTGCACATCGAACGGCAGGCTCGTGGAGATGCCATTGGGGTAGAACTCGTTCGTCGTCAGGCCTTCCGGTTCAAGGAAGATCTGGTGCGATTCCTTCGAGGCGAAGCGATGAATCTTGTCCTCGATGGACGGGCAATAGCGCGGCCCTACCCCTTCGATCACGCCCGTGTACATCGGCGAGCGGTCGAGACCGCCACGAATGATGTCGTGGGTGCGCTCATTCGTATGCGTGACCCAGCACGGAATCTGGCGCGGATGCTGCTCCGCGCGGCCGAGAAACGAGAACACCGGCACCGGATCGAGGTCACCCGGCTGCTCTTCGAGCATCGAGAAGTCGATCGTGCGGCCGTCGATACGCGGCGGCGTGCCCGTCTTGAGGCGGCCCTGCGGCAGCTTCAGCTCCTTCAGGCGCGACGAGAGCGTCACGGCAGCAGGATCGCCAGCGCGGCCACCCGTGTAGTTGTTCAGGCCCACGTGGATCTTGCCGTCGAGGAAGGTCCCCGCCGTCAGCACAACCGCACGGCTGCGGAAGCGGATGCCCACCTGCGTGACGGCGCCTACGACGCGGTCGCCTTCGACCATCAGGTCTTCCACGGCCTGCTGGAACAGCCACAGATTCGGTTGATTCTCGAGGCGTCGGCGGATCGCCGCCTTATAAAGAATGCGGTCGGCCTGCGCGCGCGTCGCCCGAACTGCCGGGCCCTTGGACGAATTGAGGATGCGGAACTGGATCCCGCCCTCGTCCGTCGCCGCGGCCATGGCGCCGCCGAGCGCATCGACTTCCTTGACCAGATGGCCCTTGCCAATGCCGCCAATCGACGGATTGCAGCTCATCTGACCGAGCGTTTCGATGTTGTGAGTAAGCAGGAGCGTCTTGACGCCCATGCGGGCGGCGGCAAGCGCAGCCTCGGTTCCGGCGTGACCGCCGCCGACGACGATTACGTCAAACTCTGTGGGATAAAGCATGGCGGGACCTCACGCATGGACGGAAACGACCGCGTGAGCCTTCTCAGAAAAAAATGGTATGCGCGAATTATAACGGTTTCGGGTTTTCGGCCGTTCACACCCGATTTTTGTTCCCGGACTCGGCCCGTGTTGAACAAAAAAAAGCGGCGTGTTTCACGTGAAACACGCCGCTCATTTCTACAGCAATAGACGAAGTCAGACCGGCTTCTTGGCCAACCCGAGATATGTTTCGATCACGCGCGGGTTCTGCGCCAACTCCCCTGCCGGCCCTTCGAGCGCCAGGTCGCCGGTTTCCAGCACGTAGCCGTAATCGGAAATCTGCAGCGCGGCTCGCGCGTTCTGCTCGATGAGCAGCGTCGCGACGCCGGTTTGCCTCAGCGCGCTGATGATGTGGAAGATTTCCTTCACGATCAGCGGCGCGAGACCCAGGCTCGGCTCGTCGAGCATCAGCAGATCGGGCTTGCCCATCAATGCACGGCCGACTGCGAGCATCTGGCGCTCGCCGCCCGAGAGCGTACCGGCCGCCTGCGCCCGGCGCTCCTTCAAGCGCGGAAACAGCGCGAAAACCGGTTCGAGCTGATCAAGGAAATTACGCTCACCGGCGCGCTTGCGACGGTATGCGCCAAGCACGAGGTTGTCCTCCACCGTCATCGAGGCGAACAGCTCACGCTTTTCCGGCACGAGACACATGCCGCGCGCCACGCGCCGCTCGATCGGCAGCGCGCCAATCTCTTCGCCCATATAAGCGATGCGGCCACTCGCGTGCCCCGCCACGGGCAGCGCGCCCATGATGGCGTTGAGCAGCGTGGACTTGCCCGCGCCGTTCGGACCGATCACGGAGACGATCTGCCCAGCGCCCACCTTGATCGCTGCCTTGTGCAGCGCCTCGATCTTGCCGTAGCGCACCGCGAGTCCGGAAACTTCCAGTACGGGAGTCGTCATCATTCCACCCCGCCCAGGTACGCTTCCAGCACCGCCGGGTCCTTCTGCACCTCTTCCGGCAGACCTTCTGCGATGCGCGTACCGAACTCCATCACCACGAGGCGGTCGGTGAGATTCATCACGAAATCCATGTCGTGTTCGACCAGCAGCACGCTCATCCCCTCTTCTCTCAGCTTGCGCAGCAATGCCGCCAACTGTTGCTTTTCCTTGTAACGCAGGCCCGCAGCCGGCTCGTCGAGCAGCAGCAAGGTCGGATCGCAGCACAGCGCGCGTGCAATCTCCAGGATGCGTTGCTGGCCGAGCGCAAGGCTGCCCGCTTCGTCATACATATGCTGCTCGAGCCCCACGCGGCGGATCTGCTTCGCCGCCTCGCTCATGAGCCGCCCTTCTTCCGTGGCATTGAGCTTGGCGACGCTGCGCAGCACGCCCGCGTGACCCCGCAGATGCGCGCCAATGGCGACGTTCTCGAGCACCGTCATCGTCGGCAGCAACTTGACGTGCTGGAACGTGCGGCCAATGCCGCGCGCGACGATTTCACGTGAAGTCAGGCGATCGATGCGCTCGCCGCGGAACGTGATCTCGCCGCTGGTCGGTTGGAGCACGCCGGTCACGAGATTGAAGGTCGTCGACTTGCCCGCGCCGTTGGGACCGATCAGGCCGATGATCTGCCCCGCCTTCACTTCGAAACTCACGTCGTTCACGGCCACGAGGCCGCCGAACTGCTTGCGCGCCTTGTTCACCGTGAGCAGCATTTCGCCGGTGGCCGGCTTGCTGCGCTGCGGCAAAGCCTCCGCGTGCTCGGGCACATGCGCCCGCGGACCGCGCGGGAAGAAGCGCGCCACGAACGGCCAGACGCCGCGCCGCGCGTATTGCAGCAGCAACACCATCAGAATGCCGAACACGATGATCTCGAAGTTGCCGTTCTCGCCGAGCAGCTTCGGCAGCAGCGTTTGCAGCCAGTCCTGCAGCACGGTGAGAATCGCCGCGCCCAGCACCGCGCCCCAGACGTGCGCCACGCCGCCCACCACGGCCATGAAGAGATACTCGATGCCGTGATTCAGACCGAACGGCGTCGGGTTCACCGCACGCTGCAAATGCGCGTACAGGAAGCCCGAAACGGCCGCGAGCACGGCCGCATAGACGAAGATCACCACACGCATCCAGCCGGTGTTCACGCCCATGGCCTCGGCCATCAAGCCGCCGCCGCGCAGCGCGCGAATCGCGCGTCCCATGCGGCTATTAAGCAGGTTCTGAACCGACACCACGGACGCTAGCACCACGACCCAGATCAGGTAGTAAATATGGCGGCCCGATTCGAGGTCGATGCCCAGCACGTTCAGCACGGGAATGCCGTTGATGCCGTCGTACTTGCCGAGCATGTCGAGATTGCCGAACAGGAAGAACAGCGCGAGGCCCCAGGCGATCGTGCCGAGTGGCAGGAAGTGGCCCGACAGACGCATCGTCACGAGCCCCAGAACGAGCGCCACGAGCCCCGTGATCACCACGCCGACGATCAGCGCGAGCCACGGCGAAACGCCGTACTGCGTCGTCAGATAGGCGGTCGCGTAAGCACCGAGCCCGACGAACGCGGCCTGCCCGAAGCTCGTCATCCCGCCGATGCCCGTGAGCAGCACGAGCCCGATCGCGACGATCGAATACAGGCCGATGTAGTTGAGCAGCGTGATCCAGTACTCGGGCACGTGCACCGGATGCGGCAGCACCGGCAACGCGAACATCACCACGAGGAACAGCCAGAAGAAGCGGTTGTGCATGACGAATCGTTTCATCGCGTCACTCCTCTTCCTCTTCGGCGTGCGGCGTCGAGAGCGAGCGCCACAGCAGCACGGGGATGATCAGCGTGAACACGATCACTTCCTTGTATGAGCTCGCCCAGAACGACGAGTACGACTCCAGCAGGCCCACGAGCACGGAACCTGCCGCAGCCAGCGGATAGCTCACCAGGCCGCCGATAATGGCGCCCACGAAGCCCTTGAGGCCGATCAGAAAGCCAGAGTCGTAGTAGATGGTGGTGAGCGGCGAGACGAGGATGCCGCACAGCGCACCGAGGCCCGCGGCGAGCGTGAACGCAAGCCGTCCGGCCTGTGTGGTGCCGATGCCGACGAGCCGCGCACCGAGCCGGTTCACCGAGGTCGCGCGCAGCGCCTTGCCCGAGATCGTGCGATCGAAATAGAGATACAGCGCGACGATCAGCACGGCGGCCGTGCCGATCACCCAGAGGCTTTGGCCCGAGATCGACAGGCTGCCGATGTTGAACGTTGCATCGGAGAACGCGTTCGTGCGCGAGCCTTCCGCGCCGAACATCACGAGCCCGAGGCCCACCATCGCGAAGTGCACCGCCACCGCTACGATCAGGAGCAGTAGCGTGGTCGCTTCGGCGATGGGCTCATACGCGAGGCGATAGATGAACGGCCCCATCGGCACGACGATCGCGAGCGTGAGCGCGATCTGTACGAGCATGGGTAGCTGCTGGCTCGCTACGCCGCGCGTCACCGCATAGAGCGCGATGGGAAAGAGCAGATACTTGCCCGCAAGCGTCACGAGTGTGCGCGCTGCATGGCGCCGGCGTTCGGCGTGACGCACGAGTCCGGCGGTCTCGACCACGAAGCACGCCGCGCCGAGCGCGACGAGCAGCCAGCAGGTGGCCGGAAACTTCTGCGATTGCAGTGCGGCGAGCGTGAGCGCGCCATACGAAACGAATTCGCCCTGCGGAATGAAGATCACCCGCGTGACGGAGAACACCAGCACCAGGGCGAGCGCTAGCAGCGCATAGATCGCACCGGTGGTGTTGCCGTCCTGCGCGAGGATCGCGGCGATCGATAAATCCATACTCCCCTCTTCCTGAAACTTTCTGGAACCCGGAAAAACTACGACGTCGAAACAACGGCAATGCTGGCGTGAGTGAACCTTCAGAGGCGCGGTTCGGACTTCATGTGTGAAAAGCCGGTGCGCAGCGACGACGCCGCACACCGGTCATGCTTGATCTCGCTTGATCGCAATTGTCAGTGGCCAGAATGACGCCGTGACACGCGCGTGGGTTTCACGGGAAAACGCGCGGCGCTTTCCCGTGCGCCGCACGTTATTCGCTCTGCAGCTTCCACTTGTTGTTGACGATCTCGACGATCACGCGCGCGCGCTGGTCGAGGCCCGCATGATCCGTCGCGCTCATGTTGAAGATGCCGTGCGCGCCCGCCACGTCCTGCGAGCTTTCGAGCGCGGCGCGCAGCGCCACGCGGAACGCCTCGGTACCCGGCTGGCCTGCCTTCAGCGCGACTGGAATGGCGCGCTGGAGCAGCTGCCCAGCGTCCCACGCATGACCGCCGAAGGTCGCCACCGTGCCGACGCCATAGGCCTTCTCATAGGCCGTCTTGTAGGCCAGCGCCGACTTCTTCACGGGGTTCGAATCGGGCAACTGGTCGGCCACGAGGATCGGGCCTGCGGGCAGCAGCTCGCCTTCGCAGTCCTTGCCGCAGACGCGCAGGAAGTCGTTATTCGCCACGCCGTGCGTCTGATAGATCTTGCCTTTGTAGCCGCGATCCTTGAGCGTGGTCGCGGGCAGCGCCGCGGGCGTGCCCGAGCCGGCGATCAGGATCGCATCGGGGTTCGCCGACATCAGCTTGAGCGCCTGGCCCGTCACCGACGAGTCGGTGCGGTTATAGCGCTCGTTCGCCACGATCTTGAGGTTGTGCTTTCCGGCCGCGTTGGTGAATTCCTTGAGCCAGCTGTCGCCGTAGGCGTCGGTGAAGCCGATGAAGCCCACCGTCTTCACACCCTGCTTCTCCATGTAGCTCGCGAGCGCGTCGGCCATCAGGCTGTCGTTCTGCGGCGTCTTGAAGGCCCACTGGCGCTTCCCCTCGACCGGTTCGACGATCGCAGCGGACGCGGCGAGCGAGATCATCGGCGTCTTGCCCTGCGCGACGACATCGAGCATGGCGAGCGAGTTCGGCGTGACCGACGAGCCGATGATGGCGTCCACGTGGTCTTCGTCGATCAGCTTGTGCGTGTTTTGCACTGCCTTGCTCGTGTCCGAGGCGTCGTCGAGCACGATGTACTGCACGCTCTTGCCCGCGATCTCCTTGGGCAGCAGCGCGATGGTGTTCTTCTCGGGAATGCCGAGCGACGCGGCCGGCCCCGTTGCCGAGAGCGTCACGCCAATCTTCACCTGCGCGGCGGCGATGCCCGCCGTGCCCATCAGCGCCACTGCGAGTCCGGCACTAATCGAGCTCAAAACCCACTTCTTCGTTTTCATTGCGCGTCTCCAAACGCTTCGTCTGCGTGTTGTCGATTGATCCTGCGCCGATTACTAGGATATTCGTAAATCGGCGCCGGCCTTTGAGTGTAGTAATCGGGATCGCGCGTGTAATGCATGGTTTTCCCTGCCTGCGGCGCCGCACAAGCCGCCGCACGCGTGGGTGCGCTTTCCCCTTTTATCGACTGACTACTGCCCTGCCTTTACTGCCTTCCCTGCTGCTGCAAAGCCGTTGTAACGGCAACAAAAAAGGCACCTCAATCGAGCGTGCCTTTTTCGTGTTTCGTGCGTCATTCAACCGGCGCTCAATCGCCGGCGAGCTTCCACTTGCCGCCGACGATCTCCACCATCACGCGGGCACGCTGGTCGAGACCCGCGTGGTCGGTCGCGCTCATGTTGAAGATGCCGTGCGCGCCTGCCACGTCATGCGAGTTTTCGAGTGCGGCGCGCAGCGCTTCGCGGAAGGCCTTCGTGCCCGGCTGACCGGCTTTCAGCGCGACCGGAATTGCGTGCTGGAGCAAAAGGCCCGCGTCCCACGCGTGACCGCCGAACGTCGAGATCGAGCCTGCGCCATAGGCCTTTTCATACGCTGCCTTGTACGCAAGCGCCGATTGCTTCACGGGATTCGCATCCGGCAATTGATCGGCGACGAGCAGCGGCCCGGCGGGCAGCCAGGTGCCGTCGCAGTCCTTGCCGCACACGCGCAGGAAGTCGTTGTTGGCCACGCCGTGGGTCTGGTAGTACTTGCCCGCGTAGCCGCGCTCCTTGAGCGTCTTCTGCGGCAGCGCGGCCGGCGTGCCCGCGCCTGCGATGAGGACCGCGTCGGGGTGCTGCGAGATCATCTTGAGCACCTGGCCCGTGACCGAGGCATCGTTACGCGCGAAGCGTTCGTTCGCGACGACCTTGATGTTCTGTTTGGCAGCGGCCGCGCTGAATTCCTTGTACCAGCTCTCGCCATACGCGTCTGCGAAGCCGATGAAGGCTACCGTCTTCACGCCGTGCGCCGCCATGTGCTGTGCGATGGCGCCGGCCATCAGCGCGTCGTTCTGCGGCGTCTTGAAGACCCAAGAGCGCTTGGCATCCATCGGCTCGACGATCGAGGCCGCGGCGGCCATCGAGATCATCGGCGTGGACGTTTCCGCGGCGACGTCGATCATGGCGAGCGAGTTGGGCACGACAGTCGAGCCGATCAAGGCGTCGACATGGTCTTCGCTCGTGAGCTTGCGCGCGTTCTTCACCGCCTGGGTGGAATCCGTGGCGTCGTCGAGCACAATGTAATCGACTTTCTGGCCCGCGATTTCCTTCGGCAACAGCGCAACCGTGTTCTTTTCCGGAATCCCGAGCGAGGCAGCCGGCCCCGTCGCCGACAGCGTCACTCCGATCTTCACATCTGCATACGCCCCGCCGGCCGTCGCCGCGAGCACCCCGGTCGCGACGCAAGCCGCCCCCATCCAACGCAAAACCAACTGCATCTCCACTCCTTCGATATTCGTTTTCTTTATTGCTACGGATTTGTGGCGCACCGCGGCCGATTACCTCATACGCAAATCGATAATCGGCTGCGGGAAATCAACGCAAAAATGCTGACCGCATGGTCGGTGATTGGCGAGTGTAGCGGTCTGCGTATTCAGATGGCAAGCGCTTTCCATTTGCTTACAGTGAGCAGGATTCCGCGCCCGCTTTGCGTAATGTGCAAACGCCTGTGCAGCGGGCGAAGCCGGCCGCGTGGCCTGATTTGCGTAATTTGGGAAGGGATAATCGACGCGTGCGAAGGTGCGTAAGTCGCACGCCTCGGAGCGGATAAAAGATAATCGGCTCGCCGTTGAAAACAGGCGCGCAGAAATATAAAAAGCGCTGTTGGACTCTCATCCAACAGCGCTTCCTTGTCCGGGCACTTGGTGCCTCAGTTGTCTCCTCGTTCTCCACCTGCAAATTCGGTGCATCAGAACTAAGTGCAACTTTAAACTTCACCCCCCTCTGCAGCAACTAGCATTTACCCTAGTGGTGCAGTGCGGCACCGAAATGGGGCGTTGCTACACAGGTTTGTCGCACGGCGGGCCGCCTCGGCATGCCGCAGCGCGACATCTTTGCGCGGGCTATGCCAGCTCAGGCCGGCGGGCGACCATTCTATCGTAGTCCGGAGCAGTCCTGGCATACCCGGCCGTCACGCGCGCAGGGGCCGCACGCGCGCCACGATCTCGCCGACGATGCCGCGCCGGAACGCCAGCACGCAGGCAATGAAGATGAGGCCCGTGACGATCGTTGTGGACTCACCGAGTGAGCGGAACCACTCCACACCCGTCCCTCTCGCGAGCGCCGTGCCGATGTCGCCTAGCCGGTCCTCCAGCGCGACGATCAGCGTCGCGCCGAGCAGCGGCCCGAACAGCGTGCCCATGCCGCCCACGAGCGTCATGAGGATCACGAGGCCGGACATGGTCCAGTACGCGTCGCCGAGCGTTTCGAAGCCGAGCACGAGCACCTTGAGCGCGCCGGCCAGACCCGCGAGCCCCGCCGACAACACGAACGCGAGCAGCTTGAAGCGGTCGGTGTCGTAGCCGAGCGAGACGGCGCGCGGCTCGTTCTCCTTGATCGCCACGAGCACCTGCCCGAACGGCGAATGCACGATGCGCACGATCAGACCGAACGCGAGCACCATCACGACGAGCACGACGTAGTACAGCGTGAGATCGGAACCGAGCGAGAGCACGCCGAACAGCTTGCCGCGCGGCACGCCTTGCAGACCGTCTTCGCCGTGCGTGAACGGGGCCTGCAGGAACACGAAGTAGACCATCTGCGCGAGCGCGAGCGTGACCATCGAGAAGTAGATGCCCTGCCGGCGAATCGCGAAGATGCCGACCACGAGCCCGAGGACCGTGGCCACCACCGTGCCCGCGAGCACGCCCACCTCGGGCGTGAAATTGAGCGACTGGATCGCATAGCCGGCGGTATAGCCCGCGCTCGCCAGAAACATCGCGTGGCCGAACGAGAGCAGGCCCGTGTAGCCGATCAGCAGGTTGAACGCCGCGGCGAACAGGGCGAAGCACAGCACCTTCATCACGAAGAGCGGATAGGCGCCGGCAAACGGCGCGACGATCAACCCGATCAGCAACAAACCATAGAGCGCTTTTCTTTGCATCATCGTTCCTTGCCGAAGAGACCAGCGGGGCGAATCAGCAGCACGATCGCCATGATTACGAACACCACGGTCGCGGAGGCCTCGGGCCAGAACACCCGCGTGAAGCCTTCGATCACGCCGAGCATGAGGCCGGTGAGGATCGAACCCATGATCGAGCCCATGCCGCCGATCACGACCACGGCGAACACGGTGATGATCATCGGCTGGCCCATGAGCGGCGACACCTGGATCACGGGCGCGGCGAGCACGCCCGCGAACGCCGCGAGTGCGACGCCGAAGCCGTAGGTGAGCGTGATCATGAGCGGCACGTTGATGCCGAACGCCTCGACGAGCTTGGGGTTCTCGGTGCCCGCGCGCAGATACGCGCCAAGGCGTGTCTTTTCGATCACGAACCAGGTCGCGAAACACACGGCAAGCGAAGCCACCACCACCCAGGCGCGATAGTTGGGCAGATACATGAAGCCGAGATTGGTCGCACCGGCGAGCAGGTCGGGCACATCATAGGGCTGGCCCGACGAACCGTAGATCGAACGGAACACGCCCTCCACCACGAGCGTGAGACCAAAAGTGAGCAGGAGTCCGTACAGATGATCGAGCCGGTAGAGCCAGCGCAGCATGGAGCGCTCGATCAAGACACCGAACAGGCCGACCACGAGTGGAGCGACGACGAGCATCACCCAGTACGGCAGATCGAAGTACGCGAGCCCCATCCACGTGAGCATCGCGCCCAGCATGAACAACGCGCCGTGAGCGAAGTTGATCACATTGAGCATGCCGAAGATCACCGCGAGACCGAGGCTCAGGATCGCGTAGAACGAGCCGTTCACGAGCCCGAGTAGCAACTGGCTCAGCATTGCCGGAAGCGGAATGCCAAAAATCGTCATGAGAGCCGCCCATTGACGCATTAACGGATTACACAATCATGCCGCGCCCGGCGCACCCACCTCGGGGCGCCGGGCGCGGCATCCGACTGCAGCATTTACGCGCGCGCGCTTACTTCCACAGCGCGCACTTGCTCTCCTGCTTCGTCGTGTAGGCCTGCTCACCCGGGATCGTCTGCAGGACCTTGTAGTAGTCCCACGGCTTCTTCGACTCGGACGGCTTCTTCACCTCGACGAGATACATGTCGTGGATCAGCACGCCGTCCTGGCGGATGTAGCCGCCCTTGGTATAGAAGTCGTTGACCTTGGTCTTCTTGAGCTGCTCCATGACCTTGTCGGAATCCGTCGTGCCGGCCGCCTGCACCGCCTTCAGGTAGGTCGTCACCGCCGAATAGTCGGCCGCCTGCAGTTCCGACGGCATCTTCTTCGTCTGGTCGAAGTAGCGCTGCGCCCATTTGCGCGTGTCGTCGTTCTGGTCCCAGTACCAGCCGGTCGTCAGCACGAGGCCCTGCGTGGTGTCGAGCCCGAGGCTGTGCACGTCGGGCAGGAACATCAGCAGCGCCGCCGTCTTCATCGTCTTGTTGATGCCGAATTCCTTCGCGGCCTTGATCGCGTTGACCGTGTCGCCGCCCGCATTCGCGAGGCCGAGGATCTGCGCCTTCGAGGCTTGCGCCTGCAGCAGGAACGACGAGAAGTCCGACGCCGAGAGCGGATGGCGCACTTCGCCGAGCACCTGGCCGCCGTTCGCCTTCACGACGTCCGCGGTGTTCTTCTCGAGCGACTTGCCGAACGCGTAGTCGGCGGTCAGGAAGAACCAGCTCTTGCCGCCCTGCTTGAGCACCGCGAGGCCCGTGCCCTTCGCGAGCGCGACCGTGTCGTAGCCGTAGTGCACCGTGTACGGCGTGCACTGCTCGTTCGTCAGGGCGTCCGTGCCCGCGCCCGTGTTGAAGTACACCTTCTTCTTCTCTTGCGCGACCTGGTTCATCGCCAGCGCCGTTGCCGAGTTCGTGCCGCCGAGCAGCATGGTGAGCCCGTCACGGTCGAACCATTCGCGCGCCTTCGAAGCGGCGATGTCGGCCTTGTTCTGGTGATCCGCGTACTCGACCTGGATCGGCTTGCCGAGCACCTTGCCGCCGAAGTCCGCGACCGCCATCTTGATCGCCGTGAGGCCGCCCTGGCCGTCGTCGTCGGCGTAAAGGCCGGACATGTCCGTGATGAAGCCGATCTTCACCGCGTCGTCGGCGGCCTGCGCGCTCCCCGCGCTGAACGCCATCGCAGCTGCCGAGGCGGCAAAAAGGCCCGCGAGCCGCGCGAACGTGGTTTTCTTCATTGCAGTCTCCTTCCTTGGTTGCGTAATTATTCAGGAACACTCCATGAACGCTGGAGGCAAAGCGATTCGCGCGGCACGGTTGCGTCGCGCAGCAAACCAGAACCGAAAATTAAACGCCCAGCAGGTCGTGCAGCACCGGCATCTTCCCCTCGAGCTCGGCAGTGCCGAAATGCTCGACGATGCGCCCGTGCTCCATCACGTAAAAGCGGTCCGCGAGCGGTGCCGCAAAACGGAAATTCTGCTCGACCATCACGATCGTGTAGCCGCGCGACTTGAGCGTGAGGATCATGCGCGCGAGCGTTTGCACGATCACCGGCGCGAGACCTTCGGATATCTCGTCGAGCAGCAGCAGGTTCGCGCCCGTGCGCAGGATGCGCGCCACGGCCAGCATCTGCTGCTCGCCGCCGGAAAGCCGCGTGCCCTGGCTGTTGCGCCGTTCGGCGAGATTGGGAAACATCGAGTAGATCTCGTCGAGCGACATGCCCTCCGCCAACTTCGCCCCTTTCGCCCCGATGTGCGGCGGCAGGAGCAGATTCTCTTCGCACGAGAGGCTCGCGAAAATGCCGCGCTCCTCGGGGCAATACCCCACGCCGCAGTGCGCGATGCGATAGGTGGGCATCTGGATGGTCTCGCGCCCGCCGATGCGGATCGAGCCCGTGCGCCGCCCGGTGAGCCCCATGATCGCGCGCAGCGTCGTCGTGCGCCCCGCGCCGTTGCGCCCGAGCAGCGTCACGACTTCGCCGCGCCCGACGGAGAGATCCACGCCGTGCAGAATGTGCGACTCGCCATACCACGCCTGCAGCCCCTCGATCTCCAGCGCCTTCGCGCTCTCAGTCGCGCCGGCAGCCGCGGCCGTTTCGCGTTCGGTGACCGTGTTCATGCGTGCGCCCCCGTGAGCGCCGCGTCCGCACTGCCCATATAGGCCTCGGCGACGAGCGGATTCTTCGAAACTTCGGCGTAGCTGCCTTCGGCGAGCACCTCGCCGCGCTGAAGCACCGTGATGGTGTCGGAGATGCCGGCAATCACGTTCATGTTGTGCTCGACCATGAGGATCGTGCGCCCGCTCGATACCTTCTTGATGAGCGCCGTCACGCGGTCCACGTCTTCGTGGCCCATGCCCTGGGTCGGTTCGTCGAGCAGCATCAGCTCGGGCTCCATCGCGAGCGTCGTGGCGATTTCCAGCGCGCGCTTGCGGCCATAGGCCAGCTCGACCGTGGGCACATCGGCGAAATCGGTGAGGCCCACCTGTGTGAGCAGATCCATCGCGCGGTCGTTGAGCTCCGCGAGCGTGCGTTCGCTCTTCCAGAAGTGGTAGGCGGTGCCGAGCGAGCGCTGCAGCCCCACGCGCACGTTCTGGAGCGCCGTGAGGTGCGGAAACACGGCCGAAATCTGGAACGAGCGGATGATGCCGCGCCGCGCGATCTGCGCGGGCCGCTCATGCGTGATGTCGATGCCGTTGAAAACGATACGCCCAGCGCTGGGCACGAGGAATTTGGTGAGGAGATTGAAGCAGGTGGTCTTGCCTGCGCCGTTCGGCCCGATCAGTGCATGGATCGAGCCGCGGCACACGCGCAGGTTCACGCCGTTCACGGCCGTGAAGCCCTTGAACTGTTTCGTGAGGTCGCGCGTCTCCAGAATCGTGTCGCCGAGAATCATGTCCCCTTCCGAGCGTGGTAAGGCGTAACACTGCAGACCGTCCGTGACTCGTGGTGCACGGTGAGGTCCGGCGCGGACGTGGCGGCGCGCCTCCCGATGCGCGCAACGCGCGCCTGCCGACTTTCGCGTCATTGTCTCGCCAATGATGCAGCGCAATCATTGGGATTTGCACTTAAGGGAGCGCCACAAGGACAGCGAACATTACAACCAATAGTTGACGACAGTTTGACGAAAGATGCCTGCAGGTTAGGCGCACGATCGCCACAAACCCGTATCTGACGGACGTACAGAAACACGCACGCGGAAGCGCTTCCGCGTGCGTCCCATATATTCATGAACCTGACGCTATCTTGCGCGTCGCTCCATGCCCTCAGGCGGTCGTCAGCGTTGCACCGGCGGCGGCCTCCGTTTGCGCACGCGCGCCCTCGCGGCGGTCGGTGCGCAGCATCTCGGCGGCGCGCTCCGCGATCATCAGCGTCGGCGAATTCGTGTTTCCCGAGGTAATGGTCGGCATGACCGAGGCGTCCACCACACGCAGGCCCTCCACGCCGCGCACCCGCAGGCGCGCATCGACCACGGCGTCGGGGTCGTCTGCGCGGCCCATGCGGCATGTGCCGACCGGATGAAAGATCGTCGTGCCGACGTTGCCGGCCGCCTCGCGCAACTGCTCCTCTGTCTGAAACGCGAGCCCCGGCAGGATCTCGTGCGGCTGGTAGCGCGCGAGCGCGCCGGAGGCCGCGATGCGCCGCGTGAGCCGCATCGCGTTGGCCGCAACGCGCAGGTCGCGATCGGTCGACAGATAATTGGGCGCGATCGCGGGTGCCTGCGACGGGTCCGCCGAAACGGCGTGGATACTGCCGCGCGACGTGGGCCGCAGGTTGCACACCGAGGCCGTGAACGCGTTGAAGCGATGCAGCGGCTCGCCGAAGCGGTCGAGCGAAAGCGGCTGCACGTGGTACTGGAGATCGGGCCGCGTGAGCGCGGGGTCGCCCGGGTCCGACTTCGCGAACGCGCCGAGCTGCGAGGGCGCCATCGACATCGGTCCGCTCTGGAACAACGCGTACTGCATGCCGATCATCAGCTTGCCCCACCAGTGCGCGGAGGCCGTGTTGAGCGTACGCACGCCGTTCACGCGAAACGCCATGCGCAATTGCAGATGGTCCTGGAGGTTCTCGCCCACGCCGCGCAGATCCTGCACGACGCCGATACCGAGCTGCGCGAGCCGCCCGGCCTCGCCGATGCCCGAAAGCTCGAGCAATTGCGGCGAATTCACCGCTCCCGCACTCAGGATGACTTCGCAACGCGCGCGCGCGATGTAATCGACGTCGCCGCGATACTCCACGCCCACGCAGCGCTTGCCTTCGAAGATCACGCGCTGCGTGAGCGCGCCGGTGACGACGGTGAGGTTGGGCCGCTTCATCGCCGCGCGCAGGAACGCCTTCGACGCGTTCCAGCGCACACCGCGCTTCTGGTTCACCTCGAAATAGCCCACGCCGCTGTTGTCGCCGCGATTGAAGTCGTCGGTGGCCGCAATGCCCTGCTCCTGCGCGGCGTGCGCGAACGATTCGAGAATCTGCCAGCGCAGGCGCTGCTTCTCCACGCGCCATTGGCCGCCCGCGCCGTGAAACTCGCTCGCGCCGCCGTGATGGTCTTCGCTGCGGCGGAACACGGGCAGCACGCTGTCCCACGACCAGCCGGCATCGCCGGTCTCGCGCGCCCAGTTGTCGTAGTCTTCGCGCTGGCCACGCATGTAGATCATGCCGTTGATCGACGACGAGCCGCCCAGCACGCGCCCGCGCGGGTACGAGAGCGAGCGGCCGTTGAGGCCTTTTTCGGCAGCGGTCTTGTAGAGCCAGTCCGTGCGCGGATTGCCGATGCAATACAGGTAGCCCACTGGGATGTGGATCCAGTGATAGTCGTCCGCGCCGCCCGCCTCGATGAGCAGCACGGAAACGTCCGCGTCTTCGGTCAGGCGATTGGCGAGCACGCAGCCCGCGGTGCCCGCGCCGACGATCACGTAGTCGAATTCGCCTTCGAGGCGGCGCGCGGCCTGGGCTTCACTCGGTGCAGGCATGATGTGTCTCCAGCGATGACTGCTCTCTTCATGTTGTATTTTTTGAACTGCGATTGCTGCGCCGGGCGGCATCGATCGCTTCGGATTCCTGTCGAGTCGCCCAGCTCGCGCCCGCCTACTTCGCCACCGGCATGGTGAATTCCGCGCCCTTGGCGATGCTGTCGGGCCAGCGCTGCATGATGCTCTTGTAGCGCGTGTAGAAGCGCACGCCTTCCTCGCCGTAGGCATGGTGGTCGCCGAACAGCGAGCGCTTCCAGCCGCCGAACGAGTGCCACGCCATCGGCACCGGAATCGGCACGTTGATGCCCACCATCCCCACCTTGATCTGGCGCGAGAAGGCGCGCGCGACGCCGCCGTCCGAGGTGTAGCACGACACGCCGTTGGCGAATTCGTGCGCGTTGATCAACTCGACGGCGCTCGCGAAATCGGGCACGCGCACGACCGACAGCACCGGACCGAAGATCTCTTCCTTGTAGATCGTCATGTCGGTTTTCACGTCGTCGAACAGCGTGCCGCCGAGGAAGAAGCCGTCCTCGTGACCGTCCACCTTGTGGCCGCGCCCGTCCACGACGAGCTTCGCGCCCGCCGCCACGCCCGCCTCGATATAGCCCTGCACTTTCGCACGATGCACGCCCGTGACGAGCGGTCCCATTTCCGAGGCGCCGTCCATGCCGCTGCCGATCTGCAGCGCCTTCACGCGCGGCGTGAGGCGCTCGACGAGTTCGTCGGCGATATGGCCCACGGCCACCGCCACCGAAATCGCCATGCAGCGCTCGCCGGCCGAGCCGTAGGCCGCGCCGATCAGCGCATCGACGGCCTGGTCGAGATCGGCGTCGGGCATCACGACGAGGTGATTCTTGGCGCCGCCCAGCGCCTGCACGCGCTTGCCGTGCTTCGTGCCTTCCGTGTAGATGTACTCGGCGATCGGCGTCGAGCCGACGAACGACAGCGCGGTGACGTCGGGATGCGCGAGCAGCGCGTCAACGGCCACCTTGTCGCCGTGCACGACGTTGAACACGCCGTCGGGCAGCCCGGCTTCCTTGAGCAGTTCGGCAAGCCGCACCGAAGCGGAAGGATCGCGCTCCGAAGGCTTCAGCACGAACGTGTTGCCGCAGGCGAGCGCGATCGGGAACATCCAGCACGGCACCATCATCGGGAAGTTGAACGGCGTGATGCCCGCCACGACGCCCAGCGGTTGGCGCAGATTCCAGTTGTCGATGCCGCCGCCGATCTGGTCGGTGAAATCGGTCTTCAGCAGATTGGGAATGCCGCACGCGAACTCGACCACCTCGATGCCGCGCATCACCTCGCCCTTCGCGTCGGAGAACACCTTGCCGTGTTCACGCGTAATGAATTCGGCGAGTTCGTCGTGATGCTGGTCGAGCAGATCCTTGAACTTGAAGAGAATGCGCGCGCGCTTGATCGGCGCCATCTCCGCCCAGGCGGGAAAGGCGGCCTGCGCGGCGGCAACGGCGGCGTCGACCTCCGCCACGGTGGCGAGCGGCACGCGCGCGCTCACTTTGCCGAATGCCGGATTGAAGACGTCGCCATGCCGCTCGCCCGTTCCAGCCAGCGGCTTGCCGTTGACGAAGTGCGTCAGCATGCGTACGCCGGCTTCGTTTTGATGTGTCTCGCCCATGGGTGTGCCTCTTGTGTCGTGAAGCCTCGATCTAACTAGCGTAATCGCCTGGCGTCGGCGCGATCCAATGATTAATGCTCAACAGCGATATAAGGCGGTTTAATATCAGGATATGGACCTGACCTTGCTCCGAGCGTTTGTCACGGTCGCGCGCGAGGGCAACCTCACGCGCGCGGCCACCCATCTGCATCTCACGCAGCCGGCCGTGAGCCTGCAGATCAAGCATCTGCAGGAGGCGCTCGGCGTTACGCTCTTCACGCGCACCTCGCACGGCCTCGCGCTCACGCGCGACGGCCAGGCGCTGCTGCCGCATGCCGAACGCGCGCTCGCCGCCGCCGGCGACGTGCTGCGCGCCGCTGCTGCACTACGGCACGAGGTGCGCGGGCGCTTGCGCATCGGCACCATTCTCGATCCGGCATTCCTGCGCCTCGGCGGCTTTCTGCGCCAGCTCGTCGAAACCTGGCCGCAGATCGAAACGGCGCTGCGCCACGGCATGTCGGGCTGGGTGCTCGACCAGGTGCGCTCGCGCGAACTCGACGTCGGCTACTACATCGGCCAGCCCGCGCCCGACCCCGACACCTTCCACGCCATCACGCTCACGCGCTTCCAGTACCGCGTGCTCGCGCCCGCAGGCTGGAAAGACCGCGTCAAAGATGCGCGCGACTGGCGCGCACTCGCCGCGCTGCCGTGGATCTGGACACCGCCCGCCTCCGCGCACAATCGCCTGCTCACCACGCTGTTCGAGGCTGCGCACGCGAGGCCGGTGAAGGTGGCCGAGGTGGACCAGGAGCCGTCGATGCTCGATCTCGTGAAGTCGGGCGTGGGCCTCACGCTCGCACGCGATTCCACGGCCCTCGCCGAAGCGCACGCGCACGGGCTCACCATCGTCGAAGGCGTGACGGTGCCCACGGAACTCACCTTCATCACGCTCGCCGCGCGGCGTGACGAGCCCACCATCGCGGCGGCGCTCAAGTCGATCGAAACGCAATGGGCGATATGAGCCGCGCTCATGAAGACACGCGCGCGCCGTTCATGTCTGACGTAAGCGCAAGCCTGGTCGCGTAACAGCGCTGTCACACAAGTTTTGATAGATTGGGAATTCGCTCCGCGTTTTCGGCACGCCCACGGGTGTGTTCACCCTGCGCGGCGCGTTTCCCGCTTCTCCCATCGTTCCCCTTGTTCTCTTCGTTCGACAGGAGCCTTGCATGGCCCGCAACATCGAAATCAAAGCCCGCGCCCGTCAATTCGACGCCCTGCGCGATCGCGCTTCCCAGCTCGCCACCGAAGCGCCGCTGATCTTTCGCCAGCAGGACTTCTTCTATGACGTACCGCGCGGCCGCCTGAAGCTGCGCCAGTTCGACGACGGCACGCCGCCCGAGCTGATCTTCTATCAACGCGATGACCGCGACGGCCCGAAGGCCTCGTACTACACGCGCAGCCCCGTCACGAATGCCGAGGCCATGCACTCGCTGCTCGCCACGGCGCTCACCACGCGCGGCATCGTCTCGAAGGAGCGCCACGTGTATCTGGCGGGCCGCACGCGCATCCACCTGGACCGCGTGGATGGTCTCGGCGACTTCGTCGAGCTGGAAGTGGTACTCGGCCCCGAGGACGACGAGCAAGGCGGCGAAGCCGAAGCGCACGCGGTGTTCGCGAAGCTCGGCGTGGACGAGAGCGATCTCGTCGCGGTGGCTTACGTGGATCTGCTCAATACGGCCAACGCGGCCTGACATCTGTAATTGGCCAAGCGGGCCCTTGCGGCCCGCTACGCCTTCCCTCCCATGCCACTCACGCCGCCGGCGCGCCCGGCTCCAGATGCCCGAGCGGCAGCGGCCCGTTGCGCTTGAACGTGGTGAGCACGATGTTCGAGCGCACGCTGTCCACGCCTGGCACGCGCATGAGCTTCTTCATGACGAAGGTCGAGAGCGCGTTCAGATCGGGCGCGACGATGCGCAGCAAATAATCGGCGTCCCCCACCACGGCATGGCATTCGAGCACTTCGGGCAGCACGTCGATCTGCTGCTGGAACTGCTCGATGATCGAATCCCCATGATGCTTGAGCTTGAGGCTCGTGAACGCGGTCACGCCCAGCCCGAGTTTTTCGGGGCGCAGCACCACGCGATAGCCGTCGATCACACCCGACGCCTCGAGGCGCTGCAGCCGCCTGCCGATCTGCGAGGGCGAGAGCGGCACCTGCTCGCCAAGCTGCTGATGGGTGGCGCGGCCAAAGCGCTGCAGCACGTCGAGCAGCGCCAGATCGAAATGGTCAAGTTCAAGCATGAATTGAATCCGCATTAATTGACTATATTGTGCTCGATTATTGCATATACCAGCCGCAACCCATGGAGTACGCGCACATGCCGCGCGCCAATCGCTCTAGACTTGCATGACAGCAAGCCTTTTTAGTGGAGCGTTACGAACATGGCCGCCGCCACCGCGAAACTGCAGGAGCAGTTCGACGCGGGTCTCACCACCCGTCCCGATTTCACGATCGACCAGCCGCTCGAACGCTACGGCGCGGCCGATCACGCCGTCTGGGACCAGCTCTACCGGCGCCAGCGCGCCCTGCTCGAAGGCCGCGCCTGCAAAGCCTTCCTGGAAGGGGCGTTGCGCATCGGCCTGAATGTTGCCCACGTTCCGTCCTTCGCGCAGGTGAGCGAGCGCCTGATGGCCGCAACCGGATGGCGCATCGTGGCCGTACCGGGCCTCGTGCCCGAGCGCATTTTCTTCGAGCACCTGGCGAACCGGCGCTTTCCGGTCACCTGGTGGATGCGCCGTCCCGATCAGCTCGACTATCTGGAGGAACCGGACTGCTTCCACGACCTGTTCGGCCATGTCCCGCTGCTCACCGACCCCACTTTCGCCGATGCGATTCACGCCTACGGCCGCGCCGCGCTCGCCGTCGAGGAACGCGCGTTGCCGTTGCTCGCGCGGCTCTACTGGTACACGGTGGAGTTCGGCCTGATGCGCGCCCCGAGCGCCCCCAACGGCGTGAAGATATACGGCGCCGGCATCGTCTCGAGCAAGGGCGAGACGCTATACAGCGTGGAGAGCCCGGCGCCCAACCGGCTCGGGTTCGACCTCGACCGCGTGCTGCGCACGCGCTATCGCATCGACACGTTCCAGAAGACCTACTTCGTGATCGATTCGTTCGCCCAGCTTTTCGACGCGCTGGGCGCGGGCATTGCTGCCCGTCTGGCTGACCCGGCGGCGCTCATCGCGGCGCAGCCTCACGCGGCAGGCGACGTGCTGCACAGCGACACGATCCTCACGCGCGGCACGCGTGAGGGCTGGCTCGACGACGGCGACGTCTGACCGACACGCGGGCTTTGCGCCGCAGCAAGCGCGCGTTCCTTGATGCGAGCGCTCGCACGCGTGCCCCAGACGTGAAAAAATGGCTGATCGGCTCACGGCGCACGCCCGGCCTCAAGCTCAATACAGGTGCAATGATGATCAACCGACTCACATCCGAAGAGCGCGCATCCGAACTCGCCGACCTGCGCGGCTGGCAAGCCGTCGCCGGCCGCGATGCGATCCAGCGCCATTTCCGCTTCGCCGACTTCAACGAAGCGTTCGGCTTCATGACACGCGTCGCCATCAAGGCGCAGGAAATGAACCATCACCCCGAGTGGTTCAACGTCTACAACCGTGTGGAGATCACGCTTTCCACCCACGAAGCCGACGGCCTCACCTCGCGCGACATCGAACTCGCGCGCTTCATCGACTCGATCGCGCCGGGGCCGCTCAGCGCATAAGCAGCGGTACTAACCATGGGTACGCTGTGCGCACGGCGAATGCACACAACGAGCGCACAGCGCGCCGTGAAAGCATAATGCAGGGTAGCGGGCCTTCAAACCTTCAGCTTTGAAGGCTATTCTTGATGGATACGTAAGACTCCCAGGCAGCGCGGGCAATCGGGTCTAAACGTTCCGGTGATATGGTGTTCTGACGCTGTACAATCAGCAGCGCATAAGGCTTGGAGAGCGCACTCGCCTCCTGGCACAACGCGAGTTCATCGCCAATCGAAGGCGAGCGGTTGCGCCAGAAGTTGATCGCGGCTTCGAGTTCGGTGATTGAAATATCGGACATGTGGATCGTGATCGCGCAACCGTCGGGCTGTGCCTCGAGGCCAGCAAGCGACGCTTCGCGAACTGCGTGCCTGAACGCTAAAACCCATTGTACTTGAGCGAATCCCATGCGACTCCTTCTGATCGAAGACGACCGCCCTATCGCACGCGGTATCCAGTCCAGCCTCGAACAAGCCGGCTTTACGGTCGACATGGTCCACGACGGCATCTTCGCCGAACAGGCCCTCACGCAGAATCGCCATGAGCTCGTGATCCTCGATCTGGGGCTGCCGGGCATCGACGGCATGACGCTGCTTTCGCGCTTTCGCCAAAGCAACCGGCATACGCCCGTCATCGTGCTCACCGCGCGCGACGAACTGAACGACCGCGTCCAGGGCCTGAATTCCGGCGCCGACGACTACATGCTCAAGCCGTTCGAACCGGCCGAGCTCGAAGCGCGTATTCGCGCCGTGATGCGCCGCAGCGGCCCGCACGGCGACGTGCCGCGCCCTGAAGTGTCGCTCGGCGGCGTGCGCCTGTCGGGCGTCGATCGCCGCATCTTCAACGACGACAAGCCGCTCGAACTCTCGCCGCGCGAGTTCGCCGTGCTCGAAATGCTGCTGCTGCGTCACGGCCGCGTGGTGAGCAAGGCGCAATTGCAGGACCACCTCACGCACTTCGGCGGCGACCTCGGCGACACCGCGATCGAAGTCTACGTGCACCGCGTGCGCAAGAAGCTCGAGAACTGCCGTGTCGAGATCGTCACGGTGCGCGGCTTCGGCTATCTGCTGCAGGAAATCCGCCAGGCGGCCTGATCCGCCTCGTTTTCCGGGCCAGCCAGCGGCGGCGGAGCAATCCGCCGCCGTTTGCGCTTGATGGCGCCGGCTTTGGGCGTCTCACTGGCACTTCAGCCGCCACGCCCGCGGCCCGCGTACAATGGATCGGTCCCGTGCCGCGCACGCCGCCGCACCCACGATTCATCATTCGCCCCGAAGCCATCATGTCCCCACCGGCCGCAACGAGCCTGCGGCGCACGCTGCTACGGCGCCTCGCCGCCCCGCTTTCGCTGCTCGCGCTGATGAGCGGCCTGATCGCCTATTGGCTCGCCTGGCAGTACACGCAGCACGTGGTCGACCGCTCGCTCGCCGACCTCGCCACGGCCATTTCCCGCCAGATCCAGATCGCCGGCGACGATGCCCCCAACACCGTCCCGCCGCTCGCGCAGGCGATGTTTTCCGATCCCGTCGAGCACCTCGTCTATCGCATCAGCAACGGCGAAACGGAAATCGCGGGCGACCACGACCTGCCGCTGCAGGGCACCAACGTGCGCCGCATGCACTACGCGTACGTGTTCGAAACGATCTATCGGGGCGTGACCGTGCGCGTCGCCCAGGTGCGCGTGCCGCAGCCGCATGGCAATCCGATCGTCGTGGAAGTCGGCCAGCCGGTGCATCATCGCTTTCGCATCGCGGCCGAATTTCTCGTCGCGATCATGATGCCGTTGCTGCTCCTGCTGCTCGCCGGCTGGGTCATCGTGTGGCGCGTGGTCAACCAGCAGCTCAACCCGCTCACCGCGCTCGCCGACTCGCTCAACCGCCAGACGCACACGTCGCTCGAACCCGTGGACGAGACCTACGTGCCGGTCGAGATCCGTCCGCTCACGGGCGCGCTGAACGCGCTGCTCGGCCGCCTGAAGACCGCGCTCGACGCGCAGCGCAAGTTCATCGCCGACGCGGCCCACCAGCTGCGTACGCCGCTCACGGCGGTGAAGCTGCACGCCGAGCAGGCCGTGAACGCACGCGAGCCGCAGAAGGTCACCGACGCGGTGCGCGAGCTGCGTGCGGCCGCCGATCGCGCGGTGCGTCTGTCCAACCAGCTGCTCTCGCTCGCGCGCGCGGAGCCGGGTGAACAGGCCGCGCGCTTCGTCGATATCGACATGGCCGCGCTCGCCTTCGAGACGGGCGCCGAGTGGGTGCCGCGGGCGCTGGCGAGCCACGTCGATCTCGGCTTCCAGCGCCTCGACGATCCCGAAAACGACACGCCGCTGATGGTGCGCGGCAACCCCGTGCTGCTGCACGAGGTCATCGCGAATCTGCTCGACAACGCGCTCAAGTATTTGCCGCCCGCGCGTCTCGAAGGCGCGCGCATCACCGTCACCGTTTCGCAGTCCTCCGCGGAAGGCATGCCGATGGCCGAGATCGTCGTGGAAGACAACGGCGGCGGCGTGCCCGCTTCGCAGCAGGCGGATCTCTTCAAGCGCTTCTTCCGCGGCGACGGCCAGAGCGAAAGCGGTGTCGATAGCGGCGCGGGCCTGGGCCTCGCGATCGTCCACGACATCATGACGCTGCATCGGGGCAGCGTGCATTACGAAGACGCGCCGGAAGGCGGCGCGCGCTTCATCGTGCGCGTGCCGCTCGCGCATCGCGGCGCGCCTGGCGGCAAGGACGCCAAAGACCGCAAGGACAGCAAGGAGGCCGCCGCGCTCGAGGCCGCAAATCTGCGTACGGACGAGGCCGGCGAGCCGCCGCGCGAGAACAAACCGAGCCACCAGGCGAGCGTCGATCTCTGACGCTGCAGGTGCCGGGAAAACGACAAGGGCCGCTCATGCGGCCCTTGTGCTTGATACGGTGCGACGCGCGCCGCGCCGCTTACTTCTTCTTTTTGCTCTTGCCTTTCGACGCTTTCGCGCCCTTCGCAGACTTGTCGTCGTCGGGCGGCGCGAGCATCGTGCCGCGGCACTTGCGGGCGCCGCAACGGCATTCGTATTCGCGCTTGAGCTTCTTCGTCTGCTTCGCGTCGATCACGAGGCCGTAGTCGTAGAAAAGCTCCTCGCCCTCCGGGATATCGCGCAGCGCGTGGATATAGACGTGTCCGTCGATTTCCTCGGCTTCGCAGTTCGGCGCGCACGAATGATTGATCCAGCGCGCGCTGTTGCCCTTCACCTTGCCGTCGATCACGTCGCCGTCGTCGAGCGCGAAATAGAACGTGTGATTCGGTTCGGCAGGATTATGCGGATGGCGCCGCAACGCTTCCTTCCAGGAGATGCGCTCGCCCTTGTATTCGATCAGTCGTTCGCCGGTCGCAATGGGGACCGCCGCAAACACGCCCTTGCCGTGCACGCCCGACTGGCGCACGACGATCCTGCGTTCACTCATTGAATGAATCCTTGTGAAGTACTGGGGGAGACTGTCCCGGTCATGACAGGCGGCGCGGAACATGTCCTCCCGCGCGCCGCCTGCGGCTCTCTCATGAAGCCGTGCCTGGCGGTCTGCCTGGCCTTGCATCGGCCCTTGCATCAAACCTCGCGTCCTGGCTCGTCGCGCTCCGTACGCAAACGCGGCGCCGATTGGGCGCCGCGCTCATGCGACGCCCGGCGCGCCACAGACGGCATCGTACACGCTCGCGCCTCTTTCGTTCAACCCATATGCGCCGTGAGAAACCGCCACGCGCCATGTGTTTCAGCGCTGGCCGAGCGTCGTCTCGCCGAACAGCTTCTTCAGCTCGCGCGGTTGCGAGCGCCAGTATTGCGGCGGCGCGCTCACGCTCGCGCCGAGTTGCGCCGCGGCGTGCCACGGCCAGCGCGGATCGTAGAGCATCGCGCGCGCCATCGCGATCATGTCGGCTTCGCCGTCTTCGATGATCTGGTTGGCCTGCAAGGCGTCGGTGATGAGGCCCACGGCAATCGTCGTCATGCCGGTTTCGGCCTTCACCTTGCGTGCGAACGGCACTTGATAGCCGGGTTCGAGCGGAATCTTCTGGAGCGGCGACACGCCCCCCGACGACACGTCGATCCAGTCCGCGCCGCGCGCCTTGAGCGCCTGCGCGAAGACGACGGTGTCCTCCGGCGTCCAGCCGCCATCGACCCAATCCGTTGCCGAAACGCGCACGCCAATCGGGCGATCGGCCGGAAATTCGGCGCGCACGGCGTCGAACACTTCGAGCGGAAAGCGCATGCGGTTTTCGCGCGAGCCGCCGTACTCGTCGCTGCGCTGGTTCGCGATCGGCGAGAGAAACTGGTGCAGCAAATAGCCGTGCGCCGCGTGGATTTCGAGGGCGTCGATGCCCAGACGCGCCGCGCGGCGCGCCGTGGCCACGAACGCATCGCGCACGCGATTCAGACCCGCGACGTCGAGTGCCAGCGGCGGCGCCTCGCCTTCCTTGTGCGCGAGCGCCGAAGGCGCGTGCGGCAGCCACCCGCCGTCGGCGACCGGAATCAGCTGGCCGCCCTCCCAGGGCACATGACTCGACGCCTTGCGCCCCGCGTGCGAGATCTGCATCGCGATGCGGACAGGCGAATGGCGGCGGATCGCGGCGATCACGGGCTCGAGCGCGGCTTCGGTCACGTCGTCCCACAGGCCGAGACAGCCCGGCGTGATGCGGCCGTCCGGCTCGACCGCCGTCGCTTCGATGCAGAGCATCGCCGCACCCGAAAGCGCGAGGTGGCCGAGATGGATCATGTGCCAGTCGTTCGCTTCGCCGCGCTCGGCGGAGTACTGGCACATCGGCGAAACGACGATGCGATTGGGGAGCGTCACGCCACGCAGTTCGAGCGGAGTGAAGAGCTTGCTCATGGGAGGTCCACGGACGGTTGGCAGAAGCGTCCGAGAATAGCACGCGCTTTTTTCACGCGTTCGACAGGGAACACGACGCCTGCGCGGCGCGCGCCGGCGCGAAGTGGATCAAGCCGGGTTCAGGCGCGGGTCAGGGTTGGCGCGCGGCCATCTGTGCGTCGACGGCATCGAGCCATTCGCCGAACATGCGGCTCGCCTGCGCTTCGAGGAGCGGCCCGTGGCGCGCCGTGTCGTCGCGCAACGCGTTCACGTCCACGCCCGCGCCGGCGATTTCCGCGGCATGACCGATCAGCCAGGGCTCGAAGCGGTCGGCGCGCACTTCGGGATGACACTGCAGGCCGAGCACATTGTCGCCCCACGAAAACGCCTGGTTCTCGCAGAGCGGCGTGGAAGCGAGGTGCGTCGCGCCCTGCGGCAGATCGAAGGTATCGCCATGCCAGTGCAGCATGGAGGTCGCCGCGCCGTCGAGGTGCTGCAGCGGCGAGGCGCGGCCAGCGTCGGTGAGCGTGAGCGGCGTCCAGCCGATTTCGGGCTGGGGCCCCGCATACACGCGAGCGCCGAGCACGCGCGCAATGAGTTGCGCGCCGAGGCAGATGCCGAGCGTAGGCAGACCCGCCGCGATGCGCTTTTCGATCATCGCGGCAAGGGGAACGAGTGTGGGATAGCGCGCATCGTCGCACGCGTTGATCGGGCCGCCGAGCACGACCATGAGCGACGCCGACAACGGATTGAGCGCGCCGACACGGGCGAAGCCGACGTCGACGTAGCGCACGGGGCGGCCGCGGTCGCCGAGCACGCGCTCGAAGCTGCCGAGGTCCTCGAAATAGACATGGCGCACAGCCAATACTTCGCGATTCATCGGCAAATTCCCGGGTCGGCTGTGGACGGCATGCACGTCACCGCTCTTTCACGGCGCGTGCGAACGTTTGCGCCAGCGGTCGTGACAAAAAACGTGTGGCCAATACTTGCGAGAACTACACAAATTGCCACGCACGCGTTTGATACACGCAAAGTCAGCACGCAACGTCGGCACGCCAACGACCGCGCGCTGCTTTGCATTACCGTGCATTACATGCATGACGCGCGCCGCCCGCATGGGGGCGGCGGCGCGGCTTCGGCCTTACACCGCGAAGATCTTCCAGTTTTTCTTCTGGGTCGTCACGTCGGCCTGTTCGTAGACCGAGCAATCGAGACGCAGATCCGTGTCAGCCATGTCGATGTTCAGCAGCTGGCAGTGATGCGGCGTCTTCTTCGGGTTCTTGCTCGGCTCGAAATGCGAGCAGGTCAGGCACATGCGGTGCTGCGGGCTGGTTTCCTGCGCTTCGAGCAGAAAAACCGTCTTGAGCAGCGTGCGATAAAGCGTGGACTGCTCGTCCGCCTTCAGCGTGCCGACCGCCTTCGACAGGAAGTCAGGCCACTGCGAGGCCTTTTTCGCCGCCGTGCGGCCGCGCGACGTGAGACGCACCGCGAGTGCGCGGCCGTCGTCGAGCGCACGGCGCTTTTCGACCAGCCCCTTGGTTTCGAGCGTGCTCACCGCATCGCTGGTGGTCGCGGCCGTGAGGGCCGTTTCACGCGCGATCTCGCCGAGGCGCATCGGCCCCTTACGCTGCATCAGCAGCACGAGAATTTCGCCCTGGGTAGGCGTGAGTCCTGCCCCTTCGGCCCAGTCCCACGCCTGGCTCCGCATTGCCGTGCTCAGTCGCAGCAGGCTATGGGTCACCCGCCCGGCTGCCTGCTCTCCGTATACGCCTTCGCTCATAGTCTTTCGCTGGTTATTGGCAGCTTGCGCTGCATCGTCAGCCGCCGCTTTGACCGACGGCCTGTGGGAACGCTGGCGCCCGGTTCCCCGAGCGCCGCACCATCTCAAAAAATTCCTGCTTCGCGTACGCCATCGTATGCGTTGCACTGTCATGTTTCTTGCCGCTGGCCCCGGAAACATCCTTCAAGTCCCGACGCCAGTGCAGCAAACCGACATTCTATGCGAGAGCGGCAAATCGCACAGCTAACTTATCCAGCGCGAATTGTGGATAACCCGTTGATAAGCAGGCTATTGCCTTGTGTACAGGTTCCGCGCTGCTCGCCGCCACCGCCCCGTGACCCATGCAGGTTATCGCGGATTTCTGTCCCGAACGCAACTGGAATCTGCCCGATTGTGACTAACCAATCATTACGTAGTCCATTGAGTTTGCAGGGAAAACGAAGGTTACCCACAACGGCCTGGGCCATTTGTCCTTGAATATGGACCATGTCGGGACCCAGGTCAAAAAAATAAGAACCCCCAGGTACCTCGAAGCCGGCAAAAAAAATTTCGTCCACCGCGAAAAAAGTGGCGTGCGGAACCAACGCGACCCGTTTTTGGCCCGCTTTTAACAGCTTCTTACCCGTTTTCCGGTCCCTGAAAGCACGAAGGGCAGCCCGAAAGCTGCCCTTGCATCCTGCTTTGCCGGCGCGGGGCGCATCCGGCACCCCGCGAAAATCGGTCAGTGGTCCTGTGTGTCCGCCGGCTCCCCCTTTCGATTCCCGTCAGGCGCGCCAGCGCAGACACTGCTGGCGCACCGCTTCGTGCAGCGATTTTTCCTCGGCCACCACGCTGCGCAGCCACGTGGCGTCGTTGTTCTGCGCACGGGCGATCGTGCCGATTTCGGTGAGCGCGCGCGTCGAGCCGAGCACCTCGCCGTGCGGCGCGATCCGGTCCAGCGTTTCGAGAATGTCTTCGGAAATCGTGCGGCGCTCGCCCGTTTGCGGATTCACGCAGGTGCCGGCCAAGCCGAAGCGGCACGCCTGGAAGCGGTTGAACGTGTAGACGAGGTAGTCGTCCTCGAGCGGCGCGATCGGCCGATCGGTGAGCAGATGGCGCGCGAGCGTCTGGATGTAGCAGGCGATCGCGGCGGCGCGCTCCACCGAAAGCGGCGTGTCCATCACGCGCACCTCGATCGTGCCGAAGCCGGGTTTCGGGCGGATGTCCCAGTAGAAGTCTTTCATGCTGTTGACAACGCCCGTGTGCACCATCTTCGAGAAGTACTCCTTGAACTCCTCCCAGCTCAGCACGAACGGCGCGCGGCCCGACAGCGGAAACGCGAACACGGAATTCAGTCGTGCCGAATGAAATCCGGTGTCCACGCCCTGAACATAGGGCGACGACGCCGAGAGCGCGATGAAATGCGGGATGAAGCGCGAAAGCGAGTGCAGCAGGAAGAGCGCGCTGTCCGCATCGGGGCAGCCGATATGCACGTGCTGGCCGAACACCGTGAACTGCTTCGCCAGATAGCCGTACAGCTCGGACAGATACTGAAAGCGCGGCGTATCGACGATGCGCCGGTCGCTCCATTGCTGGAATGCGTGGGTGCCGCCGCCGCACAGACCGACGTTGAGACGATCGGCCGCGCCGACGAGCACGTCGCGAATCTTGCGCAGATCGGCCACGGCCTGCTCGTGATTCGTGCAGATGCCGGTGGAGAGTTCGATCATGCTCTCGGTGATTTCGGGCGTGATATTGCCCGGAATCTCCTGATCTTTGACGAGGCGCATGAGGTCGCTCCCCGCCTTGGTCAGATCGTAGTCGTGCGTGTTGACGATCTGCATTTCGAGTTCGATGCCGAACGTGAACGGCTTCGAATCGACAAACGTTTCAAGTGACATGGCGTTTCCTTCGGGGCGTCGCGCGCAAGCCGCCGGCCGCGCGCGCCGCGAGATTCATTTTTCGCCGCGTTCGCCGACGAGCGCAAGCGCGCGGTAGACCACCCAGGGTCCGAAGAGCTGCAGCACGACGATCGAGCACAGAATGATCGCGCGCAGGCGCGGATCGAAGGTCGGATAGAGCTCGTAGGTGTCCTCGACGAGCAGCAGCGCGAGCGCCGACATGGGCGTCAAGGCGAGGCCGAGCGCCACCCCCTGCTTCCAGTGCAGCCCACTCGGCTTGGCGAATATCAGCACGCCGACGAGCTTGGCCGCGAGACGCGCGACGATCAGCCCCGCCGCCGCCACGCCGCCCACGAGAATGTCGTGCCACTCGAAGGTGGTGAGCGTGAGCACGAACAGAATCACCGTGAGCAGCCAGCCGGCCGTGCCGAAATGCTGCGGCCACAGCTGCGGGCGCGGCTCCAGATTCTTCACGATGATGCCGGCGGCGAGCAGGCTCAGGATCGTCGAGAGCTTGAGCAGGTGCGCTATGGCGATCGCGAGCAGCACGAGGCCGAAGAGCGCGACGAACGAGTGCTCGTCCTGCGGGCTCAGCCGGCGGTAAAACAGCGTGCATGCGCGGGCGAGCACGAACGCGAGAATCAGCGAGCCGATCAGCAGATAAAGCGGCTGCAGGATCGTCGCGAACACGTTGCCGTACATCTCCTGATGCAGCCAGGTCGAGGCGAGCTTTTCCACGATCACCGCATACATGCTGTTGAGCGCCGTGAGCGTGAGCAGGCGCTGCGTGACCTGGCCTTCTGCGCGCAGCTCCGTCTTGAGCTGGATCACCATGGCAGGCGACGTCGCCATGGCGATCGCCGACACGACGAGCGCGATCATCGTCGGTACGGAAAGGAACAGCAGCACCGCGAGCACGAGCACGAAGGTGAGCGAGGACTCGGCGAGGCTCGACAGGATGAGCCAGGGATTGCGGCGGATCCAACGCAGGTCGAGACGGCTGCCCAGTTCGAACAGCAGCAGGCCGAGCGCGACATCGAGCAGCGGCCGCGCGGCCGTGCCGACATCGGCGTCGATCACGCCGAACCCGGCCGATCCGGCAATGAGCCCGATCACCCCATAGCCCGAGATCCGCGGCAAGCGCCACGCCCGATAACAAAGCTCGCCGCACAAACCGGCGGCGAGCAGCGCGAGCCCGGCCCAGAAAATTCCGTCGAGCTGCAACGGCCAGGCGGGAAAAAACGAAAACGCCGACTTCATCGTGGTGGCTTCTCCTTGGCAACGACTTCTTGCGTGGGATCGAATCCGGCTGTCCGACGTTAGTTCGACATACGACTGGCTGACAGGCAAGCCGCGTGCCGCACGAGGCGAACGACACCTCTACTCCCCGTCCGTTGTCTGCCTGCCTGGCGCACCAATCCATGCAGCCGGCTGGCCCGACGATATGACGATTGGGCGAGCCGGCGCGACCAGGCGCTTCCTGCGGCGAGTGCGGACAAACCGTGCGGCAAAACGCTGCGACAAAGCAGCCGGCACATGACGGTGCGGCGAACAGCCGGTACGGGCGCGTTGCGTGTGGTGTGGCTGCGCCCGCGTTGGATGAACGAACGCTGCCGTCTACCCTGAGCACTCAGATTCAGGATGAGGGGCAACCGTTCCTTGGATGCGTCGACCGTCTGATGCGGCGTTTGACGCGGAAAGAACGGCGATTGTGCCATAGCTTTTTTGCAATTGTCCCCACCTCTTCGAAAGCATCGACAAAGACGGTAATAGCGTCCGTATTGTGCGCTTTTGGCGACGTATGCGGAAAAAATGACCGCATCTGCGGCCGGCTTTCGTCTGGGTTTTCAAGCCCCGGCTGGATCGTCTTTGCCGGCAGCGATGGCGCTAGCTTGGGGTTTACTGTTTACCGTATGTATACGTAGTAGAAGTTAACAAGAGCCTGGATTTCCTGTGGATAACCGGGGTTTACCGAAAGGAATCCACGAGTTGCCGCTCGTACAACCGCGCGCAAAGCATGTGCGGTCCATGCGCACTTCGAAGAGTAACTTTTGGGCCTGGAGCGGGGCGTGCCGAGTTACCCCGTTTACGTCCACACCGCTTCCACACTCGATTCGCTGGCAATTCGCGCGGTTATCCACAGATTGGCGTGGATAACCTGGGCGGCGCCTTTCCGAGTGAGGCGCTCAAAGACTGCGCTGGCGCAAGGCGCGCTGCAGGAAGCGCGCCGGATCCAGCTGGTCCGCGAGTTCCCGCTCCAGCGGCCACGGCTCGCCCTCCAGCTGCGATGCGATCAGCTCCGCCCCCAGCCCCGCCCAGACGAGCCCGCGCGAGCCAAACGCATACGCGCCGTAGAGGCCGCTTGCGCGCGGCAGGTCGAGCGGCCACGCGCCCGCCAGACGCTGGGCGTCGCGGCGGGCGGCGTCTTCGTCGGCGAGCGGGCCGAGCATCGGCATGCGGTCGCTGGTGACGCAGCGGAACGCCACGCGGCCCGCGAAATCGCGCTCGCCTGCGCTTTGGGCCGCGGCAAGCTCTGGGAGCATGTGCGCGACGCGTTCGATGTTCTCGACATGGCCGGCGGCGCGCAGCGCGTCGTCGGCGTCGTCGACTTCGTAGGTGGCGCCCGCGAGCGTGACGCCGCCGTCGAGCGGCACCGCATAGCCCTCGCCGATCACGGGTAGGTGCAGGTTCGCGAGCGGGCTGGGATCGACGAGCGTGAGCTGGCCGCGCACGATGCGGGTGGGCGCATGCGCGAGCGCGGCGGCGCGCGAGGCGTCCTGGGCGTTGGCGAAGATCACTGCGGCTGCCTGGGCGATGAGCCGACCGGCGTCGTCGAACACCTGCCATTCGTCGGATTCGGGTTCGCCGGCGCGCGCAATGTGACCGATACGCACACCGAAACGTGTCTCGACCTGGGCGCCGGGCAGCGCGGCGGCGAAGGCGCATTGGGCGCGGCAGAGGGTTGCCGGGTCGATCGCGCCGCCCTGCGGATAGAACCACCCACCCTGATTGAGCGCGACGCCGGCCAGCGTCTGCGCTTGCTCGCGCGTGACGGCGCGCACGAATTCTTCGGGATAGCCGAACGATTCCAGCGCGGCGGCGACGGCGCGCGACTCGTCGTCGGTGGCGAGATGGAGCAAGCCGGCGTGCGAGCGCCGGGGCGCATGGCCGGCGGCTTCGAGCGCGGCCCAGCGTTGCAGCGCATAGAGAAACCCCGCGCGCGTGATGCGCGACGCGCTGCTGTCGTCGCGCGAAATCAGCGGATGAAATACGCCTGCCGGATTGCCCGATGCCTCGAGCGCGGGCGCGGCGTTGCGTTCGACGAGCGTCACGCGCCAGCCGCGCACGGCCAGCCGCTCGACGAGCGCGCAGCCGGCGAGTCCCGCTCCCACGACGACCGCGTGCCGCTCGCGCAGCGCAAGCGGCAGCGGCGGCTCGTAGCGGCGCACGCGCCAGCGCGGCGCGAAGCGTCCGGCCAGCATCGCCCACTTGCCGTTGAAGCCTTCCACCTTGTGGTATTCGAAGCCGTTTTGCTGCAGCGCGCGCTTGACGTCGCCCGAACTGCTCCAGGTCGCGAAGGTGGCGTCCTCGCCGGCGATGCGCGCCAGCGCCTTGAAAATGGCCGGCGACCAGAGGTCGGGATTCTTCGCCGGGGCGAAGCCGTCGAGGTAGATCGCATCGGCGCGCATCCACATTTTGGGAAATACCTCGAGCGCGTCGCCGAACACGAGCGTGAGCGTGACGCGCCCGCCCTCGAATTCCAGGCGGTGCGTGCCCGGCACGAGCATCGGCCAGGCGTTCACGAGTTCGCGCGCGAGCGGCGCTTCGCGTGCGTGCGCAACGACTGCGTCGAGTGCGCTTCGCAGGTCGTTGCGCGCGAATGGATGTTTTTCCACCGAAACGAAATGCAGGCGTTCGCAGCGCGTCGGGTCGTCGCGCCATGCCGACCACGTGGCGAGAAAGTTTACGCCCATGCCGAAGCCGGTTTCGACCACGGTGAAGATCCGCCGGTCTTGCCAGCGCTGCGGCAACGCGTTGCCGTTCAGAAAGACGGCTTGAGCCTGTGCGAATGCGCCCGCAGTGCTGTGATAGACGTCGCCATAGATGGGCGAAAACGGCGTGCCGTCTTCCCGGAAAGCGAGCGTGGCGGGTGTCAGGGTGGCGGTCATGAGGAACGCGAAGCCAGAGGTGAGGAGAAAACGGGCAAGCAGCGAGGCTGCAAAAAGCGTGTGGCGAAGGCGGATCGCGTCGCCGCAAACGCTTGCCGGGCCGGCGTTTGCGCGCATGCTGCGTTGGCGCGGCGCAACGCGTGCGGCGGGAAAAACGTCGCAGACGGGGGGATTTGCGGGGGTGGACACCCGAAAAAGGTCTACAAGCTCCAAAAAACCCGCATGTCCCGCGCGAAATCTTCGAAACCCTTGTCGTTATTGGGTTTGCGCTGCGCTATCATAGCAAGCGCCGCCCAGGGAAGCGGCAGCACGGACGTTGCGGCATCAGACACACGCTAGTCGCCGCAACGCGAAAACGCCGGGGTGCTCCGGGTCCGTCGCTGCTCGACGGCGCGGCACGCGTCCGTATAATCGGCGCGTTCGCGCTGTTCGTGTCAACCTAAACACAGAAAGGAACTTCTCAATGAATAAACAGGAACTGATCGACGCCGTCGCAGCACAGACGGGCGCTAGCAAGGCACAAACCGGCGAGACGCTGGACACGCTCCTCGAAGTGGTCAAGAAGGCTGTGTCGAAGGGTGACGCGGTTCAGCTGATCGGCTTCGGCAGCTTCGGTTCGGGCAAGCGCGCAGCCCGTACGGGCCGTAACCCGAAGACCGGCGAAACCATCAAGATTCCCGCTGCCAAGACCGTCAAGTTCACGGCTGGCAAGGCGTTCAAGGACGCCGTCAACAAGCGCTAAGGCATTGCCGCTTTAAGTTGACACCCGCCCCTGGCGGGTTTTTTTTCGCCTGCGAGCCTCATGCATCGCGCGCGCAAAAGCAAACGGCGCCGCATTTTTGCGGCGCCGTTGTTCGTTGAGCGCGTCGTTTGGCTCAGTTCGGACGATGGACGATTTCGTCGTGATCGCCGTGATCATGATCGTGATCGTCGTCGTCGAGCTCCCAGGACGGGAACGGGTCGGCGTAGCCCAGCCAGGCTTCTGGGCCTGCCGCGTACTCCGCATCGTTGAGAAGGCATGCATCGAGCTTCGCGCGCCACGCGTCGCGGTCGAGATCCACGCCGATCATCACCAGCTCCTGGCGGCGGTCGCCGACGCTGGGGTCGTCGAGATCGCCTTGCCAGTCGGCGGCGATTTCCTTTTCGAGTTCGGCGTCCTGCGGCCATTCCTCGCGCGGCAGCGCCGCCCACCATGTGCCCGCGGGGCCGTGACGACACACGCCGCCCGCCTGCGAGAGCGTGCCCGTTACCTCGTTGCGCGTGGCGAGCCAGAAGAAGCCCTTCGAGCGCAGCACGCCCTTCCATTCCTGGTTGAGCAGCGCCCAGAAGCGCTCGGGATGAAACGGGCGGCGCGCGCGATAAACGAAGTTGCTGATGCCGTATTCATCGGCTTCGTTGCGCGGCGCATGCGTATGCGCCGGATCGTGGCAATGCGCCGGGTCATCGCAATGGTCATGGTCGTGCAGCGACGCGAGCCAGCCCGGCGCGCTCGACGCCGCATCGAAATCGAAGCGGCCGGTGTTGATCACCTCCTCGAGCGGCACGTTGCCGAAGCGGCTCACCACCTGCACCGCGCGCGGATTGATGCGCGCGAGAATGTGCTGCAGGCGCGCGAGTTCGTCATCGCTCACGAGGTCGGCCTTGTTGAGCACGAGCACGTCGCAGAACTCCACCTGATCGACGAGCAGTTCCACGATCGCGCGGTCGTCTTCCTCGCTCGCTGCCACGCCGCGCTGCGCGAGCTGGTCGGGGCTCGCGTAGTCGCGCAGGAAGTTGAATGCGTCGACGACGGTGACCATCGTGTCGAGACGCGCGAATTCGTCGAGCGCGACGCCGTCGTCGCCGGCGAACGTGAAGGTTTCCGCGATCGGCATCGGCTCGGCCACGCCGGTCGATTCGATCACGATGGCGTCGAAGCGCTGGCCGGCGCGAGCCGGGTCGGCGAGGCGCTGGATCCCGGTGAGCAGGTCGTCGCGCAGCGTGCAGCAGATGCAGCCGTTCGACATTTCGACCACGCGCTCTTCCACGCGCGAGAGCGCCGAGGCGTCGCGCACGAGCGCGGCGTCGATGTTCACCGAGGCGAGGTCGTTGACGATCACCGCCACGCGCAGGCCCGCGCGGTTCGACAGGATATGGTTGAGCAGCGTGGTCTTGCCCGCGCCCAGAAAACCCGAGAGCACGGTGACGGGCAGTGGCGGCTGGTTCATCGCAGTTTGGTGCAGAAAGTGAGTCGGGAGGCGCGCCGCGCGAAAGGATCGAAATCCTCGTAAGGGAGCGGCGCCAGCCAGCATTTTGCACCATGCACGCGCGCCGCGCAGGGCACGTGCGCCGCCGCATTCAGGGCGCGAGCACGCGGTGAGCGCTCAACAGGCGCTCAAGCGCGCTACTGCATGAGATGCCACTTGCGCAGAATGTCGGCGATCTGTTGCGCGTACTGGTCGCGCAGCGTCGGCGTTTCGGAATGGTAAGCGCCGACGGCAGCCCACGTGTTGCCGTATTTGTTCATCTTCTGGCGCAGGTGCCACGCGGCGATATAGACGTTCTTGCACGGCTCCATGAGCGTGCTTTGCGAAATGCCGTACTGCGAGAGCACGGGCAGATGCACGGAATTGATCTGCATGACGCCGTAGTCGATCGAACCGTTCGCATTCCTGTGTACTGCGTCGGGCCGGTTGTGCGACTCCTGCCAGGCAATGGCGCGCAGGATCAGCGGATTGACCTTCTGGTAGCGCGCGGCCTCGTCGAAACAGTCCGCGTGCGCGAGCGTGCTGACGCTCGCGGCGACGAGCACCACGGCGGCGGCAAGCGTAGCGGACCAGACGTTAGGCATGGCGACTCGCGCGAAAGCTGACAAAAGGACAAACAAAGGGCAAGCAAAGGACAAGCAAAGGACAAGCAAAGGACAAGCAAAGAGGCGAACGACGCAGCCTGCAGGATGACGCAATCTCTCGCTGGCCGGCCTGATTTCTGGCGCGCAATGCGGGAATTCCCACATAAAGACGGGGGAAACGTGCGTTGGCCATCCTTCGGGCCGCTCGTATGATACCGGTCACCGATGACGCGTCAAGCTGGCTGCTCAGACAAGACGCGGCGCTTCGAACCAATCGAAGTCCGCGCACGCCAGCTCGCGAGGCACGCATGCTTACAAACAGCTTGGGATTACCGGCTGGCGCGGCTCGGCGATTAGAAGAATTCCCCGGAGAGGCATTTTTTGTGACAAATTCGACATGAAAAACTGCTACTGTTCCATCTTTTGTTGACTAACGGACGTCCGGGCTGAGGAGAGCCGGCGCCGGCACTAGTCAGGAAAGCACAGGCGAGTCGGCCCCACAGCCGTACGTCGAGGACGAATAGCCGCGCGCGTCTGCCGCTGGCTTCGATAAGACACCCATGAGAAGAAATCGTATGGCTTTGCGTCGCGTCGCCACGGCGCTGCTCGTGAGCGGACTGATTACGGCACAGCTTGCCTATGCGCAGGTCACGCTCAATTTCGTCAACGCCGACATCGACCAGGTGGCGAAGGCAATTGGCGCCGCCACCGGCAAAACGATCATCGTCGATCCCCGCGTCAAGGGGCAGCTCAATCTCGTCTCCGAGAACCCCGTGCCTGAAGACCAGGCGCTCAAGACCCTGCAGTCGGCGCTGCGCATGCAAGGCTTCGCGCTCGTGCAGGATCACGGCGTCCTGAAGGTCGTGCCGGAAGCCGACGCCAAGCTGCAGGGCGTGCCTACCTATGTGGGCAATGCGCCCACCGCGCGGGGCGACCAGGTGGTGACCCAGGTGTTCACGCTCAGGCACGAGTCGGCGAACAACCTGCTGCCGGTGCTGCGCCCGCTGATCTCGCCGAACAACACGATTGCCGCCTACCCGGCCAACAACACGCTCATCGTGACCGACTATGCGGACAACGTGCGCCGCATCGCCTCGATCATCGCGGGTGTGGACTCGGCTGCGGGCCAGCAGGTCCAGGTGGTGCCGCTGCACAACGCGAATGCGCTCGACATCGCGCCGCAAATCGCGAAGATGCTCGACCCGGGCGCGATCGGCGCCTCGGACCCGTCGCTGAAGGTCTCGGTCATCGCCGACCCGCGCACCAACTCGCTGATGCTGCGCGCCTCGAACGCGCAACGCCTCGCCTCCGCGGTCCAGCTCTCGAAGCAGCTCGACGCGCCGACCAGCATGCCGGGCAACATTCACGTCGTGCCGCTGCGCAACGCCGACGCCACGCAGCTCGCCAAGACGCTGCGCGGCATGCTCGGCAAGGGCGGCAACGATACGTCGTCGTCCGGCAACGCGAACGGCTTCAACCAGGCTGGCAGCAGTGGCGGCGGCGGCGGCAGCATGTCGACGGGCACCTCCGGCACGCCGCCGCTGCCGTCGAGCTCGCTCAGCGGCGGTACGTCGTCGGGCAGTTCGCTGGGCGGGGGCAGCTCGTACGGCAGCGGTGGCGGCGGCAGCAACGAAGCGCCGTTCCTCGGCGGCGACAAGGACAAGGGCGACGAGAACCAGCCGGGCGGCATGATTCAGGCCGATGCGGCGACCAACTCGCTGATCATCACGGCCCCGGACGCGGTGTACCGCAACCTGCGCGCCGTGATCAACCAGCTCGATGCGCGGCGCGCGCAGGTCTATATCGAGGCGCTGATCGTCGAGCTGAACTCGACCACCAACGCCAACCTGGGCATTCAGTGGCAGGTCGCGAGCGGCAACGTCTATGCGGGCACCAATCTCGCGACGGGGAGCGGCAACAGCATCGTCAACCTGACGGCGGCCGCGGCCGCCGCCGCGAGCACCGGCGGCCTCGCCAACGCGCTCGGGACTTCCGGCCTCCAGCAGGGCCTGAACGTGGGCTGGATCAAGAACATCTTCGGCGTGCAGGGGCTGGGCGCGTTGCTGCAGGCGCTCTCGCAAACCGCGGACGCCAACGTGCTGTCCACGCCTAACCTCATCACGCTCGACAACCAGGAAGCGAAGATCGTCGTCGGTACGAACGTGCCGATCCAGACGGGTTCGTATTCGAACCTCACGAGCGGCACGGCGAGCACGGCGTTCAACACCTACGATCGTGTGGACGTGGGCCTGACGCTGCACATCAAGCCGCAGATCACCGACGGCGGCATCCTGAAGCTGCAGCTGTACACCGAAGACTCGGCCATCGTGACGGGCACGACCAACGCGACGACCAACCCGGCCGGCCCCGAGTTCACCAAGCGTTCGATCCAGTCGACCGTGCTGGCCGACAACGGCGAGATCATCGTGCTCGGCGGCCTGATGCAGGACAACTACCAGGTCGCCAACAGCAAGGTGCCGCTGCTCGGCGACATTCCGTGGATCGGCCAGCTGTTCCGCTCGGAAAACAAGACGCGCGAGAAGACCAACCTGATGGTGTTCCTGCGTCCGGTGATCATCAGCGACCGCGACACGGCGCAGGCGGTCACGTCGAATCGCTACGACTATATCCAGGGCGTGACGGGCGCCTACAAGTCTGACAACAACCTGATCAAGGATCGCGACGACCCGGTCGTGCCGCCGATGCCGGTCGGCCCGAGCCAGGGCGGCTCCGTGCTGAACCTGTTCGATCTCGACCAGATGCGGCGTCAACAGGCGCTGGGCGTGCAGCCCGCGGCGCCCGCGAACCCGGCAAGCGCCGTGCAGATGCAGCCCGCCGCACCCGTGCAGACGGCGCCGGTCGAAACCACGCCGGTGCAGCAGGCGGCGCCTGCCACCACGCGGGTGCAGCCGTGAGCACGCCGCACGCGCCTGCGGCCACCGGCGCTGCGGACCGCGAGCCGCCCTCGCCGCTTGCCGCGCGCCTCGTGCCGTACGGCTTTGCGCGCAGCGGCCAGATTCTGGTCGCCCAGCAGCGCGCGGAAGGCCTCGAAGTGTGGATCAGCGAGCGTACCTCGCAGGCCGCCATCGCCGAGGTCGCGCGCAACTTCGGCGCGTTCGCGCTCGTGCGCGTGCCGGCCGACGAACTCACGCAGGCCATCAACCAGGCGTACGCGCGCCAGGACGGCAGCGCCGCGCAGGTGGTGGGCGAAGTGGAAGGCGAAGTCGATCTCTCGCGCCTCATGCAGGACATTCCCGAAGTGGAAGACCTGCTCGAGTCCGAAGACGACGCGCCGATCATCCGCATGATCAATGCGCTGCTCACGCAGGCCGCGCGCGAGCAGGCATCGGACATTCATATCGAGCCGTTCGAGAATGCCTCGGTCGTGCGCTTTCGCGTGGACGGCACGCTGCGCGACGTCGTGCGCCCGAAGAAGGCGCTGCACGGCGCGCTGATCTCGCGTATCAAGATCATGGCGCAGCTCGACATCGCCGAGAAACGTCTGCCGCAGGACGGCCGCATCACGCTGCGCGTGGGCGGGCGTCCGGTGGACGTGCGCGTGTCCACGCTGCCCACCGGCCACGGCGAACGCGCGGTGCTGCGTCTGCTGGAAAAAGACGCGCAGCGCCTGAACCTCGAAGCGCTCGGCATGGCCGGCGACACGCTCGGCAAGTTCGACCAGCTGATCGCGAAGCCGCACGGCATCGTGCTCGTGACCGGCCCGACGGGCTCGGGCAAGACGACCACGCTCTACGCGTCGATGTCGCGGCTCGAAACGGCCACGACCAACATCATGACCGTGGAAGACCCGATCGAGTACGACCTCTCGGGCATCGGCCAGACCCAGGTGAACGAGCGCATCGGCATGACGTTTGCGCGCGCGTTGCGTTCGATCCTGCGTCAGGATCCGGACATCATCATGATCGGTGAAATCCGCGACCTCGAAACCGCGCAGATCGCCGTGCAGGCGTCGCTCACGGGCCACCTCGTGCTCGCCACGCTCCATACCAACGACGCCGCCTCCGCCGTCACGCGTCTGACCGACATGGGCGTCGAGCCGTATCTGCTCGCATCGTCTTTGCTCGGCGTGCTCGCGCAGCGCCTCGTGCGCCAGCTCTGCCCCGTGTGCAAGGAAGAACGCGAGGAAGACGACGGCAGAAAACGCTGGCATCCGGTGGGTTGCGATCGTTGCGGCCAGTCGGGCTACGCGGGTCGGCGCGGCGTGTACGAACTGCTGCTCATCGACGAGCCGATTCGCGCGCTCATCCACCGCAACGCCGCCGATGCGGAGATCTTCGAGGCCGGCCGCGCACAAGGCATGCGCACGCTGCGTGAAGACGGCGAGCGCTGGGTCGAGGCGGGCAGGACCTCGCTCGAGGAAGTGCTGCGCGTGACGGGCGGCGCGTGATGGGCCGCCCGATGAACCCCCAGTTGGACGCTCAATAAAAGCGAGGGCGATCAGCAACATGCCGGCATTTCGCTTCGAAGCCATCGACGCCACGGGCAAAGCGCAAAAAGGCGTGCTCGACGCGGACAGTGCACGCGGCGCGCGTGCGCTGCTGCGCGGCCAGGGCCTCACGCCGCTCGTGGTCGAACCCGCCGCGAGCCGCACGCGCGGCGCGCGCCAGCAGCGGCTCGCGCTCGGGCGCAAGCTCTCGCAGCGCGAGCAGGCGATCCTCACGCGCCAGCTCGCGAGCCTGCTGGTGGCGGGCCTGCCGCTCGGCGAGGCGCTTGCGGTGCTCACCGAGCAGTCCGAGCGCGACTACATCCGCGAACTGATGGCGGCCATTCGCGCCGAGGTGCTCGGCGGCCATTCGCTCGCGAGCGCGCTCGAGCAGCATCCGCGCGACTTTCCGGACATCTACCGCGCGCTCGTGGCCGCGGGCGAGCACACCGGCAAGCTCGGCATCGTGCTGTCACGTCTGGCCGACTACATCGAGCAGCGCAACGCGCTCAAGCAGAAGATCGTGCTCGCCTTCACCTACCCGACGATCGTCACGATCATCGCGTTCGGCATCGTCACGTTCCTGCTGAGCTACGTGGTGCCGCAAGTGGTGAATGTGTTTGCGAGCACGAAACAGCAGCTGCCCTTACTCACCATCGTGATGATGGCGCTCTCGGGGTTCGTGCGGCAGTGGTGGTGGGCGGTGCTGATTGCCGTGGCCGTAGTGGCGTGGATCGTGCGCTCGACCTTGCGCCGGCCCGGCCCGCGTCTCGCGTTCGACCGCTGGATGTTGACCGCGCCGCTCGCGGGCAAGCTCGTGCGCGGCTACAACACGGTGCGCTTTGCGAGCACGCTCGGCATCCTGAGCGCGGCGGGCGTGCCGATCCTGCGCGCGCTGCAGGCGGCCGGCGAAACGCTCTCGAACAAGGCAATGCGCACGAACATCGACGAAGCCATCGTGCGTGTGCGCGAAGGCACGTCGCTGTCTCGGGCGCTTGGCAACACGAAGACGTTTCCGCCCGTGCTCGTGCACCTGATCCGCTCGGGCGAGGCGACCGGCGACGTGACGACCATGCTCGACCGCGCGGCCGAAGGCGAAGCACGCGAACTCGAGCGTCGCACGATGTTCCTCACGAGCCTGCTGGAGCCGCTCCTGATTCTGGCGATGGGGGGCGTGGTGCTCGTGATCGTGCTCGCGGTGATGCTGCCGATCATCGAGTTGAACAACCTCGTGCAGTAAGGCGTACGAACTGCACGAAGTCGCAGGAAACCGAACGCGCGGAACTCAGCGCACGTAGATGGTGGGACCGGCTGCGTTGGGCGGCAGGAAAATTTCGGAGTGCGCGCCGTGGCGGTCGATGACGATCGAGCGGGGGCGTACTTCGAAGAGTTTGGAGTTCTGGTCGATCGGGCCGCCGAGCGAGATGGCCCGCGGCGGTTCTCCGCCCACGCTGACGATGGCCGCTGCGCCCTGCGCGAGCGAGAGGATGCCGAACAGGTGAATGTCCTGCACGGGATTGCGCTCGAGCCTGCCGCCGAACAGCGTGCCGGCTTGGTCGAGCGAAACCGGCGCCCGGGCGGCGGCGGCCTGCACCGGCGCCGCGTGGTTCGTGGCCAGGGTGATTCCCCACCACGTGGCCGTGGCACAGAACACCGCAAACGCGGCGAGGGAAAGAAGGCGGATTTGCAGTGGGTTCATGCGCTCATTGTACGAAGGTTTATGAAAATTTTGATGTACGCGTTTGCCATGCCCGCAAGGCGTCGGAAAGGCGTCATCGTGTGACATTACAATGACCCGTCATGCGTGCGAGGACCCGGCCGAATCGAGCGGCGGGTTCGATTGCAGGCGGGACGAAGCGCGGCGCACAGGCGTGCACCGCAACCATATCTAGCGAGGGAGGAAAGAACTCATGTCCATGTGGGCCAAACGCCGTGCCGAAATCGAAGTCACGCGCGCGCGCCGCCAACGCGGCTTCACGCTCATCGAAATCATGGTCGTGATCGCGATTCTCGGCATTCTGGCCGCGTTGATCGTGCCGAAGATCATGAGCCGTCCCGATGAAGCGCGCCGCGTCGCCGCGCGCCAGGACATCGGCACGATCATGCAGGCGATGAAGCTCTATCGCCTCGATAACGGCCGCTATCCGACCCAGGACCAGGGGCTGCAGGCGCTCGTGCAAAAGCCGACGACCGACCCCGTGCCGAACAACTGGAAGGACGGCGGCTATCTGGAGCGTCTGCCCAACGACCCGTGGGGTAACGCGTACCAGTACCTGAACCCGGGCGTGCACGGCGAGATCGACGTGTTCAGCTACGGCGCCGATGGCAAACCCGGCGGCGAAGGCAACGACGCCGACGTCGGGTCCTGGCAGTAAGTCGTCCGCCACGCCGCAGCCATGCAACCGAGCCGCCTCGTCCCTTGCCGGGACCGCCGATCGCCACGCAGCGCGCGCGCCTCTCGCGCGGGCATGCGTTCGCGCGCGGCGGGCTTCACGCTGCTCGAAATGCTCGTGGTGCTGCTGATCGCGGGGATTCTCATCTCGCTCGCTTCGCTCACGCTCACGCGCAATCCGCGCACCGACCTGAACGAAGAAGCACAGCGGCTCGCGCTGCTGTTCGAATCGGCGGGCGACGAGGCGCAGGTGCGTGCCCGGCCCATTGCATGGCAGCCGCTCGCGGGCGGGTTCCGCTTCGACGTCCATACCGAGGACGGCTGGCGTCCGCTGCGCGACGATCTGCTCGGACCGCGCAACTGGGAAGGCGGCGTGACCGGCGTGGCGATCACCTACCCCGGCAGCGACGACACGCAGGCCAACCGGCTCATTTTCGGCACGGAAGCCGTGGACGTGCCGGTGCAGGTCACGCTCTTCTCGGCAGCCGGCCGCGCGACGATCGTCGGCACCGGCACCGGCCGCTTCGAGGTGCGCTGAGATGCGGCTCTCGATGCGTGGAAGAAGGCGCGGCTACGGCGCTCGCGGGGTTCGTCCGGCTCGTCCGGTGCGTGAGCGCGGCTTCACGATGATCGAGGTGTTGGTTGCGCTCGCAATCATCGCGATTGCGCTGGCTGCTTCGCTGCGCGCTGTCGGTAGTCTCGCCGCGAGCGAGGCCGATCTGCACGATCGCCTGCTCGCGGGCTGGAGTGCGGACAACACGCTCGCGCAACTGCGTCTCGCGCACGCGTGGCCGGACCTCGGCGAGAGCACGTTCGACTGCTCGCAGGGCAATCTGCGCCTGACCTGCACACAGCATGTCGCGACGACGCCCAACCCCGTCTTCCGGCGCGTGGAGGTGTCGGTGGCGACGCCCGGCCGTTCCGGCAATCTCGCGCAACTCGTCACGGTGCTCGCCAATGAGACGAACCGCTCGTTGTGACCGCGCGCGCGCCGCCTCGTCAGCGCGCGGCTTCACGCTGATCGAGCTGCTCGTGGCGATCGCCATCATGGCCGTGGTGGCGATCCTCTCGTGGCGCGGCCTCGACGAGATCGTGCGCGGGCGCGAAACCATCACGCGCTCGATGGCGGAAGAGCGCGTGTTCGCGCAGATGTTCGACCAGATGCGCATCGACTTGCGCGAAGCGACCTCCGACGACGAGGCGGGCGGCGTCGCCATCTCGCTCGACGGCGGCGCGCTGCAGATCGTGCGCGCGTTCGCGGTGCCGCCGGGCGCGGCGCCGCGCCTGCAGGTGGTGCGTTACCGCGTGTCGGGCGGCCAGGTGGTGCGCTATGCGTCGCCCCCGCTCGCCAATCTCGGCGAGCTGCGGCGCGCGCTGCGCGGCGGCGAAGGCGACAACTGGGGCGCATTGCCGATGATGAGCGGCGTGGACGTCATCAACGCGCGCCTGTATGTGCCGAAAACAGGCTGGACGGCGAACATGCAGGACGTGCGCTCGCAGGTGAGCGGCTACAACAACGATCTCAAGGTGCCGCAGCTCGGCAACGCGCCGCTGCCGCGCGCGGTGACGGGCGTGCAGGTGAGCGTGGGTTCGCATTCGCTCGAGCGGCCGGTGACCCGCATATTCATGGTGGGGGAATGACGTTGCGCACACAACGAACTTCCACCAGACGATTCCGACCATCCAGCCGCTCTACGCGCGCACGGCGCGGCGCGGCCATCATCAGCGCGTTGCTCGTCGTGGCGCTGTCGGCGATCCTCGTCTCGGGCATGTTGTGGCGCCAGCAGGTGCAATTGCGCCGTATCGAGAATCAGCGGCTGCTCGCACAGGCGCAATGGATCGCGCGCGCCTCGCTCGACTGGACGCGCCTCGTGCTGCGCTCCGAAGCGGACACATCGGCGGGCATCACGTATCTCGGCGGCGCGTGGGGCGTGCCGCTCGCGAGAACGCGCCTGTCGGACTTTCTCGGCCAGATCGGTGAGGCGCACGCGCAACAGGGCGCGGACACCTGGCTCTCGGGTTCGATCGAAGACGCTCAGGCGCGCTTCAATCTGCGCGATCTGGTGGCGAGCAGCGCGCCGGGCTCGCTGCAGCTGAACCTGACCGAGATCGAAGCGTTCGCGCGCCTGTTGCAGATTCTCGGCATCGACCAGCAGCTCGCCAAGAACACCGCGGTGTATCTGCGCTCGGGCCTCGCCTACTCCGCAACGCGCTTCCAGACGCAAACCGCCACGACGAGCGGCACCTCGCAAACCGAGGTGCTCGCAGGCGGCGGTTCGACCGGCGGCGGCAACTACACCGACAACCCCGGCCTCTCGGATGCCGACAGCAACAGCGGCGTCGCCCCGATCCTGATGACGAGCGTCGATTCGCTGCTCGACGTGCCCGGCTTCACGCCCGACGCCGTCGCGCGGCTGCGCCCGTTCGTGACGATCCTGCCCACGGTGACGCCCGTGAACATGAACACGGCGAGCGCCGAGGTGATCGCCTCCGTCGTAACGGGCATGAGCCTGTCGAACGCACAGGCCCTCGTCGCGCGCCGCCAGAGCGTGTTTTTCCGCAACGTGAGCGACGTGCAGCTCGCGCTCGAAGGCGTGGGCGTGAAGCAGGCCTCGATCGATACCACGCAGATCGACGTCAACACGAGTTATTTTCTCGTCCATGGGCGCGTGCAGCACGAGCGCGCCGAGGTGGACCGCACGACGCTAGTCTGGCGCGACCCGCTCACTCATACGACGCGCATCGTGCGCGTTCGCGACGAACCATGAATCCGTCCCCGACCAACATCGAAAAGAGGTGCGTTTGAGCACGCTGATCGTTCTCATGCCGCCCCGCGACCCGGCGGTCCACTCGCAGGAATGGCAGCTGCCGGAGCTGCCGTTCGTGCTGCTCGACAAGACGGGCAACACGCAGCGCGCGGGCCGCTCGGCGCTGGGGCTGCTGCCGAAGGCCTCGGCCACCATCCTGATGATCGCCGCGCGCGACCTGCTCACGCTCGCCGCCACCGTGCCGCCGCTCAAGGGGCCGCGGCTGCGTCAGGCGCTGCCGAACGTGGTCGAGGATCATCTGATCCAGGATGCGCAGACCTGCCATCTGGCGCTCGATCCCAAGCGCCTGGCCGACGGCCGCCAGGTCGTGGCGGCCATCGATCGCGGCTGGTTCCGCTTTCTGCTGGAAGGCTTCACCGCCGCGGGGCACCGCAATCTGCGCGCCGTGCCGGTGGCGCGCTGCCTGCCGGCCGCGCAGGCGGTGGAAGCGGTTCAGGAGGTTCCGGTGACGGAACCTGCCGGGGCGGCAGAGCCGGGCGCAGCGCCTGAAGCCGCGGCTCCCGCCACGCCCGCGCCCGAACCCGTGACCGCGTGCGTGCTCGGCCATGTCGTCGCGACCGCGCCCACGCTGCTGCCCGGCGTCGCGCTCGAGCCCGCGGCCGCCACGGCGCAAGCGGCGCTCGAACTCGCGATCGTGCGCGGCGCCCTCGCCGAGGGCTTCGCGGTGCCCGCCGCGAGCGTCGCCGCCACTGTCACGGCGCTCGCCGGCGGCGCGCCGGTTTCCGGCTACGTGCTCACCAATCTGCCGGGCGAGCCCGTGAGCGCCGCCGCGCGCGCGTCGCTGGCCGCCGCGTTGCCCGGTGCGCAGACGCTCACGTTCGAGGCGCTCGCGCGCCGCGCGCTCGCCTGCCGCTTCGACCTCTGCCAGTTCGAGTTCGCCTCGCAGCCGTGGCGGCTCGACCGCGCGACGCTGCGCCGTCTGCGGGTGCCGATCGTGCTCGTGGCGGCCTCGCTCGTGGTGGCGGTCGTCGGCGCGAATATCCAGTGGCTCATGATGGCGCGCCAGCGCGACGCGATCAGCGCCCAGATGACCGAGCTGCTCCTCAACGCGTTCCCGAAGACGACCGTGGTGCTCGATCCCGCCGGCCAGATGGCGCGCCAGTTGCAGCAGTTGCGCCTGGCCGCGGGCGAGCCCTCGCCCGACGACTTCCTCGCACTCTCCGACGGCTTCGCGCGCTCGCTCGGTCCGGTGCCCGCGAACGGCATCGCGGCCCTCGACTATCACGACCGGCGTCTGGACGTGACCTTCAAGCCAGGCGTCAACGTCGACGCCGATCTCGCGAAACGCCTCGCGGGCAACGGCCTTGCGGGCACGGTCGATGCCAGCACGGGCAAATGGACCATCAGGAGCGCATCGTGAAGACAACGGCTATAAGCGGCGCGTGGGCCGAGGCCTGGACGAACTTCTGGGAGGCGCGCTCGACGCGCGAAAAGACGCTGCTCACGTGGGGTGGCGCGGTGCTTGCGCTGGCGATCGGCTGGTCGGTGCTGTGGCAGCCCGCCGCCGACGGCCGTGCGCGCCTGCGTCAGAGCCTGCCCGGCATGCAGCGCGAACTCGCGCAGATGACGGCCGAGGCCGACGAGGCGCGTTCGCTGGCCGGCGCGGCGGCCAGCGTGGCGCCGGGCGGCCAGGCGCTCAAGGACGCGCTCACCGCGTCGCTCGCCGATCACGCGCTCACGGGCGCGCAGATTCAGCTGATCGGCACGACGGTGCAGGTGCAGATGAAGAACGCGTCGTTTCCGGCGTGGGCCGCGTGGCTCGACGACGTGCGCAAGCAGTTCAAGGTGCAGGTGGTCGAGGCGCACATCACCGCGCTGAAGGCCGATGGCCAGGTCGATTTGACGGCCTCGCTGCAACCGGCGAATACGCATTAAGAAGAAAAAGCGCGCATCGAAAAGCGCGCAATGAGAATCGCCGGAGAAATACGCAATGAGTTACTGGATGCGGCGCCTGCGCGCCGCGTTGCCCTGGCTGATCGTGGGCGTGCTGTCGAGCGCTGTGGTGTTGCTCGCCCGCCTGCCCGCGGCCTGGATCGCACCGCAGTTCGCGCGCGCGACCCAGGGCCACGTGAATCTGATCGACCCGGAAGGCTCGCTCTGGCACGGCTCCGCCACGCTGATGCTCGCCGCGGGCCAGGACGCACGCGGCGCGACGCTGCTGCCGGGGCGCATCGTCTGGCGTACGGCGTTCTGGCCGCTGTTCGTCGCGCGCGTGCGCATGGAGATGCTGCAGACCGAAGCGATGCCCGACGCGGTCACGGTGGATGCATCGTTGCGCGGCGCGAACCTGAGCGCGGGCACGATCGCCGTGCCGGCGTCGCTGCTCGCGGGTCTCGGCGCGCCTTTCAACACACTCGATCTGGACGGCAAGGTGCGGCTCGCATGGAGCCCGTGGCGCGTGTTCGGCACGGATGCGTTCGGACGACTGACCGTCTCGCTCGCCGACATGAGTTCGCGCGTATCGCTCGTGAAGCCGCTCGGCACGTATCAGGTGGTGCTGCAGGCGCAAGGGGCGACCTCGACGCTCGACCTGTCGACACAAAAGGGACCGCTGATGCTCGCGGGGCGCGGCTCGTTCTCGCGTGCGTCGGCATCGTTTCAGGGCACCGCGAGCGCCGCGCCGGATCAGCGCGACAACCTCGCGGGCCTGCTGAATCTGCTGGGGCGGCCGGTCGGGCCGGGAACCGTCGCGCTGACGTTCATGCGCTGAGGTTCGTGGGCTGAGCGTGCGCCCGCCTGAGCGGGCGCGTATGCGTTACTGCGGCTGGGCGGCCGTCGGAGCCGCCGTCGCCGCCGCTGGGCCCGAAGCTGCCGAAGCCACCGCGGGCGCGGCGACGCTGCCGGTCTCGCGGTCCATCTGCGAGGCATCCCAGCCGCCGCCCAGCGCCTTCACGAGCCCCACCGACGACACCATGCGCTGCCCGCCGATGCTCACGAGCTTCTGCTGCGCGGTAAAGGCCGTGGCCTGCGCGGAGAGCACGTTCTGGAAGTCGGTCGTGCCCGCCTTGTACTCGTTCGTCACGATCGCGAGCGCATGCTGCGCCGACTCCACCGCCTGCTGCTGCACGACGACCTCTTGCCCGAGGATGCGCTGCGAAGCGAGGTTGTCCTCCACGTCCTGGAACGCGGCCAGCACCGTTTGCCGGTAGGTGGCCACCTGCTGGTCGTACGCGGCGCGCGCGGCCTCGGTCTGCGCCTTGCGCAGCCCGGCGTCGAAGATCGTGCCGGCAAGCGAGGGCCCGAGCGTCCAGAAGCGCGAGGGCATCTGCAACAGCTGCGACATGACCGAGCTTTCGAAACCGCCGTTCGCGGACAGCGTGAGCGTGGGGAAATACGCCGCAATCGCGACGCCGATCTGCTCGTTGGCGGACGCCGCCTTGCGCTCGGCCGAGGCAATGTCGGGCCGGCGCTCGAGCAGCGCCGAAGGCATGGCGAGCGGCACCGTGGGCGGCGTGGCGGCGAGCGGCGACGGCGGGATCGAGAACGTGGAGGCGGGCTGGCCGACCAGCACGGCGATCGCATGCTCGTCCTGGGCGCGCGCCACACCGTTGTCGATCGCCGAAGCCTGGGCCGATTGCAGCTGGGTTTGCGCCTGGATCACGTCGGCGCGGCCCGCCACGCCCTGGGCGTACTGATTCTGCGTGAGCTGCAGCGACTTCTGGTACGCGACGACCGTATCGTCGAGCAGCTTCTGCTGCGCGTCGAGCGAGCGCAACGTGAAGTAGGTTTGCGCGAGCGTGGCCTGGGCCGACAGACGCGCGTTCGCGAGATCGGCGGCGGCGCCCTGCTGGCTCGCCTCCTGCGAGCTGACCGTGCGGCTCACCTTGCCCCAGAGATCGGGTTCCCAGGTGGCGTCGAGCCCCAGGTTGACGTTGTTGTTGATGCTGCCGCTCGACAATCCGCCGCTCGAGTTGGCCACGCGCGTGGGCGTGTACGAGCGCGTGCCCGCGAACGAGCCGCTGATCACGGGGAAGTACGCCGCCCGCGCCTCGCCCACGAGGGCGCGCGCCTGACGGTAGGCGGCGGCGGATTGCGCGACCGTCTGGTTGCTGGTGTTGAGCTGATCCATCAGCGCATTGAGCGGCGCGTCGTCGTAGATCAGCCACCAGGCGCCGCGGTCGGCGGTATCGGCCGGTTGCGCGACCTTCCAGCCCTCGGGCGCTTCCTTGAACGAAGCGGGCACGGCGGCGCTGGGCCGGTGATAGTCGGGGCCGACGGCGCAGCCGGTCAACTGGAAGGTGAGCGCGGCGGCCGCGCACAGCGTCAGGATGGAAAGCGGCTTGGGCGCGTGGCGCGCCACGGACCCGGCGGGTCCAGCGGTCGCGCCGGAGCGGACGAAACGGCAAGGCATGCAAGGATTCCTGTCGATGCAACCGGCGCGCGTTCGGGCGGCCGGCCGCGCACGGGGTTGTCGCGTTGCGGCAATGGTAGCGCACGCGCTAGTCACTGCACGGAATCCGAAAGCTTACGCGTTGGAAGGGTTGGCGGGTGTTACGGCGTGAGGCGCGCAGGTTACGCGTCGTTACGGCGGCGCTTCGGCGCGCGGCAGGCGAGCTGGCCGCCACCGCACGCGGGCGCATCCGCTGCCGGTGTTGCCGCCGTTGCGGCCGCGGGCGTGGCCGGCACGACGGCGCTTGCCGCGGCGGTTTCGGGCTGCGCGCGCCGACGCTGCGCCAGCACCACGGCCACCACCGCGATCGAGCCGCCCGGCAGCGCGAACATGGCTGCATACAACGCGAGCTTGCGCCAGCGCGACGACTCACCGGTCTTCGCGAAAGCGAGGCGGGCGGTGTCGGTGACGGAGCGGCCAAGGCCGCCAAGCGCGTTGATCAGGAAAAGCATGATGCGGAAACGAGTGGACGTAGACGAATGAAACTGGTTGCCTGTCATAATATTGACTATGCAATCAAATCACAACATACTTTGCAGCGCATCAAACCAACTGTTGTTTTTACGCGGCGATCGCGACGACAGAAGCGATCGCGACCTGCTACCTGATTTATCTGCCTGAGCAGCGACATAACCCGCTATAATCCGCCCGTCTTTTGAGATGCTGCAAAGCGAACTGCCATGAGTGACGGTCCTTTCGTCCCGGCCGGTCTGGGCGTCGAGCCAAGTCTCGGCTATTTCCTGTCGACGGCGCGCAACGTGCTGGCCGGGCGCATCGACCGTGCGGTCGCGCCGCTTGGACTCACATCGTCGCAAATTGGTGTGATCCTTTTATTGTGGTTCGAGCGCGCCAGCACGCCGAACGAAATGTCGCGCGCGCTCTCGTACGACACCGGCTCCATGACGCGCATGCTCGACCGGCTGGAGAAAAAGGGCTTTCTCGAGCGGCAGCGCAGCCAGGCGGACCGCCGGGTCGTGGAACTCGCACTGACGGATCAGGGACGCACGGCGGCGCAGCAATTGCCCGACCTGATCGCCGCGGAGATGTCCGAGCAGTTGCGCGGCTTCTCGCCCGAAGAAGTCGCGACGCTGGTTCATTTGCTGCAGCGCTTCATCGCCAATGACGGCTCGACCACACCGCTGTGCGGATCGATGATCGGCACCGGCAAGGACGCAGAAGCGCCGGCGCAGGAAGACGGCGGCTAGCGCCGCGGCACGACGCGCCGCGGCGCAACACGTGGCGTAGTTTGATCCAATCACTGTCTGGGCAGAATATGCACAGACACGAAATAGCACGCTGCCGTGCGCTGCCCCCTGGAGGCGGCAGCCACGGCCGACCCAACAAGGACACGGAACATGGCAGCTTCCCCCGCGGTGCCCGCGCAGGCCGAACCCGCACCGTTTTCCGGCGGCACGCTCGCGCTCCTCACAGTCGGGCTCGCGCTCGGGACCTTCATGGAGGTGCTGGACACCTCGATCGCCAACGTGGCGGTGCCGACCATCTCGGGCAACCTCGGCGTCGCCAACAGCGAAGGCACGTGGGTCATCTCGTCGTATTCGGTCGCCTCGGCGATTGCGGTGCCGCTTACCGGCTGGCTCGCGCGCCGCGTGGGCGAAGTGCGCCTCTTCACGCTCTCCGTGCTGCTGTTCACGCTGGCCTCGGCCGCTTGCGGCTTCGCCACGAACTTCGAGACGCTGATTGCGTTCCGTCTCGTGCAAGGGCTCGTGTCCGGCCCGATGGTCCCGCTCTCGCAGACCATCCTCATGCGCTCCTACCCGCCCGCCAAACGCGGCCTTGCGCTCGGCCTCTGGGCGATGACCGTGATCGTTGCGCCCATCTTCGGTCCGGTGATGGGCGGCTGGATCACCGACAACTACACGTGGCCGTGGATCTTCTATATCAACGTGCCGATCGGCATCTTCTCGGGCATCTGCGCGTACCTGCTGCTGCGTGGCCGCGAGACGAAAACGACGAAGCAGCGCATCGACGCCGTGGGCCTCGCGCTCCTCGTGATCGGCGTGTCGTGCCTGCAGATGATGCTCGACCTCGGCAAGGATCGTGACTGGTTCAACTCGACGTTCATCGTCACGCTCGCCATCATCGCGGTGGTCGCGCTTGCGTTCATGCTCGCGTGGGAGGCCACGGAAAAAGACCCCGTGGTCGATCTCTCGCTCTTTCGCGACCGCAACTTCGCGCTCGGCGCGATGATCATCTCGTTCGGCTTCATGGCCTTCTTCGGTTCGGTGGTGATCTTCCCGCTCTGGCTGCAGACCGTCATGGGCTACACGGCGGGCCTCGCGGGCCTGGCCACCGCGCCGGTGGGCCTGCTCGCGCTCGTGCTCTCGCCGCTCATCGGACGCAACATGCATCGGCTCGATCTGCGCATGGTCGCGAGCTTCGCCTTTATCGTGTTCGCGCTCGTGTCGCTCTGGAACTCGACGTTCACGCTCGACGTGCCGTTCGACCACGTGATCCTGCCGCGTCTCGTACAGGGTATCGGCGTGGCCTGCTTCTTCGTGCCGATGACGACGATCACGCTCTCGAGCATTCCCGACGAGCGGCTCGCGAGCGCCGCGGGCCTCTCGAACTTCTTGCGTACGCTCTCGGGCGCGATCGGCACGGCGGCGAGTACGACGTTCTGGGAAGACGCCGCCATCTATCACCACGCCGTGCTGTCGGAATCGGTGACCCAGTCCTCGCCGAACACCGTCGCGTACAAGGACGCGCTCGCGAACCTCGGTTTCGCGGGTCAAAGCCTGACTGCCAAGCTCAACGACGTCGTGACGACGCAAGGCTACATGATGGCCACCAACGACTTCTTCCGCATTTCCTGCGCGATGTTTGTCGTGCTGGCCCTGCTGGTGTGGGTGACGAAGCCGAAAAAAGGCGCGGGACCGGCAATGGGTCATTGACGGTCCCGCGAAAGGTCGCCCGAGCGAGCCGCGGGCGACCAGGTGCGCGTTGCGCGGCGTGACTAGCGCTGCGTGATGCCGCTTGTCTGGATCTCGACGCGACGGTTCTGCGCGCGGCCTTCAGGCGTGGCATTCGACGCGATGGGCCGCGAGAAGTCGTAGCCGTGCACTTCGTACTGGCCGGCGTGGAGGCCGCGCGACTGGAGATAGTTGCGAACGGCCTCGGCGCGGCGCAGCGAGAGGCGATCGTTATAGGCCTTCGAGCCGACCGAGTCGGTGTGGCCGTCGATCACGACCGTACCGATGTTCACACCGTCGCTTTCCCTGACGAACTGGTCGAGCGTGCGCTTGCCGTCGGGCAGCAGATCGGCCTTGTCGAATGCGAAGTTGGCGTCGGCATTCAGCGTGATCGTGCGCGGCTGAACCTGGGGCGGCGTCTCGCCGATCGGCGCCGGCGCCGGCGCAGGGACTGGCTGCTGTGGCGTCTGGCAGATGAACGTGATTTCACGCGGGTCGTCTTCCGGCTTGAAGCCGGCAACGGCGTGATCCACCGACGAGACGCGCAGCGGCGTCTTGCTGCCGCAGATCTCGTTGACCTTTTTCATACAGGTTCTGGAGCTTTCCAACAGGCCGGAACATTGCACGCGATACGCCTGTGAGCCGTTAGCGAGCGTGACGATGTCGAGATTGTGAGTGGGGCCTGAGGCGGTAGTGCAGCCAGCGGCGGCGGCGATGACGGCAGCCGCGGCACTGGCAGACAGGAGGCGCAGTTTCATTGTCGATTCGAGTTGTGGATGAGGATGAACGGCCCAGACCACGCAGGCCGAAACCAGCCCAAGATACGGGCTCCTCAATCCCTCCCTCAATCAGACAATGCCCAAAATCGGCCATGTGCCGATCAATGCGCGCTCGACGCCGGCTCCGCCACGGCCGCGCCGCTCACGCCGGCCGTGTCGCCGCCTGCGCCCGTGGTCGTGTCGCCGGGAATCGGCGCATCGACGCCGGTTCGCGCATACTGCTTGAACGCCGCGCCCGCCGACCACGGGTTGGGCTTGCAGCCGAGCGAACTGTCGCAATGCGCGGCGAAGCCGATCGTGGCCGTGCCGTCGGCGTTGGCCTGCTTCGTGATTTCATAGGCGAGCAGACGCCGGCCGCCGCCCGGGCCCGACGTCTGGATCAGCGTGTCGGTCACGGTCTGCACTTCGTACTTCGAATGACTGCGCACCCAGTCCTGGGCGCGTTGCCACCAGAGATCGCATTCCGTCTTGTTCGAACAGGTGAGCGGCGCGGTCGCGATCTGCATGACGTCGGGATTGACCTGCCCGCGCGACGCGCAGGCCGCAGCCGTCGCGCACAGCAGGATCGCAAGCATTCGTTTCATCGCGTGGATTCCTCCCAGAGTGAGCCGCATTGCGCGCGACCCGTGCATTTTTGGTGTTTTCAGCTTCGTTCGTCCGGCGCGCGCGTCGTCCGCGCGGCTCGGAAACGCGGCGCCTACCCTGGTTGGACCGCATCTGCACGCTGGTGTTGCGAGCAAATGCGGTGCCTGGGACAAACCTCGAGGGATGGGTGCGCGCCGCAGCGGCGCACCGGCGCGCGGCTCAGACGCTGAAGCGATTGAGCGTATAAGCGCGATACGCGGCGACGAACGCGTCGAACGAGCCGACTTCGTCGCGCTCGAGTTGCGCCTGCTCCGCGAGCGATTCGCGCGCGAGCGTTTCGAACTCGGCCGTAGCCGCGGCGTCGAGCGGACGCGCGAGGAATTGCGCCGCGTGGTGCTCGCTCTGTGCACGGGCAAATTGCAGGAAGGACTGCTTGCCATCGCGCATGGTTTGCAGCACGCGCGCCGATGGCGTGAGCGACGGGTCGGCCAGCTTTGCGCGCTGTGTCGCGAGCGAGCGCGTGTGTTCGTCGCTGCCATGCGCCGCGTCGAGTACGGCGGCCGCCTGGCCGATCTTCTCGAACAGCGCTTCGGCCCATTCGAGCATCGGCACGTCCTTGCCGTCGCGCTTGAGCGCGAGACCCGGGCGGCGCCCTTCTTTCGTCACCAGGCCAAAGTTTTGATTCGATTCGGCGTAGGCGTCGGCAGGCAGGAACGGGCTTTCATCCAGCGCGCAGGCGAGCAGGTAGGCGTCGAGGAACCGTGCGGTCTCGAGCGAGATGCCGGTCGACTCGAACGGGTCGATGTCCATGCAGCGCACCTCGACGTACTGCACGCCGCGCGCGGCGAGCGCATGCAGCGGCCGCTCGCCCGGATGCGTGACGCGCTTGGGGCGGATCGTTGAGTAGAACTCGTTCTCGATCTGCAGCACGTTCGTGTTGATCTGCACCCACTCGCCGTCGCGATGCGTGCCGATCGCCTCGTAGGGCGGATACGGCTGGCTCACGGCCTGCGCGAGCGCGTCGAGATAGCCTGCCAGCGTGTCGTAGTCGGCGCGCAAGGCGGACTGGCCCGTCGTGTTCGAGTAGCCGAGATCGCTCATGCGCAGGCTCGTCGCGTACGGCAGATAGAGCGTGTCGGCGTCGAAGGTTTCGAGCTTGTGCTCGCGGCCGCGCAGGAAGCGCGCGTCGAGCGCGGGCGAGGCGCCGAACAGGTACATGAGCAGCCAGTTCGTGCGGCGGAAATTGCGGATCAGCGCGAGGTAGCGCTCCGACTGATAGTCGGTGAGCGAGGCCGTGGACTGATGATGCGCATGCAGCACGCGCCACACGTCCTCGCTCAGCGAATAGTTGTAGTGGATGCCGGCAATGCACTGCATCGTGCGGCCGTAGCGCAGCGCGAGGCCCATGCGGTACACGTACTTGAGGCGGCCGATGTTCGAGCTGCCGTAGTGCGCGATGGGAATGCCGTCGTCGGTGTCGGGCAGGAGCCCCGGCATCGATTCGTTCCAGAGCATCTCGCCGTCACGCGCGAGTACGGCATAGACGTAGCGATGCAGCTCGTCGAGCTTCGCGAGCGTGATCGACGCATCGGGTTCGGCGGGCGTGATGATCTCGATCAGCGCTTCCGAATAGTCGGTGGTCAGCGACGGATGCGTGAGCGCCGAACCGAGCGCTGCCGCGTGCGGCGTCATGGCGAGACGGCCGTCGCGCGTCACGCGCAGGCTCTCCTTCTCGATGCCGCGCAGGCCGCGCGTGAGCGCGCCGCGATGTGGCCCGTCGCCCAGCACGGAAAGGCGCTGTGCGAGAACGTCGTTCGTGCGTGTAGAGGTCGTGTCTGACATTGAGGCAAGTCGGGCTCGGGCCGGCGGCGCAGTGCTGTGCGCAGTGTTACTGACATTCGCCGGCCGGGATTCTTTTCGGTAGCGGGCACTTTAACATCTCGCCGAAAGACCTGCTTGGGCCTGCCTCGGGCGGGGTTTGGGCCCGTCGGCGCGCGCTTCTCGCGGTGATGGCCCCCCTTTCCTGCGCTGCCTTCCGTCGCGCTAGCCGCCGCGCGCCGCGCCAGCGCGATCGGCGATTTCGTTCCACAAATGCATGGCCGCGTACGCGCGCCACGGGCTCCATGCATCCGTGCGGGTGCGCTGTTGGGTCGCGCGCACGAGCGCCGGGTCGCGCGCCGCGATGGCCTGCATGAGCACGAGATCGGTCGCGGGCCAGGCGTTCGCGTCGCGCCATGCGCGCATCGCGACGTATTCGACGGTCCAGGGGCCGATGCCGGGCAATGCGAGCAGCGCGGCGCGCATGGCGTCGAGGTCGGCGGGTTCGGCTGCAATCGCGTCGATTCGTCTGCTTTGACGCTTGCGGCGCGGCTTGTCTGGATCGTTCTGCGCGTAGTCGCGTTCGATGATCACCGCGCCGCTCGCCACGGCCTGCGCGAAGCCCTGCAGCGCGGCGACGCGTTTGCCCGGCATGCCGATGCCCGCGAGATCGGCGGCGGCGAGCGCGGCGGGCGTCGGAAAGCGCCACGCGGTGCGCGCGTGCGCATGCTCGTCGATGCGCTTGCCCACGCGTTCGACGAGGCGCCCGATGATCGTCGTCGCCGCTTTCACGCTGACCTGCTGGCCGACGATCGCGCGCACCACGAGCTCGAAGCCGGACCAGGCGCCGGGCACGCGCAGCCCCGGCACGGCCGCGACGAGCGGCGCGAGCCACGGGTCGCTGCGCAGATGCGCGGCGACGGCGGCGGGATCGGCATGCAGGTCGAACATGCGCGAGAGCGGCGCGGCGAGTGCCGCCGCGTGCGCGCTCACGGGTCCGTCGATCTGCACGACGAGGCAATGCTTGCGCGCGTGACGGCGCACGGCGAGCGTGCCGCTCGCGCCGTTGAAGTCGATCGCGCGCAGCCACGCGCCGTCCTCCACGGCCTCGACGCCCGGCGTTGCGCGGCCGCTGAAGAAGCGCAGCACGCGTGGCCAGTCGTAGGGCGCGCGAAACGGCAGTTCGAGTGTGGCGCTGTGCGTCGGCGCCTCGGGTTGTGCTGCGGATTGCGAGGCAATGGCGCTCAAGTGGCGGTCTCCGGCGTGTTGGCGCGGTTCGAGGTCGAACGGGTGCCTTTCAGGTTTTTTGCGCCATTTTGCGCACCTTGCGATGCGCGTGCTTCGCCGTCGAGCAGCGCCGCCTTGCGCTCGAGCCCCCAGCGATAACCCGCGAGCGAGCCGCCCTTTTGCACGACGCGATGGCACGGAATTGCCAGCGCCACCGGATTCGACGCGCACGCACTCGCCACGGCCCGCACTGCGCGCGGTGCGCCGAGCGTTTCGGCGACCTGCGAGTAGCTGCGCGTCTCGCCGTAGGGAATGCGCTGGAGCGCGTCCCAGACGCGCTGCTGGAACGCCGTCGCGGCAATGTCGAGCGGCAGATCGAAACGCTCGCGGCGGCCGTGCAGATAGGCGTCGATCTGCGCGGCGAACGGCGCGATCGCGGCCTTGTCCTCGGTACACTGCGCGTTCGCGAAATCGGCCGTGAGTGCGGCGGTGAGCGTCGCGGCATCGTCGCCGAACGCGATCCGGCAGATGCCCTTTTCCGTTGCCGCGATGAGCACGAAGCCGATCGGCGTGGGCGTGGCGGCGTAGTGGATCGTCAGCCCCGCGCCCTTGCGGCGATAGGCGGAAGGCGCCATGCCCAGCTCGCCCGGCACGCTGTGATAGAGCCGCGACGACGAGCCGAAGCCCGCGTCGGCGCTGGCACGCGTGACGTCGGCGCCCTCGCCGAGCGCGTCGCGCAGCACGGCCCCGCGGCGCGCCGCCTGGTATTGGCGCGGCGAGACGCCCAGCACGCGCTTGAAAAGGCGCTGCAGGTGAAACGGGCTCAGGTGCACGGCTTCGCCCAGCTGTGCGAGCGTGAGCCGCTCTTGCGGGTCGGCGTCCAGCGCCGCACACGCGCGCCGCACGATTTCCAGCTCGCGCGGCAGGCCGCCCGGGCGGCAGCGCTTGCATTCGCGATAGCCGGCGGCGCGCGCGTCGTCGGCCTCGGCGAAGAATTCGATGTTCTCGCGGCGCGGCAGCCGCGACGCGCACGAGGGGCGGCAGAACACGCCGGTGGTGCGCACGGCGTAGAAGAACGCGCCGTCGGCGCGGGCGTCGCGCGACGTGACGGCTTGCCAGCGGTCGGCGTCGTTCGTCCACTCGCTGTCTGGCGTCTGGCTGGGTTTGGCGGGTTTCATCGCTGGTTTCATTGCAGGGACGGCGCACATTTGAGGCTCCTCGAAGTGCCTGTCTGTATGCCCTTACTCTAACTTCGCGTACGGACGACGGCGCGCCGGATCTTGCGCTGTCATTGCGGTCGACTTGTGCCGTGAATGCGCCATGATCGGGCACTTTTATGGCCTTCGGTGAATCCCTGGTGGCGTCTTGCCGATTCCCGTGCGACAAAATGGCAACTTTGCGGGTTTTCCCTTAAAAAGTTGTTGCGTCGCGACAGCCGACTCGGTATAGTGGTTCCTGTCTCCTCCATGTCTCCTCCTGATATGGATTAAGCCCGCTCAATGCAGCGGGCTTTTTTTCGTCCAGCGTTTCCCTACGTCAACTCGCCCCACCCGCGGCGCGTCCCTCGCCTCAGAGCCTGAAGCTATTTTCCGCCGGTTCCCACGGTTCTGCTGCCCGCGATTCCGGTTCGCAAGGCTCGCTGAGATGCGCGCCTTCTGCGCAGCCCGGCTTGCACAGGTTCATCATGAGATTCTCAGCACGACCTCGAGGACGCCATGCGGATCCAGATTCGCGAAATCGATCACGTCGTTATCCGGGCGGCCGATGTGGCCGCCATGACGCGTTTCTATTGCGAAGTACTCGGTTGCCAGCCGGAGCGTGAACAGCGCGATCTCGGCCTGATGCAGTTGCGCGCGGGGCGCTCGCTGATCGATCTCGTGTCGATCGGCGGCCCGCTCGACCGGGGTTCCGGCGCAGCGCCGGCTGGCGCGAGCGGCAACATGGATCATCTTTGTCTGCGCGTGGAGCCGTTCGACGCCGAGGCGCTGACGTCACATCTGACGCAGCATGGCGCGCGTCCCGGCAATGCGGTCGAGCGCTATGGGGCGGAGGGTTTGGGGCCGTCGCTGTATCTGTTCGACCCGGAGGGCAACATGGTGGAACTCAAGGGGCCGCCGCACGCTTGAGGGCGCACAGCCGGCTTTCAGACGTTCTCGGGCGCCTTGAACACGCTCCATTCGACTGCCACTGGCTCGGCGCTCGTATTGCCGATCCACGCCGCGCCGTCCTGCACCGTGCATTGCAGGCGCATGGTGCGCTCGGCCAGCGCGCCGAGCGACGCGGCAACGCTCTCGCCCAGCGACCAGACCGTCACGTTGCGCAGGCGCTCGACCTTGTTGCGCACGCCTTGCCACCAGATGTCGGAGGTGCGTCCGCCGTAGGCGATCACGATGACCTCGCCCGCGCGCCCGCTTGCCTTGGCGATGCGGCGCTCGTCGGGCTGGCCAACCTCGATCCACGTTTCGATCGCGCCCGTGTAGTCCTTGCACCAGAGGTCGGGCTCGTCCGTATCGGACAGGCCCTTGCAGAATTCGAGCCGCTCGCCTGCAAACAGCGCGAACGCCGCGATGCGGACCATCATGCGGTCGTCGGTTTCGGACGGATGGCGCGCGATCGTGAGCGCATGGTCGGCGTAGTAATGCCGGTCCATGTCCGCGATCTGCAGTTCTGCCTTGTAGATGGTCGATTTGAGTGCCATACCGAATTCCGGTCTTGCGAAAGCCGCACATGATAGCGAAGTTTCTAGCAAGCCACGTGCCGGTCGAATGGACGCGCAGCGCGCGTCGCTGCGGTGCGCGATGCAATGCGGATGGTCTGACGGGAAAATGACGGGGGTTTGACAGCGGCGCGCGGCGAGTTGCATCGCGTCACGGCCGCGCGCCCGGCAAGCACGATGGCCCGGCGCACGTGCGTCGGGCCATGTCGAGAGGCGCGTTGGGAGCTTACTGCTTGATGAAGCGGTCCGTGGTCCAGAGACCTTGCTCGTCGCCGTTCGCGGCGTTGACGAACTCGACGTCGTGGCCCACCACCTGTACGACGCGGAACGACTGGTTGTCGGGCGTGGACAGACACTGGAATCCCGTGAAGTATTCCTGCATCTGCTGATGCTCGCCGGCCTGCTCGTGAAGCGCGACGGCGTCGAGCTTGTCTTTCGTGAGGCAGCCATAGGAGCCCGGCTTGAGCTGCACCGTTTGCTGCGGCTTGACACTCACATCCTGAGCCTGAACCGCGACGACGCAAGCGAGGCTGGCCGCCGCGACGACCATACCGGTTAGCTTTTTCATGATTGCCTCCTGCGGGTTTTTACTCAGGTTAGCTATGTATTTAACTCTCATGCCTCACCCGCGTCTTTAAACATAGAAAACTGCCGAAAGACTGCAAGCCCGACTTGTGTGCGTTCGCAACAGTCATGGAGGCTTGCAGCATGGTGTCGAGTGCCGTTATGTCTTTCAGCCTGGCGCTAAAGGGCGTCCAGCAGCACTCCGAAGCATCGATTACATCGTCCCGCGCCTTATCCGACAAGGCGCAGCCGGTTATAGCCAGGATAGGGAAATCAAGCCCGCTTTGATTTAAACGGTTTAATAGCTCGCCAGGCGACCAATGACGCGGCGCACCTAAAGTCCCGTAAGCGCCAACTGGAAACGCGCGCATTAATGGATTGGCGACAGAATAAAAACGATGCCAGATGCTCCATGAGCCTCTCGAAACGAACCCGCGCGCCCCGCTTGCATACGGCAAAAGTTCGTGGATAAATCGGGCTTCCCAATGGAGGAACCCCATGACTTTCGCTCACTGGCTGCCGTTCGCGGTCGCGTCGGCCATTCTCGTGGCCATTCCCGGCCCGACCGTACTGCTCGTCGTTTCCTACGCGCTTGGCCACGGCCGTCGCTACGCGCTCGCTACCACGGCCGGCGTCGCGCTCGGCGACTTCACGGCGATGACCGCTTCCATGCTCGGACTCGGCGTGATCCTCGCGGCTTCCGCCACGCTGTTCTCGGTGCTCAAATGGATCGGCGCCGCCTATCTGATCTATCTGGGCGTGAAGCTCTGGCGCGCGCCCGTTGGCGTTGGCGACGCGCCGGACACCTCCGAGACCCGCACCGGCCGCATCTTCGCGCATGCGTACGCCGTCACCGCGCTCAACCCGAAGAGCATCATTTTCTTCGTCGCGTTCGTGCCGCAGTTCATCGATCCGCATCTGGCCATGACGCCGCAGATCGTCGTGTTCGAAGCCACCTTCATCGTGCTGGCGACGCTCAACGCGCTCGCCTACGCGCTGCTCGCGGCGGCCGCGCGCCAGGTCGTGCGCAGCCCGCGCGTACAGCGCGCGGTCAATCGTACGGGCGGCACGCTGCTCATCGGCGCCGGGCTCTTTGCCGCCGCCTGGAGAAAGTCGGCGGCGTAAGCGGCGCAACCGGATCGACGGCGAGCTTGATGCGGGGCACGTCCCGAGCCCTGCGAACCCCGCCGCAAACCGGGCACGCAGGCTGCTCAGCGCGGGTTGTGATGGTTGGCGAACATTGTTTTCAAGCTTCAGTGCGCGCCCAATGTGCAAACTGTCGCGTCTTGGCTACAATGCAATTGCAAACCGCTTGACAACCAGGAGGTAATCGTGATCGAACACGTAATACTGGGCGCGTTTCTGGTGATTCCCCTTGTCATTGTCGTCTTCCTGTTTTCCGACGAAATCCTCGAGGAGCATCGACAGCGCGTAGAAGCGGGAGACGGACATCATATGGACTGGCGTCATCCGCTACGCAGCTTCCTGCATCACTGAGCGGGAGCACGCATCGCGCGGATGAACGCGCCGAAGCACATGGGTGGCACTCGTGGATTTCGAGTTCTCCTGGATGGCGTACTTCGTCGCCTTGTTCGTGCTGATGGTGCTATCCATCGCGCTCACCCTTCTCTGTCCGTCTGCCGGGCAGCGCGGTAGCACGCCGCGCACACACGAGGCAGACGCGCACGACGGCGAGCACGCACGCTGACGGGACTCGCTCCCGGCCAGCGCGCGCCGGCAAGCCACACCCCCCGTAATTCCGCGTTACCACTTGCAGCACCTGTATCCAGCAATCGGGCTGACAATCGCTCGCATGTTTTCAAAGGTTCTCAGGGAGAACGACATGCGAAAGATGGCAGCCGTTTTGGTGCTGGCGGGGTGTGCGGTGGCAGCTGGCCCCGCGAGCGCGCACGATCACGGCGGTGACGTGGTGGGTGCGCTGGTTGGCGGCGCGTTGATTGGCGCCGCGGTCGGCGCCGTGCTCAACAGCGGCCCGGCGGTGGCCTACCCGGCTCAGCCGGCCTATGTGCAGCCCGCGCCCGTGTATGCCGAGCCGGCACCGGTTTATGTCGCCGCCCCGGCCGGCGCGGCGTGTTACGACCAGTATTCGGGCCGCTACGTGCCCTGCGCACCGGCCCAGCCTGCACCGCCGCCGCCGCAATATGACGACGGCTACGCGCAGCCCGGCTACGGACAACAGCCGGGCTATGCCCAGCCCGGCGGCGGCTGGTAATGCCTGAAGCGGCGCACGCGACGGTGCGCCGCCGATCACCCCGGTTGCTCCTCGCGCCTAGCCCGTCTGCTCGACGGGCGTCACCCTCAGATTGAGTCGCTGCGTCAAGCGGATCACGCCGATTTCCACCGCGCGATCAATGCGCGAAACGTCGAAGAGACGTTGCAGCGTGTCGATACCGTCGACCGGCACGCCATCGATCGTCACGATCGTGTCGTCCGTGCGCAGACCGCCCAGCGCAGCGGGACTGCCCTTGACGATCTCCATCACCCGCACGCCGGTGGTCGTGCTCAAGTCGAAGTAACGCTGAACCTTGCGCGCGATCGGCACCGTGGTGCCGGCAATGCCGATATAGGCGCGCCGCACCCGGCCGTGCGCGAAGAGCTGCGTGATGACCCACTTTGCCGTGTCGATGGCCGTGGCGAAGCAGATGGCCTGCGCACCCGGAATGATCGCCGTATTCACGCCGATCACCTGACCGGCCGAATTGATGAGCGGCCCGCCCGAGTTGCCCGGATTGAGCGCGGCGTCGGTCTGGATCACGTCGTAGATCATGCGGCCGGACTCCGAGCGCAGCGAGCGGCCGAGCGCCGACACGACGCCCGTCGTCACCGTTTGCGCGAGGCCGAGCGGGCTGCCCACGGCGATCGCGATCTGCCCGACACGCAGGCCCGCCGAATCGCCGAGCTGCGCGTGCGGCAGCGCCTCTGCCGCGCCGATACGCAGCACGGCGAGATCCGTGCTCGGGTCGTCGCCGACGAGGTCGGCACTCTGCGTCGTGCCGTCCGCGAGCGTCACGCTCAGCTTGCTGGCGCCATGCACGACGTGGCTGTTCGTCAGCAAGTAGCCGTCGGGCGTGAACAGGAAGCCCGAGCCGCTGCCGCCGCGCGCGGGCGCCTGGCCCGATGCGCGGCGCTCGACGGCAATATGCGCGACGGCGGGCTGCACGCGCTCCAGCGCGCCGATCACGGTGCGCGAATAGGCGTCGAGGAGCGCGTCGTCGTCGAAGCCCGGGCGCTGGCCCGCGCCGTCGGGAGGGACGCCGCGAGCCAGATCGTCAATGAAGGAAGGTCGTCTGCCCACGATCTGAATCTCCGAAAAAAGTGGGCTGTACATGCAGGGGGCGCGCGACGTTTTCAAGAGCGCGCGCCGGGTCGGCCGGAACGTTAAGGATTGTCAAATCGGGGCGCAAAGCGTTGCTGCGCCTTGTGCGAGCCGCGAGAATGATATGGCGGCGACTAACCCTCGGCGCCGCGTAGGATGCCTAATGGCAAGCTCTTGACCGCGGCCCCTGCCGCGGTCTTTTTACGTCTGCCAGCCCGTTGGCGAGCGCCAAAAAAGAAAAAAGCCCGCTTGCGCGGGCTAATCCATGCTCGGGTGACATGGCGAGGTTAAGCGGGAATTCGCGGCGCGGGGCGCGCGCAAAGCAAACGTGTGAACCGGTGTGTCAGGCGGCCAGCGCCTCGCGCACCGTTGCGCCGCTCGCAGCCCGACGCGATTCGAGCTCGACCATGAGCGCGTCGACGGTGCGGAACTGGGACGGCGTAATCTGGACGAGGTCGAGCAACGCGCACAGGCGCGTGTACCAGTAATCGAATGAAAAGACGGCCGGCGTCGTGCCAGCGGCTAACGAGGGTGCCATCGCGCGCGTGATATGCGCGATCTCGTCGTCGATGAATCTCATGGTTGCCCCCGTGCGCTGGTCCAACGTCTTGTGAAAACGTGTCTCGCCACTTTAATTCGGCGGCGGCGCGTGTCCAGCTATCACATCGGATAGGTCAAGTTCAAAGGTCAGGCCTCAACCTTTCAGACGGCTTGTTACGGTCCCCTTAACGTCGCCAGCCGTGGCCGTAATAGCCGCCCACGCCAACCCCGATATCCACCGACGGCGCCGCATAGTAGCCCGGCGCATAGCCATAGCCGTAGGCCGGCGCAGGCGCGTACGCATACGGCGGCGCCACCACACAACCGGTGAGGCCAGCCGACAAGCCAACCAGAGCAATAACGCAGAAGAGTGTTTTCATCGTCGTTCTCCTATGCCACTGATTGTCGACGAGCCACGCCGCGGCAAGGGTTTGGAAAAGCAACGATGTGTGTCCACAAATTACAACCGCACACAGCGGCCGCTGGGCGCTTATGGAGTGAGACAGGGGCGTGTCAGCGAGCGAAAGCGTCGAGGCCCGCACAAAGCAATTGACTGCTTGGGGGCTGCTTGATAGATCGCACTACGAACTAAATGACCTGGCAGTTAGCTCGTAGTGCGCAGAGATGAGGCTGAACAAGCTTTGCTTTTGAGCAGCGTCGCCAGTTTGCTCGACGGTCGCTGGAAAAAGCGCCCAGGCCCGAAGGCCCGAGCGAAGCCGTCACGTCAACGACGGCGGAGGTATTCGTTCAGGTATGCGAAACGCCTGCGCGGGATCTTCGCAAGCGTTTCAGCAGTATTGCCGTGTTACGGATGGTTATACATCGCGTTCCAGTCGGCCTTGGGCACCGCCGGGCGGCCTGCATCCGAGTTGCCGGCTGCCACGCCGCCATAGCCGCTCGTTGCGCCGTTCGCGGCGGCTACCTTGGCTTCGGCTGCGAGAAGATCGTCGGGGTAGTGCGGGTCCGCCCCTGCGCCCGGATGCCAGCCCGCCTTCGCGAGCTGCTCGAGCTCGGCGCGCACCTGGGCGCGGGTCACGGGCGCATTCGATTGCGCGAACGATGCCATCGGCACCACGAGTGCAACGGCAACGGCTACGGTCTGGATCAGGGACTTCATGCTAACTACCTCCTTTGGCTTTTGATTCGGTGCGACAACGTGTCTGCATCCGATGAGCGAAAGTCTAGGAGGATTGCCGCCGAGGGTTAACCCTCGGCCTTCGAAGGGATTGTTCCAGGCTGAAGAAGAATGGGGTGGGGCGGTGCGCGCTTGCGGGTTACTTCCCGATACAAAAGCGGCTGAAAATCACCCCCAGCAGGTCATCGGACGTGAATTCGCCGGTAATCGAATTCAGCGACTCCTGGGCGAGCCGCAGCTCTTCGGCGAACAGGTCGAGCAATTGAGAATTCTGGTCGGCATGCGCCGCCGCCTGTGCGAGATGCTCGCGCGCCGCACGCAGCGCGATGAGATGGCGCTCGCGCGCGAGATAGACACTCTGCGCGTCCGCCTGCCAACCCGCAATGCGCAGCAGCTCGGCGCGCAGCAGGCCGACACCGTCGCCCTGTTTCGCCGAAAGACGCAACTCGCAAACATCGCTGCCGTTCTCGGCACGACGCTTCGCCACTTCGGGCGGCACACCGGTCAGGTCGGTCTTGTTGAGCACGCGTACGACCGGCACACCGGCGGGAAAGCGCGCGGCGATCACCTCGTCTTCAGCGTTCATACCCGTGCGCGCATCGAGCAGATGCAGCACCACGTCTGCGCGGCCGATCTCGCTCCACGTGCGCTCGATGCCGATCTTCTCGACCTCGTCCTCCGTGTCGCGCAAACCTGCCGTGTCGATGACATGCAGCGGAATGCCTTCGACCTGGATGGTCTGGGAAATCTTGTCGCGCGTCGTGCCGGCCACGGGCGTCACGATCGCGAGCTCCGCACCTGCCAGCGCGTTCAACAGCGACGACTTGCCCACGTTGGGCTGTCCCGCGAGCACGACCGAAAGACCCTCGCGTAGCAGCGCGCCCTGGCGCGCTTCGGAGAGCACGTGGTCGAGCTGCTCGCGAATGCGTGCGAGCTTGCCGCGGGCGTCCGCGGCCTCGAGGAAGTCGATCTCTTCCTCGGGAAAATCGAGCGTCGCCTCCACGAGCATGCGCAGCGTCACGACGTCGTCCACGAGCGCGTGAATGTCGCGCGAGAACGCGCCATCGAGTGAGCGGCCCGCCGAGCGCGCCGCCGCTTCGGTGCTCGCCTCGATCAGGTCGGCCACGGCTTCCGCCTGGGCCAGATCGAGTTTGTCGTTGAGGAACGCGCGCCGCGTAAATTCGCCAGGCTCGGCGAGGCGCAATCCGAACTCGCGGCCGGCCTCGATGCAGCGCTGCAAAACCAGTTGCAGCACGATCGGGCCGCCGTGGCCCTGCAGTTCGAGTACGTGCTCGCCGGTGTACGAATGCGGCGCGGGGAACGACAGCGCGATACCCCGGTCGAGCACCGTGCCGGCGCCGTCGAGGAACGGTACGTAGCTCGCGTGGCGCGCAACCAGCTCCTGGCCCGTGAGGGCCTGCATCAACGCAGCGGTCGCCGCCGCGCCGGCGCGGCCGGCTGAGACGCGCACGACACCAATCCCGCCGCGTCCGGGCGCAGTTGCAATGGCGACGATGGGATCGGTATCGGTGGCGAGCATGATGGGCGGACCGTAGAGCAGGGCTGGAATCGGGATGGAGTGCGGGGACTCGCTGCGGTCTTGCGAGCACTCGCAAAACGCGAGGCATTGTAACGTGCCGGATAGAGCGTTTTCCGGCTGGAAGCTCGGCTAAGAATCGTCTCGCTTTATCTTAATTTAGCTAAGATTAGTCTTAAGGAATTCTGTCAGATTTCAGAGAATTCGGGCGCTGGATCTCGCCGACGTCTTGCCACAAGCGAATTCGTGGAGATCTCGACCAAAGTCATACGGCAACCAGAAGCAGGTGAATTTTTACTTATGCGCGCTAAATGTAGCCTAACTGGTTGTCATCTTCGGCGATTTCGGGTTGCACAATCTGGCCCATGCCGACCTCCAACGAAAAAGCCGCTTTTGCCGAACGTCTCAGGTTCGCCATGAAGCGCGCGCCCGAAAAACTGCGCGGCAGCACCGACCTGGCGAACCGGTTCAATCTGCGCCATCACGGCGAGCATCCGGTTTCGCCGCAAACCGCTCACAAGTGGCTGAGCGGCCGCACCATTCCCACCCAGGACAAGCTGGAGACGCTCGCGAAATGGTTCGACGTGGACATCCACTGGCTGCACTACGGGCCTCCGGGCAATGCAGGCGCCGGCGTGCCGCGGCCACGCAAGCCCGACGGCAAATATCCAGTTTCCGAGGAAACGCTCGAACTGGCCTCGAAGATCGAGTCGCTCAGCGCCCATCACCGCTATCTCGTGCAAGAACTGGTCGCCCAATTCTACGGCGACGCGGACAAGAGCTAACGCGCACACCCGAACGCTGCGCTCTGCGCCGTCAAGGAAATGGCGCTCCGATCATGCAAAAAGCCGTCCGGTTCGCACCGGACGGCTTTTTTTCGAGCCTTGATTCAGGTGGCGGCATCACTGCCGCCCCGGCGCTCAGGCGAGCTTCTTCTTGCCCTTACCCATCATGCGCGTGATGTAGTACTGCTGCGCGATCGACAGCACGTTGTTCACGACGTAGTACAGCACGAGGCCGGCCGGGAAGAAGAAGAACATGACCGAGAACGCGATCGGCATGAACATCATCATCTTCGCCTGGACGGGGTCCGGCGGCGTCGGGTTCAGCTTGGTCTGCACGAACATCGAGACGGCCATCAGCACCGGCAGGATGAAGAACGGATCCTGCTGCGAGAGGTCGTGAATCCAGAGAATCCACGGCGCGCCGCGCATTTCCACCGACGAGAGCAGCACCCAGTACAGCGAGATGAACACCGGGATCTGGATCACCACCGGCAGACAGCCGCCGAACGGGTTCACCTTCTCGGTCTTGTAGAGCTCCATGAGCGCCGCGTTCATCTTCTGCGGGTCGCTCTTGAAGCGCTCGCGCAGCGCCTGCATGCGCGGCGTGATTTCCTTCATGCGCGCCATCGACTTGTAGCTGGCGGCGGAGAGCGGGAAGAACACGGCCTTGATGAGCAGCGTGAGCAGCACGATCGACCAGCCCCAATTGCCCACGTAGCCGTGGATCTTCTCGAGCAGCCAGAAGAGCGGCTTGGCGATGATCGTCACCCAGCCGTAGTCCTTCACGAGTTCCAGGCCCGGCGCGATGCCTTCGAGCATGCGCTCTTCCTGGGGACCCGCGAAGAGGCGCGCCTGCACGGTGTCCGTCGCACCCGGTGCGATCGTGCCGAGCGGCTGCTTCATGCCCACGCGATAGAGCGAGTTGTCGAACTTCTCGACGTAGATGCTGCGCTTGACGCCTTGCTGCGGAATCCACGCGGTCGCGAAGTAGTGCTGCACCATCGCGATCCAGCCGTTATCGGCCTGGGTCACGAAGTCGGCCTTGTTCTTGTCGATGTCGCCGAACGTGATCTTCTGGAAGTGATGCTCGTTCGAGTAAACCGCCGGCCCGATGAAGGTGTGCGAGAAGCGCGGCGTTTCGACCGGCTGGCTGTCACGCACGATTTCCATGTAGAGCGTGGGCGAAACCGGCGCGCCGCTGACGTTCTGCACCTTCCAGTCCACGCCGATCACGTAGCTGCCGCGCGTGAACGTGTAGGTCTTGGTGACCTTCACACCGCCTTTCTCGGGCGACTGCAGCGCGATCTGGAAGGAGTTGGCGTCGCCGGTCAGTTCGCGCGGGCCTTCGACTGCCGTGAACACGTCGTTGTGGTTCGGGAAGTCGCCGCCGAGCAGGCCGGTGCGCGCAAGGTACGTGTGGTCGTTGGTGTGGTCGAACAGCGTGATGTACTGGTCGGGACCCTTGCCGTCGGCGCTTTCCTTCAAGAGCGAAAGCTTCACGAGCGTGCCGCCGCGCGTGTCGATCACGCCGTCGTAGACGTCGGTGCGAAAGTGAACGAGTTGTGCTGCGGCTGCAGCCGGCTGGGCGGTGTTCGTCGGCGCCTGGCCCGCGGCGGCGGCGGCCGTCGGCAGGTCGGACGCGCCGTTGGCGGCGCTAGCCGGCGCAGGGCCGCTCGCGGCGGTTTGCGTCTGCGTTTGCGTCGCGTTCGGGAAGAACATCGACTGGCGTCCATGGTCGCGCTGCCAGTTGTCGTACAGCATGACAGCTGACATGAAGAAGATGACCCATAGGACGGTGCGTTTAATATCCATGCGTTGTCTCAGTGTCGATGGAATGGCGCGTCAGCGCTTTTTCGGAGATGCAGGCGGGACGAGATCGACGCCGCCCGCCGAAAACGGATGGCAGCGGCACAGCCGCCGCGCGGCGAGGTAAGTCCCACGCGCGGCGCCATGATACTGGATTGCCTCGCGTGCGTAATCCGAACAGGAAGGATAAAAACGGCACCGGCTGCCGAGGAGGGGACTCACGGCAAGCTTGTAGAAACGCAGCAGTGCGATCAATACCGTTTGCATGGCGTTGCGGCCTGGCTGCGCCGCGTTCGATGACGAACCACGTGCCGCTTGCGCGGCGGCGACGTCGGATATGCCGGACTCGCGCGCCCCGCTCATGATGCGCGGGTCTTGCTCTCGTCCGGCGGCAAATCTTTACTGGCCTGGGCCTGCGCCGGTTTCCCGGCTGCCTGCCCAGTTGGTGCCGCAGCCTGCGTTGCGCAAGGGGTGCGCGCAGATGTCGCAGGCACGGCGCCGCCACGCCGCGTGACTTCGCGCGCGGCCTTTTCGAGCAGCGTCTCGATCTCGCCGCGGCACAAAGCTTTGAGCCCCGGCGAAGACGCACCCGGCAGCGCCTTGCGGTCGAACTTCGTATGCAGGCGCAGCAGCAGGTCGAAACCTTCGAACTGCGCACGACGCACACGAAACGCTTCGCGGGCAATCCGGCGCACCAGGTTGCGCGTGACCGCGCGCGGTGCGTACTTCTTGCCGATCACGAGTCCGAGCCGCGCCTCGTTGCCGGTGGGCCGGCCGTACACGACGAAGTGCTCGGTGCGGCGCCAGGGGCGCAAACGAAAAACGGATGAGAACTCATCCGTTTTCAGTAGCCTTGCGGCTTTCGGAAAAGCGGCTTGCGTTCGCGACGGCATGACGCCCCGATCAGTTACCAGGTTCGTCCTGTTCGCCGTGCTCGCGAGCGGGCCGCTACCCGTGATTTCGCTGATAGCGATGCTGCCCGACTTAGACGGCGAGGCGCTTGCGACCCTTCGCACGGCGTGCGTTGATCACTTTGCGGCCACCGGCGGTCTTCATGCGCACGCGGAAACCGTGGGTACGCTTGCGACGGGTAACGGAAGGTTGGAAAGTACGTTTCATGTTGCTCTCACTGTTGAGTTTTGACCGCGGCGAGCATCGCGGAAAAAGGCAATGGCCGGTGGTACTAGGGATTGGTTTTCGAGGAACCCGCTATTTAAGCCGGTTTTTCGTTGGCCGTCAATAGGTTAGGCGATCGAACCTTCCGGGACGGGCGCGCAGCGCCTGCATCGGCCGCGGCGAGGGCACGAACGAGCGTGCGTTGATCCGTCCCTGTGGATAACTTCCTGGTGAGGGGATTTCGGCGTTAGAATCTCGCCTATCCCAAGAATCCTGCATGCCGCTCCGGCCCGCCTGCTTGCCGCAAGACCTTTGCCGCGCGGGCTTCCGGAGCCATTGCCGTCGCCTCGTCAGGGCCTCGTCGCATCTGTGCGACAAGAGCGAAGCGACCGCAACGCATGCAAACAAAACGACCACAGCAACTCGATGAACGAATTCTGGCAACACTGTTCCGCACTACTGGAGCGTGAGCTAACGCCCCAGCAGTACGTGACGTGGATTAAACCGTTGGCCCCGGTTGCCTTCGATGCTGCGGCGAACACGCTGCAGATAGCCGCTCCCAACCGTTTCAAGCTCGACTGGGTCAAGAGTCAGTTCTCGGGCCGGATCACCGATCTGGCGCGCGACTTCTGGCAAACGCCCGTCGACGTGCAGTTCGTCCTCGACCCGAAGGCGGGCATGCGCGCGCCTCATGTCGCACCGGCACCCGCCGCCGCATCGCGCGCCCCGCTGGCTGCCGCGCCGGCGTCCGCGTCGGTCGTGAGCGCAGCCGCCGCGCCGCACCCGGCCGCCGTGACGGGCGGGACGGGACTCGCGGGCATGGTGCAAGCCGCGTCGGCCGCCGCCGCGCAGGCCACCGCCGATGACGCCGCCGACCTCGACCTGCCGAGCCTCGACGCCAACGAAGCCGCCGCCGGCCGCCGCACATGGCGTCCGGGCCAGGGCGCGGCCGCCGCCGCTTCGAGTGGCGAGCCCGACCCGACCTACGAGCGCTCGAAGCTCAACCCGGTGCTCACGTTCGACAACTTCGTGACGGGTAAGGCGAACCAGCTCGCGCGCGCGGCCGCCATCCAGGTCGCCGACAACCCCGGCATCTCATACAACCCGCTGTTCCTCTACGGCGGCGTGGGCCTCGGCAAGACCCACCTGATCCACGCGATCGGCAACCAGCTGCTGCTCGACAAGCCGGGCGCGCGCATCCGCTACATCCACGCCGAGCAGTATGTGTCCGACGTGGTGAAGGCCTACCAGCGCAAGGCGTTCGACGACTTCAAGCGCTACTACCACTCGCTCGACCTGCTGCTGATCGACGATATTCAGTTCTTCTCGGGCAAGTCGCGCACCCAGGAAGAGTTCTTCTACGCGTTCGAGGCGCTCGTCGCCAACAAGGCGCAGGTGATCATCACGAGCGATACCTATCCGAAGGAAATCTCGGGTATCGACGACCGTCTGATCTCGCGCTTCGACTCGGGCCTGACCGTAGCGATCGAGCCGCCCGAGCTCGAAATGCGCGTGGCCATTCTGATGCGCAAGGCGCAATCGGAAGGCGTGAGCCTGAACGAGGACGTGGCGTTCTTCGTCGCGAAGCACCTGCGCTCGAACGTGCGCGAACTCGAAGGCGCGCTGCGCAAGATCCTCGCGTATTCGAAGTTCCACGGCCGCGAGATCTCGATCGAGCTGACCAAGGAAGCGCTCAAGGACCTGCTGACGGTGCAGAACCGCCAGATTTCGGTCGAGAACATCCAGAAGACGGTGGCGGACTTCTACAGCATCAAGGTCGCCGACATGTATTCGAAAAAGCGCCCGGCGAACATCGCGCGCCCGCGCCAGATCGCCATGTATCTGGCCAAGGAGCTCACGCAGAAGAGCCTGCCGGAAATCGGCGAGCTGTTCGGCGGCCGCGACCACACCACGGTGTTGCACGCCGTGCGCAAGATCGCCGACGAACGCACCAAGGACGCCCAGCTCAATCATGAGCTGCACGTGCTCGAGCAGACGCTGAAGGGGTAATACGCATCAGGCGGCAACGGAATGGCGGGGCGGACGTCGCATCCCGAAAGGTTTGCCTTGTTTATTTCGCGGATCGCCCCCAATTTAGGGAAGTGGTCCGTTTTCAGGCACAATATGGGTTTAACCGCCCGGCGGTCCGGGGCGGGAACCACGCCGCGGCCTGTGCTGCATCAACCGCCTGAGCGGCGCCAAAGCCGCGTGACATTCGTGGGGTCACGTCGGCAAAACCGGCGCCAGGCGGGCGCGCAGTCCGTCACATCAACGAAGGAACTCTATGCAACTGGTCAAGACCGAACGCGATAACCTGCTGAGGCCGCTGCAAACGGTGAGCGGCATTGTCGAACGCCGCCACACGTTGCCGATCCTCGCCAATCTGCTGATCACCAAAACCGGTTCCGACGTCTCGTTCCTGTCGACCGACCTCGAGTTGCAGATCACCACGACCGCCGACTTCGGCGTTGGCAACGACCAGGTTGCCACGACCGTCGCCGCGCGCAAGCTGCTCGACATCCTGCGCGCGATGCCCGACGGCCAGGTCACGCTCACGCTCGCGGACAAGCGCCTCACGGTGCAGTCGGGCAAGAGCCGCTTCGCCCTGCAGACGCTCGCCGCGGACGAGTTCCCCACGGTGGCGCAGGCGAAGGACTTCGGCGCGAACCTCGCGGTGCCGCAGAAGACGTTCCGCCAGTTGCTCGGCATGGTGTATTTCGCCATGGCGCAGCAGGACATCCGTTACTACCTGAACGGCATGCTGCTCGTCGTGGACGGCGACCAGCTCATGGCAGTCGCCACCGACGGCCACCGCCTCGCGTTCTCGTCGATGAAGATCGAAGGCTCGTTCGCGCGCCAGGAAGTCATCATCCCGCGCAAGACCATTCTCGAACTCCAGCGCCTGCTCGAAGACATCGACGACGTGCTGAAGATCGACATCGGTTCGACCCAGGTGAAGTTCACGTTCGGCCAGGTCGAGCTCGTCTCGAAGCTCGTGGAAGGCAAGTTCCCCGACTTCCAGCGCGTGATCCCGAAGGCGCACAAGAACACCTTCCAGATCGGCCGCGAAGAACTGCAACGCTCGCTGCAACGCGCGGCGATTCTCACGTCCGACAAGTTCAAGGGCGTGCGCTGCATCATCGAGCCGGGCCAGCTCAAGATCATGTCGACCAACGCCGACCAGGAAGAGGCGCAGGAAGAGCTGGAAATCGCCTACCAGGGCGACACCATCGACATCGGGTTCAACGTCACGTATCTGCTCGACGTACTCGCGAACCTGAAGGTCGACACGCTGGAAGTGAGCCTCGGCGACGCCAGCTCCAGCGCGCTCATCACGATTCCCGAGAACGAGGAATTCAAGTACGTGGTGATGCCGATGCGCATCTAAAAAGCGCGACAGAAGAAGAACACCAGGGGGCGCTGCGCCCCTTTGGCGTTTTTATGGCTTTTTGAAAGAGTCTCGAGCAGTAACACAGGCAGTACGCAGAACCGGAAAATTCCATGACTGATACGAACAACTCGCAACCCGACAACAGCTACGGCGCCTCGTCGATCCAGATCCTCGAAGGTCTGGAGGCCGTGCGCAAGCGCCCCGGGATGTACATCGGCGACACGTCGGACGGCACCGGTCTGCACCACCTCGTCTTCGAAGTGCTGGACAACTCGATCGACGAAGCCCTCGCCGGCTACTGCAACGACATCCACGTGGTGATCCACGCGGACAACTCCATCTCCGTCACCGACAACGGCCGCGGCATTCCCACGGACGTGAAGATGGACGACAAGCACGATCCGAAGCGCAGCGCCGCCGAAATCGTGATGACGGAACTGCACGCGGGCGGCAAGTTCGACCAGAACAGCTACAAGGTCTCGGGCGGCCTGCACGGCGTGGGCGTGTCGTGCGTGAACGCGCTTTCGAGCTTCCTGCGCCTCACCGTGCGCCGCAACGGCAAGAAGCACTTCATGGAATTCCACCGTGGCGTGCCGCAGAACCGCATCCTCGAAGAGCGCGACGGCCACGCGATCTCGCCGATGCAAGTGCTCGGCGACACGGAAAATCGCGGCACCGAAGTGCACTTCATGGCCGACGAGACGATCTTCGGCAGCGTCGAATATCACTACGACATTCTCGCCAAGCGCATTCGCGAACTCTCGTTCCTGAACAACGGCGTGCGCATTCGCCTGACCGATCAGCGCACCGGCAAGGAAGACGACTTCGCCTTCGCGGGCGGCGTGAAGGGCTTTGTCGAGTACATCAACAAGGCCAAGCAGGTCCTGCACCCGAACATCTTCTACATCTCGGGCGAGAAGGAAGGCGTGGGCGTCGAAGTGGCGATGCAGTGGAACGACAGCTACAACGAAAGCGTGCTGTGCTTCACGAACAACATCCCGCAGCGCGACGGCGGCACGCACTTGACCGGCCTGCGCGCGGCGATGACGCGCGTGATCAACAAGTACATCGCCGACAACGAAATCGCCAAGAAGGCCAAGGTGGAAACCTCGGGCGACGACATGCGCGAAGGTTTGTCGTGCGTACTTTCGGTGAAGGTGCCGGAGCCGAAGTTCAGCTCGCAGACGAAGGACAAGCTGGTTTCCTCGGAAGTGCGCGCGCCGGTCGAAGACGTCGTGGCGAAGGCGCTCGAAGAGTTCCTGCTCGAAACGCCGAACGACGCGAAGACCATTTGCGGCAAGATCGTCGACGCCGCACGTGCGCGTGACGCTGCGCGCAAGGCGCGCGAAATGACGCGCCGCAAAGGCGTGCTCGACGGCGTGGGCCTGCCGGGCAAGCTCGCGGACTGCCAGGAAAAGGATCCGGCGAAGTCGGAGGTCTATATCGTCGAGGGCGATTCGGCAGGCGGCTCGGCCAAGCAAGGCCGCGATCGCAAGTTCCAGGCGATCCTGCCGCTGCGCGGCAAGGTGCTGAACGTCGAGAAGGCCCGCTACGACAAGCTGCTGTCTTCCGAGCAGATCGTCACGCTGATCACCGCGCTCGGCTGCGGCATCGGCAAGGACGACTACAACCTCGACAAGCTGCGCTATCACCGCATCATCATCATGACCGACGCGGACGTGGACGGCGCGCACATCCGCACGCTGCTGCTCACGTTCTTCTATCGCCAGATGCCGGAGATGATCGAGCGCGGCTACGTGTATATCGCGCAGCCGCCGCTGTACAAGCTCAAGGCCGGTAAGGACGAGCGGTATCTCAAGGATGATTCGGAGCTCAACGCGCATATGCTGCGCCTCGCGCTGCAAGGCTCGGAGCTCGTGCCGAACGAGGGCGCCACGCCGATCTCCGGCGACGCGCTCGGCGAACTCGCGCGCTCGTACCAGCTTGCGCGCGGCGTGGTGGATCGTCTGTCGCGTCTGTACGACGAGCGCGCGCTCGAAGCGATCATGGACGGCGTGGCGATCGACCTGTCGAGCGAAGCCTCGACCGAGGCTTCGGCGCGTGCGCTCGAAGCGCAGCTGCGCGACGATCCGCTCAAGCCTGAAGTGAGCGTGGTGCCGATGTACGATCAGGTGCGCGAGCAACGTTCGCTGCGCGTGGAGCGCCGCCATCACGGCAACGTGAAGGTCTCGGTGATCGACGAGGAGTTCCAGCTCACCGCCGACTATCAGCAGCTCGTGAACACGGCCAATACCTTCAAGGGCTTGATCGGCAAAAACGCCGTGATCAAGCGCGGCGAGCGCAGCATGGCCGTGAACGACTTCAAGAGCGCGATGAAGTGGCTGATCGCCGACGCCGAGCGCAACGTGTCGAAGCAGCGCTATAAGGGGCTTGGCGAGATGAACCCCGGGCAGCTGTGGGAAACGACGATGGACCCGACGGTGCGCCGTCTGCTGCGCGTGCAGATCGAGGACGCGATCGCCGCCGATGGCATTTTCACGACGCTCATGGGTGACGATGTCGAACCGCGTCGCGCGTTTATCGAAAGCAATGCGCTGCGGGCGGGGAATATCGACGTTTGATCGTCTGCTGCTGTCATTGAACAACAAACGCCCGGTTTCCCGGGCGTTTGTTTTTTGTACGGCCGCACGCCGCAACTCAAACCGGTAACCCCACCGGGATGACATAGACGACGCTCTGCCCGGCAGGCAAACCGAGCGCGTGCGCTGCCTGCGGCCCATCGACCGCGCCCACGGGCACGGCGACGAGCCCGAGCGCAGCGGCCTGCAGCAGCATGTTCTGGGCGGCGTGCCCGGCCTCCAGGTCGCTATACACGCCGGCTCTCCCCCCATACCGCTGCTTGAGCCGGCCGGGATCGGCAGCCACCACGATCAAGGCTGGCGCCGCCCCGACAGACGCCTGGTTGAGTGCAAGCGCTTGCAGCTTGGGGCGCATATCGGGCGTCGCTCGCGTCTGCGCGCGGTGGCCTTGAGGCACGTAGTGCATCACCTCAGCTGCCGTCACCATGTAGAGTTCAAGCGCATACAAGGCGCCGGCCGAAGGTGCCGCGCGCTTGCCGTCCGGGCTGGTGATGCCCTGGCCGGCCCACAGCAGCTGGCCGATGGTCTCGACAGGCAGCGCGTCGGAGCGGAACCTGCGCACGGACCTGCGCCGCTGGATGGCATCCTCGAGAGAGACCGTGCCGGAGACTTTGGGCTTGGGCAGTTCGATCTCGTCGGTGTACTTCGCCGGGCTCGCCTGTGCCTGGCCGGTGGAAACCTGGGTCATTGCGCCCGCAGCCAGCGCGGCCAGCAGTTCACGGCGTTTCATCCGGCGCCTCCATGAGTGACGGAGCAGGCCTCGATGGCCTTCGCGATTCTTACTATTTCACCTTTTCGAGCGACACTCGGGCCATGGCGCAATTTGATCAACAGTCACCACTGGCCCACTCGCAGAAGTTATAGACCGTAAATTCGAGATTGCGAGGTCCGATTCAACATCGCGATTTTCACTAACGAAACAGCGCCCATAGAGGCGCTATTTTTTCGTCTGGAAGACAGCAGGAATTCGCGTTCTGCACTATCCACAGCCCCCAGCGGATAACCGCCGGAAAACCCCCGGAAATCACTGTGCATGAATCGGGGATAACTTCGCCTGCACGCAAACTGTGGAAAAGTTGCCAGCAGCAACCTGGCGTTGTCCCGTTAACGCCCGCAAGGTTATGGTTTTTCCACAGCCTTGTTTACTCAATAGTTTTCCGGGGTTATCCACAGAATACCCAGGGGCTTGTTAACTATTACTACGTTTACGTATACATACGTTATTAAAACCTTAGAATCCTCGCACCGGAAACGAAGATGCCGCCGTAAGACAGCCCGGCGGCATCGTTCAACCCGTGCGAATCGCATACCTCATGCGAGGGGGATATAAAGCTCCGTCTTCAGGTCATCCGGCGCTGCCTCATCGGGCGTATTCAGATAAACCTCGAACGATGGCGCCGAAAAGTCCGGCGTGCGTCCGAGCTTATTCAACCCTTCGTTGTAAAACCACATCCACACCTGGCCCAGCCCTTGATACGGCCCCTTGTACAGCACCATCGCGTGCTCGCCGCCGCGCAGCTGGAACTTCTCGACCGGCGCCACGACCTCCACATCGGTTTCGTGCCCCAGATGCAGCGCCGCCTTTGAGCGCAGCTTCGACTCGTCGACCGTATTGGGATCGTCGTAATAGATGCCGACCATCTTCGAGCCCGACGTGCGCACGTTGCGCTCGCCGAGCCATTGCGCGAGCGTGTAGAACGCGTCGCCGATCTTCATGTACGGACCCACGTGGCTGACGGCGAGCAGGTCCATCGGCTCGAGGGTGAGGAGTTTCACGTCGTGGTTTTGCATGATGGCGTCTCCTGGTGCGATGGCCGCGCGAATGCGCAGCGCCTGCGGACCAAGATAGCACCACGCTCCGTGCGACGTCCCTGGCGTGCCGGGCGCTCGAACCTCACAAGCTCACGCGCGTCACCGGATGCGCCTCGAGCCACGCGTTCTCTTCGTCGTCGTAGAGCCGCGAGCGCGTGAGAAAGCGCAGGCCCGTGGGTCGTTCGAGCGAAAACATGCCGCCGTTGCCTGGCACGGCGTCGATGATGAGCTGGGTGTGCTGCCAGTATTCAAACTGCGCCTGGGTCATATAGAACGGCATCCCGCCGATTTCTCCCAACTGCACGTCGGCATTGCCGACCATGAACTCGCCGACGGGAAAGCACATGGGCGCGCTGCCGTCGCAGCAGCCGCCCGACTGGTGAAAGAGCAGGGACCCGTGCTCGCGCGCCAACTGCTCGATCAGCGCGAGCGCGGCCGGTGTGGCGGTAACGCGTTCGACCATGTCGTGAGGCTCCTCTCAAGGTGCAATGACGGAGGCGTCGCGCGCGGCTGCGGCTGCTCGACCGCAAAACGCCGCGCGCGACGCACAGGGCACACCGTGCGATCAGAAGAACCCGAGCGGCTGCTCGCTATAGCTCACGAGCAGGTTCTTCGTCTGCTGGTAGTGGTCGAGCATCATCTTGTGGTTCTCGCGCCCGATGCCCGACTGCTTGTAGCCGCCGAACGCCGCGTGCGCCGGGTAAGCGTGGTAGCAGTTGGTCCACACGCGCCCCGCCTGGATCGCGCGGCCGAAGCGGTAGGCTCGCGTGCCGTCGCGCGTCCACACGCCTGCACCGAGGCCGTAGAGCGTGTCGTTGGCGATTTCGAGGGCTTGCTCTTCGGTCTTGAAGGTCGTGACGGACACCACGGGTCCGAAAATCTCTTCCTGGAAGATGCGCATCTTGTTGTGGCCACGGAAGACGGTGGGCTTCACGTAATAGCCGTCGCCGAGTTCGCCGGTGAGGCTGTTGCGCTCGCCGCCGATCAGGCACTGCGCGCCTTCCTGCTTGCCGAGGTCGATATACGAGAGGATCTTCTCGAGCTGCTCCTGCGAGGCCTGCGCGCCGATCATCGTCTTCGTGTCGAGCGGGTGACCCTGCTGGATCGCCGCGACGCGCTTGAGCGCACGCTCCATGAAGCGGTCATAGATCTTCTCGTCGATGAGCACACGCGACGGGCAGGTGCACACCTCGCCCTGGTTGAGCGCGAACATCGCGAAGCCTTCGAGCGCCTTGTCGAAATAGCTGTCGTCGTGGTCGAGCACGTCGGCGAAGAAGATGTTCGGGCTCTTGCCGCCCAGCTCCAGCGTCACGGGAATGATGTTCTGGCTCGCGTACTGCATGATGAGGCGGCCCGTGGTGGTCTCGCCCGTGAAGGCGATCTTGGCGATGCGCTTGTTCGAGGCGAGCGGCTTGCCGGCTTCGAGGCCGAAGCCGTTCACCACGTTGAGCACGCCGGCCGGCAGCAGGTCCTGGATCAGTTCGGTGAGCACGAGGAACGACGCGGGCGTCTGCTCGGCGGGCTTGAGCACCACGCAGTTGCCGGCCGCGAGCGCCGGCGCGAGCTTCCACGCGGCCATGAGAATCGGGAAATTCCACGGGATGATCTGGCCGACCACGCCCAGCGGCTCATGGAAGTGATACGCGACCGTATCGTGATCGATCTCGGAGATGCCGCCTTCCTGCGCGCGCACGCAGCCCGCGAAATAGCGGAAGTGGTCGGCGGCGAGCGGGATGTCGGCGGCGAGCGTTTCGCGCAGCGGCTTGCCGTTGTCGATGGTCTCGGCCACGGCGAGCTTGTGGAGGTTCTGCTCGATGCGATCGGCAATGCGGTTGAGAATGTTGGCGCGCTCGGTGGGCGAGGTCCTGCCCCATGCGGCCTTGGCCTTGTGTGCGGCGTCGAGCGCGAGTTCGATGTCGGCTTCACGCGAGCGCGGGATGGACGTGAACGCGTGGCCGGTGATGGGCGACACATCGTCGAAATACTCGCCGCCGAGCGGCGCGACCCACTCGCCGCCGATGAAGTTGCCATACTGCTTCTTGTACGGGAATTCGGTGGTCAGGAATTGCATGTCCGCGTGATTCATCTGCGTGCTCCTCTGTGTTCTCGATCTCGATATGGATGGACGCGGCGAGGCCGCGCTACCGCGGCACGCTAACGCGAGAACCATGCCAGCGCGGCGGCGCCTTCGGGCAGTCGCGGCCTGGCGCGTGCATGCCGCTCGAATGCGCGGCGCGCGAGCCTTCAGGGCCGCGAAAGGATTGCGTCAGGCCGGAACAGGAGCGCGGCCAACTGCTCAAGAAGTGAACAGCCTGGGAGCGCAATAGCGGCGGGAGTCGGAGATTTGCGGCGCGCGGGCCGTACTTGCGGTAGGCTTTGCACCCGTAACAGTCAGGAGAGTCTGCATGTCGAGTACATTTGTTTGCCGCAACCAGTCGTGCGGCACCCCGTGGGAACAGAACGAGGTGGTGATCAAGAACGAAGGGCAGGGGCCCTTGTTCCGGTGTCCGCTGTGCGGCGCCCGCAACTACCTGGAGCAGTTCGAAGACGACGATGGCAACGTTGTCTACGAACAGGTGGACGGCAAGCCGTTCCTCTGAGCGCTGGCGGCTAGAGGTTCTGGGCCGCGAGCATGACGCCGAAGAAGAGGCCGAAAAGCGAGGCGAGCGGATCGGCGTTCGATCGTCTGGATTCCGAAGCTTTTTGCCGTCCATGCCGTTACGGACCTGGCAAGCGTGGCAAGTGCATGACCGGCTTGCCGGCGAACGACGAAGCGCGAGAGTCGCGCCAGCGAGGAACCGCTTTCAGCGGCGTCCATCCCCAATTTAGTCGGACTATTTGTTACCTATCCATACGGGTAGGCTGGCGAGCGCCCCCGAGCGGCCTACAGTACTTCATACGATAAGAAACACGGCAGGACCAACGGGGATAGCCATGACATTCGTCGAACAGGAAATCGCGCACATCGCGCGCGTGATGCCGCCGTCGCTGGCTGGCGATTTCGAAATGCCGGTGATGGGTGTCGCGTACTGGCGCAAGCGCCTGCACGCGCTTCTGAAGCAAAACCATCTGACTCACGTTCAACTCTCGACCGTCGACACGCTGCTGCGCCAGCTCGACGGCTTCGAGGCGCTCGGCCGCTGGCTGCCGCGCCCGAAGCAGGCCTCGCGTCACGTGAGGCGCGTGAAGTAACTCAGGCCTGTGGCGGCGGAGAAATGCAAAAAGCCCGATCGCAAGGATCGGGCTTTTTGGCTGAATTCGCTGGTGGGGCGTGAGTGACTCGAACACTCGACCTACGGATTAAGAGTCCGCTGCTCTACCAACTGAGCTAACGCCCCCAACAGAAGAAAGATTATGCAGGACTTTTTTGGGCTTGGCAAGCCCCTTCTGCAAATTATCTGGAAATAGTTTGTCGATGCGGTGCAGGCTCCGTCTGCGAACGCGTTTGCCCCTTTACCACGGGGGCCTTGCTGTCCCGGTATGATGTCGCCACTCCTGGCATCAAGCCAGGTTTCAAGCCAGCCGCTGTGCACCGCCCGTTTGCCGAAGCCAAAGCTGGCCGAGGTCGGTGGCAATCGGCTGGAATCGTCGCACGGCAATCCACAAAGGCAAACGATGGACGACAACGCAATCGACGCGCTGCTGGAGCGCGTGCTGGCCCCGTGGGTGCGCGCGCTCGGGATGAAGCCCGTCGAGGTCTCGGAAGACAGCGCCACCTTGCGCCTGCCGTTTTCCGGCGAGCTGCGCCATTCGGGCGGCGTGATCTGCGGCCAGGTGTTCATGGCGGCGGCGGATACGGCCATGATCGTCGCGATCACGGCCGCGCTCGGCGGCTTCAAGCCCATGACGACCGTTGCGCTGAACACCAATTTCATGCGCGCGGTGCGCAAGGGCGACGTGCTCGTGACGGCGCGCGTGCTGCGCATGGGCCGCAATCTGGTGTTCGGTGAAATAGAACTCTACGACGAAGACGGCCGGATGGCCGTTCACGCGACCTCGACCTACGCGCTGCTCGATTAAGCTTGGCGCTTCCGATCGGTTTCGGTCGCTTCGAAGGACGCAGAAGGCATGTTCGATCAGATGGTTTTCGCTGGCGGCGGCAATCGCTGCTGGTGGCAGGCAGGGTTTTGGGACATCGTCCAGCCCGAGCTGCGCATTCGCCCGCGCGTCATTACGGGCATTTCGGCAGGCGCGGCCACCGCGTGCATGCTCTATACGCGCGACGCCGACTGGGTCATGCGTTATTACGAGGAAGCGCTGCGCCACAACAAGCGCAACGCCTACTGGGGCAATCTGCTGCGCGGCGAGTCGGTGTTTCCGCACTACCGCATCTATCGCCAGGCGCTGCTCGACATTTACGGCGAGCCGTTCACGCAGCTCCAGGACGCGCCTGAGATCCGCATCGGCGTGTCGCATGTGCCGCGTTGGCTCGGCGCGCGCAGCGCCGTGGCGGCCGGTCTCATCGCGTACAACATCGAAAAACACATCCGCAAGACGCTGCACCCCACGCTCGGGCGCAGGCTCGGGTTTCATCCGGAGTTCGTGACGGCGCAGGAATGCGCGAGCGTGGAGGACCTGGCCGATCTCATCCTGCAGTCGTCATGCACGCCGCCGTTCACGCCGGTGCTGCGGCGCGACGGCCGCCCGGTGCTCGATGGCGGCATGGTCGACAACGTGCCGGTCGGCGCGCTCGACGACACGCCGGGCCGTGTGCTGGTGATGGTGACGCGGCTCTATCCGCGTCCCCAGATGTTCGTGGTGCGGCATCAGGCAACGCAGGGCGTGCAGCAGCGCCTGTACGTGCAGCCGTCGGCCAGGGTGCCGATCTCGAGCTGGGACTACACGAGCCCACAGCAGATGCAGCATGCCTACAACCTCGGCCGCGTGGACGGCGAGCGTTTCCTCGCGCGCTTGCCCGAGGTCATGGAAGCGGCCGCTAACGCCTGAGCGCACGCGGCCGCATCGAAACCAGACGGAAAGTCGCACGAAGGGCGGCGCGCGCCGCCCCGTACCGCCGCGCTTACTTGCGGCGGCCGCCCTGCAGCGCTTCGGGGTTCGCGACGCTCACGTGATCGCCCGCGTCGAACGCGAGGATATTGCGGAACGCTCCGCCGAAGTACAGCTCGTAGCTCTCGCGCTCCACGTAGCCGATGTGCGGCGTGCAGATCACGTTTTCCATGCGCAGCAGGCTGTAGCCCTGCAGGATCGGCTCGCTCTCGTACACGTCGATCGCGACCATGCCCGGCCGGTTGTGCGCAAGCGCGCCGAGCAGCGCGTTTTCTTCCATCAGCTCCGCGCGGCTCGTGTTGACGAGCAGCGACGTGGGCTTCATGCGCAGCAGATCTTCCTGCTTGACGATCCCGCGAGTGTCATCGTGCAGGCGTAGATGTAGCGAGAGCACGTCGCTCTCCTCGAACAGCGCCTCGCGGCTTGCGGCGGCTTCGTAGCCGTCGGCGCGCGCCGCTTCGAGCGAATGCTCGCGGCCCCACACCAGCACGCGCATGCCGAAGGCCTTGCCGTAGCCGGCCACGAGCCGGCCGATCTTGCCGTAGCCCCAGATGCCGAGCGTTTGCCCGCGCATCACCTGGCCGAGGCCAAAGTTGGGCGGCATCGCCGAGGTCTTGAGGCCCGACTGCTGCCACGCGCCCTGCTTGAGGTTGGCGACGTACTGCGGAATGCGGCGCTGCGCGGCCATGATGAGCGCCCACGTGAGTTCGGCGGGCGCGACGGGCGAACCGGTGCCTTCGAGCACGGCGATGCCGCGCTCGGTGCAGGCCTCGATGTCGATGTGCGGACCGGCCTTGCCCGTCTGGCTGATCATGCGCAGATGCGGGAGCTTGTCGAGCAGTTGCGAGGTGATGCGGGTGCGTTCGCGAATCAGGACGAGCGCGTCGACTTCGGCGAGGCGGCTGGCGAGCTGGCCGAGGCCGCGCACCGTGTTGTTGAAAACCTTGACCTCGTGGTCGGCGAGCAGTTGAAAGCAGTCGAGCTTGCGGACGGCGTCCTGGTAGTCGTCAAGGATGGCAATTTTCATGGCAGCGGGTTGTTTTGCGTGTTTTGCATCGCGCCTTTCGTAGCGCGACTTCGGTGTTCATCTGGTGGTTATCCCACTATGCAGCGCCGGGAAGGCTGGTATGAATATAGGGAGCCTTCACGTCGCTCGCCGCGTGCGCAGCAGGCATTGCAATTGCGCAAGCCCGAAGCTACGCACGCAGGTTTTTGACGCGGTAATCAGCCGCGAATTTGCAACTTTTAACAGCTTGTCGGGCTCCGATGCAAGCCGCTTTACAGACGGTTTCGAACCCCAGGCTAAAGGACCTTGACGACCTGCCCAACTGCGCGAATCGATTCGCATGTTGATCTGCCATCGACATCCGGTTCGCATGAGTTGCGCCTCTCGCGTGCAGCGTTGAAAAGGGCCGATTCCCTTTTTACAGCCCTAAAAATGGAGACAGCTCGATGAACCATCCCGATTACCAAGCCCAGGCCGCCGCGCAGGTGCCCGCCTGGGTCCGGCACCGGAAACTGATCGACTGGGTGCAGAAAATCGCAGCGCATACGCAGCCGGACCGCATCGTCTGGTGCGACGGCTCCCAGGAAGAATACGACCGCCTGTGTGCGCAGATGGTCGAGGCCGGCACGATGCGCCGTCTCAATCCGCAGAAGCGGCCGAATTCGTATCTCGCGTGCTCCGACCCCTCGGACGTCGCTCGCGTGGAAGATCGCACCTTCATCTGCTCGCCCACCAAGGAAGATGTCGGCCCCACCAACAACTGGGTCGCGCCTGCCGAAATGCGCACGACGCTCGACGGCCTGTTCGCGGGCTCGATGCGCGGCCGCACGATGTATGTCGTGCCGTTCTCGATGGGCCCGCTCGGCTCGCCGATCGCGCATATCGGGGTAGAGCTTTCCGATAGCCCCTACGTGGCCGTGAACATGCGCATCATGACGCGCATGGGCCGCGCCGTGTACGACGTGCTCGGCGAAGACGGCGCGTTCGTGCCGTGCGTGCACAGCGTGGGCGCGCCGCTCGCGGCGGGCGAGCAGGACGTGCCGTGGCCGTGCAACAAGACGAAGTACATCGTCCACTTCCCGGAAACGCGCGAGATCTGGAGCTATGGATCGGGTTACGGCGGCAATGCGCTGCTCGGCAAGAAGTGCTTCGCGCTGCGCATCGCTTCGACCATGGGCCGCGACGAAGGCTGGCTCGCCGAGCACATGCTGATTCTCGGCGTGCGTTCGCCGGAAGGCCGCAAGTACCACGTCGCGGCGGCGTTCCCGTCGGCGTGCGGCAAGACCAACTTCGCCATGCTGATTCCGCCGCCTGCCATGAACGGCTGGGAAATCACCACGATCGGCGACGATATTGCGTGGATCAAGCCCGGCGCCGATGGCCGTCTCTACGCGATCAACCCGGAGGCCGGCTATTTCGGCGTGGCGCCGGGCACCGGTGAGAAGACCAATTTCAACGCCATGGCGACGCTCAAGGAGAACGTGATCTTCACGAACGTCGCGCTCACCGACGACGGTGACGTCTGGTGGGAAGGCATGACCGACGAGCCGCCCGCGCACGCGATCGACTGGCTCGGCAACGACTGGACGCCCGCCATCGGCAAGGAAACCGGCCGCAAGGCCGCGCATCCGAACGCGCGCTTCACGGCGCCCGCGTCGCAGTGCCCGTCGATCGATCCCGAGTGGGAGAACCCCAAGGGCGTGGCCATCGATGCGTTCATCTTCGGCGGCCGCCGTTCGACCACGGTGCCGCTCGTGACCGAGGCGCGCGACTGGACCGAGGGTGTCTACATGGCCGCGACCATGGGCTCGGAGACCACGGCCGCGGCCGCGGGGCAGCAGGGCGTAGTGCGCCGCGATCCGTTCGCGATGCTGCCGTTCTGCGGCTACAACATGGCCAACTACTTCGGCCACTGGCTCGACGTGGGCGCACGCCTCGCCAAGGCCGGCGCGACGGTGCCGCGCATCTTCTGCGTGAACTGGTTCCGCAAGGGGCCGGATGGCAAGTTCGTGTGGCCGGGCTTCGGCGAGAACATGCGCGTGCTCGAGTGGATGGTGCGCCGTATCGAGGGCAAGGCCACGGGCGACGAGCACGCATTCGGCGTGTCGCCGCGCTACGGCGATCTCGACTGGAGCGGCCTGAACTTTACGCAGGAGCAGTTCGAGCAGGTGATTTCGGTGGATGCCGACGCCTGGCGTGCCGAACTCGCGCTGCACGCCGAGCTGTTCGACAAGCTCGCTCATGGCTTGCCGGAAGTGCTGAAGGACGCTCGCAAGACGCTGGAAACGCGCCTGTAAGTATGTGATGTGAGCGCTCGCTAACTGAATGGCCGCCTTCGGGCGGCCTTTTTATTTTCGGGGTCGAATGCATTGGTGCGGTGCACAGGCCCGTCTGTTCGCCGTTTGAGCGGCTATTTCGCTGCAATGCGCAAAATTGTTTCGTTCGAGGTAACAATCGGACCTCGGTTGATGCATTTTGGGGTGCAGTCGAAGAATTCGTAAAGAAAATGAGGGCTTCGGAGGCAACTTCTGCAGGATTTCTGCTGTCGTAGGAGAATTCGCGGTTTCCTCCGCTGATTAACAGCGGGGTAGTAACAGGCAGGAGTTGTCTCATGGATCATTTGCAGTCGATGCGAGTATTCGTCAAAGTGGCCGACCTCGGCAGTTTCGCCCGGGCCGCTTCCGCGATGGATATCTCCAACGCGGTTGCGACGCGGCATGTTGCCGACCTCGAAGGTCGACTCGGCACGCGTTTGCTCAACCGCACGACCCGCAGTCTCTCCCTGACCGAATCGGGTCAGGTCTATCTCGAGCGCGCCCGCCAGATCCTCGATGAACTCGAGGATGTCGAACAGATGGTCGTCGCGCGCAATCACGAGCCCGTCGGCACGCTGCGCATCGTCGCGCCGGTCGTGTTCGGGCTCCATAATCTCGCGCCGGTGCTGCAGACGTACACGCAGCGCTATCCGCAGGTCATTCCCGACGTCACGCTGGTGGACCGTCAGGTCGATCTCGTCGAAGAGGGCTTCGATCTGGGCGTCGTGACTGCGCGCCAGATGCGCAGCGCCAGCATCGTCACGCGCCGCCTCACGACGGGTTGCATGACGGTGTGCGCCACGCCCGCGTACCTCGAAAAGCACGGCACGCCCACGCGCCCCGAGCACCTCATGGAGCACCCGAGCCTCTCGCTGCCTTCCGAGTACTGGGGTGACGAGCGCGTGTTCACGGGGCCGGACGGCGAAATCCGCGTGCGCCCGACCAACGTGATCGTGGCGAACAACACCGAGATGCTGCGCCAGTTCGCGCTGCTCGGCATGGGCATCGCGATCCTGCCGAGCTACCTGATCGGCCGCGACATGACGCGCGGGCGCCTCGTGCGGCTGCTTGGCGACTATCGTCTGCCGCAGGTGGAGATCAACGTCGCGTATCCGAGCCGGCGTCACCTGCCGGCCAAGGTGCGCACGTTCATCGACCATCTCGTCGAGCACTTCAGCCAGACGCCGAACAGCCAGCTTGGCGAGCAGTGGGTCAAGGATGGTCTTGCACGTCCGGCAGCGGCGGCTCGCAACGGTGTTGCGGGCGACGACTACGATGGCGTGCAGCCCGCGCCGGGCGGTAGCCTGCACGACGGCGAGCACAACGGCATGGACGGCGAGCGCGCACCGAAGGCCGCGCGCGCTTCGGCGGCGCGCACCCGGACTTCGGCGATCTCGCCGCTATAAGCCCGATATCGCCGTTCATCCGGCGATAAAAAAGGCGCAGCTTCGTGAGAAGCTGCGCCTTTTTGCCTTGCTGCACCAAGGCCGGCGACGGCCCTGGTGAGGATGGGCTTTACGACCCTGTCTTGCGCGCCGGCGTCTTGCGGGCGGCGGTCTTGCGCGCCGGTGCGGCCTTGGCGGCCGCCGTCTTGCGCGCGGGCTTCGCCTTGCCTTCTTCGGCCGACTCCGCCGCGTCGTTCGCGGCATCGTCCGTCGCCTCGGCCGATGCGGCCGACTTCTTCGCGGCCGTCTTGGCCGCCGTCTTCGCGCTCGGCTCCTTCTTCTCGAACTCGAAGCCGATCTTGCCGTCCGGCTGCTTGACGAGGAAAGCCTTGAAGTTGCGGCCCGTGCGCGACGATTTGAAGTTGGTCAGCAAGTCGGTGCGGCCTTCGGCCAGCAGCCTGGCCATCTGGTCGCGCGCGATCTCCTGCTGCAGGATCACCTTGCCCGAGCGGAAGTCGCAGGTCTTCGGATTCGCGACCGAGTGCTCGCACACGTAGCTCATGCCGTGCTCGTACACGCGTCCCTTGCACTTCGGGCAAGCGCCCACCGGCTCCTGCTGCGAGAAGTCGGGCGCTTCGCCGTCTTCCGCGCCGGAGTCCTGGCCGAAATCGAACTCGAGCTTGTAGTTCTTGATTTCATCGTCGAACGAGAGCTTGAGGATGGCCGAGAACGGCCGGCCCATCTTGCTGCGGAAGCCCGAGAGCGGGCCGATCGTCTTGTTCTGCAGCAGTTCTTCGACTTCGGGGATTTCGAACTGACGGCCGCCCGGAATCTTCGAGATCGAGAACTCGCACTTCGTACACGCGAAGCGGCGATAGTTTTCCTTCACCTGGCCGCCGCAATTCGGACACGGCGTTTGCAGCGTCGCGTAGTCGCCGGGGATCGTGTCCGAGTCGTATTCCTTCGCGCGCTTCACGATGGTCTGCGTCATGCGGGCGATTTCCTGCATGAACGCGTCGCGCGGAAGCTTGCCGCGCTCCATCTGCGAAAGCTTGTACTCCCACTCGCCGGTAAGCTCCGGCGCGGTCAGTTCCTTCACGTCGAGGCCGCGCAACAGCGTCATGAGCTGGAACGCCTTGGCCGTGGGGATCAGTTCGCGGCCTTCGCGCACGAGATACTTTTCGCCGAGCAGACCTTCGATGATCGCCGCGCGCGTGGCCGGCGTACCCAGGCCCTTGGCGGCCATGGCCTCGCGCAGCTCTTCGTCGTCCACGAGCTTGCCCGCGCCTTCCATGGCCGAGAGCAGCGTCGCTTCGTTGTAGCGCGCAGGCGGCTTGGTCACGAGCTGGTGCGCCGCGATCTTGTCGGTCTTGACCTTCTCGTCCTTCTTCACCGGCACGAGGTTGGCGTCGTCGCCGCCCGCATCGCGACCATAGACCTGCAGCCAGCCCGGCTCGACCAGCACCTTGCCTTCGGTCTTGAAGTGATGTCCGGCGACTTCGGTGATACGCGTGGTGACGCGATATTCCGCCGCCGGGAAGAACACGGCGAGGAAGCGTTTCACGACGAGGTCGTACAGCTTCTGCTCGGGCTCCGAGAGCGACTTCGGCGCCTGCAGCGTGGGGATGATGGCGAAGTGGTCGCTGATCTTCGAGTTGTCGAAGATGCGCTTGTTCGGCTTCACCCAGCCCTTGTCGAGCACCTGCTTGGCGTGCGGCAGGTAGTTGTTGCTCTCCTTGAGCATCTCGAGCGTCTCTTTCACCGTGCCCATGTAATCCTCGGGCAGCGCGCGCGAATCGGTACGCGGGTAGGTGAGCACCTTGTGCTTTTCGTACAGCGCCTGGGCAAGGCCAAGCGTGTTCTTGGCCGAAAAGCCGAAACGGCCGTTGGCTTCACGCTGCAGGCTCGTCAGGTCGAAGAGCGCGGGCGAGAGCTGGGTGGACGGCTTCGATTCCTCGCTGACCGTGCCTTCGCGGCCATGGCAGGCCGCCACGATGGTCTCGGCGGCCGGCAGGCTCCAGAGGCGCGAATCGCGCTTTTCCGGATCGAACTCGTCCTTCTTGAATTTCGGGTCGTACCAGCGGCCTTCGTAGAAGCCGCCCGCGCAGACGAACTCCGCGCGCACTTCCCAATAATCACGCGGGATGAAGCGGCGGATCTTCTCTTCGCGTTCGACGACGATCGACAAGGTTGGCGTCTGAACGCGGCCCACCGTCGTGAGGAAGAAGCCGCCGCCCTTGCTGTTGAAGGCGGTCATCGCGCGCGTGCCGTTGATGCCGACGAGCCAGTCGGCTTCCGAGCGGCAGCGGGCGGCGTCGGCGAGCGGCTGCATGTCGTGGTCGCTGCGCAGGTTCGCGAAGCCGTCGCGGATCGCCTGCGGCGTCATCGACTGGAGCCACAGGCGCTGGACCGGCTGCTTCGCCTTCGCGTGCTGCGCGATGAGGCGGAAGATCAGTTCGCCCTCGCGCCCCGCGTCGCAGGCGTTGATGAGCTGCGTGACGTCCTTGCGCTTCATCAGCTTGTTGAGCACCTTGAGCCGCGATTCGCTCTTGGCGATCGGGTTCAGGTCGAAGTGCGGCGGGATCACGGGCAGGTGAGCGAAGCTCCACTTGCCGCGCTTGACCTCGTATTCTTCCGGCGCTGCGATTTCCAGCAGATGGCCGACTGCCGACGAGAGTACGTAGTCGTCGCTCTCGTAGTACTCGTCATGCTTGGTAAAACCGCCCAGCGCACGCGCGATGTCGTTCGCGACGGATGGCTTCTCGGCGATGATCAGAGCTTTGGACATGACTGGTTGCTTGTGGGTGTATCCGGTTGGCGCCCCGGGGCCGATGCCGCCTGAATGGGCGCTTGGGCGCGATGCCCGGCGTTGCTGCCCCGCTCGGGGGGCCGTTCTCGACCGCTTTATAGCACATGGCGCGTCGGCGTCGATTTTTGCGTCATCTCATGACGACACCCGCGCACCCGCCAGGGCGCCCAATCATAAGGGCGCGCCAGGCCGCGCGGCAAGCGGCGTGCCTGATCGGGGTCAGATGCTGGGGGCGCTCAAACCGCGCTCAGGGCGGGGCGCAGCTTGGGCGCGTCGGACACGCCCGGCAGCGCCGTGAGGTCCGAGAGCATGCGCTCGACCACGGCGGCGTGCGGCAGGACCGTGCCGAAAAAGCGCGTGGCGTGGCCGTCCTCGATCAGGATGGTCGGGAAGTTCTCGACATCGAGATCGTCGAAGCGGTCGGCATGGGTTTCGATGTCGATGTACGCGAAGCAGACATCGGGATGCGCCTCGGCGATGCGGTCGAACGTGGCACGGTAGTCGCGGCACGTCCCGCACCACTGCGCGCACAGGCACGCGACGAACAGCGTGTCCTGATTGCTGACGCGCTCGGCGATCTGGTCGGCGTCGGTGTCGAGGTCTAGCGCGGGCATGGTCGTTCCTTGCGTTCTCTTATATATAGAGCGGGGTATTTGGCGCGAATGTATCACGGCGGCGCGCAGGCGGTGATGCTCCCCCAATGTGCGGCATCAGCCGCGCGAAGCCCGCACGAACCAGCCGCCGGGCAGGGCGTCGAGGTGTCCCGCGAGTTCGAGTTGCAGCAGCGTGCCTTGCAGCACCGCTTCGGCCATGTCGGTGCGCTGCGCGAGGATTTCAACCGTGGCCGGCGCGTGACCGAGCGCGTCGAGCAGGCGGCGGGCTTCGGCGCCAAGGCTGGCGGGCGGTTTTCGCGCTGCTTCGGTGCGAGGCACAGGCGGCGGCTCGGGGTGAGGGAATGCGAGCGCCAGCTGTGGCGTTTCGCTTGTGTCGTCGCGCTGGATGCAATCGAAGGGAACCGAGACCTTCTGGCGGCGGGGTTCCCGCGGCGACGCGAGCGCGCGCCCGGCACCCGGGGGTGGCCCGATATTGAGTGCATCGAGCACCTCTTCGGGCGTTTCGACCAGCTGCGCGCCCTGCTTGATGAGCACGTGGCAGCCGCGCGTGAGCGGCGCGTGAATCGAGCCGGGCAGCGCGAACACGTCGCGTCCCATTTCGTTGGCGAGCCTTGCCGTGATGAGCGAGCCGGAACGTTGCGCGGCCTCGACCACCACCACGCCTTCGACGAGCGCGGCAATCACGCGGTTGCGCTGCGGAAAGTTCGCGGAGCGCGCCGGGGTGCCGAGCGGCCATTCGGAGGCGAGGGCGCCGTGTGCGGCGATCTCCATGGCGAGCGGACGATGGGCCGGGGGATAGACGAGATCCGCGCCGGTGCCGATCACGGCGACGGTGCCGCCCTGCTCGTGGAGTGCACCGCGATGGGCGGCGCCGTCCACGCCGAGCGCGAGCCCCGAGACGACCGTGAGACCCGACGCGGCGAGTGTGCGCGCGAAACGCGCGGCGTCCTCGACGGCCTGCGGCGTGGCGTTGCGGCTGCCCACGACGGCTACCGCGCGCGCGTGGAGCAGCTCGAGCCGGCCCATTGCGTAGAGCAGCGGCGGTGGATCGGGCATGTCGAGCAGACGGGCCGGATACGCCGGATCGGCAAGCGTGATCAGCGCATTGCCGGGCGCCGCGCGCCACGCCTGCAGGGCATCGAGTTGCGCCGCGAAGTCCGGCCGGGGCTCGGCCAATGCGGCGTGTGCGGCCTGCGTACCCGCCACCGAGGCGAGCGCCGCGAACGGCTGGGCCAGCACGTTTTGAGGCAGGCCGAACGCGCCGAGCAGCGCCCGCAGCGCAGCGGGCCTCAGGCCGCGCGCGAGGGCGAGGCGCAGCCAGGCAGCCAGTTCCCCGGCAGACAACGGCAAGGTCGTCGGCATTGCGTTCCCCGGGCGCGGACGGTTTGCCGCACCTCGTGATAAAATTTTCACCATCCGAAATACACCGTGGCGTCCTGACCCGTGGCACTGCGCACACGCCTTCGGGCGCACTGCGCCCGCACGGGCGATCAGCGCGTTCAACGTTGAATTGCGGCCCTTTCGTCCGAATATGAGGAGATATCCTCCGTATCCGGCCTGGGACCCGCAAGCTGGCCGAATGGCCAGGCCGCGCATCGTTCCCTGTGCCCGGCTCTTTCAGGCGCCCAACGAGAAACCCGTCAAATCATGGCTCTACTGAACATTCTTCATTACCCGGACAAGCGTCTGCACAAGGTCGCGAAGCCGGTCGAGGCGGTCAACGACCGCATCCGCAAGCTGGTCGCCGACATGGCCGAAACCATGTACGCCGCGCCGGGCGTCGGTCTCGCGGCCACCCAGGTCGACGTGCATGAGCGCGTCGTGGTGATCGACGTGTCCGACGCGCACGACGAACTGCGCGTGTTCATCAACCCGGAAATCATCTGGTCGAGCGACGAGCGCGAAGTGCACGAGGAAGGCTGCCTTTCCGTGCCGGGCATCTACGATGAAGTCGAGCGCGCGGAAAAGGTGCGCGTGCGCGCGATGAACGAAAAGGGCGAGACCTACGAGGTGGACTGCGAAGGGCTGCTCGCCGTGTGCATCCAGCACGAAATGGATCACCTGATGGGCAAGGTGTTCGTCGAATACCTGTCGTCGCTCAAGCAGACGCGCATCCGCAGCAAGATGAAGAAGCTCGAACGCGCGATGTAAGCGCGATCCGACTGTCTCTTTCTTCATCAACCCGCCGCCACGCACCGAGCGCCCATGAGCCACACTCTTCGCGTCATCTTCGCCGGCACGCCGGAATTCGCCGCCGCGGCGCTCGCGGCGATTCACGAAGCGGGCTTTGCCGTGCCGCTCGTCCTGACCCAGCCGGACCGCCCGGCGGGCCGCGGCATGAAGCTCCAGGCAAGCCCGGTCAAGCGCTATGCGCAGGAGCATGGCATGGCCGTCGCCCAGCCGCCGTCGCTGCGCCGTGCGGGCAAGTATCCGCAGGAGGCCGCCGCGGCGCTGGACCTGCTGCGCGCCACACCGCACGACGTGATGGTGGTCGCCGCCTACGGGCTGTTGCTGCCGCAGGAAGTGCTGGACATCCCGCCGCGCGGCTGCATCAACATTCACGGGTCCATCCTGCCGCGCTGGCGCGGCGCGGCGCCGATTCATCGCGCGATCGAAGCCGGCGACACCGAGACCGGCATCACGCTCATGCAGATGGACGCGGGGCTCGACACCGGCCCGATGATCTCCGAGGTGCGCACGCCGATCGCGCCCGGCGACACCACGGCGACGCTGCACGACCGCCTGGCGCAACTCGGTGCGCAGCTGATCGTGGATGGGCTCGTCGCGCTCGAGCGCGACGGCGCGCTGCCCGCCACGCCGCAGCCGGCAGAAGGCGCGACATACGCCGAAAAAATCGGCAAGCAGGAAGCCGCGCTGGACTGGCGCCGGCCCGCGGTGGCGCTCGCGCGGCAGATTCGCGCGTTCGACCCGTTCCCGGGCGGCGCGGCCACGCTGGACGGCGCGCAGCTCAAGCTGTGGGCTGCCGAGCCGGTCGAGCGTACGTCGACCGCCGCCGCCGAGCCGGGTGAGATTCTCGAAGTGAGCGCGGCGGGCGTGGTGGTGGCCTGTGGCGAGGGTGCGCTGCGCCTCACGCAGCTGCAAAAGCCGGGCGGCAAGCGGCTGCCCGCGCGCGAATTCCTGGCCGGCATGCCGCTAACGGCGGGGCAGCGGTTCCAGTTGCCCGAGACCCCGGCGGCCTGAACGCGGGCTCGCGCCATTGCCTGAACGCCAGCGCCTGACAACGGCCGCGAAGCCAAGTGCCGCGCGGTTCCCGGCGCGCTAGAATCAATGGCGTTTGAAGCGCGTTTTTCGATTTTGAGGTTGTCATGCTCGGCATTACCCATTTCGGTTTCTTTGTCGTCGCCGTATTTCTCCTGAACGTGACGCCGGGGCCCGACACGGCCTATATCGTCGGCCGCAGCGTCGCGCAGGGCCGCGGCGCAGGCCTCGTTTCCGCACTGGGTATCTCGGCGGGCTGCTGCGTGCACACGCTCGCCTGCGCGTTCGGCTTGACCGCGCTGCTCGCGGCGTCGGCCACGGCGTTCACGGTCATCAAGATCGTCGGCGCGATCTATCTCGTGTATCTCGGCGTGCGCCTCATGCTCACGAAGCACGAGTCCAGGCCCGCCGCAGGCGGCGCGCCAGCCACGCCTTCCGCCGCCGCGCCGCGCCCGCTGCGCCAGCTGTTCGTGTCGGGTTTCTGCACCAACGTGCTCAATCCGAAGGTGGTGCTGTTCTTCGTCTCGTTCTTCCCGCAGTTCGTGTCCACGGGGACGGAGCACAAGGCCCTCGCTTTCCTCACGCTCGGCGCCGTGTTCCTGTTGATGAGCACGGTGTGGAACAGCTTCGTCGCGTGGGTGGCGGGCAGCGTCACGCAGCGCTTCTCGGGCAAGCCGGGCGTGAAGAAGTGGCTCGACCGCACGGTCGGCTCGGCGTTCGTCGGGCTGGGCCTGAAGCTCGCGACCGCCACGCGCTGAGATTGAATTTTTCGGATCTGCCCATATCTAACAAATCGCTTACAATGCGCTCGCCCGAGCGCGGCTGACCGGCTGGCGGCGGGCGTTCAACGATCGATTTGATCCCCTGGTGGGTGAAGGAGCACAGCACATGTTCAACTGGGTCAAAACCGCGATGTTGATGGCCGCGATTACGGCCCTTTTCATCGTGATTGGCGGGCTGATCGGCGGGCATCGCGGGATGGTGCTGGCGCTGTTCTTCGCGCTCGCCATGAACTTCTTTTCGTACTGGTATTCGGACAAGATGGTCCTGCGCATGTACAACGCGCAGGAAGTCGATGAGACCACGGCGCCGCAGTTCTATCGCATGGTCCGCGATCTGGCCACGCGGGCGGGCCTGCCGATGCCGCGCGTCTACCTCATCAACGAGGACGCGCCCAACGCCTTCGCCACGGGCCGCAACCCCGAGCACGCCGCGGTCGCGGCGACCACGGGCATCCTGCGCGTGCTGTCCGAGCGCGAAATGCGCGGCGTCATGGCGCACGAGCTGGCGCACGTGAAGCACCGCGACATTCTCATCTCGACGATCTCGGCCACCATGGCCGGCGCGATCTCGGCGCTCGCCAACTTCGCGATGATCTTCGGCGGCCGCGACGAAAACGGCCGCCCGGCGAACCCCATCGCGAGCATTGCCGTGGCGCTGCTCGCGCCGATCGCGGGCGCGCTGATCCAGATGGCGATTTCGCGTGCGCGCGAATTCGAGGCGGACCGCGGCGGCGCCGAGATTTCCGGCGATCCGCAGGCGCTCGCCTCGGCGCTCGACAAGATCCACCGCTACGCGCAGGGCATACCGTTCCCGGCGGCCGAACAGCACCCGGCCACGGCGCAGATGATGATCATGAATCCGCTGTCTGGCGGCGGCTTGCAGAACCTCTTCAGCACGCACCCGTCCACGGAAGAGCGCATCCGCCGCTTGATGGAGATGGCTGCTGGCGGCCGACGCTAGAGCGGCAACCGCTAACCGGCAGTGAAAAAAACGCCTCTTCGGAGGCGTTTTTTGTTTAGCCCGTCGCCGCGGCGTCGCCGTTCACCTGTCGGGCGCCCGCTCGCGCCGAAACCCGCAATGTCCGTTGACGCAGCGAAACCACGAAGAACACGAAATAGACGCCGATGAACCAGGACACGTCGAGCGCGTAGTACACGTGCCCGAACTTGACGACGATCCACGCGGCGATGAACGCCAACGGTACGGCGTAGAAAAACACGCGATCCATCCGGTTTTCTTCTTTGCTGCTCTGGAACAGCGAAACGTAGCAGCACGCAAAAAACGGCGCGATGTCGTATTCCTTCATTCTCGGATTCAGCGCGAGACAGAACGCGAGCACATAGAACAGCCTGCCGGGCACGCTTGCGTTTTCGGCAATCATGAGCCGCCGCCCGCGCAATGGATTGACCGCATACACGAACAGCGCCACGACCACCAGTTCGTAGATCAGCACGTCTTCCAGTGTCGACAGCGCGCGCACGTGTTGTTCGAGTATCCCGAACAGCACGAGCCCGGAATCGTTCTGGGCGAGCATCTGCCAGCGCAGCAGGGTTTCGAAGTCGGTCCACAGGCGCGGCTCCAGCGCGAACTGCGCGATGGTTGCGAGCGCAACACACAAGGGCAAGGCGAAAAAATAGCGCATGCCTTTGGGGATAAAAAAGAACACGACGGCGTAGGTCAGGAAATAGATCTTGATGGAGGCAAACAGGGCGATGAAAAAAGCCAGCGCGCAATACTTTGCCGTTGCGTTGCCGCTTTGCTGCGATGAATGCCGCGAAGCGTCCTGTGAAGCCGCATAAAAAAGCGCAACGATCAGCAGGTGGCCGAAGATCGCAAAATTACCCGTGAGGATGCCGCCCACGCCCGCGCCGCCGGTCAGAAACCCCAACGCACCCGCGACGACGAAATCCGCATACCGGATGCTGTAGGCGAGATAGATCAGCGACGCGACAACGAACGCCAGATAGAGCCAGTGAAACGGCACGCGCGAGAACAGATTCAAAAAGATGGGCGGATAGACGAAGGGGAATCCGTGCGGGATATACGGATTCGCGCCGCGCTTGAACTGATCCAGCGCATACGCGTACACCTTGTAGTCCCAGAAAGGCGAGAACAGCTTCCCCCGTCCCTGCTGGTACACGGAAAAGAGCGCAACGAAGGCGAGGAACGCGAAGTCTTGTTTCTTCCCGAGTAGTTTCATGATGGCCGCTACGACGCAGGGAGGAGGGGCGTTTTCTGCCGCCATCATGCGGCGAGCCGTTAGTCGGTATCCGCCAATATGTATCCCGGCGCTTTCGTCGCTGTCCGCGCGCGGGTGCGGTGCCGTCAACGGGAATCGCGCCGGCTGGCAGTGTTGCGCGCTCGCCACGCTACAATGGCTCGCTTGTGCATCATCGACGCCGCGCTGCACCGCGGCCCGCATCCGGTTTTTTCATGACATCGAGCCCATCCCGGCGACCCAGCAAGCCGTCTCACGGCAAAAAGAGTTCCGCATCGCCCGCGCGCCAGCGGGGCGCGGCGTCGGCGCACAGCCACGCCGTGCACCTGGCCCCCGATTCGCTGGGCTTTGCGCTCGACCAGGCCGCTCATGCGGTCGGCGCGGTGCGCGCCGGTTCGGCCTTGCCTGCCGCGCTCGCGAGCGCCTTCGCCGTTTTGCCCGCCGACTTCGCGCCGCAGGCTCGCGGCGCCGTGCAGGACATCGCGTACCGCACGATGCGGCGGCTCGGCACGGTCGACTGGCTGATCCGGCAGCGCGTGAGCAAGGCGCCGCCGCCGCTCGTCGCGAACCTGCTGGCCTGCGCGCTGGCGTTGCTCGCCGAAGACGAGGCGAGCGCGGCCTACACGCCGTTTACGGTCGTCGATCAGGCCGTGCGCGCCGTGGGCGCGCGCCGCGAGATCGCCTTCGCGAAGGGGCTCGTCAACGCGGTGCTGCGCGGTTTTCTGCGCGAGCGCGACAGCGCGCTTGCCGCCGCCCAGGCCGATGAAACCGCCCACTGGAACTATCCGCGCTGGTGGATCGACGCGGTGCGCGCCGCGTGGCCCACGCAGTGGCAGGCGATTCTCACCGCGGGCAACACGCAGGGCCCGCTCACGCTGCGCGTGAACGCGCGCCGCGCGAGCGCTGCCGACTACGTCCAGCGGCTCGCCGCAGAAAACATCGCTGCCACGCAGATCGGCGCACACGCCGTACGCCTCGCCGCCGCGTTGCCGGTGGATCGCATCCCCGGGTTCCTCGCTGGCGATGTGTCCGTGCAGGACGCCGGCGCGCAAGTGGCCGCACAAATCCTCGGCGTGCGTGACGGCATGCGCGTGCTCGACGCGTGCGCGGCGCCCGGCGGCAAGAGCGGCCATCTGCTCGAGCTTGCCGACATCGACCTGGTTGCGCTCGAAAGCGACGCCGCGCGCGCCGCGCGCATCGGCGAAAACTTCGCGCGCCTCGGTTTCGCGCAAGACGATCCCGCGCACCCGATGCGGCGCGCAAGGATCGTGGTCGGCGACGCAGGCAATCCTGCCGCGTGGCACGACGGCGAAGGCTTCGATCGCATCCTCGCCGACGTGCCGTGCTCGGCCTCGGGCATCGTGCGCCGCCATCCGGACATTCGCTGGCTGCGCCGCGAGAGCGACATCGCGGCGCTTGCCGCCGAGCAGCGCCGCATCGTCGACGCGCTGTGGCCGCTCGTGAAGCCGGGCGGCGAGCTGCTCTACGTGACCTGTTCGATCTTCCCCGAGGAAGGCGAGGCGCAGGCGCGCTGGTTTGAAAGCACCCATGCGGATGCGGTACGATTGGACGCCCCGGGGCAACTGCTGCCCGAGGCGTTCGGCGCGCCGGCCCGGGGGCCAGAAGACGGCGCCGCCGGCGAGGCGCGGCACGAGGCCGCTGCAAAGGCCGAAGTGACGACAACTGGCTTTCCCGTTCCCGATCGCACCGCAGATCACGACGGATTCTTCTACGCGCGCTTTCAGAAACGGTGACCATCAAACGCTTCTTCCCGCTGCGGTTCGCGGCCCTGATCTGGCTGGTGCTTGCCGTCGTCGGCTTCGTGGCCGCCGCGCCGGCGCGCGCCGATTCGATCTCGGTGCAGCGCGCGTCGCTCCAGGCCGACAGCAACGGCTGGAGCCTCGACGCCCGTTTCGACTTCGACCTCAACAGCAGCCTGGAAGACGCGGTCAACAAGGGCATTCCGCTTTACTTCACCACTGACTTCGAGCTCACGCGCGCGCGCTGGTACTGGTTCGACGAGCAGCCGGTGAACGTGTCGCAAAGCATTCGCCTGTCGTTCCAGCCGCTCACGCGCGAGTACCGCGTGTCGAGCGGCGGCCTGCAGCTCGGCTTCTCGACGCTCGCGGACGCGCTCGCGGTCATCAAGCACGTCACCTCGTGGCACGTGATCGACCGCAACGACGTGCATGCCGGCGAAACGTACACGGCCTCGGTGCGCATGCAACTCGACGTCGCGCTGATGCCCAAGCCGTTCCAGATCGACGCCGTGAACAACCGCGACTGGAACCTCGCTTCCGACTGGAAGCGCTTCAACTTCACGGTGACCGAACGTGCTAAATAAAGTGCGCCGCGCCACCAGCTTCAGCAGCGTCGTCGTCAAGCTGCTCGTCTCCACCGTCGCGTTCACCGCGACGCTGCTGCTCGTCCTGCTCGCCGCGGCGAGCGCGAACACCGAGTTCTTCGACCGCTACTACGGCTGGCTCTACGCGGCCAACATCGTTGTCGCGCTGATCTTCCTGTCGGTGGTCACGGCGCTCATGATCGTGATCGTCGTGCGCCTGAGGCGCGGCAAGTTCGGCACGCGGCTGCTTGCCAAGCTCGCGTTCTTCTTCGCGCTCGTGGGCGTGGTGCCGGGCGGCATCATCTATATCGTTTCGTACCAGTTCGTCTCGCGCTCGATCGAGTCGTGGTTCGACGTGAACGTCGAAACCGCGCTCACCGCGGGCCTGAATCTCGGCCGCGGCATGCTCGACGCCTCGCTCTCCGATCTGCAAACCAAGGGCCGTCTGATGGCCGAGCAAATCGCGAACGGCGATTCCGCGGGCACGACGCTCACGCTGCTGCGTGCGCGCGACCAGTTCGGCGTGCAGGACGCGATGATCGTCGAGCCGGTGCGCAGCATGTCGGGCGCGGCGCCGGACATGCACGTGGTGGCGCAGGCGTCGAGCAACTTCTCGTCGCTCATGCCTGCTGACATGCCCACGGCGCTCATGATCGACCAGGCGCGCGGGCGCGGCTATGCGGCGATCGAAGGCGAAGTGGACGGCGACCCGCATCAGCTTGGCTCGAAGGGCGCGCTGCGATTGCGCGTGGTCACACGCATTCCCGATGCGAACACAACCGATCTGCAGCCGGTCGAGCGCTTCCTGCAACTCGAGCAGCCGGTGCCGGCCGCGCTCGCGCGCAACGCCGACGCCGTGCAGCGCGCGTATCGCGAGTACCAGGAAAAGGCGCTGGGCCGCACGGGCCTGCGCAAGATGTATATCGGCACGCTCACGCTCGCGCTCTTTCTCGCCACCTTCGTCGCGATGATGCTCGCGCTCGCGCTCGGCAACCAGCTGGCGAGGCCGCTCTTCCTGCTCGCGCAGGGCACGAAGGAGGTGACCGAGGGCGACTACACGCCCAAGCGCGAAATCAAGTCGCGCGACGAGCTGGGCTTCCTCACGCAGTCGTTCAACGCGATGACGCGCCAGCTTTCCGAAGCGCGCCAGGCCGTGGAGAAGAACCGCGTCGCGCTCGAGCATTCGAAGGCGTACCTCGAGAGCATTCTCGCGAATCTCACGGCGGGCGTGTTCGTGTTCGACCGGCAGTTCCGCCTCACGACGGCGAACCCCGGTGCGGAGCGCATCTTCCGTCAGCCGTTCCAGACGCAGCTCGGCGTCGCGCTCGATCATATCGGCGCGCTCACGGAGTTCGGCGCGATGGTGCGCAAGGCCTTCGCCGACCAGGAAGCGTCGCGCGGCGATGGCGATCTCGAGCGCGTCCACTGGCAGCAGCAGTTCTCCGTGCCGATTCCGGGCGAGACCGATCCGCTCACGCTGCTCGTGCGCGGCGCGCGCCTCGTATCCGACACGGGCCGCGACGCGGGCGACATGCAGACCTCGGGCTACGTCGTGGTGTTCGACGACATCTCCGACGTGATCTCGGCGCAGCGCTCGGTCGCGTGGGGCGAAGTCGCGCGCCGTCTTGCGCACGAGATCAAGAATCCGCTCACGCCGATCCAGCTTTCGGCCGAACGCCTGCAGATGAAGCTCACCGACAAGCTCGCGCCCACCGACGCCGAAGTGCTCAGGCGCGGCGCGACCACCATCGTCAATCAGGTCGCGGCGATGAAGCAGATGGTCGACGACTTCCGCGATTACGCGCGCACGCCGCCGGCGGTGCTCGCGAACCTGCAGCTCAACGAACTCGTGAGCGAAGTGCTCACGCTCTACGGCGCGGAAGAAGGCAAGAGCGCGATCAAGGTCGAGCTCTCCGACTTGCCGGTGATACGCGGCGACGCGACGCAATTGCGTCAGGTGATCCACAACCTGCTGCAAAACGCGCAGGACGCGGTGACCGATACGCAGAATCCTCGCGTGACGCTCGAGACCCGCGCCGTAGAATACGGAGACCCCGACGCGCAAGGACGCACGCGCGTGGCGGTTCGTCTCACGGTATCGGACAACGGCCCGGGTTTCCCGGCGCGCATCCTCACGCGTGCGTTCGAACCCTATGTGACGACCAAGGCCAAAGGAACAGGACTCGGGCTTGCGATGGTCAAGAAGATCGTCGACGAGCACGGCGCGCGCATCGACATCCGCAATCGAATGAGAGCGGGCGATGTGATCGAAGGCGCGCAGATCTCGATTCTCTTTCTCCAGTTGGCAGACGATGCCGTCACGCCCGGACCCGGCCGAGCCGGGGAGGGGCAGGCGCGTGCCGAAGCGGAGCAGGGATCAAAAGCAACAGTGCAGACAAGGGCAGCGTAAATGGCAACCATCCTGGTGGTAGATGATGAAATGGGCATCCGGGAATTGCTCTCGGAGATCCTCAGCGACGAAGGACACGTCGTGGAGCTCGCGGAAGATGCGCAGCAGGCGCGCGACTTCCGGCAGCGCCACGTGCCGGACCTCGTGCTGCTCGATATCTGGATGCCGGACACCGATGGCGTGACGCTGCTCAAGGAATGGGCCGCGCAGGGTCATCTCACGATGCCGGTCATCATGATGTCGGGGCACGCGACCATCGACACCGCCGTCGAGGCGACGAAGATCGGCGCGCTCAACTTCCTCGAAAAACCGATCGCGCTGCAAAAGCTCTTGAAGGCGGTCGAGCAGGGGCTCGCGCGCGGCACGGCCGCGCCGGTCACGCCGGCCACTTCGGCGGCGGCGGGGAAGACGGCGGCGGGCGGACCCGCGGTCGTGGCATCGGCGGCGGCGCTGCCGGTGCTGGGCGCTGACGGCGTGCATGGCATGCAGGCGGGCGCGGCCACGCAAACGGCATCGATCTCGTTCGACATCCCGCTGCGCGATGCACGCGACGCATTCGAGCGCGCCTACTTCGAGTACCACCTCGCGCGCGAGAACGGCAGCATGACGCGCGTGGCCGAAAAAACGGGGCTTGAGCGCACGCACCTGTATCGCAAGCTCAAGCAGCTCGGCGTCGACCTCGGCAAGAGCAAGGGCGAATGAACGTGGGCAGGTGAGCGGCGCGGCCAGACGCATCGATTTTGCGTAAGCCCACTTGGCAAACGCTGATTTCACCGCTATACTCTTCTTTCTTCGTTGGCCCGGTAGCTCAGTTGGTAGAGCAGCGGATTGAAAATCCGCGTGTCGATGGTTCGATTCCGTCCCAGGCCACCAGAATGCAGCCCCAGGAGATCGTTCGATTCCTGGGGCTTTTTCGTTGTGCGCGTTGTCCTGCGGCTCGAACTCCAGACATCGACGGTATCCGGGGTATAAGGGTGCGCCGATGCCCGTAGAGGGGCCCCGGCCTATACTGCATGAGCCGGCGCGGGGGTTGTCCCTGCCGGTCCGCCGGGCGCCAGGCGACAAAAGCGAGCAACCCAGGCACGCAACGAAGGCATTCGCGCGGAAACCTCATACACGGAGTTTCACGGTGACTCGAACAGAAGCCAAAGGCGCGCTCGTCCTGTTTTCCGGCGGCCAGGATTCGGCCACGTGCCTCGCATGGGCGCTCGACCGCTACGAGAGCGTCGAAACGCTCGGCTTCGATTACGGCCAGCGTCATCGCGTCGAACTGGAATGCCGCGAGGGCTTTCGCGCGGCGCTTGCCGGCACGTTCCCCGAGTGGGGCGAGCGTCTCGGCGACGATCACATGATCGATCTCTCGGTGCTCGGCTCGATCAGCGACACGGCCATGACGCGCGAGATCGAGATCGAAACCGCCGCGAGCGGCTTGCCGAACACCTTCGTGCCGGGCCGCAACCTGATGTTCATGCAGATCGCCGCGGCGATCGCTTATCGTCGCGGGCTCAAGGTGCTGGTGGGCGGGATGTGCGAAACGGACTTCTCGGGCTACCCCGACTGCCGCGACGACACGATGAAGGCGCTGCAGGTGGTGCTCAATCTCGGCATGGACACGCGCTTCGTGCTGGAAACGCCGCTCATGTGGCTCGACAAGGCCGACACATGGCGGCTCGCCGAACAGCTGGGCGGCGAAGCGCTGGTGGACATGGTCCGCGTGGAAACGCACACCTGCTACCTGGGCGAGCGCGCCGAGCTGCACGCGTGGGGCTTCGGCTGCGGCGAGTGCCCGGCGTGCAAGTTGCGCAAGCGCGGGTATGAAGCGTATCTCGCCGGCGAGAACGTGACGGAAGCCCCGGTCTGAGTGTTAGCCTCGGGCCGCACGCGTGACTTTCGCGGTGGATGAATACGGCCAGGGCCGCGCACGGGCGGCGCGCCCCGCCGACACGATGATTTCGCGCCCGAGACCAACCGGCTTTGCACGCGCCTCGCGCGCATGAGCCAGAACCAGGCTGCACGATGACTTACGCGGTAAAGGAAATTTTCTACACGTTGCAGGGCGAGGGCGCGAACGCCGGGCGTCCGGCCGTGTTCTGCCGGTTCGCCGGCTGCAATCTCTGGTCGGGCCGCGAGGAAGATCGCGAGCAGGCCGTTTGCCGCTTCTGCGACACCGACTTCGTCGGCACCGATGGCGAGAACGGCGGCAAATTCCGCACGCCGGAAGAACTCGTCGAGAAGATCGCCTCGCTATGGCCCGAAGGCGAGGGCAACCGCTTCGTGGTCTGCACGGGCGGCGAGCCGATGCTGCAGATCGACCAGCCGTTCGTCGACGCGCTGCACGCCGCCGGTTTCGAGATCGCGATCGAAACCAACGGCTCGCTGCCGGTGCTGGAAACCATCGACTGGATCTGCGTGAGCCCGAAGGCCGATGCGCCGCTCGTCGTCACGAAGGGCAACGAGTTGAAGGTTGTCGTGCCGCAGGAAAACCAGCGCCTCGCCGACTACGCGAAGCTCGATTTCGAGTATTTTCTCGTGCAGCCCATGGACGGCCCGTCGCGCGACCTGAACACGAAGCTCGCCATCGACTGGTGCAAGCGCCATCCGCAGTGGCGCCTGTCGATGCAGACCCACAAATACCTGAACATTCCCTGATTCACGCGAATTTACCTGAAGAAGCGCCGTGCTGACGATCACCCGAAAACTCGAATTCGACGCGGGCCACCGCATCCCCGACCACCGCAGCCAGTGCCGTAATCTGCACGGCCATCGCTACGTGCTCGAAATCACGCTGGAAGGCGACCTTGTCGAAACCGAGGGCGCGCCCGACCGCGGCATGGTGATGGACTTCGCCGACGTGAAGTCGCTCGCGAACCAGCATCTCGTCGATCTGTGGGATCACGCGTTCCTCGTCTTCGCGGGCGATACGCAGGTGCGCGGCTTTCTCGAAACGCTGCCGGGCCACAAGACGGTCGTGATCGACCGCATTCCGACCGTGGAAAACCTCGCGGCCATCGCGTTCGATATTCTCGCGAACGTGTACGACGCGCACTATGGCGTGAATCTGCGCCTGCACAAGCTGCGCCTGTACGAGACGCCGAACTGCTGGGCCGAAGTCACGCGCGACTGACGCGCGCAGGGCCCCTTTACCCGCCTCACTCACCCTCGCTCCGGCGACCCGCGCAAGGCGGGTTTTCCGTGCCGTCCCGCAAACTTTTGTCGCGGTATGATCATTGCCGCAAGGCCTGCGCATCCCCGCGCGCGGCCCGACAAACACATAACGGAGCGAGACCTGCCGGCTGCCGCGCTGCCGGGCGACACCGCCCGCGCCTGGCGCGTGCGCCCCGCAGTCTCGCCGGGAGCACGGCGATGAGCACCTTCACCAATCCCCTCAAGGAACGCCTCAAGGAGGCGGACCCGCTATTCGGCCTATGGCTGTCGATGGGCAGCGAGACCGCCGCCGAGGCGCTCGCGCACGCCGGCTTCGACTGGCTGCTGATCGACATGGAGCACACCCCCAACGACAGCGCCGACACCATCGCGCAACTACGCGCCATCGCGGCCGCGCATCTGCCCACCGAGCCCGTGGTGCGTCTGCCCGACAGCGAGCCGTGGCTCGTCAAGCACGTGCTCGACGCGGGCGCGCGCACGGTGATGTTCCCCAATGTGGCGTCGGCTGAAGAAGCGGCGCGCGCCGTGAGCCTCACGCAGTACCCCGACGCGAGCACGCCCGGCGGCCAGCGCGGCGTGGCGGGCGCGGTGCGCGCGGCGGCCTACGGCATGCGGCGCGATTATCTTCAGGGCGCGAACGCGCAGATCGCGACGATCGTGCAGATCGAGTCGGCGGCGGCGCTGGCCGAAGTCGAGAAGATCGCGAAGGTGCCGGGCGTCGACTGCCTGTTCGTGGGTCCCGCCGATCTGGCGGCGAGCCTCGGCCATCTCGGCGACTCGAAGCATCCGGACGTGGTCGCCGCCGTGCAGCGCATCGTCGCGGCCGCGCGCGAGGCGGGCGTGGCCGCGGGCATCTTCGCGATGGATGCGGCCGCCGCGAGGCAGTATCGCGAGATGGGTTTCAGCTTCATCGCCCTGGCCGCCGACGTGATGTGGCTCGTGCGCGCGACACGCCAGGCGCTGCAGGAGGCGAGATCATGACGCGTCCGAAAGCGCTTTTGGGGCGGGCGCGCGCGCTCGCCATCGGCTGCTTCGCGGCCGCCGCGCTCGGCGTGAGTGGAGCTGCGGCGGCCGCCGACGCCGCGAGCGCCACCGCGGGCGCGGAATCCGATCCGCAAACGGCCAACGCCGTTGCCGACTACAACGCGGGCAACCTCAGCGCGGCGCGCGCCGAGTTCCAGGCGGCCGCGGAGCGCGGCAACCGGCTGGCGGAGTTCAACTACGCGATGATGCTCGTGAACGGCGAAGGCGGGGCCGCCGATGTGGGCGAGGGGCGCAAGTGGCTGCGCAAGGCCGCGGACGCCAACATGTCGCACGCGCAGTATGTGTACGGCAAGATGTACGACGACGGTGACTTCGTCGAGCGCGATCCCGTGCAGGCGCACCAGTGGTTCCTCAAGGCAGCGAAGCAGGGCCACGTGCAGGCGGAGCTGGCGCTCGCGAACCAGTACCTGGACGGGCGCGGCACCACGCGCGACAACAAGCAGGCGTTCTACTGGTACAAGAAGGCCGCCGAGGGCGGCGACATGACGGCGCAATACGTGACCGGCTCGTTCTACGAGCGCGGCGGCGACGGCGTGCCGAAGAACCTCAACGTCGCGCGCGCGTACTACGCCGCGGCGGCGGCCCAGGGCGATCCTGTGGCGCGCCTGAAGTACCAGCAGTTGAGTGCACAGCTGATGAAGTCGGCGCCCACCCAGTAAGCGCCAGCGAGCGATCACCGAAACGAAAACGCGCCGGACTATGCCGGCGCGTTTTTTTGGGGGGCTTCGATCTCCGCGATCGGGCGGCCATGGCCGCCCGCCGCGCCCTCAACTCTGCATCAAGCGCTTCTGGCGTCCCACGCTCATGATCAGCCCGATCGCCACGCCGAGCGTGGTGAGCGCCGTGCCGCCATAACTCATGAACGGCAGTGGCACGCCGACCACGGGCAGGATGCCGCTCACCATGCCGATGTTGACGAACGCGTAGGTAAAGAACGCCATCGTGAGCGAACCGGCCAGTAATCGCCCGAACAGCGTCGCGCCGTTCGCGGCGATATAGAGCCCGCGCGCGATCAGACACATGTAGAGCGTGAGCAGCACGAGGCCGCCCGCGAGGCCGAACTCCTCGGAGAACACCGCGAAGATGAAGTCGGTGTGCTTTTCGGGGATGAACTCGAGGTGCGACTGCGTGCCCTTCAGCCAGCCCTTGCCGAGCGGGCCGCCCGAGCCGATCGCGATCACGGCCTGGATGGTGTGGAAGCCCTTGCCGAGCGGATCGGAGGTCGGGTCGAGCAGCGTGCAGATGCGGTGCTTCTGGTAGTCGTGCATGAGCGGCCAGTTCACCTGCGGCTGGCAGATCTTGTCCTGGAACGCCGCGATCGAGGCCACCGCGATCACGCCCGCAATCAGCACCGGCACGATCAGCTTGAACGAGAGTCCCGCGAAATAGATGACGAAGAGGCCTGAGGCGAACACGAGCACGGCGGTGCCGAGGTCCGGCTGCTTGGCGATGAGCCCCACCGGCACGAGCAGGATCACGAAGCCGACGACGAAGTCGTACCAGCGCATCACGCCTTCGCGGCGCTGGTAGTACCAGGCGAGCATGAGCGGCGTGGCGATCTTGAGGATTTCCGAGGGCTGGATCACGACGCCCACGTTGATCCAGCGCTTGGCGCCCTTGCGCGTGAGGCCGAATAGCGCCACCGCAACGAGCAGCGCGATGCCGAACGTATAGATCGGCACCGCGAAGCGCATGAGCGTGTTGGGCGGCACATTGGCGAGCGCCCACATCAGCACGAAGGTGAGCATGATGTTGCGCAGCTGGTCTTCCACGCGGCCCGGCACGTCGAGGCTCGCGCTGTACAGCGTGACGATGCCCACGCACAGCAGCAGGAACACGGTGAGCGCGAGCGGGCGATCGAAGCCGAGGAACATCTTGCGCAGCGTGTCGAGCACCGCGCGCTTGTCGATCTTGTCGAACTGGAGGAAAGGCATGGTGATTCCTTACTCGTCGATGCCGCCCGTTGCGGGCTTGGGCGGCGGTGCGAGCGTGGCCGCGTCGCTCGCGCTGGCGGGGCGGCGCGGGCGATGGGGGCCAGGGCCGAAGTGGCGGGGCTCGGAGGCGGGCGCGGGGCGCGCGGCGCCCGTGTCGGGCGTGCCGGCGGTGCCGCCATTCACGGCGTCGATTGCTGCGGGCGCATCGGGGCTCACGTTCTGACGGGGCTTGCGAGTCTTGCCGGCGGCGCTGCTGGCGGGCGTGGGCCGCGTCGCCGCACCGGAGGCCGCAGCCGGACCGGCAGCGGAGGCAGGCGCAGCGGCGGCCGCGCCTGAAGCTTGCGCAGCCGCCGCCGCAGCGGAAGCCGCCGCGGCCGCCGATGCCGCGCCGGGAATCGGCAGCGGCGTGAAGCCGGCGGCGACCCGCACTGGCTGCACGGCGGGCGTGGCCGGGGCCGGGCCCGAAGCCGCCGACGCCGCCGAAGCCGCCGAAGCCGCCGAAGCCGCCGAAGCCGACGAAGCCGACGAAGCCTCGGGCGGCGCGCCGATCACGGGCGCGGAGGCGTCTTCCGTGGCCGACGCCGCCGCGCTCACGGCCGCCTGCTCGACGCCCGGCTTCAGGCGATCGACGAGGTAGTAATCCAGCACGCGGCGCGCGATCGGGCCTGCGGCCTGCGCGCCCCAGCCGCCGTTTTCGACGATCAGCGCGAGCGCGATCTGCGGCTTCTCGGCCGGCGCGAACGCGATGAAGAGCGCGTGGTCGCGCAGATTTTCGGCGAGCGCATGCGCCTTGTACTTGCCGCCCTGCAGCGAGAACACCTGCGCCGTGCCGGTCTTGCCCGCCGAGGTGTACGGCGCGTTGCGGAACACCTGATACGCCGTGCCCGACTGATTCATCGTCACGTTTTCCATGCCGCGCTTCACCACGTCGATGTCGGCCTGGCTCACGTTCAGGCGGCCGCTTTGGCTCGGCACAGTGAGGCGTTCCTGCTTCGTGATCGGATTTTCGATTTCCTTCACGAGGTGCGGCTTCATGAGCACGCCGTTGTCGGCGAGCGTGGCCGTGGCGTGCGCGAGCTGCAGGATCGTGAACGAGTTGTAGCCCTGGCCAATCCCGAGGCTGATCGTCTCGCCCTCGTACCAGCGCTGCTGCTCGGGCTTGCGGTACGCCTTGCGCTTCCATTCGGTGGAGGGCAGGATGCCGCGCGCCTCGCCCGCGATGTCGATGCCGGTGAGCTGGCCGAAGCCGAGCGGCTTCATGAAGTTGGCGATGTTGTCCACGCCCAGGTCGTGCGCGAGCATGAAGAAGTAGGTGTCGTTCGACACCATGATCGCGCGGTTCATGTCGATCCAGCCCTGGCCCGAGCGCACGTCGTTGTTGAAGCGGTGGCCGCCGAACATGTAGAAGCCGGGGTCGGAGAAGCCCCACTGCGGCGTGCGCTTGTGCAGCGTGAGCGCGGCGAGCGCCATGAACGGCTTGTAGGTCGAGCCCGGCGGGTAGGTGCCGTGCAGCGGACGGTTCAGGAGCGGGTGATCGGGCGAGTTGTTGAGCTCGTCCCAGGTCTGCTGGTCGATGCCGTCCACGAACGAGTTCGGATCGAAGCTCGGCGCCGAGACGAACGCGAGAATGTCGCCCGTGGAAGGCTCGATCGCCACGAGCGCGCCGCGCTTGCCCGCGAAGGCCTGCTCGGCGATCTGCTGCAGACCGATGTCGATCGACAGCACGAGGTTGTTGCCCGGCGTGGCCTGGGTGCGCGAGAGCGTGCGCACGGGGCGGCCGCCCGCCGTCACTTCCACTTCCTCGAAGCCGGTCAGGCCGTGCAGCTCGGTTTCGTAGCTCTGCTCGACGCCGATCTTGCCGATGTAGTCGGTGCCGTTGTAGTTGTTCGCGTCCAGACGCGGATCGTAGTGCTCGGGATCGCTGTCGTTCTTGTCGGAGAGGTCGTCGATGCGCTCCTGGTCGCGCTGCGAAATCCGGCCGATATAGCCGATCACGTGCGCGGCCGTGGGCCCAAGCGGATACTGGCGGAACAGGCGCGCGCGCACTTCCACGCCGGGGAAGCGGAAGCGCTGGGCCGTGAAGCGTGCGACTTCGTCGTCGGTCAGGCGCGTGCGGATCGGCAGGCTCTCGAAGTTCTTCGAGTCTTCGAGCAGCTTCTTGAAGCGGCGGCGGTCGCGCGCATCGATCGGGATCACGGTCGAGAGCTCGTCGATCGTGTTGTCGAGCGTGTCGGTGAGCTTCGAGGGCGTGATTTCGAGCGTGTACGCCGAGTAGTTCTTCGCGAGCACGACGCCGTTGCGGTCGGTGATGATGCCGCGGTTCGGCACGATCGGTGCGACGGAAATGCGGTTTTCGTCCGCCTGCAGCGAGTACTTGCTGTGGTTCCAGACCTGCAGATAGAGGAAGCGGAACGCGATCAGCCCGAAGCAGACGAACACGAACAGCCCCGCCGCCGCGACGCGCAGGCGGAACTTCGTGAGCTGCTGCTGGGTGTCCTTGAATTCGGTCATGCTGTCAGACCCAGGCCCCACGGTTCCAATCGCGAGGAACGGCGGGCCGGGGTGCGTAAGAGGTAGTCAAGCGAGTCTTCCAGCGGCGGGCGGCGCGCCGCTCAAATGGGCCGGGTGTCGTCGGGATCGACGGGGCGGCGCTGCGGCAGCAGCAGCAGCACGCTCGCGATCGGCCAGAGGATCGCCTCGACGAAGCCGCTGATGAGGTATCCCCAGCCAGGAAACGACGCGCCCATCAGCAGGCGGATCACGAACGGCACGACCTGCGCGCCGACCAGCATGGGCGTGACGGCGAACATCTGCAGGCCGATCGACATCCACAGCACGCGGCGGTGAATGGTGATCGCGCCATACGAAAGCAGCGTGTAGGCGAGCGCGTGCTCGCCGAGCAGGTTCGCGTTGTGGACGTCCATGAGGAGCCCGAGGAAGAACGCGACGCCCATGCCGACCTTGCGCGGCTGGTGAATGTTCCAGAACAGCAGCACGAGCGCGACGAAGTCGGGCACGCCGGGCAGCTTGCCCCAGGGCAGCAGGTTCAGCAGGAACGCCGCCGCGAGGCTGAAAACGATGAAGTACGGATTGACCGGCTGCAGAATGTATTGCGGACGCGGCATCAGTGGCCCCCTTTCTCGACGGCCTTCGCTGCCTCTTCGCGCAGGCTCTCCCTGGGCCGCTTTTTCTCCGCCGGCTTCGTGTCTGCTGCGGCTGCATTCGCCGCGGGCTTCGCCTGCTGCGCCGGGGCCGGGGCCGCGCCCGATGCAGCGGCGGCGGGTTTCGCCTTCGCGTCGTCGGCTTTCTTGTCGCCCTTCTTGTCCGCGGCCTTGGCGGGCTTCTTCTTCGCGTCCTTCGCCTCGGCGGCCGCTGCGGCCTCTTCGGCGGCGATCGGGTTGGGCGGCACCTGCGGCACATAGTGCAGCACGAGCACCTGGCGCGCCCCGCGCACGGCGGCGAGCGGCAGGCAGACCACGCGCGCGAACGCGGTGTCGGCCTGCTTGTCCACGCGCAACACCTTCGCGACCGGCAGCCCTTGCGGATAGATGCCGTCGAGGCCGCTCGTCACGAGTTCGTCGCCCACTTGCAGATCGGCGCTGATCGGCACGAAGCGCAGATCGAGCAGGTCGCCCTTCGCCGTGCCGTAGATCACGCTGCGCAGACCCGTGCGCACGACTTCGACCGGCACGGCCTGGTCCTTGTCGGTGACGAGCGTAACTTCGGACTGCATGGGGAACACGCGCGTGACCTGGCCGATGACGCCGTCCTCGCTCAAGACCGGCGAGCCGTTCTGGATATTCTGCTGCGAGCCGCCGCCGATCACGACCTTCTGCGTGAACGGGTCGCGCGTGTCGTACTGGATCTCCGCCGGCGTGGTTTGCGCGCCGATGCGCTGCGAGAGCTGCAGAAGCGCGCGCAGGTGCGCGTTTTCGGCGGCGAGCGAAGCGGCCGCGTTGGCCTGCTGCGAAAGCTGCAGATTGCGCACGTGCAGCTGGGTGTTTTCGGTGCGCAGCGTGGAACTCGTCACGGCCAGATCGGCGGCGCCCATAAAGAAGTCACGCGGCACGAGGGCCGCGCGTTGCAGCGGGTAGAGACCCGCGCCGAGCACGCCGCGCACAATCTCGAGCGTCTTGAAACGCGCGTCGGAGACGAGGAGCGCGAGCGACAGCACGACGAAGAAAATCAGCCGTGCGAGTGCCGATGGGCCCTGTTTAAAGAGGGGCGGCGGACTGTATTCCATGGTCGGCGCCGGGGGCGTGTGCGGTTCGGTGAAACAGAGGGTGTAACGGAGGGCACAACGAAGCGTGAAACTTCGGCGCCCCGCAGGACGCCCCATTGCGGGCGCCGTGGCGGCGCGCGTGCCGCCACGCCATCAATGGCGCGGCGACGCCGAAACCGCGCCGCGGGTGAGCGCAGCGGTGCGCGGCGCGCTTACTCGTACGAGAAGATGCTGCCAAGCTTGTCCATGCGCTCGAGCGCCATGCCCGAGCCGCGCACCACGCAGGTGAGCGGGTCTTCGGCCACGAGCACCGGCAGACCGGTTTCTTCGGCGAGCAGGCGGTCCAGGTCGCGCAGCAGTGCGCCGCCGCCCGTGAGCATCATGCCGCGCTCGGCGATGTCGGCGCCCAGTTCCGGCGGCGTTTGTTCGAGCGCGATCTTCACCGACGAGACGATCTGGTTCAGCGGGTCGGTGAGCGCTTCGAGGATTTCGTTGCTCGAAATGGTGAAGCTGCGCGGAATGCCTTCCGACAGGTTGCGGCCCTTCACTTCCATTTCCTTGACTTCGGAACCCGGGAAGGCCGAACCGATTTCCTTCTTGATGGCTTCAGCGGTTTGCTCGCCGATCAGCATGCCGTAGTTGCGGCGGATGTAGTTGACGATCGCTTCGTCGAACTTGTCGCCGCCCACGCGCACCGAGCCCTTGTAGACGATGCCGCCGAGCGAGATCACGCCCACTTCGGTCGTGCCGCCGCCGATGTCGACGACCATCGAGCCCGTGGCTTCCGAAACCGGCAGGCCTGCGCCGATCGCGGCGGCCATCGGTTCTTCGATGAGGTAGACCTGCGAGGCGCCCGCGCCGTGCGCGGCTTCCTTGATCGCGCGGCGCTCGACCTGGGTCGAACCGCACGGCACGCAGATGATGATGCGCGGCGACGGCGAGAACATGCGCGACTCGTGCGCCGTCTTGATGAACTGCTTGATCATCTGCTCGGTGACGGTGAAGTCGGCGATCACGCCGTCCTTCATCGGGCGGATGGCTTCGATGTTGCCCGGGACCTTGCCGAGCATCTGCTTGGCTTCCTTGCCGACTGCCTGAATCGTCTTCTTGCCGTTCGGGCCGCCTTCCTGGCGAATGGAGACGACCGAGGGTTCGTCGAGGACGATGCCCTTGCCGCGCATGTAGATCAGGGTGTTGGCGGTGCCGAGGTCGATCGCCAGGTCGTTGGAGAAGTAGCTACGCAGAAAACCGAACATTCAAAAATCCTGTCTCGCTTGTGGCCGTCCTTCCAGCTTGGTGGGCGAGGACGGCAGCGGAAAAATTAACAGCCTCAGGGCGATATGCTCCACCACGAGAGCACTCCGAAATCACGGCGGAGGGCGTCGCAAGGGGCGCCACGAGGGGCCTGAGACTGCGGGGATGATTACCGGAGGCAGCCTGGCTGCGCCGCCCGTTTGATCTTGTCTGGCCGCATTGTGTTGCGTACAGAACTGAAAGGCGGATGCAAGGCGGTCCGGGTTTGGGTCGAACGCGTAATGATACCTTATAATTTTGCCTGTTTTGCAGGATCCGGAAGGCAGTTTTTGACCTCATCGAAGCTTTCCTCCAGAGCCGGATCCGGCGCGATAAACCGCTGTTGCAGCACCGAATTTCCGCACTGCCGCAGCCCCTTTTTCCGGTGACCGCATGGCCCTGACCCTGAACGATGTGAAGCGTATCGCGCATCTTGCGCGCCTCGAACTGGCCGACGCCGAAGCCGGCAATACGCTCGAACGCCTGAACGGCTTCTTCGGCCTCGTCGAGCAGATGCAGGCCGTGGACACGACCGGCATTGCGCCGCTCGCCCACCCGATCGAGCAGATCGAGGACGTCGCGTTGCGTCTGCGCGAGGACGCCGTGACCGAAATCGTGGACCGCGAAGCGCTGCAGCGTCCCGCGCCCGCGGTGCAGGACGGACTTTACCTCGTACCGCGCGTGATTGAGTAAGCGCGCAGCATTTTTTCGCCATTTCGAAATCTTTCGAGTCGTCGGAACAGTTCGAAACGGCACGGACTCCCGAATTTTCCGGGGTTTTCCGGGTAGCGGCCTGAACGTTTGCCAACGTCAGTCGAGCCGCTCCCGGACGGCGCAACGATCGGATTTCGACCACGCCGTGACGTTCTTCCAGGAATCACGCAATGCATGACAAAAGCTTGACCGAACTGCGCGCCGCGCTGGCTGCGAAGGAGTGCTCCGCAGTCGAGCTGGCCCAGCACTTTCTGGGCCGGATTGAGGCGCATCAAGACCTGAACGCCTTCGTCGACGTCAATCCCGAATTGACGCTCGCCCAGGCGAAGGCCGCCGACGCGCTCCTGCACTCGGGCCACGCGGGCCCACTCGCGGGCATTCCGCTCGCGCACAAGGACGTGTTCGTCACGCGCGGCTGGCGCTCGACCGCCGGCTCGAAGATGCTTGCAAACTATGTGAGCCCGTTCGACGCGACCGTGGTCGAGCGGCTCGAGCGCGCGGGCATGGTCTGCCTCGGCAAGACCAACATGGACGAATTCGCGATGGGCTCGTCCAACGAGAACTCGCATTTCGGCGCCGTGAAGAACCCGTGGGACACGAAGGCCGTGCCGGGCGGCTCGTCGGGCGGTTCCGCCGCGGCCGTCGCCGCGCGCCTCGCGCCCGCCGCGACCGGCACCGACACCGGCGGCTCGATTCGCCAGCCGGCGTCGTTCACGGGCGTGACGGGCATCAAGCCCACCTACGGCCGCGTCTCGCGCTACGGCATGATCGCGTTCGCCTCGTCGCTCGACCAGGGCGGCCCGTTCGCGCACAGCGCCGGCGATTGCGGGCTGCTCCTGAACGCCATGGGCGGCTTCGACGAGCGCGACTCGACCAGCCTCACGCACGAGCACGAGGACTACACGCGCTTCATCGGCCAGACGTGGAGCCAGGACGCCGGCGCCGACAAGCCGCTCGCGGGTCTGCGCATCGGCCTGCCGAAGGAATACTTCGGCGCGGGCCTGGCCGACGACGTGCGCGCCGCCATCGACGCCGCGCTGAAGACGTACGAGTCGCTCGGCGCCACGCTCGTGGAAGTCACGCTGCCGAAAACCGAGCTGTCGATTCCCGTGTACTACGTGATCGCTCCGGCGGAAGCCTCGTCGAACCTCTCGCGTTTCGACGGCGTGCGCTTCGGCCACCGCGCCGCCGAATACCGCGATCTGCTCGACATGTACAAGAAGTCGCGCGCCGAGGGCTTCGGCCCCGAGGTGAAGCGCCGCATTCTGGTGGGCACCTACGTGCTCTCGCACGGCTACTACGACGCGTACTACCTGCAGGCGCAGAAGATCCGCCGCATCATTGCGCAGGATTTCCAGGAAGCGTTCAAGCAGTGCGACGTGATCATGGGGCCGGTCGCCCCGAGCGTGGCATGGGATCTCGGCGCCAAGGGCGACGATCCGCTGCAGATGTACCTCGCGGACATCTACACGCTCTCCACGAGCCTCGCGGGCCTGCCCGGCATGAGCGTGCCGTGCGGCTTCGGCGCGGGTGCGAATGCGCAGCGACCCGTCGGTCTGCAGATCGTCGGCAACTATTTCAACGAGGCCCGCATGCTGCAGGTCGCCGACGCCTTCCAGCGCGCGACCGACTGGCATCGCAAGGCGCCGGCAGGGGTGTGAACATGGCAACACAGTGGGAAGTCGTTATCGGTCTCGAGACGCACGCGCAATTGTCGACGGCGTCGAAGATCTTCTCGGGCGCATCGACGCAGTTCGGCGCCGCGCCCAACTCGCAGGCCTGCCCCGTCGATCTCGCGCTGCCGGGCGTGCTGCCGGTGATGAACCGCGGCGCCGTGGAGCGCGCGATCCAGTTCGGCCTCGCGATCGACGCGACGATTGCGCCGCGCAGCATTTTCGCGCGCAAGAACTACTTCTATCCGGACCTGCCGAAGGGCTATCAGATCAGCCAGTACGAGATTCCGGTCGTGCAGGGCGGCCAGATCACCATTCAGGTCCCGGCTAACGAAAAGGCCGGCAAGGAAGCCTACGAGAAGACCGTCAATCTCACGCGCGCGCACCTCGAAGAAGACGCAGGCAAGTCGCTGCACGAAGACTTCGCGGGCATGACGGGCATCGACCTGAACCGCGCCGGCACGCCGCTGCTCGAAATCGTCACGGAACCCGAAATGCGCAGCGCCGCCGAAGCGGTTGCGTACGCGAAGTCGCTGCACACGCTCGTCGTGTGGCTCGGCATTTGCGACGGCAACATGCAGGAAGGCTCGTTCCGCTGCGACGCGAACGTCTCCGTGCGTCCGGTCGGCCAGAAGGAATTCGGTACGCGCGCCGAGATCAAGAACCTGAACTCGTTCCGCTTTCTCGAAGAGGCGATCCAGTACGAAGTGCGCCGCCAGATCGAGCTGATCGAAGACGGCGGCACGGTGGTGCAGGAAACGCGCCTCTACGACCCGGACAAGCGCGAGACGCGCTCGATGCGCAGCAAGGAAGACGCGCACGACTACCGCTACTTCCCCGACCCCGACCTCATGCCGCTCGTGATCGATGCTGCGTGGGTCGAGCGCATGAAGGGCGAACTGCCCGAGCTGCCCGCGACGATGCAAACGCGCTTTGTCGAGCAGTACGGCGTGACGCCGTATGACGCGAACGTGCTCACTTCGAGCAAGGCGATGGCGGCTTACTTCGAAGCGGTGGTGGCCAAGGCGGGCGCGGCGCAGGCCAAGGCCGCGGCCAACTGGCTGATGGGCGAAGTCTCGTCGCAGCTCAACCGCGAAGGCCTCGACATTGCCGACTCGCCGGTCTCGGCCGCGCAGTTCGCGGTGCTGCTCGCGCGTATCGCCGACGGCACGATCTCGAACAAGATTGCCAAGGAAGTGTTCCAGGCGATGTGGGACGAGAAGGCTGCCGACGAAGCCGCTGCCGACCGCATCATCGAAGCGAAGGGCCTCAAGCAGATCTCGGACACCGGCGCGCTCGAAGCGATCATCGACGAGGTGCTCGCCGCGAACCAGAAGTCGGTGGAAGAATTCCGCGCCGGCAAGGAAAAGGCGTTCAACGCGCTGATCGGCCAGGCCATGAAGGCTACGAAGGGCAAGGCGAACCCGCAGCAGGTCAACGAGCTGCTGAAGAAGAAGCTGGGCTGAGTTTGACTTGAGCCGGCCGGATTCGGGCATGCTTGCGAGGCGGCGTCGTGCGTAGCAGTGCGGCGCCGCCTTGCCGCTTCAGGCGGGCGCAATGGCGTGAAGCCATCTGTATTCACGAGAGAGAGGAGAACAACACATGTCCAAGGTCCCGAGTCTCGACGATTACCGCGTGCCGTACTTCAGCGACAAGAAGACGGAGACGTTCTCGCTCAATGCGCTCGACCCCGCCGTGAAACCGTTCTCGACCGGCAGCAAGGACGCCGACCGCGACCGGCTCGCCGAGATCGGCAACAAGCTCGACGTGTTGCAGGAGCGTCTGCATTCGCAGCGCCATCAGCGCGTGCTGCTCGTGTTGCAGGGCATGGACACGAGCGGCAAGGACGGCACGATCCGCGGCGTGTTTCACGAGGTCGATCCGCTCGGCCTGCGCATCGTGCCGTTTCGCGCGCCGACGCCCATCGAGGCCGCGCGCGACTTTCTCTGGCGCGTGCACCTGCAGGTGCCCGCGGCGGGTGAGCTGGCGATCTTCAACCGCAGCCACTACGAAGACGTGCTCGTGCCGCGCGTGATCGGCCAGATCGACCCGGCCGAGTGCGAGCGCCGCTACCGGCAGATTCGCCATTTCGAGGCGCTGCTCGCCGAGAGCGGCACGTCGATCATCAAGTGCATGCTGCACATCTCGAAGGACGAGCAGCGCAGCCGCATCCAGGCGCGCATCGACGACCCCACCAAGCACTGGAAATTCGACGTATCCGATCTCGAAGCGCGCAAGCATTGGGACGCCTATCAGGCCGCATACCACGACGCGCTCGCGGCCACCTCCACGGAATACGCGCCGTGGTACGTGATCCCCGCGAACTCGAAGTCGCACCGCAACCTCATGGTGGCCGAACTGCTGCTGCGCCTGATGGAAAGTCTGAAGCTCGAATTTCCGCCGGCCAAGGCCGAACTCAAGGGTCTCAAGATCGACTGAGACCGACCGTATTCCCTCGCGCGGCGCGGCGCAGTTCCGGTTCGGCGCGCCGTGCGAGGCAACGCACAATCAAGAGGAAAGAAGACATGTTGCGTGTGATCACCGCGAATCTGAACGGCATCCGCTCGGCGGCGAAGAAGGGCTTTTTCGAATGGTTCGGCGAACAGAAGGCCGACGTGCTCTGCGTGCAGGAAATCAAGTGCTCGCAGGACGACATGACGCCCGAATTCCTCGCCCCGCACGACTTCACGGGCTACTTCCAGCATGCGGTCAAGAAGGGCTATAGCGGCGCGGGCGTCTATTCGCGCCACGAGCCCGACGACGTCATCATCGGCTTTGGCAGCGAGGAGTTCGACCCGGAAGGGCGCTATGTGGAAACGCGCTTCGGCAAGCTTTCGGTGATCTCCGTGTACGTGCCTTCGGGCTCGAGCGGCGAAGAGCGTCAGGCCGCCAAGTACCGCTTCATGGACGAATTCATGCCGCATCTCGCGGAACTCAAGCGTGAGCGCGAAGTGATCCTGTGCGGCGACGTGAACATCGTCCACAAGGAAATCGACATCAAGAACTGGAAGGGCAACCAGAAGAACTCCGGCTGCCTGCCCGAAGAGCGCGCATGGCTCACGAGCCTGTTCGACGACGTGGGCTACGTGGACGTGTTCCGCACGCTCGACGCGCGCCCCGAGCAATACACGTGGTGGAGCAACCGCGGCCAGGCGTATGCGAAGAACGTGGGGTGGCGTATCGACTATCAGATCGCGACGCCCGGCATTGCGCACAAGGCGAAGAAGACCTCGATCTTCAAGGACATCAAGTTCAGCGACCACGCGCCGCTGACCATCGACTACGACTACAAGGTCAAGAGCTGACGCTCACCGCGGCGCGCTGTGAAACCGCTTTCAGGGCGCCGATACCACCTTGCGCTTTTGCACGGCCGGGATGCCCTCGTAGTCGGGCAACTCGGCGAGCGGCTTGCCGATGGCCTTGGCGTAGAGCGGCATCATGTCGGCGAGGCGCTTGGCGATATCGGCGCGCCGCGCCGGCGTGTACGGGTGCACGTAGATGAAGCCCTGATCGCGGTCGGCGCGCGTGGCCACCGCGAGCTTGTCCCACAGCGTGAGCGCCGCGCGCGGATCGAAGCCCGCGCGCGAAGCGATATCGCTGCCGATCACGTCGGCCTCGGTTTCGTCGGCGCGGCCGTAGTGCATCTCCACGAGCTGCGAGCCGATGCCGAGCGGAAACACGCCGAGATCCGCGAGCCCGAATAGCTGCGGCACCGAGCCCGATTCGATCTGCGCGGCCTGTTGTTCGCCCAGGCGCTCGCGCACGTGCTCGCGCACAGCATGCGCGATCTCGTGGCCGAGCAGCATGCCGAACTCGTTGTCGTTGAGCTTCACGCGATCGAGCAGGCCGCCATACACGACGATCTTGCCGCCCGGCAGCGCGTACATGCGGATGTCGTTCGAGCGGATCACCGCCACTTCCCACTTCCAGTTCTTGACGCGATCGCTCCACTTCTGCGAGTAAGGCGCGAGCCGGTCGACGAAAGCCCGCACGCGCTGCACGTGCGGATCGCTTTCGGCATAAAGGCGGTTCGAATGGGCCGCGCCGCGCACGATCTCGTTGAACTCGGCCGTGGCCTGCGCTTCGAGCATCGGCGAGGGAATCAGGTTGCGGTACACGGCGGCGTTGCCAAAGCGCACCACACGGCCCGTGTTCGGCGCGCCGGGGGCGACGCTGCCCGGCGCGACGCTTGCATTCGCGCCGCTGTTTGCTGCGCCGTTCGCGCTGTTCGCCGCGCCGTTCGTCGGGTTCGTTGCGGCATTGCCTGCACCCGCGGCGCTGCCTGCTGGCGGCGTGGCAGGGTTGGCCGGCACGCTCGCCGGGGCGCTCGTGGCGGCCGGGTTTTCGGCACCCCAGGCATTCCATGTGCAAAGACCCGGCAAGACGGCGGCGAGCGCCAGCACGAGCGCGCGAGCGCGCTCGCCGCTGCGCAGCGGCGCACGCGGGCTTTGCGCGACGGTCTCATGCGTGCTCACGACCGGACTCTCCACGGGGCAATACGAATGAGCAGGAGCATACCCGGTACCGCGAGCACCGTGCAGACGATGAAATAGTCGAACCAGCCGATCTTCGCGACGACGTAGCCGCTCGCGGCGGAGGCCAGCGTGCGCGGCACGGAGGCGAGGCTCGTAAAGAGTGCGAACTGCGTGGCGGTGTAGCGCGGATCGGTCGTGCTTGCAATATAGGCAGTGAACGCAGCGAGCGTGAGTCCCGTTGCGAAGGTCTCGAAGCCGTACACGAGCGCGAGCGCAACAGCGCGCGGATCGAGCGTGAACTGCACGCTGGCGCCGAAGAGCCCCGCGGCCCACGCAACCGCATGGCTCACGGCGAGCACGGCATCGTAGATGGCGGCGAGCGAGGGCGATCCGGCGCCGAGCTGCGCGAGCCACGCAAAACCCAGAGTAGAAATCATTTGCAGGAAGCCGAAGATCCACAGCCCGCGCCCAATGCCGATCTTCACGAGCGCCACGCCGCCGATAATGCCGCCCGCGAGGCTCGCGCCGAATGCCGTCATCTTGGCGATCACGCCGATCTCGGTGCGCGAATAGCCGATGTCGAGGAAGAACGATGTGGACAGGGTGGTCGCCATCGTGTCGCCGAGTTTGTAGAGAAAGATGAAGGCGAGCACAAACAGTGCCGCGGCGAGACCGTCGCGGCGCACGAATTCGGCGAACGGCTGCACGATCGCTTCGCGCAGGTTCCTGGGCGGCGCGCCGTGCACTTCGGGCTCTTTCACGACGAGCGTCATGACCATGCCGGGAATCATGAACACCGCCGTCACGACGAATACGGTGCTCCACGGCAGATGATCGGAAAGGATCAGCGCGAGCGAACCCGGCACGAGCGCCGCGATCTTGTAGGCGTTCACGTGCACGGCGTTGCCGAGGCCCTGCTGTGTGTCGGTGAGCAGTTCGCGCCGGTAGGCGTCGATGGAGATGTCCTGGCTCGCGCCGAAGAACGCCACCAGCGCGGTGAGCGCGGCTACAGTCCAGATCGAATCTTTCGGCGAAACGTAGCCGAGCGTGCCGATGGCGAGCGCCACGAGAATCTGCGTGACGAGCATCCAGCCGCGCCGCCGCCCCGGGCGCCAGCCGGGCAGGCGCGGCACGTAGCGGTCCATGAGCGGCGCCCAGACGAACTTCCAGGTGTAGGGGAACTGGATCAGCGCGAAGAGGCCGATCTCCTTGAGATTGACGCCCTCCGAGCGCAGCCACGCCTGCACCAGATAGACGAGCGTGAACAGCGGCAGCCCGGAGGTAAAGCCGAGGAACACGCAGATCAGCATGTGCGTATTCAGATACGCACGCCAGCCGGGGTGGGATTCGTGAGCGGTAAGAGCGGGTGCCTCGTGGGGCGGATTCTGCATGTCGTCGTTAGCGGCGGCGGTGTTGGGTGCGGTTCCAGGTGAACCGGTCGGGCAGAAAAACACGCGACGCCGCGCACGGCGTCATTTTTTTCTCACGCGATAGACCGCAAGACTACCACGCCAGTTCACACCCCAACGAACGGTCTGACCCCCATGGAGCACGGCGCGGTCGAGAATTTCGACGCCCACCTCGGGCGCGAGCGCCTCGAAGTCCTTCACCGTGAGAACACGTACGTTCGGCGTGTTATGCCACTGATAGGGCAGCGACTTCGAAACCGGCATGCGGCCGCGGAGTACCGAAAGCCGGTGCGGCCAGTAGCCGAAGTTCGGGAACGAGACGATGCACTCCTTGCCCACGCGCGCCGTCTCGCGCAGGATGGCGGCCGTCTGGTGAATGGTCTGCAGCGTTTGCGAGAGGATCGCGAAGTCGAAGCTCGCGTCCTCGAACAGGCGCAGGCCGTCCTCCAGATTCTGCTGGATCACGTTGATGCCGTTCTTCACCGAAGCGAGCACGCCCGCGTCGTTGATCTCGATGCCGTAGCCCGTGCATTCCAGCTCTTCGGTGAGCAGCGAGAGCAGCGAGCCGTCGCCGCAGCCGAGGTCGAGCACCTTCGCGCGCGGTTCGATCCAGCGCGCGATGGTGCGAAAGTCGGGACGGGCGGAAAGACTGTCGAAAGCGCTCTGGTTCATGCGCCCACCTCAGCAGCAATACGTTCGTAGTAAGCGCGCACCACATTGTGATAGCGCGCGTCGTCGAGCAGGAAGGCGTCGTGGCCGTGCGGCGCGTCGATTTCCGCGTAGGTCACCTGGCGCTTGTGATCGAGCAGCGCCTTCACGAGTTCGCGCGAGCGCGCGGGCGCGAAACGCCAGTCGGTCGCGAAGCTCGCCACGAGGTATTTCGCCTTCGTGTGCGCCAGTGCGCGCGTGAGGTCGCCGTCATACGCCTTGGCGGGGTCGAAGTAATCGAGCGCGCGCGTGATCAGCAGGTAGGTGTTGGCGTCGAAGTAGTCGGCGAACTTGTCGCCCTGATAGCGCAGGTACGACTCCACTTCGAATTCCACGTCGAAGTTGAAGTTGTAGGCGTTCTCGGCACCTTCCGCACGGCGCAGCGCCCGGCCGAATTTCTCGGCCATGTCGTCGTCGGACAGATAGGTGATGTGGCCGATCATGCGCGCCACGCGCAGGCCGCGGCGCGGCTTCACGTTGTGGGCGTAATAGTCGCCGCCATGGAAGTCGGGGTCCGAGAGGATGGCCGAGCGCGCGACCTCGTTGAACGCGATGTTCTGCGCCGACAGCTTGGGCGTGGAGGCGACCACGATGCAGTGGCCGATGCGATCGGGATAGCGCAGGCTCCATGCAAGCGCTTGCATGCCGCCAAGGCTGCCGCCCATCACCGCGGCGAACTTCTCGATGCCGAAGCGATCGGCCACGCGCGCCTGGGCGTCCACCCAGTCCTCGACCGTCACGACCGGAAACTTCGCGCCATAAGGCTGGCCGGTGGCCGGGTCGAGGCTCATCGGGCCGGTCGAGCCGAAGCACGAGCCGAGATTGTTCACGCCGATCACGAAGAAGCGGTTGGTGTCGAGCGGCTTGCCCGGGCCGACCATGTTGTCCCACCAGCCCACGTTTTTGGGGTCGTCCGCGTAGACGCCCGCCACGTGGTGCGACGCATTGAGCGCGTGACAGACGAGCACCGCGTTGCTGCGTGCGGCGTTGAGCGTGCCGTAGGTTTCGACCACGAGGTCGTACCCGGCCAGCGCCGTGCCGTTCTGCAGTTGCAGAGGCTCGTCGAAATGCAGTGTTTGAGGAGCGACGATGCCGATCGATTCCATTCGTTCCGCCTTGGTTTTTCGGGCGGCTAAACGGTGTCGGCGGGCGCGGAGTGCGAAAGGATTGGCGCAGCTGACGACCTCTTTAGCCGCATTTATATCGAACTCCGGGGCCCAGGCCCTGGGAGTTCACGCGCCCGCAATCGAGTCAGCAAATCGGCGCGTGGGTATTGCAAAAGGAACGCAGAGTATATCGGAAAAAGTGCAAAGCGACGCGGCGCACGGGAAAGGCGGCCCGGGCGGCGCGCTGCCGCCCGGCGCCTTGGCGCCGCCGCTTCACGTGCCCGCGCACCGCGCGAGGCCGCGAAGCCTTATCACTTCCTGGGCGCGGACGGATGCGCGTTGCGCCAGCGCCGCAGTTGCAAGGCCGCGATGATCATCAGGAGGCCGTAGAGGACCGCATAGGCGGCGATCACCCAGATCAGCGAGAGCGCGCCCGCGCCGGGGAACATCGCGAAGAAAAAGCCCACCGTGGCCGAGAGCAGCCCCGAAATCCCGACCGCCCACGGATGCGCGATGGCGTGCCGGTACTGGATCGCATAGACGATCTCGAAGATGCCCGTGAAGAACGCCCACACGCCGATGATCATGACGAGGACGATGGCGGTCTCGCCGGGCCAGAAGAACGCCACGAGGCCCGCGATCACGCCGATCAGACCGATGATGACGTAGGTCCAGCGCCGCGTGCCGCCGCCGCGCGCGCCGTAGATCAGCGCGAACGCACCGTCGACAAGGGCGTAGGCGCCCCAGACGATGGCGAGCGTGAGCACGGTGAGACCGGGCAGCGAGAAGGCGAGCACGCCGAAGACGATGGCGGCGATGCCTCGGGCAATGAGCCAGCCCCAATGGGCGGAGAGGCCCATCAGGATGGGCGGCAGGCCGAGGGGCGGAACGGGACGGTTCATGCGACGGTTCTCCTGGTAGCGACGCGAGCCACCGCCACGGAACAACGCCGCCGCGGCCGCGCTATTGAAGAATGATGCGGATCTGCTCGTCGGCGTGCTCGCTCGGTGAACGAGTGAAGCCGCTTTGCGCATAGCGATGCCAGCAACCGATCACATAGCGCACGACCAGATTCGCCCGGACCGTTGGATCGTATCCCTTGGCGGCCGGCTTCGCGTTGACATGGTCAGACCCCGAAATTGCCTTGCGCTCGGCCTCCTGCGCGAGGTCGACGCGCAGGCACTGGCGCAGCGACGCCTCGACGCGATCGAGCATCTGGTTCACGCGCTCGGCGAGCCGCTCGTGCTCGCCCACGAGCGCTTCGCAGGTCAGCACGCGGGTCATGCCGGCGTTGCGTGTGGAAAAGTTGACGAGCATCAGCGCGATCGCACGCGCCTGCAGGACGCCGCTCGGCTCTTTTTCGACGATCTGGTTGATGAGCCCGAAGAGCGTCTGCTCGATGAAATCGATCAGGCCCTCGTACATCTGGGCCTTGCTCGCGAAATGGCGATACAGCGCGGCCTCGGAAACCCCCAGGCGCGCGGCCAATGCCGCGGTGGTGATTTTCTCGCCGCGCGGCGCCTCGAGCATGGTGGCGAGCGTCTGGAGAATGTGGATACGGCGTTCGCCCGGTTTCGGGCGGGGGGCGCGGCGGGCCGCGCCCGGCGATTCTGCTGCTTCGACTGCTTCACGCGTTTCTGTCGGCTGCATGGATATCGTCCCTGGCGTTGGCCTCTGGGTTGGCGCTCCCCCGTTTTACTTCGAGCGTCCCGACTGCAGGCCTGGTTTCAGGGATTTTAGCGAACGAATGCGACGATCGACATAGTGCGGCCTGCCGGTACCCGGCAAGTGCGGGGGCAAATGCCCGGTGATCCAGACGGTGCGGATGCCGAGGCGCCGGTAGCGCTTGAGATGGCTGCGTGTGTCTTCGATCAGGATCGCATCGGCGAGCGCCACGCCCGCCCGGCGCAGCGTGCCGCGCAGCATCGCGCAGTCGGGCTTGGCGCGCCAGTGGCTGCGCGAGCGCATGCCTTCGATGGCGATCACACGTTCGAACAGCCGCTCGATGCCGAGCGCCGCGAGCACCGCGTGCGCGTAGTCCTCGGGGCCGTTGGTGAGCACGATCTTGCGCCCGGGCAGCGCGGCGAGCGTGCGGGCGAGGCCGCGCTCGGCGTGCAGCATGCCGTGCAGGTCGTCGAAGGTGTGCACGACCTTGAGGAAGTCGTGCGGGTCGATCGGATGATGGCGCGTGAGGCCGAGCAGCGTCGCGCCGTAGCGGCGCGTGTAGCTCGTGCGCAGGTGATTGGCTTCGTCGCGGCTCACGCCGAGCGCGTCGACGATGTACTGCGTCATGCCGGCGTTGATGGCCGGGAAGATTGCGCGCGACGCATTGTGCAGCGTGTTGTCGAGATCGAAGAGCCAGACGGGGCCGCGCGAGGTGGGGGCGCCCGCTGTACGGGCGACGCGGCGCGGCCGGCGCCGGGCACGCCTGGCATGAAGGCTGGAGTCGGTCATCGCGGACGTGAGACGCGGCGGCGGCACGGCGCCGCCGCCGGGAGCAAGGAGCTTAGTGCGAGCGGATCATCGTGCCGAACGGCTGTTCGGTCAGGATTTCCAGCAGCACGGAGTGCTCGATGCGGCCGTCGATGATGTGCACCGAGCGCACGCCGCTCTTGGCCGCGTCGAGCGCCGACGAGATCTTCGGCAGCATGCCGCCCGAGATCGTGCCGTCTTCGAAGAGCGCGTCGATTTCGCGCGCCGAGAGGTCGGTGAGCAGATTGCCTGCCTTGTCCATCACGCCCGGGATGTTCGTCATCATCACGAGCTTTTCGGCGTTGAGCACCACGGCGAGCTTGCCCGCCACGAGGTCCGCGTTGATGTTGTACGAGAGGCCGTCTTCGCCGAAGCCGATCGGCGAGATCACTGGAATGAACGCGTCGTCCTGGAGCGCCTTCACGACCGCCGGGTTGATCGCCTCGACTTCGCCCACCTGGCCGATGTCGACGTACTGACCGGGGTTGTCGCGGTCCGGCATCATCAGCTTGCGGGCGTGGATCAGGCCGCCGTCCTTGCCGGTCAGGCCGACCGCGTGGCCGCCGAAGTGGTTGATGAGCGTGACGATGTCCTGCTGCACTTCGCCGCCGAGCACCCACTCGACGACTTCCATGGTTTCTTCGTCGGTCACGCGCATGCCCTGGATGAACGTGCCTTGCTTGCCGATCTTCTTGAGCGCCGTGTCGATCTGCGGGCCGCCGCCGTGCACGATGACCGGATTGATGCCCACGAGCTTGAGCAGGATGACGTCGCGCGCGAAGCCCTGCTTGAGCCGCTCTTCGGTCATGGCGTTGCCGCCGTACTTGATGACGACGGTCTTGCCGTGATACTGGCGAATGTAAGGCAGCGCTTCGGCCAGAATTTCGGCTTTCAGGGTGGGGGCGATCTGCGAAAGGTCGATGGGCTCGGACATGGCGGCGGAGACTTGGACGAAAAACAGACGAAACTCGCGGACGAAAATCCGCGGACGAAGAACGCGGCCGCAAAACGGTCGAAACAGGCCGGATTGTACAGGACTGGCGCGGTGCAGCAGGGAAAACGGCGGGGAAAACGACGCGCATCGGGCGCTTCCCGAGGCACATGCGCAACACGGGCGCGAGCGTATCGGCGGCGCCGCAAAACGGGGCGAAATCGGCAGGGAAACGCGGGCGTGACAAGCGAGGCGCAGGACCCGCGCGCGGGCTGTGGCATCATCTTCCTGTCGCCAACCCATGGCTTCGAGAGGAGTGCGCGCCATGACCGCCTCCGCCGTGCCCGCCACCGGCATGAAAAGCGCCCGCTGCCCGCGCTGCGGCAACAGCTTCGATTGCGGCAGGAACACCGAACCCTTCGATTGCTGGTGCAAGTCGCTGCCCGCCTTGCCCGCGAGCGAGCTGGACCCGCGCGGGCGCTGCCTCTGCCCCGAATGCCTCGCGGCGGCGGCGGCGCCGGCAGCGGGCGCCGCGCCGAAGGGCAGAAGCGTTATGCCATGAATGGCGCGCCGAGTTGCGCGTTGCGTTGCGCGCCGTGCGCGAGCGCCGCGAGATCGGCGCTCACCTCGTCGAGCACGGGCTCCCACTGTCTGAACGCCTTCTGACGGTACAGCCGGGTATTCGGATACCACGGACTGTCGCGCCGATCCAGCAGCCAGACCCAATGCGGATTCACGTCCAGCAGCACCCAGGCGCGCTTGCCGAGCGCGCCCGCAAGGTGTGCGCTCGACGTGCACACGGAAATCACCAGGTCGAGCGCGTCGACGAACGCGGCGGTGTCGTCGAAGGTCTTCCACTGGGCGCTGAAGTCGGTCACCTCGAAGCCCGCTGCGCGCGCCGCGGCGATGTCCTGCTGTGCGCCGGGCTGCAGCGAATAGAACGCCACGCCCTCGATGCCGCCGAAATGCCGGGCATACCGTTCGAGCCCGACGCGACGAAACGGATTGCGTTTGTGCGTGAGGCTGCCCGTCCACGCGAGCCCGACCTTCAGGCGCGGTTCGCCCGCAAGGCGTTCGCGCCAGCGCGCCGCCGCCGCGGGATCGGCCTTGAGATAACCGGTGGGGCCCGGGATCGTCGCTTCCTCAGTGCCGAAGATGAGCGGCAGGCTCAACAGCGAGACTTCGCAATCGTAGGGCGGCAGGTTTTCGACGGGGCCGCCCGCGCAGTACAGATCGCAATGGCGGCCCAGGCTTCGTGCGAGCAGCGCGCCCATCTGCGGAAACGAATTCCAGACGAGCCGGCCGCCTTCGCGATGCACGCGTTCGGCGAGCAGGGGCACGTAGCGGCAGAATTGCAGCAGGTCGCCCATGCCCTGTTCGCCCCAGACCAGCAAGGTGCGGCCCGCGAGCGGCTCGCCTCGCCACTCGGGCTTCGGGAACAGCGGGCGGCCCATGGCCAGCTCACTCGACCCCTGCCAGCGCGTCTCGTGTCCGGGCCAGCCTTCGGCATAGTTGCCGCGCAGAAGCAGGGTCATCGACAGGTTCGAGCGTAGCGACGCGTCGTTGGGCGCATACTGGCAGGCGGCGCGCGCGGCGCGTTCGACCTCGTCCCACTGCTGCGCTTCCTTGCAGGCCATCGCATGGTTGTTCAGGGCGAGCGGGCTTTGCGGCGCGAGTTCGAGCGCGCGGCGACTGGCGTGGAGTGGACGCGCCGCGTCGGTATCGGTTGGGAACACGCGCGCCAGGTTGATCCAGGCGTTGACGTTGGCGGGCTCTTCGGCGACCGTTTCTTCGAGCAGCGACAGAATCTCGCGGTCTCCAAAATTGATCTGCATCAAAGCTGTTGCAAGATTGTTGCGCAGATTTGGAAACGTACGCGCGATTCCCAGCGCGTGGCGGTAAGGTTCTACCGCTTCGGCATGACGGTTTGCAAACTGCAGCGCGAGGCCTGCTGCGAACCGCGCGGCGGCCCGCTCCGGAGCGAGCCGGGCGATCGCGGCGCTCAGGCGTACGGCTTCTTGCGCGCGGGCGCTGTCCTGTGCGCGAGCGGCGATGCGCATGAGCGCGTCGTCGTCGAGGCCGCTCAGCGCGGCGCGCGTGGCGGCCAGCAATTCGTGTGCGGACGCATCGGTCGCCTTGCCGGTTCCACTGGCCGCCGCAGCGTCGATGAAATCGAGAAAGAGATTGCGCACGGTGTGGAGTACGTCAGGGGGCGAGGCTTGCATTGTTCCGTCTGGCTTGTCAGAAAGCGCCGAAGCAAAAGTGGTCGGCGGATGACATAGATTGAAGCAAACCCTTTCAAGATGATGAATCAGATAAGTCTTAACCGGTAAACTGACAGCATGCATCGCATAACCGTCAGTGCTCGCGTCAATCTCAGCCATCTGTTCTGGCTGCGCAGTCTCGCCATCATCGGCCAGCTCTGTACGATCGCGTTCGTGCAACTCTTCATCGGCGTGCAGTTGCCGCTACCCGCCATGCTGTTCGTGATCGCCATGGAAGTGGCGTTCAACGGCGTGACCTGGCTGCGCGTCACGCAGGATCGTCCCGAGTCGAATCTCGAACTGTTCGGCCAGCTCTGGGTCGATCTAGGCGCGCTTTCCGCGCTGCTCTTTCTTTCCGGCGGCACGACCAATCCGTTCGTCTCGCTCTACCTGCCCTCGCTCGCCATCGCGGCCGCCGTGCTGCCGTGGTATCTCACTGCCTGGCTCGCGGCCTTCGCGGTGGCCTGCTACGTGCTGCTCGGCTTCGACAACGTGCCGCTCAATCTCGACAATCCCGCCAACCTGTTCGACTACTATCGCGCGGGCATGTGGGTGAACTTCATGGTGAGCGTGTGCCTGATCGTGTGGTTCGTCGCGCGTATGTCGCGCGCGCTGCGCCAGCGCGACACCGCGCTCGGCGACGCGCAGCAGCGCCTGCTGCGCGACGAGCGCGCCGTGGCGCTGGGCGTGCAGGCCGCCACCGTGGCGCACGAGATCGGCACGCCGCTCTCGACCATCGCCATGCTCACCGAGGAACTGCGCGACGTCGCGCGCACGGACAAGGGCCTCGAACCGTATGCCGCCGACCTCGAGCTGCTCGACAAGCAGATCTCGCTTTGCACCTCGGCGCTCGCACGGCTGAGGAGCCGTGCGTCGTCCACCGGCGCGCGCCAGCTCGTGAGCGAATGGCTCGGGCCGTTCGTCGAGCAATGGCGCCTGCGTCATCCGCACGTGAAGTTCGAACTCCTCGACAATGGACCGGGCGACTTCGCCCTCGACGACACCGTCGCCGTTGGCCAGATCCTCACCATCCTGCTCGACAACGCCGCGCGCGCCAGCCGCGATTTCGTGACGCTGCGCGCCTATGCGGCCGCGCGAGCCGGCTACGTCGATTTCGAAGTTTGCGATGCGGGGCCCGGCATTCCGTCGTCGCTGCGCGCCTCGCTGGGCGCCGCGCCCGTGGACAGCACCCAGGGCGGCCACGGCGTCGGGCTGTATCTGGCGTTTTCGTCGGCGGCGCGCCTTGGCGGCTCGATCGAGCTCAACGACGTCACGCCGCCCGGCAGCGCGTCGGGCGAGGTAAGCGGTGCGGATGACGAGACGTCGGCCGGCGCCGTCACGGGCAGCGGCATGCGCACGCGCCGACCGCGCGGCACCCGTGCGGTGCTGCGCCTGCCGGCGAAGCCGGTCAAGGCGGGTCAGGCGAACTCAGCGGCGGCGCGCGAGGGCGCCGCGCCCGCGGGTTCGGAGATTGGATCAGGCGAGGGGCCGACCCGGCCCGACGCCGCGTAACAACACGGAGAATTAGGCATGAGCGATATGAGTTTTCTGGTCATCGACGACGACGAAGTGTTCTCCGACATCCTCACGCGCGGCCTCACGCGGCGCGGCTTCGAGGTGAAGCAGGCACACAATGCGGAAGAGGCGATTCGCTTCGCCAACCAGCAGAAGTTCTCGCAGATCACCGTGGACCTGCATCTCGGCAACGACTCAGGCCTGTCGCTCATCGCGCCGCTGCGCGAACTGCAGCCGGACGCACGCATGCTCGTGCTCACGGGCTACGCGAGCATCGCCACGGCGGTGCAGGCCGTGAAGGACGGCGCGGACAACTATCTGGCCAAGCCCGCCAACGTCGAGATGATTCTCTCGGCACTCCAAAGCGATGCGAGCGCCATGCAGGCCGAAGAGGCTATCGAGCACCCGGCGCCGCTCTCGGTCGCGCGCCTCGAATGGGAGCACATCCAGCGCGTGCTGGCCGAGCACAACGGCAACATCTCGGCCACGGCGCGCGCGCTCAACATGCACCGCCGCACGCTGCAGCGCAAGCTCGCGAAGCGCCCGGTGCGCCAGTAAGCACGGCTGCCCCAGGCGCGGCAAAAGAAAAGGGACCCCGCGGGGTCCCTTTTTCATGCGCCATGCGTAACGTTTAGAGCACGTAACGCGACAGGTCTTCGTCCTGCGCCACTTCGCCGAGTGCATTGTCGACATAGGCGGCGTCGATGGTCACGCTCTTGCCGGCGTGATTGCCGGCCGCGAACGAGACATCTTCCAGCAGCTTTTCGATCACCGTGTAAAGACGGCGCGCGCCGATGTTCTCGGTCTTCTCGTTCACCGAGAAGGCGATTTCCGCGAGGCGGCGAATGCCGTCTTCGGCGAAATCGAGCTGCACGTCTTCGGTTGCGAGCAGGGCCTGATACTGCTTCACGAGGCTCGCGTCGGTCGCGACCAGAATCGCTTCGAAGTCCTTCACGGAGAGCGAGTCGAGTTCTACGCGAATCGGGAAACGGCCCTGCAGTTCGGGAATCAGATCGCTCGGCTTCGAGAGATGGAACGCGCCGCTCGCGATGAACAGGATGTGATCGGTCTTCACCATCCCGTATTTCGTGTTGATGGTCGTGCCTTCCACGAGCGGCAGCAGATCGCGCTGCACGCCCTGACGCGAAACTTCGCCGCCGCTGCCTTCGTTGTTGCGCGAGGCGATCTTGTCGATTTCGTCGAGGAACACGATGCCGTTCTGCTCGACGTTCTGCACGGCCTTTTGCTTGACCTCTTCGTCGTTGAGCATCTTGCCGGCTTCCTCGTCGGTCAGCAGCTTGAGCGCTTCCTTGACCTTCACCTTGCGGCGGGTTTTCTTGCCGCCGCCGAGATTGGCGAACATCGAGCGGATCTGCTCGGTCATGTCTTCCATGCCCGGGGGGCCCATGATGTCCATGCCCACTTGCGGCTGCTCGACGTCCAGCTCGATTTCCTTGTCGTCGAGCTGGCCTTCGCGCAGGCGCTTGCGGAAGGTCTGGCGCGTGGTGTTGTCGCCGCTTTCGGCGTGGCTCGCCGCATCGGACGAACCGAAGCCTACCGGGCGCGCCGTCGGCAGCAGGATGTCGAGGATGCGGTCTTCGGCCTGATCCGTGGCCTTGCTGCGCACCTTGCGCATTTCCGTTTCGCGCGTCTGCTTCACCGAGATTTCTATCAGGTCGCGCACGATGCTGTCCACGTCGCGGCCCACGTAGCCCACTTCGGTGAACTTGGTCGCTTCGATCTTGATGAACGGCGCATCCGCGAGTTTGGCGAGACGCCGCGCGATTTCGGTCTTGCCGACGCCCGTCGGCCCGATCATGAGGATGTTCTTCGGCGTGATTTCCTGGCGCAGCGGGTCGGCGACCTGCTGGCGGCGCCAGCGGTTGCGCAGCGCGACGGCCACGGCCTTCTTCGCGTTCGCCTGGCCGATGATGTGCTTGTCGAGTTCCGAGACGATCTCGGCGGGGGTCATGGTGCTCATCCTGATTCCTTCTCGTCGGTACGGTCGGTTGGCGAGTTATTCGATGGTTTCGATCACGCGGTTGTGATTCGTGTAGATACACATGTCGCCCGCGATCTCGAGCGATTTTTCGACGATCTCGCGCGGCGAGAGTTCTGTGTTCTCCACGAGTGCGCGGGCCGCGGCCTGCGCATACGCGCCGCCCGAACCGATCGCGCAGATGCCTTCCTCGGGGTCGAGCACGTCGCCGTTGCCGGTGATCACGAGCGTGGTGGTCGAGTCGGCGGCGATCAGCATGGCTTCGAGGCGGCGCAGCATGCGGTCGGTGCGCCAGTCCTTGGCGAGTTCGACGGCGGCGCGCGTGAGGTTGCCCTGATGCTTTTCGAGCTTGGCTTCGAAGCGGTCGAGCAGCGAGAACGCGTCCGCGGTGCCGCCGGCGAAGCCGACCATGACCTTGCCGCCGTAAATGCGCCGGACCTTCTTCGCGCCACCCTTCATGACGATGTTGCCGAGGGTGACCTGGCCGTCGCCGCCGAGCGCGACCTTGTCGCCGCGCCGCACGGATACGATCGTCGTGCCGTGAAATTGCTCCATGTGCGTTCCTTTTTACCGTTGATGCCGGGTTGGATGCGAAGGTGGTGTGCCTGCCGCTTTCGGGTGGGCGCCGCGGTACCCGCGCGCCGTGCACGCTGCGGGCGCCGCCGCCCTGAATCCGGGTGCGTCGCGCGCGCTTCTCGCGCGCCGCGAGCGCATATCAGTTGCAGTTTAGGGCGGCGATGGGCATATCAAGGGCCGCGGGCGCAGAAAACGGCACGGCGGCGCGATGGCCGGTGTGGAACGGCGCGCGCAAAAGAAAAAAGCGCACGGGGCTCCGTGCGCTTCGACAGGGAAGGCAAGTCGCTAGCCGCGCAAGCAGGGCTTCGCGGCCAGAAAAAAGCTCAATCGCCGAACAGCTTCTGGCGCAGTTCGCGGCGCTCTTGCGCTTCGAGCGAGAGCGTGGCGGTCGGACGCGCGAGCAGACGCGGGATGCCGATCGGCTCGCCCGTTTCTTCGCACCAGCCGTAGTCGCCGGAATCGATGCGCGCAAGCGATTGCTGCACCTTCTTGAGCAGCTTGCGTTCGCGGTCGCGCGTACGCAGCTCGAGCGCATGCTCTTCTTCGATCGTCGCGCGGTCGGCCGGATCGGGAACGATCACGGTTTCGCGCAGATTCTCAGTGGTCTGGCCCGCATTGCGGAGGATTTCCGCCTGCAGCTGTTCGAGCCGGTTCTTGAAGAAGGCGAGCTGATCCTCGTTCATGTAATCCTTGTCGCCCATCTTCAGGATTTCGGCTTCGGTCAAGAGTCGTTTCGTCGTCATCTGGCTTGCTTCTTCAATGAGTGAGGCAAAACTGGCACATCTTGCCTGCACTTTTGTGTTGCCCGCAGTGGCCGTTACCAACCTTTACCACTTTGCCAGGCGCAGTTACCGCGCCGTTATATGCGCGCTGGCGGGCACGGACGATGAACTGTCGTGACGCCCGAAGCGCCGCTGCGGGGCCGAACTCCTCTGGAAACCGGTCATCAGATGCTCCTGAGGCATATATCGTACCGACTGCGCGCTGCGACGCGATGCGCTGCCGGCGGGGTGTCCCTCGGCTGAATTCCGGGGCACCTCTCTTCCAGTGGGGCCGTATTGTAACCGAACCGCAAACTCGCGCCGCAAGCGGGAAATCCCTGCTGTGACCCGCCGGTCGCCAGGCCGTTTGCGAACCGGTCGATATCCAGAAAATATAACGCGCCAATCGTGAAAAAGCGATGGTCGGGTACGTTATTTGACGCACAGAACCGGAAGGAATTCTTTGCGCCGGCCGCAAACTTGGCTCGGCTCTCGCGTCGCAGTGCACAAACTCCAGACGAAAACGCCCGGCAGCGGGCCGGGCGTATCGGGAAAAGCGGGGAAGCCGGTCAGGCGAGGCAGGCGTCGAGCCCGTCGGTGATGAGGTCCTGCGGCAGCTCGATGCCGATGAACACCATCTTGCTGCCCTTCTTCTCGATCGGCAGCCACTTGGCGGCCAGGTCGCTGCCCATCATCTGGTGCACGCCCTGGAACACCACCTTGCGGTCCACGCCCTTCATGTAGAGCACGCCCTTGTAGCGCAACAGGCGCTCGCCGTAGATCTGCAGAATGCCGCCGAGGAAGTCTTCGAGGCGGTTCGGATCGAACGGACGGTCGCTGCGGTAGACAAACGACTTGATCTTGTCGTCGTGGTGCGCGTGATGGTGGTGGCCGTGATCGTGGCCTTCGTGGTTGTCCCCAGGGACTAGCTTTGCGTCGCACTGGCCGTGATCGTGGTCGCAATCGGCGTGGTCATGATCATGCGCGTGGTCATGGTCATGATCGTGATGCGCATGAGCGTGATCGTCTTCGGCGAGGAAGTCGGGGTCGATTTCGAGCTTGGCGTTCAGGTTGAAGCCGCGCAGGTCGAACACTTCCTTGATGTCGGCCTCGCCGAAATTGACCTGGCGGATCTGCGCCTTCGGGTTCATGTGCAGCACGCGATGGCGCAGGTCGGCGAGTTCATTCTCGTCGACGAGGTCGGCCTTCGTGATGAAGAGGCGGTCGGCGAAACCGACCTGGCGCTGCACCACTTCGTGCTCGTCGAGCTGATGGTTGCCGTGCTTGGCGTCCACGAGCGTGATGATCGCGTCGAGCAGGAATTCGTCGGCGATCTCGTTATCCATGAAGAACGTCTGCGCGACCGGGCCCGGATTGGCGAGGCCGGTGGTTTCGATCACCACACGGTCGAAGTCCAGCTTGCCGTCGCGCTTTTGCTGCGCGAGGTCGCCGAGCACACGCGCGAGGTCGCCGCGAATCGTGCAGCAGATGCAGCCATTGCTCATCTGGATGATCTGCTCGGTGCTGTCCTGCACGAGGATTTCGTTGTCGATGTTCTCTTCGCCGAACTCGTTCTCGATCACGGCGATTTTCATGCCGTGCTTTTCGTTCAGGATGCGCTTGAGCAGCGTGGTTTTGCCGCTGCCGAGAAAGCCGGTCAGGATGGTGACGGGAATCATGCTGGTTGCCATGCTGTCTGCCTGGTAGGTGTTCGAGGGGTACGTTCAGGCGCGCCGCTTCGTGCTGTCGCTGCCTTCGAGTGTTACAACATAACTTCCTATTGAAACATATCTGCGCCGCGCCCGCATCCGGCGGCCGGGCGCGAGACCCAATCGGGGCGCGAACAGATCGCCATCAAGGTGTTCCAGCGCGCCGTCGAAAGGGCTCAAATAAGGCCGTCTCAGGCGATTTGCAACAGCAGGCCCTTCAGATATTCGCCTTCCGGGAATGCCGTGAGCAGCGGATGATCCACACCGGCTCCAAGGCGCTTGAGGATACGCGCGTCCACCTTCGCGTCGGCAGCGGCGCCCGCAACGATCTTCTGGAACAGCGCCGAATCGATCGCACCCGAGCACGAATACGTGAACAGCAGACCGCCCGGACGCAGCAGCTTGAAACCCGTGAGATTGATGTCCTTGTAGGCGCGCGCGGCGCGGTCCACATGCTCGCGCGAGGCCGCGAACTTGGGCGGATCGAGCACCACGAGATCGAAGCGCTCGCCGTCGTCGTAGAGGCGGCGCAGCGTCTTGAAGGCGTCGGCGTCGAGCCAGCTCGCGAGCGCGGCGTCGAAGCCGTTCGCCTCGACGTTCTTCTGCGCCGTGGCGAGCGCTTCGCCCGAGGAATCGATCGACACCACACGTTTCGCGCCGCCCTTCATGGCCGCGAGCGAGAAGCCGCCGGTGTAGCAGAAGCAGTTGAGCACCTCGCGCTCGCGCGCGTACGTCTGCACGAGCGCGCGGTTGTCGCGCTGATCCACGTAGAAGCCGGTCTTGTGGCCGTTGCGCACGTCCACGTGATAGCGCACGCCGTTCTCGCTCGTGATGATCGTGGCCGGCGGTTCGTCGCCGGCGAGCAGGCCGGTGATCTGTTCGAGCCCTTCCTTTTCGCGGATCGACACGTCCGAGCGCTCGTACACGTTTGGGCAGCCCGTGGCCGACGTGAGTGCGGCGACGATCGCCTCCTTCCACGCCTCGACGCCCGCCGCCATGAACTGGCACACGAGCTGGCCGCGGCCGTCGCCGCCATCTTCGATGTAGTAGTCGACGATCAGGCCAGGCAGGCCGTCGGCCTCGCCGAAGATGAGGCGCACCGCGCCCGTGCCGCTCACCATCGCGCGGCGGTCGGCGACGGCGCGCTGCACGCGCCGCTTGAAGAACGCGTGGTCGATCGGTTCGTTTTCGTCGAAGCTCCACACGCGCGCGCGGATCTGCGAGTGCGGGCTGTAGGCGGCGCGCCCGAGAAAGCGGCCGTCGGCCGCGCGCACGATGACGGTCGCGCCTGGCGCGGGCTTGCCTTCCACGTGGTCGATCGCGTTCGCGTACACCCACGGATGGCGGCGCAGCAGGGATTTTTCTTTGGACGGCTTGAGGGTGACGATATTCATGATGGCTTCGATGCTGGGTGACGGCACTCGTGTCGCGCAGCGTTGCGCGAGCGCCGTGGCGTATCAATCGCGCTTCTTGGCGCGCGGATGCGCGGTGTCGTAGACCTTCGCGAGATGCTGAAAGTCGAGCGACGTATAGACCTGGGTGGCCGAGATGCTCGCGTGGCCGAGCAGTTCCTGCACGGCGCGCAGGTCGCCGCTCGACTGCAGCAGATGCGTGGCGAACGAGTGCCGCAGCACGTGCGGGTGCACGTTCGCGGGAATGCCCGCCGCGATGGCGGCGCGCTTCACGCGCTCGCGCACCACGCCGGGCGCCATGCGGTTGCCGCGCACGGAGAGAAAGAGCGGGGCGTCGTCGTGCTTCACGAAGGCGCTGCGGGCGGCCAGCCAGGCGTCGAGCGCGTCGAGCGCCTTGCGCCCGACCGGCACCATGCGGTGACGGTTGCCCTTGCCCAGCACCTCGACTTCGGCGGCGTCGCGCTTGAGCCAGCCCGCCGATTCGTAGCCGTCGCGCTTCACGTAACGCACGTCGAGGCCCACGAGTTCGGCGAGGCGCAGCCCGGACGAGTAGAACAGCTCGAGCATCGCGTGGTCGCGCAGCGCCTCGGGGCCGCCTTCCTCTGTGCCGGCGACGGCAGGCGCTTCCATGAGATGCGCGGCGTCATCGACGGAAAGCGCCTTCGGCAGCGTTTTGGCGCGCTTGGGCGCACGCACGGCGGCCACGGGATTCGCGTCCATCTCGATGCGCCCCGCGAGCCAGCGATAGAAGGCGCGCCAGGCCGAGAGCCGGTGCGCGATCGAGCGCGCCGAGAGGCCGCCCGCATGCGCGCGCGCCACCGCGCCACGCACCTGCGCGGCGGTGACCGTTTCGAGCGGCTTGCCGTTGGCGAGCTTCTTCAGCTCGTCGAGTTCATGCGTGTAGCCGCGCAGCGTGTGCTCCGAGAGCCGCCGTTCGTGTTCGAGCATCGCGAGATAGGCGGCGATCGGATCGGTCGGGTTCACGTTGGGCGGCCTGGGCGGGTGTCAGTGCGGCAACAGGCGCGAGAGCGCCGCGCTCGCGAGTGCGCCGATCTGCGTGAGAAAGTCGGTGGCCATGCCTTCGTGGAAGCGGCGCGGGTCGGGCGAGCCCATCACCAGCAGGCCGAAGGCTTCGCCCACTGGCGCGTCGTTCGAGGCCACAGCGGGGGCGCGCAGTGCGATGATCGCAACCGATTCGGCGGCGCCGTCGCTCGAGTCGAGCCATTGCGCGGCCTCGAAGCCGGTGTTCGCGCCGCAATACGGCGTGTCGAGACTGTTCGCGAAGATGCGCACTTCCTCGCCGGTATGGCGTGCGAAGTCGGCCTGGCTGTAGGACTCGGCCACGTCCCACACGCGCAGCGCGGCTTGCGGCATGTCGAACACGTCGCGCAGGTTCTGCGTGATCGAGCGCGGCAGTGCGTACGGATCGCGCTCGGCGATCATGCGCGTGGTCCAGCGGTTGAACTTCGCGGCGATCGAATCGTTCTCGTGGCCGTAGCGCAGCAGCTCGGAGAGACGCCGCTCGAGATGCTTGTTCTTCTCGCGCAGCATTTCCATCTGGCGCTCCTGCAGCGAGACGGCAGCCTTGCCATGCGGATTGCCTAGCTTGATCGTCGCGAGCAGTTCGGCGTGCTCAACGAAAAAATCAGGGTGGGCGAGCAGATAGTCGGCAACTTCGCGATCGTTCATGTTGTGGACGCGTTGTAGTTGTGAGGCGCGCACGGCGGCGCGCGGTCTGTCATGCGGTGGATGGCTTTCGGGTATTCGTACAGCGCGACGTTCTCTCGTTGCGCGCGCCGCACGAGGCCGATGGTGCGTGTCAGTCGGCCAGCTCGATCTCGCCTTCGAACACCGTGGCAGCCGGGCCCGCCATGGTGAGCGCGGCGGATTCGTCGCGTGCGCCGTCCCAGGCGATGGTCAGCAGGCCGCCGTGGGTATGCACCTTTACGGGCGTGTCGAGCAGCCCGCGGCGAATGCCCGCCGCCACGGCCGCGCATGCGCCCGTGCCGCACGCGAGCGTTTCGCCTGCGCCGCGCTCGAATACGCGCAGCTTCACTTCGTTGCGCGAAACGATCTGCATGAAACCGGCATTCACCTTGTTCGGGAAACGCGCATGCGTTTCGATGACCGCGCCTTCGGCCTTCACCGGGTACGCCTCGACGTCGTCCACGACCTGCACCGCGTGCGGATTGCCCATCGAGACGACCGACACCCAGCGCCGGGCGCCGTTCACGTCGAGCGGCCAGAGCGTGTCGTTGCCTTCGCGGCGGCCTTCGAGGCCGTTCGCGTTGAACGGCACGAGCGCCGGTTCGAACTCGGGGCGGTCCATGTCGACGACGACTTCACCGTTTTCCTGCACGACGAGCGTGATCGTGCCCTTCTGCACCTGCACGCGCACGCGATTCGAAGCGGTGAGCTTGCGGTCGCGCACGAATTTCACGAAGCAGCGCGCGCCGTTGCCGCAGTGCTCGACCTCGCCGCCGTCGCAATTGAAGATGCGATAGCGGAAGTCCACGCCTTCGACGGTCGGCTTCTCGACCAGCAGCAACTGATCCGCGCCGATGCCGAAGTGGCGGTCGGCGAGCGCGCGCACGCGCTCGGGCGTGAGCGCGAGGTCCTGGCTGTAGCCGTCGAGCACGACGAAGTCGTTGCCCGCGCCGTGCATCTTGGTGAATTTGAGTTTCATGCCGTCATTGTAAGCGAGGCCCGGGCGAAAACCCGGGCCTCGATCGTGTGCGCGAAGTTCAGTTATAGACGCTCGGCTCGCCTGGCGGCCGCGTCTTGAAGCGCTTGTGGACCCAGTAGTACTGCTCGGGAATGTGCGGAATCTGTTCTTCGAGGAAGGCGTTCATGCGGCGCGCGTCGAGATCGTCGTCGCCGGTCGGATAATTTTCCCAAGGTTTGAACACTTTCAGCCGATAACCCTTGTAATTGGGCAACACCTCGCCGATGAACGGTACCACCTGCGCATGACCCACCTTCGCCAGACGTCCCACCGCCGTGAGCGTGCACGCCGGCACGCCGAAGAAGGGCACGAACGTGGAATTGCGCATGCCGTAGTCCATGTCGGCGCCGAGCATCACGGGTTTTTTGTCGCGCAGCCAGCGCAGCACGGCGCGCGCGCTGTCCGCACGGCTCACCATTTCCGCGCCGAAACGGCTGCGTCCCGCCTTGGCCGCGGCTTCGAACTCGGGGTTCGAGAACGGCTGGTAGAGCGAGCCGCAGGGCCGGTGCAGCGAGTAGTTCAGAAACATGGAGCCCGCCTCGATGCCCACGAAATGCAGGCCGAGGAAGAGCGTCGGCGGCAGGTTCGGATCGGTGAGATCGATCTCGCTGTCGAGCTCGACGATTTTTTCGAGCTTCTTCGCCGAGGCGAACCATTGCACGCTGCGCTCCATATAGCTGCGAATCGCATGACGGAAGTGCAGCCCCGCCACTTCCTCGCGCTTTTCGTCGCTCCACTCGGGGAAGCACAGGCGCAGATTCGTATGAACGACGCGCTTGCGCCGGCTCGGGATCTGGTAGAGCAGCCAGCCGAGGCCGTCGCCCAGACGCGCGACGAAGCCATAGGGCAGGATCGCAAACAGCTTGAGCAGGCCGATGGCGAAACGGGAGCCGAGTTTGCCTATCATGCGGCAACTCCGCTGCAGGGCTTGCGAACTGTGAAAGGGGCGATGGGCGGCACGCGGGGGAGACTCTGCGACAATTTAAGGAAGTCGCTATAATAAGGGCTTCGCCGAGTTAATAGACAACTTGCGGGGCGAAGCCGGTGGGCTGTGAACTACGCGTGATCGAACGCGAATCATGGCAACCGGGCAGCAATTCCGCTAAAGCGTCGCCGCTTCAAAGCTCCCGAAGCTGGCTACGTGAACTCAACCGTCACCAGCTACAAGGAGCTAGACACGTGGCAAACGACTATTTCTTCACCTCCGAATCCGTCTCCGAAGGCCATCCGGACAAGGTCGCCGACCAGATCTCGGACGCGATCCTCGACGCCATCCTCACGCAGGACAAGTACTCGCGCGTTGCAGCGGAAACGCTGTGCAACACGGGTCTCGTCGTGCTGGCCGGTGAAATCACCACGACGGCCAACGTCGACTACATCCAGGTCGCGCGCGACACCATCAAGCGCATCGGCTACGACAACACCGACTACGGCATCGACTACCGCGGCTGCGCGGTGCTCGTCGCCTACGACAAGCAGTCGCCGGACATCGCCCAGGGCGTGGACCGCGCGCACGACAACAACCTCGACCAGGGCGCCGGCGACCAGGGCCTGATGTTCGGCTATGCGTGCGACGAAACGCCCGAACTGATGCCGCTGCCGATCCACCTTTCGCACCGTCTGGTCGAGCGCCAGTCGAACCTGCGCCGCGACGGCCGTCTGCCCTGGCTGCGCCCGGACGCGAAGTCGCAGGTCACGATCCGCTACGTCGACGGCAAGCCGCACGCCATCGACACCGTCGTGCTCTCCACCCAGCACTCGCCGGACATCGACCTCGGCACGCTGCGCGAAGCCGTGATCGAAGAAGTCATCAAGCCGGTGCTGCCGTCCGAGCTGATCAAGGGCGACATCAAGTTCCTCGTGAACCCGACTGGTCGCTTCGTGATCGGCGGCCCGCAGGGCGATTGCGGTCTCACGGGCCGCAAGATCATCGTCGATACGTATGGCGGCGCAGCCCCGCACGGCGGCGGTGCGTTCTCGGGCAAGGATCCGTCGAAGGTGGACCGCTCGGCAGCCTACGCCGGCCGTTATGTCGCGAAGAACATCGTGGCCGCCGGCCTCGCGTCGCGCTGCCTGATCCAGGTGTCGTACGCCATCGGCGTGGCTGAGCCGACCTCGGTCATGGTCAACACGTTCGGCACCGGCAAGGTTTCGGACGCGACCATCACGAAGCTCGTGCGCGAACACTTCGACCTGCGTCCGAAGGGCATCATTCAGATGCTCGACCTGCTGCGCCCGATCTACGAAAAGACCGCTGCTTACGGCCACTTCGGCCGCGAAGAGCCGGAATTCTCGTGGGAAGCGACCGACAAGGCGCTGGTTCTGGCCGAAGCCGCCGGCACGGAGCCGGTGAGCGCAGCCGTCGCGTAAGCATTCGCAAGAGCCGGCCTCGCGCCGGCTTGAGTGAAGCAAGCGAAGAAAAACCCCGCAGGGCGCAAGCCCATGCGGGGTTTTTTGTTTTCTGCGGATTGCGCGGTGTCGGCCGCGCGGGTCTCAGCGCATCGCGAAACCGAACCAGCCCGTGCTGCTCGCGCCCATACGGCGCGGCTTGCGCGTGCTGCGCGTCACGTGAACCGTGGACGGCGCGGCGAGCGTGCGCAGCGGCGCATTCGGACGATAGAGCAGCGTGCGCAGCGAGAAGTGACGCGCGCCCGAGCGCATGCGCAGTACGGCGAAGAACGAGTGGAACCAGCCGCGCATGCTGTCGACGGGCTTCGCTTCGCGCACTTGCTGCGTGAGCGCGCGGGTGCGGGCGGCATGGTGTCGCAGAGCGCGCACCAGGTGACGGCGGGCGGGACGTGCCGCTTTCAGGGCTGTGTGGGCGGCGTGGGTCATGCGTTGAGGAGTGAAGAGGGTATGCATGGCGGTTGAGCAATCGGTTCGAGGTGCGCCTTGCGCGACGCTTTGCATCGAGCAGCAAACGTGCCTGTCTTCCAGGGCGTCACGATCTGGGTGGACGGGAGACGGGCCGCATGGCGCGGCGTAGGACGCGACGCGACGGATTCTTCTGTTGGAGCACCTTGTGTGGCAAGGCGTTCACGGCGATCCGTGCGTGCGATGAGAATTCGGCGAAGTAAAACAACATCGCGACAGGCTACACGCGAATCGTGACCGCAGAAAGTCCGTTAATACCCGGCCCTGCGCGTCTTTGATGCACACGATCCCGCCCTTTGTCTCCATCGCGGTGCGCGCGCGCCATTCGCGTGCGGCTCGATCCGCGGCGCGCATGGAGCCACCTCGTGTGAGAGCGTGGTCCTTCCCGCCGTGCCGGCACGCTTTACAATCGATGAGTCGGCGCGCGCCGACGCCTCAGCCTTATCGTTTGACGAAGCGACGAACGCAGGCTGCGGCCCTTGCTCGCATCGAGATCGCATAACGGAAGTCCCATGTCAGTCCAGTCAAAGAAAGAACAGGTGCAGGCGCTGCGCGAGCGCGGCTTCGTGGTCGTGCCGGGGCTCGTCTCGCCCGAGCGCTGCGAGGCGATCAAGCGGGTTGCGCAGGAGCAGTTGCAGGCGGCTGCCGCGCCGCTCGAATTCGAAGCCGATTTGCGCTACCCCGGCGCGCCCGACTCGAAGGACGCCCCCGGTGGCCATACGGTGCGGCGCCTGCTCGACGCGTACTCGCGCCACGCGCTGTATCGCGAGTGGGCCACGTCGCCGGAAATCGCGGGGTGGATGGAACTGTATTTCGGCGAGGAGCCGGTCCTCTCTTGCGCGCATCACAACTGCATGATGACGAAGCACCCGCACTACGGCAGCCTCACCGGCTGGCACCGCGATGTGCGCTACTGGTCGTTCGAGCGGGACGACCTCGTGTCGGTCTGGCTCGCGCTCGGGCCGGAGAAGATGGAAAACGGGGGCCTGTGGTTCGTGCCGGGCTCGCACGACGCGCCGTTCACCTCGGACAAGTTCGACGCCGCCAAATTCTTCCGCGCCGACCTGCCCGAGAACAAGGTGTGGATCGACCGAGCCATTGCCCCGACGCTCGCCGCCGGCGACGTGGTGTTCTTCCACTGCAACACGCTGCATTCGGCGGGGCAGAACCAGAGCGATCAGGTGAAGTTTTCGCTCGTCTACACCTATCACGGCGCGAGCAACGTGCCGCTGCCGGGCACGCGCTCGGCGTCGAAGCCCGAGGTGAAGTTCTGAGCCGACGCTGCCGTGCTGGCGCCTAGCGCCGGCGCCCCGACATCGCGAGCCCGGTGATGCCCGCGAGCGTCGCGGCGATGCCGCCCCCGATCAGGAGGATTGTGCGGTTGGTGGGCGCGCCGGTAAACAGGCGCGACATGTCGTTCGCGAACGAATGGAGCGACTGGCCGCCGAAGTACAACAGCACGACGCCACAGGCGATGAGCGCGATCGAAATCGCTTTGGCCATGAACAACCTCTCGCAAAGGATGGACGCCGCAGTGTAGGCGAGTGGCCGCGGCGCGTCCAGGGTGCGGCTTTTCCACCGGACTGACAAGCGCGCCCCATCGCCTTTCCCGCATAGTGGGCATCTGCACGGCTTGGGCGGATTGGCTAACATAGCTGCCTCACGCGAGCGGCGCGCTCCACGGCGCGTCGCGCCCGTCCCTTCGCTCACCACCCGTTTTCGCCGAGGATTCAGACCATGGCTTACGAAGCAGCCTCAGAACGCTATTCGGACATGCAGTACCGCTTTTGCGGCAAGTCGGGGCTCAAACTGCCCGCGCTGTCGCTCGGTCTGTGGCACAACTTCGGCGACACCACGCCGATCTCGACCCAGCGCGATATCCTGCGCACCGCGTTCGATCTCGGCATCACGCACTTCGACCTCGCGAACAACTACGGCCCGCCGTACGGCAGCGCCGAAACCAACTTCGGCCGTATTTTCAAGGACGATTTCCGTCCGTACCGCGACGAACTGCTGATCTCGTCGAAGGCCGGCTGGGACATGTGGCCGGGTCCGTACGGCCAGGGCGGCGGCTCGCGCAAGTACGTGCTCGCGAGCCTCGACCAGAGCCTGCAGCGCATGGGCCTCGACTACGTCGACATCTTCTATTCGCACCGCTTCGACGTGGAAACGCCGCTCGAAGAAACCGCGGGCGCGCTGGCCACTGCCGTGCAGCAGGGCAAGGCGCTCTACGTCGGCATCTCGTCGTATTCGCCCGCGAAGACGCGCGAAATGGCGCGGCTCCTCGCCGAATACAAGGTGCCGCTGCTCATTCACCAGCCGTCGTACAACATGCTCAACCGCTGGGTCGAGGAAGAACTGCTCGACACGCTCGAGGACCTGGGCACGGGCAGCATCGCGTTCACGCCGCTCGCGCAGGGTGTGCTCACGAACAAGTACCTGAACGGCGTGCCCGAAGACGCGCGCGTGAACCGCCCGGGCGGCGGCTCGCTCAAGAGCGAGCACCTGAGCGCGCAGAACATCGAGCACGTGCGCAAGCTCAACGACCTCGCGCTGCGCCGCGGCCAGAGCCTCGCGCAGATGGCGATCGCCTGGACGCTGCGCGGCGGCCGCGTGACCTCGGCACTGATCGGCGCAAGCCGCGCGGGGCAGGTGCGCGAGAACGTCGCTGCGCTGAAGAACCTCGAGTTTTCGAAGGAAGAACTCGCGGAGATCGACCGCTATGCGACCGAAGGCGGCGTGAACCTGTGGGAGAAGCCGTCGACCGATCAGCCCATCTGAGCGGCACGCTTCTGCCTGCTTCCCGGCGCAAAAAGCCGCCTCCCTTCGCGAGGCGGCTTTTTTATGCGCGAACAATCGGAATCGGGCAGACATCGGCCATGGCCGCGCGGCGCGCCGTTCTTCGCTTTGTCATGTGGCCCTGCTAACGTCGCGGCAGCCTTTGCCGCGAGGAATCACCATGGAGTTCTTGAGCGCCGAAACTGAAGCGCTTTCCCCGTCCGCCACCCGCGCCGAACCCGCCAGGCGGTCAACCCACTCACCCCGGCCCGCAACGGCGAGCCGCATGAACGCCGCGCTGATCGCGTTCGCGTTCACGGCGCTTAGCTACGAACTCATCGGCTTGCCGCTGTTGCTGGACGCAGCGGGCGGCCCGACGCTCGCGCTGCTGGCGACACTCGCGCCCGTCGTGCTCGCCACGCCGATCCACTGGGGCCTCATTCATGAAGGCATCCACGGCCAACTGGCGCGCGACCGGCGCGTGAACGAGTGGCTCGCCCGCGCGCTCTCGATCGGTCTGGCGATGCCGTTCGACGCCGTGCGTTTCGGACACCTGATGCATCACCGCTTCACGCGCGAGCCGTTCGACCGGCCCGATGTGCACGACACGCACGGCGCGAGCGGCCCGCGCTGGCGTCGTCGCGTGGCGTACTACGGGCGGTTGATGGGGGGTCTCTACCTCGCCGAATTGCTGCTGCCGCTGCTGGCGTTCGTGCCGGCGCGGCTCGCGCGTGCCGTCATCGAGCGCGGCGTGGGCGCGCATGGCCGCGAAGGCGTGCAGGTGCAGCGGCTCTTCGCGAACCACGCTACCGATCCCGTGCGGCGCCGCCGTGCGCGGCGCGACTGGCTTGCGTCGCTCGCCCTCTATGCGGCTTCGTTCGCGCTCTACGGCAAGGCCTGGCCCGTGCTGCTCGCGGCGATGTACCTGCGCGGACTGTGGCTTTCGCTTGCCGACAACCTGCCGCACTACGGCGTTGCGCTCGACGAACCGGGCCGCGCGCGGGATTTTCGCGTGCCGCGCGTTTTGGGCGTGCTGCTGATGAACCACCATCTGCATCGCCAGCATCATCTGCATCCGACGCTGCCGTGGACGGCACTGCCCGCGCTCGTGCACGCCGAAGACGCCGCAGGCGCGCCTGCGCGCGCGGGCTATCTGGCCGCTGCGTTGCGTCAGTTCAAGGGCTTGCAGCCGGGTATCGATCCCGGCTGAGAGGGGGAGTGCGAGCGAATGGCGCGCGCGTGCGCGAGCCGCGGCGCTTCGAGCCGCGAGGATGCCGCATCAATGCTTCGTCACTTCACGGGCCGGCGCATCGCAAGCCGCCGTGCGTACGAAGCGTACGGCAAACGTCCGCTACATCAGCGCCGGCAGTGTCTCGACGAGCGCAACGGCCGCGAGTACGCCGATCAGCGCGCCGATCACGCGCAGCGTGTTGTGTCTGAATTCCGTTGCGCACGGCACTGCGCCAAGAAAGAGCGCGCCAGCGAGGGCCATCGGGATGATCATCACGAAATCGCCGATCGTGAAATAACCTTCCATGCTTGTCTCCTGTCGATCCGGAGTTAGTGCTTCAGCATTGGCTCCGGTCCCATGCAGGGATTGCGTATCGTATGGGCGACGATGGCTCGCAGTGGTTGTCTTTCTCGTCGCCATGCCAATGGCATGACGCTGCGGCCCCGGGCCTGCAATCGAGTATAGGTGAGGGCGGCGGCGCGTGTGCGCGCCGTCAGACTCCCCGCGAAGCAGATGCCGCGCCGCAAAAGCCCCGCCAGATGCGGCGCTGCGCTGCGGTGCGAGGCACACGGCCCGCAAATCGCGAGTCGTCTGAATATTACGAACGCCTTTCGATGGCGGTAGCACGCAGCACACAATGGCGCGAGTGCGCACGTTGCATGCCGTGCGGGCGGCTTCGCGGGCTCAGGCCGCTCCGGCGCGCTCGCGCGCGCGCAAGGTGAGCGCCAGTGCGAGGCCCACGACCAGCAGCACGATCACGAGGCCGGCCACGCCGCCCCAGCCCGCGCCGGCCCAGAAGTGGCCGCCGATCGACCCCATCACGCTCGAGCCGAGGTAATAGGCGAGCAGGTAAAGCGCGGCGGCCTGGCCCTTCGCTTCACGCGCGAGCCGGCCGACCCAGCCGCTCGCTACCGCATGTCCCGCGAAGAAGCCGATGGTCAGGCAGGCGATGCCCGCAGCAATCGCGGTGAGCGCCGCGAACAGCGTGAGCACGACGCCCGTGAGCATCAGCGCGAGACTGGCGATCAGCACGCGGCCGCGCCCGAACGTGTCGGCCATGCGGCCCGACCACGGCGAGGCGACCACGCCGGTCAGGTAGACGAGGAAAATCGCGCCGATGGCCGCCTGGCTCATGTGATAAGGCGCCGCGATCAACCGGTAGCCGATGTAGTTGTAGAGCGTGACGAAGCTGCCCATCAGCACGAAGCCCATCACGAACAGCATCGGCAGGCCCGGCCGCGCGAAATGGCGCAGCAGCGCCGCGCGATGATGCGCGAAACCGAGGCCGCTCTTCGGCACGAAGTGGCGCGAGGGCGGCAGCAGCGAGCGGAACGCGAACATGGAGGCGAGCCCGAGCACGCCGATCACGGCCACGGCCGCGCGCCAGCCGAACAGGTCGGTGACGATGCCCGTGATCACGCGCCCCGCCATGCCGCCGATCGCCGTGCCGCCCACGTAGAGTCCCATCGACAGGCCGAGGCCGTCCGGGTGCATTTCCTCGGCGAGCCACGCCATGGCCACGGCGGGCACGCCGCCGAGCGCGATGCCGAGGAGCGTGCGCAGCACGAGCATCTCATGCCAGTGCGGCACGAAGGCGCTGGCGAGCGTGAGCAGCGATGAGGCGCACAGCGACGCGGTCATCATGCCGCGCCGGCTCCAGCCTTCGGAGACGAAGCCCGCGACGAAGATCGCGATGGCGAGTGCGGCCGTGGTGAACGAGAGCGAGAGGCTGCTCTGCGCGGGGCTCACGCCGAAGGTTTGGGAGAACGCGGGCAGGAGCGGCTGCACGCAGTAGAGAAGCGAAAAGGTGGCGTAGCCGGCGAACAGCAGCGCGAGGCTTGCGCGCCAGAATTCGCGAGTGCCGCGTTCGATGTACGGAACGGCGGAGGGCGCGGAAGTGCGCGGGGCGCCCGGTGATGCAGTCACGACAGGATCTCCAGCAAGATTGCAAAGGCGCAACGATACGCCTGTTGAGCAAATGGCGTGGTCGAGCGCCGCAGGCCGGGTGCCCGGCGCAACCGCGCGGCCGCTCAGCCCGGAGCGCGCGAGGTGCCCGGCTGCGCGCTGCGAGCGGCGTTCGGCGAAGCGCCTTGCGGCCCACTGGCGGGCTGCGCTTTTTGCGCGTCGTCCGGGTGGACCAGCGCCGCATCGCCCGGTAAATCCGCCGCGCTCCAGCCGCCGCCCAGCGCCTTCACGAGCGCGACGCTCGCCGCCATGCGCCGGCGCGAGATCGCCACGGCCTGGCGTTCGTTGGTGAGCGCCGTGGTTTGCGCGACCACCACGTCGAGATAGGTGATCGCGCCACCCAGATAGCGATTGTTGATGGTGACGAGCGTGCGCTGCGCGGCATCCACCGCGCGGTCCTGGGCGGTCGCTTCCTGCGCCAGCACGCGTAGCGCCGCGAGGTTGTCCTCGACCTCGCCGAAGGCGTCGAGCACCGTCTGGCGATACTGCGCGACGTTCTCGTCATACTGCGCGCGCGCTTCGTTGCGCACCGCCTCGCGCCCGCCGAAGTCGATCAGCGTGCCCGCGAGCGTCGGCCCGAGCGACCAGAAGCGCGCGGGCGCGACGAGCCACTGGCTGAAGTTGGTCGCCTCCAGCCCGCCCGTGACCGCGAGCATGAGGTTCGGGAAAAACGCCGCCGTCGCCACGCCCACCTGCGCGTTCGCGGCGGCCACGCGGCGCTCGGCGGCCGCGATGTCTGGGCGCCGTTCGAGCAGCGTCGACGGCACGCCCGGCGGGCTCGCGATCGCGCGCACCGCGTAGGCCTCCTTCGGCGCGGCAGCGAGCGTGAACGTGGAAGGCGACTGTCCGATCAGAATCGCGATGGCGTGTTCGAGCTGGGCGCGCTGCACGCCGAGATCGATCGCCTGCGCCTCGGTGGTCTGCAGCTGCGTTTGCGCCTGGCCCACGTCGGCGTCGGTGGCGATGCCGCCCGCGTAGCGGTTCTGTGTGAGTTCGAGCGATTCGCGGTAGGCCTTGATCGTGTCGTCGAGCAGTTGCCGTTCGCGGTCGATGCCGCGCAACTCGAAGTAGTCGGTCGCGAGTTCGGCCTGCATCGAGAGCAGCACGGCCTGCATGTCGGCGGCGCTCGCCTGTGCGTTCGCTTTGGCGGCCTCGACGTTGCGCGCGACGCGGCCCCAGATGTCGGGCTCCCAGGTGGCGTCGATGCCCACGGAGTAGTCGTTGATCGTCTGGCCGGCCTTCGACGTGTACAGGAGATTCTGCGAGGTGCGGTAGCGCGAAAAATCGCCGCTCGCCGTCACGAGCGGGAAAAAGCTCGAGCGCTGCTGCGCGACGTTCGCGCGCGCCGCGCGAAAGTGTGCCTGCGCGGCCTGCACGTTCTGGTTCGCGCCTTCGACCTGGACTTCGAGTGCGTCGAGCTGGGCGTCCTCGTAGATCGTCCACCATGCGCCGCGCGACGCACTGTCAGCGGGCTGTGCAATCGTCCAGCCCGTGCCTTCGAGTTCCCTGAAGGTCGCGGCCACGGGCATCGCCGGGCGCACGTAGTCGGGGCCCACCTTGCAGCCGCCGAGCGCCGCAAGCATGGCCAACGCGAACAGTCGAATCCGCGCGGGCTTCATCATTCGCCCTGCGCCTGCGCGCTGTTGCCCATGTTGCTGCCCGCACCGCTCGCGCCATGCGCCGCACTGGCCTCGTGCTCGCCGTGCGGCTGCACGATGCGCACCGGCGTGCCGTCGACGATTGCGTCCTGCGGATTGACGATCACGCGCTCGTCGCCCGTGAGCCCCGCCGCCACCGCCACGCGCGTGCCGAAGTCGGTGCCGAGCGTGACCTTCACGAGTTTTACGCGATCTTGCGCATCGACAGTCGCCACCTTCACGCCGTCGGGGCGGAACAGGAAGGCGTTGCCGGGCAGCGTGATCGGCGTGGCCGAGCCGTCGAGCGCGAAGTGAACCTGCGCGTAGGCGCCGGGCAGCAGCTCGCCGCTGCGGTTGTCCACATCGACTTCGACCAGCATCGTGCGCTGCTGTGCGTCGACCGCGCCCGCCGTGCGCGCGACGATGCCGGGAAAGTGCTTGCCCTGCTCCTCGTTGAGCGTCAGATACGCGTGCTGCTGCACGCGGATCTGCTGTGCGTAGGCCTGCGGCACGTTCGCGTACACGCGCAGACGGTCGGCTTGCGCAAGATGGAACAGCTCCTTTTGCGAGGTGCCGCCGTTGCCCGCGTCGATGAGCGCGCCCACATCGACGTTGCGCGCCGTGACGATGCCGTCGAAGGGCGCCGTCACGCGTTCGTACGACTGCAGTTGCGAGAGCCGCGAGACGTTGAAACGCGCGGAATCGAGCGTGGCCTTCTTTGCGAGCATGTCGCCGACTTTTTCGTCGGTGTCCTGCTTCGCCACCGAGCGCGTTTGCAGCATCTGCGTCCAGCGGTCGGCCGTGGTTTTGGCGAGCGCGTAGTTCGCTTCGGCGTTGGCGAGATCGGCGCGCGCGGCGCGCAACTGGTCGTCCACTTCGGGTGCGTCGATTTCGGCGAGCAGCTGGCCCGCCTTCACGTGCGCGCCGATGTCGAAGTACCACTTGCGCAGATAGCCGCTCGTGCGCGCGTAGATCGGCGTGTCGAGAAAGGCCTGCACGTTGCCGGGCAGCACGAGGTCGAGTGCGCGCGCCGAGCGCTGCGGCGTGACCACCTGCACGGTCAGCGTGCTCGCGCTTTTGGCCTCGCGTTCGAGCGCCGCGTGTGCGCTATGGCGCGACCAGATGCCCTGCGCCGCGAGGCCGAGCACCACGAGCGCGGCGAGTACGATGGGCCAGCGCCGCGGTTGATGAGGACGAGGCGGCTCTTGCGGCGAAGGCGTTTGCGAATGAGTCGTCATGACAGGGGTTTCATGATTTGGGCACCACGTTTTCACTGGCGCGCTGGCGGCGCTCGCCGAGCTTGCGGTAGATGAGCGAGAACACCACGGGGACGAAGATCAGCGTGGCGAGCGTGCCCACCGCGAGGCCGCCGATCACGGCGCGCCCGAGCGGTGCGTTCTGCTCGCCGCCTTCGCCGAGGCCGATGGCCATCGGCACCATGCCGATCACCATGGCGAGCGCGGTCATGAGCACCGGGCGAAAGCGCGTGTAGCCCGCTTCGATCGCGGCGCGCGCCGCGTCGCCGTGCAGGCGCAACTGCTCGCGCGCAAAGCTGATGACGAGAATGGAGTTCGCCGTGGCGATGCCGATACACATGATCGCGCCCGTGAGCGCGGGAATGGACAGCGTGGTATGTGTGAGGAACAGCATCCAGACAATGCCCGCGAGCGCGCCCGGCAGCGCCGTGATGATGATGAACGGATCGAGCCACGACTGGAAGTTCACGACGATCAGCAGATACACGAGCACGATCGCGAAGACGAGCCCGCCGAACAGTCCGGAGAACGAATCGTTCATCGTCTGGACCTGGCCGCGCAGCTTGATGCTCGACGTCTTCGGCAGTTCGCTGCGCGTCTCATCGATGATCTTCGCGATGTCGTCGGAAACGGCGCCCAGGTCGCGCCCGTCGGCGGTGCCGTAAATGTCGATGGTGGTCTGCGCGTTGTAGTGCGTGACCACGGCGTTGCCCGAGATGCGCTGCATGCTCGCGAGCGAGCCGAGTATGTTGCTGCGCCCGTTCGCGGTGAGCGGAATGTTGGCGAGCGACTGCAGCGAATCGATCGTGTATTGCGGGGCTTCGGTCACGACGTTGTAGCTCACGCCGTTGATCGGATTGAGCCAGAACGTGGGCGTGGTCTGCTGGCTGCCCGAGAGCGTGATGAGCAGGTCGCTCGCCACGTCCTTCTGCGTGAAGCCCGCCTGCTGCGCGCGCGTGCGGTCCACGTCGATGAAGATGCGCGGCAGGTCCGCGGGCTGCTGGATGCGCGCGTCGGCGAAACCGGGCACGCCGCGCAGCCGCGCGAGCAGCTTCGCCGCGAACGCGCGGTTGCCGGCCACGTCGCGGCCCACGATCTGCACGTCGATGGGCGAGGGCATGCCGAAGTTCAGCGTCTGGCTCACGATATCGGCGGGCAGGAAGGCGAACTGCACGCCCGGGAACTCGTCGTTGAGCGTGCGCCGCAGGAGGCGCACGTAACCGGCGGTCGCGTGATGGTCCTCGTTCAGCGAGATCAGCACGTCGGCGTCGGACGTGCCGATGGTGCCAGTGTTGCTGTACGAGAGGTTGATGCCCGAGACCGGCAGGCCGATGTTGTCGATGATCGAATGCAGCTCGCCCGGCGGAATCAGCGTGCGCACACGCTTGTCGATACGGTCGACGAGCACGGCGGTTTCCTCGACGCGCATGCCGGTTTTCGCGCGCACGTGCAGCGCGATGGTGCCCGCATCGACCTGTGGAAAGAAGTCGCGTCCGAGGAACGGCATGAGCAGCAGCGACGCGCCACAGCAGGCGAGAAACGCCACCACGAACCACACGGGATGCTTCACCCGCGCCATGAGAAACCCGCGATAGCGCTCGCGCAGCCCCTCGAAGCCGCGCTCGAACGCGAGGTGCACGCGCATGAACGGATTGCGCGTCGTGCCATGCAGGTGATGCAGGTCGGCGGGCTTGTGATGATGGCGCATCAGGTACTTCGCGAGCGTGGGTACGAGCGTACGCGAGAAGAAGTACGACGCCAGCATCGCGAACACCACGGCTTCCGCGAGCGGAATGAAGAGATAGTGCGCCACACCCGTGAGCAGGAACATCGGCACGAACACGATGCAGATGGAGAGCGTGGAGACGAGCGTGGGAATCGCGATCTGGTGCGCGCCGTCGAGAATCGCCTGCTCCAGCGTCTTGCCTTGCTCCAGTTGCTGGCTGATGTTCTCGATCGCGACCGTTGCGTCGTCAACCAGAATGCCGACCGCGAGCGCGAGCCCGCCCAGCGTCATGATGTTGATGGTCTCGCCGAGCGCCGCGAGCACGATGACCGAGGTGATCATCGACAGCGGAATCGAGATCGCGATGATGAGCGTGGCGCGCCAGTTGCCGAGGAACAGCAGGATCATGAGCGCCGTGAGCGCCGCGGCGATGAGCGCTTCGCGCAGCACGCCCTGCACGGAGGCGCGCACGAACAGCGACTGGTCGGCGACCGGATCGATATTGAGCGACGGCGGCACGAGATTGCGCAGCGTCGGCATCATCTCCTTGATGCGGTCCACGATCTCGAGCGTCGACGTGTTGCCGCTCTTGTTGATGGTGAGAAGCGACGCGCGCTGGCCGTCCACGCGCACGATATTGGTTTGCGGCACGTAGCCGTCGCGCACGTGCGCCACGTCGCGGATGTAGATCGTGCCGCTCGCCGTGGTTTTCACGGGAATGTCGTTCAGGCCCGCTAAGCTGTCGGGGCTTGCATTCATCGTCACCGAATATTCGGTCGCGCCGATTTTTGCCGTGCCCGAGGGCAGGATGAGGTTCTGCGCGCTGATCGCATTCACCACGTCCATGGGCGAGAGATTGTGCTGCTGCAGTGCGCGCTGGTTGATGTCGACCATGATCTGCCGCTGCTTGCCGCCATAGGGCAGCGGCGCGGAGGCGCCCGGCACAGTCGCGAGCTGCGTCTTCAGAAAGTTGTTGCCGTAGTCGAACAGCTCCTGCTCGGTCAGCTGCGGCGAAGAAAGCGACAGGCGCAGGATCGGCACCGTCGAGGCGTTGTAGCGCAGGATGAACGGCGGCTGGATGCCGGGCGGCAGCGAGCGCAGCTGCGCCTGTGACAGCGCCGTGACTTCGGCGAGCGCTTCCTGGATATTGGCATGCGGCTGGAAGAAGATCTTCACGACCGCGATGCCGTTCAGCGACGTCGATTCGGTGTGCTCGATATCGTTCACCGCCACGGAAAGGCCGCGCTCGTAGTTGAGCACGATGCGCTTTTCCATCTCGTCGGCGGGCAGACCCGTGTAGGTCCAGATCACCGAGAGCACCGGAATGTCGATGTTCGGGAAGATATCCGTGGGCGTGCGCAGGATCGTCAGCGGCCCGACAATCAAAAGCAGCAACGCGAGCACGACGAACGTGTACGGGCGCTTGAGCGCGAGTCGAACGATCCACATGGAACGGCGGGTTCCTTCGCTGGTGGCGGAGTCTGGCTCGCGCAGCTGGTCTGGCCGCGGTGGCGAGCGTTCAGGTTATCGGTATCGTGGCCGGCTGTTGTGGCGCGCGTGAGGTCTTTGCCTGTGCTGCGCCGGGCCTTTGTGGTGCACGGTTGGCACAGGACTATAGCGCCAGTCAGCATGCATCAGCGTACTTTTTCAGGGACTGCCCTAGCAAGGTCGCGAGGAATGGGGTTTACCATCTATTACAGTCAGGTTTTCGTAAGATGCGTGAGCGAAGCGGGGCGGGGCTTTGGGTGGCACAGGGTGCCGTGAGCACGCCGCCGTTGATACACCCCCCTATTTTTTCGCTTTGCTCACGCGCTCAAACAGGCAACAATGGGGATGCCAAGGGTCCGGCCGTGCTTAAGCGCGCGGCGCGAGCGGGTCGCCCGAGGCGGGTTTGGATGCGCGCGCAACAGGTCGTGCGCATCGGTTTTTTTGTCAGCATGCCGACCGGCCTTCCTTCGAGGGAGCCGGCGAAGGTAGCGAGGTAACGGGGAAACATCATGCAAATCGGTTCTATCGTCCGTTCCGTTCATATCGCGGTGCCACAGGGCGCGCGCGGCATCGTGATGCGCATTCTCGGCGACATGGCGATGGTGACGTGGTATGCCGGGGAGCCTGGCTCGTCGGCGCAGCTCAATACCGAGCCCTTTTTTCTCGAAGATCTGATCGATACGGGCGAGCACGTCATGCCCGCCGGCGCGCAGATCCACTGAGTCTGGGCCCCGTGACACGTTGACGAGGCGCGCCGCGTCCCGTCGCAGGGTTGTGCGCCGCGTTTGTGTTGATCGTGTCTGGCGCGTGCACCGCGCGCTCGCCGGCACCGCCCGCAAGAGGCACAATTGCGGGTATGAATTACGATCCTTCTCCCGTCCCGGGCGGGCCTTCCGGTCCCGGCGAGTCCAGCCACCCCGGCCATCCCGGCGACCAGGCCGCGCCCTACGCGCGCCTCACACCCGAATGCGTGCTCGACGCCGTCGACGGCGTGCTGATCCCGGCCGAGCGCCGCACGGACGGCCGCATGCTCGCGCTCAACAGCTACGAGAACCGCGTGTACCAGGTGGGCGTGGAAGACGGGCCGCCGCTCGTCGCCAAGTTCTATCGCCCCGGGCGCTGGAGCAACGAGGCGATCCTCGAAGAGCACGCTTTCGTCGCCGAACTCGCCGCGCGCGAGATTCCGGCCGTGCCTGCGCTCGCCTTCGAAGGGCGCACGCTGCACGACTTCGAGGGGTTTCGCTTCTCGCTGTTCGAGCGGCGCGGCGGCCGCGCGCCTGATCTCGACCGCAGCGACACGCTCGAATGGCTCGGCCGCTTCATCGGCCGCATTCACGCCGTGGGCGCGACCCGGCCGTATGAGGCGCGCCCCACGCTCGACATTCAGTCCTACGGCTACGAGCCACGCACGTATCTGCTCGAACACGGCTTCGTGCCAGAGGACGTGCGCGAAGCGTGGCAGGCCGCGGTGACGCTCGCGCTCGAAGGCGTGGAGGCGGCCTTCGAGCGCGCGGGCGACGTGCGGTCGTTGCGCCTGCACGGCGATTGCCATCCGAGCAACGTGCTCTGGACCGACGCCGGCCCGCATTTCGTGGACTTCGACGACAGCCGCATGGGTCCCGCTATCCAGGATTTGTGGCTGCTTTTGCCCGGCGATCGCGCGGGCGCTTCGCGTGCGATGGCGGATTTGCTCGCCGGTTACGAGGACTTCTGCGAATTCGAGCCACGCGAGCTGCATCTCGTCGAAGCGCTGCGCACGCTGCGCCTCATCCACTACTCGGCCTGGCTTGCGCGCCGCTGGCACGATCCCGCGTTTCCGGCCGCCTTCCCGTGGTTCAACACGCAGCGCTACTGGGAAGAGCGCATTCTCGAACTGCGCGAGCAGATCGGCGCGATGCAGGAAGGGCCGCTCTGGCCCGTCTGAGCGTCGTGCGCCGGCTCACTGCGCGCTCGCCGGACTATCCGGCGCGGCGCCCTGAGCCGACGGCTTGACGATCAACTGCGCGCGCAGGTCGCGCGCCATCGTCTCGAACGCGGGGCGCATCTGCGCGAAATCGTCGGCGCTGCAGACGTCGCTCGCGAAATGCGTTTGCCCCATACGCGTGACGCGCAGCACGTTCGCCTGCGGGTCGAGCGCGTACTGCGAACTGAAATCGATGAAACGGTTGTCGGCGTGCTGCGGCATGGGCACGTCGAGTACGTGCATGCCCGGCGGCAACACGATGCGCGTGCGCTCGGTCACCACCACGTTGCGGCACATGAAGGGCTGCGTGCGCCGCGATTCGCCGAGCCAGTAGCGCAGATTCGCGTCGAGCCCGCCCACGAAGCTCGTGAGCGTGGGCACGGGCGTGGTCATTTCCGGGTCGACGAAGCCGTCGAAGGTGCCCGTGAGCGTGAGCACGAGCGGACCCGCGGTGGCGTCGAGCGGGCTGGAGGCGAGCGTGGCGTTGCCGCGCAGGTTGGCGTTGCGCAGCTCCCATTGCAGCGACTCTTCGCGCTGCGCGGGCGTTTGCAGGCGCAGCACGCTGCGCGTCTGTTCGGCGGACCAGCCCTCTGACTGCAAGCGGTAGATGAAGCGCGCCGAGCCGTCGGGCGCGACCGTGATGTCGAGATCGCTCTCGCGCGTGGTCGTGGCCGTGGGGGGCGTGCGGACCCGCGTGCCGTCGCCGGCGAGCACGGCCTCGCGGTCCATGTCCGTCGACGGCAAGTAGCCGAACTCGATGTTGCTCGCCGTCGAATCCGCGAACATCTGCAGATCGGGCAGCCAGGTGATGACGTGATTGATCACGCCGAAGCCCGGCACGCCCGGCAGCGTGTAGACGGTGCCGCTGTTCACGAGCGCGGGCGTGCTGCGGATGCCCACGGCGCCGAGCAGCGCGCCGTAGAGCGCGACGTGGTCCTTGCAGTCGCCGTAGCGGTTCGCGAGCACGTCGGTTGCCCGGTGCGGCACGATCTCGCCGCGGCCGATATTCATCGCCACGTAGCGGATGTTGCGGCGCACCCAGTCATACAGCGTTTGCGCCTTGGCGCGCGCGGTGTCGTCGTGCGCCGTGAGCGTCTGCGCAAGCCGCGCGATGGCCGGGTCGCGCGCGGTGGGGTCCACCGCCGCGTCGCGATAGACCTTCGCGAAGGCGGCGTAGTCGGGGAAGGTGGACACCATCAGCCGGTCGCCGTAGCTCACGTAGGCGACCGAGCCATATTCGAGGCGCTCGAAGTTCGACTTGTCGTAGCGGTACTCGTAGCGCGTGCGGCCGTTCACCGTGGCGGGCGGCAGCACGGTGAAGCCGCGCGCGTCGGCGTAGAGCGGCACTTTCGAGGGCAGGTCGTAGATCACGCGGAAGTGGTGCGTGGGCGCGAGGTCGGGTGGCGTGAAGTCGCTGAACCAGCCGGGCACGAGCGGCACGCGCTGGATCTTGCGCCACGTGAGATGCACGCGCGCGCCCGGCTCCACGGCCGGGAATACGATCACCTTGTCCTGCACGTCCTGAAACATCGGGGCGTCGAACGAACGCACTTCCTGCACGTCGCGGATCTGCTCGGGGCGCACGTCGTGACGCCCGCCCTGGGCGTCCTCGGTCCACGCTTCGAGCACCTCCACGTGGGCCATCTCGCGGTTGAACCACACGTAATACTGGCCCGCGCGCGCAATGCCGGCCTCGGTGTTCACGCGTAGCGTGAGCGAGTCGAGCTTGGTGTACGAGCCGTCCGCGTTGACGGTGAAGGTCTGCGTTTCCGCTTCGTTGGTGTAGGGCGCCTGTGCGGCGCTGCCTGCCGGATTCAGCGCGCCCGCTTCGAGCGGCACCGGAGTGAGCTGCGCCACGCCCGGGCGCAGGTCGGCGGCGAAGGTTCCCGTGGCGGGGCCGAGCACGGCTAGGCAAAGAGCGAGAGCGAGGCGCATGGGGGGGCTCGGCAGGTGGCGGGTCGCGGATGAGCGCTACTTCTGCCACTTAAAAGTCATGCAACCCGCTTGTCAAGCGGATGGCCCGCACACCGCCCGCAGGGGGCCCTGAATCGAGTGTTGAGTCTAAATGCTGGGCCGCGCAACGACATGCCCGCCTGCGGCGCCCTGCGCGGCGTCATTGGGCGTCCCCGCCGGTTTGCTGCGCACGCAACAATCGAGGCAGCGCGGCGGCGCGCGGGCCGTTGTATGGCATATGTATGTTTACCTCATATTGCCAAGGAGGCGGTTGGGGACTAAGGTTCGTGCAGCCGTCAAGCGGCAATTAAGTGTTCTATGCGTTTGCGCATATAAAGAGCACGAAAGACCACGCCTACCAACAGCCATTTTGGATGGGACCAGAGCGAGCGTTTACCCCGCGCTCTCAACCTCTGGTCGATTCGGGAGATCCCATGAGCAGCGTTGCAGATTCGACGCGCGGTGCGCAAAGCGCACCTTTCTTTTCCAAAGAGGCGACCGTCGCCCCGCCGGGCTTTTCGCGCTGGATGGTGCCGCCCGCCGCGCTGGCCGTGCACCTGTGCATCGGCCAGGCCTACGCGTTTTCCGTGTTCAACGCGCCGCTCACGAAGGTGATCGGCATTACGCAGTCCGCGCCCGATGACTGGTCGCTCACCACGCTTGGCTGGATTTTCTCGCTGGCCATCGTGTTTCTCGGCCTTTCCGCCGCGTTCGGCGGCAAGTGGCTCGAACGTGTCGGCCCGCGCCGCACGATGTTTACCGCGGCGTGCTGCTTTGGCGGCGGTTTCCTCGTTTCCGCGCTCGGCGTGTATCTCCACCAGATCGCGCTGCTCTATCTCGGCTACGGCGTGATCGGCGGCATCGGCCTCGGGCTCGGCTACGTCTCGCCGGTTTCGACGCTGATCCGCTGGTTCCCCGACCGCCGCGGCATGGCAACGGGCCTCGCGATCATGGGCTTTGGCGGCGGCGCGATGATCGCCGCCCCGCTCTCCGTCATGCTGATGAAGCATTTCGCGAGCGACACGAGCGTGGGCGTCGCCCAGACCTTCGTGGTGCTCGGCGTGGCCTACTTCATCTCGATGACGATCGGCGCCATCACCATCCGCGTGCCCGCGCCGGACTGGAAGCCGGCTGGCTGGACGCCGCCCGTCGTGGCGAAGAAGCTCGTGTCGAACCAGCACGTGCATATCGACCAGGCGCTCAAGACGCCGCAGTTCTATCTGATCTGGCTCGTGCTGTTCCTCAACGTGACGGCCGGCATCGGCATTCTGGGCCAGGCCTCGGTCATGATCCAGGAAAGCTTCAAGGACACCGTGAGCGCCGGCGCGGCGGCGGGCTTCGTCGGCCTGCTCTCGCTCTTCAACATGGGCGGGCGCTTCGTGTGGGCTTCGGCTTCCGACTGGGTGGGCCGCAAGAACACCTACTTCATCTTCTTCGTGTTCGGCGCGGTGCTCTATTACGCGGTGCCGCAGTTCGCGCAGAGCGGCAACATCGTGTTCTTCGTGCTCGCGTTCTGCCTGATCCTGTCGATGTACGGCGGCGGCTTCTCGACCGTGCCCGCCTATCTCGCGGACATGTTCGGCACGGCGTTCGTCGGCGGCATTCACGGCCGTCTGCTCACCGCATGGGCCGCGGCAGGCGTGGCGGGCCCGGTGCTCGTGAACTACGTGCGCGCGTACCAGGTCGCGCACGGCGTGGCGAAGGCCGACGCCTACACGATGACCGTGCACATCATGGCGTCGCTGCTCGTGATCGGCTTCATCTGCAATCTGCTCGTGCGCCGCGTGGACGCGAAGCACCACATGAGCGAGACGCAACTCGCCGCCGGTAAATAAGGAGGAACGCGCAATGTCTACCCAAGCCGCCCCGCAATCGTCGAACAAGGCGCTGATGGCGATCTTCTGGCTCTACGTGCTGGTGCCGCTCGTGTGGGGCGTGACCAACACGCTCACGCAGGCGATGAAGCTGTTCGGCTGATGCCGTGACGCTCGAGTGAAGCGAGGCGGCGCGAGCCGCCCGCCAGAAACCCGTACTGCGGGCCGCCGACGAAAGTCGCGGCCCGCAGTTTTTTTGGGGGGCACGCCGTCACCTCGGCCGCACACGTTCGGGGCGATCCCTCGCCGCACCGCAGTACGATGCGTTTTCATAAGCGGCTGCCGGAGACGGGCGATGGTGCGGCTCATGATGATCCTGCTGGGCGTCGAGTATCTGCGCGAGCGCTGGCGCGGCGTGATGGCGGCGGGCGTGGTGAGCGCGCTCGTGGGCGCGGCGCTCTTCGTCGACGCACTGGACGGCGTGCTGTTCTTTCCGATCGCGCCGTTCGCGTGGCTGCTGCTGATCGAGGGACTGGCCACGCTCGCGGTGGCATGGACCGGCATGGGCGGCCAGCGCACGCTGCGCTATGTGAAGGGCTTTGGCTTCTGTATCACGGCGGCGCTCGTGCTGTCGGGCTACCGGCACGCGTCGTTCATTCTTTCGATGGTGTTCGCCACGCTCTTTCTCGCCGACGGCCTGCTGCAGATCGCCTCGGCCTGGGTCGTGCGCTATCGCACGTGGCGTCTCGCGGTGGCGGGCGGCGCGCTGCAGATCGCCATCGCCATCTTTCTCTATCAGCCTTATCCCACGCACTACAAGGGCACGGTGCCCTACTGCCTCGGGCTCATCCTGATGTTCGCGGGGTGGAACCTGCTGCTGCTCGCCTTGCGCGCGCGCCGGCTCGCCGTGAATCCGGCGGCGTCGCAGGGCGGCGCGGCGGCGCTCGTGGCGAGCGCGGTGGGGGCGGCGAACGCGGCCAAGGGCCGGTCACCCCGGCTCGCGCAGACCGTGTTCGACGGGCCGCCCGCACCGTACGAGCGCGCGCTCACCGTGCACGTGTGGACGCCGGTGGGCAGTTCGAGGGCCGAGGCGCGGCGTCAGCCGCTCATCGACCGCTATATTGCCGCCGTCGATCGCGATGGCGTGATTTCCACGGGTCACGCTGCGCTCGAATCGCCCGAGCGTGTCTATATCAGCCTCTATCCCGCCGTGGAAATCGATCGTTCTCCCGATGAATTCACGCGCACGCTGCGCGCGACGCGCGAGAACGACGTGCCGGGTCTGTTCCAGCCCGACTACGTGACGGAGTCGAAGGCGTGGTGCCCGTCCACGCGCCAGGTGCGCATTCGCAACTACGATCCGCTTCGGTTGGCGAGTTTCTGGCAGCGCTATCGCGAAGACACGACCTATAACCTCACGCACCGCAACTGCTCGAGCACCGTTTCGCACGCGCTGGAGGCGGCGCTCGAAGGCGCGACGCCGCGTGTGTGGGGTCATGGATGGCTCGCGTTCGCGCGCATGGTCACGACGCCGGAGCTATGGGTGGCGGCGCAGGTGCGCAAACGCGGCCAGACGATGGCCTGGACGCCGGGACTCACGCTCGACTACGCGCGCGCGTTGAGCATGCTGGCGGACCCGCGGCCTTCGGGATGGACGCGCATGCTCAGGTCGCTGCGCGCGTCGATGCTAAGACGGGAACGGCGGAAAGAGCGGGAGGCCAATCGCGACGGGCGCTCGCCTCACGCGTGAAGGCGGCCGCGCAGCGGCCTCACACATCGCACGTCGAACCCGCGCCCGCGGCCTGTTCGCGCGCGGCCTTTGCGCCTTCGACCTGGAGAATGGTCGGCAGCGAGACGCCGTTCTTCGCCGCCGTGACCTCGGCGAGGATCGACACCGCGATTTCCGGCGGCGTGCGGCTGCCGATGTAAATGCCCACCGGCCCATGCAGCCGCGCGAGTTCCGCCTCGCTCAGGTCGAACTCCTTGAGCCGCTCGCGCCGCGCCGCGTTGTTGCGCCGCGAGCCCAGCGCGCCCACGTAGAACGCCGGCGTCTTGAGCGCCTCCATCAGCGCGAGGTCGTCGAGCTTGGGGTCGTGCGTGAGCGCGATCACGGCGCAGCGTTCGTCGAGCTTCATGTCGAGCACCGTGTCGTCGGGCATGGTGCGCACGAGCGCCGTGCCGGGCACGTCCCAGGTGTCGGTGTATTCCTCGCGCGGGTCGCACACGGTCACCTGGTAGTCGAGCCCCACGGCGATCTGGCAGAGATAGCGCGAGAGCTGCCCCGCGCCGATCACCAGCATGCGGTAGCGCGGCCCGTGTATCGTGAGCAGGCGCACGTCGTCGAAGTCCACGCCATCGGTCGCTTTCGCGGGGCCGAGCGTGGCGCGGCCGGTCGCCATGTCGAGTGTGCGCGCAACGAGTTCGCCACGCTCGACGGTTTCGAGCAGTTCGCGAATGCCCGAGGCCTCGGAGAGCGGTTCGAGCACGAGCTGGATCGTGCCGCCGCATGGCAGTCCGAAACGATGCGCCTCTTCCGCCGTGATGCCGTACTTGACGGCTTCGGGCTTCACGATCGTCACGCCTTCGCGGTGCACGCGGTCGATCAGATCGTCCTCGATGCAGCCGCCCGACACGGAGCCGACCACGAGGCCGTCGCCGCGCACCACGAGCATCGCGCCCTCGGGACGCGGCGACGAGCCCCACGTTTTCACCACTGTCACCAGCAGCGCACGGTGCCCTGCGTCGAGCCAGCGCACGCTGGATTTCAGGACTTCGAGATCCACGCTGTCCATGATCGTTTCCTCTTCGGAGTTTCCTCTGCGCCTTCGCCTTGTGGCTGGCCTTCTGCGTCGCTCGCGGCCGGTTCCGCCGCCTCGTCGGTATTTTCCTGCGCGCCGCCGCCCAGCTGTTCCCCGAAACGCTTGAAAAACTCGCCGGCGATCTTGCGCGCCGCGCCGTCGACGAGCCGCGAGCCGATCTGCGCGAGCTTGCCGCCTACCTGGGCGTTCGCGGTGTAAGTGAGCGTGGTCGATTCGTCGCCCGCGGCTTCGAGCTTCACGTGCGCGTCGCCCTTGCCGAAGCCCGCTGCGCCGCCCTGGCCCTCGAAGACGATCGTGTAGCTGTTGGGGGCGTCGATATCGGCGAGTTGCATGCGGCCCTTGAAGCGCGCCTTCACCGGGCCCACCGCGGCGGTCAGCGCGACGGCGTAGGCGTTCTCGCCGTCGGCCTCGATGCTTTCGCAGCCCGGTATGCACGCCTTGAGGATCGCCGTGTCGTTGAGCGCTTCCCAGGCGCGCTGTTGCGGCACCGGCAGCGTGTGGCTTTCAGTCAGCTCCATCGTGTTTCTCCTTGTGCCGGGCGCGCCTGCAGGGTGTGCAACGCGCGTGCCGGTTTCGGCAGACGAGTCGCCAGAGGCGTTGCCGCATGAGGCGCAGACCGGATCGGCGCGGCTTCGCACAGGCTGCGCGCGAACGCTTCGAGGCTGTCGAGATTGTGGACGGGGTAGTGGGCGTCGACGTGGGGCAGCATCGCCTGCACGCCGCGCGCTTTCGGCGCGAAATCGCGGTAACGCAAGAGCGGATTGAGCCAGATCACGCGATGCGCGAAGCGGTGCAGGCGCGCCATCTCCTCGCTGAGCCGGCCGCATTCATCGTGATCGAGCCCGTCGGTGACGATCAGCACCGTCGCGCGCCCCCCGAGCATGCGGCGCGCCCAGCGGCGGTTGAATTCCGCGAGCGTGGCGCCGATGCGCGTGCCGCCGGACCAGTCCGCGACCTGGGTGGCGAGCTGCGCGAGCGCGACGTCGGGGTCGCGTTCGCGCAGTGCGCGCGTGGCGTGCGTCAGGCGCGTGCCGAACAGGAACACCTGCAGGCGCTCGCGCGATTGCAGCAACGCGTGGCAGAAGTAGAGCACCGCGCGCGAGTAGCTGCTCATCGAGCCGGAGATGTCGAGCAGCAGCACGAGCGGCAGCTTGCGTTCCACGGGCGCGCGATATTTCCACACGGTCCAGTCGCCGCCCGCGCGCACCGCGTGGCGCGCGCTCGCGCGCAGATCCGCGTGGGTGCCGCGCGACGCTGCCTTCAGGCGTCGCGTGCGAACGGTGGCGAGCGGCAGGCGGCGCGCGCGGATCAGGTGGCGCAGCGTGCGCCATTCGTCGGCGGTGAGCGTGTCGAAGTCGCGCTGGCGCAGGCGTTCCTCGGCGCTGAACGTGGCGTGTGCGCGCAACTCGTGCTCTTCGTGCGAGGGCGGCGGCTTCGCGCCGGGGCGATGGGCAGGACGCGCCGCGAGCGCGTCGGCAAGGCGGTTGTTGCGGCGCGGCGGCGGCACGCCGCCTTGCACCTTCGGCAGCAGCAGCGCGCGCAGCTTGCCTTCGAAATCCGGATCGCGCCAGAAGAGCGCGAACGCGGCGTCGAAGATCTCGCGCTCGTCGGGCGCGCTCGTGAGGAGCGCGGCGAGCGCCGCGTGCACGTCGTCGCGGCGGCCGAGGTCGATGTGGCGCAGCGCTTCGATCGCGTCGACGGCGCGCGAAGGCGACATCGGCAGGCCAGCGCCGCGCAGCACGCGCACGAAATGCACGACGTTGCGCGCAAACACGGGCGCGAGCGTGGGCATGGCGGCGGGCGACGTGGCGAGGGGCATCGTGCTCACTCCCCGAGCGCGAGCGTTTGCGCGATGCGTTGCGCGTCGAGCTGCGCGAGGTCGTCCTGGTACTTCAGCAGCACGCCTAGCGTGTCCTGCACCGACTGCGGATCGAGTTCCGTCACGGCAAGTGCGCTAAGCGCGCGGCACCAGTCGATCGTTTCCGCAATGCCCGGCGCCTTGAAGAGGTCCATCGTGCGCAACTGGTGCACGAACGCCACGGCGCGCTGCTGCAACTCCGGGGCGGTTTCAGGCGCGCGCGCGGCCACGATCGCGAGTTCGCGCGCGCGGTCCGGGTAGCCGAGCCATTGATAAAGACAGCGCCGCTTGAGCGCGTCGTGCACTTCGCGCGTGCGGTTCGATGTGATCACGACGAGCGGCGGCGTGCTCGCGCGCACGGTGCCGTATTCGGGAATCGATACCTGGAAGTCCGAAAGCAGTTCGAGCAGGAAGGCTTCGAACGGTTCGTCGGCGCGGTCGATTTCGTCGATCAGCAGCACGCGGCGCGCGCCCGGGTTGTGCGGGTCGGGCTGCAGTGCCTGCAGCAGCGGGCGCTTGAGCAGAAATTCGTCGCGATAGAGCGTGTCGTTGTGTGGTTTTTCGCCGGCGGCTTCGGCCAGACGCAGCGCCATGATCTGGCGCGGATAGTCCCACTCGTAAAGGGCGCTCGCCGTATCGAGTCCTTCGTAGCACTGCAGGCGCAAGACCGTCGTGCCGAGCATCGCCGCCGCGGCCTTCGCGAGTTCGGTCTTGCCCACGCCCGGCTCCCCTTCGAGAAACAGCGGGCGTTCCATGCGCAGCGCAAGAAAGAGCGCCGTGGCGAGTTCGCGGCTCGCGAAATAGCCGCGCGCTTCGAGTTGTGCGAGGGTGTCGTCGATCGAGGCGGATTGCATGCGGTGTTCTGGCAACGCGAATCAAAGGCGGCGAGCGCTCCCAAGTTCACCTGGAAGCGCTCGCCCTCGGGGCAGCCTAACCGTTGGCTTTCGCCACTGCACGCGCCGCGAGCACCGGTATGAGGTGCGCGCGATAGGCCGCGCTCGCGTGCAGGTCGGTGTTGAGGTCGTCGGCGGGCATCTTCACCGCGCGTGCGGCTTCGGGCGCGAAGTTCGTCTTCAGTGCGCTTTCCAGCGCGCCCGCGCGAAACACCGAAGGCCCGGCGCCCGTGACCGCCACACGCACCTCCCCACCGTACTTCGCGACGAACACGCCCGCGAGCGCGAAGTGCGAGGCCGGATTGCGAAACTTCTCGTAGGCCGCGCGTTCGGGCACCTGGAATTCGACGGACACGATCAGCTCGTCGGGTTCCAGCGCCGTTTCGTACATGCCGAGGAAGAAGTCGTCCGCTGCGATGCGCCGCCGGTCCGTCACCACCGTCGCGTTCAGCGCGAGCACCGCGGCCGGATAGTCGGCGGCAGGATCGTCGTTGGCGAGCGAGCCGCCTAGCGTGCCGAGCGCGCGCACCTGGCGGTCGCCGATCATGCCCGCGAGGTCCGCGAGCGCCGGCAGCGTGTTGCGGATCTGCGCGTTCTCGGCGACGTCGGCATGGCACACGGCCGCGCCCACCTTCACCACCTTGCCGTCCACCTGCACGGCTTTCAGCTCGGGTATGCGCGTGACGTCCACGAGCGTGGTGGGCTGCGCGAGCCGCAGCTTCATCGCCGCGAGCAGGCTCTGGCCGCCACCGAGGAATTTGGCGTCGGCGTCGGCCGCGAGGGCTTTCACGGCGCCTTGCGCGTCGCTTGCGCGCTGATAGTCGAATGCGTACATGGAGCGCCTCCGCTCAAGGTTGTGAAGGGGCCTGCGCGGCCTGGATCGCCTGCCATACACGATGCGGCGTGGCCGGCATCTGCAGGTCTTTCACGCCTAGCGGCGCGAGTGCGTCCAGGATCGCGTTGATGACGGCGGGTGGCGAGCCGATCGCACCGGCTTCGCCGCAGCCCTTCACGCCAAGCGGATTGTGCGTGCACGGCGTGCCTTTCGCGGTTTCGACCGTATACGAAGGCACATCCGACGCGTGCGGCATCGCGTAGTCCATATACGAGCCCGAGAGCAGCTGGCCGCTCTCGTTGTCGTACACGCACTGTTCGAGCATCGCCTGGCCGATCCCCTGGCCTAGGCCGCCATGCACCTGGCCTTCGACGATCATCGGGTTGATGACGTTGCCGAAGTCGTCCACCGCGGTGAAGCGTTCGATGCGCGTCTCGCCCGTCTCGGGATCGACTTCGACTTCGCAGAGATACGCGCCCGACGGATAGGTGAAGTTGGTCGGATCGTAGAACGCGCTTTCGTCGAGGCCCGGTTCGAGCGTTTCCAGCGGATAGTTGTGCGGCACGTACGCGGCGAGCGAGATTTCCGCGAAGGTCTTCGTGCGGTCGGTGCCCGCCACGCGGAACACGCCGTCGGCGAACTCGATGTCCTCCACGCCCGCTTCGAGCATGTGCGCGGCGATCTTCTTCGCCTTCGCCTCGATCTTGTCGAGCGCCTTCATGATGGCCGAGCCGCCCACCGAGATCGAGCGCGAGCCATAGGTGCCCATGCCGAACGGAATGCGGCCCGTGTCGCCGTGCACGATCTCGACCTGTTCGATCGGCACGCCCAGGCGATCGGCCACGACCTGCGCGAAGGTCGTCTCGTGGCCCTGGCCGTGGCTGTGCGAGCCCGTGAACACGGTGACGGAACCGGTCGGGTTCACGCGGACCTCACCGGCTTCGAAGAGGCCCGCACGCGCGCCGAGCGCACCCGCGATGTTCGACGGCGCGAGTCCGCACGCCTCGATGTAGCACGAGTAGCCGAGGCCGCGCAGCAAGCCTCGCGCCTTCGAGGCGTCGCGGCGCGCGGCGAAGCCCTTCACGTCGGCGAGTTCCAGTGCGCGCCCGAGGCACGCTTCGTAGTCGCCCGTGTCGTAGGTGAGGCCAACGGGCGTGGCGTACGGGAAGCTCGTGATGAAGTTGCGGCGGCGGATTTCGGCCGGGTCGATGTTCATCTCGCGCGCGGCCGTCTCCACCAGACGCTCGACCACGTAGGTCGCTTCCGGGCGCCCCGCGCCGCGGTACGCATCCACGGGCACCGTGTTCGTGAACACGGCCTTCACCTCGGCGTAGATCGCGGGCGTGGTGTACTGGCCCGCGAGCAGCGTGGCGTAGAGGATGGTCGGCACGCTCGAGGCGAAGGTCGAGAGATACGCGCCCATGTTTGCCGTGGTGTGCACGCGCATGGCGAGGAACTTGCCGTCCTTGTCGAGCGCGAGTTCGGCTTTGGTCACGTGGTCGCGGCCGTGCGCATCGGAAACGAAGGACTCCGATCGTTCGGCGGTCCACTTCACCGGCCGGCGGATCTTCTTCGCGGCCCACGTGAGCGCGACATCTTCGGCATACAGAAAGATCTTCGAGCCGAAGCCGCCGCCCACGTCGGGCGCGACGATGCGCAGCTTCGTTTCCGGCAGCCCGAGCACGAACGCGGCCATCAGCAGGCGCTCGACGTGCGGGTTCTGGTTCGCCACGTACACGGTGTAGCTGTCGTCGTGCGGCGCGTAGCTCGCGTTCACGGCGCGCGGCTCGATGGCGTTCGGGATGAGCCGGTTGTTGACGATGTCGAGCGTCGTCACGTGCGCGGCCTGCGCGAAGGCGGCGTCGGTCGCGGCCTTGTCGCCGTGGCCCCACGTGTAGCAGGTGTTGTTCGGCACGCCGTCGTGCACGAGCGGCTGGCCGGCGTCGGCGGCGTGCGCCGTGTCGACGGCGGCGGGCAGCTCTTCGTAATCGACCTCGACCCGTTCGGCGGCATCCTTCGCGGCCTTGACCGAGTCGGCGATCACGAGCGCGACCTGGTCGCCCACGTGGCGCGCTTTCTCGTGAGCGATCACGGGATGCGGCGGCTCGTTCATGGGCGTGCCGTCGATGCTGTGGATGAGCCAGCCGCACGGCAGGCCGCCCACGTTTTCCGCCGCGAGGTCCGCGCCGGTGAAGACGGCCACGACGCCGGGCGCTGCCTTCGCGGCGCCAATGTCGATGCTTTTGATGCGCGCATGGGCGTGCGGTGAGCGCACGAACACGGCGTAGGTCTGTGCGGGCAGCACGACGTCGTCGGTGTACTGGCCGACGCCGGTGAGGAAGCGGAAGTCTTCCTTGCGCTTGACGGGTGCGCCGATCATGCGGTTGGGTTCGGGTGCGTTCATGGTGGCCTCCCGAGTCACGCCGTCGTGGCGGCAGCGGGGGCGCCCGTGCGCATTGCCTGCGCGCCGGCGGCCACGGCCTTCACGATGTTGTGATAGCCCGTACAGCGGCAGAAGTTGCCGTCGAGTCCTTCGCGTATGTCGCTTTCCGTGAGGTCGGGCTTGGCGGCGGCGAGCGCGGTCGCGCACATCACCATGCCGGGCGTGCAGAAACCGCATTGCAGGCCGTGGCATTCGCGGAACGCGGCCTGCATGGGATGCAGCTCGCCGTTTTTCGCGAGGCCTTCGATCGTCGTCACCTCCATGCCGTCGCACTGCACCGCGAGCTGGTTGCACGACTTGATCGCGCGGCCGTTCAGGTGGACGGTGCAGGCCCCGCATTGTGCAGTGTCGCAGCCGACGTGCGTGCCGGTGAGACGCTGCTGTTCGCGCAGGAACTGGACGAGGAGCGTGTGAGGTTCGACCTCGGCGGTCACGGGCGCGCCGTTGACCGTGAGGCTAATACTGATCGCCATTGATGTGTCTCCAATGTCGACCGGAGCACGGCGCTGCGTGTGGCTCCGGTCCCATGCCAGATGATGGGATAGAGACCTGCCTGGGCCCGCTTTTTTACACTGAATCGACCGCCATAACCGCCCGCAGGAAAACTCGCCCGTCCAACGCATTGCGCTTCATTGCGCGTGCAACGCACGGCGCCACGCAAACCACGCGGGGCGCTTCGGGCGGATCGAACCATTGCGGGTGGAGCGGAATCTGGGTCCGGCTGGTGCCTTGCTTTTCAGTGAAGCCTGGGGGTGACGCCCGGACAGTAAAGCACAATTTGCCGAATTTCGCTGCGCGGGGTTTTACCCTCCAGAATGCTTGCAGCGTGCGCAAAAAAACGGCCCGCCTCGATGACTCGGGGCGGGCCGTTGCGTTGCAGTGCAGCGATCGAAGGCAATCCAGGCGGGATCCAGGCGGGATCGAAGCACCGCGAAGATCACGCAAACATCAGTCGTGATGCACGCGCTCGTGCGGTGCGTGCGCGAGACGCGAATGGCGGCGCGAATAGCCGAAGTAGACGATGAGGCCGAACGCGGTCCAGACGAGGAACGCGACCCACGTGAGCGGCTGAAGGTTGATCATCAGGAACAGGCACGAAGCGACCGCGAGAATCGGCACCACGGGCACGCCCGGACAGCGGAACGCGCGCGGCAGGTGCGGGTGGGTCTTGCGCAGCACGAGCACGGCGATCGACACCATCGAGAAGGCGGCGAGCGTGCCGATGTTGATCAGCTCGGCGAGCACGTTCAGCGGCACGAGCGCGCCGATCAGACCAAAGAAAATGCCGACGAGCCAGGTCGTGAAGAACGGCGTGGCGAAGCGCGGATGCACCTTCGAGAGTTTGGCGGGCAAGAGGCCGTCGCGCGACATCGCGTAGATGATGCGGGTCTGGCCGTAGCTCATCACGAGGATCACGGTGAGCATGCCGAGCACGGCGCCCAGATCGATGAAGCCCGCGACCCAGTTTTCGCCCGCCACCTGCAGCGCGAACGAAACCGGGTGGCCGACATGGGCGAAGCGCGGCGAGGGCACGATGCCGGTCACGACCGCCGCCACGGCGACGTACAGCACCGCGCACACGGCGAGCGAGGCGATGATGCCGACGGGCAGATCGCGCTTGGGGTTCTTCACTTCTTCGGCGGCGGACGACACCGAGTCGAAGCCGATGAACGCGAAGAACATCACGGCCGCGGCGCCGAACACGCCGCGCCAGCCGTTGGGCATGAACGGATGCCAGTTCGCGGGAGTGACGTGGAACACGCCCACGGCGATCACGAGCAGCACCACGGTCACCTTGATCGCCACCATGATGTTGTTGATGCGCGTGGATTCGCGCACGCCCACGGAAAGCAGCCCCGTGATCGCCATCATCACGAGAAAGGCGGGCAGATTGAAGAGCGTGTGCACGCCGGGCACGGCGCCGGGCGCGGCCGAGAGCGCGGCGGGCAGCGTGAGGCCGAAGCCCGAAAGCAGCGACTGCAGGTAGCCCGACCAGCCCACCGAGACCGCGGACGTGGCGAGCCCGTACTCGAGCATCAGGTCCCAGCCGATCACCCATGCGGCCAGCTCGCCGAGCGTGGCGTACGAATAGGTGTAGATCGAGCCGGCCACGGGAATGGTCGAGGCGAACTCGGCGTAGGCGAGCGCGGCGAAGCAGCAGGCCACGGCCGCGATCAGGAACGCGATCATGAGCGCCGGGCCGGCCTGCACGGCGCCCGTGCCGGTCAGCACGAATATGCCGGTGCCGATGATCGCGCCGATGCCGAGAAAGGTGAGGTCGAGTGCGCCGAGTGCTTTTTTCAGGCCGGCGCCCTGGGCGCTCGCCTGCAACATGTGCTCGACGTTCTTCTTGCGAAAGAGGGACATTTGGCGGGGAACTCCACGTAAAACGCGCGAAGGCGAGGAGCTGGAGCGGTGGTTCAGCCGTGGTTGACCCATGATTGACCTACGCCCGCCTGCGCCGGCTTCGCGTGCCGGATGTCTTTGGGGGAAACCCTAAATTTTAGCGGAAGTCGTGCGCGAGACCGGTCGAGCAGGGTCGGAAACGCTCGTTTGACGCGGACGATTCCGCCGCAATCCGCGACGCCCCAGCGCGATCCTTGCCGGGACCCGCGCAAACGGCGCAATTCATTTCCGGATCAACGGGTTGTGGCGAGAAGGCCGCCTTGATGCCGCAGGGGCGCCGGAACGTCAGGCGTTGACGGTAGGCGAGAGGTCGACGAGCCGGTTGCTCATCACATAGAAGGTCAGCTCGGCGTTGTTGGTGAGCTTCATCTTTTCGAGCAGGCGCGTGCGGTAGACGCTCACCGTCTTCACCGACAGCGAGAGCGCGTGGGCGATGTCGGTGAGACGCTTGCCCGAGGCGAGCATGCACAGCGTCTGGTATTCGCGGTCGGAGAGCTTTTCGTGGGGCAGCTGCTCGCCGTCCACCAGCACGTAGTCGGCGAGCGCTTCGGCCATCGCCGGGCTCACGTACTTGCGGCCCGCGGCGACCTGCTGGATCGCGGAGATCATCTGCGCGGCGTCCACCGTCTTCGAGAGATAGCCGGCCGCGCCCGCCTTCAGCGCGCGCACCGCGTATTGATCCTCGCGATACATCGAGAACATCAGCACCGGCACGCGCGGCGCCTTTTTCTTGGCGCGCTTGAGCACCTCCACGCCGTTCATGTCGGGCAGCGAGATGTCGAGCAGGACCACGTCGCACACGTGCTTCGCGATCGCGGCGAGCGCCTCGGCGCCCGTTTGCGCCTCGATCACCTCGGCGGCAATGCCGCGGTCGAGCAGCAACTGGCGAACGCCCTGGCGCACGACGGCATGGTCGTCGACGAGCAGGATGCGATGGGTCATGAGCGGGCGCCTTCTTTGATGAGGAGGGGCGAGGCGGAATGGGCGACGCCGAGCAGCGCGTCCCACGCGAAGCGCGCACGCACGGTCGTGCCGCGCGGGGCGGCTGCCTGCTGGGCGTCGTCGTGATGCGTGCGCGCGATGCCGCCCTTGACGGCGCGCAGCGAGCCGCCGAAGGCGGCGCAGCGCTCGCGCATGCCGGCGAGGCCGTAGTGGCCGGAGCGGCTCGTGCCGTTGTCTGTGCTGTCGTCGCCATGACCGTTCGTCAGGCTGCGACGCGTGCGGCCCGCGGCGCGCGCGAGGCCGATGCCGTCGTCGGCGATCGTGAGCGTGAGGTGGCGCGCCGTACTTTCGAGCCGCACCTCGGCGCACGTGGCCTGCGCGTGGCGCGCCACATTGGCGAGCGCTTCCTGGGCGACGCGGAACACGGCGAGCGCCGCCTCGGCGGGCAGGCGGGCGAGGCGCGCGTCGTCGCTGGCGCCGGCTACGCTTGCGGCGAGGCCCGTGCGCGCCGCGAAGCCGCGCACCCAGCTCGACAGCGCGGGCGCCAGGCCCGCGTCGAGGTGCGGCGCGTGCAGGCCGTCGAGCACCTGGCGCATCGCGCCGGTGGCGGCTTCGAGCGAGCGGGCGACGAGCGCGAGCGCCTCGGCGCATTGCGGCGGGGCGTTGGCGGGCAGCCAGGTGTGGACGTTGGCGAGCGCGAAGTGCGTGGCGGCGAGTTCCGCGCCGACGCTGTCGTGCAGGTCGCGCGCGAGCTGGTGGCGGACGGCTTCGTCGACGTGAATGGACTGGGCGGCGCTGCCGTGGGCAAGCGTGCGGCTCGCGCGCCGGCGCGCGCCGCGCGCTGGCGCGGCAATCTGCCGATGCGCGCGATCGAGGCCTTCGAGCGCGGCCACCGTGGCCGCCTCGTCGGCCGCAGCGGACCATGCGAGGAGGGCGAGGCCGTCGACGCCATGAGCGGCGCGCGGCGCATCGCCGGCGGGCGTGCGCGCGTTCGGCGCGGCGTATCTCGACGTATCCATCATTCCCCCGTTCAGGAACCGGTTCCTGCTGTCAGACGTCCGTCGGGATTTGGCCTCCCCGACGTGACGGCGAACAGCACGGCGCAGCGTAACGAAATTTACAACCAGTAACAACCTGGCTCTGCCCCTGGACACGTATCAGTGTGTCCAATGTTGCGCTGCGATAATATCTTAAAAAAGGAAAAACTTCAGGCTGGACAAGGGTTAGCGGCCAAACTTCAGGTGTAGCATGAGGTCGCGGGCCTTTGTCATGTAGGAAAAATACTGACAGGAAAGGTATCGCATTTGTGTGACAACTGTAACTGTGCCAGCGACAAAATAAAGGGCGCAAATAAAAATGCGCAGGCGAAAAAAAACCGGAGCACGAGGCTCCGGTTCTTCTTGTCGCGAGTGACCTGAGGCGGGCGCTTAACCGACGAACGCCTTTTCCACCACGTAGTGACCCGGCTGGTTGTTGCTGCCTTCCGTGAGGCCGGCCTGTTCGAGCAGATCGACGGTGTCGCGCAGCATGTGCGTGCTGCCGCAGAGCATGATGCGGTCGCGCTCGGGCGAGAACGGCGGCAGATCGAGGTCTTCGAACAGCTTCTTCGTGTCGATCAGTTCGGTGATGCGGCCGCGGTTGTCGAACACTTCGCGCGTGACGGTCGGGTAGTACACCAGCTTTTCGCGCACGATTTCGCCGAGGTATTCATGCTCGCGCAGTTCCTCGGTGATGAAGTCCTTGTACGCGAGTTCGTCGACGAAACGGCAAGTGTGCGTGAGCACGATCTTGTCGAAGCGGTCGTAGATGTCCGGGTCCTTGATGATCGACATGAACGGCGCGAGGCCCGTGCCGGTCGAGAGCAGCCACAGCACCTTGCCGGGCAGCAGGTTGTCGGCCACCAGCGTGCCGACGGGCTTCTTGCCGATCAGCACCTTGTCGCCGATCTTCAGGTGCTGCAGGCGCGACGTGAGCGGGCCGTCCGGCACCTTGATGCTGAGAAACTCCAGATGCTCTTCGTAGTTGGCGCTCGCGAGCGAGTACGCGCGCATCAGCGGCTTGCCGTCCACTTCGAGGCCGACCATGGTGAACTGGCCGTTGTCGAAACGCAGGGCCTGGTCGCGCGTGCAGGTGAAGCTGAAAAGCGTGTCGGTCCAGTGATGGACGCTCAGAACGGTTTCTTCGGTGAATTTGCTCATGGTTCCTGAAGTGCGAAACAAGCGCCGCCTGACTGCGGCGATCCTGCCGGCCTGCTGTCCAGTACAGCGTAGCTTTGACGATATGCCCGGGACCCGGCGGCCTGGCGTTACGCCACGGCAGGCAAGTCCCTGTTGTTTTGCCAGTTCGCCCCGCTGCGAACGAGGCGCAATCCGCTATTTTACCGCGCTCGAGCCACAAGGACCCGGTCGATCCTGCTTGTCGATCTGCCTGGACCGGGTTGGGTCCCCTGCGCGGCAAGGGAGGGTGGCTCGCTGCGGCGGTGTGCTGGCATCCGCGCGCCGGCGCAACACGCAACGGCCGGGACTGCTGGCGACGGCAAAAGGGGGCGGCGGGTCAAACTTCGCCCGGCCTCGCGGGCCGCAGCGGACCTTGCCAGGACCCGCGAGAGCGGGCTTTCCTGTTGCTGGCGACACGCGGCAGATTGCGAAAACGCGATCGGCGTGTGCGAATTTTCGGCTAAATGATACCGGAAGGTCTGACAGCCCGCAGCATTGACCCTGCTGGCGGGGCAGTTTCGGCGCGGCTTTTAGGCGCCGATGCGCGCGTAATGGCGCCATTTTCGACGCTGCAGCGGTGCTGCGACGGTGCGCCGCGGCGACCGGGGAGCCCGAGGCGCATGAACGCGCCCTAGCGGTCGGCCGCGAGCTTCACGCCGAGCCCGATCAGCGCGGCGCCGCAAAACGCGTCGATCGGGCGGCGCAGGCGGCGGTAGCTGCGCTGGGTGCGGTCGTCGGCGAACAGGAAGGCGAGGCTGCAATGCCAGCCGAACGACATCGCGGCGACCGTGGCGAGCGCGACGCCATAGAACCACAGCGGCGGATGCGCCGGAAACACGGCCGCGAACACGCTGGTCCAGAACACGCACGACTTGGGGTTCGTGAGGCAGGTTATGAGTCCCGCGCGCCAGGTGCGCAGCCACGTGCGCCGGTCGGCGAGAGGCGGCGGTGCGACTGCGGCCTGTGCCGCGGCAGCCAGCTCGCGGCGCACGCCGGAGCGCAGCAGCTTGAGCCCGAACCAGACGAGATAGAGCGCGCCGGCCACGCGCACACCGTTGTAGAGCCAGCCGATGTGCTGCAGCACGGCCGCGAAGCCGAGCATGGCGAGCGCCGCCCAGAGTGTCGAGCCAACGCCCACGCCGGCCGCCGAGGCGACGCCCAGGCCGCGCCGGCCGGCAAGCGAAAGCTGCGTGACCATGAAGAAGTTCGGGCCAGGGCTGATGAGCGCAAACAGATAGACGACAACGATCTGCAGCAGCGTGGCGAGGTAATGCATCTGAGGAGACCTGACGAAACGCGCGGCGCGCGCGACGCGACATATTAGCGCGGGCTTGCGCGTGCCGGTGGCCGCGATCGGGAGCGTGTCGCGCGGATGCTTCGGCGGAACCGCGTCGCGCCGCGGCCCGGCGCGTCAGTCTTCGAGCCGCAGGCGCGCCATGTACGGCAGGTGATCGGAGAGCCAGGCGGTCTCCTGCGCGGGCTGGATCAGCTCGACGGGCTTGAGGCCCCGCACGAACATCTTGTCGAGCGCGAGCGCCGGCGAGAAGGCCGGAAAGGTGCGCGCCGGCTCGCCGAGCAGCGTCGCGACTTCCTGCAGCCCATGCTCCGCGAAGAGCGGCACGGAGTCGTTGCGCCAGTCGTTGAAGTCGCCCGCCAGCACGAGCGGCCCCTGCGGCGCTTCCTTCACGATCCAGTGCGCGATCCAGTTCATCTGCCGCAGCCGCGCGCTGCGCGTAAGCGCAAGGTGCGCGCACAGCAGCGTGACGGACTGGCCGGCGACGTTTGCGCGCGCAACGAGCAGCCCGCGCCGCTCGAAGCGGTGCGCGGAGATGTCCCAGCGGCCGCCCAGATCGAGCGGATGCGGCGAGAGAATCGCATTGCCGTGCCGCCATGAAGGCTTGAACACGTTGGGCCCGAGGGCGATCTGCAATTCGAGCGCGGTGGCGATTTCGGTGGCCTGGCAGTGCCAGACGTCGTCGAGCGGGTCGCCCAGCTGCGCGCCGAAGGCCGAGGCGAGCACCGGCTGCGGCAAGCGGCGGGCCATCGCCTCCTGGAGAAACCACGCGTCGGCATGGGTGGACTGCACCCAGCGCCGCATGGCCTCCCAGGCCTCGAAGCCCAGTGGCGAGCGGCCCTTGTGCAGATTCCAGCTCACGGCGACGAAGTCTTTGCTCAGTGAGGTGTCGATGAGCGGTTGTTCGGGATTTCGCATGCGTTTTTTCTAACGGATTGGGTCACGCCGGGTCGTGCGTTGAATCGGTGCGGTCACTGTGCGGATGCGGACGGCGGTGCAAGCGTCGCACGTACCCGGTACGCAAGCGAAGGGTTCTGGTCGACGATCTGCCAGGTCACCCACTGCCCATCGGGCACGATCAGGCCCGGATGGCTCGCGTTCACCTGGCGCGGCTGCGGCGGCAGCCGGCAGCCTTCCGGCGTCGTCGGCACGGCGTCGTTTTCGAGCGTTTCCTGCGCCTCGACCGACAGGACGACCAGGTTCGCGCGCACCTGCAGCGGGGATACGGTGACCGTGCGCGACAGATCGATGCTGCCTGCCGGCTGATCCTTGCAGCCCACGTTGTGCGAGACGACTTTGTGATGCGTGTCCGTGTGCGCCTGGCCGATCGAGGTCGTGCCATTGAACGCGTCGATTTGCTGGCCGTCGCGCATCACCTGCAGCTCCCACTGAACCGCGCCCTGGGTGATGGGCGCGGGCGACTCGGCGGTCCCGGCGGGCGCAGTGGGCGGCGGCGGGGGCGTCACGGCGCGTGAGGTCGCGGGCGGGGGAGGCGGCTGGGGCGGGGGCTCCGCCGGCGCTTGCGCGCCCGGCAGGATGGGGGGTTCCGAAGGCGTCGTATAAGCCGGCTGCGCCGTTCCCTGCGCCAGTGCGCACACGCTCGTTCCCGCGAGGGCGGCGAAGAGCAGCAGGGCAAGGCAATGTTTCCACAACTTCATATGGGTGGCTCCGTGCACGGCGCCGCGCGAGGCGACAGTGTCGGCAACGCTACGGCGGGGCGGGTACGTTCTGACCATCGATCCTATACCGGGTTCGCAAACGCCGGACCGCGGCGGTCCATAGGAGGTGGGGACGCGGCAGGCCCGCTTCAACTATCGCGCGCCGCGTGATTGGTTATTTAAGCGCAACAACCATAAGTTTAAAGGGGCAATTATTCGAAAATTGTTGTCGTGACTGCAACGGTGACTTGTTGCTTATCGGGATGGTTTTTCGATAGCTCGTGTTTACACTGGCTTGGACGTGTCCGACACGTTGTCTGGATTCCGCCGGCTGGCCAGTAGGGGTTGCAAAGCTTGCCGGGCATCGCCTCGAAGGAGCATCGCCATGAAGCAGTCCGTTACGCTTGCTGCCCTGCTGGTCAGCGCCGCCGCCGCCCTTGTTACCGCGCCCGCATTCGCCGGCGGCGATGCGGCGACGCCGGCGGTTCAATCATTGCCCGTCGCGGCGGTCGCCACGAACGCCCCGAAGACGCGCGCCGAAGTAAGGGCCGAGCTGGCCAGTGCCCGTGCTCATGGCGAACTGAGTCTGGACCCGAATTCGCCGGCTTATCCGCAGCAATACGCGATGGGCGGCTATACCGCGCCTCGCGAGCAGGCCGCGGGCTTCTTCCACGCTCGCAACGTCGCTAACTGACGCATTGGCTTGCGCCGCGACAACGCCGCTTTGTTCCCTTCCGCGCTTTCCTTGCGAGAGTCTGGCGTAGCCTCCCCGCCGGGCGGCGTACAATTTTTGTCAAGCGGCGGCGCGCGTTGTGCGCTGCCCATCCCATGGCAGAGAGGATCGCGGTGCGGCTGGCTTGCCTGCCGGCGCTGCGAAGGCGGGACGCAGGGACATGGACCAGATCGAATGCGTGGTGATCGGCGCGGGGGTGGTCGGCCTCGCCGTAGCGCGTGCGCTTGCGGCGCGCGGGCGCGAGGTGATCGTGCTCGAAGCCGCCGAGGCCATCGGCACCAGCACCAGTTCGCGCAATAGCGAGGTCATTCACGCCGGGCTCTACTACCCGCGCGGCTCGCTCAAGGCCACGTTGTGCGTGCGCGGGCGCGAAATGCTCTACGAGTACTGCGCGTCGCACAACGTCACGCACGCGCGCTGCGGCAAGCTGCTCGTCGCCACGGCGGCGAACCAGATTCCGCAGCTCGAGGCGATTCGCGCGCGCGGCAAGGAAAACGGCGTGTTCGACCTCACGCGCATCAGCGGCAGCGAGGCGCTCGCGCTCGAACCGGCGCTCGAATGCGTCGCGGCCGTGTACTCGCCGCAAACCGGCATCGTCGACAGCCATCAGCTCATGCTTGCGCTGCAAGGCGACGCCGAGCGCGACGGCGCCGTGATCGCGCTGAAGTCGCCGGTCGAGTCGATCGATGCGCTGGGCAGCGGCTTCACGGTGCGAACGGGCGGCGACGCGCCGATCGACATCCGCGCCGGCTGCGTCGTCAATAGCGCGGGCCTGTATGCGACGAAGCTCGCCAAACGCATTCGCGGGCTCGACGCGCGCCACGTGCCGCCGTTCTATCTGGCGCGCGGCAATTACTTCAGCGTGTCGGGTCGCGTGCCGTTCTCGCGTCTCATCTACCCGATGCCCAACGACGCCGGCCTCGGCGTGCATCTCACGCTCGATCTGGGCGGCCAGGCGCGCTTCGGCCCCGACGTCGAATGGATCGATGCGGTCGATTACGACGTCGATCCCCGCCGCGCCGATTCCTTCTACGCGCAGATCCGCACCTACTGGCCCGCGCTGCCCGACGGCGCGCTGCAGCCGGCCTACGCGGGCATCCGCCCGAAGCTCTCCGGGCCGGGCGAACCGGCCGCCGATTTCATGATCCAGGGCGCGGCGTCGCACGGCGTGCGCGGCCTCGTGAACCTGTTCGGCATCGAGTCGCCGGGGCTCACGGCTTCGCTGGCGATCGCGCAGCGCGTCTGCGAGATGGCTTCGTTCGATTGATCGGGCTTTGCGCCCTTCTTCCAATGAGCGGCATCATGCCGCTCACTTATCTCCAGCATTGCAGCGTCACCGGGGCTTGCTTCGTTGTTAAGCTTCTTCGCGACGCCGCCACCAGAGCGGCTCAGAGGCATGCGCGGCACGCGCCACACGAAAGCGCCGCGCGAAAACCCAGCGAACGAATCGCCACAATACTGGAGTGAGTCATATGAAATCGTCCCGCCGCAGCTTTCTGATCACGAGCATCGGCGTCGCTTCGACGCTCGCGCTTTCGCGCCAGGCCTTCGCCGACGCGCCCAAGGCTGCCGAATCCGATCCCACCTCACAGGCGCTCGGCTACAAGCTCGATGCGACCAAGGTCGACCGAGCGAAGTTCGCGAAGTACGCCGCCGGCCAGGACTGCAGCAACTGCACGTTCTATCAGGGCAAGGCCACCGACGCGTTCGCGCCGTGCCCGATGTTCGGCGGCAAGCAGGTCGCCGGTAAGGGCTGGTGCAGCGCCTATAACAAGAAGGCGTGATGAGTCGGCGCGGGTGGCGTAGTGCGTAGACCCCACACGCCTCGCTGCCCGCGCCCGTCGATCATGAAAGCGCAAGCGCGCTACAGTCGCGCCTGCAGCAAGGGCGGCCGGCGGTTGAACCAAGGGCGCGCCGCCTCCAGCTGCGCCGCGAGGCGCAGCAACAACGCGTCGTTGCCCTCGCGCGCGGCGAACTGAACGCCGATCGGCAGCCCACGAGCGTTCCATGCGAGCGGCACCGACATCGACGGCTGGCCCGTCAGGTTGAACAGCTCCGTGCAGCCCGCCCACGCGAACGCCTTGTTCGAGGCTTCGGTCAGCAGCTTTCTCATCAGCACTTCCACCGGCATGGCCGTGACGGCGCGCATCTGGATGCGCTCGCTCTGGCTTGGCTTCAGTTCGCCGATTTTCACCGGCGGCGCCGCGAGCGTCGGGCACAGCAGCACGTCGTAGCGCTTCATCAGGTCGGCGAGCTGCGCCGTGATGCGCTGCTGCACGTCGAGCGCCGCGGGCAGCTCGCGCTCGCCGAGCTTCTGGCCGATGTGCGCCATGGCCCAGGTGGCGATCTCGAACTCCCGGCGGCGCGGCTTCGTGCCCGTGATGTCGTCCGCGTGCAGCACGTACTGTTCGGCCACCACCGACCACAGCATGAGGAACGCCTCGCGCGCCTGCCCGTAGTTCACGGGCAGCGAATACGGCTCCACGCGATGGCCGAGCGACGTGAGCAGTTCGGCGGCGTCGTCGAGTGCGCTGCGCACTTCGGGCGAAACCGTGTCCGCGAACATTGGCTCGGTCAGCAGCGCGATCGCGAGCGGCTTCGATCCGTCGAGCGGCGCGCGCGCGGCGGCGAGGAAGGTGCCGGGCGCGCCGGCAGGCAGCGCGGGGTCGCCGGCGATCAGGTCGAGCATCAGCGCGCTGTCACGCACGCTGCGCGATACCGCGAGATCGACGCCGAGCGCGCCGGGCGGCGGCGGCACGTCGGACGCGGGCTGGAACGCGCGCGACGGCTTGAAGCCGAAGAGCCCGCAGCACGACGCCGGAATGCGGATCGACCCGCCGCCGTCGGACGCATGCGCGAGCGGCACGATGCCCGCCGCCACCGAGGCGGCCGCGCCGCCGCTCGAGCCGCCGGGCGTGTGATCGAGGTTCCACGGGTTGCGGCAGGGGCCGAACAGCTCGGGTTCGGTATAGGGCATCTGCCCGAGTTCCGAGGCGCTGGTCTTGCCGAAGATGTTCAGGCCCGCGGCGCGAAAGCGCGCGACCACGGGCGCGTCGGCAGTGGGGATGTAGTGGCGGTAATGGCGGCTGCCGAGCGTCATGCGCAGCCCGGCCACCGCCGCGCCGAGGTCCTTGACGAGAAACGGCACGCCCGCGAGCGGCCCTTCGCTCAGCGCACTCACGCCGTTGCCGGACGCCTCGATGCGCCGCGCGCGCTCGCGCGCCGCTTCATAGTCCTTGAGGACGATGGCGTTGATCGCAGGATTGGTGGCTTCCGCGCGGGCGATGGCGGTGTCGAGCAACTCGCGCGCGCTCACCTCGCGGCGGCGCACGAGATCGGCGAGGCCGATGGCGTCGTATTCCAGATAGTCGGACTGCAAGGCGCGCACTCCTCGTCGTCGGGTTGGGGCCGGGCTGGGGCAATACGGGCTACGCAAGGAGTGTAAGCGGGCGGCGCGCCCGCCGGGTTTGTCGTTGCGCGCGCATCGATGCGTCAAGGGGTGCGCGCACAACGACAGACGGGCGGCGGCAAGGCTTCATCGCGACAACCGCCGCCGCCCGAAGGGTATTACAGATGCTCGGCGAGGAAGCTCAGCGTGCGGCCGTGCGCGAGCGCCGAAGCGTGCTGGTTGTACGAGGCGCGCACCGAGCAGTTGAAGCCGTGATCGGCGTTCGGGTACAGGTGGAACTCGGCGTTCGGGCGGCCCGCGAAGCGCTCCTTCACCTGGCCCACCGCCGACAGCGGAATGCCGTGATCGAGCTCGGCGTAGTGGAAGAGAATCGGCTTGGTGACCTGGTCGGCGAGATCGAGCTGATTCTGGATGCCGCCGCCGTAGTAGGACACCGCCGCATCCACCGAGCCGCTGGCGGCCGCGAGGTAGGCAAGACGGCCGCCGAAGCAGTAGCCGATCGCCGCGACCTTGCCCGTGCACTCGGGCAGCGCGCGCAGCGCGGCCGCCGTCGCGGCGATGTCGTCGACCACGAGGTTGACGTCCGTCTTCTGCATCAGCGCGATGCCGCGATCGCGATCCGCGCCCACGTAGTCGAGTTCGACGCGCGGGGCCGCGCGCCAGAACACGTCGGGGGCGATCGCCACGTAGCCGTCGAGCGCGTATTGCTCGACGACGTCGCGGATGTGCCCGTTCACGCCGAAGATCTCCTGCAGGATGACGATGCCCGGGCCCTTGCCGCCCCTGGGCAGCGCGAGGTACGCGCCGAAGCTGTCATTGCCGGCGGGAATGTCGATCCATTGGGTCGAAACGCTCATGTTGTTTCTCCGTCTTCATCAATGAGTCATGCGACGCGCCGCAGCGCTCAGGCAGGCGGCTCGCACACTGCCCGCGGCGCGTCGCGAAATCGGGGAGCCAGTTTGCCATAGGCCCTTGAACCTCTGCAGCGCACGCCACGGAAACCTCGTTCTCGCAAGCGGATCGTAATGATCTCGATTATTCATTTTTCGGGCACGAGGGCTTTGGCTAGAGTCGGTAGCGATTTATACCGTCATCGCTCATTCCGCCATACAAGGATCGCCTCATGAGTTCTGCTCCCGCGTTGCGCACATCGCCCGACTGTTCCACGCCGTTCAGCCGCCGCTTCGGTTTGCGCCTGCCGCTCGCGCAGGGGCCGATGGCGGGCGGCCCGACCACGCCCGCGCTCGTCGCGGCGGTGTCCAACGCGGGCGGGCTCGGTTTTCTCGCCGGCGCGGCGCTCGCGCCCGAAAAGATCGCGAGCGAAGTCGCCGCGATTCGCGCGCTCACGGACAAGCCGTTCGGCGTGAATCTCTTCGTGCTCGACCCCGCGCATCCCGACGAGGCCACCGTGCGCCGCGCGCTCGAAGCGATCGACCCGGTGGCGGCGCAGTTCGGCCTGCCGCCCGGTGAGGCGCTCGCACGTTACGCGCCCGACTTTCGCGCGCAACTGGACATGGTGATCGAGCTGCGCGTGCCGGTGGTGAGCTTCACGTTCGGCCTGTTGCCCAAGGCCGATGTTGCGCGCCTGCAGGCAGCGGGCAGCTACGTGATGGGGACGGCGACGCACGTGGCCGAAGCCCTCGCGTGGCGCGACGCGGGTGCGGATGCCATCGTCGCGCAAGGCGCCGAAGCGGGCGGGCACCGCGGCACGTTCATCGGCGAGGCGCCGCACGCGCTCGTCGGCACGATGGCGCTGGTGCCGCAACTCGTGGATGCCGTCGAGGCGGCCGGCCTGCCGGTGCTGGCGGCGGGCGGCATCATGGACGGGCGTGGCATCGTCGCGGCGCTCGCGCTGGGCGCGCAAGGCGCGCAGATGGGCACCGCGTTTCTCGGCTGCGCGGAAAGCGCGATTCCCGCCGACTGGAAGGCGCGGCTGCGTGCGTCGACGGATACCGCGACCTCGGTCACGCGCGCGATCACCGGGCGCCACGCGCGCGGCATTCGCAATCCGCTCATGGAGCAACTCGAGGCGCGGCCCGAGACGGTCGCGCCGTACCCCGTGCAGAACGCGCTCACGCAGCCGTTGCGGCAGCGCGCGGCGCGCGAGAACGACGGAGACTATCTTTCGCTGTGGTCGGGGCAGGGCGCACCGCTTTCGCGCACGCGCGAGGCCGGTCTGGGCGCTGCGCAAATCGTCGCGGCGCTCGATGCCGAATGGCGTGCGCTTCTCGGCAAACTGTTCAGCGAACGACCCGGCAAACTCAGTCACGACGCGTGAGGTATCTGGCCGCATGAGATGCGGCTCTGCAACGCATCGGCGTCCGAAATTAATCGAATGCTTACTTGAACCGGCGCGCGCAAAAAAGCGCGTGCCCGACGCGCGCGCAACTCGCAAACGTTATCGCGAATGCGAGGGATTTTCATATGGTCGCAAGGCGTCCTGGTGTATTCCCGGAACGCGTGCGCTAACACACCAATAACTCCCGTCAAATAATCCAAAAAACGATTCGCGCGGGACCTCTCAGGGAATCTCCCAATAATTGGATCCAAAGTCGGGATGCCTTATTACATAAGGCTTGCGGTCGATTGATCAGGGTTTCGAACTGTTCTTGCACTACGCATATTGGTACTCGCACCAATATCTGAAAAAAATCCCCCAAATTAATTTGATCACCTACACTTGCGCGCAAGTATGGATGGGCGGCCCGCCATGAACGGACCATTCGCCATGCTGGCCAGGTGCATCAAGGATGCATCCTGCGTGGTCGTCCGCACGGGGAGCGACACGTTCGGGGCGCGGGAGCACTGGGCGATTACGTAGCTTTTGGGTTCGAAACTGGAGACTTACATGACTATCAAGCTTCACAAGCTGTTGCCGATCAGCGCTGCGGCCATTATGTTCGCGTCGTTCGCAACGGCAGCGAGCGCAGACGTTACGGTCAAGATTGGCCACGTCGCGCCGCTTACGGGTGGGATTGCGCACCTCGGTAAAGACAACGAAAACGGCGCACGTCTCGCAGTCGAAGAGATCAACGCGAAGGGCCTCATGGTCGGCGGCCAGAAGGTCACGCTCGTGCTCGACGCACAAGACGACGCGGCTGACCCGCGCACGGCCACCCAGGTCGCGCAGAAGCTCGTCGACGACAAGGTCGTTGCCGTCGTCGGCCACCTGAACTCGGGCACTTCGATCCCGGCATCGAAGATCTACAGCGATGCAGGCATCGTGCAGATCTCGCCGTCGGCCACGAACCCGGCCTACACGCAACAAGGCTTCAAGACGACCTACCGTGTCGTGGCAACGGACGCCCAGCAGGGCCCGGCGCTCGCGAACTACGCGGCGAAGAACCTGAAGGTCAAGACCGTTGCCGTGGTGGACGACTCGACGGCTTATGGCCAGGGTCTCGCGAACGAATTCGAGAAGACCGCCAAGTCGCTCGGCATGAACGTGCTGTCGCATGACGCGACGAACGACAAGGCCGTGGACTTCCGCGCCATTCTGACGAAGATCAAGGGCGAAAACCCCGACGCGATCATGTACGGCGGCATGGACGCCACCGGCGGCCCGTTCGCCAAGCAAGCCAAGCAGCTTGGCCTGCGCGCGAAGGTGCTCGCGGGTGACGGCGTCTGTACCGACAAGCTGGCCGACCTCGCCGGCGACGCGACCGACAACATCGTGTGTTCGGAAGCCGGCATGGCGCTCGAAAAGATGCCGGGCGGCAAGGAATTCGAAGCCAAGTTCGAGAAGCGCTTCGGCCAGCCGATCCAGATCTACGCACCGTTCACGTATGACGCTGTGTACATCATCGTCGACGCCATGAAGCGTGCGAACTCGACGGATCCGGCAAAGATCCTCGCCGAAATGCCGACGACGGACTACAAGGGCGTGATTGGCGAGACGACCTTCGATTCGAAGGGCGACCTCAAGCACGGCGTGATCTCGCTGTACAACTACAAGTCGGGCAAGAAGTCGCTGCTCGACGTCGTGAAGATGTAAATCGCGCTTAGCGCGTATTTACCGATTTCGCTCACGCGATTGGAAAAGCCCGCGGGTTTCGGCCCGCGGGCTTTTTTTTCGTTTGGGGTTGCGCGCCGCGCGGCTATCGATGCGCTAGAAGCGCTTTCAGATCCCCAGCCGCCGCAACACCTTCGGTCCCGCAAACGCCACGAGCGCCGCGCACAACGCCACCACGGCGAGCCCGACGGTGAGGTTGGTCACCTGCGTGATGCCGCCGATCACCACCGGCCCGAACAGCAAGCCGAAATACGCAATGCCCGCGACGTGCGCGAGCCCTTCGGCCGCGTGAATGCCTTTCACGCGCGCGGCGGCCGCGAACAGCACCGGCATCATGTTGGCGAGGCCGAGGCCCATCAGCGTGAAGCCCGTGAGCGCGGTGAACGAGAACGGCAGCAACAGCGCGCCGATCATGCCCGCGCACGCGAGCGAGGCGCTCGCCATCACGAGCTGCGGCGCGCCAAAGCGTGCGCGCACGGCGTCGCCGGCGAAGCGCGCCGCGGCCATGCCGCCCGAGAACGCCGCGTAGGCCGCGCTGGCGAGTGCAGGCGTGGAGAGCACCACGTCGCGCATATAGACCGTGGCCCAGTCGTACATTGCGCCTTCGGCGATCAGGGCGATCAGCGCGATGGCGCCGAGCGCCCACAGCGCGGGCGTGCGCCAGCGGTTGCCGGTTTTCGCGTGCTCGCCGTGCGTCGCATGCGGCACGTGCGGCAGGACGGCTGGGCACGAGACGAACAGCACGAGCGCCGCCAGCGCCGACGCGAGAAAGAGATGCAGCGCCGGCGCCATGCCGCGCGCGAGCAGCGCGCCGCCAATCGCCGCGCCCGCCATGCCGCCGAGGCTGAACATGCCGTGCAGCCCCGACATGATCGGCTTGGCGACGGCTTCTTCCACGGCGCTCGCTTCGGCGTTCATGGCGACGTCGAGCGTGGCCATGCCCACGCCGAAAAAGGCGAGCACGACGATCAGCATCCAGTAATACGGGACCACCAGGATCAGCGCGCCGCACACGGACATCGTCAGGCCGCCGGCGAGGCAGGCGCGCCGCGAGCCCACCCGCGCGATCCAGCCGCCAATGGTCGTCATCGCGGCGATCGAGCCGCCCGCGACCGCGAACAGTGCGTAGGAGAGCAGCGCCGGGCTCAGATGGAACTTGTCGCGCACGGTGGGCACGTGCACGCCCCACGACGCGTACATCATGCCGGCGACGAAAAACAGCGCCATGGTCGCGATGCGCGCGCGATGGCGCGTGGCGGCGGGCAGCGCCCGATGATGGGCGGCTGGGCTCGCGACGGCGAGGGCGGGATCGGTCGGTCGGTCGGACACGGGAATTCCGGGCAGAAGGAAGAGAAGGGACCAGGAAGGCGCCTGAAAGCAAACGATGATTCTAACGAAGGTGCGACCGGCCTGTCGCAGCGCGTTGGCCGGGCCGGCTGCTCTAATATCGGCAGAATCCATCGTTCGATTCGAGGATGCGCCCTTGAAGATTCCCGCTCACGCCCCGCTGCATCTGCTGCACCAGGCGCCCACCGGCACGCTCGCCACGCACTCGCGCGAGCCGCGCGGTTTTCCGTATCCGACGCTGCTGCCGTTCGCGGTCGACGCGCGGCATCGTCCGGTGATTCTCGTGAGCCGCCTGGCCGAGCACACGCGCAATCTGCTCGACGACCCGCGCGCGGGCTTTCTCGTCGCGCACGCACCCGACGCCGACGTGCTGAACGCCCCGCGCGCCACGCTGCTCGGCCGCTTCGAACCGGTCGCGCCGGCCGATTCAGCCGCCCACGAAGCGAACGAGGCGCTGGCACGGCGCTACGTGCGCTATCACCCGGACGCCGAGCGCTATCTCGCACTCGGCGACTTCACCTTCTGGGTCATGCACGTCGAGCGGCTGCGCTATATCGGCGGGTTTGGCGCGATGGGCTGGATGGACGGCGCCGATCTCGACACACTGGCACCGCTCGCGCCCACCGAAGAAACCACGCTGATCCGCTTTTTCGAAACGCACCCCGCGCGCCGCGCTGGCCTGCATCTCGCAGGCGTGGATCGCTACGGCGCCGATCTCGTGATCGACGGCGCCCGCACGCGCTTCGTTTTCGATGCGCCACAGCTTGATTTGCAATCCTTGCATGCGGTGCTAGCGGACTGCATAGAGCGCCATACGCAATGACGGTTTATTCCGCCCATGCGGGCGTTATCCGCCGTTCTATATAGCGCGTGGCCTCATGCTGCCTCGCAGCAACCGGTTTCTGTCCCCGTTGATTGGCTCAAAGTTGTCATGCGATGAAATGTTTGATGGATTTCAACGCATTTAATTTTCATCCGCTGCTAATTATGAGATGTGGATTTATCTGGCGAAAGCGGGATTTAGTAAAAATACCGATTTGCACGAAATGACAATGAGTTAGACGCTTGCTGGAAGGCGCTGGATTGGAAATCTGGCTTTAATTATTTTTATTGCTTACACGCAACCCGGCATTCGAATCTGTGTTAATCTCGCCACCGATTTCCGAGGCACGCATCTATCAATCGGCATACTGGCGCGAGATCAGTAGCCATTAAGATCAAACCACAAGGGCACCTATGTCTTCCTACAAGGAACTTCTCGCTCAGCGAGAGAAGCTGGAAAAGCAGATTGAAGAGGCGAAGGCTCGCGAATATGCCGAGGTCCTCGATGAAATCAAGCAGAAAATGGCCGACTACGGCATTACCCTGGCAGAACTCGGTGGCGGCCGCGCCAGCGCCAAAGCCGCGAAGGCAGCCAGCCGTTCGCGTGCGAGCGTCGCGCCGAAATACCGCGATCCCGACAGCGGCAGCACGTGGTCGGGCCGTGGCAAGCCGCCGCGCTGGATCGCCGGTCAAGACCGCGATCGTTTTCTGATCCAGAAGTAAATCAACTTGTCAGCGGCGCGTTTGAACGCGCTGCGCATGAGTGAAAGCAGCAGCGGAGTCGGGCGAGGTATCTCCCGATTCTCGAAAACAAGAAGCCGCGCAGTCCGGGGACGCGCGGCTTTTTGATTTTCTGCGCCACGCGCGATTGGATCGAAGCGTATCCTTGACATGAATGAGAATGCTTCCTGGTATTGTAGGCATCTGATTTAAAAGAGATTTTTAGGGCTATCCATAAAATCGACGCACACAGTCGCTACAATCGCGGTTATTCCCTAATTTGCTCTCGCGCTGCGCATGACTTCTTCCGCCGCTCCACCGTTATCAGATAAACACGAGGTCGCGCGCCGCACCACGTGGGTCAGCGTTGCCGTCAATTCTGTTCTGGTGGTGCTGCAAATCGTCATTGGCGTGTTTGCGCATTCGCAGGCGTTGATCGCCGATGGCGTGCATTCACTGGCCGATATCGTTTCCGACTTCGTCGTGCTGCTGGCCAACCGGCATAGCGGCGCCAAGCCGGACGCCGATCATAACTACGGCCACAGCCGTTATGAGACCGTCGCGTCGTTATTCCTCGGCGCATTATTGATTGCGGTGGGCGTCGGCATGCTGGTGCGCGCCGGCACGCGCATCATGAATCTCGGCGATATTCCGGCGCTGCACGTGAGCGCGCTGATCGTGGCGCTCGTCGTGCTGGTTTCCAAGGAAGGGCTCTTTCGCTACATGCTGCGCGAGGCGCAGCGCGTGCGTTCGGCCATGCTGATCGCCAACGCGTGGCATGCGCGCTCGGACGCGGCGTCGTCGCTCGTGGTGGCGATCGGCATCGTGGGCAGCCTCGCGGGCGTGCGGCTGCTCGATCCGATCGCGGCGGCCATCGTCGGCTTCATGGTCGCGCGCATGGGCTGGGTGTTCGGCTGGGACGCGCTGCAGGACCTCTCCGACCGCGCGCTCGACGAAGCTGCCGCCGCGGACCTGCGCGCGCTGCTGATGGCCACGCCGGGCGTGCTCGACGTGCACGAGATGCGCACCCGCAAGACCGGCGACCTCGCGCTCGTGGATGCGCACATCCTCGTCGATCCGCTGATTTCGGTTTCGGAAGGGCACTTCATCGCGGAGTCGGCGCGCGCCCGCCTGCTCACCGATGCACGCGTGCTCGACGCGCTGATTCACGTCGATCCCGAAGACGACATGCACGTGCGCTCCGTGGCCAACCTGCCCGCGCGCGACGATGTGGCGGCACGCCTGCGTAACGCGCTGGCGGAGCATGACGTGCATGTCGAAGCGATCACGCTGCACTACCTGAGCACGGGGCTGGCGATTCAGGTGGTGCTGGCCGCGGCGGACGACGCGCGCCGCGTGGCCTCGGTGGATCTGGAAGCGCTGCGCGCGCGCCTCGGCGCGAGCAAGCTCGAGATCATGCAGCCACTCGGTGCGCATGGCGCGCTGGCCGCGCACGACTAACCGCGCGAGACGCAATGAATCGCGCCGCGCGGCCGGCATGCGCACGGCGCGGCAGGGAAGCCGCCGCGCCGTTATGGCTTCACAGCGGCAGTTGCGTATCGAACTTGATTTCCCGCAGCACGACGCTCGTGCGCACCTGCGCCACAGCGGGAATGCGGAAGATGCGTTCGTGCAGGAAGGCGTCGTAGGCCTTGATGTCGGGCGCCACGATCTTGAGGATGTAGTCCGATTCGCCCGTGGTGCTGTAACACTCGGTGACTTCGGGGCAGGTGGCGATCTCGCGCTCGAAGGCTTCGACGCCGCCTTCGGTGTGCCGCGTGAGATGGATATGCGCGAGGGCACAGACGTGCAGGCCAAGCTTTTCGCGATCGAGCAGCGCCGTGTAGCGCTGGATCACGCCCGACTGTTCCATATCCTTGATACGGCGCCAGCATGGCGTGCTGGAAAGCCCCACCTGATCGGAGATTTCCTGTACCGAACGGCGCGCGTCGAGCTGCAGCAGGCGCAGGATCTTCTGAGAGAACGTATCGAGTGTCAACTGCGCCTCCATTGCGTCGCTGTATTCCTGAATGGTAGAGGCCAGGAGAACAGAACGCAATGCGAAGCGCAGATGATGAGGGAGATTACCTAATTTGCCGGAGTGCTCGCGGCGTTTTGCCCTGAGTCGTCCCCATCTGCCGCGAGCGCGGCTTGCTGTGCGCGCAGGTCGGCCAGCATGTTGCAGAAGAGGGCGCCTTGCTCGATCGCGTCGTCGAGCGCGACATGCGTGTGCGGATGATCGTCGAACCAGTGCTTCGGGAAGCGCGGCTTGATGCACTTGCGGTACGGCAGGCCCGTCATCGCGAAGGCGAGCGTCTTGATGTCGAGCGCCGACCACGAGAACGGACAGCGCCCGGCGAAGCGCATCATGTACCAGAACATGAAGGTGAAATCGAAGCCCGCCGGCATCGCCACGAACACCGGCTTGCCGGGCAGCGCCTCCACCCATTCGACATAGGCGACGAGCGCCGCCGCCGGGTCCTGCAGATCCTTGCGGCACGCGGCCCAGGCCTCGGGCTGCGTCTCCCACCAGGCGGCCTGCACCGGATGCGGCGCCGCGCCTTCCAGCATCTCGAGATTGGCCGAGAACGTGGCGATCAAACGCTTGTCGGCGGTGTACGCGGCCGAAGCGAAACTCAGCATCGAATGCGGGCCCGGAATGGGACCATCGGCCTCGACGTCAGTGCTGACGTAAATCTCCTCAATAGCGGCTTGATTCATCGTACTTTTCACTCTCATCCAGGTACGCCATCTGCTACGTAAGGGTTGGAGCGGCGCTCCTCGCCGAAGGTCGAAACCGGGCCATGGCCCGGCACGAACGTGACGTCGTCGCCCAGCGGCCAGAGCTTTTCGCGGATCGAACGGATCAGGTCCGCATGATTGCCGCGCGGAAAGTCCGTGCGGCCGATCGATCCCGCGAACAGCACGTCGCCGACCGTGGCGACGCGGTGCTTGCGGCTGAAGAAGATCACGTGACCCGGCGTGTGCCCGGGGCAGTGATAGACCTCGAGTTCCTCGCTGCCGAAGCGCACCGTGTCGCCGTCTCGAAGCCAGCGCGTGGGCTCGAACGCCTCGGCGTGGCCGAAGCCGAAGCGCACGCTCTGCTGCGGCAACTGGTCGATCCAGAAGCGCTCGTCTTCCTGCGGCCCTTCGATCGGCACGCCGAACTTCGTGGCGAGCGCCTTCGCGCCCGCGCAGTGGTCGAGGTGGCCATGGGTGAGCAGCACCTTTTCCAGCTGCACGCCTTGGCGCTCGATCTCGGCTTCGATGCGTTCGAGGTCGCCGCCCGGATCGACGACGGCGGCGCGGTTCGTCGTTTCGTCGACGAGCAGCGAGCAGTTTTGCTGGAACGGCGTGACGGGAATCAGCGTGACTTTCATGCGGGGTTCGTGGGGTTCGGGTCTCGCGGGGCGGGCACAGCGACAAGTCGAAATCGACGTCGCGTGCCGACGGCCCCAGCCAAAGGATCGATTGTACCGGGGTGCAGGAAGCGCCGCCGACGCGGCTCGCGACGGTCTCAATCCCTTGTCTGACAAGGGATGCGGCGGCGCAAGGCGAACGGCTTTGTTACATCAATAGTGAAAAATCATGGAGATTTGTGGGGCACAGGCGTGACAGGAATAACTTTTGGGTATAATGCGACCCATCACGCACGGAATTCGTGCTTTCAAAGGGCGGTGTGACCTTCGTAAAAAAAGAGGTCGCATACATCGCCGTCAAGCAGTGCTGTCGTTCAAGGCGGGCCGAAACAGGCTGCCTTACAAGATAGCAAATCAGGTGTCGATCCGTTCGACGCCGCACGTCTTGCCCAGCCAGGTGCCACGCGCCTGCAACGGCCTACATGCCGTGACGCTGGGTGGGGCCTACGCCGCCGTTCCTGTGCGCCGAGAGTTTCCGGCGCGCCTGAACGAGCTTCATCGTTCGATGGCGGCATGTGGGGTCTGGTCAGGCTGCCGGGGACAGGTTGCGCCAGACGTGAAAGATAACTAGCGGTTAGCGGCTTATTAGGGCTGCATCCGGGCATTGGCACGCGTTCGCCTTTTTCATTCCAGGCGAGCGATGGCGAAGCTTTGCCCGCGACCGCCGAAGCCTTTCCGACAACGCGCACACATGGCGCGGGACAGGCTTCGAGAACGTGATGGCAATGTTATGAACCTTAGACTGACTCGACGACGACTCGGGAGTCTCGCGGCTGTGTCCATACTGGCCGGTTGTGCCATGCCGCCTGCCCAGCAGGACCAGGCATCCAGCGACGCCCTTCGCACGAAGGACGCCGCTTTCACCGCGCCGCAGGGCTACGGCTCCGCGCTCGCTGCGCTGCCCGCATCGGGCACCGCGAAGGACAACTCGCTCGCGAACGCCGAGGCGATCGACGAGAACAGCCCGGACGTCCACTCGTTCCACCAGACCGGCCGCGCCTCGTGGTACGGCCGCGCGTTCCACGGCCGCCGCACCGCAAGCGGCGAGCGCTTCAACATGAAGGCGCTCACGGCTGCGCACCGCACGCTGCCGCTCGGCTCGTATGTGCGCGTGAGCGTGCCGGGCACGTCGAAGTGGGTGGTGGTGAAGATCAACGACCGTGGCCCGTACGCGCGTGGCCGCGTGCTCGACCTCTCGTATGCCGCCGCCAAGCTCCTCGGCGTGCAGCACGCGGGTACGGCGAAGGTGAACATCGAAGGCCTCACGCGCCAGGAAGCGAAGGCCGCGCAAGCGGATATGCTTGCCGCGAACTCGAACATCGATCACTAAGCGGTCTCGTTTGGGCGTGGCGCTGAGTGCGCCGCGACGCGCCCGAAGCTGAACCGCCTGGTACCGCTGGATGCATATGCGAAGGGCCGCCTGATTGACTCAGGCGGCCCTTCGGGTTTTCTGGCTCGTGATTTTGACTGTTGTCGGCTCGCGGTTCAGTCGTCCGCCTCTTCCTCGCCCTCACCCTTCAGTTCCAGCGCCCGCGCGTAGAGGGCATTGCGCGACGCGCCTGTGAGCGCCGCCGCGATCTTCGCCGCGCCCTTCACCGGCACTTCCTGAAGCAGCACGCGCAGGAGCGCGTCGTGATCGGCTTCGCCTTCCGCCTGCTCGCTCGCGCCTTCCACCACCAGCACGAACTCGCCGCGCTGACGGTTCGCATCCCCTGCGAGCCACGTTGGCGCTTCGGCCAGGGTGCCGCTCCAGAGCGACTCGTGTAGCTTCGTCAATTCGCGGGCGATGAGGATGCGGCGCGCGGGACCGAACGCATCGGCGAGCGACTGCACGGTTTCGACGATGCGATGCGGCGCTTCGTAAAACACCATCGCGTGCGTATGCGCGGCGAGCGGCTGCAAGGCGGCTGCGCGCTGCTTGGGCTTGGGCGGCAGAAAACCGAGGAACGTGAAGGTCGAGACCCAATCGCCGGCAGCGGAAAGCGCCGTTGCGAGCGCGCTTGCGCCAGGCAGCGGCACGACGTTCAGGCCGGCGGCGCGCACGGCGTCCACGAGCTTGGCGCCCGGATCGGAAATGCCTGGCGTGCCTGCGTCGGACACACAGGCCACGCGCTCGCCCGCGCGCAGAAATTCGATCACGCGCTGCGCCGCCTCGCGCTCGTTGTGCTCGTGCACGGCGACGAGCGGCTTCGAAATACCGTAGCGCGCGAGGAGCTGGCCGGTATTGCGCGTGTCTTCGGCGGCGATGCGATCGACGAGACCGAGCACGTGCAGCGCGCGCAAGGTGATGTCGGCGACATTGCCGATGGGCGTGGCCACGACGTACAGCGTGGCGGCCGGATACTGCTGGGCCTGTGCGAGTTCGAAGGGGGACGAGAGGGACGTCATGACACGCAACGCGCGAAAGCAGGAAAAGAGGCCGACATTGTGCCACGCGGGCGCGGGCGCACCCGAGGGAAGCGGCGCGAACGAAAGTGCACGCGTCGACAACTTTTGCGCGCGAGCGCAGTCGAATGCCCAACGCCGTGCGACGGGCGCGCGTTTCGAAGCGCACGCGCTGGCATTTTTGCGGCGCGAGCGCCTCGAGCTGGTCGCGCGCAACGTGAATTGCCGTGGCGGCGAACTCGATCTCGTGATGCGCGAGCGTGACGGCACGCTGGTTTTCGTGGAAGTGCGCGCACGCGCGCGGCCGGAGTTCGGCGGCGCGGCGGCGAGCGTGGGGTGGCGCAAACAGCAGCGCGTGCTGCGCGCGGCGCGCTACTTTCTCGCGACGTGGCGCGCCGCCGATGCGAACGGGAAAGCGGCCACGCAAGGACGAACGCCGCCCGCGTGCCGCTTCGACGTGATCGCATTCGAGAGCGGCCGGCTCGTGTGGCTGCGCGACGCGTTTCAACCGGAAGCCCACCAGAGCTAAAACTTACGCAATGGAAAGAAGGGTGAAAATGAACGCCCTCGAGTGCGCTAAACTTGCGGCACGCCGCACCACGCGGAAATTTTGCGATACCCGCAGTACAGATTAGAGACTCGATGTCCGTCGAACGCATTCAACAGCACTTCCGCGATAGCGCAGCCACTACGCTCGCGGCCATGGAAACCCTGGCGGTCCCGATTGCCGCCGCGGTCGATACGATGTTCGCCGCGCTTGCGAACAGCAACAAGATTCTCGCGTGTGGCAATGGCGGATCCGCCGCCACCGCCCAGCAACTCGCCGCCGAACTGATCGGCCGGTTCGAGCGCGAACGTCCGGGCCTGCCCGCGCTCGCGCTGACCACCGACGCCTCGGTGCTCACCGCCGTCGCCAACGACTACGCATATGAGCAGGTATTCGCGAAGCAGGTGCGCGCGCTCGGCCAGCCCGGCGACGTGCTGCTCGCCATCACGACCTCGGGCAACTCCGTGAACGTGCTGGCCGCCATTCAGGAAGCGCACGAACGCGAAATGGTCGTGATCGCGCTGACCGGCAAGGGCGGCGGCGACGTGAACAGCGTGCTCGCCGATACCGACATTCAGCTGTGCGTGCCGAGCGACCGCACGGCGCGTGTTCAGGAAGTGCATCTGTTAACTATTCACTGCCTGTGCGACGGCATCGACGCGATGCTGCTGGGCGAAGACTGACACCGTAAGACGAAGAGAGGGGAAGTTGATGAGCAGATACGGCATGACGCGCGCGCTGGCACGGACCACGCTGACGATCGGCTTCGCAGCCTCGCTCTGCGCAAGCCTGCAGGGCTGCTTCCTGGCGCTGGCGGGCGCGGCCGGGGGCACGGCACTGGTGGCAACCGACCGCCGCACGGTGGGATCGCAAACCGAGGACCGCGAGATCCAGGTGAAGGCGCTCGCCGATCTCGGCAAGCAACTGCCCGATACGGCGCACGTGAACGTGGCGGTGTTCAACCAGCGCGTGCTGATCACGGGTGAAGTGCCCGACGACGCCTCGAAGCAGAAGGCCGAGAGCATCGTGCGAGCCGTGACGAACGTTGCATCGATCGTCAACGAGCTGGCGGTGCAGCCGGCCAGCTCGTTCTCCGACCGCGCGAACGACTCGTACCTCGAAGGACGCGTGAAGGCGGAACTGATTGCCTATAAGGGCATCTCTGCGAACAACTTCAAGGTGGTTAGCGAGCGTGGCACGATCTATCTGATGGGCCTCGTTACGCCGGATGAAGGCAATATCGCCGCCAACGCGACGGCCGGGGTGATGGGCGTGGCGCAGGTGGTGAAGTGCTACCAGTACATCGACGCGCAACAGGCGGCGGTGGCGACGGCGGCTGCTGCCAGTGCGCCGGCGGCGGCGCCTGCTGCCGATGCGCCGACGGTGGGGGCAGTGCCTGATTCGGGCGTGACCTCGCAGCCTATTGAGCACCAGGCGCCCGCGCCCGTGACGAATTCGTCGGCTACGAAGCCGGGGAATACGGGGGCTTTGTGATGCGGCGTTTGGTTGGTGGGGTTGTGGTTGCTGGGGCTCTTGTTGGGTTCGCTTCGCCGGCTTTTTCTGCTGTGGCGGATGGGTTGAAGGTCGCTCAGGCGAATGCTTGCATGGGGTGCCATGCGGTGGATCGCAAGCTTGTTGGGCCGTCGTTTAAGGATGTCGCTACGAAGTACAAAGGCGATGCTGCTGCCCAGGCCAAGCTGGAGAAGAAGGTGCGGGACGGTGGGGCTGGGGTTTGGGGGGCTATTCCTATGCCTTCTCACCCTGGGATGAGCGCCGCCGATATCCATTCTGTCGTGACCTGGGTGCTCGCTGGAGCGCCTTCGAAGTAGTTTTGCTTGGGGTCAAATTTGACGCTTGGCAAAACGGATTTTGTGTGTGTAGAATCGGTGATTCGTTGGGGCGGTAGCTCAGCTGGGAGAGCGTCGCGTTCGCAATGCGAAGGTCGGGAGTTCGATCCTCCTCCGCTCCACCAATAGAACATCCTGGCAGTTCCGAAGAAGTCCGGAAACCCCGCGTAGCGTAAGGCTCGCGGGGTTTTTTGTTTCCATTCTGGGGTCATGGGTTCCGTTGACAGCCGGGGGCATTTCGGAGCACGGTTGGGGAAATCAGGTCATTTTTCGCCCTTGGCGAGAATTTATGCCCCCCACAGACCGGGAGAGCCCCATGCCACTTACGGATCTGGAAGTTCGCCGCGCGGTTGCCAAAGAGAAAACGTACCGAATTTCGGATGGCCGCGGGATGTATCTGGAGGTTTCGCCGTCCGGCGGAAAGTACTGGCGTCTGAAGTATCGATTCAACGACCGGGAGAAGCGACTGGCGCTGGGCGTCTATCCGGATGTCACGCTCGCTCACGCCCGCAGGAAACTCGACGAAGCTCGCGCGATGCTCGCGGATGGTATTGACCCCGGCCAGGCTAAGAAGGACAAGAAGCGCATGGCGCGGCTCAATGCAGCCTGCACGTTCGAGGCCGTGGCGCTGGAGTGGTTCGAAAGGCAGGCGCCCACTTGGGCGACAAGCCATTCGGAAAAAATAATGGGGCGCCTTAAGAATGACGTTCTTCCGTGGCTGGGCCCTCGTCCAATCGCAGACATCACTGCGCCTGAAGTGCTGGAAGTGCTTCGCCGAACTGAAAAGCGCGGGGCGAATGATACTGCGCACCGCATCCACCAGAACTGCGGACAGATCTTCCGCTATGCGGTCGCGACGGGGCGTGCGCTGCATGATGTGAGCGCTGACTTACGTGGGGCGCTGCGGCCCAACAAGCATACCCACTTTGCCTCGATCACGGACCCTGAGAAGGTCGGCGAGATGCTCCGCTCGTTCGACAGTTTTTCGGGCACCTTCGTCGTCCGCGCTGCGCTCCAGTTGGCGCCGCTGCTGTTCGTGCGACCCGGCGAACTGAGGCAAGCCGAATGGGCGCAGTTTGACCTTGAGCAGCGCGAGTGGCGCTATACCGTTTCGAAGACGAAGACCGAACATCTGGTTCCGCTGGCCACGCAGGTGGTCGAGATACTGAAAGAACTCCAGGCACTGACCGGACAATGGCGCCATGTTTTTCCGGGGCGCGATCGCAGAAAACCAATGAGCGGCGCAGCGATCAATGCTGCGCTCCAGCGGCTCGGCTATGACACAAAAACCGAAATCACCGGTCACGGTTTTCGGGCGATGGCGCGAACCATCCTTCACGAGCGCCTCCGCTTCCCGGCCGAGGTCATCGAGCACCAACTGGCCCACCGAGTGCCCGACGCGCTTGGTAGCGCCTACAACCGGACCCGTTTTATCGACGACCGGATCTTGATGATGCAGGCATGGGCCGATTACCTGGATCGGCTGAAGGAGGGGGCGAACGTGGATCAGCCGAGCAGCCGTTAATTCGCTCCGTAGTGGCCAATGAGACACACCGATTGATTCTCGCCAACGGATCGCTCAACTTGATACAGGGCTATACCTTTGAATACCATTTGATATGGCAACTTCAATCAAGCTCGATGGGCTCCTGCAGGAGCGAGTACGGGATTTGGCCAGGCGGCGCCGCCGCACGCCACATTGGATCATGCGCGAAGCCATCGCACAGTGTGTCGAGCGGTAAGAAAACCGCGAGTCGTTCAAGCAAGAGGCGATGCACGCATGGCAGGCCTGTCAGGCGACCGGTCTGCACGTCGCTCACGAGGAAATGGACGCTTACCTTGCTAAGCTCCAGGCCGGGAAGGACGCGGAGCCGCCCGCATGCCACGAGTGATCTGGAGCCAAACTGCTCAACACACGATCGCTTGCCTCCGACGTTTTGTTGCCTACAAGGCGCTGCGCAGCCACACGCGATCCAATCGATTCGCGCCGGTTAGCGTGCGGTGCGGATTCGCCCGCCCCGACTAACCGCCCTGTTCATGATCTCGACGCGGCCTTCCTAAATGGCTTATCGATTAGCGACGGCGAGTATGAAGTCGCGTACCGTGTCGATACTGAAGCCGTGACGATCCTGATCATCCGGCATCAACGCGAAGCGGATATCCGGCATCAGCGCGACACTCGAAACCCGGGTACTGCAGGCCCAGGCCAGCCAGCAGCCGTTTCTCGAAACCTTCTCCATGATTCTGCAGGACGAGCTCGATCGCCGGCAATCCCGGCTGCTCGAACGACGTTTCCAGCAGTCCGGACTGGACGAGTGTAAAACCCTGACCGACTTCGACTGGTCCTTCAATCCGAAAGTACCCCGTCAAGCCTGCTTCGAGCTACACACCCTGAAGTTCGTCGCCGATAGCGACAACGCGCTGCTGATCGGCAAACCCGGCACCGGCAAAAGCCACGTTGCGAAGGCCATCGCCTACAACGCCACCCTGCAGGGGATGAAGGTGCGCTACGTCGAGTCCGACACCGTGTTCGCCGGCTATGCCGTGGAAACGCGTGCCGATCAGGACCGGTTGCTCAAAGCCCTCGTCGAGCCCGAACTCCTCGTGCTTGACGATCTGTTCCTCGCCAAACGCATTCCCGATGCCGCGGCCGAACTGCTGCAGACCTTAGTCCATCAACGCTACAAGCAACGCCGCAGCATCCTCGTCACATCCAACCGCGTCGTCTAGGACTGGGGGCGCTACCTTCGCGACAGCACCATGGCCTCGACGATCCTCGACCGCCTGCTTCATCGCTCCAAACTCCTCGAGTTTGAAGGCAAGAGCTATCGTCTGCGTGAAGCTGCCACCAGACTTGCCGTCACTGAGGAATCCGACGCATAATCCGCTCGTCCTGCCAGGGGGAATTTAGCCGCCCACAAGTGGAGGAAATTGAACTGCCCATCCGGGTGATCGGGCGGCTCGAAATCGCTGAGCGTCCCTTCGCACCGAGGGAGCCGACAGTCTTTGATCCCGCCAACCCGGAGCACTGACGTTTCACGTCGAGACGATTTCGCCGCGTCATCTGCGCATGGCGCCCAAAACCGGCGCAAGCCAATCCTGCCATCACTTCTACAATACCGTTTTTCCGCAAAGCAGCACGATATTTTCTGCATGGTCAACGTGTTGAGTCTGTGAGGTTATTCGTGCGGTTCCCTTGGTCTCTTGCCGAAAGTCCGCGAGCATATCCGGTCGATGCCGATTATTGGCTCGGCCGAGATTGCTAGAGCGATAGTCTTAGTATGTTCGCTCGATGGTTGCAGTTCGCGCGATCCGGGGGACGAAATTTCAAAGGAGAAGACTGCGCGTCGCTTCGATCTGCAGACTCGGTCTGACCGGTAGTGACCAAATGTCCGCTCGTCCGCGTATCCCAGTTTGTGATGCGCGCGTAAGCAGCCCGTGGCGGTATCTAATTAAGTCTTTCTGTTGGCATGTGTAAGTTCGCTAGGTTCTCCCTTAACGATTGTGTAGTTGGCGATCTTGGATTCTGCGTGTGTGGTGCCTGTGGTAACTCATCACTATGCGGTCGTTTGTCGAGTCACTCGTCCGATTCTGCGGCTCGCGTTCTTCGAGGCACGTTGCTCGGACGGGGTGTCAAAAATATTTTCTGTTCCATCAATTTCCTTCGTGTTCCGAGCGCATCCGTGCATACAGATTGAGCGTTGGTGAGGGTATTGACGAGCTGTCTTACCATTCGCATGATGGCCTCGACGGCGATGATTGGGAGCGAATCGTGCCGGGTGCAAAGAGCTATACACGTGCGCAGTGGGATGAGTTTGTCCATGCGCTCGAGGCATTGCCGGAAAAGCCACGAAACGAGCAACGCGTCACGGTCAGCGATGCGATGAAGGAGATGCGCGCGCAGATCGCTGCCACACAGGCAAAGGGCTATACGCTCGACGAGATCGTCAAGGAGGCGAGGCGTAACGGGCTCGATGTCAGCATTGGAGCGGTTAAATATGCGCTGTATCGTCCAGTACCTGCCAAGACCAACTCCGAAGCGACCGACCGACGAGGCAAGAACGGAGGTGAAACGTCTTCCGGTCAGAAGAAGCCTGCAAGGCGAGCGAACAACGCGCGCGATGATGGACGACAACCTAGGGGAAGGAGTGTAAGCCAGCCGGGTGCGATGCAGATTGAGGATGCATTCTCGTTTGAGATCCGCCCTGATATCGAAAACCTGTAGGAGGTCGAGCATGGATGCGAGCCAACCCATTTATCTGGTCGGAGGTAGCAAGGGCGGCGTGGGAAAAAGCATGGTGACACTTGCGCTAGCCGATTATCTGAAGCGGCACGATAGGCATGCCGTAATGGTTGAAACCGACACATCGAATCCCGATGTCATGAAAGCGCTTCGGGATGAAATGATGTGTGCCGCGTATGACCTCGACGATGCGGATGGCTGGATCGGATTCGTCAACTTCTGCGATACGCACCGGGGGGCAGCCGTGATCGTCAATACGGCGGCGCGCAATCAGACAGGGGTTGCACGTTACGGCGGAACACTGGCTCGGGCGCTCGCTGAACTGGAGAGGCAACTCGTCGTGCTGTGGGTGATCAACCGGCAGCGCGACAGTTTGGAGTTGTTGCATATTTTCGGCCAGACGTTCCCGAATACCGTGACACATGTGGTTCGTAACGGTTACTTCGGCACGCCCGACAAATTCACGTTGTATCAGGAATCGCAGATTCGCAAGTCGATCGAGACGAAGGGCTGGTCGCTGTATTTTCCCGATCTCGCGGATCGCGTTGCGGATGAACTGCGTAGCCAGCGTCTCTCTGTCCACAGGGCGGTGGAGACCATGCAGATCGGGCAGCGTGCGGAGCTGTTCCGCTGGCGGGAGTTGTGTGACGCGATGTTCTCGAAGGCGATCAGCGCCGAAGGGGCAGCCCATGAGCAATAGGCGGTCGAGGCCAGTCGACCCGCGGATCCGCCTGTTTCACGAAGTGTCAGGCGATGTTCCAGACGAGGCCAGCCTTGCTCGTATGTGCCGGGTGTCGAGCGCGCTGAACCTGCGTGACAATGACGCACTATGGTCGATGATTGCTGTGCTCGAATACTACGCGCCTATATGAAGCTATGCCCGAACGAACGTATCCGATGGGCAGGCGAGGGGAGTCTCGAAGCCGCGCGCCGCGAAGTCGGTGGCGCGACCGATGCATTGATGCAGCAGCATCGGGACGCGCTTGAGCGATGCAAGGCGACGATCCAATTGGCGGAGAATCTGACGCAGGAACACGAGGCGCGGTACCAGGCGGCATTGGCGAGCCTCAATGAGATGGCGGTGATGGCCTTGATTGAGCACATGTCCAATCGCGTTGTGCGCGCGGCGGGTAACCGGCTGATCGGTGCTGTCGCGACTTCGGCACGCGAGCAGCGAGAGCGATTGGCAGGCACGATTGGCGCATTCGAGTCGGCGGTCGAGGCAGCTGCGGCGCGCGTAGAGGCGATGGCGACTTGTACGGAAAAGAGTTTTGGGTGTTCGATGCATCGCCTGTTGCCGGTCGGCGCTGCCGTTCTTTGTCTACTACTGGTTGTCGGTGGGGGCGTAGCCTGGTGGATGGGATGCCATGTGGCCGGCTCGGAATTTCGCGCAGTTCACCTCCGGCAGGCAAACGGCTGGCCATAGGGCGCTGCTGTCTGTCGAGTCGCGTCCAGGGCCGCGCCGGCCGTTCGGTGTGGGTAGCGCAACGCGCTTCCGGGTAGCTAGGTGTGTTGTTGACGTGCTCGTTGCCGTTGCCGGAATTCGGCTCAGCGTTCGCGGCCTCGTTGTCCTGTATGCCCCGCATCAGGGCGTGACACGATGGGGGCATGGCGCGACGGCTGACAACCGAGGCGGCGTGGGTGCGCCGCCCCGTGGGCGTTATGCTTTCATCTGGAGCATGGCGTCCGCGAGCATCCACAGAGCACGGTTGAGTTTCACATTCTGGTCGATGCCGGTGATGGGGCGTGTGGACATGGAGCGGCCTGCCCGCGAGCGTCCATGCAGGCCGCCCTTCGTGAGGTTTTCCTGCACGCGGTTGAAGACGGTCCAAAGGTCGTCGCGGCGATCCTCGAAGCGACGCGGGGCGAGCACTTGACTTTCGGTGACTGGAGCGGGTGCTTCGGCGTTGGTCGGGTCGTAGCGCAGTGCAAGCGCGGAGCGGGCAAACGCGTACTGCTCGTCGCGGTCGAGCATCACAGCGCGCATGCCGTCCTTCTGCTCGCTGATCAGCGCGAAGCCGTCGAGCACATCGAACGCGCCATTGATCACGTTCTGGACGATGTTGCCTTTGTGCGGCACGCGGATATCGGCGATGTTGTCGCCCGCAACCATGCCGTTCTGGCAGACAAACCGGAACGCGCCTGCGAGCATCTGGTAGCTGGTCGTGCCGTCGTGCGAATTCAGCAGCACGATTTCGTCGGCTTCCTCGCCGGTGATCTGGTCTGCATGGCGTAGCCGGAGCATATGCTTGGTGAATTCGCGCTTACCCTGATCGTGCACGCGGGTCTGACAGATCATAAACGGTTCAAAACCTTCGTTGCGCAGGCCGCGCAGTACATCGATGGTAGGAATGTAGGTGTAGCGTTCCGAACGGCTTTCGTGTTTGCCGTCCGCGAAGATGGACGGGGCAACGCGGCGAATCTGATCGTCTGAAAGGGGCGCGTCAGCGCGCAGCATCGGGGAACCGTAACGGAAAGAGGAAGCGAGTTGCATGGCAGTCTCCGCAGTCAAAGTTGAGGACCTGAACCGGGCGAGGATGTGTGCCTTGCCATTGCGACAGCACACCTTCCGGTGGAACTCGGGGTTGGCTTAGCTGCCGCCAGGCTCCTAGGTTCCCGCCCGTGCGACTCGCGGAGCCGATAGCGGGCAAGCGTCAAGGAAAAAGGCGAGGGAGGGGTGCGGGCAACTCGGTCCCTCGCCCCTTGATGCATGTCCGGTATCGGCTACGGTCGCGGGTCAAGGGCGAGAACCTGGGAGTCGGGTGCATGCCATATCTCGGGTGACTGGGATGTAATGCCGCTTCGTGAGCGTCGCGGGAGCGGCTCAGATCGACGGTGCGTATGCCATCGATCTGATCGTGGATCGGATTGAAGTCGTCGGGCACGTCGAACGCGTCGTCATGAGGTTCTGGATGGTGTTCCACTTGCAGGAGGTTCGGATATCTGGGCGCTGTCGCCTCCCGTCGTGCGGTTCAGGCAGCACGGCATGTCCGCTCGTCCAATCGTGAGGTTCGTTTCTTCGGCGCCGTTATCCCACACGGCGTAGCATGTGCGTATCGTGTAGTAGCGGCAGTCGTCGTGACGTATGCCCGTCTGACAGAGGATGAGGACGCAGGAACTTTTCTCGGGGCGGGTAACACTTCAATGGCGACAAGAGGTTTGCTGATCGTTATCCGTCGACGACCGTTTCACCGCGCCGTTATTCGGGTGCTTACCCCAAACAGGAGTCGGTCTAGTTCGGGCCGCGCGAAATCCTCGACCTTGAGAGCGCGGTGAGAGTGATTGTTATTAAATAGCTCGAAAGGTATTCCACTCGTGTTTGCCTGGATACTGCGATTTGGTAAGATTCTCCGGCCACGTTTACAAAAATAACAAACTAGGACGTTCCTGTTCGCTTATCCTTTCAGTGCATGTTGACGTCGGAGGAATGGGTGATGGATAGTGCATTGCACCGATCCGATATGGAGCTACTAACTGCTCTGAACGTCGTGCGTTGACCGGGGGAGTTGTCGATCTGGCTAACTGCGCGATGAATCTCTTGCCGTAAGAAGACCAATATGTTCGTCAAGTGTGCGTTGTATCCGGGGGACGGAATCGCGAAGTTGCTCCAGCAAGGCAACGATGATTGCGTGATCGAGTATTTTGATGAACCATCCGCGGAAAGGCTCGTCAGGACCGTTCCGACTGCAACGGTCTCCCGCTCGCGTTTGCACAGACAAACGCGCGTGTATTTCTTTGACCAGGTGAAGAAGTGCTGGCGCATTGCCCGGGTGGTCGAGGTCGACGGGAGCACGCTGCAGTTGAAACTTCCCAATGGTCTTTTGAAGGTGAGAGAAGTTGCCGACGTATTCGTGAGGTGGGACCGGCCCATCCGCGACCCCAGTACATACCTGGCGAACTTTATCACCGAGAGTCCAAGCTACGTGTCCGGGCGAGGGCCCTTTATGCGCCGGACAATGGCCCTACGCGGGGGCTTCCAGGGGCTTTCCGCCTACGCGTCGTCGCGGATCGAACTATTGCAGCACCAATATGAGGTCGTTCGTCGAGTCCTCTCGGACCCTTGTCAACGGTACTTACTCGCCGACGAGGTGGGGCTGGGAAAGACCATCGAAGCTGGGATTATCCTTAGGCAGTACGTGCTGGATTACCCAACGAGTCACGTTGCAGTGGTTATCGTGCCGCCACCCCTCGTTCAGCAATGGAGGGAAGAGTTACGGAACACGTTTCACCTCTCCGACTTTCTTGATGATTCAATCTTCGTAGTTGGATTCGACAACCGAAAGGCGATGGCTGCGGTTCTCCCCAGGGCAGGAATGCTGGTTGTGGACGAGGCGCATCAAGTCACGGCCGGCTATGGTTCAGACGATCCGCGCAAGAGCGATTTGTTCAAAGAGATTGCATTGGCGGCTACAAGTGTCCGACGACTCCTTCTGTTATCGGCGACACCTGCGCTAGGCAATGAGCGCGCTTTCCTCGCCATGCTTCACCTCCTCGATCCGCGCCTTTACAGGCTCGAAGACGAGGCTTTATTTCGCGAGAAGATTCAGCATCGGGTCCAACTCTCAGAGCTGGTGGCGACTCTCGTTCCGGACAATGTGTTCCTGCTGGGAAATTCGATCAAGCAACTAAGGGAACTCTTTCCTCGGGACAATCTGATGGCGAAGCTTTGCGACGAACTTCAGGCGATCGTCGATGTGCTACCGGATGAAGACGACCCCGACCTTGATAGTGCGATTCGAACTCTCCGGGCACACGTCAGTGAGACATACCGACTGAGCAGGCGAGTCCTGCGAAACCGCCGCGCGGCGCTTTCCTTTCTCACGCCGAACCGAAGAGGGGTTAAGGTACTGAAATACGCTGCTGGTGCGCGAGTAGACATCGAAAGAGCACTCGAGGACTGGCGTATCGGTGCCATAACTGAAGGAGTAAATCGTGATGGTAGTGTTGCGTCGTTTCAGCCCATCTTCCTGAGCTTTCTTGACGCGTTCTTCTCCGACACAACAGTTTTGCGTGATCTTGTGTCAGCGCGTCTGCACGAGATCGATGGCGCCTCGAACGACACGTTGAGATGTGAGGTGCCGTCTTTCCCGGGCGAAAGCGAATGTTTGAGAAGACTGCTTTCCGCTATCGCGGGTCCCGTCGAAGGAAGCGTTGAAATTTGTCGACTGGTTTCGAGCCTGGTCGGCCAACGTGGGCAGAAACTGGTTCTTTTCACGTCATCTGAGTCGCGTGCGGACCAGTTGTACACAGAGTTGGCCAAACACATGAGAACTCAGGTTGTGCGTCATCGAGTACGCTCGAGGAATGCCGACATGAGCGAATGGGACGACTTTGACGAAACACTCGAGACGGAATGGAAGCGGTTTACAACTGATGCTGCATGCTCGGTTATCGTGTGCGATGGGGCGGCAGAGGATGGCTTGAATCTGCAGGGAGGAAACAAGATCGTTCTTCATGCCGATTTGCCGTTTTCACCAAACCGAATCGAACAACGCATAGGCCGAGTGGATCGCTTTGGGTCTGGGGGGGCAGTCCTTTCGTACGTTGGATACTCCGAGGAAAGCCAATGGGATCGCGCTTGGTTCAGTTGCCTAAACAACGGATTCGAAGTATTTGATCGGTCAGTAGCGAGCTTACAGTATCTGATTGACGAACGAATGGCGGTTGTTCGTGCAAAGCTCCTCCTGGACGGCGCCGACGCGCTCTGTGATCTGGAAGCGAGCTTGGTAGAAGGCATGGCAATACAGCGTGAGATTGACCGTCTCGACAAGATGGACGCGCTCGACTCCATTGATCAGGGGGACTCCGAAGACTTTGAACTTTTGGAGGAGGCAGATGGAGAATGGGCCCGTATTCGCGAGGACGTCGACGAATGGGCAGTGAAGACGCTTCAGTTTAGTCAGATCAAGAGTGGAGCATCCGATCTGGAGCAGGTGATTCGCTATCAGTACAGTTCCGATGAGTCATCGGTACGTACATTGCTTCCGCTGACGCGTTTTCTCGAATACCCCGGTTTTATTGAAGCTATCGATACTGAGCAGCCCGGTGCAAGGCAACAGACGCCTCGTACCTTTGCCTACGCATTTAGACGGCCTACCGCGCTCGCGCACAACGCGCACGTTTTGAGATATGGGTCAGCATTTTGGCGCGGACTCGAACAGTTTTCGCTGCTCGATGAACGTGGACGATCGTCGGCCATGTGGCGGTTCGTGCCTGAGTGGAGTGGCATCGACGTCGCGCATGTGTTCATAAGGTTCGATTTCATAGTCGAAGGGGACGTAGCTGAGGCCTTAGCTTTGTCGACGAGTGTAGGGCATGGCGAAGGCAGTTACTTTGCATTGAGAAGGAGAGCTGACGCAGCGTTCGAGCCGATGGTTGTAACGGTCTGGCTCAACTCGGAGTACGAGGAAGTCACAGATCAGGCAGTGCTCGAGCGTTTGAATGCGCCGTATATGAAAGAGCCACATTTGGGAAAGGGCCAAGACTTCAATCTGAATCCCGAACGGTGGGATGTAATTCGCAAACTTGCGATCTCGGCAGTTGATGACTGGTCTGTGCATGTTCGGCATTCACGGAGCGTTGCGGAGCAAGTTCTGCGAGAGCGTGAGGGATTCAGGGCCAAGATCCGGGCGGCCGGCAGTATGAGCGAGGTACGCCATCGTCTCTTCGACGTTCAGCGGCAGGCGCGTTTGGCTTTTATGGAGCTCGACGGGCTGGATGACGCCCGCGAGGCGGTCCAATTCGAGGCTCAATTGGACCGCGCGTTGTCCGCAGGCGTCGCCAGTCCTTCGATTCTGATAGATGCGGTACAAGCCGTGTTTGTCTCGAATCGTACTCTCGCTGACCTTGAGACAGCAGCCATATGAACGAATTTGGCTTTGCCCAGTTACAAAGGGCTCTACTCCAGTGGCCAGCGGAATTTCCGTATTCCGAGTTCGCGCTGCATGGTGTCTACATGCGGATCGGACAAATCCTCTCGCAGTCGTCGAGCAGTGCTCTAGCGAAGTATGATCTCATGCCGCTGATTCGTCAGATCTTGCTTCAGCAAGTGCAATCTGGCGGACTCGGTCACGTCAAGGTTCCGCAGCACCCGATTTGGCCGTCGTCACGTGAATGGGCAGAGTGGGGCGTGCTCGCGATGCAAGCGCCGGATGGGGGATTTGTCCTTTCCGCCGAGCGCTGGCGGCCGCAGTGGGACGAAGCTTCATCGTTGGGCGTATTCGATCGCGCTTTTTCAAATGAAAGTTCCGCTGTGGTGGACGGGTGCGAAACGGACCCGTGTGTGGCATCGACGACGGGGCTAAGGTATTACAGGTCGCGTGGGCAACGCGAGGCGGTGCGGGCGTCGTTCTTTGCGCCCCCAGGAAGTACATTGGTCGTCAATTTGCCTACTGGAAACGGGAAGAGCCTAGTCGCCCAAATTGATGTTCTTCTCGACGGGCGGGAAGGGAGCACGACGATCGTTGTCGTACCAACGGTGGCCTTGGCAATAGACCAAGAGCGGCAAATGCGGGAGCGCTTGGCGAGCCATGCTGCTAAGGGGGAGCTTTTTGCATGGCACGCCGACCTATCAAGCGAACAGAAGCAGCAGATCAAGGAACAGATTCGCCGGGGGCGCCAGCGAATCCTCTTTGCGTCTCCAGAGTCCGTATGTGGTGGCCTTGTTTATGCGCTTTACGATGCCGCACGCGCCGGTTTCATTCGGCGACTCGTTATCGATGAGGCTCATCTTGTCGCGCAGTGGGGGGACGAATTTCGCCCTTCGTTTCAGATGCTCGCAGGATTGCGACGTGGATTGCTGCGGGTTGTGCCAGACACGTGTGAACCCTTTAACACGCTATTGCTAAGCGCGACACTCGCAGGTGAAACGCTCGAGACGTTGGGCAGTCTCTTTGGTCCAATTTCAGACGTTCAGATCATTTCCGCGGTGCAACTTCGACAGGAACCGGACTACTGGTTCCATCGCGCACAAACGCGCGAAGAAAAGACGGCGAAACTTCTCGAGGCTGTTCGGCACGCACCACGGCCATTCATCGTCTATGTTAGTGAGCGAGCTGATGCTGAGCGAATAGAGCGTTCGCTGCGAGACTCGCTTGGCTTGGTCCGTATCGCGCATTTTCACGGGGAGACCTCGCCCGTCACCAGAAAGTCGATCATAGATAGTTGGAGCAGCAACAAACTGGATGCGATCGTTGCGACGTCCGCTTTTGGCGTCGGTATTGACAAGAACGATGTGCGTGCGGTGATCCACGCCTGCGTTCCGGAAACGCTCGACCGCTATTATCAGGAGGTTGGGCGTGGCGGGCGCGATGGACGACCGTGTGTATCGCTTGTTCTATACGACGAAGCCGATATAGAAACGGGGCGGAGTCTTGGCAGGACTCGTATCATTAGTGACGAATTAGGCCAGGCACGGTGGGACGCCATGCTCAGATCTCATGAGGCACGCGGAGAGGATCAATGGTCAGTCGACGTTACAGTGGTGCCAGCACATGGTATGCGCCAGAGCGACTATAACAAGGCATGGAACATTAGAACCCTGATCTTAATGGCGCGTGCCGGCGTAATCGAACTGGATTCTGATGCGCCGGAGACGCTTACTCGATTACCTGGAGAGTTGGACGATACCTACGAAGCGCGCCAGGAAGAGGCTGCGATACGTTATTTTAATCGAACTACTGTTCGTATATACAACCCGCGACACCGCGAAAGGAGTGTGTGGGAAAACGAGATACAAACCGCACGTCTGCGTGGGGAGAAGAGCACTGCACGCAGTTTCAGCCTTCTGCTTTCTGTATTGAGTGGCCAAGTTGAAGTCTCGGATGCGCTCACGCAGTTGTATGAAGTTGACAACGGCCGATGGCGAATTCCGGTCAGCGGCGGATGTGCGGGCTGTCCAGTGTGTCGGAGAAACGGCGATAAACGATTGCAAACATATATTCCGGCCGTGCCTCAGACTTTCACAAGAGAGTTCGACACGACAAAGTGGGGCAAGTTTTTTCCCGGCCGATCGCCGGATAAGTTCCTCATAACGATGCCAGATGTCCTGTCTCCGGTCGATGCCGGGAGGGTGATCAAGGCGCTATCTGCCGTTGTATCGCATTTTGACGTCGCTGAGATCAACGTCACGGACAGAAAGTTCTGGCGAAGCATCAAGGGTTATGGTGACCTCGCTCGGAGGTCACGTTCCAAGTTCATCATTGAAAACGATATTGCGGCTGGAGACATGTTTGTCGTTAACAAGCAGATTCCAGCGGTTTCGCTTTTGACTTCGCCAATGAGCGAGATACCACTTGAGATTCTGGCGGCCCACAAGCCGCTGCATCTGTTATTCGTATCGGAGAGCTACATGGATCCCTTTGCACCCGGAAGACGCTTCGCAGACGTATGGGCAAACCGCATTGATCTCGATCAGTTTCTTAAAAAATTGATGACATAGTTGTGTTGTTCGCTGTAAGGGGCATTCAAGCAGCGGAGAATGTAAATGTGCGGAAGCTACGCAGGCGGCTTCGCGAAAAGAGAAAAGAGTCAGAAATGGCGATATTGAATATGGAAAACGATGGGATGCCAGGGCAGGTACTCATCGCGCTAAAGACATTGGTCGCATTTGGTCCAATGACTAAGGACCGATTGATCGAAATATGTGCACCTGCGCCAGCGATCGACCCGAAGCGCTTCCGATCCGCCGTCACGCGATGGGCTCAACTCGGTCTCTTTACTGAAGTTGATGGAAAGATTCGCATCGCACCTGACTACAACTGGCTGTCGAACCTTGAGGGCGAAGAGGCGCTACGTCAGATTCCCTCGGTGGTTCGCGAGGTAGCACTTAGCGAGATTAATAACAAGAAGTTCTGGGATGCGGACGCTAATCTGAGTGCGGATTTTTCCCGTGCTGCAGCTTGGATGCTCGCACAAGACATTTATACCCTTCCGTCTTCAGCGACACAGATCCAAACGCTAGAGAGCCGCCAGATTGGGAATGAAGCGCGAAGAATTCTTCAAAACGACACCCGTTGGAACGGATTCAAGCACTGGTCGGTTTTTATGGGCTTTGCCAGTGGCGACGATCCCCTAATTATCGATCCGACGATCGCAGTTCGAGATTCGCTACCCAGTATATTCAAGGAAATGAATACACTAACGGCGGTCGATTTCATTGAGACGCTTGCGAGAATCCTGCCGGTGCTCGATTTTGGTAGCTACCGCCAACTGGTGGAGGCCGAAATCAGAAATACGGAATTGGAGTTGCCTGCAGGAGACGATCTGTCAATGTCGCTGTCTCGTGCGCTTAAGCGCCTGGAACTCGCCGGAGCGATCAATTTTGAGGCCCGTTCAGACGCAAAGCAGGGTTACAACTTTACTGGTTTTTCTGGCAGGGTTTGGGACCGGTTCACGCACGTTACTTATCACGGGGACGAATGATGGCGCTTGCACGTTGGTGGCCCTCGAGCGCCGCGGTTAATGATTGCATCAAGCCGGAAGCAGAATCCGCAGAGGAATGCCTGTTGCTTGCCGTTCATCAATCGATGGATCTGACGAAGAGGGCAACCCAGGAGCGGACCGAAGAGGCTGCCACCGAACAGGATTTACTCAAGTACTTCCTGACCGATGACATGCCTACGGGTACGCTTATCCTTCCCCTGAGTGGGCCCTCGGGATACGGGAAGTCACACTTGATTCGTTGGCTGCATGCGCAGATCCGGCGCCGCCCGGAAGCGAGCCACGCCTACATTATTCGAGTGCCCAAGAGTGCGAGCTTGCGGTCTGTAGTCAAACAGATTGTGGAAGCACTGGATCCAGAGCAGTCAGCAGAAATGCTCAAGGCGTTTAATCAAGCGATTCCGGATTTTCAGCCACGTGCGGCGGCTAATCGGTTGCGCGCCGAGTTGCAGAATGTACTCGAGGAGCGGTTTCGACAACTTCGACTGCAGTATTCATCCGATAGCGCGGACAGTTCCGAGCAACTAACGGACCTGCATCACCTAAAAAATCTTCCAGGCTTGTTGGGTGACGTCGTCTTTACAGATCGTTTGCTTGGGCCGGAGGGCGACGCTTCTGATGTGGCACCGCTTATCCGACTCGTACGGCGTGCGACGGGAGCGAGTGCCGCGAATGGACTAGTGGATGAATCGTTGCCCCAGTTTGAGTCGGGTGATTTCGACATACCGATTGGCTTGATCGGTCAGGCATCGGCAAAGGTAAAAAACTACTATCTAACGACAATTGATGGCGCCAACGCGGAAGGGCGTGCGCGCGCCGTGAGGCTACTGAATGATGCTGTAGATACCGCCGTCGGTAATAGTTTCAATTTGAGTGCAAAGGGTGGGTATTCACTTCAAGATGTCATTCTTGACATCCGTAGACAACTCCTGAAGGACGGGAGGGAACTGATACTACTGGTCGAAGATTTTGCAGCACTCACAGGTATCCAAGAGGTGTTGTTTAATATCTGCATCCAGGAGGCAATACGTGACGGCAAGCAAGAGCTATGTCGAATGCGAACTGCGATCGCAGTCACAGAGGGCTATCTTGACAAGTGGGAGACCATTCGTACTCGGGCGAAATATGAATGGGCTATTCGGCCGACCGAAGAGCGGGATGAGATTGTCATTTCGCGATCGGTCGATCTCGTTGGTAGCTATCTGAACGCGAGCCGATATGGGATCGATCAACTCCGACGCATGTTCAGTTCGATTGACGATGAAAGCGTAGATTCGAGCGATTGGGTGACGGCATTTAGCGACGAAGAGGATCAGACATCAATCATTTCCGGCTTTGGCTATAGTTCAAGGGCACTTGCACTATTCCCATTCAACAGGGAGATCATCTCGGCGTTTTGTGATCGATATCTGAAGATCGGTGGACGACTTTCGTTTAATCCACGTGCGGTCATCAATTACATACTGAGGCCATTACTTCTCGATCATCGTGCTGCATTCGATACCGGGTCCTTTCCTGCTGATGTTGCCGTGGCGACGCCAAGCGCTACGGTCGCCGAGTTTGTGGCTAAGCAGCGGACCTTAACCACAGTGCAGCGAGAGCAGTATCGAAGCTTGCTCGCGAACTGGGGCGGCAATCCTGTGAATAGTGATGGATTGCACGTTCTTAACGCGTCAGTGCTAGAAGCGTTCAATCTCAAGCCTCTTGAAGCGATTGTGAATCGACGTGGCGATGTTGACCTGCCGCCAGTTGATGATGGCGGAGAGACGAAGGTTGAGGTTGAGAGCGATCGTGAAAAACAGCCTGTCGGCGTGCAGGAAGATCCGAAGATAACTGAATGGAAAGCGCGACTCGAGGCGTGGCGGGGAGGTGTAGAACTCGACCAACCGAGCGCCTCGATGATTCGAACGGCCTGCGTCAAACTGGTAGACGCCGTAACAAGCTGGACCTTGAATTCGCTCTCGGGATCTGACGTTAAAAATCTGTCGCCGAAAGCATTCCAAATCCCAAACGCGCGGGGCAATAATCAAGAATACTCCGTCATCGTTAGGATCGCGGAGACCAGTGAGGATCCGGATGGATTTCTCTTCAAAAGCTTGCTGGCGATCGTAAGATGGGCCCAGAGAGCATACCAGTGGAACTACCCAGAAGCGGACGAAGATTTCGTATACGCGTCCCAATTGGGGGAAAAGCTTGCTTCCGAATATCTGTCTCAGGTTCGCGCGATTGCAGACTCGGCGCTAAAGACCGTACTTCCGGCTCTGGCAATGCAGTCGCACGCGTTAGGCCTTGCAACTGTGAGAAAAGACTCAATCGGGACGGAGAGCGTTGAAGCGGTCCTTGCACAGGTTCTGACGCCAGCCGTCGATGTACCCAGTACATTGACCGCGACTGGATGGGCACTCCTTCGGAGGGATTGTTTTACCCATCGAAAAGGGCTGATGGATCTGTTTTTCCGTAGGTCAATGTATTTTCAGGGCGACACCGGAAAGATCCCAATGGCACTCGATGTCACCCGGATCTGGGGAATGCTGCGTGATCAGGACATATATGCAATTGGGTTACAGGCGAAGGAGTTTGATCGCGAAAAGGGACTGGAGAAGGAGATAACTTCTCACGTCAGGCAACTTGCTTCCAGTTTTAGACCACTTTCGGCCCAGTTTTATGGTGAACTTCGGAAGTGGGGCGAAGAGATGACTGCATTGCTCGGCGAAGAGACAAATAAAGCAGACCTATATGCGGAACTTCGTGCGGTTGTCTCAAACGCAATGCGAATTGGTGTGTGGCCGGACAATGTTGATCAAAACGCCTTTAGGGAGATCTTGAAGCAGTTCAATGCCTGCCCTCTAGCAGAGATCAGGAATCTATATGCCGACGCGGAGCGTGCCCAAACGGAAGCGGCGCGCATGGCAGTAATCGGGCGTGTCGATCCCAAGGCATTGCAGGACACGGAGGCGTTGATGTCGTCCATATCCCGGTTTGTTTCAAACTTGAGTGGACTCGTTGAGGCGAAGCGAAACGCGCTTATGGGCTTGGACAAGCGGCCTGTTATTGACGAATTGCTACAGGGACTCGACTCCGTAACATCAGGCGTGGCCATGCTAACTGGACGCGACGCGGAAACTGCGCGTCAGGGGGGGGACTCGTGAGCTTGCTCGAACAGACGAGGGCCCTCAAAGAGGGTTTGGGATATCTCGAGACCGTGAACGATAACGGAGAGGAGGTCCGTGAACTCCACGGACAAAAGCGGACCCTCAGCGTTCTGGCAGAGTCTTTAAATGTCAGCCGGGACAGCGTTCTTCGGTTGCGCTCCGCGAATGTCAATCTCAAGCTGCCAGAAGAGCTAATTGATGATGTCGTCAAATTGGGGGCTGCAGTACGCAAGAGAATGGAGAAGAAGCCAGGCTCGCAAACCCTGAAGTCGGGAAAGGACTGGTCGACATTGCTCGAGAAATTGGGCGTGCTCACGAAGGCTCTGGACGTCGCTGCGAAAGCTGGGTGGAAAGCTTACGTCGTAGAGAAGATCACAACGGATCCGCCGGTTGCGGTGAGGAGTCGTACAGCCGATACAAGCGAGAACCGCGGGTACGTTCGCGAATACGAAATAATTTATTCTCAGTTGCAGCAGGCGAGTCAGAGATTGCCAACGGATGTTGCTTTCATCGAGAACGTAGAGACACTCTCTCATTCGCTGTCTAGCGCGTACGAAAAGATCGATTTTGATGTCCCCGAGGCTGTGAGACTTTTCCTGGAGGGGGCGAACAGCATTGCTGGCGCGTCGCTGTCTCTGCTCACCGAAGAGGTTCTGTGCTGGCTGAAAAATCGGCAGGAAGACGGGCTTTACACAATTAGGGCACGCGTGAATTGATTTATGTATAACGATACGACTCTATTGATCGCATGTCTCGACGCGTTGGAACAACGTGAACTCCCCCTTTTGTCGTGGGGGGTCGTCGATTCGGCCATCACGCACGATGAGTTGGTTGAGTTGGTGACTCCGATACTCGAGGAGGCGACCGACGAGGGGCTTTGCACATATTTTGATGCCGACGCCGTGATTGACGAGATGGCCCGGCGGGTCCTTGTCACCTGTGTCGACGACGGCGAACCTCGATATCGGTCACGAATGGCCGAGACGATAAGATTGGCAAGCAAGTTGAGGCAGTGGTTCCCCAAGCACGGTAGCGATGGTGGATGGGTCAATGCCCCGATGCTTGTAGCGGACTACCGATTTCGCTGGAGAAGGCGCGAATATCCCGATCGCGATCTGACGCTAAGTGAGGTCCTGCCGGGATTCGAGAATGTCTCGCCTCAGAGTATTCTGGGGATGCGAGCCCTTCTGCAAACGGGGGAGAATGAGTTGAAGCTTGCGCAGTTTCAAGTGGATGCAACTAGGCGCATCCTGAGCGCGGTTCGTTCGCGGAGTGGTGGGGGGACGATCGTCTGCGCAGGCACCGGAAGCGGAAAGACCATGGCTTTCTATTTGCCGGCGCTCTCCTATATTGCGCAACTAATTCAGAGCGAAGCATCGAAGCGATGGGTAAAGGCGATAGCCCTGTATCCGCGTAACGAGCTACTGAAAGATCAGTTTAGCGAAGTCTACTCGCAGGCCCGACGTCTTGATCCGGTTCTTGCCTCTGGACGACGCAAGTTGGTCTTGGGCGCGTTATTTGGTGACACGCCGGTTTCGTCCCGGTTTCTTCCGGAACGATGGCGAATGGTTGGGGCGGACGCAGTCTGCCCGTATTTTTCATGTCCCATCCCTGGTTGTGATGGGTCGATGATGTGGCGTGACGCAGATCGCTCACGGGAGATCGAGCGACTCTATTGTAATACCTGTGCCCATTGTGTGCCCGAGGATGAGTTGGTTCTTACTCGCAATCGCCTTGCGGAGCAACCTCCCGATATTCTTTTTACTACGACCGAGATGCTCAATCGTCGCATGTCGGACTCCCGCTATCGGCACTTATTTGGACTTGGCACCCGGGTCCATCGACCGCCCGAGTTGATGTTAATGGACGAGGTGCACACGTATGCAGGCTTCCACGGTGCGCAGGTTGCATATCTGATGCGTCGATGGCGCATGGCGGTTCGCTCGCCGGTCCACTTCGTTGGACTGTCGGCAACGTTGCGCGACGCGCCGACGTTTTTCAGTCAGCTTACGGGGTTGAAGGCCGACCTAGTTGCGGAGATATCACCGTCTCCTAGCGAAATGAAAAAGGAAGGCGCTGAGTACACGTTGGCATTACGGGGAGACCCTGTTTCAAGGACAGCCCTTCTTTCGGCGACGATTCAGACGACCATGCTGATGGCAAGGACCGAGGATCGACGAGGTTATCCAGTCAGCGACGGCGCATACGGTAGCAGGGTATTTGTTTTTACGGATGATCTGGACGTCAACAATCGATTGTATTTCAGCATGTTGGACGCCGAGGGGCGGACACAGGATTCTCGTCGTGAACTCGATCTGCGTCGGCACCCTAACGGTCCGTTAGCACACCTTCGTCGATCCAACTTTTCGACGTCGCAGTATGAAAATGGGCAAGACTGGAGGATAAGTGAATCAATTGGTTACGATCTCTCGGTGTCGTTGCAGGTTGACAGAACAAGTTCGCAAGATACGGGCGTAGACAACGAAGCGGACGTTATTGTCGCTACGGCCTCGCTTGAGGTTGGATACAACGATCCAGCTGTTGGGGTCGTCATTCAACACAAGGCTCCGCGTGAAGTTGCGGCGTTTTTGCAACGACGCGGTCGAGCGGGGCGGTCGCGTAGCACTCGTCCGTGGACTGTGGTCGTCCTGTCCGACTATGGGCGAGACCGGCTTGCATATCAGGCTTACGAGCGACTGTTTGATCCGGAATTGCCGAAGCGTGTTCTTCCCCTGGCCAATCGATATGTTCAGAAAATGCAGTCGGTTTATGCGCTGATTGATTATGTCGGAGGTCAGCTAGAGCAATCCCGTTTGCATTATCACGTTTGGGCATTGTTGAGCGGCCCGGGAAAACGACAGGCCGAAATTGATCTCCAGGCACGGATTGCGCATCTAATAACGGCGATCTTAGAGAATGATGGGGAACGGGAGGCACTCGCGCGCTACCTATCTGATGCGTTGAAAGTGGATCGCGACACTGTTGAAGCGCTCTTATGGGATTTTCCGCGTCCTCTAATGACTGCGGTGCTGCCCACCGCGCTCCGTCGTCTCGAGTCGCAGTGGACAAAAATGGGTAACCCAGGGGAAGACCCGTCGGCAGGCCTCGGTCCTCTGCCAGAATTTATCCCGGAATCGCTGTTTTCCGATCTTAGCTTACCCGAAGTCGCGATTCACTTGCCGGGCGCACAGGACGATCCGGAAGTGATGCCAGTTCTGCAGGCAATGCGCGAGTTTGCGCCTGGTCGGATTTCGAAGCGATTTGGGTTCAGGTACGGCACCGAAAACCACTGGTGCGGGCCAGAGCATTTCTCGAATGAGTCGCATCAACACTTCGATATCGGTCCGTGCATGAAAGGGTATCTGCTGGGCAACTTTGAATACCTCGATAAGGGGGTACCGAATAGCACCCCGGTATTTCGCGTCGTACGCCTGGATGTGACCCAATCACCGCGTAACCTCGGGACGACTTCAAACGCGTTCTTGGAGTGGCATACACAGTTGGTACCGGGACTGCGGCCGTCGGTCTTTCCTGTCCCGAGATCATCACGGCTTTCGGGGATTCTTGGCGCGGCTTCGTTCTACACGCATCGCGAACAGTCTCCGATTGAAGTTCGACGATTCTCGCGCCGTTCTCGGGCGAATCTTCGGTTCACGGATGGACGAACAGAGGAGCGGACCTTTACGTTCGCGATGGACGGTGACGAGGTCGCGATCGGCTTTACGCTGAGTGTTGATGGCTTGAAATTCGACGTTAACGTGCCGGACGCACTGCACTCCGATGCAAATGGTCACTCGTCAGAAAAATGGCGTGCGTTACGGACGGCACGGTATTTTGATCTTGCGTGGTCCGGTGAAATCCTCGCCAGTGTCCAGAATTCGTTTTCGCGAGACTGGCTCGCACGCGTCTATCTCGGCGCACTTGTGTATAACGCCCTGACAGTAAATTGTTCGCTTGAAGAGGCGGGGACTTTGCTAAGTGAAGGGCGGGCAGAAATGGGATTGGTCGAGGTCCTCGAGAACGTGTTCCAATCGACGCAGGTGGATGAAGAGGAAGCGTCATATGGAGATACTCGGGGACCGGAGCGACTAAGGCATGAGCTAATCGCTTTCCTGAGTGATTCAAGCGTGCTGACTGAATTGAAGGCGCTCTCGAACGTCCTCTGGCAACCCATCGATCGAACATGGCAACAGTGGCTAGATTTGCGCTATCTGACGACCTTGGGCGCCGCAATACAGAATGCGGTCCAATCCCTTTGTCCGGATATTGACGTCGATTCTCTCGCAGTTGACGTCATATCGGAGCCTTCCACTGGGCCAGTGGCGGCTATCTGGCTGACCGAAACCATGGTTGGTGGAGGTGGACTCATTGAGAACCTGCTCTCTTGTTACGGTGAGGATCCAGCGCGGTTCTACGCTCTAATTGAAGCGTCGCTGCAAGCAGGGGAGTTTGAACTTGTCGATCAGCAACTTGGTAGTGTAGTGCGTTTGCTCGCGCTTGAACCAGCAGAACCGGAATTAACGGACGCCGTGGCGGAATTTCGGTATGCGGTTGGGCTACAGAGCAGTCGAGCGGCTTTCGACAGATTGAGATCCTCACTTGTCGAACACCAGATGCTTCCAAGCCACGCTTTCCTGGCTTCATTAAACGCGCGCGTACTGAGACCCGGCAGTTCCCAGGTTTCAGACCGATTCCTGCACGACATACTGACTGATTGGCAAGTATCAGAACAGCGCCTGGGGATTGAGATCGACGCTCGACTAATCGCCGCGTTTGCCGCACGAAATGATCTGCCGGATGAACTTCAAGACATGCTCGGAGAGGCCGGTATGTCTACCGATTGGAAAACGGGGATGATATACGGACTTCTCTGGCCCCGTGGAAGCTTGGTGAGGCAGCAGCATCTCTCGATCTACAACCCCTATTGCAACCTGCCGAAAACTGAGCGGTTACTCGTGGCCGAATCGATTCCCGAGTGGGATATTCGGATAGATGTTACGGAACTCGAATGGGAGCAGCGTTGCCAATCCATACTTGCTCACCGCGGATTTGTTACCTTGACCTGTCCTAAAAGCAGTGAGCAAATGTTACAGAATGCGTTTCACACCCTCATGCTAGATCCTGTAGATGCAGGCAGCCTGCATGTCTACCCAGCGTTGGTCGGGATGCGACAGTCGATCTTGGCTGTAGAGGCAGACATTCGGCTTCCCGAAGTAGAGGTGATCTGATGCGATCTCGAAGGATATTTAAATCCGCGACTGCCAGCCAGCACGAGGTGCGTGAGCTATTCCAGTTTGTTTTTCTCGGTGAACTTCTCAACCCGGGGCGTGCAACATGGCTTGTTAGTCCATGGATCAGCGATGTATCGATCCTTGACAACCGAACGGGCGCATTCAACCTTGTTGATCCTGACTGGGGAAGTCGTGAAATTAGCATATCGGAAATGTTGCTATCGCTCATGCGCCGCGGACAGCCCGTTTTTATCGCAACTAGGAGTCTTGATCACAATAAGCGTTTTCTTTCTGTGATGCGAGAAAAGGCGAGAAATTCTGGTCTTGAATCGAAATTGTGGATAAACGACCGTGCGGACGCTTTGCATACAAAGGGATTGCTTACCGATAGGGCGTTGCTTTCGGGTTCAATGAATTTTACCTATGGTGGCTTCGAGTTGAATGACGAGGTGATTTCATTTGATGTCGACCTGCAGCAGATCGCCGAAGCAAGAATCAACTTTGACAGGTATAGAAACGGCTAGGACGGAACGTGGCAAATATAGAGGATCTTATTCCTTCGTTGGATCTGGAAGAGTTGGCGGATGCTGAACGGAGTTGGCTTGATGCGTACGTCGCACGACTCGTCGACTCCGGCCCGACGCCTCTCGATCGGAATGCCGAGGGAGTCCGTGTTGCCGGAGCAGAGACGTGCGCGTGGCTGAAATTTTGGTCGAGCGCGTCGAACGTTCGGCCACTTGTTTTGCCGCTGGCATTCGACAGCGATGGAGCGATCGCATGGCTCGCGTGTGCGGATAGCGATCTGCTGGCTAGCGAAATGCTTGAGGAGTTAGCCGCCCACGTTGGCGTCGCCTACACCGATTTCTCGCCCTTGAGTCGCCTTGCCAGTCCGTACGATGCGATAACTCGAATCGCTACCGAGCGGTTTAAGTGGGTCTACAAGTTTGAAGGTGGTCGTGGCTCCCAGAATGGACAAATCTGGTCGATGCTAGGGATCTATCGAACTTCGATGGCGAATCGACCGGAGCGATACCGTCCAGTCCCACAAACGTTTGGCTCGCTCAGGCTACGCTTCGAGCGAGCAATCGCTGCAGGTAACGAGGCGGAGGCGTATCGAGTCCTGGAGCAATTAAAAGGCACTGGGCGACTCAACGCACAGAATGAGCGGTTTCTCGAAATTCATCTGCTTGCAGGACTTGGTCACTGGTCTCCGATGGTTGCTGGCGAGACGAAACTGCTAGCGCTTCGCGACCTGAGCTTGCCCCGGCAGACTCTCGGTGAGGCAGTCGAGGCACTGTACATCCACTTTCTGGCGATACATGAGAACGACGCGGACCTGTCTGCTGCAACGGCAACATTTAACGAAAAGATTAGGCCGCGATTTGCATGGTTATTCAGAGCGAGGAGGAGCATCACACGTCCTGCTGTCCTGAAGGCGTTTGCTCTTAACGAGCTTTCGCGGGAACGTCCGGACAGTGAACTGCTTGCAACGTTGCGGAACGAGTTGCAGAGTTCGGATGAACCCGTGTTGCCGCAGTGGTTTCCGGACACGAAACCGGATGTCGAAACTGCGGATTGGCTGAATGAAGGGGATATGGCGTTCGAGGATGCGGAATACGAACGAGCGATGGCCTTTTACACGCGGGCGCGGGAAAGTCAGCACGTTCTGCAGCGTATTCTGGAGTGTGCTATCGAAGTGGCGAGCACCGAAGCGACTCAGGAGGCGCTCGACGTGCTTGGCCGTTATCCTGCCGCGATGCAGGCCGCTTTGGGACCACGTTACCGGCGGAAGATTGAGCAACTCCAAAAATCGATCGATGCTGCACAGTCAGCCGTCGATGGAGAAAACATAGTTGACTGGAGAGGATGGGCGCGGGCTGTAAAGGCGGGATTGCCAGGTTCGGAGGCATCTCGCTTGGCGGCGCAGAAGGCGGAAGAGTGGCAACTGTCTGACTACACGTCTTATCCGGAGGCTGTCGGCGCGTTCGTGGCAGAAATCGATGACTACGAGGACGCGGCCTCGCGTACTTACGTAAGGTCGATTCCCCCCATTATCGAATTCTTTGAGCACGCCAAGGGGATGCCAGAAGTGCAGCGTCTTCATCAGACGCTGCTTACACTTATTCTGCTCGAGGGCAATGACGGATTAGAGGAATTAGACTCGGTACAAAGGATAACAGCAACCCTGCTCCAGTCGGGCATCTCGTCTGCCGAATACCGCGAATTGGTTGCCGATCTGCAGGACATGCTTAGGAGAGTCGGATCCCCCCGCTACTTGGATTGGGTGTTCGATATTGTCGAATTGTTTGCTTCGTTTCCGCGCCCTGATGAGGAAGCACCGCTAAGGTTGTTTTTCACTCTTCTGCAACTGGTCAATCAGTACAGGCACCGTCTGAGGACGGATCATTGGCGTGGACTGGAGTTGTTCGCGCAAGATTTCAATCAACTCCCTGCGATCAGTGAACTCCTTGCGGGGCAAAGCGATGAGGGGCAGCAGCAACATACCGACTTTGAACATCTGGCGAATAAATCGGTTGGCATCTACACGCTGACCGAATCGGCCGGACAACGCGCTGCGCAAATCCTGACGTCGCTTGTTCCCTCATGCCATGTCGAGTTGAATTCTGACCATGTCGCTACCGCTCGCCTGAAACAGTTGGCCGCAAATGCAGATGTCTTCGTCTTCGCGTGGCGTAGTAGCAAGCATCAAGCATATTTTGCGATCAAGGATGCGCGAGGCAACAGATCAGACCTCCTGCTGCCCGAGGGAAAGGGTTCTGCGAGCATACTTAAAGTCTTGAGCGAAGCAATCGTATAGAACCAGGAGTGGGGCCATCTACGTTATCGATCGTCTGCTGCTAGCCCTGAACATAGAGGTCACACGCGTCGCCGCCGGCCGTGCGCTCAACGCGTACCCGTGTTACTTCCGGAAAGGTATCTCTCACTTTTCGCAGAATGAAGGTGCACAGGCTCTCAAGCGTGGCTGGACCGAGTTCTGGGATGTCGTCCAGGAAGTGATGATCCAGTTGATCTCGCACTCGATCGATGGCTTGATTGAGAAGGCCCAGATCCACAATCATGCCGGTCTCTGGGTTAGGGCTCCCGCGTACAAAGACTTGAGCATGATACGTGTGTCCGTGGATGCGGCGACTCCCTTCCTGTTCAATCTCGCGATGCAGGGTGTGAGCGGCATCGAAGAAGAATCGTTGGCTTAGCTCGAAGATCATGGGGTGGTTAGAACGTTCTGAGGCTTACTTGTCGAGACTGTTGGGTATTTTCCATGTGAACTGCACTGACGCTGCCACAACGCGGTTGGTTGAAATTCGACCAACCGCGTGATGGCTACCGTGTACGGTTACGGGCGTTTCGATACGAAGTCACGATATCCCTTGGCACGAAGTTCACATGCCGGACATTGACCACATCCGTAGCCCCAATCATGGCTCTGTGTCCGATCACCTAGATAACATGTGTGCGTTTCCGTCCGAACGAGATCAACCAACGCGGCCCCGCCGAGTTCTGCAGCCATCTGCCAAGTGTCACTTTTATCGATCCACATCAACGGAGTATCGATAATTAGTTTGGAATCCATTCCCAACGCAAGGGTAACCTGAAGCGATTTGAGAGTGTTGTCGCGGCAATCGGGATACCCCGAGTAGTCCGTCTCACACATGCCACCAACTAGTGAATGAAGGTCACGACGGTAGGCAATCGCTGCTGCTAGCGTGAAAAACAGCAGATTCCGCCCGGGCACAAACGTATTGGGGAGGCCGCTCTTCTCCATCTCAATTGCCTTGTCCTGCGTAAGCCCGGTGTCGCTGATCGAACCCAGCACGGAAAGGTCGAGCAGATGATCCTGCCCAAGCCTTTTGGTCCAGTGAGGGAACTGCTCACGCAGTCGTGAGAGCACTTTCTGCCTGCACTCCAGTTCGACTGAATGACGTTGGCCATAATCAAATCCGACTGTCTCGACATGCTCGTAGCGATCTAGGGCCCACGCCAAGCAGGTCGTCGAATCCTGGCCACCTGAGAACAAAACCAATGCGCGTGTTTTCATTGAAGCACCTTGTGTCGCTTAGGAGTTTGCAACTTGCCGTGGCTTACGCAACGCTCGCTTCATGGAGCGCACCAAGTAGTTGGTCAAAAGATCGATATCACTTGGGGTATTCTGGATACCGTTCCACGGTCGCTCGTCATATGGTGCAAGGCGCCACTGACCGCTGGTCCATGCCGTATATTCTTTCAGTAACTGGAGGCTTCGTTCAAATTCTGAGCGGGTCGTGGCGCCTTCGCTCGAGTAGAGGTATTCCATTACGAATCCCATGGCCACGATCCCTGCACCGTGACGCAGGCGAGACGTCTTTGGGCTCATCCCGATCCATTCGCTTCCAAAAACTGTTGTCACTGCTCCAAAGAACGCATTGATGAAGTCATAGGCGCGGTTTTCGAAGTCGCCATCCTTTATGAACTCACGAATTGCACCATCAGAAGCTGAGTTCATCACCAACTTCTGCATCGCTGTATCGCTCAAGATCCCTTTGGGATTTGTATGTTGGCGGATTTCGCCGTGCAGTGAAGAGCCGCGTGTAAAGTTCAGGCGATCGACGATGCGCGCGGCAAACTTGCGAGCGGTAAATCGCTCGGGTAACCCTTCAACTGTTGGGAGTAGTTCGTAAATCAGCGTCTTCGGGAGTGGACGAGTGTTGTTGACCAACACGAATTGCTGGCGTAGTTCGTTGTAGTCCTTGCAGACAAGCGCGGAGACAAATACTTGGAAACCGGGTTTTGTGATTCCAGAAAGTGCGCTAAGGCGTTGCTGACCATCGACAACAAATCCCGGCTTTTTATCGCTAACCTTGATCTCGATGTCGACGATCCCATCTCCCTTGTCTTTCACCTTGACGCCTCCGATGAAGGCGACAATCAATGCATTAGGAAGCAGTGCGTCGTCGCGCCGCAGATAGTCGCGAATCTCCTTGATGTGAGATGCAATTTGATGGCGCTGGAAGCCACGCAACTGGCCGCTTTCTTCTCGCCCCACGCGCTCGATCTCGGAAAAAGACCAAATCTGCTCGGGCGTGGCGGCGAAAGTAAACACATCGTGCTCGGGCGCCTGCGACGCACGAATAGCCTTAAATCGGTAAACGCTCACCGTTTTTTCTCCAGGGTACGTTGTACGTGTTTGTGGTATACGCCCAGGTTGTGAAATCCACGGCGCTTATTCCGGTTACTGGATCGGAAAATGATGACCTCGACGCCAGCCTTGCTGCAGATCGAGCAACGGCAGCGCTTCCACGGAGCATCTTCCAAGGTACGTTCTATCAATGCACGCATCTTCTTCAACTCCCTTTCGTGCTTCTCGACGGGGTGTCCATCACCGAGCGTGAGGAATCGCTGATAGTCCATGACAGCTTCGAGCGCATCTTTAGCCTTACCACTACCGCCGTCAAATTTCCGCAATGACGTCAACGCTCGCTCTTCACGACGCTGCAGATCCTCAGCACTAAAGATTCCCCGCTTGATGCCTTGCATCAACCGAGGATTTTCAATTGCTTGAGGAATGCGGATCGCCGCATAATAATCGAGTCCACCTTTCGGAGATTCGAGGTAGTAGTTGGCCTTCGCGTCCTTGAAGGCGCGGATCAGCGGAGACGTAGAGTCGAAACTGGTGATGCCGAAGTTAGTAAACTGATGAATCGAGTCAGCCTTGGCAAACCCAAGCAGGTGAATCTTAGTGTCAGGTTTGATCGCATCGCGCAGTGTATGGAGAACCTGCTTGATAACGTCGACCTTCAAAGGAACAAGTCCCCCAACCGCTAGATAGCGATATCCCATTTTTTCAAGTCGAACAGCTGCGTCAGCCATGCTCTTTGGTGACCAGCCTTGGATGGCTCCGACCGGTTCGAATGGATATCCTTCTGCATCTGTTAGGCGTAGAAATTCCTCGGCGTTGGCAAGCGTAATATCAAAGCGTTCAACAACACCTTGCGCAACCTCGCTTGCAGGAGGATTGTCGGTCAAGCAGTCGAAAATTATGTGGTCTGGAGAGACGCCGTGCGTGAAACCTGCGTCAAGATAGAAATCCACTACCTCCTGCGGCGGGTAAGCGGGAGTTTTGCTGTCTGCATAGGCAAACGCTCCGCAGTCCCCAAGCACCATCGCGTTTTTGAACTTTGAGCCACCGTATCTCAGAAACTTGCGCACGCCATCCCGCAACAACCGTTGCTCTTCGGCAGTTGAATAGCGCACCTTGGATTTGGCCACGCCAGCAGCCTGACGAACGGCACTCATTGATACGAGTAGGCCATCATAAGGCGCAGGCATCATTAGTTCGTGCGCGTAGACATCGTCCCAGTAGCGGCGTCGCCCGGGAGCATTGCGGTCGTTGAGGAAGTCATACTCGGGATCTACATAATCCTGAGTATCAGAATAGAGGAATTTCATTGTTTCATGGTGCTCGTATAAGCTCTAACTAGTGCGTCTTGGAGTCTTCTAATATCTCGGTGTGTGTTTTGGATTTCGTTCCATGCGACACCCAATGCTTCCCATGTGCCCTTAGTCCAGCGACAGGCCGGAGCGACCTTTTCCAGCTCTTTGCGAACAGTTTTGTAGTCCTCGTTGCTGCCAGAAAGGCGGGCGTATATCCTATCCATTAGCACGCCCATGGCTTCGATGCCGGCGGAGTGCATCAAGCGACTTCTGCGCGGATCAGCACCCCATGCTTCAGGGAATATGTCCCGTACCGCAGACCAAAACGTCACGAGAACACGATACATTCCCTCGACGTCGACGACATCGCGGTTGGCGGACTTGTAGGAAGCAAGGGCTCCCAATGGATTGTTCATGCTATTGCGAATCATCGAGATCACCGCGGTATCGGTGATAACGCTGGTGCTGTTTCCCTTCTCGGAAATACGTTTGATCAATTTGTAAAAAGGTGATTCGGGGTCGCGATTAAGTAGGTTGCTGATTTCGGACGGAACCTTGCGAACACTTAGTTCCCGCGGCAGCAAAATGCTGCGAGTCTCAGGCAACAGTTCGTTAATTAGACGCGTCGGGAGGGGCTTAGCCTTGTTTACGAGAATGAACTGTTCGCGCTGAATCTCAAGATTGTCAGAAACGAAACCGACAACAGGCACAGGAATGCTTTTTCGCCCGGCTTGTGCCAATGCCAGCGAACGCTGTTGGCCGTCGACAATCCAAGCGACACGCCGGCCCTCTTCATAGACGGGAATCGTCAACGTACCAGCTTGTGCAATTCCTTGATCTCCAGTGGGCTTTGTGCCGCGAGCAGCAGCGAAGTGCACCGCCGGCGACATTGCAAGGATGATTGCATTTGGAAATAGAACGTTACCCTGATTCAGATAGTCGACGATTCCCTTAACATGGGTTCGAATCTCGGGGCGCTGGAATCCTTTGAGCGCGTCGGACTCGGTCCGCTCGACTCTGGATATGTCAGCAACCTTCACGATATCGGAGCCGTGAATAAAAAAAGCATACACGTCAAGGTCTTCGCCTTGGGTTGTGCGCAGCGCGCGGACTACGATTTCATCTTTCGCCATGTTCCGTCTACCTCGATTTCACGAGCTCCATCCGGAGCGAGCGCCAAAGATCACGGAATCGGCTTTGTTCACAGGCGACCATCGCTTCGTCACGGAGATAGCGCAGCAAATGCGTAGATGCCCCGTCAAATCGAATCCAATTCTTGCGAAGGAGGTTAAGAATTTCAACGTCGCTTTTTTTCTCGCGCTCGGGGCCAGTCGGCCTCTTCAACTCGCGCATTGCCTCCGCCACGGCCGATCGAGCCATTTCGGCGGAGAGTTCACGACCATTTAATACTTCGACGAAGTGGCGTAGCGCTCGCTGAGCAAAATCAACACGTGTGCCCGCATATGGAGACCCCTCCAGGCGTTCGTCATAAGGCAGCGCAATGTGGCTGGCATTCGAAGGCAACAAAGCCTGCCCGTAACTCGATGTAATTATGCGGAGTCTATCGATCTGAGATCTCTTGAGCGAAGTTAGCTCTTTCGCGATGAGTGCGAGGTAGCTGCCGGGCATGGCGAGAAGCAGATTGGCTTCTCTGTGCCTATCAAGTAGTGCGCGAAGCGTGCGTTCCTTTCCCAGTTCTGTGGTTAATGCGGTCCACCAGTCACTTGGTTCTGCCCCAAGATGCACGAGCATCGGTCTCAACGAGTTCGTGCCACCGGAAACAGTTAGGTCGTATGAAGGGATCATGTCCGTAGCACCCACGATGCCAAGTCCAGCTGAAACGATATAGAGCGGACTCCGCGATGCCGCCGCAGCGCGCCGAGCCTCAACAAAGCCGCGCCCCATGTAGACGTCCTGCGCCTGCCTTAACGAATGGGAGTTGCGCACCGCATTTGTCCACAGTGCGGCAACGGTGGCGAGCGACCCACTACAGTCGATAGCGGAGAGGACAACGCCGGTTTCGTCAACGCGCTTTCGGTTGGTGCAGTTGGTCACGATGATCGTCTTGCTTGTCATAACTGCACGGCTCCAAAAAATATCTGCTCTGAAACTGCAAGACCAATTGTCTCATAGGCCTACACTTACATGCGAGAAACACGCTGGTCGCACTGGTATAAGTCGCTTTGCTGTGCGCGTCTGTAGCTCGCGCGCAACGCCACCGGGCGAAGCGATTTATTCGGGGTTCGATCATGCGGTGCTGAGCGCTCTTTGCTCGTCGGAAGGGCGCAGTTGGGCGCGCTGAGCAGCAGATCTATCTCGTCTGTCCGCTGCCACCGTTAGTGCTGCACGACCATGTCACGTTCGAAAATTGGGGATCAATCATCCGTTGAACAGGGCGGATTCGCTTATAATCAGCGGTCGCATTGTCACGTTTAACTACCTGCCAATACGGAGGCCGATTGCGCAGTTATGAAAAAGACAACAGCAGGAGAAAGACTCTTTTCCCTAATCCGAGATGAGGTTTTGGATTCCACGGGAGAGGGCCACGTGCGTTGGTCGAACCTTGAGTCGCTCTTCGAGCACATGGGGAACGACGTTAATTATGCGTATTACGTAAAAGGCGCAATAGCCATCAATATCCTAAGACGCCTCCTGCGCTTCTGGGAGGCGGAGCGCGTTCTAAGTGCAGACGAATCGACCTATGTTCGGAAGGTATCCGCGTTCGTCAGGCAAGAGGTGTTTCCGGGTCTCGACGCTAGTTTCGTTAGCAGATTGGCGAGGTCGGTCATAGAGGCGCAGGCGGCTTCGTTTCGGCCAATCAATCCGCAAGTTAGGGAGGCAGTTGTCGGGGAGCGGCGAATGCTCCGGTGCTATCTATGTAATTGCGACCTGGACCCTGCCGCAGAGGAGGGAGATCCGGCGTTCTTAACGCTTGAGCACCTGTGGCCGACGTCGATCGGTGGTAATAGCGTCGAGGAAAATCTACTGCCGGCGTGTGCGCGCTGTCAGGATACGACAAAGGATACAGCTTCTTGGGAATGGTTCAATATACATAATCTGGTATTGCCCAGTGTCCCCTCACGTGGTGCGCTTAACTCGGTTCCGCGCAGGGCGAAATTCGCAAGGCACTACATGGAGGCAATAAAGCTTGCCGACGAGAACAATCTCACCCTGAAGGAAGCGCTTACAAGGCTTGGGCCGATCAACTCGACGATAACCCATGTGAATACCGGTTCGCCCATTACATTCTTTGACCTAAAGACCGCTTGAGAGGAAATTGTGTCGAACAAAAACGAAACAACGGTTGTCGAAAAGAAGGTATATCCCGCATTTAGTTTTCGTCAAAGAGGTGCATCGGCCCCGCAACTGGTGTTGTTTCACGCACCCGTAAAAGACATCCGTGAGTGGGCAAATGTCGCCGAACTCGGACCAAACACACGGGGGCCCCAGCGAGAGAAGAAAGAGGCGCGCGTACAGGCTATTGCAAAATTTCTTAAGGCTGACGAAAAGAATACGATCCCGACTGCTTTGATCTTGGCGTTCGCCGAGGGGCGTGCGACGTTCACCGCATCCACGAGTACCGATATCGCCGGAGGCGGCCTTCTCTCGATAAACGTCGGTTCAAGTCATGCCGCTACCATTGTTGACGGCCAACATCGCCTTTTCGGAATAGACAGCTTTGATCCAAACATGCCGGTGGCAGTGGTGGCCTTGCTAGATGCGGATGCTGTTGAGCGTGCATTTCAGTTTCTAGTTATCAACAACAAGTCGAGTCGGGTACCAGCAACGCACACCAAAGCTTTGCTGGCCAAAATGAAGGGCACACCACTGGCGGCCCGACTGAAGGGCGCAAAGCTCGCTTTCGATGCTGAAGGAATCAAGGATGTCGACCTTGTAAATTCCGACCCAGATAGTCCGTTCTATCAGACTATCGATTGGACCACGACGCCAGAGGCGAATCGCATGGTTCAAGCAACGTCTATTGAAATATCGCTTGATTATATTGCAGGTCTCGGTATTCCGGAGTATTCAGATCGAGATGTTTGTAGAAGCGTGTTTCTGGTTATATGGAAAGCGGTGAAGTCCCAGTGGGGAGGGCTTTGGGTCAAAGATTCGAGACTTGTGTCTAAGGTTGGGATCATTTGCCTGACGCGGTTTATTGCCGATCGCATCACAAGCTGGGCTGATAATGATGATTTGAATATCGAAGTAACTGATCTGGAACAGATTGAGTCTCAGACGAAGAAGATTATTGCCTATATGGATGCAAGGTTCTGGACCACCCCATGGGCAGAGAAAGCTCAGGGAGGATTTGATACCAATCAAGGTCGCGAAAGAGTAATGTCGGCAATAACGCAACTGTATCGAAACGGCAGGCGGGATATAGCATGGTACACAGACATTGACATTATTGAGCGATCTGCGGCGACGGACTAAAGTCGCGACGGCGAGGTATGGCTCCAGATGGGCACGCAGGTGATCGGCCTCGCCACCTGTTGTGCCTACTGTGACGTTCAAAATGCAAAATGATGTCGGGGGCTGGATGCCGCCCAAGTAGTTCGTTGCGGGCTAGGAGATCTCCGGATCGTATAGATATCAGATTTTGCCAATCGCAGCCTGGCGATCGGAGTCGATATCGGTTGTTCAATTTCCCATTGACAAGCGGGGACTCGTGAAAAGTGCGCTGATAGAGCCAATAATTGCTGTTGCCAGCGGTTGTATTTGGTTGATGGTAGCGCCCGATGCTGGGGCGGCAGTTTTTGCGGCGACGTCGATATCGACCCTCGGGATGCGGTTGATGGATCAACTGAGAGGCGATAAACGTCGCGGGATACAGGCTGTTCGCCGCATTGAGAGCGCCGTTCGGGCAGACCTGGAGAAGTGGGCTACCAGTGAGAATGTACCTTGTCTGCCTGACTTGGATATCGTTGAGCGTCTGCTGTTGCAGGAACTCCCATCCCTTCTCGTGAATCGCTCGGCCTTGGCTGCTGCCTCGATTCATCCAGATGGCTTCATTCAGTCTTGCTCCGGCTTACTTCTCAACCAACTATCCGAGCGACATGCGATTTTCTCTGACGCTACGGATGGGGTTGCGCGGAAATTGGTGAGCAATGTCCTCGTGGCTGCGCTCAAGGCTACGCTCGAGGAGAAGGGTGTTTTCGAAAAATTTCAACCATATTTTGCTGTCGCTCTCAATCAGAGCATAGGTATATTGAACCGCGAAGTCGGAGCGATTGACAACAAACTTGACGAAGTGCTTGCTAGGATCGAAGCATCCGGGATAAATGGCGGGTTGAGTCGACCTGAAGTGCGGGCGTTGCTCACGGCTTTCTTTGAGGAGCAGGTTCCGGAAGCGGATGCCCAGCAACTTCTGCTGCAGAAGGCGGATGAATTGCGCGACCTTAAGCGCAAATTTTCGGCTGCTTTGGATGCTGATCAAGATCTGAAAGAAGCACTGGACGGTGCTTTCAAGGCACTCAATGACGGTCGTTACGACGATGTCGCCCAGCGAATCGAAACCATGATTGAGGATGGTGGAGCAAAGGCTGCGCGCAGTCTCGCCGTAACGTTTAGCCTTTATGAACTGCGTGCAGACTTGGCCTACGTCCAGGCGCGCTATGTTTTGGCAGCCAAATTCTACGGCGTAGCAGCAGGGGTCGGCCTAGCTTATAACAAGCACGCTACATGGGTGATGTTGGAGAAACAGGCGCAATCACTCCTTGATCACGGGCGGATGGTTCCGGGCACACGTAGTTTGCAATCCGCAATTGACGTTTGTCGTCGAAGGCTGGAACTAGCGCCTCCCCAAACCCCCATGTACGTGGAAAGTGCAACGCAGTTGATCAACGCGCTCGGAATATATTCCGAGCGTTGTGAGCACGGGGAGGCGTCATTGGTACTCGAGACCGCGATAGGGTTAGGGCGACCAATCTTCCAAAACGTAAATTCGGAGTTGCATCCAGAAATCTGGGTGGGCATGGCAAATGGGCTAGGTGCGACGTTGAACAATGCCGCAAGACTTGCTGTTGGTGAGCAACGCGACGCATTCTTGGAGGAAGCCGTAGCAGTCTTGAAGGCTGGCGACGAAATGGCCTCTCGGCACGGATCAGGCTATTCCCAAAACATCAAAACGAATCTGGCAACGGCAATTCGACTGCAATCGCGAGACGCAGACGAGCGACGTGACAGCCTCGGCAAAGCCATTGAGTATCGCCTTCAAGTCGTAAAGGATTTGGACGATAACGTAAATCCAATTGAGGCTGGAAATGCGTTAGATAGCCTCGGGAACGATTATGCTGCATTAGCGATGAGTGGGAACGAACTCGATCGACAAGCGTTTGTGCGAGCGTTAGTCGCCTACCGCAAGGCACTTGCTAAACGCCCGAGGACGACCTTTTTAGTAAATTGGGCAAGGACGCAGTACAACATTGGATCGCTCTATCTAGCTGCCGCTGGTCTGGAAAGCGACGGACTTCGCCGACGTCGAATTTGGTCGGCCTCCAATCGATTGGAGGCCGCTGTTGCTGAACTGTCGAAAGAGGAAACGCCGCAAGATTGGCTGGTGGTTTCACAGGCACACGCGAGGTCAATGCTCTGGCTCTTGCAGGACGGTGAAGAGATGCCAAGCGCGAGATTGGCGGAGTTGGCCGGAGCTTTGGAAGAAGCATCCGCGTTTGCGGACCATATGGGAAACATAGACTTTGTCATTAGCCTGTTGGAGATGCAAATGGCATTGGCATCACTGACTTATGCTCGGCGCATGCCCGGTGCGATAGAAGTGATCGAACGACAGTCCCAAGCAATCGAAAAAAGGCGATCGTTCTATCGTAATACTCCGTTGACCGAGCTTATTGACATCGTCTACGCCCAACTCGACGTCATGTTGGGCCATTTGAATGGCGACAATGCGCGCGCAAAGCGCGGACTCAAGCTTGCGATAGAATGTAAGCAGCGCACTGAAACAAAGGGGCCCCAGTGGCTAACTACAGAGATTGAGAGCATCCTTCAAGATCTGTGTGGTGTCGTCGCGGAAATGGAGCAAAATGCGGCGTCAGCATGAAGAGGTCGTTTGAGCGAGAACTCGCCGGCCCTTTCGTCATGTGATATGGGGCCGAAGAGCTCGCGAAGGATGCGCATCCAGAGGCACTGACGGTGTATTTTTACCGCCACAGAGGCCTGTTCAGGATTTGTCGACTGCGAGGTAGAACTCAGACGTGTTTCCAATGCGGCAATGGTGTGCATTTGAGGAACAGGTTGGGGGCATTTTCTCAAAAGCCAGTTCTGGCTTGTATACCAGCAGGGTGCTTGGCTCATTAGTTCGATCCTCCTCCGCACAACGCTAATCCCTCACACCGGCTTATGCCATTTGAAGGCTGCGAAGCCTCAGATTCGCAGCCTTCTTTCCATTGACCACTGGAATTTACGCGCAGATTCACCGGCGACGCACGCACGGGCGGACTCGGTTTGTATCCCTGACAATCTTTTTTGAAAGACTGGATCCACAAATCCACTTGGAGTAATCTGCCCCAACGACTCAGCACCCGCAATGGCATCCTCCCGCACCGCACCAAACGGATCAAGCGCACAAAAATGCCTGCCACCAGCGTCCGCAACACCGCCGGGCTAGCCTTAACCGCCGAGGAAGAGGCCTACCGCTTCCTGCTGGAGGCCATCATCGAAGGCCGCTACGCAGCAGGCCAGCGCATCGTCGCCGAGACGGTTGCAGAAGAGCTTTCAATGAGCCGCATGCCTATCCGCGCGGCACTAAAAAGACTTCAAACCGAAGGCCTGATCATCCAGCGCCCCAACCGCGGCGCAATCGTCCGCGGCCTCACAGTGGAAGAAGTCCGGGACATCTTCGACATGCGCATCGCGCTCGAATGCCTGGCCATGCGCGTCGCCGCCCCCCGCTGCACAGAAGCACATCTCACGAAGCTCCAACGCCTGCTGGAAGACATGGACGCCTGCGTAGGCGACACAGACACCTGGGTCCAACGCCACTGCGCATTCCACGAATACCTGTGCGAAATCAGCGGCCGCACGCGCCTCTACCAGCAGATTCACTCGCTCTACACGCTGATCGAAGGCCCCATGCGCCTGTGGATCGAGCAGGCCACCTTCAGACGCAGACGCGCACGCGACGCCCACCAGATCCTCATCGACGCGCTGCGCACCCGCGACCCCGCGCAAGCCGAGCAGGCGCTGCGCGAGCACCTCGAATCAACCGTTCCCCAGATCATCAAGTTCCTCGAATCGCCCGCGTCACGAGCGTAACGCGTCGGCGTCCTAACTGTCGTCGTACCTCACGCAGCTCACATTCAGCCAGGAGCCTCTCGATGTCAGCAAAACAGTTCAAGCGTCTTCGTCTCGCCGCCTGCGCCGGCTTCGCGCTCCTAGCGCAGGTTGCAGGAACCTCCGCGGCGCAGGCCGCCGATCTGGGTCTCGTGAAAGGCGGCACGCTCACCTACTGTTCGAGCATGGACGCGCCGCCGCTCGCATCCTACGACGAGAATCAGCAGCCGCGCGGCTTCTCCGTCGACGTGGCGCATGACGTCGCGAAGCAGCTCGGCAATCTCAAGGTCGAGTGGAAGGTCATGTCCTTCAGCGGGCAGATCCCGGCGCTGCAGGCGAAGCAATGCGATCTCGTGATCGGCCAGCTCTTCGACAAGCCCGAGCGCCGCCAGATCATCGACATCGTCGACTACATGTATTCGAGCCAGTCGATCATGGTGCCGCGCGGCAACCCGCGCCACGTGCGCTCGCTCGACGATCTTTCGGGCATGAAGGTCGCGGTACTTAACGGCACGACCATCAGCACGCTGCTCGACAAGGAGAACGAGAAGCTCAAGGCTGCGGGCAAGCCGCCCATGAACATCGTTGTCTATAGTTCGGATGCCGATGCATTTCAAGCCTTCCGTATAAATCAGGTCGACGCCTACGGCACCACGTCGGAAAGCGCCGCGCATTTCCAGCAGGTCTCGGGCGACATGTTCGAGGAGGCAGTGCCGGGCTTCAATCGCATCGCGACCGGCATTGGCGCGCGCAAGGGCGAGCCGCTTTCGCCGGCCGTGGCGAAGGCCGTGGCCGATCTCGTGAAGAGCGATCGCTACGGCAAGATGCTCGCCACCTGGAAGCTCGAAAACGATCGCCTGTGAGCGCGGGGTGACGCCATGAATTTCAGTTGGGAAATCTTCCGGAAATTCCTGCTGGACCCAAGCCCGGCGTATCTGCACGGTTTGTGGCTCACGTTCTCGATCAGCGCCTGCGCGATCGTGTTCGGCGCCACGCTCGGACTGATCGTCGCGCTCATGCGGCTTTCGTCGAGTCTGCCCGTGCAGTATCTCGCGCGCGGCTATATCTGGGTCATGCGCGGCACGCCGTTGCTCATGCAGATCGTGTTCCTGTACACCGCGTTTGCCGCGGCGAACATCTTTCACTTTCACGATCTCGACTTCGGCATCATCTCGCTGCCCGGCAATATTCAGGCAGCCGTGCTTGCACTCGGCATGAATTCTGCGGCTTATCAGGCGGAGATCATCCGCGCGGGTTTGAGTTCGGTGGATCGCGGCCAGTACGAAGCGTCGCGCTCGCTTGGCATGACTTCGGTGCTGCTCATGCGCCGCGTCGTGCTGCCGCAAGCGTTCCGCGTGATCGTGCCGCCGCTCGGCAACGAGTTCAACGTCATGCTCAAGAACACCACGCTCGTGAGCGTGATCGGCGTGCCGGAACTGCTGCTCAGCACGCAGATGATCACCTCGGTGAACTTCCGCGTGTTCGAGCTGTATCTCGTGCTCGGCATCTACTTCCTCGCGCTCACCACGCTCTGGGGTTTCGTCCAGCGGCGTCTCGAAGCGCACTTCGGCCGCGGCGAGGCGAAGCCGGCTGCGAATACGCGTCTGTTCGGCGCGCAAACGATGAAACTGCTGCGGGGGCGTTGACATGAACGAAGCACGCGAAATCGTCATCGAGGCGTCGGACATCCACAAGTCGTTCGGCCCGACCAAGGTGCTCAACGGCATTTCGTTGAGTGTCGCGAAGGGGGAAGTGGTGGTGCTGATCGGCTCGTCGGGGTCGGGCAAGACCACGTTCATCCGCTGCCTCAATCTGCTCGAGTCGTACGACAGCGGGCGGGTGCGCGTGAACGGCCATCTGCTCGGCTTCGTCGAGCGCCCGAACGGCACACTGGTGCGCGATTCGGCACGCCAGCTCGCGCGGCAGCGCCGCGATATCGGCATGGTGTTCCAGCGCTTCAATCTGTTTCCGCACATGACGGCGCTGGAGAACGTGATCGAGGCGCCTATCCACGTGCTGAAGATGCCACACGAAGAGGCGATCAAGCAGGCGAAGGCGCTAATCGCCCGCGTGGGTCTTGCCGATCGCGCCGACCACTATCCGTCGCAGCTTTCCGGCGGCCAGCAGCAGCGTATCGCCATCGCCCGCGCACTTGCCATGCAGCCGAAAGTGCTGCTCTTCGACGAACCCACCAGCGCGCTCGATCCGGAAACCGTCGGCGAAGTGCTGCAGGTGATGAAGGAGCTGGCGGAAGACGGCATGACGATGGTCGTCGTCACGCACGAAATGGGCTTTGCTCGCGAGGTGGCCGATCGCGTGGTCGTGCTCGACCAGGGCGAGCTGATCGAAGAGGGGCCTCCCGAGCGCATCTTCACTGCGCCTTCGCACCCGCGTACGCAGACGTTCTTGAAGCGCACGTTGCGAACCGCCATGCCTGCCTCTGCGTAGGCAATAGCCGCAATGCTGCGCCACGTGAATTTACACATCATCAGGACACCAAAGAGGAGAACGCTTCGATGCGTAACTTCGAAACGCCGGGCCGCTCGCTCGTCATGGCTCGCAACGGCATGGCCGCGACTTCGCACCCGAGCGCGACGCTCGCCGCCGTCCAGATTCTCGCCGCCGGCGGCAACGCCATGGATGCCGCGATTGCAGCGTGCGCGGTGCAATGCGTGGTCGAACCCGGCTCGACGGGCATAGGCGGCGACTGTTTCGCGCTCTATTCGCGCGGCGGCACCGATGACGTGATCGCCTACGACGGCTCCGGCTGGGCCCCCGCTGCAGCAAGCGCCGAGCGTCTGCGCGCCATGGGCGTGGAAACCATCGCGCGCCATTCGCCGCACGCCGTCACGGTGCCGGGCGCGGTGGACGCATGGACCACGCTTCATCGCGATCACGGCCGGCTGCCGCTGCGCGACGTGCTTGCCCCGGCAATCCGTTACGCGGAAGAAGGCTACGCCGTCGCGCCGCGCACAGCGCACGACTGGGCGGCAGAAGTCGAAACGCTTTCGCGCGACCAGGTCGCGCGTACAACGATGCTTGTCGAAGGCGCAGCGCCGCGAGCGGGAAGTACGCACCGTCAGCCGCGCCTCGCGAACACGCTGCGTGCCATCGCCGAATCGGGCCGCGACGCGTTCTACCGCGGCGCCGTTGCGGCCGATCTCGTCGCGCAGCTTCAGGCGCACGGCGGACTGCACACGCTGGAAGACTTCGCCGAATTCCGCGGCGAATACGTCACGCCGATTCGCGCAAAATTCCGCGGCTACGACGTGATCGAATGCCCGCCGGCGGGGCAGGGTGTCATCGCGCTGCTGTTGCTGCGCCTGCTCGACAAATACGACGCCGAAGGCAGTCCGCTCGACCCCGACCGTCTGCATCGCGAGATCGAGGCGGCCAAGCTCGCCTACGCAGTACGCGACGCGGTGCTGGGCGACCCGCGCCATGGCGGCGTCGATGTCGAGCGCCTGCTATCCGACGACTACGTGGACAGCCTGCGCAGCCGCATCGACCTCGAAGGCGTCCTGGACCCGGCCGCCGCGCTCACGCAAGTCGAACACCGTGACACGGTCTACATCACCGTCGTCGATCGCGACCGCAACTGCGTGAGCTTCATCAATTCGTTGTTCTATCCATTCGGCAGCGGGCTGATGGGCAAGGAATCCGGTGTAATGCTGCACAACCGCGGCATGAGCTTCTCGGTCGAGCCCGGTCATCCCAATGCGATAGCGCCGCACAAGCGTCCGCTGCACACCATCATTCCCGGGATGGTCGCGCGCGACGGGCGCGTGCAGATGAGTTTCGGCGTGATGGGTGGCCACTATCAGGCCATGGGCCATGCGCACTTCCTCTCGAAGGTGCTGCATTACGACCTCGACATGCAGGCCGCGATGGACCTGCCGCGTGTCTTTCCGCGCCCAGGCACGGGTACCGTGGAAATCGAATCGACCTTGCCCGCCAACGCGCGCGCGGTGCTCGCGGATCGCGGCTTCAAGCTCGTGCCCGCTGCGGGGCCGATCGGCGGTTCGCAGGCGATCCGCATTGACTGGGAGCGGGGCGTGTTGACCGGCGCGTCCGATCATCGCAAGGACGGCTGCGCGCTCGGGTATTGAAGCTGTACGCGGTCGAAAAGAAAGGGGCGCGAGCGCCCCTTTTTCGTTACTGCTTGATCTCGGCTTCGACCAGCTTTGCGAGCAGCGCCAGCGACTCCTGCCAGCCCAAATAACAAGCCTCGACCGGAATGATCTCCGGTATGCCTTCCTGCACGACGGTCATTTCCGCGCCGAAGAACACCGCGCGCAGTTCCACCGTCGTCTGCATGGTGCCGGGCAGGTGCTGGTCTTCGAACACACCGGTGTAGCGCAAACGCTCGTTCGGCACGAGTTCGAGATATTCGCCGCCGAACGAATGACCGTGGCCGGCCGTGAAATTCTTGAACGACATCCGGTAGCGGCCGCCGACTTTCGCGTCGAGTTCATGAACCGTGCAGGTGAAGCCGTTGGGCGGCAGCCATTTCACGACTGCGCTCGCGTCGAGAAAGGCGCGATAGATGCGCTCGGGCGGCGCGCGCAGCACACGATGCAGGCGGACGGTGTTCGATGCCATATCTCAGCTCCCAGAGTGGTGGATGCCCTGCAATAGTAGGCCACCCGCCCGGGACCCATCGCCTAAACTTCCCAATACCGAATCAATACCGAACACCTGGCCGCATACCCATCGGCCGGATAGCCCGCAGCCGCTAACCCGCGGCACCCGGAGGTCACCATGAGCGCTCAACCGCTTGCGATGCATCAGGTCGACTACGAAGGCTTCGAGATTCACGTCAGCGCCACGCCCGCCGACGAAGGCGCGAACCGCTACACCTACACGGCCTACGTTTGCCATCCCGGCGCGAATCCGGCGAAGCCGGGCCACACGGTCGCGTATCACGCGGACGGCGACGAAACCTGGCGCAGCGAGCAGGACGCCACCGAAGAGGCGGTCCACGTGGGCCGCAGCATCATCGACGGCACGCACCCCGATCTTTCCGTGCTCTCGCTCGTCACCCACGGCTTCTAGCCCAGCGAGTGAGCCGCCTTCGCGCGCGGCCCGCGCTAGAAAGCGGGCCGCATGCGTCGCGAGAGGGAAGGAGGAAAAAGGCCCGGACCGCAGTCCGGGCAAAGCCACCGGATTTCCGGCGGCGGAGGTTTTCGTGGGCGTGCCGCTTATTTCTGCCGCGCGCATTGCACGCGCGGCGCAGAAATGAACGGCGGGCCCGCTGTCTCCCAATCGGGAGAGCGGGCCCGCCTGGCGTTGCTCGCGTAGTGCGCCGGCACTACGTGTGAGCCGCGATTACTGGCCGAAGTAGGTCGGCTTGATGTTCGGTGCGCGGGTGCCGGTTTGGGCGCTGCCGTTCGTCGATGCGCCGTAGGCCGTGGCTTCTGCTGCGCCGTTCTGCTGGGCGACGCGCTCCTGCGCAGCCTGCAGGTCTGCCGGATAGTATGGGCTCGACAGGTTCGGGCGGTAGCCGGCCTTTTCCAGTTGGACCAGTTCGGCGCGAACTTGGGCGCGCGTCACGGGCGCTTGCTCGGCTTGTGCGAACGACAGGGCCGGAGCGGCGAGGACGGTAGCGGCGAGTGCAGCAGCAATCAGATTCTTCACGGTAACAACCTCCGAAAATTATGTTGTCGATCCGTAACAATCATGTTGTTCGAACCGTTGATGACACTTTATTGCAGTGCACTTCAAAGAAAAATACCGCGATCTAGCAAACATCGTTACTGCAATTGCAATAATTCCGTCGATCTTCGGCGCTTCGGCCGGGCCGAACGCAGCCCGGTGAGGCAAAATAGGGCGCCCAGGGCCGCGCGGTGCGACGGCTGCGTCGCCCGATCGCTTGCTGCGAAACCCATTTCGACGTTCAAGGAGAAACGCCATGAAGAACACTCTCGGCCGCCAGGCGCTGATCGCCGCCGCGCTCGCGGGTCTTGCGACGGCCGGCGCGGGCGTGGCCCACGCGGACGACACCGTGAATTGCTACGGCGTCGCCAAGGCCGGCCAGAACGATTGTTCGAGCAAGACGGGCGTGCACGACTGCGCGGGCCAGGCCAAGGTCGATCACGACAAGGGCGACTTCAAGACCATGCCGAAGGGCACGTGCGAGAAGCTCGGCGGCACGCCGGAACAATGAGCTTTACGGCTGAGGCGGCGCGCAGCTCGGGGCGCGCAGGATGAGCGCGCCAGGCGCACTCTGTGGCGTGGGTATCGGCCTGCGTCACGCGCACTACGAGGCCTTCATGGCGGGGCCGCCTGCGGTCGACTGGATCGAAGTCCACAGCGAAAACTACTTTGGCGAAGGCGGCTACGACCTGCACGTGCTCGAAACCGTGCGCCGCGATTTGCCGGTGAGCCTGCACGGCGTGGGGCTCGGGCTCGGCTCGGCTGCGCCGCTCGATACGGCGCATCTCGCGAGGCTCGCGCGGCTCGTGGCGCGCATCGATCCCGCCGTGGTTTCCGAGCATCTATGCTGGGGCGCGAGCGCGCAAGGCGCGCTGCACGATCTGCTGCCGATGCCCCTCACGCAAGCCTCGCTCGATCACCTGAGTGCGCGCGTCTCGCAGATGCAGGACGCACTGCACCGTACTGTGCTGATCGAAAATGTTTCGACCTACGTACGATTTCGCGGCGATACCTGGAGCGAGGCGGAATTCCTAGCCGCGCTCGCGCAGCGCACGGGCTGCGGCGTGCTGCTCGACGTGAACAATCTTTACGTGAATCAATGCAACCACGGTGAGGACGCAGTGGCGGCCATGGCCGCCCTGCCGCCGCAGATCGTCGGCGAGATTCATCTCGCGGGGCATCGCGCGACGCCCGCCGCCGTGATCGATGATCACGGTTCGCGCGTCGCGCCGGCGGTCTGGTCGCTGTGCGAGGCCGCGCTCGAGCGTTTTGGCGCGACGCCCACACTCATCGAGTGGGACACGGCGGTGCCGGCGCTCGAGGTGTTGCTCGACGAGGCGCGTCTCGCGCGCGAACGCTTCGTGAAGCACGCGCGCAACGCAACGGAGCTGCGCTCATGACTGCGCGCGACACGCTGGAAGCGACGCAACGAGCGTTCGCCGCCGCACTGGATGACCCCGCCGCCGATGCGGCGCTCACCGGCGAACTGCTTCCCGCCGATGCCACGCTGCTGCACGAGCGCATGGGCCTGTATCGCGGCAATGGCCGCGCGGCGCGGCGGCTTGCGCTCGCGAACGCGTATCCCGTGCTCGCAGCACTGACCGGCGAGGCCTGGTTCGATGCACTCGCGCTAGCCTACGCGCGCGCGCATCCTTCACGCGATGCCGATCTGAACCGCTTCGGCGCGCAACTGCCCCAATTCGTCGAGCGCTACGAGACCGACGTACGTTATGCGTATTTCGGCGATGTCGCGCGGCTCGAATGGGCGCTGCACGCCGCCAGTTACGCAGCGAACGCCACGCCACTTAGCGCGCAGCAATGGCAAGCGCTCGGCGCGGAGCGTCTTGCGCAGGCGCGTCTCGCGGTGCATCCCGCCTGCGCTGCGCTCGCGTTACGCTTCGATGCCGTGGCGATCTGGCGGGGGCACCAGCCGGGCGGCGTCTGGCCTGAGCGTGTGGATGTGCCGTCGTGGGCGCTCGTGGTCCGGCCGCAATGGCGGCCCACGGCGCTCGTGCACACGCATGCCGCCCACGCGGCCTTTGTGGCGCTGCGCGACGGCGCCACGCTCGACGACGCGCTTGCCCAAGCCTTCGACATCGACCCGGCTTTCGACTTCGGCGGCCAGTGGCGAGCGTGGATCGAGGTGCGTGCCATCGTCGGCGTGCGCGGCGACTGACCCTGCAGCATGACAAGCGCACACGAAGTCGCTCGATAAAGCAGAGGAATCCAAAGTAACACGGCGCGCGCCACTCGAAACACACTTTAATCAGGAGAATAGGGCGCAAAATCGAGCCACGCCCCAAACGTCCCCCTCGACCGGACTTGCCCGCATAGCCACGCGTCACGCGCCATGCGAGGATGAATGCATACGCACAGCAAGCGCCCGGCAACCGGCGCCGCTGCAAGGCCAGCCCCGAAGGCCCGAGATGATGATCCGCCGACCGAACGCCGTGCTTGCCATCGGCATCGCGCTGGCCGCAGTGCTCACGCTGATCGCCGCGTGGGTCATGGCGCAGATGCGGCACGACGCGCTCGCGAGCGCCCGTGCTGCCGCCTCCAATATGGCGCTGCTTTTCGAGCGCGACACGGCGCGCAATTTCGACGTCTACGACCTTTCGCTGCAGGCCGTCATCGACGCCATCGACGATCCGCGTCTCGCCGCGCTGCCCCCCGACATCCGCCAGAACGTGCTGTTCGACCGCTCGGCCACGGCGAAGAATCTCGGCGCGATCTTCGTCACCAACGCGGCGGGCGACGTGGTGTTCGATTCACGCTCCGTGCCGCCGCGCGCGCTCAATGTGGCCGACCGCGACTATTTCATCGCGCAGCGCGATTCGCCGCACGTGGGGCTCTTTCTGAGCCACCCGTTCATTCCACGCGACGGGCCCGCCAACGCGACCATCGGACTGAGCCGCCGTCTCTCTAACCCCGACGGCTCGTTCGCGGGCGTGGTGGTCGGCACGATGCGGCTCGATTATTTCCGGCAGCTCTTCAGCGGCGTGGACATCGGCACGAACGGCACGCTGGTGCTCACGCTCGCCGACGGCACGCTGCTCATGCGCCGTCCGTACGTTCCCGAGCTGATCGGCAAGAGCGTCGCGGAATCCGAGCTGTTCCAGCGTTTCCAGCGAACCCAGGCTAGCGGCTTCTTCTCGCTAGCCCCCATAGACCGCGTGCGGCGCTGGTTCGCGCTGCGGCGCGTGGACGGCTATCCGCTCGTGTTCAGCGTCGCCGTCGCGGCGGACGACATCTACCGCGAATGGCGCGTGCGCGCCTGGATCATCGGCACGCTCACGGCGGTGCTCGACATCTCGCTGATCGCGCTCGCATTGATGTTCACGCGCCAGTTGCGCCAGCGCGGCGCGGTGGAGGCGGAGCTGCGCGTGCAGGCGGGCACCGACGCGCTCACCTCGCTCGCGAACCGGCGCGCCTTCGAAACCCGCGCGGACCACGAATGGGCGCGCGCACGCCGCTCGGGCAGCCCGCTCGCGCTCGCGCTGCTCGACGTGGACCGCTTCAAGCTCTACAACGACCGCTACGGCCACCTCGCGGGCGACGGCACGCTCGCGGCCGTCGCGCACGCGCTCGGCGCACACGCACGCCGCGCGGCGGACTGTGCGGCTCGCTACGGCGGCGAGGAATTCGTGCTGCTGCTGCCGGACACGGGCGAGGCCCAGGCGCTCGCGCTAGCCGAGAAGGTGCGCGCCGCGATCGAGGCGCTGGCGCTGCCGCACGCCGACAGCCCGAACGGTGTGCTCACGGTGAGCGTGGGCGTGGCCTGTACGACCCAAAGCGCGTTTGCCGACTGGCGCGCGCTGACCGACGCCGCCGACGCTGCGCTTTACACGGCCAAGCGCTCGGGCCGCAATCGCGTGGCGGCATGGCTGCCCGCCACGACCGACGACACGCGCGGCGCGGATGTCGAAGGCCGCTCCGGCTGACCGTGATCAAATTTTACCCGGATAATATTGCGCAATCAAATTTACCCGGGTAATATTCGCCCATCATTGGATACCAGGACGGAGAACACCATGGTGGTGGCGAACGGCTGTACGGCATTTGCGGGCACGCGCCTGATCGCGCGCGGCGCGCCGCTTCAGGTGGCGCTGGCGGTCAAGGCGGAACTCGAGCGCGAAGTGAACGAAAACGGGAACGAAAGCGGCGCAACGGTGCTGGTCTTCGACGACCGCGACGCGCGCCCGGTCGAGTTCGATCTGCGCGGCTCGGCAAAGGACATCGAGGCGCGCATCGCCGCGCAGGCCAGTCACGAGCAAAGCACAGCCGCGCCGGACGTCATCGACGAAGCCGCCCCGGAGGACGCCCCGCGTGGCCGCGGCCGCCCGAAGCTCGGCGTGGTGGCGCGCGAGGTGACGCTGTTGCCGCGCCACTGGGACTGGCTCGGCGCGCAGCCCGGCGGCGCGTCGGTGGTGCTGCGCCGGCTCGTGGACGCCGCGCGCCACGCGAGCGAGGCACGCGAACGCGTGCGCACGGCCCAGGAAGCCGCGCACCGCTTCATGACTGCGCTGGCCGGCAATCTGCCGGATTACGAGGAGGCGTTGCGCGCGCTGTACGCGGGCGAGCGTAGCCGCTTCGAAGCGGCGAATGCGCGCTGGCCGGAAGACGTGCGCGACTACGCGCGGGAACTGGCGCGAGCCGCATTCGCCTGAACGCGTGAAAGGCTCAAATTGCGCGGGCAAAAAAAACCGCTCCAGCGGGGAGCAGGAGCGGGGAAGTCGGAGAGTTACAACTTGCCAACTCTGCATGAACTCTCGTGGGGGTCACGCAGCAACGCCAGTCTAGATCCAGCATCCCGCCCTCAATATAGGAGGAGTCTGAAACTCCATCCGGTGTCGACTTCCTGACTCACGTCGACGGCTGCCGCGATTGTTTCGGACGCCCGACATCCGGCTTGCCACGCGGTTTGCGGCTCCGTACACTCCCGCCTGACCTGCATCAAGGGCGGCCGTTGCATCGATGCGCGCGCGCCAACAATCAAAACCACAACCAGATCGCCAATCACGCCGACAAGAGGAACCCATGTCCGACTCCTATTTCCCCCGCTGGCGCGCGCAGACGGGTGACACCCGCGGCGTCGTGGCCCCCGACGAGCGCCTGCCCTGGCCGCAGATGTTCGCCATGGGCGTGCAGCACGTCGTCGCCATGTTCGGCTCGACCGTGCTCGCGCCGCTGCTCATGGGCTTCGACCCGAACCTGTGCATTTTCATGTCGGGTGTCGGCACGCTGCTGTTCTTCGTGGTGGTGGGCGGGCGCGTGCCGAGCTATCTCGGTTCGAGCTTCGCGTTCATCGGTCTCGTGATCGCCGTGACGGGCTACGGCGGGCAGGGCCCCAATCCCAACATTCCGGTCGCGCTCGGCGGCATCATCGCGTGCGGCGTGGCCTATACGTTGATCGGCCTGCTCGTCTCGGCCGTCGGCACCAGGTGGATCGAAACGCTCATGCCGCCGGTGGTGACCGGCTCGATCGTCTGCGTGATCGGGCTGAATCTCGCGCCCATCGCGGTGAAGGGCGTGAGCGGCTCGATCTTCGACTCGTGGATGGCCATCGTCACCGTGCTCTGCGTGGGCGGCGTGGCCGTGTTCACGCGCGGCATGCTGCAGCGTTTGCTGATTCTCGTCGGCCTGTTGATCGCCTATGTGATCTACGCGATCGTCACGAACGGCATGGGCCTCGGCAAGCCGATCGACTTCTCGATCGTCGCGAACGCCGCCTGGTTCGGCATGCCGAAGTTCACCGCGCCGGTGTTCGACCCGCACGCCATGACGCTGCTCGTGCCGATCGCCGTGATTCTGGTGGCGGAGAACCTCGGCCACATCAAGGCCGTTTCCGCGATGACGGGCTACAACCTCGACCGCTATGTGGGCCGCGCGTTCATCGGCGACGGCCTCGCCACGATCGTCTCGGGTTTCGCGGGCGGCACGGGTGTCACGACCTACGCGGAAAACATCGGCGTGATGGCCGTGACGAAGATCTACTCGACGCTCGTGTTCGTGATCGCCGCGCTCATCGCGCTCGTGCTCGGCTTCTCGCCGAAGTTTGGCGCCGTCATTCAGACGATTCCGGGCCCGGTGCTGGGCGGCGTCTCGATCGTCGTGTTCGGTCTGATCGCCGTGACGGGCGCGCGTATCTGGGTCGTCAACAAGGTGGACTTCTCGGACAACCGCAATCTGATCGTCGCCGCGGTCACGCTCGTGCTCGGCGCGGGCGACTTCTCGCTCAAGCTCGGCGGCTTCGGGCTGGGCGGCATCGGCACCGCCACGTTCGGCGCGATCATCCTCTACGCGCTGCTGCGCCGCAAACCGGCGCAGGAAGCGGCGGTTTAAGCCCCACCGCTTTACCGCGACATGCGGCGCCGGTCCTCGGCGCCGCGTTTTTCCCTCTCCCGTTTTTTCCCGCTCTGCGCGAGGCGCCCCCTCAGTTGCGATTGCGTCCGCGCGTCGTCATCGCGGTTTCCGAAAGATCGACTTCGCGCATCAGCTTCGCCAGCGTTTCGTCGTTGATCTGCATCTGGTTGCGCAGCTTGAGCAGCGTCGCGCGTTCGGCGCGCATGCCGGCGAGGCGCATTTCCATTTCCAGCGCGTCCGAGCGGCGCGCGTTCGCGCTGCGGTCGCGGTCGGCGTCGAGCGAGGCGAGGCGCCGGCGGTAGGCGTCCATCACGCGCGCGGTCGTGTCGGCGGCGTAGGCGGCCTGGGATTCGTCGAGATCCTCGCTGACCTTTTCGTGCACCGCATCCACGGCGCGGATGCCCGCTTGCGCCGCCTGGATGCGCGCCGCGCGTTCCTCGGCCGCGTGCGGTCCCTGCGCGCCGCGCCGTACACCGCGCAGCAGGAGCGGCAGGCCCACGATCGCCACCAGCAGCGAGGCGAGGATCACGCCCGTCGCGATGAAAATGGCGCTGTCGCGCCCGGGCAGCGGGCTGCCGTTGGCGAGCGCCACGGGCAGCGAGAGCACGCCCGCGAGCGTCACCGCGCCGCGCACGCCCGCCACCGTGGTGATCGCCACGGTGCGCAGGCCCGGCACCGCGTTCGCCACGCCGTGACGCGCGGCGCCGCGGCTCGCCACCCAGCGCAGCAGCCACACCCAGCCGAAGCGCATGGCGTAGAGCGCCGCGAGCACGGCGGCGATATAGCCGATCAGGCGCAGCATCTGCACGTTGCTCGTGTGGTGCGCGTCGAGCAGCGCCTTGCCGAGAATGCCCGGGAACTGCAGGCCGAGCAGCGTGAACACCATGCCGTTGAAGACGAACTCGATCATCGACCAGGTGCTCGTGGCGCGCACGCGCGTCGACACCGGGCCTTTGTGCGCGACGCTCGTGAAGTTCATCGTCATGCCGGCGGAAACGGCCGCGAGCACGCCCGACACCTCGAGATGCTCGGCGAACAGATACGCCGCGAACGGAATCAGCAAGGTGAGCACGACGCCGGGCGCGGGGTCGCCCTCTTCGGTCATGTTGAGAAAGCGCGCCGACACGAAGCTGAAGAGCCAGCCGATCGCTGCCCCCAGCGCCAGACCGCCCGCCGCGATCACGACGAAGCTGAGCGCCGCCGAGCGCAGCGAAAAGTAGCCGGTGAGCGCTGCCGCCACGGCGAACTTGAGCGCGACGAGGCCCGCGGCGTCGTTCATCAGCGCTTCGCCTTCGAGGATGTGCATGAGCTGCGCGGGAATGCGGTCCTTGCCGGCGATGCCCGAGAGCGCGACGGCGTCGGTCGGCGAGAGCACGGCGGCGAGCGCGAACGCCACGGGCAGCGAGATCTGCGGCACGAGCCAGTGCACGAAATAGCCCACGGCGACGACCGTCAGCAGCACGAGGCCGAGCGCGAGCATGAGGATCGCGCGGCGCTGCATGAAGAACTCGCGCTTGGGCATGCGCCAGCCGTCCGCGAACAGCAGCGGCGGAATGAACAGCGCCATGAAGATGTCGGGATCGAACGTGACGTGCGGGTTCACGAGCGGAAACGTGAGCAGCGCGCCGATGCCGATCTGCACGAGCGGCAGCGGCAGCTTGAGGGGCACGGTGCGCGCGATGATGCCGGACACGGCAACAGCAAGCAGCAGAATGAGAACGGTGAAGAGAATGTCCATCGAAAAACGTAGCGGGGGCCAAACGGAGCCAAACGGGACCACACGGGACCAGGCGGGGGAAGCGTTGAAGAGGGCACAGACGCCTCTTTTCACGCGCGGTGCGGCACGGCGTTCTGGCGCGCATTAGAGAGAGGGGCGCGCCGGTCGAGGGACAGTGTAGCCTGACGCGTCTGTAAGCCGCCGCGAAGCGCGCAGGGCGAATGCGTGGTGAGCCCGCTTTTTGCCGAAAATGCGGCAATTTGTCCGCTTTGTGTGCGCCACGACCGAAGCAAAGGCGCGTGGAAAGGCGCACGATATCGGTGCGCCGTGCGATCTCTCGCGCGGTGCATGGCGTGCCCAATCGCTGCGCACGCGACGGGCGCGAATGCATTTGCCGATGCGTGCCAGATCGCAGTGCGAGCGAGCACGGACCTTGCTTGATCCCTCCTCTGACGCAACGAAAATCAGGCTACGGAGGACAAGCGCGGGCCGTGCAGAGGCTGTGCGGACTGCAGCGTCCTTCCTACGCGCTAGAGGATGGCATGATCACAGAGCAACAGGACAAAACCGCCGCGAGCCCTCACGGCTTCGATCTCAGCGTCACTTCGGGGCTGCAGCGCTACAGCGCACACCACGGCGACCTCACGCTCACGAGCGTGTTCCAGCCGGTGTTCAGCCTCTCGCACATGCGTGCGGTGGGCTATGAAGGGCTGCTGCGCGCGCACGACCCGCTCGACCGCCCGGTTTCGCCGCTCGACGTATTCGGCGACGCCGCGCGCGTGGGCGAAGCGCTGCTGGTGGACCGGCTCGCCCAGGGGCTGCACCTGGAGAACTTCGCGCTGCTCGGCGCGGAGCGCGAGTGGCTCTTTCTCAACGTGCATCCGGGCACGCTGATCGAGCCGTATCACTCGGCGGCGCTGCTCGCGAACCTGCGGCGGCTGAACATCGCGCCGCGGCGCGTCGTGCTCGAGGTGCTGGAGGACGACGCGACCGATCTCGACGCCCTCGCGCAGGCCGTGGCGACGTTTCGCGAGCGCGGCTTCCTCGTGGCGCTCGACGACTTCGGCGCGGGCAACGTCGACATCGGCCGCGTGTGGCAGCTCAATCCCGACATCGTGAAGCTCGACCGCATCATGCTCATGCATGCGCAGCATCGTGCCGACATGGCCGCGACGCTGCCGGCGCTCGTGGCGCTGCTGCACGATGCGGGCAAGCTCGTGCTGATCGAAGGCGTGGAGACGGAACACGAGGCGCAGCTCGCGCTCGCGTGCAACGCGGACTTCGTACAGGGCTTCTTCTTCGCGCGGCCCGCGCCCGGACTCGCCGACGCCGCCCAGGCGCAAGGCGTGATCGCCGAGGCGACCGAGCGTTTTCGTCAGCAGACCGAAACGCGCGAGCGCGGCGAGACGAATCGCCTCGTGCCCTATCTGCGTGCGTTCGAGCGCGCGGCCGAACGGCTTTCGGCCGGCGAGTCGATGGAGGAGGTGTGCTGGAACTTCCTCGCACTCGATCACGCGGCGCGCTGCTATCTGCTCGATTCGAACGGCCGGCAGGCGGGCCGCAACGTGGTGCTGCGCGTCGACCGCGCGGAGCGCGACGCGCGCTTTTTGCCGCTCGAGGACGCGCAAGGCGCGAGCTGGCTGCGCAGGCCGTACTTCCGCACGGCGCTCGTCACGCCGGGGCGCGTGCACGTGACCGGGCCGTATCTGTCGATCAACGAGGCGCTGCCGTGCCTGACGCTTTCGATGGCGGTGCAGGTGGGCGAGCGCCTGTGCGTGCTGTGCGGCGACATCGACTGGTTCGAGTAGGCGTGCATCTGCGATCATGTCGTGTTCTTCACGACATGGCGCGCCAACATGCAACACGAACGGGTCCTGCTGGAAGTCATCGCGATGACGGTCGCCGACGCGCAAGCCGCCGAACGCGGCGGCGCGGATCGTCTCGAACTCGTCACCGCAATGGGCGAGGGCGGCCTCACGCCGAGCATCGGCATGATCGAAGCCGTGGTCGCGGCGGTGGCGATTCCCGTGAACGTGATCGTGCGGCCGCACAGCCGCTCGTTTATTTACGATGCGAACGATTACGCGGTGATGCTGCGCGACGTGCGTGCCGCGAAGCTCGCGGGCGCGCATGCGGTTGTGATCGGCATGCTCACGCCTTCGCATGAAGTGGATCGCGAAGGACTGCAGCGCGCGATCGCGGCCGCAGACGGCATGCCGCTCACGTTTCATCGTGCATTCGACGAAGCGCGCGATCTGCACGAAGCGTTCGACGTGCTGCTCGGTTTCGACGCCGTGACGAACGTCCTTACCTCGGGCGGCAAACCTTCGGTGCTCGACGCGCAGGCGCAGATCGAAACGCTCGTGCAGCGCGCGGCGCAGATGCATTGCACGGTGCTGGCGGGCGCGGGGCTCACGCTCGACCGCGTCGCGCCATTCGTGAGCGCGACGCGCGTGCGCGCGGTGCACTTCGGCTCGGGCGTGCGCACCGACGGTAAGTCACTCGCTCCCGTCGACGAAAACAGGGTGCGGCGCGTGCGGAACCTGCTCGACGCCTGACCCATAAAAAAAGCGCGCGCCATTCAGATGAACGGCGCGCGCTTGCCAGCTTCATTTCGCCTTTACTTCGCCACGACCACCGGAATGCCGCGCAACGCACCCGCGCCCTTGAACGACGCGAGGGCTTCCTGTACCGCCGCGCTCGTCTTCACGTCGATGGCAAGGCGCGCCGCCAGTTCGCGCTCGCTGCGCTTCACTGCCGCGAGATTCGCCAGCTTCACGTGCCCATAGCCGCGCACACGTTGATGCAGATTCGCGAGCTTGACGATGTCGTCGGCGTTTTCAGCGGTGAGGCTTGCGAACGCACCGCGCAGCGTCGCCTCGTAGTCGCCGGCGAGGGCGCGCTCCATGCGGCGCTCCAGTGTCTTGCCGAACGGATCGAGCCACGTGCCGCGCACGCTGCGGCCCTTCTTCAGCAGCCCGAACGCACTCCACATCCACTGGCCGAACTGCATCTTGCGCGGTGGCTGGCCGTTCTTCTCACGCGCGATGAGCGGCGGCGCGAGGTTGAACTTCACGGTGAAGTCGCTGCCCGCCGTGCCGTCGAATTGCGCTTCGAGCGCGGCGCGGAACGCCGGATCGGCATGCAGGCGCGCGACTTCGTACTCGTCCTTCACGGCGAGCAGCCGATAGAACGTGGTCGCGACGGCGCGCGCGAGCGTTTTCTCCGCACTCTTGTCGGCGCTGCGCGCGGTATCGACCAGCGCGCGATAGCGCTTCACGTAGCTTGCGCCGCCATAAGCGAGCAAGCGCGCTTCGCGGTCGGCGATCAGTTCGTCGAGCGTTTGCGTGAGCTTGCGCGCCGTGGCCTTCGCGGCCGCCGCACGTTGCGTGTCGAGCGCTTCGAGCGCAGCGGGATCGGCGGCGGCCATACGGCCGATGGAGAACGCGAACAGGTTCGCCTGCACGGCCACGTTGTTCAGTTCGATGGCGCGCGTGAGCGCCGCGAGCGAAACCGGCACGAGGCCGAGCTGCCACGCGAAGCCGAGCATCACGATGTTCGCGCCGATCGTGTCGCCGAGATAACGCTGCGCGAGCGCCTGGGCGTCGCATGCAGAGAGCGGATCCTGCGCGTTCGATGCGCCGCCGGTCGCCGCGTGCCGCATCTTCGCGAGCAGCGCATCGGCGTGCAGGTTCGCTTCGGGGTTCTGCACGAACGACGCGTTCGGAATCTCATGCGTGTTCACGACGATGCGCGTGCGGTCGTGCCGCACGGTTTGCAGCGCATCGGCGCTCGCGCCCACCACCATGTCGCAGGCGAGCAGCAGGTCGGCCTGCTGCGTGTCGATGCGCACCTGGTTGAGCAGCGCGTCGGTGGCCGCGAAGCGCACGAACGAGAGCACCGAGCCGCCCTTCTGCGCGAAGCCCATGAAGTCGAGCACCGAAGCGCTCTTGCCTTCCAGATGCGCGGCCATGCTGATGAGCGCGCCCACGGTCACGACACCGGTACCGCCCACGCCCGTCACGAGGATGTCGTAGGGCGCGTTGTCGAGATGCGTGGCCGGCATGGGCAGCGCATTCACGCGCGTGGCGAGCGCCTGCGGGTCGAATGCCGCGCCCGCGGCCTTCTTGAGCTTGCCGCCTTCGACGGTCACGAAGCTCGGGCAGAAGCCGTTCACGCACGAATAGTCCTTGTTGCACGACGACTGGTCGATGCGGCGCTTGCGGCCCAGCTCCGTTTCCACGGGCTCGACCGAAAGACAGTTCGACTGCACGCCGCAATCGCCGCAGCCTTCGCACACTTCCTCGTTGATGAAGAGGCGCTTGTCCGGGTCGGGGAATTCGCCCTTTTTGCGGCGGCGGCGTTTTTCGGCGGCGCAGGTCTGGTCGTAGATCAGCACGGTCACGCCCGGCGTTTCGCGCAGTTCGCGCTGGACCGTATCGAGTTCGCTGCGGTGATGGAACGTCGTACCCTTCGGGAACAGGCCGTGATGGCCGTCGTACTTCTCGGGCTCGTCGCTCACCACCACGAAGCGCGAGACGCCTTCGGCTTCCACCTGGCGTGCGATCTGCGGCACGGAGATGCTGCCGTCCACGGGCTGGCCGCCCGTCATCGCCACGGCGTCGTTGTAGAGGATCTTGTAGGTGATGTTGGTCTTCGCCGCGACTGCCTGGCGAATCGCAAGGATGCCTGAGTGAAAGTAGGTGCCGTCGCCGAGATTCTGGAACACGTGCGGCATCTTCGTGAACATCGAGTGCGCGGCCCAGTCCACGCCTTCGCCGCCCATCTGGATCAGGCCCGTGGTGTCGCGCTCCATCCACGAAGCCATGAAGTGGCAGCCGATGCCGGCCTGCGCGATCGAACCTTCGGGCACCTTGGTCGACGTGTTGTGCGGGCAGCCCGAGCAGAAGTAGGGCGTGCGGCGCACGGTGTCGGCGGCGTTCGAGAGGATTTGCGGCGCGACGAGATCGACCACGCGCTCGCGGCGGTCGAGCGCGGGCCGGTGCTTCGCGAGCCACGCGGCGAACACGGGCAGGATGCGCGAGGGGCGCAGCTCGCCCAGCTCGGAGAGCAGCAGCGTGCCGTCCTCGGCGTGCTTGCCGATCACCGTGGGGCGCGCGCCTTCCTTGCGGTTGTAGAGGTAGTCCTTGATCTGCTGCTCGATCACCGGGCCCTTCTCTTCGATCACGAGCACGTCGGTGAGGCCGGAGACGAACGCATCGATCCGCGACATCTCCAGCGGGAACGACAGGCCCACCTTGTAGATGCGCACGCCCGCGCGATCGAGGTCGTCGACGGTGAGATCGAGACGGCGCAGCGTTTCCATCAGGTCCAGGTGCGCCTTGCCGCAGGTGACGATGCCGACGTTCGCGTGCGGGCTCGGCGCGATCCACTTGTCGATGCTGTTCATGCGCGCGAAGTGGCGCACGGCGTCGAGCTTGGCGGCGAGGCGCTGCTCGATGGCGAGACTCGGCAGATCGGGCCAGCGGTTGTGCAGGCCGCCCGGCGGCGGCGTAAAACCTTCCGGTGCTTGCCAGTCGGTTTTGATGGCGTCGAGATCGACGGTCGAGCCGGACTCCACTGTTTCCGAAATCGCCTTGTAGCCCACCCACGCGCCCGAGTAGCGCGAGAGCGCCCAGCCATACAGGCCGAATTCGAGCATGTCCGCTATGTTCGACGGATTCACGACCGGCATGTGCCACGCCATCAGCGCGAAGTCGCTCTGATGCGGCATGGACGACGACACGCAGCCGTGGTCGTCGCCGGCCACCACGAGCACGCCGCCGTGCGGCGACGAGCCGTAGGCGTTGCCGTGCTTGAGCGCGTCGCCGGCGCGATCGACGCCCGGGCCCTTGCCGTACCACATCGCGAACACACCTTCGACGGTGCGCTCGGAGTCCGCTTCCACGCGCTGTGTGCCGAGCACGGCGGTGCCGCCCAGCTCCTCGTTGATGGCGGGCAAGAAGCGCACGTCGGCGGTTTCGAGCAGTTTCTTCGCCTTCCACGCCTGCTGATCGACCATGCCGAGCGGCGAACCGCGATAGCCGCTGATGAAGCCCGCGGTGTTCAGGCCATGCGCGCGGTCGAGTGCGCGCTGCATGAGCGCGAGGCGGATCAGCGCCTGGGTGCCGGTCAGGAAGATGCGGCCGCGCGTGGCGGTGAGGTTGTCGGTGAGCTTGTAATCAGCGAGGGGCGGCGTATCAAGCGGCGAGGACGTGTCGCCGAACGCGGGGCGCGCGGTCATTGGGGGAGTCTCCATTTATCGAACGCAGTTGGCGCTTCAGCGCTGGCTGCGATCCCATGTATAGCTTTGCTGTCGTACGCCCTCCGAGGAGAGCGGCGCAAGAGACTCTATTTTTTCTCGCCAATGACGGAAATTTTTTGCTAACTCTCCGGCGCTGCTGCCTATTCGCGCGAGAGCCTGCCCGTGCCGGGCGATTTTGGAGAGAGATTTTCTCTGCCCCGACGCGATCCCGTCCGGATCGGCCTTCGGGACAATCCGTCAGATCGTCCGAGGCGCGTAAGGCTTCGTCCGATCGAACGGCACGACATCGTGAAAGTGCGTGTAGTCCATCGTGCTCACGCCATCCGCATCGCTCATCAGGTCGACGTAGCGGTAGTCCCAGCGGATCTGCCGGTCCGACCAGCTAAAGCGCGCCTGCATGGTCTGCGCGGTCGACTCGTCGGAGCCCTCGATCACGACATGCAGCGTGCCGTGCTGCTCGGCCAGCATCTCGGGTGTGACGCCGTAGAGCGGGCTCGACTCGTCGATCACGTGCATGAGATTCCAGCCCAGCGTGAAGAGCGGATGCTGGTCGCGCACGAGCTTGAGGTCGTGGATGCGCCGCGCGCGAAAGCCGTCCGACGAGGTTTCGATGCGGATCAGCCGCAGCTTCGCGCCTGCTTCGGCGATCACGTTCTGGCGGGCGTTGGCGGCGCGCGCCATCAGCGTCATGCGGCCTTCGATGGGGTGCACCACCACCTGGCTCGCGAACATGATCTTCGCGCGCGGGCGCGAGAAGCGCGCAAACACGAGGCCGGTCGCCAACGCGATGCCCGACATGCCGACGAAGATTTCCAGCGTGGCGACGATATGCGCGTAGAGCGTTTGCGGATGCATGTCGCCGTAGCCAACGGTGGCGAGCGTTTCCACGCTGAAGAAGAACGCGCCGAGAAAGCCCTGCGGGTACTGGTTGGCGATGGGCGCGGCGCCGAGCTGGTAGAGGCACGCGAACACGCCGTTCATGAGCAGGAAGAGGGCCGCGAGCGAGGCAAAGAAGGTGGGCCAGCGCATGGTGAGCGCCGTGTGATAGAAGTCGTCCCACGACTGCGGCATGCCGTAGACGAGCACCTCGCGCGTGCCGATCATCAGCTTGCGCGGCGTGCCGCGTCTGGCTTTTTGCCTGGGCCCCGCGGGCGTTTCGGCCTTGCAGGCGTCCATGTCCACGCCGGGCGAAGCCCCGGATGCCGCTTCGGCTTGCTGGGCCGCTTCCTGGTTGGCGAAGCGCTCCGGCGTCTCGGACGTCATGATGGTCCCTGCGGATCTGAAGTAAGGAGAAGAGCGTAGCAATGGCGCAGGGGCAGGACAAGCGGGCACGCGACAGCGCGCGCTGGCAGGGCGCAGGGCTGGCGCGACGAGAGCAGGAATGAGACGCGGCAGGAGCGGCGTCGTACGAAAGGCTTACGGAAACCCGTGCGGCTTCGGAATGCCCGCGCCGTGTTCGATATCGGCGATGGCCTGGCGGCGCGCGGCGTCCACGGCTTGCGTGGGCGCCTCGAAGCCCGCGTTGCCGCCGACCGTGACCCACGCCTGCACGGCCTTGTCGCGATGCGTGATCTGATACTCGGCGTCCCAGCGAGCGCCCTGCAGTTCGAGCGGATGCACGTGGATGGCGTAGACGCCGTATAGAAAGAGCTGTTCGGACATGGCTAACCTCCTGTCGACCAGAGTTGGCTCTTTGGCTGTCGGCCGGAGTTAGTGCTTCAGCACTGACTCCGGGCCCATGCAAAGCCCTTACTCTGGTCCCATGCAGAGCACCCCCGTCTCATGCAGCGCTGCCGGCAGTCCCTGAGCGGGCACCGGGCTCACCGCGGCGACTTACAGTTCGAGCTCGCCGAGTATGCGATGCGCCAGCGCCTTGGCTTCTTCGAGAGCCTCTTCCGGCGTGCCCGATGCGGCTTCGACTTCATACACCGCGTTTTCGAGTTCCTCGCCGTCGTCGCGCGCCAGGGAGACCAGGCCCTGGTACTGGCCGGCGTTCATGGGCCGCACTGTGGCGACGGCCGTGTAGATCCCCTTGGTGTAGCTGACGTCTTCCATAACGTGCTCCTCGCGGAAGGAAACTCCCCTCGACGGGTCACGTGGATGAAGGCGCGCAAGCGTCGCGCCCGACCCGCAACAAGAGGGAGATTCCATGCTAGCACGTTGCCCGCGCGGCTGCGGGACACGCATATTACGGCTGCGCGGCGCTTTCGTGTCAGCGCCGCGCGGTGTCCAGGCGGTGCGCCAGACGGCGCGCCGCGTGCGCCTTCAGTCGGCGAGCAGCGCGACGACTTCGTCGAGTGTCGGCGAATGCGCGCCGGGCCGGCGGCACGCGGCCGCGCCCGCGGCGAGCGCGAAGGCGAGATGCTGGCGCCAGTTGCGCTGCGGCGCGCTCATGAGGCTGAACAGCAGCCCGCCGATCGACGCGTCGCCGGCGCCCACCGTATCGGCCACTTCGACGCGCGGCGGCGCCGCCTCGATCACCTCGTTGCCCACATAGAGCGTGGCCGCCTGCGCGCCGCGCGTGACGAGCAGCGTGGCGGCCGGATTGAGCGCGCGCACCGCTTCGATGGCTTCGGCCTCGCTCTTGCCCGCGAACAGCATGCGCAGGTCTTCGTCGGAGACCTTGATGAGATCGGCGAGCGCGGCCATGCGGCGCAGGATCGGCTCGTAGCCGTGCGCCATGAGATTGCGGTAGTTCGGATCGAAGCTGATCTTCACGCCGGCCGCGCGCAGCTCGGCGGCGAGCGTGGCGAGCGTTTCGCCGAGCGGCTGGCGCACGAGGCTGATGCAGCCGAAGTGCGCCCACTTGGCGTGCGCGCGCCAGCCTTCGGGCAGCTTCGCGGGATCGAAGGCGAGGTCGGCGCTGTTGTCGCCGATGAAGTAGTACGCGGGCGGATGCGTCTGATGCACGATCGCGAGCAGCGGCGCGCGCTCCACGCGCTGCATGAAGCGCATGTCGAGACCGGCGGCCACGCTCGCGTTCCAGAGTTCGTCCGAGAAGTTGTCGACGCCGAGCGCCCCCACGCTCGCCGTGGGCAGCCCGAGGCGCGCGACCGCGCGCGCGACGTTCCAGCCCGCGCCGCCAGGATGCGCGCGCCAGTGCGAGTCCATACCCGGTGCGCCGGGCTGCGACGTGTGCGGCGTGCCCTCGGGCGCGGGGGTGCGCACGAGATCGGTGAGGATGTCGCCGGCCGAGATGAAGGCCGGGAAGCCGGACGAAAAGTCCGGGCCGGTGCTGCAGGTGCTCATCGTCGTGTTCCTCTCTCTAGTTCTGGCCGCTCGTGCCCGTCATGCCGTTCGCGCCACCAGCGTCGGCGGCGGTCGCTTCCTCGCGGCCCACCACCGGCGCCATGCCGCGTCCGGGCAGCGCGTTCAGCGCTTCGTAGCACGCGCCCATCGTGTGATAGTCGGTCTTGCCGGCGGGGCTCTTCTCGTCACTGTACTTGCGGTTGTCGCAAGTGAGGATGCGGTACCACGCGCCGTAACGATGATCGACGAAATTCGCCCAGCTGTAGCGCCAGATTTCGTCGTACCAGTCCCAGAAGCGCTCGTTGCCGGTGCGCTTGCCGAGCAGCGCCGCCGTGGCGAAGGTTTCCGCCTGCACCCAGAAGTACTTGTCGTGATCGCACACGGTGCCGTCCGGGCCGAAGCCGTAGTAGAGGCCGCCGTGATCGTTGTCCCAGGCGTGCGCCATGGCGGCGTCGAACAGTTCGATCGCGCGCGGCAGCAGCCAGGGCAGCGGCCGGTGACGTTCGAGCAGCAGGAGCAGCTTCGCCCACTCCGTTTGATGGCCCGGCTGGAAGCCCCACGGGCGGAAGATGTTCGAGCTGTCTTCCTCGTTGTAATGCCAGTCCACCGACCAGTCCGCGTGAAAGTGCTCCCACACGAGCCCTTTCGAGAGTTTCGCCTGGCGCAGCGTGATGTTCGAGGCGACGCGCTCGGCGCGGTCGAGATAGACGAGATGGCCCGTCGCCTCGTAGGCCGCGAGCAGCGCCTCGGTCGTGTGCATGTTGGCGTTCTGGCCGCGATAGCCCGAGACGATCCAGTCGGCGCTCGCCTCGTCGGCGTAGAGGCCCGCCGCGCCGTCCCAGAAGCGGTGTTCCATCAGATCGAAGGTCGCGCCGATCATCGGCCGCGCTTCCTCGATGCCGGCCATCGCCGCATGCGCGTAAGCGAGCAGCACGAACGCGAGGCCGTAGCAGTGGCGCGTGGCGTCGAGCATGCGCTTCTTGCCGTCGCGCCAGTCGATCTCCCAGTCGTAGCCCTGCAGCTGCGGGTCCCAGTGGCCCTCGCGCAGGAACTGCAGGCCGTGGCGCGCGTATTCGAGGTGCTGCGGGTCGCCGAATTCGCGATACGCCATCGCATAGTTGAAGACGTAGCGGCAGCTGCTCACGAGGTGCCGCGAGTGCGCGTTGTAGATCGAGCCGTCGTCGCGGAAGTAGTGGAAGAAGCCGCCCGAGGGATCGAGCACGTTCGGCGCGTAAAAGCGCAGCGTGTCCTGCACGTGGCCGAGCAGGAAGCCGCGGTCGCGAAAGCTCGCGACGCCCGGTACGGCGACGGGTTGTGCGGTGGCGGAGGTGGCGGTGTCGGCGGTCATCGTCATGGCTTTCTCTTCTGTCCTGGACGTGGCTTCAGCGTAATTTCGATGTGTGTTCGGCGTGTTTCGACGGCGCGCGTCAGGCGCTTTGCGGTGCGCTTGCAGCATGATGGACAGCGTGCGCGGCAACGAGATTCGATGACGCCGCACCCAGCGTGCTCGCACGCGCGACGAGCTGCACCGGCAAACGGATTTCGCTCGCGGCAGGCGTTTCTTCGAGCAGCAGCTCGACGCCGCGCCGCCCGAGCGCTTCCTTGTCGACGGCGATCGTCGAGAGCGGCGGCGTGGCGTGCGTGGCGCCCGCGATATCGTCGAAACCGATGATGGCGATGTCTTCGGGCACGCGCAGGCCATTGGCGAGGCACACGCGCATGGCCGCGAGCGCGGCGGCGTCGTTGTAGGCGAAGAGCGCGTCGGGCGGCGGGCGCGAGGCGGCGCTCGCCGCATCGATCAAGCGCTGCATGGCGAGCGACGCGCCCGTGTCGGGATCGAGCCCGCCGTCGATCGTCGTTTCGAGCGACGGGTCGAACAACAGGCCTGCCTCGAAGAACGCGCGCCGGTAGCCGAGCGCGCGCTGCGCGATGCTGTAGTGCGCGAGCGAGCCGCCGATGAACGCAATGCGCCGCCGCCCCAGCTCGAACAGATGCTGCATGGCGAGCGCGGCGCCCGCCGCGTTGTCGATGTTCACCGAGCGCAGACCCGCCGCCCACAGGTCGATCAGCACGAGCGGGCGTTGCAGCGCGACGAGCGCGGCGAGCATTTCCGGCTCGACGAAGCCGGCCACGGCGATGGCGTCGGGTGCGTGCAGGCGCAACTGCTGGACGGTGTCGTCGGCGGGGCCGGCGGTGAGCAGCGCGGGCACGATGCCGTGTTCGCGGCAGGCGTCTTCCACGCCGTGCAGCACGTGCGAGAAGAACGGGCTGGCCGCGAAGTTGTTGTGCTGGCGATGGAGCAGGAAGGTGAGCCGGCGAATGCGCGGGCGCAGTTGCGCGCAGTCGTAGCCGAGCGTGCGCGCGACCTCGACGATGCGCTCGCGCGTGGCCTCGGAGAGGCCCGGCTGGTTCTTCAACGCGCGCGACACCGTGCCGATCGACACGTTGGCGGCTTGCGCGACGTCACGAATGGTTGTCCCCATGATTCCTGGCTGGCGGTGGCGCGGTGAGCGTTCCGGGTGTGGTCAGGTGTGCGGCGATTGTATAGTAAAAACCTGTCCGAAAAACCCGAATCTACGCCTCGAATTCCAGGTAAATACCAGTAAACAATGAAATAAACGCAAACATTCGTGTTTAGTAAAATTAACTAAACGCGCGCGGGCACGACGGTTGCGGAAAGCCGGACACTAACAGTCGACTTACGGAGGCATCATGCTCGGCACCCTGCTTCTGGTCATTCTGATCCTGCTGCTCATAGGCGCGTTCCCGGCGTGGCCGCATAGCCGCTCGTGGGGTTACGCGCCTTCGGGCACGCTCGGCATCATCGTCGTCGTGGTGGTCGTGCTGGTTTTGATGGGGACGATCTAGCGACGGTGCAGCAGCACAGCGGCGAAAGCAAAACGGGCCGGCGCGCGGCATGAGCCGCGCGGCCGGCCCGTTCACATTCTGGGCTGCCGCAGGGGAGGGTCAGGCCGCTATGACCAGCCGGCTTCGCCTGGTGTCGAGGCGAGCGTGGGCACGAGGTTGGCGCTCGCGCGGCCGTCGATCACGACGAGCCCGCTCGCTTCCTGTTTCGCGCGGCGCTTGGCGAGCGCCGCGAGCGAGGCGATGGCGTCGCTGCTGTGCTGCGCGCCTTCGCCCGGCGCGATGTGCACGCAGCCGATCGCCATCGTCACGAAGGTGAAGAAGGTGGCGTTGCCGTGGCGATCCTCGCCGTGAATGCCGCCCGCGAGGCGGTCGCCCGGTGCGTAAAAGCGCTGCGCACCCTCGTTGAACGTTTCGATCGCCTGGCGCGCGCGCTCGCGCCATGTCTCGCTCTGGAACAGGATCAGGAAGTCGTCGCCGCCCACGTGGCCGAGGAAGTCGCGCGTGGGGTCGCAGACGTCGGCGAGCACCGTCGCCGCGAACTTGAGCACCTCGTCGCCCTGCCAGTAGCCGTACTGGTCGTTGAAGGGCTTGAACTGGTTCAGGTCGACATAGCACGCGTGAAAGCCCGCGTCGTGCGACAGCAGACGCTCGATATGCGAGCTGATGGGGATATTGCCCGGCAGGAAGGTGAGCGGATTGGCGTAGCGCGCCGCCTGGATGCGCACCTCCGTTACGGCGCGCACGAGGCTCTCGCCGGTGCCGAGCCCGGCGTAGCGGCCGTTATCGGTGATGACGAAGCCATCGGCGAGATAGCGCTGGTCGTCGCTGACGAGCAGCGTCGCCATCTGCTCGACCGTCATCGACTGCTCGATCAGCACTGGCTGCGCGTTGGCGAATTGCAGGCAGGCCTTCTTGCCGAACAGCTCGCGGTGATACGGCAGCGCATAGCGGTCCATGAACGCGCGCCGGTTGATGAGCGCGACGGGCGCTTCGTCTTCCACCACGGCCACCGCGTGCAGGTCGGGTTGACCGTTGAACAGTTCGAGCACGTCGTTGTTGGTCGCCTGGCGCGGCAGCGCGGGCGCGCGCACGAGCATCTTGCTGGCGGGGGCGCCGCCGCCCGCGGGCTGCGTGGCGGCGCTGCGCGTGGCCTCGGGGAACACGGCGATATGGTCCGCGCGAATCGCCTCGCGCGCTTCGCGGGCGAGCACGCGCAGCGGCTCCACGTTGGGGCGGCCGAAGAAAAAGCCCTGGCCGCAGTCGATGCCCATGTCGCGCAGCACGATCAGGTCGGCCGCGTTCTCGATGCCTTCCGCCACGAGCCGTGTGCCGCTCGCCTGCGCGAAATGCTGCACGGCGCGCACGGCTTCGAACTTGAGCGCGTCGTTGGCGATGTCGTGGATGAAGAAGCGGTCGATCTTCACGACATCGGGCTGCAACTGCACCCAGAGGTTGAGGCTGGCGTTGGCCGTGCCGTAGTCGTCGAGCGCGAACTGGGCGCCGGCCGCGCGCAGCGTCTCGACGACCGGCGAAAAATTGCGCAGATCGTGGATGGCGCTTTGCTCGGTCAGCTCGATCACGACGCGCGTGGGGTCGATCGGGCCGTCGAAGAGGGCGAGCGCGGCGTCGCCGTCGGCGGTGAGCTGGCGCAGCGCGTCGGCGCTGAAATTGAGGAACAGCTTGCCGGGGCAGTCGAGTCTCGCGAACGTTTCGATGCAGGTGCGGGCGGCTGCGCGCTCGAGTGCGGCGGTGCACTGTTCGTCACCGGCGCGCGCGAAGAGGGCGGCGGGCGTTTCGAGCGGCGAGCCGGCCGGCCCGCGAATCAGGCCTTCGTAGCCGAGGATCGCGCCACCCTCGAAATCGACGATGGGCTGGAAGACGGCACGCAGCTGGCGCTGGGCGATCAGCGCCCCGACGCCGGGCGCCGCGTGCAGGAGTGGCGCGGGAGCAGACATGGACAGGCCGGAACGGGCGAAGACGATGAACTTAACGGCATATCATCGGATGAATTAAATGAAATTTTGGTGACAGCGCGGGGATGCCCAATCTTTGGGCGTGCGGCGGATGCGCGCGTGACGCGGGGAGGGGAGGCAGGCGGGGGAGGGGGAGACGCCGGGCACTAGCCGCGGCATTGGCTGCAGCGGGGCGGCGAGAAGCCGCCGCGCCGCATGACGTATTGAGATGGATTGAGCGACGCTCAGCGGCGCGCGGCGGCGGCGCTGCGCTCGCTCGCGCCGGCGCGCGATTCGTCGCCCGCGCTGGCGGCGCGCTCGGCGCTCATGTCGCGGGCGCCCCAGCGCTGGGCGAGCGCCGCGCACACCATGAGCTGGATCTGGTGGAACAGCATGAGCGGCAGCACGACCGCGCCCACGGCGTTCGAGGCGAAGATGACCTTCGCCATCGGCACGCCGGCCGCGAGGCTCTTCTTCGAGCCGCAGAAAATGATCGTGATCTGGTCGGCGCGCGAGAAGCCGAGCTTCTTGCTCGTGAAGATCGTGATGCCGAGCGCGAGCGCGAGCAGCACGGCGTTCACCACGAGCAGGCCGCCGAGCGCGGTGAGCGGAATGTGATGCCAGAGCCCTTCGTTCACGGCCTCGGAAAACGCGCCGAACACCACGAGCAGGATCGAGCCCTGATCGACGAACTTGAGCACGCCCTTGTTGCGCTCGATCCAGCGGCCGATGACGGGGCGCAGCAGCTGGCCCGCCACGAACGGCACGAGCAGTTGCAGCACGATGTTCCACACGGTGTGCCAGGCCGAGCCGCCGCTCGCGCTCTGGTTCGTGACGATCAGGCTCACGAGCGCGGGCGTGACGAAGATGCCGATCAGGCTCGACGCCGAAGCGCTGCAAACGGCGGCGGGCACGTTGCCGCGCGCGATCGAGGTGAACGCGATGGACGACTGCACCGTGGACGGCAGCGTGCAGAGGAACAGCACGCCCGCATAGAGCGCCGGGGTGACGAGCGGCGAAAGCACGGGCTTGAGCGCGAGGCCCAGTGCCGGAAAGAGCACGAAGGTGCTGAGCAGCACGACGATATGTAGCCGCCAGTGCGTAGCTCCAGCGACGATCGCCTCGCGCGAGAGCTTGGCGCCGTGCAGGAAGAACAGCAGGCCAACGGCCACGTTGGTGAGCCAGTTGAAACCGGTGGCGGCCTGACCGTGCACCGGGAACAGGCTCGCAAGAATCACCGTGCCGACGAGGCAAAGGGTGAAGTTATCGGGCAGGAATTTCGGACGTGCCATCGGACAATCTCAAGTGCGCGCCTGGGCGCCTGGCTGCGCGCAGATCGATGTGCGTGCAACGGGTGAATCGGGACGTCTATTGTCGGCGCAAGCCGATTGAAAAAGCAAATTCATTTGAAGCATCGATTAATGATTGATGCGCATGTATCGCCAGCTTCGATGCCCCTTTATGCGGGATTCCTCATCGACGTGCGAGGGGTATTCCCGGGCCGCAAAAGTCGTCAGGACTCCGCGCATTCTTCAGATCTTCTGACCTGACTCAAGCATAAAACGAACCGTTCTCACGCCTGCCCGGAGAGCCTTGCCAGGCGGCCTTCCCAGGGTGCACCCGAAGCCAGAAAACCCAGCAGTAACATGGTGTTACAACCCTTCGGGCGGCATAACATCTTTTGGCTCGACACCCATTCGGCACACCCATAAATTACCGTCAAAGGGACGCCCGGACCGTTGTGGCGGCAATCGTTACGCGCTCGCGCGGCGAGCGTCCCGGGACTGGCCCGCCATGGCCCGAGTGGCGGGTGCCAGGCGCAAATGTCGGGCAGGTGAAACGTCACAATGCACGTAGGGTTGTCAAAACTGGGACAGTGGGTCTTGGGGGCTGGATTAGCGGCCCTCGTTGCGCTCGCCCATGCTCAGCCCGGTTTTCCAGGGCACGGCGGGGGCGGCGGCTTCGCGCGCGCGCCTTCCATGCACGCGATACCCGCGCCGCGCGGCGGCGGCATGGCGTGGGGTGGCGGCTACCACGGTGGCCCTGAACGCGGCCGTGGCCCCGCCGCTTACGCAGGTGCCGCTTCGCCCATGCGTGTGGCCGACCAGGGCGGCCGGTACGAGCGCGGCGGCAACCGTGCGCCGAACCAGTGGCAAGGTCAGGTCCAGCAGCAGGCTCCCCATCGCGACTACAGCTACGGCACGCCGTTCGGCGGCTACGGTGGCTATCGTGGTGGCAATCCCATCACGCCCGTGAGCGCGGAATCGCGCCCGGTGCCGCATCCGCCGGCCGACTCGCCGGTGCGCGCGGGCTCGATCCGCGAAGACGTCGCCCGCTACAACGAGGAGCGCGGCGGCAGCTACCGGCAATACCCGCGCAACGGCGGCGAGGTTCCGCGTCCGCCGATGCCTTCGCCTTACCGTAATTGAGCGCTGCCTCGCGGCCCGCTTTTGTTTTCTTCCCTCCGCACGCTTTTTCCCGCTTGCTTCGTTTGACTCTCCTCGGGATTCGCTTCAGGTATTGACCTGTTAGCGCCGCCGAAACACGTCCAAAACAAGGTGCGTTTCTCCATGCCGCGAAAACTGACGCGTGGATACCACACTTTTTTGGAAATCTCTCGTCATACAGAACCCTTTCGTCTCAAATCTCGCTTTCGTTTTGGCGGCGCGTCATTCGCAGCCACGCGCGTGCGGCAGCGCCCCACTGGGCGTGGCCCGGCAGGCTGCGATTAACCGTGACGCAGCGCAGCGCAAAGCACAGTCGACAGCGGCAAACCGGGTTCGATCGGCGGCAAACTAATCCGCCCGATATACCGGCAATAACAGCGTTTATTTTTGACCATAAAAATGGTCCGCAAAGATGGATCCGCCCAGAACGGCCACGCCTGCGAACGACGAAAAAATAAAGCTTTGCGCGAGCGCCTCAGCCGCCCGACACCCTTTTTTGACAAAGACTGGAGAACCCATGAATACAACGGTCAGCCGCGCGCTGCGCACTACCCTGAAGGCGAGCGCGCTCGCCGCTGTTCTTGCCGCCGCGTCGTCGTCGGCGTTTGCGCAGTCGAGCGTCCAGCTCTACGGCCAGGTCGACGAGTGGGTCGGGGCGACGAAATTTCCGGGCGGCCAGACCGCCTGGAACGTGGGCGGCGGGGGCATGTCCACGTCGTACTGGGGCATGAAGGGATCGGAAGATCTGGGCAACGGCTACAAGGCGATCTTCACGCTGGAAAGCTTCTTCCGCGCGCAGAACGGCCAGTACGGCCGCTTCGCGGGCGACACGTTCTTCGCGCGCAATGCGTACGTCGGCCTCGAATCGCCGTACGGCACGGTCACGGCGGGGCGCCTGACGACGCAGTTGTTCGTCTCGACGATTCTCTTCAACCCGTTCATCGATTCGTACACCTTCTCGCCGATGGTGTACCACGTGTACCTCGGCCTCTCGACGTTCCCGACCTACACGACCGACCAGGGTGTGGTGGGCGACTCGGGCTGGAACAACGCCGTGCAGTACTCGACGCCCAACTTCAACGGCCTCTCGGGTTCGGCCATGTATGCGTTCGGCAACCAGGCCGGTCAGAACGGCTCGAAGAAGTGGAGCGTGCAGGGTCTGTACTTCCATGGCCCGTTCGCGGCCACGGCGGTCTACCAGTACGTGAACTTCAACAACACGCCGGGCGACATCGGCAGCATCGTGAGCGGCGACACGACCATCATCGGCCTGAAGAGCCAGGGCGTGGCGCAGGTCGGCCTCTCGTACGACCTCAAGTACGTGAAGTTCTTCGGCCAGTACATGTACACGGCGAACTGGCAGCAGGTGGGCAGCTGGCACGTCAACACGGCCCAGGGCGGCGTGACGGTCCCGGCCGGCCCGGGCACGGTGATGGCGTCGTATGCGTACTCGCGCGACGGCGGCGGCCTGAACCAGACGCGCCAGACGGCGGCGATCGGCTACGACTATCCGCTCTCCAAGCGCACGGACGTCTACGCCGCGTACATGTACGACCACTTCGACAACATGTCGAGCGGCCAGACCTACGGCGTGGGCATGCGCGCGAAGTTCTAAGCGGCGCAGCCTGTCAGTGCGAAGTTCGACGCGAAAACCCCACGCTGCGTGCAGCGCGGGGTTTTTGCATTCTGGGCCGCCCGATATGACGCACGCCTGCGCGTTTCAACACCCGTATTTGATAAAACGAGGAAAATATCGCCGATTGATTCCCGTCTATTTATGTTCGAGTTGAAGGCCGCGCAATGGATACCCTCGTCAGCATGAAAGTGTTTCGCCAGGTGGTGGAGGCGGGCAGCTTCGTCGCGGCGGCCGAGCGCATGAACATGTCCGCCGCGATGGCGAGCAAGCATGTGATGCATCTGGAGCAGCAGCTCGGCGCGCGGCTGTTGAACCGCACCACGCGCCGTGTCGCACCCACCGAGGCGGGGCGCGAATACTACGAGCGCGTGGCCCAGGCGCTCACCGAACTCGACGAGGCCGGCCAGGCGGTGGGCGCGGCGAGCGTGGTGCCGCAGGGGCGGCTGCGCGTGTCGTCGCTCACGGCATTCGGGCTGCGTCATGTGATGGGTGCGGTCGCCGACTACGCCGCGGGGTTTCCGCAGGTGACCGTCGATATCACGCTGTCCGACCGCGTGGTCGAGCTGATCGACGAGGGCTTCGACGTGGCGATCCGCGCCGCGCCTTCGGGGCTCAAGTCGTCTTCGCTGATCGCGCGGCCGCTCGCCACCGCGCACATCGTGCTGTGCGCCTCGCCCGAGTACCTGCGCCGCCACGGCGCGCCGAAAAGCGTGGCCGATCTCGCGCGGCACAACTTCGTTCAGTACGCTGGGGCATCGGCCCAGGAACTCGCGCCGTTCGCGGAGGGCGCGGGCGGCATGAAGCCCAAGCCAGGCGGCAACCTCATCGTCAATCACCTGGAAGCGCTGCGCGTGGTGGTGCTGCAGGGCGGCGGGCTGTCGATGCTCGGCACCGAGGTGGTGGGCGACGATATTGCCGAAGGGCGACTCGTGCCGCTGCTCGTCGACGCACTGCCGCCGCGCGAGCTGCCGATCTACGCCGTGTACGCGAGCCGCCGCCATCTCTCGGCGAAGGTGCGCTCGTTCGTCGATTTCCTGGCCGCGCGCTTTTCGGAGCGCGAGCTGTGGCCGGGCGTGGAGGCAATCCGCGCGGCGGCGGTCAATGCCGACGCCGCCCGTATCCCGTCTGCCCGGGGCTGAAACCGGGCTCGCCTGCGTTCAGCGGCCCAAGCCCAGCCGCGCCTTGGTCGCCTCGTACTCGTGCTTCAGGCGCGCCACGAGATCCGCCACCGAGGGCACGTCATCCATCAGGCCCACGGCCTGGCCCGCCCCCCACACGTCTTTCCAGGCCTTCGCCTTCGAGGTGCCCGCGCCGAAATCCATCTTCGACTTGTCCGACTCGGGCAGCGCATCGGGATCGAGCCCGACGTTCACGATGCTCTCGCGGATGTAGTTGCCGTGCACGCCCGTGAAGAGGTTCGTGTAGACGATGTCCGCGGCCTTCGCTTCGAGAATGGCGTGCTTGTAGTCGTCCACGGCGTGCGCTTCTTTGGTCGCGATGAAGCGCGTGCCCATGTAAGCGAGGTCCGCGCCCATGGCCTGGGCGGCGAGGATCGAGCCGCCGTTGGCGATCGCCCCGGACAGCACGATCGGGCCGTCGAAGATCCGCCGCACTTCGCCTACCAGTGCGAACGGCGAGGTCGTGCCCGCATGGCCGCCCGCGCCCGCGGCCACGAGGATCAGGCCGTCCACGCCGGCTTCGAGCGCCTTGGCGGCGTGGCGCAGGTTGATGACGTCGTGCAGCACGATGCCGCCGTAGCTGTGCACGGCGTCGAGCAGTTCGCGCGGCGGCGCGCGCAGGCTCGTGATGAAGATCGGCACATGGTGCTCGACGCACACGCGCACGTCGTGCTCGAGCCGCGCATTCGACTGATGCACGATCTGGTTGACGGCGACCGGCCCGATGACGGCCTCGGGGTTCGCGCTCTGGTAAGCGGTGAGCTCCTCGCGGATCTGCGTGAGCCAGACGCCCAGTTCCTCGGCGGGGCGCGCGTTGAGCGCCGGAAACGAGCCGACGATGCCCGCCTTGCACTGCGCGAGCACCAGCTCCGGGTAGCTGACGATGAACATCGGCGAGCCCACGACGGGCAGCGAGAGGTTTTGCAGGACGGCGGGCAGTGCCATGGGGAGGTCTCCTTGCGGCGCTTCGATAGACGGCGTGGGCACGAAATCGGCCGTTCGATTATAGGCGTGGGGTCGTTCGGGCATCGCGCGTGCGGATCCCTCGTGCGGTTTTCGAGGGAGTGTTCGGTTTCTACCGTTGCGGGCCCAAAAGCACATTTTCGAGCCGCGCTCGCCTCATACAATGACCGCAGACCAACAAACACAAGAGACTAGCCCCATGCCCTTCGACGGATTCCAGCCTTTCACCGTTCGCACTGCGGGCGGCGTAGACATCTGCGGCGTGAAGGGCGGCGACGGACCGCCGCTATTGCTGCTGCACGGCCATCCGCAGACGCACATGATCTGGCACCGGTGCGCTTCCTCGCTCGCGCAGCACTTCACCGTCATCGCGACGGATCTGCGCGGCTACGGCGCCTCCTCGAAACCGGCCAGCGACGACACGCACGCCGCCTATTCGAAACGCGCGATGGCGGCCGATCAGGTCGAAGTCATGCGCCACTTCGGCCACGAGCGTTTTCTCGTGTGCGCGCACGACCGCGGCGCGCGCGTTGCGCACCGCATGGCGCTCGACCACGCCGACGCCGTCGAGCGGCTCATGCTGCTCGACATCGCGCCCACGCTCGCCATGTACGAGCAGACCGACCGCGAGTTCGCCACGCTCTACTTCCACTGGTTCTTCCTGATCCAGCCCGCGCCGCTGCCGGAGACGCTGATCGAAGCGAACCCCGACGTCTATATCGAGCGCGTCATGGGCAGCCGTCACGCGGGTCTTGCACCGTTCGCGCCGAAGGCGCTGGGCGCCTATCGCGCGGCGCTGCGCCAGCCGGGCGCCGTCCACGCGATGTGCGAGGACTACCGCGCCTCGGCGACCATCGACCTCGAGCACGACCGCGCCGACCTCGAGCGCGGCAACAAGGTGGCGTGCCCGCTGCGCGTGCTGTGGGGCGCGGAAGGGGTGATCGAACGCTGCTTCGACCCGCTCGCCGAATGGCGCAAGGTGGCGCGCGACGTGAGCGGGCGCGCACTGCCGTGCGGCCATTACATTCCCGAGGAGGCGAGCGAGGCGCTGGTCGAGGAGATGCTGGCGTTCTTCGAGGCCACGGAGCACTGACGGGCTGCCGGCGCCCGGGCTTCAGCGCAGCGGCGGCAGGCGGCGCGGCACCGGCGTGGACTTGACGATGGCCGTGCTGGTTTCGGCGCGCTCGGTGACTTTCGCGAGAATCTCGTCGAGCTGTTCGATCGAATGCAGATACAGCCGGGCGATGAAGCAGTCGTCGCCCGTGACCTTGTCGCACTCGACGAATTCGGGAATGCGCCGCAGCACCTCTTCCACCAGATGCAATTGCCCGGGCAGCGGCTTCACGCGCACGATGGCCTGCAAGGTGTAGCCGAGCGCGCGCGGATCGATCTGCACCGTATAGCCGCCAATCACGCCTTGCGCTTCGAGCCGGCGCAGCCGCTCGGACGTGCTCGGCGCCGACAGCCCCACGTGCTTGGCGAGTTCGGCGACGCTCGTGCGGGCGTCCTCGGCGAGCGCCGCGAGCAGCATGCGGTCGATGTCGTCGAGCGGGGCCGCGGCGGGCGTGGGGTTCGGACGTCGGTTCATGATTGCGCGGGTGCTCCGCCAGGTTGGCCTTTCAATCGAAGGCAAGTCTTGCCTCTCGCCTAAGTTTAGCCATGTATTCCTCGCCTTGCAGCCGATAAACTGGCTTGCAGATGCGAAGGGCCGCGCGCCCTTCGTCCGTTACAACGAGGATGCAAGCTCATGTCTTCCACCACTCCTGAAATTCGCCGCGGCGCCGCCGAGATGATCGTCGCGATGCTGATGTCCGGCACCATCGGCTGGCTCGTGGTCGCCTCGCGGCAGGCCCCGATCAACATCGCCTTTTTGCGCTGCGTGCTGGGCGGCGCGACGCTCACGCTCGTGTGCGCCGCGCTCGGCCTGCTGCGCCGCAAGCACCTGCCGCCGCGCACGCTCGCGCTCGCCGTGCTGGGTGGCGCGGCCATCGTCGCGAACTGGGTGCTGCTGTTCGCGGCCTATTCGCGTGCGTCGATCTCCATGGCCACGGCCGTCTACAACACGCAGCCGTTCATGCTGGTCGGTCTCGGCGTGGTCATTCTGCGCGAGCGAGTGAGCGCGTCGACGGTGGCGTGGCTGGCGGTGGCCTTCCTCGGCCTCGTGTGCGTGGTCGAGGTGCAGCCCGCCGTGCTCGCGGTGCCCGGCGAGTATCTGCAGGGGGTGGCCTACGCGGCGGGCGCGGCGTTTCTCTACGCGATCTCGTCGATCATCACGCGCCATCTCAAGGGCACGCCGCCGCACCTCATCGCGCTCGTGCAGCTCGCGTTCGGCGCGCTCGCGCTCGCACCGTTCATCCACTACGGCACGCTGCCGGCCACTCCTGTGCATTGGGCGCAGCTCGTCACGCTCGGCATCGTGCACACGGGCATCATGTATGTGCTGCTCTACGGCGCGATCCAGAAGCTGCCCACGGCGATGACGGGCGCGCTCTCGTTCATCTACCCCGTGGTCGCGATCCTCGTGGACTGGTTCGCATTCGGCCAGCGCCTCGCGTGGATCCAGGTGGTGGGCGCCGCGCTCATCCTCGTCGCGGCGGCGGGCGTGAACCTCGGCTGGCGGATCGTGCCGCAGCGGCGCAGCGCGCGTTCGGCCTGAGGCGTAGCGAGCGCGCAGCGCTGACGGGGCGTTCCGGCGTGCAGCGGTTGGCGCGCGGGCAGCATAATGTCGCGATTCGAATCCGCGACTCCCTGCTCCTCATGACGCCTTTGCACGCCCCACGGGACGAAGCCGAACTCGCGCGCGCCAAGCGCCAGGCGCTGGCGTTTCTGCTGGCTGCAGCGCTCGTGTTCGCCGGCACGGCACTCTTTTTCCCGCCGGGCGTCGTGACGGACGGCGTCAAGTCCGTGAGCGAAGCCGCCATGGTCGGCGGCCTCGCCGACTGGTTCGCGGTGGTCGCGCTGTTCCGGCGCGTTCCGATACCGTTCGTTTCGGCGCATACGGGCGTGATTCCGCGCAACAAGGAGCGCATCGCCGACGAACTCGCCGCCTTCGTGCGCGACAAGTTTCTCGACGTCGGTTCGCTGGTCGGGCTGATCCGGCGCCACGATCCGGTGGCGCGGCTTTCCAGCTGGCTCACCACGCCGCAGAATGCGCAGCGCCTGGGCGACTACGCGGTGCGCATGATGTCGGGCGTGCTCGGCCTAACCGACGACGCGCGCATCCAGGGCTTCATCCGCGACAGCCTGCACGCGGCGCTCGCGCGCGTCGACTTCTCGAAGTCGGCGGGCGCGATTCTCGACACGCTCACCCGCGACGGCCGCCACCAGGAGCTGCTCGACCAGATGCTCGAGCAGCTCGCCATCGTGTTGCGCGACGACGGCACGCGCGCCTTCGTCGCATCGGCCATCGTCGACTGGCTCAAGAGCGACTATCCGACGACCGAGAAGTTTTTGCCGAGTGAGTGGATCGGCGAGAGCGGCGCGCGCGTGGTGGAAAGCGCCGTGAACCGGCTGCTGCTGCAGGTGAGCGAGGATCGCGAGCATCATCTGCGCCAGAAGTTCGACGAGGTCGTGGAAAAGCTGATCGTGAAGCTCAAGAGCGATCCGGCGTTCCTGCGCAAGGGCGAGGAGCTGAAGGCGAGCCTGCGCGAGGGCGGCGCGCTCAACGATTACACGCGCGCGCTGTGGGACAGCCTGCGCGCGTGGCTGCGCGACGATCTGGAGCGTGAAGACTCGGCGCTGCACGCGAAGGTCGCCGCAACGGGCCAGTGGCTAGGCGAGACGCTCGCCGCCGACGCTGACCTGCGCGCCTCGCTCAACGGCCATCTCGAAGACGCCGCGCGCGCCATGGCGCCCGACTTCGCGCGTTACCTCACGCATCACATTCGCGACACCGTGAAAAACTGGGAAACGCGCGAGACGGCGCGGCTCATCGAACTGAAAATCGGCAAGGACCTGCAGAAGATCCGCGTGAACGGCACAGTGATCGGCGGCGCGATCGGGCTCGGACTCTACCTGTGTTCGCATCTGTTCGAGCTGGTGCGGCTCAAGCTCGGGCAGTGAGATTGATTCGGATTCCAGATGAATGGGTCCTGTGAGCATGCGTCAGGCCTGCGCTCGTAGGTCATCTGTAGGGAAATCACCGATGCTTCGGGAATTCTGGCGCGAGTATCATCGGCTCGACAGTTTGATCACGTCAGAGCTAATTCCAACGCTCGTCCGGAAACGGACGAGCGTTTTTTTTCGCGCTTTTCCCGCCTTTTCGCTGCAGCCCGGCTAGACCTCGGCCGCCGGGGCTTCGAGGCGTTCGCCGTCCACGACCAGCGCGCCGCTCTTCGCCAGTTCCCCAGCCAGTTCGCGCAGCAGCGCCGGCCACGCGCCGCGCGGGGCGAGTTGCTGCGCCGCGGCGTGCAGGGAGGCGGCGTTTTCCAGCATCGCGAGTAGCGAGTCGAAGGTCATCGTGCGCACTTCCAGCAGCTTGAAGACGATCAGCACCTTGAGCGCGTTCTTCGCGTTGCGGGCCGGGTCGGCGCGCAGCCAGGCGAGGCGCGAGAACGCGCGCTCCAGCGCCGCCTCGACGTTGGTGAACGGCTTGCCGTGGCCCGGAATCACCACCCGCACGTCGAGCTTCGCGATGGCTTCGAGCACCGCATGCTGCTCGGCGAACCCGCTTTCGCCTTCGAGCTCGGGAAAAATCACGCCGAAGCCGTGCTCCCAAAGCGCATCGGCGCTGATGAGCAGGCGCGGCCCGGCGGCGTAGAGCATCACCGAGTCGGGGTCGTGCCCCGGCGCGCCGATCACTTCCCATTCGAAGCCGCCTAGCGCGAGCCGTTCGCCCGCCGCGAGCGTGCCCGTGAACGCGAATCGGTCGCAGGTCTGCCCGGTGGCGAGAAAGCTCAAACGCGCCTCGTCCCAGTCGCGCACGATCGGCGCGCTCGCCGCGGGGATCAGCGTCGCGCAGGGCCATTGCGCCTGCAGCCGTGCGTTGCCGCCGCAATGGTCGGAGTGCAGGTGCGTGTTGACGATGAGGTCGAGTGCGCGCGGGCCGAGCGCGTGGCGCACGAGCGCGAGCGTCTGTTCGGCGTGCGTGGCGTAGCCGGTATCGACGAGTGCGGCGCGCGCCTCATCGACGAGCAGCACGTTGTTCGACGACAGCCAGCCGCGCTCGAACACGCGGATCGATTCAGGCAGTGCGGGCGCGGCGCTCATGCCGGTGCATGCGCCGGTGTGTACCCGGCCTTGGGCATGACGAGGATCGTCGCGCGCCCGACCACGAGCGTTTCGCCTTTCTGGTTCACGGCCTCGCCCACGAGCTTCACGAGATCGCCGTTCAGGCTCGGCTTCCACCACGCTTCATCCACGCGCCACTCGAACGTGATCGTGTCGTTCGCGTGGGCGGCGCGCTTGAGCTTCATGTCGAATTCGAGCCCGAGCGGTTGCGCATACTGCGAGTAGTGCGTGGCGAGCAGCGCCATGAAATGCGCGGTGGGTTGCGTGCCCGATGCGATCAGGCCGCCAAAGCGGCTTTGCGCCGCGTAGGCTTCGTCGTGGTGCAGCGGGTTCAGGTCGTTCACGAGCAGTCCGAACGATTTCACCGATTCGGGCGTGAGCTGAAGCGTCGAGTGGAACGTCTCGCCGACCGTGACGACGCGGGCGGGCGCGGTCATTGTTTTTCTCCTTGCGACGCCGATGCGAAGCGCTGCGCGACCCATTCGGTGTGCCGCGTCTCGATCGCGTCCCAGACGGCGCGTTTCGCCTCGTCGTCGAACGTGGACCAGCCGGCAATTTCGTCGATGGTGCGCAGGCATCCCTCGCACAAGCCGCTGCGCTCATCCATGCGGCAGATGTTGATGCAAGGCGAGGGCGGCGGCGTGACGGTGGCGTGACTCGCGGTCATGCTCACGCGTCGCGCAGCGCGACGTCCACCACGGGCGCGCCGGTCAGCGCTTCGAGTTCCTGTGGCGAGAGGTTGAACACCGCATGCGGATGGCCGGCGGCGGCCCACAGGCTTTCGAGCGCGAACAGATCGGCGTCGATCAGCGTGACGGGCGTTGTCGCGTGGCCGATTGGGCACACGCCGCCGATGGCATAGCCGGTTTTCTCGCGCACGAACTTCGCGTCGGCGCGGCCGATCTCGCCCACGTGCGCAGCCACTTTCTTTTCGTCCACGCGGTTCGCGCCGCTCGCGATCACGAGCACGGGCGCGTCGTCTGCGCGGCGGCGGAACAGGATCGACTTGGCGATCTGCGCGACTTCGCAGCCAAGGCCCGCGGCGGCTTCTGCAGAAGTCTTGCCGGTCTCGGGCAGCATCACGACCGGCCTCGCGTGGCCGCGCTCGCGCAGCATCAGGGCGACACGGCGCGCGGACTCGGGCAGGGCGTCGAGGTTGTCGAGGGTTTCCGTCATGAGTTGATTTCCTTCGTACTGCGATTCGATGGGTCGCGCGTCACGCGCAGGCGGCTTCGCTGCGGGCCTTCGCAAGCAAGGCCTTGCCCGCGCGCGAGACGTTGGCCCGGCCGATGGCGGTCGAAATGAAGTCGCCTGCCGCGACGACCTGGTTCAGGTCGACGCCGGTATGGATGCCCAGGCCGTTCATGAGGTACAGCACGTCTTCGGTCGCGACGTTGCCCGTGGCGCCCTTCGCATACGGACAGCCGCCGAGGCCCGCCACCGAGGCGTGGAAAATGGCGATGCCTTCTTCGAGCGCCGCGTAGATGTTGGCGAGCGCCTGGCCGTAGGTGTCGTGGAAGTGGCCCGACAGGCGCTCGCGCGGGAACACCTTCGTCACCGCCTCGAACACTTCGTGCACGCGCTTCGCCGTGCCCACGCCGATGGTGTCGGCAATGTCGATCTCGTCGCAGCCGAGCGCAGCGAAGCGCTCCACCACATCGACGACCGAAGCGACCGGCACTTCGCCCTGATACGGGCAGCCGAGCGAGCACGACACGCTGCCGCGAATGCGCACGCCGTGCTCCTTCGCGGCTTGCGCCACGGGCGCGAAGCGCTCGATGCTTTCCGCGATCGAGCAGTTGATGTTCTTCTGCGAGAACGCCTCGCTTGCCGCACCGAAGATCACGATCTCGTTCGCGCGCGCGGCGAGCGCGCCTTCGAAGCCGCGCAGATTCGGCGTGAGGACCGAGTAGATCGCGCCGTCGCGGCGCTCGATGCCGGCCATGACTTCGGCGCCGTCGGCCATCTGCGGCACCCATTTGGGCGAGACGAACGAGGCGGCCTCGAGGTTCGGAAAGCCCGCGGCCGAGAGCCGGTTGATCAGTTCGATCTTGGTTGCGGTGGGAACGAATTCCTTCTCGTTCTGCAGGCCGTCGCGCGGGCCGACTTCGACGATTTTCACTGCGGTGGGTAATGCCATTGCCGTGTCTCCAACGATTTTTTGAAAAGGCTTCGCGATGTTGCGATGTTCAGTAACCGCGCCCGACATGCACCACGCCGCTCACGGTCTCGCCGCGAGCCAGCGCGCCGATCTTGTCGGCGACCTGCGAGATCGCCTCGTCGCGCAACGTGAGCGCCGAGCTGTGCGGCGTGATCGTGATGCGCGGCTCGCGCCAGAACAGGTGATCGGGCGGCAGCGGCTCTTCGCGGAACACGTCGAGCGTTGCCGCCGCGAGCGTGCCGTTGGCCAGCGCGTCGAGCAGGTCCGGTTCGTCCAGATGCGTGCCACGCGCCACGTTCACGAGATACGCGCCGCGCGAGAGCTTGCCGAAGGTGCGCGCATTGAGCACGCTTTCGGTGTCGGGCGTGGCGGGCAGCAGGTTCACGAGCAGTTTCACGCCGTCGAGGAAGGCGTCGAACTGCTCGCCGTGCAATTCGCCCGAATACGTTTCGATGCCCTCGATCGTCTTCATGCTGCGCGAAAAGCCGCGCACCGGCACGCCGAGCGAGGCGATCGCGTGCGCGACCTGCGCGCCCAGCACGCCGAGACCCAGCACGCCCACCGTGAAGGTCTCGTGTGGATGTGGCGCGAGCACGTGCCATTCGCGGCGCGCCTGGGCGAGCGCGTATTCGTCGAAGCGGCGCAGGTAGCGCAGCACGGCATGCTGCACGTACTCGCTCATTTGCCGGCCCATGCCCGAGTCTTCGAGCCGCACGAGCATGGCGGTGCCGGGCAGCGTGCCCGGCCGCTCGCGTTCGTGGGCGAGGATCGCGTCGACGCCCGCGCCCAGATTGAAGATGGCGCGAAGTCCCGGCACGCCGAAGAGTTCGCGCGGCGGGTGCCAGACGACCGCGTAGTCGGCGGGGTCGGTGTCGCCGGGCTGCCACTCGCGCAACTCGGCATCGGGCAGGGCGCGCGCGAGGCCGTGGAGCCACGTGGAGGCGTCGGTCTGCGGGAACCAGAAAATGATCTTCATGATGGGTGAACCTGTCCCTGGTAACGGCTGCGCGCCTCGAACCTACGCGCGCTGTTGCATTGCGTGCGGCCCGTGAGCGCCGCGTGCACCGGCACCATTCTACTTTTTCAGGCCCGCGGCCGCCGGGCAAATCGCGGCGCGCCTGCCCGCGGCCTGTCTCGGGCCGGACCAGGCCGGTGGCGCCGAAAAGCTAAGCAAAAAAAATTGGTTCGGCGCGCGCGGCTCGCAGGCCACAATCGATTCACGCCGTGTTCCAGCGAGGAAAAAATCATGCTTTCGTGCGCGCAAATGCGTTGGCCGCCCCGCCTCGTCACCGTGCCGGGCCTGCACGGCAGCGACGGCGCTCACTGGCAGAGCTGGCTCGAACGCCAGTTCGCGCGCTCGCTGCGCGCGGAGCAGGACGACTGGGACGCGCCCGATCTGGCGGTCTGGGGCGCGGGGCTCGCGCGGCGGCTGGCGGGCGAGCGCGGGCCGTTCCTGCTGGCCGCACACAGCTTCGGCTGCCTGGTGGCGGCGCATGCGCTGCACACCGGCATGCTGGGGGAAAGCGGCGCCGACGTTGCCGGCGTGCTGTTCGTCGCGCCCGCGAGTCCCGAGAAGTTCCGCTTTGCCGGCGCGTTCGAGGCGCGGCAGCTGCCCGTGCCGTCCATCCTCATCGGCAGCGAAACCGATCCGTGGATGCCGCTCGAAGGCGCCCGCGCGCTCGCGCAGCAACTGGGCAGCACGTTCGTGAACCTCGGCGATGCGGGACACATCAACACGGCGGCGGGCTTCGGGCCGTGGCCGCGCGCGAAATATTTCGTCGATACGCTGGTCCATGGCGCCGTGCCGGGCCGGTTGCGCGACGCGGCATTCGACCAGAGTGGTCCGGCGTACGCCTGAGACGCGGCGCGGCGAACCGCAGCGCCGTGCGGCGGCTCAGCGTTCCTTGCGCGCGTGCGAGGCGCGCAGGATCGCGATCGTCGCGGGCTGGACCGCGTAAGCCGGCAGGACTTCGTAGTGCAGCTCGTAGCGTCCCGCAAGGCACACCCAGCGATACACCTCGCGGGCGGGCGGTCCGTCGTAGCCGTCGAGTTGATCGCCGGGGCGCTGGGCGCTTTCCTGGCCGAGGCGCTCGGCCTCGTCGAGCAGCGCATTGACGGTGCGGTACGCGCTGGCGTCGTCGTGGTACTTGTTGACGCCCTTCCAGATGGCCCCGAGGTCCGCCATCGCCTTGTTGGCGAGAATGACCTTCGCGTTCATGCCGCGGCCGCCACAGGTTGTTCGCCTGTGCCGTTCGTGATGTTGTTGGCCCATGCGCGCACTTGCTCGATGGTCGCGACGCGTCCCGCGCTCACGTCGTCGAGTCCTTCCTGCAGCAGGCGGCGCTTCTCCGCCTCGCGTGCGAAATACTGGATCAGCGCGTTCCTGACGATCCAGGTCTTCGGCCGGGCGATCGTGTCCGCGAGGGCGTCCAGTTCCTGCGCGAGCTCGAGGGGCAATTGCGCGGTCAACGTTTGGGTTTCCCCTGCCATGGCGAACCTCCGCAAAAGGGTTGCACAGACCCGCAATGCTGTAGCAACTGGCGAGCCTGCCCTGTTCTCTGGCGAAGACTCCTCCCGCGAAGACGTTTGATGCCCGCTCAGTGCCTGAGCGCCGCCCGCAACAACCGTGCCGTATGGAGCGCGATCATCCCTTCTTCGTCGGTGCGGATCGCGAAAACGGGAACGCGGCTTTCGCGCGAGCTCACGCGCTCGTTGCCGTTACTGCTGCCGACCTCGTTGACTTGCGCGTCGAGCACGGTGCCGAACACCGGCGCGAGCCGCTCGCACACCTGCGCGCGAACGGGCGCGGCGTGCTCGCCGATGCCCGCCGTGAACACGAGCGCGTCGAGCCCGCCCAGCACCACGGCGAGCTTGCCCACGTCCTGCGCGATGCGATACGTATAGAAGTCGATCGCGAGCTTCGCCCGGTCGCTGCCGCTCGCGAGCAGCTCGCGCATGTCGCTGCTCAGGCCCGACAGGCCCTTCAGGCCCGACTCCTGATACAGCACCTTCTCGATGGCGTGGTAGTCCATGCCCTTCGCCATCATCCAGAGCACGGCGCCCGCGTCGAGCGCGCCGCAGCGCGTGCCCATGGGCAGGCCGTCGAGCGCGGTGAGGCCCATGGTGGTCTCGATGCTCTTGCCGTCCTTCATCGCGCACAGGCTCGCGCCATTGCCCAGATGCGCGACGACCACGCGCCCGCGCGCAATGTCGGGCGCGACCTGATGCAGGTGCCTGGCAATGTACTCGTACGAGAGACCGTGAAAGCCGTAGCGCCGCACGCCCTCGCCGTAGTAGCTGTACGGCAGCGCAAAGAGCTGCGCCATGATGTCGTTGCCCGCGTGGAACGCGGTGTCGAAGCACGCCACCTGCGGCAGTTCGGGCGCGGCCTGACGCACCGCGCGAATCGCGGCGAGGTTGTGCGGCTGATGCAGCGGTGCGAGCGGCGTGAGCGCGTCGAGCTCCTGGATCACTTCGTCGTCGATGAGCACCGCGTCGGCGTAGCGCGCGCCGCCGTGCACCACGCGGTGACCGATCGCGGCGGGCGGCGTGTCGCGCAGGCCCACGGCGAGCACGAGGCGCAGGAGGCGAAACGCGGCGTCGTGATCGGCGACCTGGGCCACCGGAAACTTCTCGTCGACGATCAGGCGCCCGTCGGCCATATGCGCGACCACGCGCGGCGCGACGCCGATGCCCTCGATCTGCCCGCCCGCGCCATGCAGTGCGCGCGCACCGCCCTCCACGTGGTCGTCTTCGATCACGCGAAACACCGAACACTTGATGCTCGACGAGCCCGCATTCACGACGAGCACGACATGGCCTTCCATGGCCGGCTGGGCTTGGACGCTGCTCACAGGATCTCCGTTGCTTTGCGCGCGCGCCGCGCATGCGCGAGCAGTACGGCGATCGCGCAACTGCCGATGCGCGAGCGCACGCTGTCGGCGCGGCTCGTGAGGATGATCGGCACGCGCGCGCCGAGGACGATGCCGGCCGCTTCCGCGCCGGCGAGGAAGGTGAGCTGCTTGGCGAGCATGTTGCCCGCTTCGAGGTCGGGCACGAGCAGGATGTCGGGGTCGCCTGCAACGGGCGACGTAATGCCCTTGATGCGCGCGGCTTCGGCGCTGATCGCGTTGTCGAAGGCGAGCGGGCCGTCGAGCAGGCCGCCCGTGATCTGGCCGCGGTCGGCCATCTTGCAGAGCGCGGCGGCGTCGATGGTGGAGGGCATCTTTTCGGACACCGTTTCCACGGCGCCGAGAATGGCGACCTTCGGTGTGCCCACGCCCAGCGCCTGCACGAGGTCGATCGCGTTGCGCACGATGTCGGCCTTGTCGGCGAGCTTGGGGAAGATGTTGACGGCCGCATCGGTGATGAAGAGCGGCTTGTGGTACGAGGGCACGTCCATCGCGAACACGTGCGAGAGACGCCGCTCGGTGCGCAGGCCATTGGCGCCGATCGCGACCTCGTGGAGCAGTTCGTCGCTGTGCAGGCTGCCCTTCATGAGCAGTTCGGCCTGGCCCTCGCGCACGGCGCGCACGGCGAATTCGGCGGCGGCGTGGCTGTGCGGCGCGTCGATGAGTGTGATGCCGTCGAGGCGCAGGTCGGCTTCCTCGGCCACCGCGCGGATTTTCGCTTCCGGGCCGACGAGGATCGGCACGATCAAGCCGAGATTCGCGGCGTCGAGCGCGCCGGTGAGCGAGGACACGTCGCAGGGATGCGCCACGGCGGTGGGCACGGGCGCGAGGCCGCCGCAGCGGGCGAGCAGAACCGAATACTTGTCAGGCGATGAAGTCATGACGGTCTCCTCCAGGATGTGTATCTGGACCATGCTGCGGCGCGCAAAGCCGTAACAGTGTAGACCAGCGCGAACGAGGCAGTCGGCTGGATGCACGCGTGGCCGGCGCGGCATCGTGACGCGCGGTGCTCTGGCCCGGCGGTCGCGCCTGTCATGCTTCGTTCACAGGGCGTTGCGATCATCGGGGAGGCACCGGGGCCCGCCGCGAACCTTGACTTTCGCAGGGCCGCCGCCTAAGTTTTTAGATGCCGCAGTGCAACATGATCTGGCTCTTTTCACGTCGCGGTCGCGAGGCGCACGAAACGCGCACGCGGCCGCGAAACTCTTTTGCCGGCCCCGTTGCCCGCCATGCCGCCGCTGTGAGGGCGGCAGAACAGGGGCAGCGGCCAAGGCCCCGCGCGTCATTCGTCGTGAAGGCGCGCGTCCACGGCCCGCGCCGGCCTGGCGCCTGCTTGCCGCGAGGCAAGCCGGCGCTCCCTTAAAGGAGATTCGTCTCGTGGCAGTTCCCACCTCCTCGCCGCTCGTTTCGTCGCCGTTTTCATTTCTGCCCACGCTCGCATCGGGCACGTCTTTCTGGCCCTTTGCGCCTTTCTGGCCCCTCGCGGGCGCAACCGACGAGGAGTCATCGCCCCACACGCCGCTGACCGACGCGGCTTCGGCCGTGTCCTCGGCCGTGAACCAGGCAATCGAAACGGCGCAATCTGCGCCAACGGTCGCATAGCCGCTCTACGACTACCTCTACGACGCGTGGCAGCGCAGCGTGCTGTTCCTCGACGTGCTGCGCGAGCGCGGCAACCAGACCTATGTGCACGAGCAGGCGGGCATGCCGCCGGTGCTCGCGTTCGACTACGAAGTGATCGTCGACGGCCGCGAACTCGACGATCCGTGCAACTACGCACTCCTGCGCATCAAGCCCGAAGAGGGCGTGCCGACCGATCCGCGCATGCGCCCCTTCGTCGTGATCGATCCGCGCGCGGGCCACGGCCCCGGCATTGCCGGCTTCAAGATGGACAGCGAAGTGGGCATCGCGCTGCGCAAGGGCCACCCGTGCTATTTCGTGACGTTCTTCCCGCTGCCTTGCGAAACGCAGACGATCCAGTCGGTCGCGCAGGCCGAAGCCGTCTTCATTCAACGCGTGCGCGAGTTGCATCCCGACGCGGACGGCCTGCCGTTCATCATCGGCAACTGCCAGGGCGGCTGGGCCGCGGCGCTGCTCGCGGCTTCCGCGCCCGGGCTGGTCGGCCCGCTCATGCTCGCGGGCTCGCCGCTGTCGTACTGGGCCGGCGTGCGCGGCAAGAACCCCATGCGCTATTCGGGCGGCATGCTGGGCGGCTCGTGGATGTCCTCGCTCGCAGCGGACCTGGGCGACGGCCGCTTCGACGGCGCGTATCTGGTGCAGAACTTCGAGTACCTCAATCCGGCCAACACGTACTGGGGCAAGCTCTACAACCTCTATTCGAGGGTCGATTCCGAGCGCGAGCGCTTCCTCGAATTCGAGCGCTGGTGGGGCGGCCATTTCCAGCTGAACCGCGCCGAGATCGACTGGATCGTGCAGAACCTGTTCGTGGGCAACCACCTCACGCGCAACGAGGTGTTCGCGAAGAATGCGCGCTCGCCGGTGGACCTGCGCAACATCCGCACGCCGATCATCGTGCTCGCCTCGTGGGGCGACAACATCACGCCGCCGCAGCAGGCGCTCAACTGGATTCCCGACCTCTATGCGAGCGTCGACGAGATCGTCGCCAACGAGCAGGTGATCGTGTACTGCCTGCACGACAAGGTGGGGCATCTTGGCATCTTCGTTTCGGCGAGCGTGGCCAATAAGGAGCACACCGAACTATTCTCGGCGCTCGACCTGATCGACGTGCTGCCGCCGGGCCTCTACGAAGCGAAGATCACCGACTCGACGCCGGAAGCAGGCCGCCTCGAAGCACTCGAAGGGCGCTACGAGATCCGCTTCGAGCTGCGCACCATCGAAGATATTCTCGCGCTCGACGACGGCCGCGACGACGAGCAGCCCTTCGAGGTGGTGCGCCGTCTCGCGGAGAACAACCAGCGCCTGTATGACCTGTTCGTCTCGCCGTTCGTGCGGGCGTCGAGCAATGCGTACAGCGCGCATGCGCTGCGCGAGTCGCATCCGTCGCGCGTGGAGCGCAGCGTGCTGAGCGACGCAAATCCGACGCTGGGCGTGCTGCCCGCCATGGCGGAGGCGGTGCGCGCGCAACGCAAGCCGGCCGCGCCCGACAATCCGTTCACGCTGCTCGAAAAGCAGGCGTCGGCGACCATCGAGGCAACGCTGGATGCGTATCGCGACGCCCGCGACGCGTGGGTCGAGAGCACCTTCTACAACGTGTACACCGCGCCGTGGGTGCAGGCTTGTGTGGGCGTGGCGCCGAACCAGCCGCTCGAGCCCATCGCGCCGCCGCTCATGGCGCTGCGCAAGGAGCTGGCACAGTACCGCCTGCGCGCGGCGCGCGCGCATCTCGCGAAGGGCACGCTCGTCGACGCGTTCATGCGCATCGCCGCTTACATCGTCGACGAAATGCATACCGTGCAGTACCGGCCGTTCCAGCGCATGCGCGAACTCGCGCGCGAGTATCTCGGCGATCGCCAGCCGAGCATCGCCGAGCTGAAGGAATCGGCGCGCCGCCAGGGCGCGATCGTCCAGCTCGATCCGCAGGCCGCGATCGACGCGTTGCCCGAGATCGTGCCCGACATGAAGACGCGCCGCGCGCTGCTCGCGGCGGTGTATCGCATCGCGACCGTGTCCGGGCCGCTCGAAGGCGAGCGGCGCGAGCGCTATCGCCACGTGCAGCGCGCGCTCGGCGTCGAGCCGGGCAGCGAGAAGACGGGACTGCCGCCGCTCGATGGCGGCGGGTCGTCGTCGGAAGGCGGCGGTGCTTCGGGCGCTGGCGGCGGCACGGCTGGCGACGGCGGTTCCGAACAGGGCGTCAAGGCATCCTCTGCCGCAGAAGCCGCAGAAGCCGCAGAAGCCGCAGAAGCCGCAGAAGCCGCAGAAGCCGCAGAAGCCGCAGAAGCCGCAGAAGCCGCAGAAGCCGCAGAAGCCGCAGAAGCCGCAGAAGCCGCACAAGCTGCGGAACCAGAAGCTGAAGCCCCGGCGGCTCCCGCGAAGTCCTCCCGCGCGAAGGCTGCCGTTGCGGGCGAGCACGCCGCGCCCGCGAAACCCATGCGTGCGGCGCGCGCCGGCGTGAAGGTGAAGAGCGCGGAGCCGGCCGAAGCGAAGAAGGCGCCGGCTGCCGCCAAGACGGCGGCGCGCCGCTCGCGCGCGGCATCGACGCCCACCTCCACGCGGGCCGCGGGCACGACGGCCACGCGCCGTCGCGCGACGCGCAGCGCAGGCGAGTAACGAAGCCCGTTCCCGTGTCACCCCGCACGCGCCGCATCCCCACCGATGCGGCGCGTCGCTTTGAGCTAGCCACACCGGCAGCCAGATCGGCAACTGCATCCGCGGCCATCACCGGCCGTCTTCCACTGCGAGGTCAGCCATGCATACTCCTCCCGAACGGCCGCTTGCCGGCATGCGCGCACTCGTCACCGGCGTGGCGAACGCCGATTCGATCGCCTACGGCTGCGCCCGCGCGTTCGCCGACCTCGGTGCGCAGCTCGCCATCACCTACCTCAACGACAAGGCCAAGCCCTACGTCGAACCGCTCGCCAACGAACTGGGCGCGCAATTGCTGCTGCCATTGAACGTCGAGGAAGACGGCCAGCTCGACGCCGTGTTCGATGCCGTGCGCGAAACGTGGGGATCGCTCGACATCGTGTTGCACTCCATCGCCTATGCCCCGAAAGAGGATCTGCAGGGCGGCCTGCTCGATTCGTCGGCGCAGGGTTTCGCGTATGCGATGGACGTGTCGTGCCACTCGTTCATCCGCATGGCGAAGCGCGCCGTGCCGCTCATGCCGCACGGCGGCACGCTCTTCGCGATGAGCTACGACGGCGCGAACCGCGTCGTGCCCAGCTACAACCTGATGGGTCCGGTGAAAGCGGCGCTCGAAGCGTCGTGCCGCTATCTCGCGTACGAACTCGGACCGATCGGCATCCGCGTGCACGCGATCTCGCCTGGGCCGCTCAAGACGCGCGCGGCCTCGGGGCTGCCCGACTTCGACCGCATGCTCGCCGAGGCCGTGGAGCGCGCGCCGCTCGGCGAACTCGTCGACATCATGGACGTGGGCTACGCCACCGCGTATCTCGCCACGCGCTACGCCCGCCGCATGAGCGGCAACACCGTGTATATCGACGGTGGCGCGCACATCATGGCTTAGCACGAAAGCCGCAAAGCAAAGCTCGCATCGGTATAAGCCGTGCGCCCCGGCTCGCTAGAATCGAGCGTTCGGTCTGCTTACGAAAATCATGCAGGCAGGCCGAAGCGCCTTTCAACGACAGACGGGGATCACCATGGCAGGGTTGGGACGCACGGCGCGCTGGTTCGGCGCGGGCATCATCGCATTGAGCGCCGCGGCGGCGCATGCAGAAACGTCGCTGCTGAACGTCTCATACGACGTGACGCGCGAGTTGTACAAGGACATCAACGCGAGCTTCATCGCCGACTACCAGAAGAAGACCGGCGAGGCCCTGGCGATCAAGCAGTCGCACGGCGCGTCGAGCGCGCAGGCGCTCTCGGTGCTGCAAGGCCTGCAAGCCGATGTCGTGACGATGAACCAGCCCAACGACATCGACCTGCTCGCGCAGCAGGGTCATCTCGTGCCGGCCAACTGGCGCACGCGCCTGCCCGACGCGAGCGCGCCGTACACGACGACGATGGTGTTCCTCGTGCGCAAGGGCAACCCCAAACACATCAAGGACTGGGACGATCTCGCCAAGCCTGGCGTACAGGTCGTGATCGCCAACCCGAAGACGTCGGGCAACGGACGCTATGCGTATCTGGCCGCGTGGGGCTACCGCAAGCAGCAGGGCGCAAGCGACGCCCAGGCGCTCGACTTCGAACGCGCGCTGCTGAAGAACGTGCCGGTGCTGGACGCGGGTGGCCGGGGCGCCACGACGACCTTCACGCAGCGCGGCATCGGCGACGTGCTCGTGACCTTCGAAAACGAAGTGGCGCTCATCGATACGGGCGTGGGGGCGAAGGACTTCGAAGCCGTCTATCCCTCGGTGAGCCTGCTGGCGGAGCCGCCGGTGACGATCGTCGACAAGGTCGTGGACAAGCGCGGCACGCGCAAGAGCGCGCAGGCGTATCTCGACTATCTGTATTCACCCGCCGCGCAGGAGATCATCGCACAGCACCATCTGCGTCCGCGCGATGCCGCGGTGCTCGCGAAGCACGCAAGCGAGTTCAAACCGATCAAGACCTTCACGGTCGAGCAGGTGTTCGGCAGCTGGCAAAACGCGCAGGCGACGCATTTCGCCGATGGCGGCACGTTCGATCAGATCGTCGCGAACCGCAATTGATCCGGGCGGCACGTAAGGACAGCGCATAAAACAAAAGCGCCTCGCGATTGGCGAGGCGCTCTGCCTTTCGGGCGATGGGTTTAGTACCAGCCGCGACGGCCATGCCATTCGTTGCGGCCGTACCAGCGGTGGCCGTCCCAGTAGCGGTCGCCGTGCCAGCCGACCACGACAGCCGGCGCGTAGGCCACGCGCACGGGCGGCGCGACGTAGACCGGGCGCGGCGCGACATAAACAGGCTGCGGCGCGACATACACCGGTGCGGGAGCCACATAAACCGGAGCGGGCACGCCGACGTTCAGGCCGACCACCACACCGGCCATCGCGGTTTGCGAGGCGGCCAGGACGAGCGCTCCAGCACCCAGCGCGGCAAAGAGTTTGGTTTTCATTTTGAGCCCCTTCGGTTGAAGATTCGATGGCTTCAATGTAGCCAGGCGCTCGCCGGCTTGAGTTACCAAACTGCAACAAACTGCGCGCGAATTTTACGGGCGGTAATGGGAGGAAAGGGCGCTCGCCCGCCTGTGGCGGCCTTCCCGCATGTTTGGCGCAGGCGACCCTGTTTCATTTCGTGATCGTGAGGGCAGGCCTGTAAACGAACGGCGCGCCGGGCGCGGAAGCCCGGCGCGGTTCCAGCCGTTACTGCACCGCGACGCTCGCGAAGTTCTGGCGTCCGAACGGGCTCACCTGATAGCCGCTCACGGTTGTGCGCGTGATGGCGGAGGCGGTCGGGTAGCCGAGCGGAATCCACAGCGCCTGGTCGTGGATGATCTGCTGGGCGGCTTCGTAGAGCTTCACGCGCTTCGCCTGGTCGGCGGTGGCCTTGCCTTCGGCGATCAGCTTGTCGAGCTGCGGATCGCAAAAGCGCGCGAAGTTGATGCCCGACTGCACCGCATTGCAGCTGAAGAGCGGCGAGAGATAGTTGTCGGGGTCGCCGTTGTCGCCGGCCCAGCCCATGAAGAGCGTGTCGTGCTGGCCCTGCTTTGCCTGCTTGATCAGCTCGCCCCACTCGATCACCTTGATCTCCGCCTTCACGCCGATCTTCGCGAAATCGGCCTGCAGAAGCTCCGCACCCGCGCGCGGGTTCGGGTTCAGCACGCTGCCGTTCGGACGTACCCAGATCGTCGTCGCGAAGCCGTTGGCGAAGCCCGCGTCGGCGAGCAGCTGCTTCGCCTTCGCCGGGTCATACGGATACGGCTGGATCGACTTGTCGTAGCCCCAGGTGATGGGCGGCCAGGGGTTGGTCGCGGGCGTGGCGGTGTTGTCGAAAATCGCCTTCAGGTACGTCGTGCGGTCGAACGCCATGTTCAGCGCCTGGCGCACCTTCTGGTTGTCGAGCGGCTTCTTCTGCGTGTTGAGCGCGACGAACGCCGTCATGAACGCGGGCGTCTCCACCACCTTGAGCGACTTGTCGTCCTTCGCCGAGGCCACGTCCTGGGGCTTGGGCGAGAGCGCGATCTGGCATTCGCCGGCCTTCACCTTCTGCGCGCGCACGGCGGCGTCGGGCGTGATCGCGTAGATCAGGCGGTCCACCTTCGGCTTCGGCCCCCAGTAGGTCGGGTTCACGTCGTAGCGGATCACCGCGTCCTTCGTGTAGCTCTTGAGCACGAACGGGCCCGTGCCCACCGGCTTCGCGTTGAGGTCGACCTGCTTGCCGGCCTTGAGCAGCTGGTCGGCGTACTCGGCGGAATAGATCGACGCGAAGCCCATCGTGAGGATCGAGAGGAAGGTGGCGTTCGGCTCGTTGAGCTCGAACTTCACCGTGTTCGCGTCGACCTTCGTGACCGCCTTCACGAGCTTCACGAGGCCCATCGACTGCGCGTGCGGGAAGCCGCTCGCGCCGGCCACCTTGTGCCACGGATTGTTCGCGTCGAGCATGCGCTCGAACGTGAAGACCACGTCGTCGGCGTTGAGCGCGCGCGTGGGCTTGAACCATTCGGTGGTCTGGAACGCCACGTCGGGCCGCAGATGGAACGTATAGGTCAGGCCGTCGGCGCTCACTTCCCACTTGTCCGCGAGTGCGGGCACGACCTTCTTCTGCGCTTCGTCATAGGCCACGAGCGAATTGAAGATGACGTCGGCGGATGCGTTGGTCGTGACGAGCGAGTTGAACTGCACGACGTCGAAGCCGTCGGGACTCGACTCGGTGCAGACCGTCAGCGGTTTGGCGAGCGCGGGCGTGGCCGCGAACGCGGCGCCAAGCGCGGTCGCGAGCACGAGGGCAGGCGCAAGCGTGCGCGCGGAGGGCGAGGTGAAGCGCATGAGATCTCCGTGGTTCTTCGGTGGCGGGCGGCGCCCCGTTTTGTTCGATTCAGGAGAGGCGAGAAGGCTCGGAAGGGCGCCCGGACGAGCCAAGCTTATCGAAGGGAAATTGCCGAGACAACAATTTAATCCACATACCCATATGGCATGGGGGCGCCGTGCGGCGAGCCGCAGCGGCTCAGTGGCTCGCCGTGCGTGGCTTGCGCGGCGCCTTTTCGAACACGCGGTCGTAGACCCAGCGCGGCAGCGCGCGCAGCATCGTGGCGGCCACGCGCATCGGCCAGGGGAACACCGCGAACGACGTGCCGCGCGCGATCGCTTGCGCGGTCTTCGCGGCGAACTGGTCCGCGTCCATCAGGAAGGGCATGCGGTAGGGGTTCTTCGCCGTCATCGGCGTGCGGATGTAGCCGGGCGCGATGGTGACCACGGGCACGCCGAACGGACGCATTTCCACGCGCAGCGCTTCGAGATAGGCGAGCGCCGCGGCCTTCGAGGCGCTGTAGGCGCCCGAGCCCGGCAGCCCGCGCACGCCGGCCACGCTCGCGATGCCCACGAGCGTGCCGCGTCTGGCCTGCGCCATGGCCGAGGCGAACGGCTCGAAGGTGGCGACCATGCCGAAGTAGTTGGTGTCCATCACGTCGCGGAACGTGGCGAGATCGCCTTCGCCCGTGAGCACGCCGCGGCTTACGCCCGCATTGGCGATCACGATGTCGGGCATACCGAACTGGGCGATGAAGTCGCGCGCGGCGGCGGCGAGCGCATCGGCGTCGCGCACGTCGGCGGGATAGATGGAGACGGGGTGGCCGGGGTGGGACTGCCGGAAGCCGGCAAGGGCCTCGCCGCGGCGCGCGACGAGCCCGAGGATGGCGCCCTGCCGCGCGTATTCGGCAGCGAGCGCGGCGCCAATGCCGCTCGACGCGCCGGTGATGAAGACCTTCAGTGGCGCGTCTTGCATGGCGCGGTTCCTCACATCTTCTTCGCGCGGATCTGCGAGATGATGTAGTCCATCACCTGGGCCGTGCCCGGCAGTGCCTTGTCTTCCGGACCCTGGACCATGGCCGGGCCGGTCTCGTACTTGCCCTGGATCGCGATGGTCGGCACGCCGTCGATCTTGTAGGCATCGAGCAGGGCCTTGTCGCGCTGCAGCGCGCTCTGCGTCGAGAACGAGTTGTACGCTTCCATGTACTTCTTCGCATCCACGCCCTGCGTGGCGAGGAACTTCGCCTGGTCTTCCGGCGTGAGCAGGTAGTTCTTGTTCACGTGGATTTCGTGGAACACGACCGGCGTGAGCTTCTGGGCGAGGCCGAGCGCGTCGAGCGCGTAGTACATCTTCGAGTGCGGGATGAAATCGTCACGGAACGCCACCGGCACGCGCTTGAACACGACGTCCGGGCCCTGCTTCTTGATCCACGCCTCGAGATACGGGTCGAACGCGTTGCAGTGCGGGCAGCCGTACCAGAAGAACTCGATCACTTCGATCTTGCCTGCGGGCACGTCGAGCGCCTGGGGTGCCTTCAGGACCGTGTAGTCCTTGCCGGCCACGGGTGCCGCGGCCGAGGCGTGGGCCACACCGGCGATCAGCGAAAGCGAGAGAAAAAGCGTACCGAGAAGTCGTTTCATGGCGTTGGAATCCACTGTTCTTGGACCGGCGGCGGCCGGTTGTCTGCCGCAGGACGCCGTTGGCGCGAACCAGGCGCGTGCGGGTGCGGCGGGGGTATTGCTTGTTGATGGACGCCGCGCCGCGCGCCGCGGCCAGGCCTCACGCGAACGCCGCGCTGCTGCGGCTTCGGCTGGCGGGCGCGCGGTGCGCGGCGCGGACGGCGATTACTGCTTCGTGAAGCGGATGACGGCCGTATCGATACCGGCGTCGGACAGGCGCTGACGCGTCGAGTTCATATCGTCGAACTTCGTGAACGGCCCGATGCGCACGCGGTAGTAGGTCACGCCGCCGGCGTCGCGCTGCGTCACCTTCGACTCGAAGCCCTGGAACGCGAGGCGCGCACGCTGCTGCTCGGCGTCGCCCGACGTCTTGTACGCGCCCACCTGCAGGAAATAGCCGGTGTTGGCGTCGCCCGGTACGGGCGCGGCGCTGCCCGGCTTGGCGCCCGGGGGCGTCGGCACCGCGTTGGCGGGCTTCTGCGGCTGGTTGTTCGCGAGGATCTGCGCCGGGTTGTTCGTCGAGTTGCTGGCCGACTGCGGCTTCTTCGCGATCGCCGTGCCGCTCGTGACGTTTTCACCCGTCGACGGCTGCGGCGCGACGGCCACGCCGTTGTTGGCGGCGTTGTTGTTCGAACCCGAGGGCGGCACTTCCACGATCTGCGGCTCTTCGAGCATGCCCGAGGACTGCGACTGGTTCGTGGTCTGGCCCGGCGCCGTGTTGGGCGGCGTGCTTTGCGCGGCTTGCGGCACCGGCTGGCCCGGCGACTTGCCCTGCAGCGCGCGGTTCGGGTCGACCTGCTCGTTGTTCTGGCCGACGTCGGAAGCGGCCGGCGGCGCGACCTTCGAGACGAACGGCGTGGGCGCGCGCGTGATGTACAGCGCCACCACCACCGCGATCGCAAGGCCGACGATCAGGCCCAGCACGATGCCGAGAAAGGTTCCCCCGGACTGCTTCGACTGCTGTTTTGTAGTGCGGCGCGGTTTTGCCATCGTCTGAATCACCTGCAAACAAGAGAATCCTGGAATGGCCGTCCGCGCGAGGCGGCGGCCCCAAACAAGCTGCTGCGCGCGGGTCTCGCGCGTCTCGTTACATGCGCTCCGGCGCGGACACGCCGATCACGGCGAGGCCGTTCGCGAGCACCCGGCGCGTGGCCGCGAGGAGGGCGACGCGGGCGTCGCGTTCGGCGACGTCATCGACGAGAACGCGTTCGGCATTGTAGAACGAGTGAAACTCAGCGGCGAGTTCGCGCAGGTAGAACGCCACCGCGTGCGGCGCGAGTTCGCTGGCCGCATGCGTGAGCATGTCGGGGAATTCACCGAGTTTCGCGATGAGCGCGAGCGCGCGCTCGCTCGCAAGCGGCGCGAGATCGACCTTGGGCAGCGCGGCCGGATCGCCGCCGAACTTGCCCTGCCAGTCGCCGAGAATCGACGAGATACGCGCATGCGCGTACTGCACGTAGTACACCGGGTTCTCGTCGTTTTCCTTCAGCGCGAGGTCGATGTCGAACACGAATTCGGTGTCGGCCTTGCGCGAGATGAGGAAAAAGCGCACGGCGTCGCGGCCGCGGCGGATGGTCGCCTCGTCGAGCAGGTCGGGCGAGACTTCGCTGCCCGGATTCGCGCCGCCCGACCATTCGATCAGGTCGCGCACCGTCACGTAGCTGCCCGCGCGCTTGGAGATCTTCACCTCCTGGCCGTCACGCATCACCGTGACCATCTTGTGCAGCACGTAGTCGGGATAGCCCTTCGGAATGCCGATGCCGAGCGCCTGCAGGCCCGCGCGCACGCGCGCGATGGTGCCGTGGTGATCGGAGCCCTGGATGTTGATGACCTTCGTGAAGCCGCGCTCCCACTTGGTGACGTGGTAGGCCACGTCCGGCAGGAAGTAGGTGTAGGTGCCGTCGGACTTGCGCATCACGCGGTCCTTGTCGTCGCCGTAGTCGGTGGTCTTGAGCCACAGCGCGCCTTCCTGCTCGTAGGTCTGGCCCGAAGCGACCAGCGCCTCGACGGTCTTCTCGACGCGGCCTTCGGTGTACAGCGACGACTCGAGGTAGTAGCGGTCGAACTTCACGCCGAACGCCTGCAGGTCGAGGTCCTGCTCGTGGCGCAGATAGGCCACGGCGAAGCGGCGGATCGCTTCGAGGTTCTCGGGGTCCTTCTCGCCCGTGACGGGCTCGCCGTCCTTGGCCGCGACCGTTTCGCCCGCGAGGTAGTCGCGCGCGATGTCGGCGATGTATTCGCCGTTGTAGGCCGCTTCCGGCCATTCCGCGTCGCCGGGCTTGAAGCCGCGCGCGCGTGCCTGGGTGGAGACGGCGAGGTTGCCGATCTGCACGCCCGCGTCGTTGTAGTAGAACTCGCGGTGCACGTCATAGCCCTGCGAGTCGAGCACGTTCGAGATGGCGTCGCCGAGTGCGGCCTGGCGGCCGTGGCCCACGTGCAACGGGCCCGTGGGGTTGGCCGAGACGAACTCGACGAGCACGCGCTTGCCGGCTTCGCGCTGCGAGCGGCCGAATGCCTCGCCCTGCTCGAACACGGCGCCGATCACGGCACGTTTGGCGCTGGCGGTCAGACGCAGGTTGATGAAGCCGGGGCCGGCCACTTCGGCCGCCTCGACGAGGCCTGCGGCCTCGGGCTGGGCGAGCACGGCGTCGACGATCTGCTGGGCGAGCTGGCGCGGATTCGCGCGCATGGGCTTGGCGAGCTGCATCGCGACGTTGCAGGCGACGTCGCCGTGGGCGGCGACCTTGGGGCGCTCGAGCGTGATCGCGGGCACGACGAATGCGGCTTCGCTCGCGCCTTCGGTGGCCTTCGCCACCTGGGCTACGGCTTGCGCGAGCAGGGTCTCCAGGGTGTGTTTCTGTGCGGGCAGCATGCTGGTTGCAAGTCCTGTGCGGGTAATGGGATGCGGGGCCGGCGCCTGGGGGCGTAACCGGGGGCATGGCCCCTGGCTTGCCGGCGCTGACCGCCAAATACGGTGAGGGCGCCAGCCTCGCGGCGGGCCACCTGCCATGCGCCAATGCACGGGGAGCCTCGTTGCGGCAGGCGGCGTGGCGGCGTACCTGACGCCAGAACGTCCGGGCGCCGCACCCTGCGGGTAATTCCGTCCTGACGGATTTTAGCAGGTGCTAATATGTGAAATGAGGTAGCGCGACAGGGACCGCCTTGGCCCATCTGGCTTCGCAGGCCGGAACGTCACGCGCAAATCCAAAAAATCATAAAGGGAACAGACATGCTGGTTACTTTTAAATGCCACGCGGCGCCTGACGTCACGATGCTGGAGAACCTCGCACAGTACCTTCTCGGCATCATCGGCAAGCGGCTTGGCCCGCGCGGCGTGATTACCCACGACGAACTCGATACCGCCATCACCAAGCTCGAAGCGGCCATCGCCACGGACAAGAAAGAGCGCCACGAGCAGGAAGGCCACTTTCACGAAGGCGAGGATGACCACATGCATCACGAACTGCCGGTCGGCCTCGCGCAGCGCGCCTTTCCGTTCCTCGATATGCTGCGCGCCGCGAAGAAGGAAGACAACGACGTTTTGTGGGGCATTTGAGGTCCGTGTTTGACGTCCTTGCGTGACGTGACTGGGCGGCGAGCGCGGTGTCGCGCCTGGCTGCCCGCCAATTCGACGTTCCAAAAGCAAAGAGCCCGCAATGTTGCGGGCTCTTTGCTTTTGTTCACCTTCGGCTCGCCTTACTGGCTGGCGGCCGCCGGTTCGGCAGCGGAAGCCTCCGGCTTCATCTTCTTTTTCTTCGGCTTCTTCACATGCTTTTCGGTGGGCGCCGAATAAGACGTCGCCGGGCTTGCCTGCTCCGGCGCGGCCGGCTGGGCGAACGACGGCTGCGCAAGCGCCGCGACGCCGAAGGCGGTCAACATCAACATCAGCTTCTTCATACGATTTCTCCGTCGAGGTTGCTTCGATTTTGCGTTTTAAGGATTTGCTGATGATCGAGCCGGCGCGGCGTTGCCGCATGGGGCCGGGTGTCATGCAGGTGATACCGGGTCTTGCCGGGCCATCTTACAAAGCCGAAAAATCGCGCGCGCGTAATCTTCACCTTGCCGGATGGCGTATGTCGGGCGGCGACAACAGGGGGTAGCGCGACGGGAGAAAGCGCGCCGCCCGCGGCGGCGCGCCGCGCGGCTTAGAGCTGCGGCGCGAGTGCGCGGCGGGCGTCTTCGTCGGAGAGCGACATACGCTTTGCATAGTCGGCGAGCTGGTCCTGGCCGATCTTGCCCACCGAGAAATAGGTGCTGTCCGGGTGTGCGAGATAGAAGCCCGACACGCTCGCGGCCGGCAGCATGGCGAGCGATTCCGTCACGCTCATGCCCACCTCGCCCGCCTGCAGGAAGTCGAACATGTCGCGCTTCACGAGGTGATCCGGGCAGGCCGGGTAGCCGGGCGCGGGGCGAATGCCCGCGTACTTTTCGGCGATCAGCGCGTCGTTGTCGAGCGTTTCGCTGGCCGCATAGCCCCACAGGTCGCGGCGCACGCGTGCGTGCAACGCTTCGGCGAACGCTTCCGCGAAGCGGTCCGCGAGCGCCTTGAGCATGATCGCGCTGTAGTCGTCGTGGTCCTTCTCGAACTGCGCTTCCTTCACGTCCACGCCAATGCCCGCGGTCACCGCGAACATGCCGATATAGTCCGCCACGCCCGAGTCCTTCGGCGCGATGAAGTCGGCGAGCGAGCGGTTCGGACGCATCACGCCGTCCACCACCGGGCGCACCGACTGCTGGCGCAGGTTGCGCCACGTGAGCGCGACTTCGCTGCGCGACTCGTCGGTGTAGATCTCGATGTCGTCGTCGTTCACCGTGTTCGCGGGCAGCAGCGCGATCACGCCGTTGGCCTGCAGCCAGCGGCCCTGAATCAGGCGCGAAAGCATCGACTTCGCGTCGGAAAACACGCGGCGCGCCGACTCGCCGACGATCTCGTCGTTGAGGATCTGCGGATAGGGACCGGCGAGATCCCACGTCTGGAAGAACGGACCCCAGTCGATGTAATGCGCGAGCTCGTTCAAGTCGAAATTCTTGAACACGCGGCGGCCGATGAACTTCGGCTTCACGGGCTGGAAGTTCGCCCAGTCGATCTTCGTCTTGTTCGCGCGCGCTTCTTCGAGCGTCACGAGCGGCGTGGCCTTCTTGTTGGCGTGCTGGTCGCGAATGCGCTCGTAGTCGGCCTTGAGTTCGTCGAGGTACTTCGCTGCGCCTTCATCGGAAAGCAGGCTCGACGCGACCGACACCGAACGCGACGCGTCCGGCACGTACACGACCGGACCTTCATAGTGCGGCGCGATCTTCACGGCCGTATGCACACGCGAGGTGGTCGCGCCGCCGATCAAGAGCGGAATCTTCTTGATGCGGAAGTAGTCGTCGCGCTGCATTTCGCTCGCAACGTACGCCATTTCCTCGAGCGACGGCGTAATGAGCCCCGAGAGGCCGACGATATCCGCGCCTTCGACCTTGGCCTTCGCGAGGATCTCGTTGCACGGGACCATCACGCCCATGTTGACCACTTCGAAGTTATTGCACTGGAGCACCACCGAGACGATGTTCTTGCCGATGTCGTGCACGTCGCCCTTCACGGTCGCGATGACGATCTTGCCCTTCGCGCGCACGTCGGCGCCCGATTCGGCGAGCAGGCGCTTTTCTTCCTCGATGAACGGAATCAGGTGCGCCACGGCCTGCTTCATCACGCGCGCCGATTTCACGACCTGCGGCAGGAACATCTTGCCCTGGCCGAACAGGTCGCCGACGATGTTCATGCCGTCCATGAGCGGGCCTTCGATCACGTTGATCGGGCGCCCGCCGCCGCCCATGATCTTCTCGCGCGCTTCTTCGGTGTCCTCGACAATGAAGTTCGTGATGCCGTGCACGAGTGCATGCGCAAGACGCTTTTCCACGGCCTGGTTGCGCCACTCGAGGTTCTCTTCCTTCTTCGCGGCGCCGGTCTTGAACTTGTCGGCGATTTCGAGCAGACGGTCGGTGCCGTCGGCGCGGCGGTTGAGCACCACGTCTTCCACGCGCTCGCGCAGTTCGGCGTCGAGGTCGGCGTACACGCCGAGCTGGCCCGCGTTGACGATGCCCATGTCCATGCCCGCCTGAATGGCGTGGTAGAGGAACACGGTGTGGATCGCCTCGCGCACCGGGTCATTGCCGCGGAACGAGAACGACACGTTCGACACGCCGCCGCTGATCTTCGCGTAGGGCAGGTTCTGCTTGATCCAGCGCGTGGCGTTGATGAAGTCCACCGCGTAGTTGTTGTGCTCCTCGATGCCCGTGGCCACCGCGAAGATGTTCGGGTCGAAGATGATGTCCTCGGGCGGGAAGCCGACTTCGTTCACGAGGATGTCGTAGGAGCGCTTGCAGATCTCGGTCTTGCGCGCGAACGTGTCGGCCTGGCCCTGCTCGTCGAACGCCATCACCACGCTCGCCGCGCCGTAGCGGCGAATCAGCTTCGCGTGATGCACGAACTGCTCCTTGCCTTCCTTGAGCGAGATCGAGTTGACGATGGCCTTGCCCTGCACACACTGCAGGCCCGCCTCGATCACGTCCCACTTCGACGAGTCGATCATGATCGGCACGCGCGCGATGTCGGGCTCGGAGGCGATCAGGTTCATGAAGCGCACCATCGCCGCCTTCGAGTCGAGCATGGCTTCGTCCATGTTGACGTCGATGACCTGCGCGCCGTTTTCGACCTGCTGGCGCGCCACCGCGAGTGCCTCGTCGAACTGGCCGTTGAGAATCATCCGCGCGAAGGCCTTCGAGCCGGTCACGTTGGTGCGCTCGCCCACGTTGATGAACAGCGTGCCTTCCGTCACGTTGAAGGGTTCGAGGCCGGAAAGGCGCAGGGTATGGTCAGTCATGGCGTGGGACCGGATCGTAGGGTGTGGGAGCGGGACTCGGAAGCGGCGATCGAATGTGGCGTCAGGCAGCGTCGCGATACTGGCCGGGCCAGCGGCGCGGCTTGATCTCGGCGAGTGCCTTGGCGATGGCCGCGATGTGCTCGGGCGTCGTGCCACAGCAGCCGCCCGCCACGTTCACGAGGCCGGCGCTCGCGAATTCCTTGAGCAGTGCCGAGGTATCGGCGGGCGTTTCGTCGAAGCCCGTGTCGCTCATCGGGTTCGGCAGGCCCGCGTTCGGATAGCACGAGACGTAGGTGTCGCAGAGCTTCGCAAGCTCGGCGATGTACGGACGCATGAGCGCCGCGCCCAGCGCGCAGTTCAGGCCGAACGTGAGCGGCTTCGCGTGGCGCAGCGAGTTCCAGAACGCTTCGACGGTCTGGCCCGAGAGAATGCGGCCCGAGGCGTCGGTGACAGTGCCCGAGATCATGATCGGCAGATTCTCGCCCGTGTCTTCGAAGAGCTGGTCGAGCGCGAACAGGGCGGCCTTGGCGTTGAGCGTGTCGAAGATCGTCTCGACGAGGAAGAGGTCGCAGCCGCCGTCCATGAGCGCCTTCGCCTGCACGTAGTACGCATGGCGCAGCTCTTCGAACGTCACGTTGCGCGCGCCCGGATCGTTCACGTCGGGCGAGATGCTCGCCGTTTTCGGCGTCGGCCCGATCGCGCCCGCGGCGAAGCGCGGCTTGTCCGGCGTGGAATACTTTTCGCATGCGGCGCGCGCGAGCTTTGCCGACTCGACGTTCATCTCGATGGCGAGATCGCCCATGCCGTAGTCGTCCTGGGCCACCGTGGTCGCGCCGAACGTGTTGGTCTCGATGATGTCCGCGCCCGCCGCGAGATACTGCTCGTGAATCTCGCTGATGATCTGCGGCTGCGTGAGCGAGAGCAGTTCGTTGTTGCCCTTGATATCGCGCGGGTAGTCCTTGAAGCGTTCGACGCCGCCTTTACCTCGATAGGCGGCTTCGTCGAGCTTGTAGCGCTGGATCATCGTGCCCATCGCGCCGTCGAGGATCACGATGCGCGAGGCGAGCAGCGCGGGAAGCGCTGCGCCGCGCGTGTATTTGGCGTCCCCGGCGGGGCGCGAGGCAAGGGCTGCGGGCTGGTTCATGGATCGCGGGCGGGCGTGGTGCCGGTTGAACTGGGAAACCCCACATTGTAGCCGCTGCGGCAACCCGCCGCTGCGGGCGGCGTCGCGTGCCGGCAACCGCTGTGGCGCGCGCCGGACGGCCAAAAGAAAACCCCGCCCGGCAAGCCGGACGGGGTTTCGTGTGAAGGACGCTGCGCGTTGAGTGCCGCGGGGTGCGCTAGCGTCAGTGAAGCACGACGGGTTGCTGCATGAGGCTGTCGAACTGTCCGAGGAATTCGTCGACTTCGTCGAGCGACTGGTCTTCGTCCATCAGCTTTTGCACGTCTTCGCGAAAACGTGCCGCCATCACGCCGTCGATGAAGATCTCGCGGCGCGCGTTTTTGTCGACGATCTCGTAGCCTCCTGCGCGCATCGCGCTGTGGCCGTCCTGCGGTGGGAACTCGACGACGCAATAGTTGGGACTGTTGTAGATCATTTGCATGGCGACACTCCTTTTTCCTGTGCTCCCTGACCTTCTCAGGTCAATACATGGAGCGTTCGTTCTGGAATTCAAGGGGTGGGTCCCGCATCACCTCTTATGTGGACTGCTCTCCCTTTTTTACTTCACTTCTCAACTGCGTCTGCTGCCACTGCCAAGATGCTTTTACTTCGAACTACTTAGACCAACTGTTTGAGAAACGTTTCTAGCAAAGCGGTGAAACGGTGCGACTCCTCTACCGGGGCCAGATGCGCGGCATCGAGCACCACGAAATGCGACCCTTCTATCGCTCTTGCAAGGGCCTGCGTCATGGCCATCGGCGTGCCGCTGTCGTGGCGGCCCGCGACTGCGAGCGTCGGCACGCGCAGTTGCGCGAGCCTCTTGTGCACGTCGAAATCGCGTAGCGCCTCGCAGGCCATCGCATAGCCTTCTGAAGGGGTCCGTAATAAAACGTCACAAATGCGCTCGACAGTCGGCGCATGCGCGTGCCGGAAGTCGGCGGTGAACCAGCGTGCCATCGTCGCGTCGACGAGCGCCCCGAGACCCTCGCTGCGTACTGTGGCGGCGCGATCGTTCCATGTTTCGCGTGCTTGTAGCGGCGTATGGCTCGCGGTGTCGCAAAGCGTGAGCGTCGTCACGCGTTCCGGATAATCGAGCGCGAACTGCTGCGCGATCATGCCGCCCATCGACATACCGACGAGATGCGCATGCTCGATGCCAGTGGCGTCGAAAAGCGCATCGAGGTCGGCGGCGAGATCTGCGAAGCCGAAGGATTCGCTCGCGACGGCGCTCGCGCCGTGGCCGCGCACGTCATAGCGCAGCACGCTGTGGCGATGGCGGAAATGTCCGGCGAGCGTGTCCCACACGCCAAGGTCGCCGCCCAGTTGGTGAATGAACGCCAGCGCGGGCCCACCGCTCCTGTCGTCGAAGACATAGTGCGTATCGATGCCGTTGACAGTCACTTGCATGGGTTCCTCCTTCGCCTTCCAGGCTGGGAGTCAAGCCGTTTGCGAGGTACTGCATGCACGCGATGCTGGTGGAGCAATCCGCGCGCCTGGAGCGCGCAGACGATGCGCGATGCGATGTTCGTTAGCTTGTGTGTCGCGTCCCTGTTTGCTGCGCTGTTTATTGTGCCGTGCCGATTTTGTCCGTCTTGTGCAGCGTTGTATCGGTTTGTTCGTGCTGGTCCGTTTGTCGGTCCGTTTGTCGGCCCGTTCGCTGGTCCGTTGTCTGCGCGCCGTGTCGTGCTGCCGTGTTTCGTCTGCTTGTTCTTTGGCCCTTCGTGTTGCGCGCGATGCCTTGCGATCCTTGACGCATGGCTCGAGTCCAGTATGCGCTATTCCGCGAATTTGTGTTGCGAAGCGGGCCGTCCGGATCGCGCGCTGCGTGCGCTTGCGCGCTCAGGGATGCTCGGGCGCCGGGCCTGGCGAAGCGGGCGACGGTTGCGCGTCGCCGGTGGACGGTGGCGGCGGTGCTTCGGCTGGCGTTTCTGTCTGCATATTGGCGGGCGGCGCCGGCTGCGCCGACGGTTGCGGTTCCGGCTGTGACGCAGCGGGCGCAGAAGCCGGCGCCGCTTCCGGCGTTGCGGATTGTGCCGAGGTTGTGTCGGATGCGGCGCCGGGCGTCGTGGCGGTCGCGGCCGCTGCGGAGTCGGGCGCCGGCGCGGGCGCGTTCGATGCGTCCGGCACCGTGAGCGCGCCACGCCACACCAGCTCGAACTGGTTGCCATTCGGTTCGGTTTGCACGAGGCGCACGGGCAACCAGCCGAGCGACTGCGCGAGCCACACGTCGATGCGCCGCTTGTCGCCCTCGCGGCGCGGCAGACGCATGAAGTGGCGCGCCGTGACATAGCCATGATCCGTGCTCACGGTTTCGTCGCCGATCGTGGTGATGGGCCAGGTCTCGCCGCTGTCGTTGTCCGCGACATAGAACTCGCGCGTGACGCCGGGCTTGTACGCGTCGGGGTCGCCGCGCACGAGGCTCGCGAGCTGCATCACCATGCTGAAGCGGTCCTGCGCGCCATCGGGCAGCGCAAGCGAATTGGGCGTGCGCGTGAAGACGATCTGCTTGTCGGTGCGGTTGAAAACCGTCACGTCCGAAGGACGATGGCCGCGCTTTTCGATGTACTGATCGGGCGCGAGGCCGAAGGCGTCCACGCGGCCCTTGCTTGTCCAGCTGAACTCGCCGACGAAAGGCAGCGGCACACGCACGATCATCTCGTAGCGCTGCCCGTCGCTCGACCAGTGGATCGTGCCGGGCTGATTGCGCACGCCGTTATAGAAGGTGTCGTACTGCAGCTCGCCCGATGGGGGCACCGAAAACTTCAGTCCATGCGAGGCCTGCGTGGCTTGCGCCGAAGGCTGCTTGCCGTTGCCCGGCGCGGTGCTGGCTGTCCCGCTGGTGCCGGCGGCGCTCGCGCTGGCTGGCGATGCGGCTGCGGGCGCGGACGCCGCCTGCGTATCCGGCGGCGAAGCCGGCGCTTTGGGGTGCGGTTTGGGCGGCGTCACCGCGTGCAGCGTATGCGGCTCGGCGGGCCTGGGCGCCGGTTTGGGCGCGGCATGCGCGGGCGCCGCCGCGGGGCCCGCGGGCTTGGCCTCGCGCTCGATGCGCTCGGGTTTGAGCAGCGCCACTTGCACCGGCACACGCACATGCGCGACAGGCGGCGGCGCGCCGTGATGCCGCTCGAACCATTCGGCCGCGAGCCAATGTAGCGCCGTGACCGCGACGAACACACCGACCCAGCGCCACGCGCGCAAGCGCTGCGGCGTGCGTGAGTCGGTGTCGAGGCGGTGTGCCTCGCGCGGGGCGGCGGGAGTGGACATCGGTGGTTCGTGGGTCGGTATCGGTCGTACGTTAATGTGACACAACCCGCCGGGTGCCTGCAGAAACGCAGACGCGCGCGAGCGGGGTCACATGTGTGCCGGCCCAGACATACAGCCCTCAGCGCGGCGTTGGACTGTACCCCAATTCGTACGACAGTTTTTCGGCGCACGCGCGCAGCGCGGTGTCCACTGCGCCGTTCCAGGCGATATCGAACGCGCCTTCGTGACCGAGCGCGATGAGCCCGAGCGCGAGTTCGCCGCTCGCGTCGAAGACAGGCGTGCAGAACGCGTGGATGGTCGGCAGCAACATGCCCTCCACGCGGGCTGCAGCATGCTCGCGAACTTCGGCGAGCGCCAGTTCGAGCGCTTCGGCCGTGCGCGGTGTCGAGCCGTACGAGTAGTGCTGTGCGCCCGCGAGTTCGCGCTCGATCATCGGGGCGGTCTTGCTGCGCGGCAGATAGGCGGCGAACAGCAGGCCGGTGGCGGAACTGAGCATCGGCATGACGTCGCCGAGCTTGAGCGATGCTTTCGCGGGGTGGCTCGACTCCAGCCAGTGCACGACGGTCGGCCCCTGGTTGCCCCACACGGCGATGCCCACGGTGATGTCGAGCGTGTCGCGCAATTCGGTGAGCGCGAGGCGCGCGAGCTTGACGCCGTCCACGCGCGCGAGGCGCGCGAGTCCGAGCTGCAACGCGAAGCCGCCCAGTTCGTAGCGCCCCGAGAGCGGGTCCTGCGCGACCACGCCGAGGCGCATGAAGCTCACGAGATAGCGGTGCGCCTTCGCCGGGCTCATGCCCGCGCGCTGCGCGAGGTCGCGCAGCATCATCGCGCGCGGCTCGCCGGTGAGCACTTCGAGCAGGCGAAAACCCACTTCGATCGACTGGATGCCCGAGCGCAGTTTTTCTTCGCCGGCTTCGGCGCCTTCCGGGGCGTCAGCGGTGTCGAGGGTGTCGGCGAGATCTTCGGCGTTCGTGGCGTCTGTGGCGCTCGCGCGCGGCGAGGCGGATCGGACGGTTGGCGGCATGGATGCGTTGTGGTGTTCAAACGTACGGCGACTGGGGGCATACGGCTCGCCCGCTTGGGGCCCGCCGATTCACCATCGTAGAATACATTTCCCTTATCGTCACTCACGTCTGATTCCATGAAACTTGCCACGCTCAAGGACGGCACCCGCGACGGGCAGCTGATCGTCGTTTCCCGCGATTTGCGCAGCGCCGCCATCGCCGACGCGATCGCACCCACGCTGCAGCGCGTGCTCGACGACTGGCGCTTCTACGCGCCGCAGCTCGCCGAGCTGTACGACGCGCTCAACTACGGCCGTGCGCGCAACGCGTTCAGCTTCGACGCGCGCGATTGCATGGCGCCGCTGCCGCGTGCGTACCAATGGGCGGATGGCTCGTCGTACGTGAATCACGTCGAACTCGTGCGTCGCGCGCGCGGCGCCGAGATGCCCGCCGAATTCTGGACCGACCCGCTCATGTACCAGGGCGGCAGCGACGACTTCATCGGGCCTTGCGACGACATCGTGTGCGCGTCCGAGGCGTTTGGCATCGACTTCGAAGCCGAAGTGGCCGTCGTGACCGGCGACGTGCCGATGGGCGTGAGCCCCGACGAAGCGTTGCGGGCCGTGCGGCTCGTCACGCTCGTCAACGACGTCTCGCTGCGCAACCTCATTCCCGCGGAACTCGCGAAGGGCTTCGGCTTTTTCCAGAGCAAGCCGGCCAGCGCGTTCGCGCCGGTGATGGTCACGCCCGACGAACTCGGCGAGCACTGGCGCGAAGGGCGCGTGCACCTGCCGCTCATCGTGCACTGGAACGGCAAGAAGGTCGGCCAGCCCGATGCCGGCACGGACATGGTGTTCCACTTCGGCCAGTTGATCGCGCACGCTGCGAAAACGCGCAATCTGCGCGCGGGCGCCATCGTGGGTTCGGGCACGGTCTCGAACAAGGACGCGAAGCGCGGCTACTGCTGCATTGCCGAGAAGCGCTGCCTCGAAATGATCGAAAGCGGGCAGGCGAGCACCGAGTTCATGAAGTTCGGCGACAGCGTGAAGATCGAGATGCTCGACGAAGCGGGCAAGTCGATTTTCGGCGCGATCGATCAGGCTGTGGCGTCGCTCCACGGCGAGCAATGACGCGCAAGCGCTGAAGGGTTTCGCCGGATGCCGCGCGCCACGCGTGCGGCTACACTGGCGAACGCCCTTTTTCTTCGAGCGCATCGGGGAGACCAGTCAAGGGACGAGCCGTAGAAGCACGCAGCATCCAAACGTAAAACGAACGACAAGGAGACACCGTGAACGCTTCTCGCCCCAGCCGTCTTGCTGTACGCATCGCCTCGCTCTTCGGTATCTGTGCGCCCACGCTTGCGCTCGCGCAGGTCAAGATCGGCCTCGTGCTTTCGCTCACGGGCCCGGCCGCCTCGCTCGGCATTCCCGCACGCGACACCGCCGCGATGTTCCCCACCGAGATCGCGGGTCAGAAAGTTCAGTACATCGTGCTCGACGACGCCTCCGACACGACCCAGGCCGTGCAGGACACGAAGAAGCTCATCGACGAACAGCATGTCGACGCGATCATCGGCTCGTCGATCACACCCAACTCGCTCGCGATGCTCGACGTGATCGCGCAAGGCGAGACGCCCACGATCTCGCTCGCATCGTCGGCGAAGATCATCGAGCCCGTCGACGACAAGCGCCACTGGATGTTCAAGACGCCGCAAACCGACGCGATGATGGCCGGTGCGATCATGGAGCACGCAGCCGCGCACAACGTGAAGACGCTCGCCTATATCGGCCAGGCCGACGCGCTCGGCGAGACGTTTTATGCCGAGATCGCGAAGGCCGCGCAGCAGCACGACATCAAGCTCGTCGCGAACGAACGCTTCAATCGCACCGATCCGAGCGTGACGGGGCAGGTCCTCAAGATCGTCGCGGCGCACCCCGATGCCGTCGTGGTCGGCGCGGCCGGCACGCCTGCCGCGCTGCCGCCGAAGGCGCTCAAGGAGCGCGGCTACAAGGGCGTCATCTATCACAACCACGGCGTGGGTAACCGCGACTTCCTGCGCGTGTGCGGCGCCGACTGCAATGGCACCTTCCTGCCCGCAAGCCAGGTGCTCGTGGCCGCGCAGCTGCCCGAGGACCAGCCCGGCCGGCGCCTCGCGCTCGACTATATTTCGCGTTACGAAGCCCGTAACGGCGCGGGCACCGTGTCGGCGTTCGGCGCGTACACGTGGGACGCGGGACTTCTGCTGCAGAACGCGATACCCGTCGCGCTCAAGTCGGCAGCGCCTGGCACGCCCGCGTTTCGCCACGCGCTGCGCGACGCGCTCGAAGCAACGCACGGACTGCATGACACCAATGGCGTCGTCAACATGAGCGCCACCGATCACCTCGGCCTCGACGCGCGAGCGCGCGTGATGGTCGAGATCCGCGACGGCAAGTGGGTGTATCAGCCGCACTGATGAGCGGCACTGCCATCGCTTTCACGTAATCAGCAATCCGAAGCAAAGGAGGTCCGCGCATGAACGATCCTTTTTATGCCCACTATCAGGCTCTGCGCGTGCGGCGGCACGAACACGGCATCGTCGAGATCGTGATGAGCGGCGAGGGCGCAAACAAGAGCAGTCTGGCGACCGCCGACGCCAACATGCACCGTGAACTGGCCGAGATCTGGCGCGACGTGGACCGCGATCCCGACGCGCGCGTCGCCGTGATTCGCGGCGAGGGCAAGGGCTTTTCGGCGGGCGGCGACCTGCAGCTCGTCGAGGACATGGCCACGCATTTCGACGTGCGCGCGCGCGTGTGGCGCGAGGCGCGCGACCTCGTCTACAACGTCATCAACTGCGGCAAGCCGATCGTCTCGGCGATGCACGGTCCGGCAGTGGGCGCGGGGCTCGTCGCGGGACTCCTGGCTGACATTTCCATCGCCACGAAAACGGCGCGCATCATCGATGGCCATACGCGCCTCGGCGTCGCGGCGGGCGACCACGCGGCGATCGTGTGGCCGCTGTTGTGCGGCATGGCGAAGGCGAAGTATTACCTGCTGCTGTGCGAGCCGGTGAGCGGCGAGGAGGCGGAGCGCATTGGCCTCGTCTCGCTCGCCGTGGACGAGAACGACCTGCTGCCGAAGGCGTTCGAAGTGGCGAAGCGCCTCGCCAACGGTTCGCAAACCGCGGTGCGCTGGACCAAGTACGCGCTCAACAACTGGCTGCGCATGGCGGGGCCGACCTTCGACACGTCGCTTGCGCTCGAATTCATGGGCTTTGCGGGACCCGACGTGCGTGAGGGCGTGCAGTCGCTGCGCGAGCGGCGTGCGCCGGAATTTCCGGGCGGCGATCCATTCTGACGCATTTTGGTTCGTGCTTTCTGCCGATTTCTGCTTTTACGCGCGCTATCATCGAAGAGATCGTTTCGTGCCGCCCACGCGCGCGCATTTGACCACCTATCTATGCGAGGGAGTTCCGCATGACCGACTCAGCAGGCACCATGCCGCCGTTCCCGGGCTTTCCAGGCTTTCCGCCCGCCGAAATGCTCGACCAGATGTGGGGGATGATGCGCCTCACGCCGTTCGGCGGCGCGTTCCCGGGGGGCGAGCCGGGCGTGGCGCAAGCCTTTGGCCCGCCGCTTTCGATGATGACCGACATGATGACGCCACTCACCAACATCGAGGAACTCGACAAGCGCATCACCGATCTGCGCGCCGTCGAGCAGTGGCTCAAGCTCAATCTCGGTATGTTGCAGTCCGCCATCCAGGCGCTCGAGGTACAGCGCGCTACGCTCACCACGCTGCGTGCGTTCGGCGCGTTCGCGCAGGCGCAGATGACCCCGACGCACGCCGAATCCGAAGCGCCGAGAACGGGCGCCGCGCGCGAGCGGGGCGCCGAGCCGGATGCCGCGAACGCAGGCACAGCACCCGAGGGCGCGGCATCCGCGCCGCCGGGCTTCGACGCGGGTTCGTGGTGGAATCTCGTGCAGGCACAGTTCAACCAGCTCGCGCAATTCGCGATGGCGCAGCCCGCCGCCGCGGCGCAGGCCGCGCAAGCGGCCGCCGAAGCGGTGAGCGAGGCGCAGGCGAAGACCGAAGCCGCCCCGGCGAAACGCAGCAGTACCGCCAAGCGGAGCAGCAACACCGGCAACGGCAATGGCAACAGCGGCGGCGCGGGCCGCAGCGTGCCGCGCGGCGCGAAGAAGGCGCCGGCACAGCCGGAATAAGGCGCGCGGCGTCACGTCACGAAGAACCGTCCTGCGGGACGCAACAGAAAGGCAACAGCAGGGCAACCGCGGGACAAAAGCTGAACAACAACGGGGAGCGTCGGCATCATGCGGCTTGCGCTCGTGATGATGGGCGGCGGCGCGCGTGCGGCCTACCAGGCCGGCGCCTTGCGCGCGCTTGCGGAGCTGGCCGGCCAGGCCGAGCCGGCGCGCCGTGCCATGCCCTTCACGGTGATCTGCGGCACCTCGGCTGGCGCGATCAATGCTACCTCGATCGCGAGTCACGCCGACCAGTTCGCGCACGGCGCGGCGCGCCTCGTCGACGTCTGGTCGGACATGCGCGCCAGCCAGATCTATCGCACCGACTGGCCCGGCGTCGCGGCTGCGGGCGCGCGCTGGCTCGCCGCGCTCGCGTTCGGCTGGGCCGTATCGAGCGTGGGCGCGCACGCCGCGCCACGCACCCTGTTCGACAGCACGCCGCTCGCGCGCATGCTCCCGCACGCGCTCAATTTCCATCGCATCGAACAGATGCTCGACGAGCGGCTACTCTACGCGCTCGCCGTCACGGCGCTCAGCTATTCGTCGGGGCGGCATGTCACGTTCTATCAGGCGTGCGAGCCGATTACCGCGTGGCGGCGCGCGCAGCGTACCGCGCGCATGGTCGCGCTCACGCCTGCCCATGTGCTCGCATCTGCTGCGATTCCGTACGTGTTCCCGGCCGTGCGTCTCGAACTCGACGGCCGTCACGAATATTTCGGCGACGGTTCGATCCGGCAGATCGCACCGCTCTCGCCGGCCATCCACTTCGGCGCGCAGCGCATCGTCGTGCTGGGCGCAGCGGCGCCCACGCCGGAGGTGCCCGCGGCGCGCCCCGACATCGACCGGTATCCGACGCTCGCGCAGATCGGCCAGCAGGTGCTCGCGAGCGTGTTCCTCGACTCGCTCGGCGCCGATATCGAGCGCATCGAGCACGTGAACCGCATGGTCCTGCAACTGCCGCATACGGTGGAGCCGGAGAGCGGCTGGCGGCATGTCGAGGTGCTCGCAATCGCGCCGAGCGAGCGTATCGAACTGATTGCCGCGCGCCACTTGCAGCAGTTGCCGCGCTCGGTGCGCATGCTGCTGGGGGCGATGGGCGGCAACCGCGCTTCGGGCGCGGCGTTCGCGAGTTATTTGCTGTTCGAGCGTGAATTCACCCGGGAATTGATCGAGCTGGGTTACCACGACACGCTCGCTCAAAGTGATGTTCTTTTGACTTGGCTCAAAGCTCCGACAGACGGTGCGATCATGGATTTCGGGGTGCGGCGGAACTGAAACATCGGCATGCTATTATTGTGTAAGGTTTTTCTGGTCATTTGTGGGAGTTGCGGGCGGCGTTGCGGCGCTTCGCCGCGCAGGTTCCGCGGCCTTGACGGGTGGGATGTCTGCCCATTGGAAAATCAGCCAGCAAGGTGTGGCAACAGGACGTCGAACGTGGGGTGCTAGAGTGCGGCATTGTGTCGCAGAGGCCCGCGGCGACGGCTCGCACGCCTCGCGGGTATCGGTGGTGATCAGCGGTATCAGGCGGCCGGGTTCAAGGAACGGAGCAGCTACCCAGAATCCACGACGGCGCCTTCATTCCGGTTGGCTGGATTGTCGTGGGGCAACGCGTGTTGCGTTCGCCGGTCTGCGATTGCGTCCAGAGGGCCGGATACCGCGTAAAATTAAATGCTTTTTGCCTGCGCGGCCGCGTTGTATGCGGGCACGCGGCACGCTACGAATTCGTCATGCGCGCGTTATGCGCAGATCAGGGGCGGGACTATGAACACGATGCTTTATCCGGAACTTTACAAATCGCTCGAATCGGTCCGATGGGACATGGAAAAGGACATTCCCTGGGACAAGTTCGATGCGTCGCTCCTTACCGATGAGCAGGCCGCGACCATCAAGATGAACGCGATCACCGAATGGTCGGCGCTGCCGGCCACGGAAATGTTCCTGCGCGACAACCATCACGACAGCGACTTTTCGGCGTTCATGAGCGTGTGGTTCTTCGAAGAGCAAAAGCATTCGCTCGTGCTCATGGAATACCTGCGCCGCTTCAAGCCGGAAATGGTGCCGACCGAAGAAGAGTTGCACGCCGTGCGCTTCGAGTTCGATCCGGCGCCGCCGCTCGAAACGCTCATGCTGCACTTCTGCGGCGAAATCCGCCTGAACCACTGGTATCGCCGTGCCGCCGAATGGCACACGGAGCCGGTCATCAAGGCCATCTACGAAACGATTTCGCGCGACGAAGCGCGTCACGGCGGCGCCTATCTGCGTTACATGAAGAAGGCGCTCACCAATTTCGGCGACGTCGCGCGCGCGGCGTTCGCGAAGATCGGCGTGCTGATGGCTTCGGCGCGCCGCACCGAAAAGCCGCTGCACCCCACGAACCTGCACGTGAACCAGGCGCTGTTCCCGCGCGACACCGTGCAGTCGCGCCTGCCCGACCCGGAATGGCTCGAGCGCTGGCTCGACGAGCAGATCCGCTTCGACGACGGCTGGGAAAAGAAGGTGATCGAGCGCATTCTGCACAACCTCTCGATCCTGTTCGAGCGCACGTTCACCACGGCACAGGAGCTGAACCGCTATCGCAAGGAAGTAGTGCAGCGCCTGCAAGCCGAGCAAGGCACGCAACTGCCGGCCTGACGCGCCGGGACATCTCGCGTGCGTGGCTGGTGGCGCGCCGCGACCGGGACGGCCCGAAGCGCTTCTCGCGTGACGGGCCGTTTTCATTGGCGCGCGTCTCAGCGGCTTGCCCTATGCGGCTTGACCCATGCGGCTTGCCCGATGCGATCCGCGCCTATTTTTTATCCGAGCCTCATTCCATGCCCGCTTCCTTCGAACGCAAGATCACGACCCGCGCGGCGCTCGCGCAACTGCGCGCCTCGCTGCCCGGCCCTGTAGTGTTCACCAATGGCGTCTTCGACATCCTGCACCGCGGACACGTCACCTATCTCGCCGATGCGAAGGCGCTGGGCGCCACGCTGATCGTCGGCGTGAACAGCGACGCTTCGGTGAAGATGCTCGGCAAGGGCGACGACCGCCCCATCAACAACGAGAACGACCGCATGGCGCTGCTGGCGGCGCTGGAGAGCGTGGACTGGGTCGTGCAGTTCGGCGAGCAGACGCCCGTCGAGCTGATCGGTGCCTTGCGCCCCGATATTCTCGTCAAGGGCGGTGACTACGACATGGACGCGCTGCCCGAGTCGGCGCTGGTGCGCGGCTGGGGCGGGCGGGCGCTCGCAATCGCTTTCGAGCACGACCGCTCCACGACGAAGCTGCTGCAGAAAGTGCGCGCGCAGGAAGGATCGAAGTAAGTTCCGGCGTCCGTCCGCACCGTGCGGCGGACGATGCAAAACCGGCCGCAGGCCGGGCCGCCCAAGGTTTGGGCGTGCCCAGCCTGCGGCCGGTTGCGTTTGAAGCGTGGCTTACTGCGTGAGGGTCGACGCCTGCACCGACGGATCCGCCACCGGGCCGCCGACGGTCGGCACGTCGGCTGACTCGGAGGGCCGGATTGCCTTCACCACCAGCCGCTCGGGGTGGATCTGCCGGTTCAGGTGCTGGGTTTCGCGCGTACCCGACGAGGGCGTCGGGCCGAACACGCCGCCAATGGCGGCAAAGGCCAGCCCGTTGGCGAGAATCAGAATGGCGATCAGCCAGCGCAGCATCGTGTGAAGCTCCTTCGAAATCGTTCGTTCAGTTTCAGGGCCAGATGTGGGCGGCGCGTGGGTCGCGCGCGTCTCAGGACTGCGCCGCGATGAGCGCGAGGCCCGACAGCACCAGCGCATCGTGGCGAGTATGCGGCACCTTGAGCGCCGCTGTCACTTCGGCCGCCGCGCCGCCGCTCACCACGAGCCGCACCGGCATCCTCCACGCATCCTGCAGATCGGCCCAGGCGCGCTCGATGAGCGCGGCCTGCGCGAGCGCACAGCCCGCCGAGATCGAGCTTCGCGTGTCGGTGGCGAAGGCGATGCCGGGGTGAGCAGCATTCGCCATGCCGCCGGCGACCACGGGCAGTTGCGCGGTGTGCTCGCCGAGCGAGCGCATCATGAGCGTGAAACCGGGCGCGATCATGCCGCCGACGAACGTGCCGTCGGCGCGCAGCGCTTCGAGCGTGGTGGCCGTGCCGAATGTCGCGATCAGGAGCGGCTCGTCCGGATACGCGGCGTGCGCGCCGATCATGCCGGCCCAGCGGTCGCTGCCGAGCGCGTCGGGCGTGGCATAGCTGTTCGTCACGCCGCACTGCTGCGCGCAGGCCCGCACCACGGTGCGCGAGAGGCCGGGCCAGTGCGCCTCCACCAGCGCGCCGAGGCGTTCGCCGACTGCCGCGCCCGCGACGTTCGAGATCCACGCGCCGGCGGGCCGGGGCAGCGTCGCCCAGTCTTCGCTTCCGGTTTGGCGTGCGGCCTTGGTGGATTGCGCATCGTCGTCGCGCACATGATCCATCGTTCCCGCGTGCAGGCGCGACCCGTCTGGCGCGACGAGCGCCCATTTGATCCGGCTGTTGCCTGCGTCGATCAGGAGGAAGGGGCCGCGGCTCATGCACCGCTGTCCGCGAGCCGCAGCGACACGTCGCCGGCCGTGACGGTCTCGCGCCCGCCCGGCGTATCGAGGAGCAACTGGCCGCGCTCGTCCACGCCGGCCGCCGTGCCGCGCAGCAGCTCCTTGCCTTGCTCGTAGATGGCGACCTCGCGGCCCGCGTACGCGTGGCACGCATTCCAGCGCGCCTGGAAGGGCGCAAAGCCCGCCGCGCCGAAGCGTTGCAGCGCGGCTTCGAGCGCGTTGAGTTCGGCGGCGAGCGTGTCGGTGAGGTTGGCGTTCGGCCACGCGCGCGACAGCGCCGTGGGCGTCGTGCCGGGCACGACCGCCGCGCTGCCGCCGGCGGCGTTGAGCGCCTCGACGCTGGCGGCGAGCGCATCTTCGCCGCGCACGTTCGTGCCGATGCCGATCACGACCGCCGTGGCGTCGGCGGTGGTCCAGGCGGTCTCCACGAGGATGCCCACCAGCTTGTCGCCTTCGAGCAGCACGTCATTGGGCCACTTGAGCGCGATTTGTCCGGGCGCGGTCACGGGCAGCGTGCGCAGGCCGTCCACCAGCGCCGAGCCGACGGCGAGGCTCAAGCCCGCAAGCCCTTCGATGGGGCGCGGCAGCACGCAGCCGATCGAGAACAGCAGCGCGTCGCCGGGCTGCGCGACCCAGGTGCGGCCGCGCCGGCCCCGGCCGGCCGTCTGCAGATAGGCCACGCGCACGATCGGGCGTGCGAGCGCGTCGCGCTGTTGCGGCAGCGCCTTCAGGCGCGCCATGAGGTCGGCGTTGGTCGAGCCGGTTTCCTCGACGATCTCGATGGGCCAGTCGTGTGCGGCCGGGCCGAACAGCGTGATCGCGCGGTTGCGGTCGATGCGCCAGTCGCCGGCGCTCGGAGTCTCGGGGGTGGGGGGCGTCGCGTTCATGTCTCATATTGTAGTGGCTGGGGCGCGGGTGGCAGCCCGCCACGCTGGTTTCGACCCGAAATGTGGGCAATCCACATGCCACCCACAGGCGGCCCACAGGTTATCCACGGAATCGTCCACAGGGTCGAAGGTGCCCGAAGGGATCGGAAGCTGACAATCACCACGCCGATTTCCGCGCAATTTGCTTAATCTTTAGGCAATTCACAGGCCGCCCACAGGCAGTCCACAAGTTATCCAGAGAGTTGCCCACAGTTCGCCTCGTGTCTGAAAGCCAACCGTGCGCTTTCGGACCGACGAAACGGGGCGCGTTCGCTACAATGTTTGCTCACCCCGTCCGTCGAGTGCTTACCCTTGAATCAAGACACGCCGCCCGGCCTTGAAGTCTCGGCCGGCACCCACGGAAAGACCGTGCGCCTGTCTGGCCAGTGGACAGCGCTCGCGCTCGCGCGCGACCGCGACCAGGGCGGTGCGGCGGTGCGTCTGCGCGCGCTCGCCGACGAGCGCATCGGCGAATGGGACCTCTCGGGCGTGGAGCGCATGGACCACGTGGGCGGCCAGGCGCTCTGGCGCGTCTGGGGCCACAAGCTGCCCACCGACCTCGTCGACCTCACGCAGACGCAGCGCGACATCTTCGAGCGCATCGCCCTGCTCGACTCGGTGCGCGAGCCGGCGGAGCGCATCGTGCGCATCGATCCGGTCACCCAGCTCGGCCTCGCGATCTTCTCGTTCTTCGACCACCTGTACGGCGGCATCGCCATGTTCGGGCGCGTGATCCTCGATCTGCTGCTCGTGGTGCGCAAGCCCAAGGTCACGCCGTGGATCGAGATTTCGGCGAACATCTACAACGCCGGCGCGCGCGCGCTGCCGATCACCGCGCTCGTCGCGTTTCTGATCGGCATCGTGCTGTCGTACCTCTCGGCGCAGCAATTGCGCCTGTTCGGCGCGAACCAGTTCATCGTCAATATCCTCGGCCTCGCGGTGATCCGCGAACTCGGGCCCGTGCTCTCGGCGATTCTCGTGGCGGGGCGCTCGGGCTCGGCCATCACGGCGCAGATCGGCGTGATGCGCGTGACCGAGGAACTCGACGCCATGCGCGTGATGGGCATCTCGCACGGCCTGCGCCTGATCCTGCCGCGGGTGATCGCGCTCGGCATCGCGATGCCGCTGCTCGTGATCTGGACCGACATCATTGCGTTGCTAGGCGGCGCGATCGCGGCGAAGATCGTGCTGGGCATCGACATTTCGTGGTTCATGCGCTCGATGCCCAGCGTCGTGCCGATCGCCAATCTGTGGATCGGCCTCGGCAAAGGTGTGGCGTTCGGCATGCTGGTGGCGATCGTGGGCTGTCACTTCGGCTTTCGCATCAAGGCGAATTCGCAGAGCCTGGGCGAGGGCACGACCACGTCGGTCGTCACGTCGATCACGATCGTGATCCTCGCCGACGCCGTGTTCGCGATCCTGTTCCAGAACGTGGGGCTTTCATGAGCACGACTGGCACGACGGTTACGACGATCGAGACGAAAACGACCGGCACGATCACCACGCCGCTCAAGGAGGTCGCGCAGGATCTGCCGCTGCCGGCCATCGGCGAGCCGGTGATCGAGGTCCACAACCTCTCGAAGCGCTACGGGCGCAACGTCGTCCATCAGCATCTGAACCTCGAAATTCGCCGCGGCGAGATTGTCACGCTGGTGGGCGGCTCGGGCTCGGGCAAGACCACGCTCGTGCGCCAGATCCTCGGGCTCGAGAAGCCGACCTCGGGCACCATCAAGATGTTCGGCGAGAACATCACGACCATCGACGCCGAGCGCGCCCGCCTCATGCGCACGCGCACCGGCATGCTGTTCCAGCAGGGCGCGCTGTTCTCGTCGCTCACGGTGTTCGACAACATCGCCCAGCCGGTGCGCGAACTCGGCAAGGTGCCGGCCGCCCTGCTGCGCGACATCGTGATGCTCAAGCTCGAAATGGTCGGGCTGCCGTGCAAGCACGCCTCGAAAATGCCGGCCGCGCTGTCGGGCGGCATGATCAAGCGCGTGGGCCTCGCGCGCGCGATCGTGCTGGAGCCGGAGCTGCTCTTTCTCGACGAGCCCACGGCCGGGCTCGACCCGCGCTCCTCCGACGAAGTGGTGGAGCTCATCAGCACGCTGCACCGGGCGTTGGGGCTCACGGTGGTGCTCGTCACGCACGACCTGGACGCCATGGTCGCGCTGTCCACGCGCGTGGCGGTGCTCGCCGAGCGCCGGGTGCTCGTGGCGGCGCCCGTGGAAGAGGCGGCGAGCGTCGATCATCCGTTCATCCGCGAGTACTTTCTGGGCATGCGCGGTCGCCGCGCGCTCCAGGCGCTGCCGCCCGAGCGGCGCGCAAAGCTGCCGCCGGCGGCGCTCGCTCCCGCAGCCGTGGGGTACAAGCCGTGGTAGGGCCCGCGCACGCCTCTATCCGGCCTGACCGGCTCAACCGGCGCGCCGCGGCCGCCAAAGAAGGAATCTGACGATGGAAAACAAACCGCATGCGTTCTGGGCGGGCATGTTCACGATAGGGCTGCTGATCGTGATCGCGCTCGTCGTCGTCTTCTTCAGCGCCGATCGGTCCGTGCGCGTGCCGTACGACCTCATTTCGCGCTCGAGCGTGACGGGCCTCTATCCGGACGCGGCGGTGCGGTTTCGCGGGATCGACGTGGGCAAGGTGCAGTCGATCAAGTTCGATACCCAGCATCCGGGCCAGATCCGCATTCGCATTCTCGTCGACCAGAAGGCGCCAATGACGCGCTCCACCTTCGGCTCGCTCGCGCTGCAGGGCGTGACGGGCATCGCGTTCGTGCAGCTCGACGACAACGGCGTGGACCTCTCGCCGCTGCATTCTTCGCCGGCGCGCGTGGCCGAGCTGCCGCTGCGCCCGGGCTTGCTCGACCAGCTCCAGCGCCGCGGCGACGCGCTCCTGCGCAAGCTCGACAACATTGCCGGCGACATCGACGCAATGCTCTCCGAGGACAACCGCAAACAGGTGATGCAGGCCGTGAACAGCCTGCAGCAGGCCGCGAGCAGCGTGAACGTGCTCGCCGGGCAGCTCGAGCCTGCCACGAAGCAGTTGCCGGGCGCGGTGGCGGAACTGCAGCACACGCTGCAGTCGACCAACACGCTGATCACGAGCATGAACCGCCCGGACGGCCCGTTCCAGACCAACCTGAACAAGGCCGGCACGGCGGCGGCCCAGGCGGGCGCGGCGCTCACCTCGATCGACGTCTCGATCCAGGACCTGTCGGCGCGCGTGGGCTACGACACGCTGCCGCGCGTCGACTCGCTCACCGACGACGTGCGCTCGGCCATGCGCGCGGTGGACCGCGCGGCGGGCACCTTCAGCACGAGCCCGCGCAGCGTGCTGTTCGGCGGCGCGCCGCAGCCGGCGCCCGGGCCGGGCGAGGCGGGCTTTGCGTGGCCGTCGGCTGCGGGGACGAAGTAGGCCGCGCCGCTGCCCGACGGCCTGACGCGGCACCATTCGATGCAGTTTCGCGCGGCGCATGCGCCGCGCGCCAAAGAAGGAAACGCAATGTCACGCACATCACGCCTGCCACGATCGATGCAACGCGCCGCAACCGCCGGCTCAGCCTGGCTGGCGGCGCTCGCGCTCGGCGCGCTGCTCGCCGCCTGTGCGAGCAATCCGGCGATCAACGAGGCTCGCTACGACCTCGGGCTGCAATCGTCGCAGGAAGCGCCAGGCGCTCAGGCCGCCTCCGCGGCGCCTGGCGCGCCGCGTGCCAGGCCGCTCCTGAAGGTGCTGGCCGTGAGCGCGCCGCCGCCGCTCGATAACGACGGCATCCTCTACCGGATGAATTTCGACTCGCAGCGCACGGCGCGCTACGCGAACAGCCGCTGGACGATGTCGCCGGCGCGCCTGCTAACGGAACACCTGCGCACGTCGCTCGGCGCACAAGCGACGGTGCTCGCGGGCGGCGACGCCGTGCAGGCGCCGATGCTCAAGGTCGAGCTGTACGAGTTCGAGCAGGTGTTCGAGAGCCCGACGCAAAGCGCGGGCGTGCTGGCGGCGCGCGCAACGCTCATGCAAGGCGGCAGGGTGCTGGCGCAGCGCTCGTTCGCCACGCGCGCGCCGGCGCCTACGCCGGACGCCGCGGGCGGCGTGCGTGCGCTGCAGGCGGCCAGCGACGATTTCGCCAATCAGGTGGGCGCGTGGCTGAGCACGCAGTCGTTCGCGGGCACGCCTTGAGGGGCATGGAGAGGCGTCGCGCGGTCACGATGCGCGGCGTGACATTGGGGGGCAAGGGCGGGATAGCGGCATGATCGAAGCGGGACGGCTCCGGCTGCGCGCCCCGCACGGCGGGCGGCGCGGGATGGACGGCGACGAGGGTGGTCAAGGCGGTGGCCAAAGCAACGGCCAGGGCGCTGGCGACGAACGCGGTGCGATCGCCAGCGGCGACACGCCCGCGCCCGCGTCATCAGCGTCATCAGCGTCATCAGCGTCAGCGTCATCGCCAGCCGCCGCGCGCGAGTCGCTGCCGCGCCAGGCCTCGACGCTCTCGCGCCAGGCGCTCGCGCTCTACACGGCGCTGATCGTTTATGGCTCGTGGTATCCGTTCACCGGCTGGCGCTCGCTCGGCCTCAGTCCCTTCGCCTATCTCGGCGATCCGTGGCCGCGCTACTGGACGGTGTTCGACATCGTCACCAACGTGCTCGGCTACATGCCGTTCGGCGCGCTCGTCGTGCTCGCGGCGTGGCCGCGCTGGCGCGGCTGGCTCGCGGTGCTGCTCGCCGCCATTGCGGGCACGCTGCTCTCGGGCGTCATGGAGGCCGTGCAGACCTGGCTGCCCACGCGCGTCGCGTCCAACCTCGATCTCGCCTCGAATGCGCTCGGCGCCTTGCTCGGCGCGCTCGTGGCGGCGCCCGCCACCGGCGCGCTGCTCGAGCGCGGCTTCCTGCGCCGCCTGCGCTTTCGCTGGTTCGAGCGCGACGCGGCCGTGCTGATGGTGCTCGCCGGGCTTTGGCCGTTCGCGACGATGTACCCCACGCCGCGCCTCTTCGGCCTCGGCGAGTGGGCGCGCGCGCTCTGGCAGCGCCTCGACGGCTCGATGCAGGACGCCGTGCTCGCCTGGACGCCCGCCGCCTGGCATCTGCGCTCGCTGCCCGACATGCTCGCCGCGCGCTTGCCCGATAGCGGCTGGGAAGCGATCGTCACGACGCTGAACCTGTTCGGCGCGGCGGCGTTTGCGACGCTCCCCATGCGCTCGCGGGCGCCGCGCGCGCGGCTCGTCATCGCGCTGATCGTGGTGACGCTCGTCGTCAAGGTCGGCGCGACCTTTCTGCAGTCGCAAAGCGGGCTGATCTTCGACTGGGCGACGCCGGGGGCGCTCGCGGGCCTCGTGTGGGGCACGCTGCTCGCGTTGCTCGCCTTGCGCCTGCCGCGCGCCGTGCGCGCCGCGGCGGCGACGCTCGCGCTCGCGGTGGCCCTCGTGTTCGTGAACGTGCTGCCCGTGAACCCGTACTTCGACGTCGTGCTCGCGGACTGGCGGCAGGGCCGCTACCTGCACTTCAACGGCCTCGCGCGCTGGCTCGCCTGGACATGGCCCTGGGCCGCGCTCGCGTGGACGGCGTTCTCGCTCGAACGCGCGTGGCTCGTGCGGCGCGCGCGCCGCGCCGCGAAGCGCGCTCGCCAGGACTGGTGAGCGCGCGCGGCGCTGGCCTGAGCGTTCACGCCGCGCTCGTTATAATCGACCGGATCGCCGCGCTGCCACGCTCGCGCGCCACGCAATCTATTGCCGCCAAGGCGGGCCAGACGCTTTCGGCAAGCCTGCGCTCCCTGCACGACACTCACCGGTGCCTCACGCCATGACCGATTCGTTCTACAAGTACCACGTCTTTTTCTGCCTGAACCAGCGCGACCCCGGCGCGGACCGCCCGAGCTGCGCGAATTGCAACGCCCAGGCCATGCAGGAATACGCGAAGAAGCGCGTGAAACAGCTGGGCCTCGCGGGCCCGGGCCAGGTGCGCATCAACAAGGCGGGCTGTCTCGACCGCTGCGAGGAGGGTCCGGCCGTCGTCGTGTATCCGGAAGGCACGTGGTACACGTATATCGACGAGAGCGACATCGACGAAATCGTCGTCTCGCATCTGCAGAACGGCCAGGTGGTCGAGCGCTTGAAGATCGATCGCTGATTGCCCCCATGCACGGCCAAACAGTACCCGTAAGGACTGCCGCACGATGAACGCCCAGACACAAAAATTCCAGATCGACGGTCCCGTCGGCAAGATCGAATGCGCGCTCGACGTGCCCGACGCCGGCACGACGCCGCGCGGCATTGCGCTCGTCGCGCATCCGCATCCGCTCTTTGGCGGCACGATGGACAACAAGGTTGCGCAAACGCTCGCGCGCACGCTGGTGCAGCTCGGCTACACGACCTACCGCTCGAACTTTCGCGGCGTGGGCGAAACGGCGGGCACGCACGACAACGGCATCGGCGAACAGGACGACCTGCTCGAACTCATCGCCCACATGCGCGCGCAACCGGGCCAGGCCGACGTGCCCCTCGTGCTCGCGGGCTTTTCGTTCGGCACCTTCGTGCTCTCGCACGTCGCAAAGCGCTATCTCGAAGCGGGCGGCGCGATCGAGCGCATGGTGTTCGTCGGCACGGCTGCGAGCCGCTGGGAAGTCGCACCCGTGCGCGACGACACGCTCGTGATCCACGGCGAACTCGACGACACCGTGCCGATTCTCTCGGTGTACGAATGGGCGCGTCCGCAGGAATTGCCGATCGTCGTGATTCCGGGGGCAGAACATTTCCTGCACCGCAAGCTGCATATCCTCAAGCGCATCATCGTCGAAGCGTGGCGCTGAAGCGTCGGCCCGCAGTCGGCCCCGCTGTTGGCCCCGCTGTCGGCCCCGCTGTTTCGGGGCCCGATGCAAGCCGTTCGTCACCACGCGTATGCCCGGCGAAATGCGTGAAAAATGCACGACAGGTATGCGCAAACGTGTGACTTAGCGAAAATTCGCCACGACGTGACGCGTATAATGTTCGCCAATTTTGTGTTTGCTGCGCCGCGACCGGCGCATGCACGGCACCCGCATTCCGGCTTTCACCGACCGTGCGCCGCATGGCGCGCTACGTTCATCCCGTCCCAATTCAGCCCGACCTGAACCTATGCGTTTTCTCTCCTCCGGCCAACCGTCTTCTTTCGTTCCTTCCTCCGTCGTTCGCAATGTCACGCTCGCAGCGCTGCTGCCCGCCACGCTCCTCGTGAGCGCGAGCGCGTTTGCCCGCACGCCCGCACCCGCCGGCGCGAAAGTGCAGGCACAGCCGCAGGCGCAGGTGTCTGCCGGCGCGGCCGCAGACCAGGTGCTTGGCGGCCTGCCGCCGCCCGCGGTGAACGCGCGCTCGTGGGTGCTCGTCGATGCAACGGCGAACCAGGTGCTCGCCTCCGGCAACGCCGATGAGCGCGTCGAGCCCGCATCGCTCACAAAGCTCATGACCGCGTACCTCGTGTTCGAGGCGCTGCAGACGAAGAAGATCTCGATGGACCAGATCATCGAGCCGAGCGAAGCCGTGCGCCGCGTGAAGAACGACGAGTCGCGCATGTTCATCGAAGCGAACAAGCCGGTCTCGGTGCATGACCTCGTGTACGGCATGATCGTGCAGTCGGGCAACGACGCGGCCATCGCGCTCGCCGAACTCGTGGGCGGCAGCGAAGCGAACTTCACCAACATGATGAACGCCGAGGCGCAAAAGCTCGGCATGACGCACACGCATTTCGCCGACGTGAACGGCATGCCCGACCCGAATCACTACACGACGGCCGGCGACCTCGCCAGGCTCTCCGCGCGCCTGATCCGCGACTATCCCGAGTACTACGAAATCTTCTCGGTCAAGGAATTCAAGTACAACAACATCAAGCAGCCGAACCGCAACCGCCTGCTGTGGATCGACCCGACCGTCGACGGTCTGAAGACCGGCCACACCGAAGCTGCGGGTTACTGCCTGATCGCATCGGCCAAGCGTCCGATCGCGGGCGGCGCCTCCCGCCGTCTCGTTTCGGTGATGATGGGCGAGCCGAAGGAACACGACCGCGTGCAGGACAGCCTGAAGATGCTGAACTACGGCTATAGCGCGTACGACACCACGCGCATCTATCAGGCGAACCAGGCCGTGGCGACGCCGCGCGTCTACAAGGGCACGCTCGACGCCGTGAAGGTCGGCGTGCAGAAGGATCAGTTCGTCACGCTGCCCAAGGGCGCCGCCGACAAGGCCAAGCCGCAGGTCGAACTCACCGGCCCGCTGATCGCGCCGCTCGCGGTCGGCCAGCAGGTCGGCTCGGCGAAGTTCGTGGGCGCGGACGGCAAGGTGCTCGCGCAGGTTCCGCTCGTCGCGCTCGAAGCCGTGCCGCAGGCCGGTGTCGTGGGCCGCGTGTGGGATTCGCTCATGCTCATGGTCAACAAGAAGAAGTCATGACGTCTGCTTCAGCGACCCAGGCGGGCGAGCCGCTCGTCTGGCTCAACGGCGAGATCACGCCGCTTGCCGAAGCACGCATTCCCGTGCTCGATCGCGGCTTCATCTTCGGCGACGGCATTTACGAAGTCGTGCCCGTCTATGCGCTCGCCGATGATGAAGGCACGGTGCGCGTGCCGTTTCGCATCGCACAGCATCTGGCGCGTCTGAAGCGCTCGCTCGAGAAGGTCGGCATTGCGAACCCGTTCGACGAAGCGGGCTGGCGCGCACTCGTCGCGCGTCTGATCGAGGCGAACGAAGCGGCGGGCGCGCTCGCGCGCGATGCGCACGCCAACATCTACGTGCAGGTGACGCGCGGCGTGGCGCCGCGCGGCCACGCCTTCCCGGCGGCGGCCACGCCCACCGTGTTCGCAATGGTCAATCCGCTCAAGCTGCCGGGCGCTGCGCAGCGCGAGCACGGCGTGCGCTGTGTGACCGCCGAAGACAAGCGCTGGCTGAATTGCGACATCAAGTCGACCTCGCTGCTCGGCAACGTGCTGATGGCGCAGCACGCGGCGGAAAACGACGCGTTCGAAACGATCCAGCTGCGCGACGGCTGGCTCACCGAAGCGTCGTCGTCGAACGTGTGGATCGTGAAGGGCGGCGCGCTCTTTGCGCCGCCGCGCAGCAACCGCATTCTCGAAGGCATTCGCTACGGCCTGATCGAGGAGCTGGCCGGGGAATGCGGCGTGCGCTTCGAAGCGCGCGAGATCGCCGAAGCCGAACTGCGCGAGGCGGACGAGATTCTCGTGACCTCGGCAACCAAGGAAGTGCTGGCGGTCGTCGCGCTCGACGGCAAGCCGGTAGGCGGCGGCAAGCCGGGCCCGGTCTACGCGGCGCTTCACGCGGCGTACCAGCGCGCGAAGCAGCGCGAGGCGCAGGCATGGCGCGCATCAGCCGCCGAGCTACAGGAAGTGGAGAAATGAACGTGACACAACAGGCAAACCACCCCGCAGCGAAAGAATCGCTGATCGAATTCCCCTGCGACTTCCCGATCAAGGTGATGGGCAAGACGCATCCGGAATTCCAGGACACCATCGTGACGGTGCTGCGCGAATTCGACGGCGGTTTCGACGCCACGACCATCGAGACGCGTCCGTCGAGCGGCGGCAACTACACGGGCCTCACCGTGACGGTGCGCGCCACGAGCCAGGCGCATCTCGACGACATCTATCGGGCCCTCACCGGGCACCCGATGGTGAAGATCGTGCTGTAAGCGGGCAGAAGGCGTTCGCATGAAAAGGGCCGCAACGTGCGGCCCTTTTTGCATCCGGCGCCCACCCAGTGGGTCGTCAGGGCATGTCGCCCACGCGCGCGCGCTGCGCCGCGGCGGCCGCCGTCATCAGCGGACCGGCTTCGCACGCGTCCTCGTAGAGCCGCCGAAAGCGCGCGACCTCGTCGAACACCCAGTCGCGAAACGCCTGCACGCGCTCGGTCTGCATGCGTTGCGGCGGGCAGATGAAGTAGTAGCGCCACGGGCTCGGACCGTCGATGTCCTTGAAAAGGCGCACGAGGCGCCCGAGCGTGATCTCGTGCATGGCGAGCGAGCGGCGCACGAGCGCGATGCCCTGGCCGTCCATGGCCGCCTGAAGCAGGTTCGACGAATCCTGGTAGAGCACGCCGCGCTTCGGTTCCGGCATGTCCTGGAGGCCTGCGGCGTCGAACCACGGCCGCCAGAGTTCGTCGTCCGAGCGCAGCAGCGGCAGCTTCGCGAGTTCGCGCGGGTCGGTGGGCAGATTGCCGCCGTTGAAATCGGGCGAGCAGGCGGGAAAGAAGATTTCGTCGAGCAGCAACTCGGCATGCAGCCCCGGATAGTGCCCGTAGCCGAAGCGGATGGCGACATCGACGTCGTCGCGCGCGAAGTCGGTGAGCGAATTCGTCGATTGCAGTTCGACGTCCCACTGCGGATGCGCCTCGATGAAGCGGCCGATGCGCGGCGTGACCCAGCGCGCCGCGAACGACGACAGCATCGAAACCACGAGCCGCCGGTCGCGGTCGCCGGCGCGGATCTCCTGGGTGGCGTGCGCGAGCTGGTTGAGCGCGTCGCGCACCTGGCCGGCGTAGCGGCGGCCGGTGTCGGTCACGCGCACGCGTTTGCCGTCGCGGGCGAAGAGCGCCACGCCGAGTTCCGCTTCGAGCGCGCGGATCTGGTGGCTCACGGCGCCGTGCGTGACGAAGAGTTCGTCGGCGGCGCGCGAGAAGCTCTCGTGGCGGGCGGCGGCTTCGAAGGCCTTGAGCGCATTCAGCGCGGGTAGCTGACGCAGATCCATATCGTATTTTTTCTCACATAGCCGTGAAAATTGATCGTTTTGCTCGATCCCTTATGGTGTCTACGATTGTAGCTATCGGAGCAGGTCATTCGGAGTCGGAAATGAGAGAAATTTCTTCGGATATCACGTTTGAAGTGGCGGCCGACCAAACGGCCTCGGTGCGCGTCACGCGCAGCACGCGGCTGACCGTCAAGTGCGGCACTGTCTGGGTCACGCGCAGCGACGACACCGCCGACTACTGGCTCGAGCCCGGCCACACGCTGCGGCTGCGGCGCGGCGAGCGCCTGTGGATCGGCGCGGAAGGCGGCGCGGCTGCGTGGGTGGGCTTCGCGGCGCCGGCGCGCCTCAGTGAGCGCGTGGTCGACCTGGCCGCGCGCGCCGCACAGCGCGCAGGCGTTCACATCGGCGACGGCTGGCGCACGGTTTGACCTGACGGCCCGTCATTCAAGAACGGCGGCGATGGGAGCCCACCCATCGCCGCCGTTATCCGCAGCATGCCCGGCGCGCTCGTCCCGAATTCGGTAAACTCCCGAAATCATGTGCGCCACCCCGGTTTCACCCTCGCAAATTCCTTCCGACCCCGACGCGGCCGCGGTCGCGTCTCAAACGGCAAGTTCGCCCATCGTCGTGCGCTGGCGCGGCAACGAGGCTTATCAAGCAAGCTTCGACGCCATGCGCGAGTTCACGGCCGCCCGTGACGCCCACACGCCCGACGAAATCTGGCTCGTCGAGCATCCGCCCGTGTTCACGCTTGGCCAGGCCGGCAAGCCCGAGCATCTGCTGGTGGCGAACAGCGGCATCCCGCTCGTACAGATCGATCGCGGCGGGCAGATCACGTATCACGGGCCGGGCCAGGTGGTGGCCTACCTGCTGCTCGACCTGCGGCGCCGCAAGCTGATGGTGCGCGAGCTCGTCATGCTCATCGAGGACGCCGTGATCGAAACACTGGCGGCGTATAATCTCGCGGGCGAGCGCAAGGCCGGCGCGCCCGGCATTTACGTGCCAGAAGGCGCCAGCGGCGCGAGCGCTTTGCATGTGGGCGCCAAGGTCGCCGCGCTCGGCCTGAAGATCCGCAACGGCTGCAGCTATCACGGCGTGAGCCTGAACGTGTCGATGGATCTGAGCCCATTTCTCGCGATCAATCCGTGTGGATACGCAGGTCTCGAAACCGTCGATATGGCCACGCTCGGCGTTCAGGCGAACTGGCGCGACGTAGCCGGCACGCTGGCGGCGCGGCTCGAGGCGCACCTCACGGTGCACGCAGCAATACTTCCGACGGTAGCCGAAGCGGCTGCCACAGACCCTTCAGCCGAAGCGGCCGGGATGAACCCGGCCGCAGAGGCGGCTGAAAAGGAAGCGGCCGCTTACGCGGCCGCGATGGACCCGGCCGAAGCGGCCATATCAGGCGGGCAACCGCCGCAACCGCAGGCTGACGTCGCACCGGCGGCCTGACTGGATCGAAAGCATGACTGACGTAACCGCGAACCCCGCCGCAAACTCCGCTGGCACGAGCGCCGACGCCGTTGCCTACGACGCCACCGCAAAACAGAAGGCGCAGGCCAAGACCTCGCGCATTCCGATCAAGGTCATTCCCATCGAGAAGCTCAAGAAGCCCGAGTGGATCCGCGTGAAGGCGGCCACGGGCAACTCGCGCTTCTACGAAATCAAGAACATCCTGCGCGAGCACAACCTGCACACGGTGTGCGAGGAAGCGAGCTGCCCGAACATCGGCGAATGCTTCGGCAAGGGCACCGCGACGTTCATGATCATGGGCGACAAGTGCACGCGCCGCTGCCCGTTCTGCGACGTGGGCCACGGCCGCCCCGATCCGCTCGATCCGGACGAACCGGCCAACCTCGCGCGCACCATCGGCGCGCTCAAGCTCAAGTACGTCGTGATCACGAGCGTGGACCGCGACGACCTGCGTGACGGCGGCGCCGGCCACTTCGTGGAGTGCATCCGCCAGGTGCGCGAGCAGTCGCCCGAAACGCGCATCGAGATTCTCACGCCGGACTTCCGCGGCCGTCTGGATCGCGCGCTGCAGATCCTCAACGCCGCGCCGCCGGATGTGATGAACCACAATCTCGAAACGGTGCCGCGCCTCTACAAGGAAGCGCGCCCGGGTTCGGACTACGCGCACTCGCTCAAGCTGCTGAAGGACTTCAAGGCGCTGCATCCCGAAGTCGCGACGAAGTCGGGCCTGATGGTGGGGCTCGGCGAAACCGAAGAGGAAATTCTTCAGGTGATGCGCGACCTGCGCGCGCACGACGTCGACATGCTGACGATCGGCCAGTACCTGCAGCCCTCGGAGCACCACCTGCCGGTGCGTTCGTACGTGCATCCCGACACCTTCAAGATGTACGAGGAAGAGGCGTACAAGATGGGCTTCACGCACGCGGCCGTTGGCGCGATGGTGCGTTCGAGCTATCACGCCGACCTGCAGGCGCATGGGGCAGGGGTGGTCTGACGAGCCTCGCGCCGCCTGTACGCCCGCAACAAAAAAAAGCCCGCTGAGCGGGCTTTTTCTTTTTCGCACAGCCGTGCGCGTTCGCCTTGCGTCCACCCTCTCGTGCCGTGCCGGTTCGCCTGACATGCACCCTGGGCAACCTGTTTGCTGCTGTTATTTAGGCATATTTCACAATTCAATTCGGACGCAAAGACCTTATTCGGAAACGTCCTAGAGATTCACTGCCATCTAGCATCCAGAATAAGCGTTGTCCGAAGAGGATGGGTGGCGGGCGCAAGCGATTCTGTCTAATTGATTAGCATGACGAATAATAAAGGCAGTCCCGGAGTCAATGACTGGTTGCCGCCGCCGCAATTGAAATAGCCTGGAGTGACTTTATGAAAGCAAAGAGCATGACTGCCGTCGGCGTCGCCGTTCTCGCATTGAGCGCACACGGTGCGTTCGCCGCCGACACGGTTGCCGACGGCCAGATCACCTTCACCGGGGAAGTGACCGCGCAGACCTGCACGATCAACGGCAACGGCACCGGCAGCGCGAACTTCACCGTCGGCCTGCCGACCGTCTCGGCAACGACGCTGGCTTCGGTGGGTTCAACCGCGGGCCGAACGCCGTTCAACATCGCCCTGACGGGTTGCACGCCCGACAGCGGCTCCGTCCACACGTTCTTCGAATCGGGTCCGACCATCGATCCGGTAACGGGCCACCTCGCGCTCGACGCCGGCGGCGCGACCAAGGTCGAGATCGGCCTGCAGAACGCCGACTTCAGCGATATCGTGCTCGGCCAGCCAGATGGTACGCAGAAGTCGCAGTCGGTCAGCATCAACAGTGGCTCGGCAACGCTCAACTACTACGCGCAATACGTCTCGCTGGGCGGCGCAACGCCCGGCGCGGCGAATTCGAGCGTGATGTACACCATGTCGTACGAGTAACGGCCTCGCAAGCCGGCGCCGAGGTTCGCCGACTTGCAGCGCCGGGTTTGCCTGTTTTCAGTCCGAAGGTCCAGTCATGAAGGTCCGATCCGCATTCCGGCTGCTTCCCGCAGCATGTCTTGCCGCAGTCGCGCTCTTTGGCGCGGCGCGCGTCGACGCGGCGGTCGTCATCGCCGGCACCCGTGTCGTTTACAACCAAAAGGACCCCGAAGTTACGCTCAAGATGAGCAATGTCGGCGCGCAACCGGCCCTCGTGCAGGTGTGGGCCGACAGCGGCGATGCGCGCTCCGCGCCGAGCGGCGTCGGCGACGTGCCGTTCACGATCACGCCGCCGGTCGCGCGTATCGATCCTGGCAAAGGGCAGACGCTGCGCATCATCTTTACCGGCGAGCCGCTCGCGCAGGACCGCGAGTCGGTGTTCTGGCTCAACGTTCTCGAAATCCCGCCCAAGCCCACGGGTGAACTGGCCGCCTCGAATCGCCTGCAACTGGCGTTTCACTCGCGCATCAAGCTGTTCTACCGTCCGGGCGGGTTGCCTGGCCGCGCCGACCAGGCGCCCTCGCAGCTCGTCTGGCAACTGGCGAGCGACCACGGGCAAGCGGTGCTGATCGCACGCAACCCGAGCGCCTACCACGTCTCGATCACCGAGGTGACGCTGAAGAGCGCTGCGGGCACCGCCCAGGCCTCCGACGGCGAGATGGTCGCGCCCGGCAAAACGCAGCGCTTCGTCCTGAAAGGCGCGGCCTCTGCGGCGCCGGACGCGAAGGTCAGATTCCGCTCGCTCAACGACTACGGCGGTCCGGTCGATACCGAAGCGCCGCTGCAGCCCGGCGCCGCGCCCGCGTTGCCGCAGTAGTCATCCGGCGCACGCGCGCCGCTCCTCGAATGCACGCCCGATCATGCCGCGCCCGCGCGGCAGGGGATCGGCTTGTCCGAACCCAGGGACCATGCCCATGTCATGCAACTTCTACCGTGGCTTTGCGACGTTCGCGCCGACGCCGCTGCACTCGCTCGCGCTGCTCGCGTTCGCCGCGGCGGCCGGCTGTGCATCGGCCCAGGGTACGCAGGGCACGCAAGGCACGCAGGTCGCGCAGGTGGAGTTCAACGAGGCGTTCCTGCAGCAGGTCGGTCCGGCCATCGACGTGGCGCGCTTCGACAAGGGCAACGTGGCGGTGCCGGGCGAGTATCGTGCCGACCTCTATGTCAACGAGACATGGATGGGCCGCGCGAGGGTGACGCTCAAGGAAACGGCCGATGGCGTCGTGCCGTGTTTCAATCGCGAACTGCTCGAGCGCATTGGCCTCGACTTCGCAAAGTTGCCGGCCGCCGCCGAAGCGCTCGCGCCCGGCGCCAGCGCATGCGTGGCGCTGCCGTCGCTCGTGCCGGACGCGACGGCATCGTTCGATAACGGCGAGCAGCGGCTCGACGTCAGCGTGCCGCAGGCCGCGCTGAGCCGCCGCGCACGCGGCTACGTCGAGCCGAAGTACTGGGACGACGGCATCCCCGCTGCGCTGCTGCAGTACAACGCGAACGCGTATCACTCGGAGGCGAACGGCTATGCATCGACGCAAGGCTATCTCGGCCTGACGGCGGGTCTGAACCTCGGCCCGTGGCGCTTTCGTCACAGTGGCAGCCTGACCACGTCGACGGGCAATGGCACGCACTATCAGTCGATCCAGACGAACCTGCAGCGCGCGATCACGCCGCTCAGGAGCCAGCTGACGATCGGCGATGCGTTCACGGACGGCACGATGTTCGACAGTGTCGGCTTTCGCGGCGTCCAGCTCGCCACCGACGACCGCATGTACCCCGAATCGCAGCGCGGCTACGCGCCGACGATCCACGGCATCGCACGCAGCAACGCCGTCGTGCGCGTGACGCAGAACGGCAACGTGCTGTACGAGACGAACGTGGCGCCGGGGCCGTTCATGATCGACGACCTGTATCCGACGGGCTACGGCGGCAACCTGCAGGTGGTGGTGACCGAGGCGGACGGCACACAAAGCGTCTCGGCGGTGCCGTACGCCGCCGCGCCGTTCGCGGTGCGGCCCGGCATCACGCGCTTTTCCGTGACGGCGGGCGAATACCGCGACGCGCTCGTGGACAGCAAGCCGCCGCTTGCGCAGGCCACGGTCCAGCACGGCTTTACGAACGCGCTGACGGGCTACGGCGGCGCGACCGTTGCGCAAGGCTATCTGGCTGCCGTGGTGGGCGCGGCGCTGAACACGCCGCTCGGCGCCTTCGCCTTCGACCTCACACAGGCGAACACCGCCCTGCCGGGCGGCCAGCCCTCGCGCAGCGGCCAGAGCCTGCGACTGTCGTACAGCGAGCTCGTCGTGCCGACCAATACGAACATCACGGTCGCTGCGTACCGCTATTCGAGCAGCGGCTATCTGAGCCTGCAGGACGCGATGCGCCTGCGCACGAGCGGCATGGCCGGGCTCGCGATGTACGACGGCGGGCTGCAGCGCAACAGCTTCCAGATGACGCTGAACCAGGCGCTGCCGGCCGGCTGGGGCCAGTTTTATCTGAGCGGCACGATGCGCGACTACTGGAACCGCGGCGGCACCGACACGCAGTTCCAGGCCGGCTACAACAACACCTTCCGGCGCGTGAACTACGGCGTATCGGCCTCGCGCCAGTACGCGCTCACTTCCCAGCGTTGGGACAACCGCGTGATGGCGACGGTGTCTGTGCCGCTCGGCATCGGCGCGCATGCGCCGTACTCGACGACGAGCGTTCAGCACGACACGCTCGCGCGGGTGAGCGTGCAGGAGAACGTCTCGGGCACGCTCGGCGCGGACAACGCGTTCTCGTATGGCGTCAACGTCAACCACACCGGCGGGGGCGACGTGGCCAGCACCACCGGCGCAGGCGTGAACGCGACCTGGATTGCGCCGCTCGCCACGCTCAACGCGAGCGCGGCCCTGAACAGCGGCTATCGGCAGGTGGGCGGCGGGCTCGCGGGCGGCGTCGTGGCCTGGCGCGGCGGCGTCGCGCTCACACCGACGATGGGCCAGACGATGGCGATCGTCGAGGCGAAGGACGCGGCCGGCGCGCGCATCGCCACGCAAAACGGCCTGCGCGTGGACCGCTTCGGTCATGCGCTCGTTTCTAATCTCACGCCGTTCTCGAGCAACGAGCTCGAAATCGACCCGAAGGGACTGCCGGTCAGTGTCGAGCTGAAGTCGACGTCGCAGCACGTCGCCCCAACGGCCGGCGCGGTCGTGCACGTGGCGTTCGAGACCGACAACCCGGGCCGCGCGGCGGTGATCCGCGCGAAGGGCCAGGATGGCCAGCCGCTGCCGTTCGGCGCGCGCATCGTCGATGCGGCCGGCAAAGACGTCGGCACGGTCGCGCAGGGCGGCCGGGCTGTCGTGCGCGGGCTCCAGGATATCGAAGGCGAGCTTCAGGTGAGCTGGGGCGAGGGCGGCGCGCAGGCGTGCCGCATGAAATACCGGTTGCCGGCGGCGGATCGCTCGCAAGACACGGCATGGACATCGATCGATTCGGTTTGCGACTGAACACGGGCGCGGTTGCGTTCGGACACACAGGAGAGTGCAATGAGACGTGTGAAACTCGTGGGATGGCTCGTCAGGGTGGCGGCCTTGCTGGCGTTTGGCCTCGGCTTGTTTTGCGGCCCGGCTCACGCATCGTGCACGTCCCCGTCGCTGCCGATCAATCTGCCGTACGGATCGAGCCTGAAGATCGCCACCAGCTTGCCGGTTGGGGCCGTCATTCCCGGCAGCGCGAGGACCTTCACGATCAGCGGTACGTGCGAACTGGGCAAGCGCAATGGCGCGTCTCCAAACACGGTGGAGGTCGGCAGCACGATCGTCGCCTGTACGTCCGACGGCGGGTCGCAGGAAATCTCGCCTGGTCTGTACTCGACCGGCGTAGCAGGTATTGGCATGCAATTGCTGGACGGTTCGGGCACGCCGATCAGCGGCGGCACGAGCCAGAAGTGCTACGACCAGATTTCAACGATCCAGGCCGGCGGGGCATTCAGCTTTTCAGGGACGTTCCAGCTGGTCAGGGTCGCGGGGACGATCCCGGCGAACGCCGACTTCACCCCCGCGCTCGCGGAGTGGCAGTTCGGCGTATATAACACTGGCTACGTGCTCAACTACAACAACGCGCAGTCCGCGCTGCATCCGTCGGGCATCATCGTGTTGAACACGCTCACGTGCAACGTGAACTACCCGGCCGCCGTGGCCCTGCCGGCCGTCAGCGTCGGCACGCTCGGCGTCGTGGGCGCGAGCGCCGGATCGACGCATTTCTCGATTGGCCTGAGGTGCGACGACAACGCGGTAGTCGGCATCACGATGGACGCCGCGCCGGGATACGCGGTGCAAACGCCGGCAGCCGGGGTACTCGGGATTCAGGGTGGGCCAGGACAGGCCGCCGGCGTCGGCGTGCAGATCCTCGATCGCAGCTTCAATCCGGTGCCGCTCCAGCAGCGCGTGGGCATGGGCTCTATCGCGGCTAGCCAGCAGACGCAATACGACTTCTACGCACGCTATTACCGCACGGCCACGCCGGTGACGCCGGGGCCCGTGTCCAGCGCGCTCGTCTTCACGTTCGACTACCAGTGACGCGATTCGCCATGGGCTTTGGCATTTCTGGAAATCCAAACATCCAAAGGGCGCGATTCTGGAAAACCAGATTCGCGCCTTTGTCCGCTGGATAAAAGTCCTTATAAATCAATGGCGTGAGAGATTGCGCTAGCTGGCATTCTCCTTGCAATTAAGAACGCGCGGCCACCCAGGCCGCGACAAAAAAAATCTATGCGTTGCATGGGACGGGACTAAGCGCTAAAGCGCCAAGTCCCGTCGACAGGAGACAGCCGATGTCCGATCCCATCTTCCGGTTTCGCTGATCCCCAGTTTCGACCTGTCGCGGCCCGAACTCGCTTCGTTCGGCCATTGGCTTAACTCATTTGCAGGAACCATCGTGAAGAAACCTCTCCACAAAGTCCTCTACGTCCAGGTGATCGTGGCGATCGTCATCGGCGTGATCCTCGGTCATTACTGGCCCGCGATCGGCATCGACATGAAGCCGTTCGGCGACGCCTTCATCAAGCTCATCAAGATGGTGATCGGGCCGATCATCTTCTGTACCGTCGTGACCGGCATCGCCGGCATGGAGGACATGAAGAAGGTGGGCCGCGTGGGCGGCAAGGCGCTGCTCTACTTCGAGATCGTCTCGACCTTCGCGCTCGTGCTCGGCCTGATCGCCACGCACGTGCTGAAGCCGGGTGCGGGCTTCAACGTCGACGTCCATTCGCTCGACGCCAAGGCCGTGGCCAGCTTCGCCGAAAAGGCCCATGGCCAGAGCAGCGTCGACTTCCTGATGCACATCATTCCGGACACGATCACCTCGGCGTTCGCGCAGGGCGAAATCCTCCAGATCCTGCTGATCGCGCTGCTGTTCGGCGCCGTGCTCACGCAACTGGGCGAGCGCGGCCGCGTGGTGACCGAGTTCATCGACAGCATCTCGGGCGTGCTGTTCGGCGTCGTGAAGATCGTCACGAAGCTCGCCCCGATCGGAGCGTTCGGCGCGATGGCGTTCACCATCGGCAAGTACGGCGTGGGCTCGCTGATCCCGATGCTCAAGCTCATCGGCACGTTCTACCTTACGTCGATCGTGTTCGTGCTCGTCGTGCTCGGCGCGATCGCCCGCTTCACGGGCTTCTCGATCATCCGCTTCGTTTCCTACATCAAGGAAGAGCTGCTGATCGTGCTCGGCACGAGCTCGTCGGAATCGGCGCTGCCGCAGCTGATGCAGAAGCTCGAACGCCTTGGCTGCTCGCGCTCGGTCGTCGGCCTCGTGGTGCCGACCGGCTACTCGTTCAACCTCGACGGCACCAACATCTACATGACGATGGCGGTGCTCTTCATCGCCCAGGCGACCAACACCGACCTCACGTGGACGCAGCAGCTCACGCTGCTCGCGGTGACGATGCTCACCTCGAAGGGCGCGAGCGGCGTGACCGGCGCGGGCTTCATCACGCTGGCGGCCACGCTCGCCGTGGTGCCGACCATTCCGCTCTCGGGCATGGTGCTGATCCTCGGCATCGACCGCTTCATGAGCGAGTGCCGTGCGCTGACCAACATCGTCGGCAACGGCGTGGCGACGGTCGTGGTCTCGGCATGGGAGAAGGAGCTGGACCGCAACAAGCTGCGCGCCGTGCTCTCCGGCGAGGTCGAAGAAATGAAGGAAAGCGCAGGCGCATAAGGCGCGCCGGGCGGGCGCGCGCAAGCCGCAAGGCGCGCCGCCCGCCGATGTCTGTTCTCCCGATGTTTCGCGGCGATGGCCGCTGGGCGGCGCAAGCGTTTCCCCTGCGCGAGCGCCGTCCGTTTTTGTTTTCCCGTCTGACCTGGCCGCAGTCTGGCTGGGTGGGCACGATGCGCGCCGTCCGACCCGGACGCCCCGGCGCGGCCGTGTGCCACAATCTCCCTCATCCCCTCGACCGTCTGGAAGCCGCTCACGTGACGCGCCGCCTCATCATCCTCTTCGCGCTCGCAGCCGGCCTCGTCGCGGTCTGCGCGCTGACATGGGCGCTCACGTGGCAGGCCGGCATCGACGCGCTGCGCCGCAACGCCGCCGTGCGCGGCGACCGCACCGCGGCTTCGCTCAAGAGCACGCTGGAGCGCTACGACTCGCTGCCCTATATCGTCGGCGAGCATCCGCTCGTGCAGGACGTGCTGGTCGAACAGCGACCCGAGTGGGTGGCCGCCGCCAACCGCTATCTCGAAGACGTGAACCGCCACGCGCGCGCCACGACGACCTACATCATCCGCGCCGACGGTATGAGCATCGCGGCCAGCAACTGGCGCGACCCAGATAGCTTCGTGGGCGCGGATTACCGCTTCCGGCCGTATTTCATCGACGCGATGAACGGCCGCGTGGGGCGCTTCTTCGGCATCGGCACGATCTCGCACGATCCGGGCTACTACGTGTCGCAGCCCGTGCGGCGCGACGGCAAGATCGTCGGCGTGGCCGTGGTGAAGCTCAATCTCGAATGGTTTCCGGGCACCGATGCCTCGGAGCCGCTGCTCGTCACCGACGACCACGGCGTGATCTTTCTCTCCTCGGTGCCCGCGTGGAAGTACCGCACGGTGCGCCCGCTGCCGCCGGCCGTGGTGGCCTCGATCGACGCCACGCGCCAGTATGCGAGCGAGCCGATCGCGCCGCTGCCGACGAGCGTCGAACGCGTATTGCAGGGCGGCGCCGACATCGTGCGCATGGGCGCGGGCATCCGCGCGCCGCGCTACCTGGAAACGCGCCGCTCGCTCGGCGAGCCCGACTGGCATCTCGTCACCATGTCGTCGATCGACCCTGTGCTCGAAGCCTCGCGCAACGCGACCATCATGACGGGCTTCGGCTACGTTTCGCTGTGTCTGTTCGGCTTCTACTGGCGCATGCGGCGCGCCCGCGTGAGGGAAGTGATGCGCAGCCGCGCGATGCTGCAAAAGGCCTACGCGATGCTCAACGAACGCGTGGCCGAGCGCACCGCCGACCTCTCGCAGGCCAACGAGCGCCTGCAGCGCGAGGTGGCGGAGCGCACGCGCGCCGAGGCGGAACTGCGCGCGACCCAGGACGAGCTGATTCAGGCGAGCAAGCTCGCCGCGCTCGGCCAGATGGCGGCGGGCATCACGCACGAGCTGAACCAGCCGCTCGCGGCGCTGCGCAGCTTCTCGGACAACACGCGCGTGTTTCTGGAGCGCGGCCAGTACGCGGCGGCGACCGAAAACCTCGAGGCGATCGGCTCGCTCACCGAGCGCATGGGCAAGATCGTCAATCAGCTCAAGCTGTTCGTCGGGCGCGCGCGGCCCAGGAGCGCTCGCGCACCGGTTGCCCGGGCGCTGCGCAACTCGCTCGCACTGCTCGGCAAGCGGCTCGACGGCGTGCGCGTGGACCTCACGCTAACGGAAGACGGCGCACCGACCGTGCCGCTCGATGTGGACGCCGAGTACCCGGACCTGAGCGCGCAGAGCGACGACCTGCGGCTCGAGCAGGTGCTCATCAACGTGCTCGGCAATGCGCTCGACGCCGTGGCGGGCCTGCCGTCGCCGCGCATCGCGATCGACGTGCAGGCGAGCGCCGCGACGCTCGCCATCGCGGTGAGCGACAATGGGCCGGGCATTCCCGAAGAGGTGCTGCCGCGCCTCTTCGAGCCGTTTTTCACGACGAAGGAAATGGGGCAGGGGCTTGGCCTCGGACTCGCGATTTCCTCGTCGATCGCACGCGACTGCGGCGGCTCGCTCACGGCGAGCAACGTGCCGGAGGGCGGCGCACGCTTCGTGCTGACGTTGCGCCGCGCGCGTGCGGATGCTGCGAGCGCGGCGCGTGCCGCCGGGTTGTGACGCTGGGTTGTGACGCTGGGTTGTGACGCTGGGTTGTGACGCTGGGTTGTGTGGCTGGCTTTTGAATCAGGATGGCGAACGAACATGGTGAACACCACGCCCGGCCGGGTGCTCTACGTAGAGGATGACGAACTCGTGCGCCGCGCAGGCGTGCAAAGCCTGCAGCTCGCGGGCTTCGACGCCGCCGGTTTCGCCAACGCGGAAGGCGCGCTGCCGCTCGTCGATGCCGACTTCGCGGGCGTCGTGGTGAGCGACATCCGCCTGCCGGGCATGAGCGGGCTCGATCTGCTCGCGCAATGCCACGAGCGCGCGCCCGAGGTGCCGATCATCCTCGTGACGGGCCACGGCGATATCTCGATGGCCGTGCAGGCCATGCGCGACGGCGCCTACGACTTCATCGAGAAGCCGTTCGCCTCCGAGCGCCTCATCGAAACGGTGCGGCGCGCGCTGGAGCGGCGCCTGCTCGTGCTCGAAAACCTCGCGCTGCGCCGCGAACTGGCGGGGCATGACACGCTCGCGCCGCGCATCATCGGCAAGAGCCCGGCGATCGAACAGGTGCGCAAGCTCATCGCGAACGTCGCGCCGACGGACGCCTCGGTGATCATCAACGGCGACACCGGCGCGGGCAAAGAGCTGATCGCGCGCAGCCTGCACGAGCTTTCGCCGCGCCACGACAAACCGTTCGTCGCCGTGAACTGCGGCGCGCTGCCCGAGCCGATGTTCGAATCGGAGATGTTCGGCTACGAGGCGGGCGCGTTCACGGGCGCAGCCAAGCGCCGGATCGGCAAGCTCGAGCACGCGAGCGGCGGCACGCTCTTTCTCGACGAGATCGAGAGCATGCCGCTCTCGCTACAGGTGAAGCTGCTGCGCGTGCTGCAGGACGGCGTGCTGGAGCGCCTCGGCTCGAACCAGCCGGTGCGCGCCGACTTGCGCGTGGTCGCGGCGGCCAAGGGCGACATGAGCGAGCACGTCGCGGCGGGGACCTTCCGGCGCGACCTGCTGTACCGGCTGAACGTCGTGACGATCGCGCTGCCGCCGCTGGCCGAGCGCCGCGAGGACATCGTGCCGCTCTTCGAACACTTCCTGCTCGACGCGGCGGTGCGCTACCAGCGTCCCGCGCCGCTGCTCACCGAGCGCGACCGCATGCGGCTCGCGCAGCGCGACTGGCCGGGCAACGTGCGCGAGCTGCGCAATGCGGCGGACCGGCGGGTCCTCGGGATTCCCGACGATCTGACGGCCGGCGCGGCGGCCGGCGAGGACGACGCGTTGCCGCTCAAGGAGCGCGTGGAGCAGTACGAGCGCGCGCTGATCGCCGACGCCCTGCAGCAGAGCAACGGTGCGGTCGCCCAGGCCGCCGAGCGGCTGCAGATGGCGAAGGCCACGCTGTACGAGAAGATTCGCCGCTATGGGCTGGTGGCGCGCGGCGAGGCGTAAAGCGGCACAAGGAGGCATAAAAAAAGCAGCGGGATATCCGCTGCTTTTTTATTGGCTACGCGAATCGCGTATCAGGTCGCCAGCGCCTTCTGCAGCAACTGGTCGAGCTCGGCGAACTGCGGCTCGCCCACGTAGCGCTTGAGGATCTTGCCGTCGCGGCCGATCACGAAGGTGGTCGGCGTGAGCTGGACGTTGCCGAACTGCTTTGCCGCCGAACCATCGTCCATTGCCACCTTGAACGGCAGCTGGCGCGTCTGCGCGTAGTTGGCGACGTACATCGGCGCGTCGTAGTTCATCGCCACCGCGACGAACTCGAGACCTTCGCCCTTGAAGCGGTTATAGGTCTGGACCATCTTCGGCATTTCCGCCATGCAGGTGGTGCAGCTCGTCGCCCAGAAGTTGACGAGATAGACCTTGCCCTTGAGGTCGTGCGTGGAGACCTTCTGGCCGGACAGCAGCGTGAAGGTCGCGTCGGGCACGCGCTGCTGGCTGCCGAAGAACGCGAAGTAGCCGGCCACGGCGATCGCGACGACGACCACCGCCGCGCCGATGCGCATGAGCGCGCCGGAACGCTTGTTCGAGGAATTCGGGGATGCAGCGGTCATGAGCCTTGCCTCGTGCGCCAAAGGACGCGGGTGTTGAGCGCAAATATTGTAGCGCCGAATTTCCCGGCATAGCGGTTGCGAGACAACATCCGGGTATGCGCCGACGGATAATGTCGCGCACCTTTCACTTCCGTGACGAACCGCGCCCCATGGTCCTGGACATCCTTCGCCGTGCCCGACTCCCGTTGCATCTGCCGATGGCCGCCTTCGTTCCGGCCCGCGCGGCGACGCTGGGCGTACTCGCCGCCGCGTTCGCGCTGGCCGCCTGCTCGCCCACTTACGACTGGCGCACGATTTCGAACGATGCGAGCGGCTACACGGTCGATCTGCCGGCCAAGCCCGACAAGGACGAGCGCAGTATCGACGTGAACGGCACGCCGATGCGCATGCGCGTGCAGACGGCCGAAGTCGCCGGCGACGTGTTCGTGGTCGGCACGCTCGATCTGCCCGACGCGCAGCCCGCGACGCAGCAAAAGGCGCTCGAGTTCCTGCGCGCGGGCCTCGCGCGCAACGTGGGCGCGCCGGCCGAGGCGCACGCGGTGGCGGTGCCGCTTGCGACGGGCGGCTCGATCGAGGGCGTGGAGATGCGCATGGCCGGCAAGGCGGGCGCCAACGGCGAAGCGCGCACGATCCACGCGCGGCTCGTCGCCAAGGGTGCGCGGGCCTACCAGGTGGCGATCGTCGGGCGCAGCGAGCCGCCGGTCGAGCAGATCGACCAGTTCTTCGGATCTTTCAAGCTGTACTGAGTTTTGGGACTCCGCAGTACGCCTCGCACCGCCATGTTTCGCTCACGCAGCCGCGGGCGTTTGCGCGACGAAGTGAAGGTTGCGCTGCAGGTAAACACGCTAATTACCGGATTTGATTGAGGGTTTACTGGTTACCCACAGGACCTGTGGGTAACTTTGTGGAAAACAGCGCCGCGTTGGCCGGAAAGGGCCGTCCTGTGGGCTTTCTGTTAGTTTTGGCCGCTTTTCTGTATATCCAGAAGGGTAGAAGAATCAATGGGTTACCAAAGTGGCCCCGGCGTAATGCGAACCATGCACAGAACCGGGGTCAACACGACGAAATGTGCATAAGTCAAGTCTTGACTTCGACTTATTGGCGCTATTCACATTCGCCGCAACGCAAAGCGGCGGCGTTTTCCCGCGAAAAAAGCGCTGTGCATGGCTATCGCTCGGCAAACACACGCCGGTACTGCACGGCCTCCGCCACGTGCGTGGCTTCGGGCATCGCGGCGCCCGCGAGATCGGCGATCGTGCGCGCGACCTTGAGCACCCGGTAGTGCGCTCGCGCCGACCAGCCGAAGCGCTCGCCCGCTTCGCGCAGCAGCGCTTCTCCGGTGGCGTCCGGCTGGCAGACTGCGTCGGTTTCGCGGCCGGTCAATGCGCGATTGGTTTTACCCTGGCGCGCCAGCTGGCGTTCGCGCGCCGCTTGCACGCGAGCGGCGATCGCGGCGCTCGGTTCGGCGTTCGAGCTCGCGCGGGCGGCCAGTTCGGCGGGCGGCAGCGCCGGAATCTCGATCTGGATGTCGATGCGGTCCAGCAGCGGCCCCGACAGCTTGCGCAAGTAGCGCGCGGCGCTTTCGGGCGTGCAGCGGCAGCGCCCGGCGGGGTCGCCGCGCCAGCCGCACGGGCAGGGATTCATCGCGGCGACGAGCTGACACGCGGCCGGAAAGTCGGTCTGCCAGGCGGCGCGCGAAATCGTGATCGCGCCCACTTCGAGTGGTTCGCGCAGGGTCTCTAGCACGTGGCGATCGAACTCGGGCAACTCATCAGCGTTTATGGTTGGCGGAACACTAGCCAAGTCTCCCAAAACCCCATAAACATGGGCTTTCAAGGTTCGGCTAGTGGTGACAGGCAAGCCACAACTCTCTTGGGTATCGACATTTACGGGTTGTGGCTAGTGCATCTTCTGTACTTTTTTGGGTTTCGGGGATTGGCCACAACCTGAACGAAGTGATGTTACAGGCAAAGACGCCACTCCCCCCCGCCCCTCGCCTAAGGCGAGGGGAGCGCTCCCGCCGGGCCGCAGGGCCCTCGAGGCAGCCGGGTAAGGACCTAGCGGTCCTGACTCGGCTGCCCCGAGGGCGAGCCTGTTTTACCCCTGACGCATCAATGGCAAGCCCCGTACTCACCCGTTCGGTGCTCGGCCTTCGGCCTGTGCTCCGCTGCGGCTTCCGTGCGGGGTCAGGGCGTTGCCCTGACCATTGACCCGTCGAAGGCGTCACGCGTCTTCTGTGCACTCTAGTGACTGGATTTGCCCTGGCGGCGGCAGTCTAAATCCAGTAATGCGTGATGTACGCCTGCTGATGGCTTGCTCAATGCCTTCGACGTCGCCAGCAAGCAGCACGAGCTCACGCCCTCGGGTAATCGCGGTATAAAGCCATTCCCGCGTGACGAGCGCAGACCTTTCAACGACGACCAAGACGACGCTCGCGGAACTACCCTGGGCCTTGTGGCAAGTGATGGCGTAAGCGAGCTCGATATCGCCCTCCGCTTCTCGAGGCAGCGCACGCGCCTCGGCCTCCCCATCCCACAAGACGGTGATGGTCGGCCCGTCTATTGATGTAACGACTCCGAGCAGCCCATTGAATAGGCCATCCTGATAGCGGTTCGCCGTGGTAACCACCGGGTCACCGACCGCTACCGTAGCAAGAGGCCCGAGTCGACGAGTCGGAGTGTCCAGGTGGCGCATCTTGAGCGATTGAGTTTCGTTGACGTCCGACACGGTCGCCCGTGTCGCAGCGACAACCATCAGTTCGGTGTCACCTCTCAATTGCGTCTGGACTAAATCAAGGTCGGCTATTGGCACGAGATACACGCCCCGGCTTTCGCCGCGCCATGGTTCAATCCTCGGAGTCTTCCCCTCTCGTATCAGCGCAGACATTGCCGGAATTGCACTGTCCTCCGCCTGCCGAAGCACCTTGGTCAGCCGAGCAACGCGGCTGCCCTCGCTGACAACGTCGTGGAAGACTTTGCCGATTCCAACGGGCGGCAACTGCCCCTGGTCGCCAGCGAAGAGAATGCGAGCACCACCTGGCAGCAAGCGGAGCAATCTATGCAGGTTGGGGGTATCCATCATTCCCGCCTCGTCAATGACGAGTAGGGTATTTGCGGTGAACGAGATATCAGAAGCCGGCCTCTTTGTCGTACCCGTGCGTTCCTGTTCTCCCTGTCGCTCGAGCATCCCTATCAGCCGCGCAATCGTGTAGGCCAGCCGAGGTTGATGATGAGACGAAGCGCCGCGTGAGAGCGTCAATGCGGCCTTGCCAGCCAACGCTCCCATCACAACGTCACCACCAACAGCTTCCCACGCGGTGGCTAACACCTTCATCACCGTTGTCTTGCCGACACCCGCTCCGCCTTGCAACGCAGCCACAGGCATCGTAAGAAGCTTGACGACGGCCGCGTGCTGCTCATCAGTCAGTCTCAAACCGACTTTCGATTCAGCATCAAGTACGAGACTGTCCAACGCGTCGAGTTCAGGAATCGACACGAGCGGTGCACGCTGCTCCATAGCCGCTAGCGCAGCCGTTACCTGGTCCTCCAACCATGCCGCACCAGGCACCCGCACCAACGTATCCGCACGACGAAGAAGCCCCTGGTCTTCCGCGTAGCGTAGCGCCGCCTGCGCATCAACAGCGCGCTCTTCAAGCAGAGCAAACAGCCTTTCTTCGGTCACGGCTGTATCGCCATCAGACAGCACCTCTCGCCACACGCTGCTGAAGGCCCCCGTCAAGCGCGCCGGATGCCGATGGAGGTCTGCGTTCGAATCGACAGAGCGCAACAGGCGTTGGCCGACCCGGTCGGCGTGCTTCCAATCCATGAGGCTTGCAGACACGTAGGGATTGCGATGCAATCGGTTAACTGCGTCCGCTCCCGCCATGAAGCGCCACAACTGATTCGCGACTCGAGATTCGCGGATGCCGAGTTTCTCCAGAAACGTGAGGAATTCGACTTCCGCGAGCCTGATATTGACCGCGCCCATATCCATCGCCATTGCGGCGTAGAGCTGCGCCGTGATACGCGACGCAAGAGCAGGTCGGTCAGTGTCTATGACTGCGGTCACTTCTGACATGCGCGCGGCGTCACGCAGCACATCAGGCAACGCGTGGCCGAATGCATCCAGGAGCCGCTGCGCACGGCTGGGGCCAATGTTCGGCATGCGTTGAAGCCACGGCCCGAGAAGATGCCCTTGAGCAACGACCCGTTTCATCCGTTTGCTGTCTATCTGAGGGACACTCTTCCCGAACCGGTCTTGATACGACGAGAGTAACCCTTGCACCGTGAACGCATCACCCGCCAGAGGCTGTGTGTCTCGGCCGGCGAACTTCACGCGGACGATATCGCCATTCTCGCGGCGCGCTGTAAAGATGCAGCCGCCCTCCATCTGCGAGAGCACACGCTCTACAACAACGATGCATTCGATGTTTTCGCTCACTCCTCGACCCTCACGAAGATGCCAGCATGCATGGCGTCTACCTGAGCGCGTAGGCGCAGATTCTCGGCTCGAAGTGATTCGATTTCAGCCGCAGCGTCCTTCAGTTTCTCGAGCAGTTCGGCCTGGACTGCCTGGGCTTCAACTGCCGCTTGTGCCGAAGCCTTCGCGTCCTTCGCCTGTCGGACCATGCGTTGCCGGAGGGCGGCATCTCCGGCTTCCTGCGTGAGTCGAGAACCGATGGGCAAGAGACCTTGCCCTTCGGCCATCATGTTAATGATTTGAGTGAGCTCAGCGCGCTCGTAGAGGTATTTTTCCTGCGTCGTTTTCAAGTCAATGGCTTGTGCAATCGCACGGACATTGACCTTTCCATCTGGAGTCGCAGGAAGTGTTGGCTGTCGCGAGCTATCGGGCTGGGCAAGGTACTCCATTTCGCGGTCGTTGAGATACGCCTCAAGTCGACCGAGCACCTGCGGAATGACGCTGGGGCGTGGCATCTCTATTTGTTCTCCGCTCGGAGTGGCGATACCTTTTGCTTGGTCAATTCGGAAACACGCCGTCGAAGTTTTTCGTTCTCGTGCTGAGCCTCTTTCAACAGTTCGTTGGCATGGGCCAAGTCAGTTTCAGTTATGCGATGCGTTTCGCGCAGCTCTTCGTACAGTTGCTTCCATTCTTGGATACGTGTGCCAAGTTCCTTCCGAACACGCATCCGACCGACAACAGTGCCCTCCTTGAGTGTTTTTAACCAATCATTTACCTGTCCAGCCAACTCGACATATCGGTCTTTATGAAACGTGTTGGGGTGGATTTGGGCGCGACGAGCGACCTCGGCCAGCGACACTGCACCCTTGTTGTGTGGATAGATTCCTTCGTTGGCGGCGATTTCTTCCTGTATTGTCGTCATCACTGCTCGGACGCGCTCGTGCGTCGCCTCAGCATTGGCGTTATAACGCGCGAGAGCAGCCTCGCGCATCCGCTCCCGCGACTCGTCGGAATAGGTTCGCTTTCCCTGACTGTCTTTCATGCAGGCACCTTGGTATCGTTGTTTGCCATCAACGCGCTCACTGTCGGATGAGTCATCCATTTCCTCATCAGGTCTTTGAAGCGAGGCACATGAGCGCGGACTTGAGCTGCCCAGTGCGCTGCAGTCAGTGATTCCTCGTCAACAACGGCTCGTTCGTAGGCGGTCACGCAATCTTGAATGGCACCGTCAAGGTCCTCCCGGAGGAAACCTTCCTCCAAGCGGTGCGTGCAACGGCTTTGACATTTGGAGGGTTCCGGTCGTCCCTTACTTTTATTGCAAGGACCGGCTTCGCCTGCGAACTTGGTGCAGATAACACCGGGGCGTACCTGTTCCCATGCTTTGCCTTGCAGGGTAAGCAACTCGGCCAACTCAGTGGCACTGGATAGCTCCCACTCCGCGCCGTGACGGTGCATCTGGTCGCGTTTTACTTCGATGGCGTGGTGGATAGTCTCGGCCGCCGGGCCGCCGTATCCGCCATGCTCCGCTTCGCCAGTGGTATCGGCTCCGACCATTGTTTCGACAACATCTCTCGCGCGCATGACTCGCAATTCACGCGTTACGGTCTCAATCTCGGCACGAAGCTCCTTATCGGCAAGAATATAGTACAGAGTCATTTCAATGGACTTGTGTCCAAATATCTGCATAAGAAGCCGTGGGGCTTGTGTCAGCGCCAAGGCGACCAATCTTGCAAGTGTCTTGCGGAAGCGGTGCGAACGCAGGTTTTGGCCTCCGGGCGCAGTGTCCAGATTGAGATTCCGCGCATAGGAGATAAGCGCTGGGTTGACGTCACCCAACGGCAAAGTCGCATTGCTCATATATGCAGCAGAGATGCGCCCCCACATGTGTGTCTTGGCTGTCTTGTCTGCTTGTCGTCGCGAACGCTTCGGGCTGAGGGAGTTGACCTTCTCGGCAAGGGCGACCAATCTACCTTGCTGTTCGAATGCGTCCACGGCTACATCAGGGAGTTGCCAATCACGTAGCTCCCCCTCATGGCGTTCTACCAGCTTGAAGGTGCGGCCGTCTGCGTATGCACGGCCGTCGACCGCGTATTCGACACAAGTTCGCTCGAGACTCAGAATCTCAGACCGCCTCGGTCCCATGCTTAGCAGCCCGACGCACAAATGGGCGGCTTGGACCGTGCCGAGCAGTCCCATGAAATCTCTGTAGTTACGAGGAGGCCAGCGCTGCTCTCCCTCGTCATCCAAATTCTCGACCGCATCACCGAAGCCGTGCACTTTAGGAAGGTTCAACGGGAATGGCGGTCTCTCGATAAGACTACCGTTCTGGTCTCTCCACTCAAACGCCTCCAACAACTCCCGGGCCGCATCGCCCCGAGTGTCCCGCACAGTATCCGAAGCAAGATGTGGTTTGTCGGTTCGCTTCCAAACTTCAACTAACTCGGCACCGACGCGAAAGAGGTTTGGGGCAAGGTCGTATATGAGCCACAGTCCACGAGAGCCGAGTTCAGCGACGTATTCGTCGGGCAGAGGGAGGTGTGCGTTTCTCTTGGGAGGAGCCTCGTTATGCCGTGCAGGTCCGGTCATGGCCTTGGCGAGCGAGCGGTTGCCCAGAATGGGAGTGTCCCACCATAGGCCGAGTTCGCTCAGCATTTCCATTCGTATGCACTCTTGAACTACTTTCTTTCGCGCATTCGACGAAAGCGTGTCTAAGTCATCATGCTTTAAATCCGAAAGTAGGCCGATTGTTGCTTCTGAAACATCTGACGGTGCAGCATCCGGCGCAGTCCGCAGCTTAGAAAGCCGCTTTGCGACGGCCACCGCCATCAGCGGTGGTCCATACGAATATGCAATGCCGCGTGCGACGCTCGGGCTTAGTGAGCGGAAACTGTCACGCCCTTTTCCCGAAGGACCCATACGAAGCAAGCAAAGGTAGCGGGAGAGTATGAGCGTCGCGCTATCAAGCACGGCGTTGACCAAATTGTCTTGTCCGATTTTTATGTCTGGTGGCAGGAAGTGCTGAATGCGCTGACGCAGATTTACGGTTGCGTTCTTGGAGCCAGGTGGTATCCAGTCACGTCTTGTCTGCCATACGCCAAACGTGTCACCTTGTTGAAGAACGCGTTGCACTGCTGCGACCTCTGTCGGCGACATGTGAGCTAACGTCTCCACGGAATAGAGCAACCTTGCTCTATTCCGCGTCTCTTCGATATCCGGGTGTTGCTTTTCGCCGTTCGCGGGCTTTCTGGCTGGTTTTAGTTCGTGCGTTTTAACTTGAGCCTTGTTCGCCATACGTCAGGCCTCCGCGCCGTCAAATTCCATGACTCGATAAGCCCCACTCGCGATGCGCGTCTCCCACTCCACGACCATCGCGTCAGCTTGTTGTCGGTCAAACCCTAGCAAGGCGAGCTCGATATTTTCCATTTCTTCGCCGAATGAGGACTGCACATACGCCGTGGCGCTCATGTTTTCTCGCAGGTATCGAAGTTCTGCCAATCGCTTGCAAAGGCCCGGCAAACTGTCTGGAAACAACACGGCATGTTCCACACAAAGTAGGCAGCGCTGAACAGAACACATGGCCTCACCGTCAGGTTGGAAATCAGGCGCGATGCGTTTAGGAGGATTGTGCGGGTCCTTGCAACCTACGCCGATGCGACTGCGTAAGAGGTTTCGATAGGCGTCGAGACGCTGTCGGTTGTCTTCGGTGACCTCTCCGTATCGCGACCACATAGCAAGTATCGTTGGGTCGACACGTCGATGAACACGGATTTCGTGCCAGAGAGCTGTACTGAAGGTTGCATAGAGCTTTCGATGCTCTTCCTGCAGCAACGTATTATCCAAATAGGCGCGCGTTGAACTGAGGCGCTTGTGGTTTAACGCTCTCATTACTGCAAGAATGGAGCCGCCACTGGCGTGGTAGACGCGGGCTGCGAACGCGTCCCGCAAGTCCGTCGCCGTGACCGATGCTATTTGACGGTCAGCTGCCTGCCGACGGTTGAGGGACTCAATTACATTCGGCAAGAAGTCTTTGCCGTCATAGTTGCTGCCGCTCAGCCAATGTATGCCGTACCGATTCGTGAAGAGCCAGACTGAGCGTACGCCTTCCTCAAGCCGAGAGATACGGGTTTGTAGCTCGGGTGAATCCGCTCGTGTCCGCTCTTCCTGGCAGGCAGTAAGCTCACGTTGCAGCTGCAATCGAAGTGGAGCGGTTTGAGCAATGAGCTTCTGGAGTACGAATCCTGCGCCGCCCCGGGTTTTGAAGAGGCCTTCGCAGACCTGTTCAGCCCCGCCCGCCCTGTCCTTAGAACCGCGCAGGATGTATCTCGTTGCATCCTTCGGGTGTGGCTCGATGAACCGTGCCTGCACGTTCAAATCGAGGAATACAGCTGGATTCCAACCTGTGGTCGCAAGGCAAAGATGGAACGCCGCGCGAATGTCATCTCCGTCCGGATATCTACCGCGCAGGATTTCCGCAAGCGTAAGGTCGTACTTCTTGTAAAAGTCGTCTCTGGATTCGTCACCGAACAATTCCTCGACAGCTTCGGGCCGTGCGACCTTCGTGCGTTTGACGAATTCATCTAAGCGTCGGTAGCCTTTGAGCAACCGGGTCTGTTCGAAGTATTCAGTCGGCTGGTCTGTCTGAGATGCAACCGGCGCATCGATTCGAAGTAGTTCAGTCGTCAAATCCCAACGTTCAAGCGCGGCAAACCAGCGGTGTTTGAGGTCGTGCCGAAGCAAGTCGGTCTGCCACTGCGGCGGGAGATGTCGGCTTGGGTTCCGATGTCCGGGGCGTTGCCAGTAAAGCTGTCGCACGCCCAGGGCGGCGCGTGTTTTATTGGCAACCAGCAGGAAATTTCCAAACTGGAGCCTGTCCATCCCATCGTCTAAGGCACGTTGTCGATGTAGTTCGTTCAGGTCAATCGTGGAAGAGACGTTTGATGCCTCGGGCATCGCATCTTCGACAGCGTCAAGCAACCGCCACCAGGCTCGAAGGGCATTCATGTACTGTGCGACAGAATCCTTCGCGAGTGGCGAGAGATGGTCTACAAGAGCAGGAAACATCTCGTGAATGAGCTCTGGGCGTCCACGAAATGGTCCTTTCCACTTTGTACCCTTCGAGGCCTGCTGTCCCGACGCAAAGATTTCCAAGTCAACGAGACACTTTTTGTCCGGATGTGACGTCCAAAACTTCAGTGGTCCGAGAATTTGGACACTTACAGGTTCTGAAACCAGAGACAGTGCGGAAGCGCCGTCCCGAAGATGGTCTTTGGAGTTTTTGTTCGACCGTATGCTCATTGGCCCGTTCCCGAATGGTCTGAATTATTTATCGGCGAGGTCGAGTTCGTCGTCTAGGGAGACTGCTTCACTCACGAGTGCGACAACCCATCGTACGTAGTCCATGGTTGTGGAATCATCAGCGTGACCGAGCTGCGGTTGAATCTGCAATCGGATGATGCTTAACGCCGTTGACTCGAGCAGAGCCGTGGCAGTCTCATTTGAGAGCTGACCGATGCTTTCGTGCTTCGAGAGCTCACGCAAAAGAACTGAACAAGCCCACCAATGACGGCCTTGATGCGGTGACCAACCTGAGATAGGTAGCTCGACGCTGACCCAGGCGTCGTAAATCTCCTTCCCTTTAAAGCGCTGGCCGTTGTCTGCCCGCAAGAACAGATGTACGGCCTCTTGGGCTTTCGCTCGACGAGCGTCTGCGCCCTTAACCCCGTCGAGTCGCCGTTTAAACGCCAGATTCCGAGCACCATTTCTATAGGCGTGCCAACGCCGCGCTAGGCTAAGCGGAATCAGAATCTCCCTGTCAGGTCCGATTTTGTCGCCGTGGTCTTCACCATAACTCGTTCCCTTTGTGCCGTATCGTATTGCGATGGGAACAAGCTGTTTATTCTCGGGTGCTAATGGGTTGGATATCTTCCACGTGCCCGGGTCGGCGGGGAGGGTGTCTACGCGCAGGGCCGCAACTTCCTCGCGTCGCATTGCTGTGAGCAATATGGTTTCGCACATGAGCCCCAACGTCGAGCCGACCGATTCATGAACCCGGTCACACCATCGTCGGACCGCTGCGGTCGCCGGCATCTCTAATTTTCTCGGAGATGCTCTTGCCTTTCCGCGACGAACCCGGACTTGGCGGGTCATCTTGCCACCGGCCCTCGTAGCAGAACCAAGCGTCAGTTCCTGCATCTCATACGGGACCTCAAATGCACCTCTGATTCCCTTACCAACCATCCATGTCAAGAAATCGCAGGCCTGCTGCACACGAGCGTTCACGGTAGCGGCTCTCCGTCTTTGTCCATCCCGAGACCATGTCCCTTCGAGCATTTCGGATTGGTACCGGCCGGCTACATGAACAGAGTAGCTGCAGGTCATCAAGTCCACACTTCGAACGTCGGCCCATTCCAGAAAGTTGACCAGCCAATGGGCATAGTCGCGCATGGTCGTCTGGGTTGGGATTACACTCCGGGCGCTCCCTTCGGGTCGCCAGAGGCCTAATCCGCGCTCAATCAGGTATTGGTTAGCCAACCGGTGATACCCGGGGCGGCCATCAAGAATGCACGGCAGATGCGCTAACGCCGGATAGCGCGTAGCGAAGGGGCCGTCCTTAGGTGAGAAGAACACCGAGTAGCTACGTTGCATTAACGTTTCTCGTTGTCACTATAACTAGGAAGCTAACAGAAACGAGAACTCTTTGGCAATAGAGGCTAGTGATTTTGTTGCGTGGATATAACCAGAAATAGCACCCCTAAATGCGCGAGCGTGATCTCGCCCGGCTGCGGCGGATTGCGCCCGCCGATCAGCGCAGTTGCACTCGACGAATGATGCGGCGCGCGAAACGGCCGCTTGCGCCACTGCTGCGGCGTGAAGCCGACTGCGCTGGCGGAGAGCAGGGCGGCGGAGGCGAGCGCCTCGTCGTCCGTCATCGGCGGCAGGAGCCCGGGCAGGCGCGCGGCGAGCATCGACTTGCCGGCGCCCGGCGGCCCCACCATCAGCAGATGGTGGCCGCCGGCCGCCGCGACTTCGAGCGCGCGGCGCGCGCCGCGCAGGCCGACCACGTCGGCCATGTCGGGTGGCGCGGCGGCCGGTGCGGCGTCGAGGGCGCGCGCACGCACGGGGGCGAGGCGCGCCTCGGGATCGACGCCCGCAAGGTGGGCACACAGGGAGCGCAGATCCGCCGCGCCGTACACCGCGACATCCGGCACGAGCGCCGCTTCGGCGGCGTTCTGCGCAGGGAGATAAAGCTCGGGCATGCGCGAGCGCGTGGCTTCGCCGGTCTCAGCATCAGGAATCCGAAGGATGTCGCTCGCGCCAATGGCCTGAAGGCTGGAGGCTGCCGCTTCGTCGACACGCGCTACGCGCTCCCTATGCGCGCGTGCCGTGCCGCAAGCCATGGCAAATGCGCCGCGCATGGGCCGCACGGCGCCGGTGAGCGAAAGCTCGCCCGCGAACTCCCGGTGCGCGAGCGCCGCAACCGGAAGCTGCCCGCTCGCCGCGAGAATGCCGAGCGCGATCGGCAGATCGAAGCGGCCGGATTCCTTGGGCAGATCGGCGGGCGCGAGATTGACGGTAATGCGCCGCACGGGGAAATCGAAGCCGCAGTTCGAGAGCGCGGCGCGCACGCGCTCGCGGCTTTCGCGCACTTCGAGATCGGGCAGCCCGACGATGGAAAACGACGGCAGCCCGTTGGCGAGATGAATTTCGACAGTGACTTCGGGCGCGCGGCCAGCAGCCGGCGCGCGGCTGCGCACCACGGCAAGCGACATGGGATTCTCCGGAAGGCTCGCATGCGGGGGAGTGGCGCGCGTGGTACGAAGCTTTGGTCCGGGCTTCGTACATGTTTCGCGCGCCGTGCATGCGCCAGGCTGGTGAGGCGTATGCCCCTTTACGGTTCCATTGCGATCACGCTACGGATCGCTTGCGGCGGTGCGGCATGGGGGCTGCACTCGATTGCGCACAGGAGTGCGCGAGGAATTGATCAGGAGGACTGGCTGGTCACCGGCAGCTTCTGCTCGAGCTCGGCGACGCGGCGCTCGAGTTCTTCGAGGCGCTGGCGCGTACGCACGAGCACCTGCGTTTGTGCGTCGAATTCCTCGCGCGTGACGAGGTCCAGCTTCGAAAAGCCTTGCGACAACATTGCGCGAACATTGCGTTCGACATCGCGCGCCGGCGAGTTCTTGAGCAGATCGCTCACGCGCGACTGCAAATCATTGAATACGTCGTTTGGTTGCTTCATTCGATTCCCCTTCGCTGCACAAAAAATGTGCAAGTTTTGTTTCGCCTGTGCCCCGCGACGGACCGTGATCGATCTTGGTGCGAACTCGCAGGGCCACGGCCTGGTGTGCGCGCTAGTGGTGCGCACCGCGGGCCCGTGTGCTTCGCGCCGTGGCGCGGCGGGCCACTGCCAGCCGCTATGCGGCGCCCAGCGCGGCAGCGATGCCTGAGAACACTGTAGCAACGTTCCCCCCGCCACGCCACCGCGCGCGCGCCACGCTGGCCGTTCGGCCAGGGCCTTGCGCGCCGCGCCCCTCAAGGCGCGGACCGCATTGTCCACGGCTTTGGGCGCGCCTGCATCGAAGTCCATCACAGCGGCTTTGCGCAGGGGCTGCAGCAAATTGGCACGGGTGTTGCTAATACTGCCCCGCGCACCGAACGACGGTTGGCTCACGGTGTGCCAGCGACGCGGCGAAGCATCACGCGCCGTTCGCCGGGCGCCCGTTGCAGAAGCAGACAAAGGAATGAAGCAAACCACAGCGAGGACTACATGAAACTCATTACAGCAATCATCAAGCCGTTCAAGCTCGATGAGGCGCGCGAAGCCCTTTCGGCGATCGGCGTTTCGGGGATCACGGTGACGGAGGTGAAAGGCTTCGGTCGCCAGAAGGGGCACACCGAGCTGTACCGCGGCGCGGAGTACGTCGTCGACTTCCTGCCGAAGGTGAAGATCGAAGCCGCCGTGGCCGACGACATCGTCGAGCAGGCCATCGAGGCGGTCGAACGCGCGGCCCGCACGGGCAAGATCGGCGACGGCAAGATTTTCGTCACCCCGATCGAACAAGTGATCCGCATCCGCACCGGCGAGACCGGCGCCGACGCGCTGTAAAGGCTAAAGAGACCGAGACAAGAGGAAAGAGGAAACCGAGATGCGCAAACTTTTGATGTCCCTGATGATGGCCGGCTCGCTGCTGGCCGGCGGCGTCGGCGCCGCGCTGGCGGACGACGCATCCGCGCCCGCCGCGGCGTCCGCGCCGGCCACCACCGCGTCGGCGCCCGATGCGTCCGCAGCCGCTCCGGCTTCGGCGCCCGCAGCCGACGCGGCTTCGGCCCCGGCAGCAGCAGCCAGCGCCCCGGCCGCCGCCGCAAGCGCCCCGGCCGACGCATCGGCTGCCGCAGCCGCCGCGGCGCCCGCCGCACCGACCGCGCCGTTCTCGGTCGATTCGTCGAAGATCAACTCCGGCGACACCGCGTGGATGCTGACCTCCACCGCGCTCGTGCTGTTCATGACGATCCCGGGCCTCGCGCTCTTCTACGGCGGCATGGTCCGCAAGAAGAACGTGCTCTCGACGCTCATGCAGAGCTTCGCGATCACCTGCGTGGTCACGGTGATCTGGACGGTGGTCGGCTACTCGATCGCGTTCACGCCGGGCGGCTCGTTCATCGGCGGCTTCTCGCGCATCTTCCTTGAGGGCATGAACTACATCAAGGGCGACAAGGCGACGACGCTCACCGTGAGCCACCTCGCGCCGACCATCCCGGAGACCGTGTACTTCGTCTACCAGATGACGTTCGCGATCATCACGCCGGCGCTCATCACAGGTGCGTTTGCCGACCGCATGAAGTTCTCGGCGATGCTCGTGTTCATGTCGCTGTGGTCGATCATCGTCTACTCGCCGATCGCGCACATGGTGTGGGAGCCGACCGGCTGGCTCGCCAGCGCCGGCATCCTCGACTTCGCGGGCGGCACGGTCGTGCACATCAACGCCGGTATTGCGGGCCTCGTGTGCTGTATCGTCCTCGGCAAGCGTGTGGGTTACGGCCGCGAAGTGATGGCGCCGCACAACCTCGTGCTCACGCTGATGGGCGCGGCCATGCTGTGGGTGGGCTGGTTCGGCTTCAACGCGGGTTCGGCAGTCGCGGCCGACGGCCGTGCCGGCTTCGCGATGCTCACGACGCAAGTCGCTACCGCCTGCGCCGCACTCGGCTGGATGTTCGCGGAGTGGATCGCCAAGGGCAAGCCGTCGGTGCTCGGCATCGCCTCGGGCGCCGTCGCGGGTCTCGTGGCCGTGACGCCGGCATCGGGCTTCGTCGGCGTGCTGGGCGCGATCGTGATCGGCGTGGTGGCCGGCGTGGTCTGCTTCTGGTCGGCGACGTGGCTCAAGCACAAGTTCAACTATGACGACTCGCTCGACGCGTTCGGCGTGCACGGCATCGGCGGCATCATCGGCGCGCTGCTGACCGGCGTGTTCGCGGTGAAGGACATCGGCGGCGCGGATGGCAGCGTCATCCTGCAAGCCAAGGGCGTGCTCACGACCCTCATCTACAGCGGCGTGGTGAGCTTCGTCCTGCTCAAGGTGATCGACATGGTGATGGGCCTGCGCGTTTCGGAAGAAGAAGAGCGCGAAGGTCTCGACGTGGTTCTGCATGGCGAGCGCGTGGAATAAGCGCGCCGCACTCGATGGTTTGATCTAGCAGGGCAGCAAGCAGCGACCTGGGCCCGCCGTTTCGGCGGGCCCTTTTCTTTTGCGCGCCCGGGCGGCGGGTGTGGGCCTTGCTCTCGCGCCAGGGAGGGGGCCAGGGCGGAATAAGCACCTCGCCGGCGCGTTCGCATAGTGCCCCTTCAGTGCGTGGGCCCAATTGCGCCCGGCGCCGCGGGCGGTCCAGAATGGACATCCGGCGTGAATATCCGTGCGCGGCACGCTCGATTGACCCTACCGCGCTCAAGGGATTTCACGACCCAGATTCATGAGGGCAATCCCGTATTGCAACTGGCGCAATCGTCCCCAGATAAACGACCGGTTTCCCTACAATCAAAGCATTTCGTCCGCGAGTCACCCCTTATGGTCCCGCATCTGGTTACGGCGTTGAACGGCCCGCTCCTCGAACTGGAGCAGCGCATCCTCGATGCGACGCCGGCCATCGAGCGCTGGTTCCGCCTCGAATGGCAGGAGCACACGCCGCCGTTCTACGCCTCGGTGGACCTGCGCAACGCCGGCTTCAAGCTCGCGCCGGTCGACACCAACCTGTTTCCCGGCGCCTTTCACTGCCTGCCGCAGGAAGTGCTGCCGCTCGCCGTGCAGGCGGCCATGGCCGCCATCGAAAAGATCTGCCCGGACGCCAAGAACCTGCTGGTGATTCCGGAAATGCACACGCGCAACGCGTTCTATCTGGAGAATGTCGCGCGCCTCGCCACGATCATGCGCCAGGCGGGCCTGAACGTGCGCTTCGGCACGCTCGACGAAACGATCGCCGGGCCGGTGACGATCTCGCTCGCCGACGGCCAGAAGATCGTGCTCGAACCGCTCGAGCGCTCGCAGCGGCGCCTGGGCCTGAAGAACTTCGACCCCTGTTCGATCCTGCTGAACAACGACCTTTCGGGCGGCATTCCGCCCGTGCTCGAAAACCTGCACGAGCAGTACGTGCTGCCGCCGCTGCACGCGGGCTGGGCGGTGCGCCGCAAGTCCACGCACTTCTCCTGCTACGACGACGTGGCGAAGAAGTTTGCGAAGATGGTGGGCGTGGACCCGTGGATGATCAATCCGTACTTCGCGCACGTGGAAGGCGTGGACTTCGAGGCGCGCACGGGCGAAGAGCAAGTCGCGACCGCCATCGACGCCGTGCTCAAGAAGATCGCGAAGAAGTATCGCGAGTACGGCATCACCGAAAAGCCCTATGTCGTCATCAAGTCCGATGCCGGCACGGACGGCCGCGGCGTGATGACGGTGCACGACGCCTCGGAGGTCGCCGCACTCACGAAGCGCGAACGTGCGAAGATGTCGGCCACGAAGGACGGGCTCGAAGTGCACGACGTGATCGTGCAGGAAGGCGTCTACACGTTCGAGCACATCGGCGACGAAGTGGCCGAGCCGGTCGTGTACATGATCGACCGCTATGTGGTGGGCGGCTTCTACCGCGCGCACGGCAGCCGCGAGCGCGACCAGAACCTGAACGCGCCGGGCATGCACTTCGTGCCGCTCGGCTTCGAGCACACGGCGCTGCCCGACACGCGCGCAAAAGCGGGTGCGGCGCCGCCGAACCGCTTTTACATGTACGGCGTGGTGGCGCGGCTCGGCTTGCTGGCGGCCTCGGTCGAGCTGGAGAAGACCGACCCCGAAGCGATCCAGGTCTGATCCGGCCGTCATCATTCACACAATCGAACGCAGCGCCCGCCACCGTGCGGGCGTTGCCGTCATGAAAGCTGGCGCCACACCAGGCGCCACGCAGCGACAGGACAGGGACAAGGCAGAGACGATATGGACATTCTCTTCATCGCCGATCCGCTCGAGCGGTTCAAGATCTACAAGGACTCGACCTACGCGATGATGGCCGAGGCCGCGAAGCGCGGCCACCGGCTCTTCGCGTGCGAGCCCCAGCACCTCGCATGGGTGAACGGCCAGGTGGAGGCCGACGTGCGGCGCTTCACGATCATCGGCGATACGGCTGACCTGCATCGCGAAACCTGGTTCGAAGCCACGGCCGATTCGCGCGCGCTCACTGGCTTCGACGCCGTCGTCATGCGCAAGGACCCGCCGTTCGACATGGAGTACGTCACCTCGACGTGGCTGCTGGAGATCGCCGAGCGCGCGGGCGCGAAGATCTTCAACAAGCCGCAGTCGATTCGCGATCACTCGGAAAAGCTCGCCATCGGCGAATTTCCGCAGTTCGTCGCGCCGACGCTCGTCACGCGCAGCGCGGCGCGCCTGCGCCAGTTCCATGAGGAGCACCAGGACGTGATCCTCAAGCCGCTCGACGGCATGGGCGGCATGGGCGTGTTCCGCGTGAAGGCGGACGGCATGAACCTCGGCTCGATCATCGAGATGCTGAGTCACGACGGGGCGCGCAGCGTGATGGCGCAGAAGTTCATTCCCGAAATCAAGGCCGGCGACAAGCGCATTCTGCTGATCGGCGGCGAGCCGGTGCCGTTTTCGCTCGCGCGTATTCCTCAGGGCAATGAGGTGCGCGGCAATCTGGCGGCGGGCGGACTCGGCGTCGCGCAGCCGCTCACCGAACGCGACATGGAGATCGCCAAGGCGCTCGGCCCGACGCTCGCGGCACGCGGCCTGCTGCTCGTAGGGCTCGACGCCATCGGCGACTGGCTCACCGAGGTCAATGTCACGAGCCCGACGTGTTTCCGCGAAATCATGGAGCAGACGGGCTTCGACGTCGCCGCGATGTTCATCGACGCGCTGGAGCGCGCGGCGGCCTGAATCCGGCCGGAGTCCGGCTTCGAAACGGGGACCGGGCGCATTTGAAGCCCGCACCTGGAGCGCGGACTTGAAAGCCGCGTGTATGGCGGCATTTGCGGGATGTGGGGCTTTGCAGGGTGGGCGCCCCATCGAGACCTTGACTGGCGGGCAGTTGCGGACCACGAAAGGTCGAGCGCGAGCGCGGAGCCTGTAAATCGCGCGCGACATCTGTCGCCGCTGTGAGCAGAACCGCCTCGCGTGCGCGAAAATGACCCTGCTACAATGCCGCGAGCCCGCGTTCCGGGCTGGCAGGCGGGCGTCGACAAGACGTTCCGGCTGCCGCGCGGCGCGTGTTCCGACCCTGCGAGCTCACGGCTGGCTGCGGGGTTGGCGCTGCAGGACGCGATCTACGGGTCGTCCGAGCATCAACCGGAGCCGTTTTTTGCAGTCAAGCTGACATGGCAGGGATTCTGATCATTGCGCACGCACCGCTCGCCACCGCGCTACGCGAGTGCATCGCGCATATCTATGGCGGTTGTCCGGCGCGCATCGGCGCGCTCGACGTGCTCCCCGACAGCGACCCGGCTGAAGTGGTCGCCAAGGCGAATTCGGAAATCGAGCGCCTGCGCGAAGACAACGGCGCGCTCGTGTTGACCGACATGTTCGGCGCCACGCCTTCGAACATCGCGGCGCGCCTCGCCACGGTGCCCGAGGTGCGCGTGCTGGCCGGCGTGAATCTGCCGATGCTGGTGCGGGCCGTGTGCTACCGCGCAACGCCGCTCGACACGCTGGTCGAAAAGGCGCTGGCCGGCGCGAGCAAGGGCGTCCAGACCATCGGTCCGACCATGCCGCCAGTTGCGCCCGCGAGCGAATGCGCTTGCCCGCCCACGCCCTGCACCGAAGCCACCGCCGACGCGGCAAAGCAGGCCGCGAATCCGGTAGCGGGCCAGAGCGCGAGCCAGCCTGCCGCCGCGACGCGGGGCGCGGCTTGCACCGGCGGCATAGCGGCCGGCGTATTGAGGCCGGCTGGCAGCACCTGAACCGGCGGCGCGCCAGCGAAAGCCAACAACAAGGCAAAGCGAAACAACCCAGTCACACTTCCACACACCGCGTCCGGATCGACCTATGCTGCAACAAGAAACGACCATCGTGAACAAACTCGGCCTGCACGCGCGGGCGTCGGCGAAGCTGACACAGCTCGCAGGCAACTATCAGGCGGAAATCTGGATGAGCCGCAACGGCCGCCGCATCAACGCCAAGAGCATCATGGGGGTCATGATGCTCGCGGCAGGCATCGGCAGCACGGTGATGATCGAGACCGAAGGCCCGGACGAGGCCGACGCCATGAGCGCGCTGCTCAAGCTGATCGCCGATAAGTTCGGCGAAGGCCAGTAAGACGCGCGCAGTCGACGCGCCTTGCCCGGAACGCCGCGGTTTGCCGCGGCGTTTTTATTTGTGGGCGGCGACTGCTGCACAAGGCCGCAGTCATGCGCGGACAGGTGCGCATGGCTACATTCCGCCGCGCTGGAATTTATAATCATCGCCGGGGTCTGAGAGAGCGCATTGCAGCGGTTTGCCGCAGCATCAAATAACCAGAGGAGGTGCGCGTGCCGTTCACGCTGCATGGAATTCCCGTATCACGCGGTATAGCCATCGGGCGAGCGTATCTGATCGCCCCGGCTGCACTCGACGTCGACCATTACCTCATCGAGCACGCGCAGATCGAAGACGAAATCGTGCGTTTTCGCGCGGCGCTGCAGGCCGTGGAGCACGAGCTCGACGCGCTGCGCGCCGACCTCGCCGCCGACGCCCCTTCCGAAATGGGCGCATTCATCGGCGTACACCTCATGATCCTGAACGACGTGATGCTCGTGCAGGAGACCATCGACCTCATCCGCACGCGCCGCTTCAATGTGGAGTGGGCGCTTACCGAACAGCTCGAACGCCTCTCGCGTCACTTCGACGACGTCGAGGACGAGTACCTGCGCGAGCGCAAGGCCGATATCGAGCAGGTCGTGGAGCGCGTGCTGAAGTCGCTCGCGGGCGCCATGCCGCCTTCGCTGCACGGCGGCTGCGACGAGATGATCGTCGTCGCGCACGACATCGCGCCGGCCGACATGCTGCAGTTCAAGGGGCAAACCTTCCAGGGTTTCGTCACCGATCTGGGCGGGCGCACCTCGCACACGGCGATCGTCGCGCGCAGCCTCGGCATTCCGGCGGCGGTGGGCGTGCAGCAGGCGAGCGCGTTGATCCGCCAGGACGATCTCATCATCGTCGACGGCGACCATGGCGTCGTGATCGTCGATCCCGCGCCGATCGTGCTCGAGGAGTACACCTACCGCCAAAGCGAGATGGCGCTCGAGCGGCGCAAGCTGCAGCGCCTGAAGTTCTCGCCCACGCAGACGCTGTGCGGCGCGAAGATCCAGCTCTACGCGAACATCGAGCTGCCCGACGACGCGCAGGCCGCGCTCGATTCGGGCGCGACGGGCGTGGGCCTCTTTCGCACCGAGTTCCTGTTCATGAACCACAAGAACCACTTGCCGGAGGAGGACGAGCAGTTCGCCGCCTACCGCCGCGCGGTGGAGCTCATGAACGGGCTGCCCGTGACGATCCGCACGATCGACGTGGGCGCGGACAAGCCGCTCGACGCCATGAATGCGGGCGACGGTTACGAGACGGCCGCGAACCCGGCGCTCGGCCTGCGCGCGATCCGCTGGAGCCTGTCCGAGCCGCAGATGTTCCTCACGCAGTTGCGGGCGATCCTGCGCGCCTCGGCGTTCGGTTCGGTCAAGATCCTGATTCCGATGCTCGCGCACGCGCAGCAGATCGACCAGACGCTCGACCTGATCCGCGAGGCGAAGCGTCAGCTCGACGACGCCGGTCTCGCCTACGATCCCAACATCCAGGTCGGCGCGATGATCGAGATTCCGGCGGCCGCGCTCGCGCTGCCGATGTTCCTGCGGCGTCTCGACTTCCTCTCGATCGGCACCAACGACCTGATTCAGTACGCGCTCGCCATCGACCGCGCCGACAATGCGGTGGCCGACCTGTACGATCCGCTGCATCCGGCCGTGCTGCAGCTGATCGCGCATACGCTGCGCGAGGCGAAGCGCGCGGGCGTGCCGGTTTCGGTGTGCGGGGAGATGGCGGGCGACCCGTCGTTCACGCGTTTGCTGCTCGGCATGGGTCTCACCGAGTTTTCGATGCACCCGAGCCAGTTGCTCGTGGTGAAGCAGGAAATCTTGCGCTCGCAGCTCAAGACGCTCGAGAAGCCGGTGGCGGAGGTGCTGGCCGCTTTCGAGCCCGAGGAACTGCAGGCCGCGCTGCAGCGTGTGGCGCAGGCCTGAGCGGCCACCCGCGCATCCGCGAAAATGCAAAAAGCCCCGGCATGTCCGGGGCTTTTTTCTTGACTCGCGCGGGCTTCAGCCGTGCCGGTGACGCTCGCCGCACACCGGGCAATCCGGCTGCCGCGCCACGCGCATCGTGTTCCATTCCATGCGCAGCGCGTCGAGCATCATGAGCCGCCCGACCAGCGGCGTACCGATGCCGCCGATCACGCGCAGCGCCTCGGCCGCCTGCATCGCGCCGATGATGCCAACCGTTGGCGCGAACACGCCCATCGTCGAGCACGCCACTTCCTCGAATGGCTGGTCTTCGGGGAACACGCAGGCGTAGCAGGGCGAGGCGTCATCGCGGAAGTCGAACGTGCTGATCTGTCCGTCGAAGCGCAGCGCGGCGCCCGAGACGAGCGGCACGCCGTGCTTCACGCACGCGCGGTTGATGGCGTGGCGCGTGGCGAAGTTGTCGGTGCAGTCGAGCACGACCGTCGCGCCCGGCACCTGCGCGTCGAGCCACGCATCGTCGATGCGTACTTGCAGCGCGTTCACCTTCACCTCGGGATTCAGGCGCGCGATGGCGTCGCGGCCCGACTCGGCCTTCGCGCGGCCGACCGACGCCGTCTCGTGCATGATCTGCCGCTGCAGGTTGGTGAGGTCGACGGTGTCGTTGTCGACGAGCGTTAGCGTGCCCACACCCGAGGCCGCGAGATACATCGCCGCTGGAGACCCCAGGCCGCCCGCGCCCACGACGATCGCATGCGCGTCGAGAAAGCGCTGCTGCGCCTCGATGCCGATCTCGTCGACGAGGATATGGCGGGAATAGCGGAGGAGTTGGTCGTCGTTCATCGCGATGCGCTGGTTCGATGGCGCTGCGATGGACCTCGAGAGCCTGAATGGCCCTGAATGGGGAAACGCGCGCCGGGGAAATACCGTGCCGTTATTGTAACGACGCCAGCGGCTGGAGGAGGAGGGGCGGCCTCGCGACCGGCGCACGAGGCGCGCGAGTCGCGAGGCGGGTCGGCGTGTTACTTCGCCGGTGCCGGAGCGGAGGCCGGCGCGGCAGCGGAGCCCGGAGCCGGCGCCATGATGAGGGCGCCCGGCTTCACGGCGATCGGCGCGGAAGCCGAGGTAGGCGGCTTCTGCTGCGCGAGGCGGCGCTCCATCGGCGACTTCGATTCGGCCACCGGCTTGCCCTGGAGCTTGTTCAGCGCCTGCTGGAGCATGTAGTCGTCGGTGGAGCCGAACTCGACCGGCTTGCGCTCGCGATCCTTCTGGCGCTGCTCCGGCGTCTTCTTGTCGTTCTGCTCCTCGAGCTGACGCAGCATGTCCATGCGCTCCTGCTCGCGCACTTCCTGCTCCTTCTTCTCGTCCGGATCCTGCGTGTTGGCGAGGTGGTTCTGGTAGTCCACTTCGCGCGTGACGAGCGCGTCGTCCGGATCGCCGTCGGCGTACTGGTCGACCGCGATATCAGGACGGATGCCCTTGTTCTGGATCGAGCGGCCGCTCGGCGTGTAGTAGTACGCCGTGGTCAGGCGCAGCGCCGTGTCGGCCGTCATCGGGCGCACGGTCTGCACCGAGCCCTTGCCGAACGTCGTCTTGCCGACGATCAGCGCGCGCTTCGAGTCCTGCAGCGCGCCCGCCACGATTTCCGAAGCCGACGCCGAGTAGGCGTTGGTCAGCACGACCATCGGCACGGTCTTGAACTCGGCCGCCTCGCCCTTGAGCGGGTCGCCGTCGAACGACGGCAGGCGGTAGTTCTCGTAGGTGTCGCGGTAGACCTGCTTCGAGTCCGGGATCTGGCCGTTCGTCGAGACGACGACCGAATCCGGCGGCAGGAACGCGCCCGCTACGCCCACGGCGCTTTGCAGCAGGCCGCCGCCGTTGTTGCGCAGGTCGAGGATGATGCCCTTGAGGTTCGGCTCCTGGCGCGCGATATCCTGCAGCTTCTGGGCGAGGTCGGGGACCGTGCGCTCCTGGAAGCTCGTGATGCGGATATACGCGTAGCCCGGCTGCAGGATCTTCGACTTCACGCTCTGCACCTTGATGATGGCGCGCGTGATGGTGAGCGGGAAGGTGCGGTCGTCGGTCTTGCGGAAGATCGTGAGCGTGACCTTCGTGCCCGGGTCGCCGCGCATCTGCTTGACGGCCTGGTCGAGCGTCATGCCGCGCACCGGCTTGTCGTTGATGCGCGTGATGAGGTCGCCCGGACGGATGCCGGCGCGATACGCGGGCGTGTCTTCGATCGGCGAGATCACCTTGATCAGGCCGTCTTCCGACGAGATTTCGATGCCGAGGCCCGCGAAGCGACCCTTGGTCTGCTCCTGGAGCTCCTGGTAATCGGTCTTGTCGAGATACGACGAGTGCGGGTCGAGGCTCGACACCATGCCCTTGATGGCGGCGGTGAGGAGCTTCTTGTCGTCCACCGGCACGACATACTCATGCTTGATTTGACCGAACACTTCGGCGAAGAGCCTCAGCTGGTCGAGCGGCAGCGGTTCTACGACCGTCTGCTGGGTTTGCTGCGCCTCGGCGGATATCTGCAGGGTGGCAAATACGCCGGTCGCGAGGCCAGCGGCGATCAGGCCGATGTTTTTCAGGTTCTTTCGCATAGAGTATGTTGCGTGCGGTCGAAAAGGCGCGTGGCAGCGTCTATTGGAAAAGCGACGGACAAGTATAACTGCACACCCGCCGTGGCTGTGTATATGGCGCGTACGATGGGACTAAGACAGTGCTGCAGCCGCCTGGTTCGCAAACCGTGTGCCGTAATTTCGCTTCTGGCACGATGCTGGCAGGGCGCTGGCAATCCTGCCAGCCAGGCCCGAAAAAAGGCAGAAAAGGGGAATGTGCAACGAATTTCCAGCGCGGCCAGGGCGAACCCGCACGGCGCCCGCGTGGCCGCAGGGCTGACCCAGGCGCAGCCGCCGGCCCGACGGACCGGCGGCTGTCTGAATCGACAAGGCACGGCCAGAGGCGGCCGATGCCGGGCGGCGCTAAGCGTCAGCCCGCCTTCTTGCCCTGGTTCGCCACGGCGGCCTGCGCCTTCGCGATGGCTTCCGCGTCGCCGAGATAGTAGTGCTTTATGGGCTTGAGGCTCTCGTCCAGCTCATAGACGAGCGGCACGCCGTTCGGGATGTTCAGGCCGACGATGTCGTCATCCGAAATGTTGTCGAGGTACTTCACGAGCGCGCGGATCGAGTTGCCGTGCGCGGCGATCACCACCTTCTTGCCCGCCTTGATGGCCGGTGCGATCGACTCGTTCCAGATCGGCAGCACGCGCGCGACGGTGTCCTTCAGGCACTCGGTGAGCGGCAGTTCCTCGCGCGGCACCTTCGCGTAACGCGGGTCGTTGTACGCCGTGCGCGAGTCGGTCGGCTCGAGCGCCGGGGGCGGCGTGTCGTAGCTGCGGCGCCAGACCAGCACCTGTTCGTCGCCGAACCTGGCCGCCGTTTCGGCCTTGTTCAGGCCCGAAAGCGCACCGTAGTGACGCTCGTTCAGGCGCCACGAGTGGACCACGGGCAGGTACATCTGGTCCATCTGGTCCTGCACATGCCAGAGCGTGCGGATCGCGCGCTTGAGCACCGAGGTGTAGGCGATGTCGAACGTGTAGCCGGACTCCTTGAGCAGCTGGCCTGCCTGCTGCGCTTCGCGGTTGCCCTGCTCGGTGAGGTCGACGTCCACCCAGCCGGTGAAGCGGTTTTCCTTGTTCCACGTCGATTCGCCGTGGCGGATGAGTACGAGTTTGTACATGAGGATGCCGGTCGGTAGTGAAGGAAGCGGTAATCGGGGACGGAGGACGCAACACGGCAGCAGCGCCATGGCGGCGGTCCAGTCCGGCGGGCTGCACGCCCGGGCTGGGGGGCGGTAACCCTGCGACAAACGGTTATTTTATAATGAGCGGATTGTCCGAATCCGATTTCGCACGATTTCTCCGACTTTCCCTTTTTCCGGCGGACCCTCCGTGACGTTCTTCACCAACTACATCAACCTTGTACTCATCGCGATCGTCCTCATCTCAGGAGGGTTGCTCCTGTGGCCGACGCTCAAGCGCGGCGGCCGCGGCGGGGTTTCCACCGCCGAGGCGACGCAGCTCATCAACCGCCGCAACGCGGTGGTGGTCGACCTGCGTCCCGCGGGTGAATTCGCGAAGGGTCATCTGCCCTCGGCGCGCCAGGTCGAATTTGGCGAACTCGAGACGAAGATCGGCCAGCTCGTGAAGAACAAGAGCAACCCGGTGTTGCTGGTCTGCCAGACGGGCCAGCAGTCGCACAAGGCGCTGCGCCTCGTGAAGGACGCCGGTTTTGCCGAAGTCCACGTGCTGGACGGCGGCGTGAACGCCTGGCAGCAGGCCGGAATGCCGGTCGTGAAACAAGGAGGTTCGAAGTGAGCAAAGTGGTCATGTACAGCACCCAGGTGTGCCCGTATTGCCAGATGGCCGAGCGTCTTTTAAAGTCGCGCGGCGTCGAGCACATCGAGAAAGTGCTGATCGACCGGGACCCGGCGCGGCGCGAAGAGATGATGACGCGCACCGGCCGGCGTACCGTGCCGCAGGTTTTCATCGGCGAGACGCACGTGGGCGGTTACGATGACCTCTCCGCGCTCGACCGTGCGGGCGGCTTGATGCCGCTGCTCGAAGCCGCCTGAGGTTACTCGGGCGGATTCAAGGCCTGATTCGCAGCCCGATAGCCGTGCGGCCTCGGTCCGCAGGCGGGCTGCGCAGCGTGACGTAGCGACGCAGGGTTTCGGCCCGCGCGAGCCAGTGAGGCTCGCGCGGGCCTGTTGCCGTTCATTGCCGTAGCGCGGCGCATTTTCGGGACTTCGAGACGTCACGAGGATGCCGCCGCGATCCATTCAATCAGGGAAGCCATACACCATGTCTGACGAGAACAACCAGCCGTTCTTCAATATCCAGCGCATTTACCTCAAGGACATGTCGCTCGAGCAGCCGAATTCGCCGGCTATCTTCCTTGAGCAGGACATGCCTTCGGTCGAAGTGGAAGTCGACGTCAAGGCCGAGCGCCTCGCCGAATCGGTGTTCGAGATCATCGTCACCGGCACCGTCACGGCCAAGGTCAAGGACAAGGTTGCGTTCCTGATCGAAGCCAAGCAAGCCGGCATTTTCGACATCCGCAACATCCCGGCCGAACAGGTCGATCCGCTCGTCGGCATCGCATGCCCGACCATCCTGTTCCCGTACCTGCGCTCGAACATCGCCGACGCGATCACGCGCGCGGGCTTCCCGCCGATCCACCTGGCCGAGATCAACTTCCAGGCGCTCTACGAGCAACGCCTGCAGCAACTCTCCCAGCAAGACGGCGCAAGCAACGCCACGCACTAAAGCGTACGTTGATCGTTTCCACGAACTACCGGTGCGGAGTATCGGAATGAACATCGCCGTTCTCGGCGCCGGAGCGTGGGGCACCGCGCTGGCGGGGCATCTCGCCCAGGCGCATCACACGCTGTTGTGGGCGCGCGATGGCGCGCTCGTCGACACCTTGCGCAAGACGCACGAAAACGCCCGCTACCTCGCGGGCGTCGCGCTGCCCAAGACTCTCCAATACGAAACGGATCTCGCCGCCGCGCTCGACCATGCGTCGGGCGAGGCGGATCTCGTCGTGCTCGCCACGCCCGTGGCGGGCCTGCGCGGCATGCTTTGCACGCTGCGCGACATGGGCCGCGTGCCCGCGCACTTCGTCTGGCTCTGCAAGGGCTTCGAAGCCGAAACGCAATTGATGCCGCATCAGGTCGTGGCGGCCGAGCTGCCGGGCCACGCGAGCAACGGCGTGCTGTCGGGGCCGAGCTTCGCGCGCGAAGTGGGCGAGGGGCTGCCCGTCGCGTTGACGGTGGCGAGCGCCTCCGCCGCATGCCGCGAGCGCACGCTCGCGGCGTTCCACCACCGCGCGATGCGCATCTATACCGGCGACGACGTGGTCGGCGTGGAGGTGGGCGGCGCGGTCAAGAACGTGCTCGCGATCGCGACCGGCATTGCCGATGGTCTGGGCCTCGGCCTGAACGCACGCGCGGCGCTCATCACGCGCGGCCTCGCCGAGATGACGCGCCTTGGCGTCACGCTCGGCGGGCGCGCCGAGACCTTCACGGGACTGACCGGCCTCGGCGACCTCATCCTCACCGCCACGGGCGACCTCTCGCGCAACCGCACCGTGGGCAAGCAGCTCGCGAGCGGCCGCACGCTCGACGACATTCTCGGCGCACTCGGCCACGTGGCCGAAGGCGTACGCTGCGCGCAGGCCGTGCTGGCGCTCGCGCGCGCGCATGGCATCGACATGCCGATCACCCAGGCGGTATGCGCCGTGCTGTTCGACGGTGTCACGCCGCGCGACGCCGTGAGCGCGCTGCTCCGGCGCGACGCGAAGGCGGAGTAGGGCGCTTCGGTCCTGCTGCGCCTGGCTTGAAGCTCGCACGCTTTGCGTGCGAGACCGGAGCGCAAAGGAGGACCGTATGCTGACCATCGGAAACTGCCGCATCGAAGCGCAGGCTGTCGACATCACCACGTTGAAGGTCGATGCGATCGTCAACGCCGCGAACGAATCGCTGCTCGGCGGCGGCGGCGTGGACGGCGCGATTCATCGCGCCGCCGGGCCGGACCTGCTGCGCGAATGCGAGACGCTGAACGGCTGCCCGACCGGCGACGCCAAAATCACCGGCGGCTATCGCCTGCCCGCCAAACACGTCATCCATACCGTGGGGCCCGTCTGGTACGGCGGCGGCCGTGACGAAGCGCATCTGCTCGCTTCCTGCTACCGGCGCTCGCTCGAGTGCGCGCGCGAGGCGGGCGTGACGAGCATCGCGTTTCCGGCAATCAGTTGCGGCGTCTACCGTTTTCCTGCCGACGATGCCGTGACGATCGCCGTCGCGACCGTGATCGACGAGCTATCGAAATATCCGACGCTCGAGCACGTGATCTTTGCGTGCTTCGACAATGCGATGCTCACGCGCTGCGAGCGTGAGCTGGCGGCGCGCGGCAACGCGTAGGGCAGCGCGTAACGACGCACCCGCCTCATTCGCCGCCTTCGAACCCCGCCTGACGCCACGCTTCGAACACCACGACCGCGACCGTGTTCGAGAGATTCAGGCTGCGATTGCCGGGCCGCATCGGCAGGCGCACGCGCTGTGGCGTCTCGAAACGCTCGAGCACCGCGTCGGGCAGGCCGCGCGTTTCCGCGCCGAACACGAACCAGTCGCCCGGCTGGAATGCATGCGCATGAAAGCGGCCCGATCCGCGCGTCGTGAACGCGAACATGCGCGACGGGTCCGGGGCTTCTTTGGCGATGAAGGCATCCCAGTCGGCGTGCACGTGCATTTGCGCGTACTCGTGGTAGTCGAGCCCCGCGCGGCGCATTTTCGCGTCGTCGAGGGGAAAGCCGAGCGGTTCGATCAGATGAAGCCGCGCACCGGTGTTCGCGCACAGGCGGATCACGTTGCCGGTGTTCGGCGGGATTTCGGGTTCGACGAGAACGACGTTGAACATGACGATGAAACTCTCTCGATGTCTTGAACAGGGTGAGGCCGATCAGTCCTTCGGCGTGCGCAGCGCGACGAAATTCGTCACGCGCCGTGCGCCAGCGGCCTTGAGCGTATGCGCGAGCGCGTCGAGCGTGGCGCCCGAGGTCATCACGTCGTCGACCACTCCCACGTGCTGGCCGGCAAGCGGCCGCGTGAGCGCGAAGGCCCGGCCGACGTTGCGGCGGCGCGTCTCGCGATCGAGCTTCGATTGCGGCGCCGTATGCAGGATGCGTCGTACGAGCGTGGCGTCCGCTTGCGTGCCCAACCGGCGCGCGAGCGGCCGCGCGATCTGCCAGGCCTGGTTGTAGCCGCGCTCGATGAGGCGCTCGCGCGAGAGCGGCACCGCGACGACGAGCTCCGGCATGCCGTGCTCATCGCACAGATCTTGTGCGGCCAGCGCGAGGCGTCGCGCAAATTCCTCGCCGAGCGCGAGGCGCGCGCGAAACTTCAGCCCACGCGCGAGCAGGTCGAGCGGCGCGCGATAATCGGCGAGCGCGAGCGTGGCGTCGAATGCGGGTGGCGCGTCGGCGCAGGCCTCGCAGCGGTAGCGCGCGCGTCCCGCCGCACTGCGCCTGTGCGCGAGCGGCATCGCGCAGACCGTGCAGCGCAGGCGCGGCTCATTCCAGTACGCGGCATCGCAGCACACACAGAGCGTGGCTCGCGACAAATTGCCGCATAATGGGCACAGATTGGGCAGCACGAAGTGGGCAAGCCGTGACGGCAGCGCCCGCGCTTTTCGACAGACGCGCGCAACGCCCGCAAGACGAGTGCGGTGCGAAGCGGGCGGTGTGACGCGCGCTGCATTGCGTGCATCACGTGAAGAAGGGCGCGGCGGCATCGAAGGACGGCCCGGGCAGCGGGCTCGCGTGACTGAAAGGAAAGGAGTGAGCGAGTATACTTCGCAGACTTCGCCAATACGACCGACATGTCCCCGTCTCCCGCAAGAACTGGCCGTCCGGATTATGACACCCGGCACCTTCGGCGCATCTTCGATCGCCGTGCGGCGACTTTCGACGACGTTGCCTTCCTGCCGCGTGAAATCGCGCAACGCATGCGCGAGCGCCTCGAGTACATCAAGGTGAAACCTGCGGCCGTGCTCGACATCGCGTGCGGCCAGGGCGACGACCTGCCCAGCTTGCGCGAGCGCTTTCCCGAAGCGCCCGTGTTCGGCACCGATCTCTCCCTCGCCATGCTGCGCCGTGCCCGCGAGCACGACGCCCCCGACACGAGCTGGCGGCGTTTTCTGCCCGCATCGGTTGGCCGCGCGCTCGGTTCGCGCGGTCCGCGGGTTGCGCAAGCCGACTTCGCCGAACTGCCGTTCGCGCACGGCGCGTTCGAGCTGCTGTGGTCGAATCTCGCACTGCACTGGCATCCGCGCCCCGACCTCGTGTTCGGCGAGTGGCAGCGCGTGCTTAAAGTCAACGGCCTGCTGATGTTCAGTACGCTCGGTCCCGACACGCTCAAGGAACTGCGCGGCGCGTACGCCGAAGTCGAGGCCGCGCACGGCGTACCGTCGCGTGCGCACGTCGTCGATTTCGTCGACATGCACGATCTGGGCGACATGCTCGTCGAGAACGGTTTCGAGATTCCGGTGATGGACCAGGAAACGCTCACCATCACCTACAAGACGCCGGAGAAGCTGCTCGCCGACGTGCGCCGCTGGGGCGCATATCCGTTCGAGCGCAACGGCGATGGCGAGGGCGAGAACGGCGGCACCGCGCGGCGCCTGCACCGTGCGCTCGTGGCCGCGCTCGAGGCGCGCCGCTGCACGGACGGTCCGCACGCGGGCACGATCCCGCTGACCTTCGAGATCATCTACGGCCATGCGTGGAAGGCCGTGCCGCGTACGACCGCCGAAGGCCATGGCATCGTGCGCATCGAAGACATCGGCCGGGGTCCTGCAAGGAATCGGTAACGTGGTAAGGGGGCTTTCGTTATGCCTGAAATTAGCGCCTGAAAAGCCCCGGGGAAATGCCTGATAAATCGCTGCAAGGCCCGTCTGATATGGGTTTGCGGGCGATTGGGCCTTGCTTGTGAGGGCAGGGGATCGCGCCTATAATGCGTCAGTTTGCTGCACGGAAGGGTCCCCAAAATCCATTGTGGCAAGTCCAGATGTTCCCGTAGTTGTGCGAGGCGCGACGCGGCGATAGTCTGGCGAGGTTGCAAGTGGGGGAAGCGAGCGATGCAGGCGTCTGATCTGCTGGCGAGTCCGGAACCGGTCCTGAAAGACTGGACCATGAAGCGCAACTGTTCGGTTTCGCCCAGGCAATTCGTGTTCTTCTATGTTTCGCTGGCGCTGGTTTCCATCGCGATCGCCGTTCTGTTGTTGATCCACGGCGCCTGGCTGGTTTTGCCGTTTACCGGTATCGATCTGTTGGTAGTAGGCGGCGCTTTTGTCATCTATGCGCGCCATGCTGTCGATTACGAACGTATCAGGCTTTATCCGAACCGGCTGGTGATCGAACAGATGAGCGCCGACGCGCTCACGCAGTTCGAATTCAATCCCCGCTGGGTCCGGGTCGAGCCGGGCGCGACCCCACGCGACCCGGTGCGTCTCGTGTCCCGCGGTCAGGCGGTCGCTGTCGGGTTGCATCTGCCGCAATATCGGCGTGCGCAGTTCGCGCGGGAACTGCGTGCCTCGCTTGCGCGCGCGCCTTGATGCGCGGCGCGTGAGTTTGCCGGTTGGCGGTACGAGCGTCCCAGGGGGCGCCCTGGTTGCAAAACCTTCCTGCGGGGTCGAGGGTTTGAATGGAAATTATGGGTAAGGAAGCTATGAAAACAATCAAGCGAGCCCTCCAGGGCGTGCTGGCGTGCAGCGGATTCCTCGTCGCCGGCGCGGCACTCGCAGTCGGAGACAGCCCAGGCGGCCCTGCGGTGAACGAGATCAATTTCCAGCCGCCCGTCACGCGCATCGCCGAAGAGCTTTACAGCCTCCACATGATGATGCTGCTCTTGTGCGCCATCATCTTCGTCGGCGTCTTCGGCGTCATGTTCTATTCGATCTACGCGCACCGTAAGGCGAAGGGCCACAAGGCCGCTCACTTTCATGAGAGCACCACGGTCGAAATCATCTGGACGGTGGTGCCGTTCATCATCGTCGTGCTGATGGCGCTGCCCGCCACCAAAGCGGTCGTCGCGATGAAGGACACCTCCAACGCCGACCTCACCGTGAAGGTCACGGGCTACCAGTGGAAATGGGGCTACGACTACGTGAAGGGGCCGGGCGAGGGCATCAACTTCCTCTCCACGCTCAGCACGCCGCGCTCCGAGGTGAACAACCGCGTGCCGATCACCGATACGTACCTGCAGGAAGTCGACAATCCGCTCGTCGTGCCGGTCAACAAGAAGATCCGCATCATCACCACGGCCAACGACGTCGTGCACTCGTGGTACGTGCCCGCGTTCGGCGTGAAGCAGGACGCGATTCCGGGCTTCGTGCGCGACACGTGGTTCAGGGCGGACAAGGCCGGCACCTATCGCGGCTTCTGTACCGAGCTGTGCGGCAAGGAGCACGCGTTCATGCCGGTCGTCGTCGAGGTGCTCTCCGACGAGGACTACGCAAAGTGGGTCGATACGCAAAAGGCGAAGATGGCCGCCGCCAACGACGACCCGAACAAGACCTACACGCTGGCCGAGCTCAAGGAGCGCGGCGAGAAGGTCTACAACTCGAACTGCGCGGTGTGCCACCAGCCCACCGGCAAGGGCGCGGGCGCGTTCCCGGCGCTCGACGGCAGCAAGGTCGTTCAGGGTCCGCTCGCCGGGCACGTGAGCATCGTCCTGCACGGCAAGAACGCCATGCCTTCGTGGGCGCCGACGCTCAACGACGTCGAGATCGCTTCGGTCATCACGTTCGAGCGCAACTCGTGGGGCAACCACACCGGCGACATTCTGCAGCCGCGTCAGGTGGCCGACGCGCGTAACGGCAAGATGCCCGAGGGCGGCGGCACGACGGCGGCAGCGGGCGAGGGCGGCGCGAGCGGCGCGGCCGCGGCAAGCGGGGCGGAAGCAGCTAGCGGCGCGGAAGCAGCCAGCGGCGCGGCCGAAGCGAGTGCGGCAAGCGGTGCGGCGCCCGCAAGCGGCGCGGATCAGGCGTCGGGCGCAGCGGCGCCGAACGCAGCAGCTGCGCTGCCGGCAAGCGTCTACTTCGAAGTGGGCAAGAGCACGCTGCCCGCCGACGCGAAGGACGCCATCCAGGCGGCAGCCGACTACGCGAAGGCGCATCCGGATGCGAAGTTCACGCTCTCGGGCTACACCGATTCGAGCGGCAACGCCAGCACCAACGCCGACCTCGCCAAACACCGGGCGCAAGCGGTGCGCGACGCGATGAAGGCGGCAGGCATTGCCGAAGACCACATCATTCTGAAGAAGCCGGAAACGATCACGGGCGGCGCGAACGCGAAGGAAGCGCGTCGGGTGGAGATCAGCGCGGCGGCCTGAGCGGGCCCGCGCCATAAGAACAAGCAGCAAGAGACGCAAAAGCAATTCGCTTCAGCATTTCAATTGCATGGGGCTGGAGTCAGGCGCCAACGCGCCAACTCCGGACCGACAGGAGATAAGACATGTCTAGCATCGGACACGATGTAGCTGGCGGGCACGGTCACGTGCACGGCGACCACGCGCACGCCACGCCCCACGGCTGGCGCCGCTGGCTGCTCGCGACGAACCACAAGGACATCGGAACGCTGTATCTGCTGTTCTCGTTCGTGATGTTCCTCTCGGGCGGCGTCATGGCGCTCGCCATTCGTGCGGAGCTGTTCGAGCCGGGCATGCAGATCATGCGCCCCGAGTTCTTCAACCAGCTCACCACGATGCACGGTCTCATCATGGTGTTCGGCGCGATCATGCCGGCGTTCGTGGGCTTCGCGAACTGGATGATTCCGCTGCAGGTCGGCGCCTCGGACATGGCGTTCGCGCGCATGAACAACTTCAGCTTCTGGCTGCTGCCCGCCGCCGGGTGCCTGCTGGTCGGCTCGTTCTTCTCGCCGGGCGGCGCGACCGCCGCGGGCTGGACGCTCTACGCGCCGCTTTCCACGCAGATGGGCCCGGGCATGGACTTCGCGATCTTCGCGCTGCACATGATGGGCGCCTCGTCGATCATGGGCGGCATCAACATCGTCGTGACGATCCTGAACCTGCGCGCGCCCGGCATGACGCTCATGAAGATGCCGATGTTCGTGTGGACGTGGCTCATCACCGCCTACCTGCTGATCGCCGTGATGCCGGTGCTCGCGGGCGCCATCACGATGCTGCTGTTCGACCGCCACTTCGGCACGAGCTTCTTCAACGCGGCCGGCGGCGGCGACCCGGTGATGTACCAGCACATCTTCTGGTTCTTCGGGCACCCCGAGGTCTACATCATGATCTTGCCGGCGTTCGGGATCGTTTCGCAGGTGATTCCGGCGTTCTCGCGCAAGCCGCTGTTCGGCTATAGCTCGATGGTGTACGCCACGGCGTCGATCGCGATTCTCTCGTTCATGGTCTGGGCGCACCACATGTTCGCCACCGGCATGCCGGTCACGGGCCAGCTCTTCTTCATGTACGCGACGATGCTGATCGCCGTGCCGACGGGTGTGAAGGTGTTCAACTGGGTCGCCACGATGTGGCGCGGCTCGCTCTCGTTCGAAACGCCGATGCTGTGGGCCGTGGGCTTCCTGATCGTGTTCACGTTCGGCGGTCTCTCGGGCCTGATGCTCGCCATGGCGCCGCTCGACATCCAGTATCACGGCACTTACTTCGTGGTGGCGCACTTCCACTACGTGCTGGTGGCGGGGTCATTATTCGCGTTGTTCTCAGGGTGGTACTACTGGGCGCCCAAATGGACCGGCTGGATGTACAACGAGACGCGCGGCAAGATCCACTTCTGGTGCTCGCTCATCTTCTTCAACCTCGCGTTCCTGCCGATGCACTTCGTCGGTCTCGCCGGGATGCCGCGACGCTATGCCGACTATCCGGCCCAGTTCACCGACTGGAACCAGGTGATCACGATCGGCGCCTTTGGCTTCGGGCTTTCTCAGGTGTACTTCCTGTTCTTTGTCGCGCTGCCCGCGTATCGCGGCGGCGGCGAGCTGGAAAAGGCCGGCGACAAGCCGTGGGACGGCGCAACGGGCCTCGAGTGGACCGTGCCGAGCCCGGCGCCGTTCCACACGTTCGAGAATCCGCCGACGGTCGAGTGAGCCGTTGAGTCTGTGGCGTCCGGCTGTGCGCAGCCGGACGCGAGCGAAGTCCGCGGTCTTCACGCAGTCTTCATCGGAGCACGTACGAGAGGCGATTGACGATGCAAGGAGAAGCCGCGGCCAGCCGCGCTGAACGCATGACCCGGGATCCACAAAAAAGACGCACGCCCGAGCAGATCCGCGCGGGCAATCTACGGCTCGGCCTCATCTTGCTGGCTGTCGTAGTCGGTTTCTTTGTGGCTGCCGTCGTCAAGCAGGTGTATTTCCCCGGTCACTGACGCGCAGGGCGTTTGCCGGAAGATCGTTCGAGGAAGTTCGATGTCCACGCAAGCTGGAAATGATCGCGCGTTCAACCGGTCGATGCTCATCAAGCTCGTCGTCGTGGCGCTGCTGATGTTCGGGTTCGGCTTTGCGCTTATACCGATGTATCGCGCGATCTGCCAGGTCACCGGCATCAACAACCTGGTGCAGCGCGACGCCACGGAGCGCGAGGCGCGCAACACGCAGGTGGACATGACGCGCACGATCTCGGTCGAGTTCGACGCGAACGCACGCGGGCTGCTCGGCTTCAGGCCGGAGCAGACGAGCCTCGACGTGCATCCGGGCGAAGTCATGACGGTGATGTACGACATTTCGAACAACGAAGGACGCACGATCGACGCGCAGGCCATTCCGAGCTACGCGCCGAAGCAGGCGACGGAGTACTTCCGCAAGATCGAGTGCTTCTGCTTCACGCAGCAAACCTTGAAGGCGAACGAGACGAAGCGCATGCCGGTGGTGTTCGTGATCGACCCGAAGCTGCCGAAGGACGTGAAGACGATCACGCTGTCGTACACGTTCTTCGAGCTGAACAAGCCGGCCGTGCCGCCGCCGCCGGAACAATCGGCGGGCGCGTGAGGCTTCAGCGCCGAAGTCAACGATGCCAGGAGGCGAAAGGCGCATGAGCGACGAACGTGGCGGAGCGGGGCCGGCGAAGAAGAAAGGCGGCATCCTGCAGTTGATGAAAGCGGTGGCGTGGTCCTTTCTCGGCGTGCGCAAGCGCGCCGACCTCGAAGACGACGCCGCGAACCTGCACCCCGTGCAGTTGATCATCGCGGGCATCATCGGCGCGGTGCTGTTCATCGTCGTGCTGCTGTTGATCGTGCACGCGGTGGTGGGATGAGCGAGTGCGCGCAACGCTGCGCGCGAAGCAGTGAATAACGAGGACACACTCGGACAAATGCAGCCGGCGATGTCCGGTGCAACTGGAAACTGGAGAAACAGGCATGAGCGGCCAAAACGATAGCCCGTACTACTTCGTACCGCACCCGTCGCGGCATCCGATCAGCGCGTCCATTGGGCTTGTGGTCATGCTCGGGTCGCTCGCCTCGTGGATCAACGGCGAGTCGTGGGGGCCGATCGGCGTGCTCGTCGGCCTGCTGTGGCTGCTCTTCACGCTGTGGCACTGGTTCGGCGACGCCATCGCCGAATCCGAGGGCGGCATGTACGGCAAGCGCGTCGACGTGTCGTATCGCTGGAGCATGAGCTGGTTCATCTTCTCCGAAGTGATGTTCTTCGGCGCGTTCTTCGGTGCGCTCTTCTACGCGCGCGCGATCGCCCTGCATCAGCTGGGCAGCCTCGACTACAAGCTGATCTGGCCGGACTTCTCTGCGGTGTGGCCGAACAACGGTCCCGCAGCGCTGGTCTCGCACTTCCGCTCGATGACGCCGTGGCCCGTGCCGACCATCAACACGGCGCTGCTGCTCTCCTCGGGCGCGACGCTCACCGTTTCGCACCATGCGCTGCGCGACAACCATCGCTCGAAGGCCATCGCGTGGCTCGCCGCGACGATCGTGCTGGGCGTGTGCTTCCTCTTCCTGCAGGCGTTCGAATACATCCACGCGTACGGCGAACTGAACCTCACGCTCGCTTCGGGCATCTACGGTTCGACGTTCTTCCTGCTCACGGGCTTCCACGGCTTCCACGTGTTCCTGGGCGGCACGATGCTGACCGTCGTGATGATCCGGCTCATTCGCGGCCACTTCACCGCGGAGCATCACTTCGCCTTCGAAGGCGCGGCGTGGTACTGGCACTTCGTCGACGTGGTGTGGCTCGGCCTCTACGTCGTCGTGTACTGGCTGTGATGCGTGGTGCGCCGCGCAGGCCGCGGCGCGGGAGACGGGAATGCAACAAGGCGCCGCCCGACCTCGTCGGCGCGGCGCCTTGTGTTTTCCGGAATGCGGTTTGCGCGGCGATGTTCGGTGATGGTCAGCGGCGCTCAGCGACCGTAAGGAATCCCGGTGGACTGGATCCAGCCCATCCAGTGCGCGAACAGGATGAACAGAAAGAGCGAGATGGAAAGGCCCACGCGCGTGGCGAGCGACCAGACCATCCGCTTGGTGCGGCCCCGGTCGTGCATCATGAAGTAGAGCGCGGAGATCATGCTCGCGATGATCAGCGCGAACGCAACGGGGACGAGTATGTGCATGAAGTTCACGGAATTTGGCATGCCTGAAAACGTCTGTCTCATTATCGCACCACGCTGCGTGGCGCGGGGTTCGATCACCGGTATCTCTCGCATCGGACGTGCCCAATGAAAATCCGGCTCGTCCCCACGCTGCTGATCCTGATCGTGATGGCCGTGACGATCCGGCTCGGCTTCTGGCAGCGCGACCGCGCGCATCAGAAGGAAGCGCTGCAGGCGCAAATCACGCAGTACGAATCGTCTGCGCCGCAACCGGTGGGCGCCGCGCCGCTCGCGCTGAAGGAGATCGAGTTCCATCGCGTGCGGGCGACGGGCACCTTGCTGCCCGAGCGCGTGGTGTATCTCGACAATCGTCCGTATAACGACCAGCCGGGTTTTTATGTCGTGATGCCGCTTAAACTCGAAGGCGGCGGCTACGTGCTGGTCAATCGCGGCTGGCTGCCGCGCAACATCGCGGACCGCACCGCGATCGCGCCCTATGTCACGCCGCCCGGGCCGGTCGTCGTGGAAGGCATCGCGCGCGCCAACGCCTCGCGCGCGTTCGAACTCGGTGCGGGTGGCTCTGCAGCGCATCAGAAGATACGGCAGAATCTCGGCGTCGCTTCCTACGCAGCGGAAACCGGGTTGCCGCTGCAACCGTTCGTGATCCAGCAAACCGGCTTCGTGCCGGCCTTCAAGGACGGGCTCGTGCGCGACTGGCCGGTGCCGGATACCGATGTCGAGCGCAACTACGGGTACATGCTCCAGTGGTGGGGCATGGCGCTCGCGGCCCTCGGTTTCGGTCTGTTTGCGGCCCGTAAAGCTGCAAAAAGCGCTGCGACAAAAGCGCGCACCGAAGGCGAAGCCGGGCGGCACGCCGAAGAGCCCGAAGGGCAAGACGCAGGCAGCGCGAAGGACGCCTGATGATCCGTCGGACGAATAGATTCGATCCCGACATGATCCGGACAACGGCGCTGCGCATGCAGCACATGGACAACTGAAAGCGACAGAAGCGAGGATCCACGAGAGTGTCGACGCAATCCCCCCGTTCCGCCCAGGTCGCACAGCCGGCCGCCACCCCCGCGCAGCAGCACGCGAAGCGGCGTGGCCGCTGGACGCTGCTCATCATCATGCTCATCTGCGGCGCGCCGATCGCGATCTCGTACTTCACGTACTACGTGATCAAGCCGAAGGGCGGCACGACGAGCTATGGCACGCTCATCGAGCCGCAGCGGCCCATTCCCGGCGCGCTGATGGTGACGGGCGACGACGGTCATGAAGTGCCGCTCACCTCGCTCAAGGGCCGCTGGCTGATGATCTCGGTGAATGGCGGCGCCTGCGACGAAGCCTGTGCGACGAAGCTCTATATCATGCGCCAGGTGCGCGCGACCCAGGGCCAGGAGCGCGAGCGCATCGTCACGGTCTGGCTGCGCACCGACGACACGAGCGTCCCAGCGAAAGTGAAGGGCGCCTATGCGGATACGCGCATGCTGCGCGCCGATCCGGTCGCCGTCGCCGCGTGGCTGCCGGCCACGCAGACGACGAACGACACCGACCACATCTATCTGGTCGATCCGAACGGCAACCTGATGATGCGATTCCCGGCGCAAGCCGATCCGTCGAAAATCAAACAAGACGTCACTAAACTGCTCAAGTGGTCCCGCATCGGTTAAGGTGCGCAGCGCGAGTCTGACAGAGAAGAGTAAGAGAGATGTTTATCCTGGAGCTGGGTCTGATCGGCCTGTGCATCGCGTTGCTGCCGCTCTCGTGGGTCTGGGTGAAGGCCGACGACAACAAGTTTCGCAAGCTCGTGTGGCTCACGACGTTCATGACGCTCGACCTCGTGATGTTCGGCGGCTTTACGCGTCTGACCGACTCGGGCCTCGGCTGTCCTGACTGGCCGGGCTGCTATGGCACGTCGTCGCCGTTCATCGCGCATGTGCAGATTGCCGCGGCGCATCTCGCCATGCCGAGCGGCCCCGTGAGCATGACGAAGGCATGGATCGAGATGATCCACCGCTATTTCGCCATGGCGATCGGTGTCCTGATCATCGCGCAGATGGCGATTGCCTGGCGCGCGCGCATCAAGCGCCTGCCGCTGCATGTGTCGCCGTGGTGGCCCACCGCGCTGCTCGGACTGATCCTCGTGCAGGGCGTGTTCGGCGCATGGACGGTGACGATGAAACTGCAGCCCATCATCGTCACGACGCACCTGCTGCTCGGCCTCACGCTGCTCGGCTCGCTCGCGTGGCTCGCCGCGCGCATGACGCCGCTGCCCGCATACGAGCCCGATGCCGCGCGCTGGCGCGTGGCCGCGCTGGCGGCGCTCGTGCTGCTCGTCTTGCAGATCGCGCTGGGCGGCTGGGTGAGCACGAACTATGCGGTGCTGGCCTGCACCGACTTCCCGACCTGCAACGGCGCGTGGATTCCGCCGATGGATTTCCATCACGGCTTCCACCTGTGGCGCGCGCTCGGCATGGACGGCAACGGCGACGTGATCACGCAGGACGCGCTCGTCGCGATCCACTGGACGCACCGCACGTTCGCGTTCGTCGTGATCGCTTATCTGGTATGGTTCGCCCTCAAGTTGCGACGCTATGCCTCGCTGCGACGCCCAGCAAACTGGATCATGATCGTGATCTTTATCCAATTTCTGACCGGGCTATCCAACATCGTGCTGCAGTGGCCGCTGCCCGTGGCAGTGGCGCACAACGGTGGCGCGGCGATCCTGCTGCTTTTGGTCGTCGTGCTAAACTTTCGAATTGCTTGTAGCCGCCCCGGCCGCGCCGTTCTCCCTGCGCGCGACACCGCTGCGGTGTGATCCCGCCCTATGGAAAGTACAACCCTATCCCAGACGCCCGGTAGCCGGATTTCCCAATATCTCGCGCTCACCAAGCCGCGCGTCACGCAACTCGCCGTGTTTTGCGCCGTCATCGGCATGTTCCTCGCCGTGCCGGGCATGGTGCCCTGGAAGCCGCTGATCGGCGGCACCGTCGGCATCTGGCTCACGGCCGGCGCGGCCTTCGCGATCAACTGTCTCGTCGAGCAAAAGGTGGATGCGCGCATGCGTCGCACTGCCTGGCGTCCTTCGGCGCGCGGCGAGATCACGAGCACGCAGATCCTGATCTTCTCGGCGGTGATCGGCGGCCTCGGCATGTGGGTGCTGTACACGTTCACCAATCCGCTCACCATGTGGCTCACGGTCGCGACCTTCATTGGCTACGCGATCATCTACACGCTGCTGCTCAAGCCGGCTACACCGCAGAACATCGTGATCGGCGGCGCCTCGGGCGCCATGCCGCCGGCGCTCGGCTGGGCCGCGGTGACGGGCCACGTGCCCGGCGACGCCTGGATTCTCGTGCTGATCATTTTCGTCTGGACGCCGCCGCACTTCTGGGCGCTCGCGCTCTACCGCCGCAAGGACTACGAAAACGCCGGCCTGCCGATGCTGCCCAACACGCACGGCGAGAAGTACACGCGTCTGCATATCCTGCTCTACACCGTGATCCTGTTCGCGGTCACGCTGATGCCGTACATCTCGGGCATGAGCGGCGTGCTGTATCTGGCTTCGGCCGTGCTGCTCGGCGCCGTGTTCCTCGCCTACGCGTGGAAGATCTACGTCGAGTATTCCGACGCACTGGCGCGCAAGACCTTCCGCTATTCGATCGTCTACCTCTCGTTGCTGTTCGTGGCGCTGCTCGTCGACCATTACGTGCATGCGCTCATCGCGGCGTAACGACATGGCCCACCGCACGCTTGCGCGCTTCGTGCGCGCCACGGTCGTCGCGCTTGCCGCTGCAGGCGCACTCGGCGGCACGCTGGTTCTCGAGGGCTGCGGTCAGCAGCCGCCCGCGTTCTCGAACCTCGACATCACCGGTAATACCCAGTTCGGCAAGGACTTCGCACTGCCCGACACCAGCGGCAAGACGCGCACGCTCGCCGACTTCAAGGACAAGGTGGTCGTGCTGTTCTTCGGCTACACGCACTGTCCGGACGTTTGCCCGACCACCATGGCCGAGCTTTCGCAGGCGCTCCAGCAGCTGGGGCCCGATGCGGCGAAGCGCGTGCAGGTGCTGTTCGTCACCGTCGATCCCGAGCGCGACACGGCGCAGATCCTGGGCCAGTACACAGCCGCGTTCAATCCGACCTTCATTGGGCTGCGTCCGGCCAGTGAGGACCAGCTCAAGCAGGTGGCGAAGGATTTCCGCGTGTACTACGCGAAGGTGCCCGGCAACACGCCGGATAGCTACACGATGGACCACACCGCCGCGAGCTACGTGTTCGACACGACCGGCAAGCTGCGCCTCTTCGCGCGCGACGGGCAGGGCGTCACGCCCTGGCTGCACGATCTGAAGATCCTCCTCGGCTCGAATCCCGACTAAGGGACGCCCGGCGTGTTCGCCTCGAGAGGCGAGCACGCGCCGCGCGCTTCAGGGCCGCGCGGGCATACCAGTATGCGAATTCATTATTTCCCGCAACCGGTTCCATATGAGACGATTTATATCGTCCGGCAGATGGCGCACAACGCCACGGAACCGGAGCAATACCAAAACCACGCAGGAACATCATCTCCATGCAGCGCAGAAATCTGATTAAAGCACTCCTCGCCGGCATCGCCGCCACCACGCTCGCAGCCAGCTTCGGCGCCCGCGCCGACGACCAGGTCATCAAGGTCGGCACCGTTTCGGGTCCGGACGCGCAAGTCTGGGCCGTCGTCCAGAAGGTCGCCAAGCGCGAAGGCCTGAACGTCAAGGTCATCGAATTCAACGATTACGTGCAGCCGAACGCCGCGCTCGACGCCGGCGACCTCGACGCCAACAGCTTCCAGACCGGCCCGTATCTCGACAGCCAGATCAAGCAGCGCGGCTACAAGCTCGTGAACGCCGGCCTCACGTACATCTCGCCCATCGGCGTGTATTCGAAGAAGCTCAAATCGCTGAACGACCTGCCGCAAGGCGCGAAGGTCGCCGTGCCGAATGACCCGTCGAACGAAAACCGCGCGCTGCTGCTCCTGCAGAGCAAGGGCCTGATCAAGCTGCGCGCAGGCGCGGGCGTCAACGGCAACAACGCGACGCCGCTCGACGTCGCCGAAAACCCGAAGAAGATCAAGCTCGTCGAACTGGACGCCGCGCAGCTTCCGCGTGCGCTCGGCGACGTGGACGCCGCCGTGATCAACACCAACTACGCGCTCGCAGCCGGCCTGCAGCCGACCAAAGACGCGATCGCGATCGAGGACATCCACAGCCCGTACGCGAACCTGATCGCCGTTCGCACCCAGGACAAGGACAAGCCGTGGGTGAAGAAGCTGGTGGCCGCCTACCAGTCGGAAGACGTGCGCCAGTTCATCAAGAACGAGTTCAAGGGCTCGATGGTTCCGTCGTTCTAAGGGACCTTCGAGCAACGGCTGCCCGCGTCCAATTGACGCGGGAGCCCAGCAGGACCCGAACGCCGTGGCCACCGCCACGGCGTTTTTTATTGCGCGTGCACTCTCGGAGCCGCGCGCTCTTTCCAAGTCGCGTGCTGGTCCTACGGCGGTACTACGGTGGGCTATGTCAGATAACCTGTTGATGCCACTCTGGTCCCATTGTTGGGCCCCCTGATACCGCGCCAGGGTAAATCCTGATGCCAGGCTGCGCCCCGTTTGAGCCTTATGTGTTCGTGCAATGCATTGATTTTTAACGATAATTTTCTATGTGCCGCGGCGAGATGGCATCTGTTGACTGGTCTTATTGTGGTTATATAATGGGCTCGCTTTCGCACCGGACCAGTCTGCACCCCCGGCACTGCCACGCAGCATGCCCGTCCGGCCCCCCACGATCGTCCAACCGCTGGCGCCAAGTCCATGGAAACCCGTTGGTCTGCCCTGATGCCCGATGCGCGCAATGTGACGCCGCTCTATCTGCAGCTGGCGCGCAACCTTGCCACGGCCATTCACTGCGGCGTGTGGTCGGCCGGCGAGGCGCTGCCCTCGGAGCGCACGCTGTCGGACGCCATCGGCGTGTCGCGCATCACCGCGCGCAAGGCGATCGAGCTGCTCGTGGAGCAGGGGCTGATCCGGCGCGCACGCGGCGCGGGCAGCTTCATCACGCCGCGCGTGGAAGATCCGCTTTCGCGCCTCACGGGCTTCACGAAGAAAATGGAGCAGCGCGGCTTCACGCCCGACTCGGTGTGGCTCGCGCGCGAGGTCCGGCCGGCGCACCGCGAGGAGATCGTGCAGCTCGGCCTCTCGCCCGGCGCCTCGGTCGCGAGCCTGCGCCGCCTGCGCCGTGCCGACGGTACCGTGATGGCCGTCGAGCATTCGGCGCTGCCCGTATCGATCGTGCCGGACCCGGAAGCCATCGAGGGCTCGCTGTATGCGTATCTGGAGCAGCACCGCGTGCCTGTGGTACGCGCCCTGCAGCACTTTCGCGCGGTCAACGCGACGGGCGAGATCGCCGCGCTGATGGGCGTCGAGCCGCGCGCGGCGCTGCTCGTCATCACGCGCGTGGGCTTTTCCGCCGATCAGCGCGCCATCGAGCTGACCGACACCTATTGCCGCGACGGCTATTACGACTTCGTTGCGGAGCTGCGCCAGTGAACGCCGCCGCAGTCTCTCTCATGCACGTCACCGAAACGTCCTACCGCGCTTCGATGCGCTTCATCGGAAAACTCTCATGCTGAGCGGAAACATACTCACCCCTGAAGGCTGGATCCACGGCACGCTGTCGTTCGAGAACGGACGCATCACCGCGATCACGGGCGAGGCCACCGATCCGGCGAACAACGACGCGCCCTACATCCTGCCGGGCTTCATCGACCTGCACGTGCACGGCGGCGGCGGCGCCGACGTGATGGAAGCCGGCGACGCGATCGAAACCATCGCGCGCACCCACGCCCGCTACGGCACCACGAGCCTGCTGGCCACCACCATGACCGCCCCGCGCGACGAGCTGATGAACGTCGTCGCGGGCCTCGGCAACGTCACGCGCAATCGCACGGCGGGCGGCGCGCGCGTGCTGGGCGTGCACCTCGAAGGCCCGTACATCAACCCGGGCAAGCTCGGCGCGCAGCCCGACGCCGCCGTTTCGGCCGTGCTCGACGAAGTGCTCAAGTACCTCTCGATCGCGCCGATTCGCGTGGTGACCGTGGCGCCCGAGATCGCGGGCCATATCGAGATCATCGGCGAGATGGCGGCGCGCGGCGTGCGCGTGCAGATCGGCCACTCGCTCGCGACCTACGACGACGCCGTGGCCGCGCTCAAGCACGGCGCCTGCGGCTTCACGCACCTCTTCAACGCGATGTCGCCGCTGCACCATCGCAACCCTGGCGTGGTCGGCGCGGCGCTCGCGCATGCCGAGTACGCGGAGATCATTCCCGACCTGCTGCATGTGCATCCCGGTGCGATTCGCGCCGCGCTGCGCGCCATTCCGCGCCTCTACGTGGTGACCGACAGCACCTCGGCCACCGGCATGCCCGACGGCGAATACCGCCTCGGCAGCCAGCACGTGACGAAGTGCCTTGGCGGCGTGCGTCTCGCCGACGGCACGCTCGCGGGCAGCACCCTCACCATGGACCAGGCGCTGCGCAACCTCGTCTCGATCGGCCTGCCGATCGCGGACGTGTCCGCGCGCCTGTCGCGCTATGCCGCCGATTACCTCGGCATCGAAGACCGTGGCCGCCTCGTGCGCGGCGCATGGGCCGATGTCAACGTGTTCGATCGCGAGCTGGCGCTCACCGCGACCTACGTCGAAGGAGAATCGATTGTCGAATATGCTTAAGGAAGCGCTGGCCTCGGCCAGCGTCGTCGCCGCGCAGCTCGCGGACACCTCGCGCGTCGAGGCGCTCGCCCGCGCGCTGGAGGCCGAACCGCGCCACGTCGCGCTCACCGTCGCGCGCGGCAGTTCGGACCACGCGGCGAGCTACTTCGCTGCGCTCACCATGAGCCGCATCGGCATCCCGGTGGCCACGCTGCCGATGTCGATCGCGACGCTCCAGCAGGCGCCCTTACGCGTGCGCGGCCAGTTTGCCCTTGCTTTCTCCCAATCGGGTAGGAGTCCTGATCTGGTCGCGACGATCAAGGCGCTGCGCGAAGCCGGCGCGCTGACGGCGGCGATGGTCAACGTCACGGGCTCGCCGCTCGCCGAGGCCGCCGGCACGGAGCTGCCGCTCCTCGCCGGTCCCGAGCTGAGCGTGGCGGCCACCAAGAGCTATATCGCGATGCTCGCGATGTCGGCGCAGCTCGTCGGCTTCTGGCAGCGCGACGCCGCGTTCCTCGACGCCGTGCGCGCGCTGCCCGACGCGCTCGATCGCGCAGGCACGCTCGACTGGTCGAAGGCCGTCGAAGAATTGCGCGACGTGAAACAGATGATTGTGATCGGCCGCGGTCCGGGCCTCGCCGTTGCGCAGGAGGCTGCGCTCAAGCTCAAGGAAACCTCGGGCATTCAGGCCGAAGCGTTTTCGAGCGCCGAAGTGCGCCATGGCCCGATGGAGCTGATCGACCGCGATTACCCGCTGCTCGTGTTCGCCCCGCGCGGGCCGGAGCAGGCAGGCCTGATCGAATTCGCACGCGACATGGAAAAGCGCGGAGCGCGCGTGCTGCTCGCGGCGCCCGCCGACGTGGCCGGCGCGGCGCTGCCGCTCGAAACGGCTGCCGATGCGGCACTCGATCCCATCGCGGCCATCTTGTCGTTCTATGTGATGGCGGCGGGCCTTGCCGCCGCGCGCGGCCGCAATCCTGACGAGCCGCGTTACCTGAACAAAGTCACCGAAACCCACTAGATTGGAAAGCGAATGGAACGCATCGAGGAGTCTCGCCTGATGGATCCGCATACTCGCGTCGAGGGGCACATCGTACTGGTCTCTCCGCTCACCGGGCCGGTCGTGCCGCTCGCGTCGGTGCCCGATCCGGTGTTCTCGGAAGGGTTGTTCGGCGACGGCATCGGCGTCGATCCGCTCGTCGGCCGCGTTGTCGCGCCGTGCGACGGTATCGTCGTGCATCTCGCGCGCACCGGCCACGCGGTCACGCTGCAATCGGCCGAAGGCGCACAGGTGCTCGTGCACGTCGGCATCGACACTGTCGAGCTCAACGGCAAGGGCTTCACGCCGAAGGTCGCGCAGGGCGCCCAGGTGCGCCTCGGCGAGACGTTGATCGAGTTCGATCTCGACGTGGTGGCGTGCAATGCGCCGAGCCTCGTTTCGGTCGTCGCGATCGCCAATTCGGATGCCTTCGAAGTGATCGAGCGCGCGGGCGCGGGTCACGTCGAAGCGGGCAAGTCCGCGCTGCTCGTGCTGCGCGTGCGCGACGGCGCGGAGATCGCGGCCGCCCACGAATTGATTGCGAACGAAGTGCGCCGCAACGTCACGCTCACGCATGCGGGCGGTCTGCATGCGCGGCCCGCGGCGCGGGCGCGCGAAGCGGTGCGCGGCGTCGACGCGCGCGTCGAGGTCCGCTTTGGCGAGCGCAAGTCCGCCATCGAGAGCGTCGTCGGCCTGTTGAGCCTTGGCGCGGGCGAGGGCGCGACCATCGAACTCGTCGGCATCGGTCTTGAGGCGCAGCGCGCCGTGGACGCCGTCGCGAACGAGCTCCTGCGCGAAGCGCCCGGCGAGGGCGGCGAAGCGCCGGCGCGGCAGCAGTCGCCCGCGCCCGTGATGCAGGAAGCCGCGGCCGCCGTGGCGTCGTCCGCCGAGCCGGGCGTGCTCGCGGGCGTGTGCGCGGCGCCGGGCGTCGCGGTGGGCAAGCTGGTGCGCTGGGACGAAGCCGAACTGACGCCGCCCGAACTCGCGAGCGGCCCGTCGGCCGCGGAAAGCCGCGCGCTCGACAAGGCGATCGCCGCGGTGGACGCCGAGCTGAACCAGAGCGTGCGCACGGCTTCGCAGCGCGGCGCGATCGGCGAGGCGGGCATCTTCACGATGCACCGCGTGCTGCTCGAAGACCCGACGCTCGTCGACGCCGCGCGCGACGCGATCAGCCTCGGCAAGAGCGCGGGCTACGCGTGGCGCGAAGCGATCCGCGCGCAGATCGTGGTGCTCGGCAAGGTGGACGATCCGCTGCTCGCGGAGCGCGCCGCCGACCTGCGCGACCTCGAAAAGCGCGTGCTGCGCGCGCTCGGTCTGTCGAACGCGGCCGCGCGCACGCTGCCCGAAGAAGCCGTGCTCGCCGCCGACGAATTCACGCCCTCCGATCTCGCCTCGCTCGACCGCAAGCGCGTGATGGCGCTCGTGATGGCGCGCGGCGGCGCGACCTCGCACGCTTCGATCATCGCGCGCCAGGCCGGCATTCCCGCGCTCGTCGCGCTCGGCGACGCGCTGCATGCAGTGCCCGAGGGCACAGAGGTGGTCATCGATGCGGGTGCTGGCCGCTTTGCGTACACGCCGAGTGCGCTCGACATCGAACGCGCGCGCAGCGAAAAGCAGCGCCAGGCCGGCGTGCGCGAAGCGAACCGCCGCACCTCGCACGAAGCTGCAGCCACGCGCGACGGCCACGCGGTGGAAGTCGCCGCGAACATCGCGACGCTGGAGGACGCCAACACGGCCGTGGATAACGGCGCGGACGCCGTGGGCCTGCTGCGCACGGAGCTGCTCTTCATCCATCGCCAGGCCGCGCCGACGGTGGAAGACCATCTTCAGAGCTACCAGGCCATCACGGACGCCCTCGCGGGCCGCACGGCGATCATCCGCACGCTCGACGTGGGCGCGGACAAGGAAGTCGACTATCTCACGCTGCCGCCCGAGCCGAATCCGGCGCTGGGTCTGCGCGGCATCCGCCTCGCGCAGGTGCGGCCCGATCTGCTGGACGACCAGCTGCGCGGACTCGTCGCCGTGAAGCCGGCGGGCAAGGTGCGCATCCTGCTGCCGATGGTGACCGACGTGGGCGAACTCGTGCGTCTGCGCGAGCGCATCGACACGTTCGCACGCGAAGCGGGCCGCACGGAGCCGATCGAGGTGGGCGTGATGATCGAGGTGCCCTCGGCGGCGCTGCTCGCGGACCAGCTCGCGCGCCATGCCGATTTCCTCTCGATCGGCACCAACGACCTCACGCAGTACACGCTCGCGATGGACCGTTGCCAGCCCGACCTCGCGGCGCAGGCCGACGGTCTGCACCCGGCCGTGCTGCGTCTCGTGGCGGCGACGGTCGAGGGCGCGAACAAGCACGGCAAGTGGGTCGGCGTGTGCGGCGCGCTGGCGGGCGATCCGCTCGCGGTGCCGCTGCTCGTCGGCCTCGGCGTGACGGAGCTTTCCGTCGATCCGGTTTCGGTGCCGTCGATCAAGGCGCGCGTGCGCAAGCTCGATTACAACGACTGTTGCCAGCGCGCGCAGAACGCCCTCGCACTCGAATCGGCGCAAGCCGTGCGTGCGGCAAGCCGCGAAAGCTGGCCGCTCGATTGATGATTTCTGTTTCACCCACCCTGAGTAATCCTTAGAAACACGCCGGCGTGCGCAGCGATCGCGCGCCGGCTTCTCTCACCCACACACGTCAAGCAAGAGATAGAGACTGGAGGCAGTTCAATGGATGGCAATCCGTTTCTCAAGATTCAAAGCCTCGGCCGCGCGCTGATGCTTCCCATCGCAGTGCTGCCGGTCGCCGGCATCCTGCTTCGTTTCGGCCAGGCCGACATGCTCAACATCAAGATCATCGCCGACGCGGGCGGCGCGATCTTCGATAACCTGCCGTTGCTGTTCGCGATCGGCATTGCGGTGGGCTTCGCGAAAGACAACAACGGCGTCGCCGGCCTCGCGGGCGCGCTGGGCTATCTGGTCCAGATCGCCGTGATGAAGGACATCAACGACAAGCTCAACATGGGCGTGCTGTCGGGCGTGGTGGCCGGTGTCGTCGCGGGCATGCTGTACAACCGCTTCAAGGACATCAAGCTGCCCGAGTTCCTCGCGTTCTTCGGCGGCAAACGCTTCGTGCCGATCGTCACGGGGCTCACGTGTCTCGTGCTGGGTATCGTGTTCGGCTACGTGTGGGGACCGGTGCAGGGCGTGATCGACACCGCCGGCCACTGGCTCACCACGGCGGGCGCGATCGGCACCTTCGTGTACGGCTTGCTCAACCGGCTCCTGCTCGTCACGGGTCTGCACCACATCCTCAACTCGCTCGTGTGGTTCGTGTTCGGCTCGTTCACGCCGGCAGCCGGCGGCGCGGCCGTCACGGGCGACCTGCACCGCTTCTTCGCGGGCGACCCCACGGCGGGCAGCTTCATGGCCGGATTCTTCCCGGTGATGATGTTCGGCCTGCCGGCAGCGTGTCTCGCGATGCTGCACGAAGCCCCGAAGGACAAGCGCGCGATGGTGGGCGGCCTGCTGTTTTCGATGGCGCTCACCTCGTTCCTCACGGGCGTAACGGAGCCGATCGAGTTCACGTTCATGTTCCTCGCGCCCGTGCTCTACGCGATCCACGCAGTGCTCACGGGGCTGTCGCTCGCGATCTGCTCGCTGCTTGGCATCAAGCTCGGCTTCACCTTCTCGGCGGGCGCGATCGACTACGTGCTGAACTACGGGCTCTCCACGCACGGCTGGTATGCGATTCCGCTCGGCGCGGTCTATGCGGTCGTGTACTACGGGCTGTTCCGCTTCTTCATCCGCCGCTTCAATCTGCCCACGCCTGGCCGTGAAGCCTCGGCGGGCGATACGGCAATCGCCTCGTCGATGTCGGGCGTTGCGGTGGCGGCCGGCGGCGCGGCCGCGGCATCGCTCTCGCGCGCCGCGCGTTACATCGATGCGCTGGGCGGCGCGGCCAACCTCAAGGTGGTCGATGCCTGCACGACGCGTCTGCGTCTCACGGTGGCCGACCCGGCGCATGTTTCCGAGCCGGCCTTGAAGGCGATCGGCGCGCGCGGCGTGCTCAAGCGCGGCGGCGAAAGCGTGCAGGTGGTCATCGGGCCGGAAGCGGACATCATCGCCGATGAGATTCGCGGTGAGATCGCACGCGGCGGCGCGGCGGCTGGCAAGGCGACACCCGCGGCGCAGCCTGCGGTTCAGGCCGTCCAGGCTGCTCAGGCGAGCGCGAGCGCGGATGTTGCGCAGGGCCCGCTCGATCCGAATCCGTCGCGCTGGCTCGCGGTGTTCGGCGGCGTTGCCAACATCGTCTCGCTCGACGCGGTGGCGGCCACGCGCCTGCGCGTGATCGTGCGCGACCCGGCGGCCGTGGATCGCGAGAAGCTCGGCGCGCTCGACATGGTGTGGACTTCGGTCGATACGCTGCACATCGTGGTCGGCGACGCCGCGCCGCGCTATGCACGCGAGCTGGCGCTCCAGCCGGCCTAACCGATTCGCTGTATGCCTGTGAAAAACGCCGCGGCACCTGCCGCGGCGTTTTTGTTTCCAGCGCCCGCTCAATCGCCTGGGCGCTCAGTACAGCGTATGGTGGTTGTCCTGTATCGCGCTGGCGGTGATCTTGCCGCGCATCACGCGATAGACCCACGCGGTGTAGCCGAGCACGATCGGCAGAAAAATGATGACGGCCACCAGCATGATCTCGAGCGTCATCTTGCTCGAGGTCGCGTCCCAGACCGTGAGGCTCGAACGCGGGTCGAGCGAGGAGGGCATGATGAACGGGAACATCGAAAAGCCCGCAGTCAGAATCACGCCGACGATCTGCAGCCCCGTGCTCAAGAACGCGAGCCGCTCGAAGCGCGAGCCCGCAAGCGCGAACGCGAGCACGCCGCCGAGCACGCCCAGGGCGGGGGCGAGCGCCATCCACGGATAGAGCCCGTAATTCGCGAGCCAGAGCCCGGGCCCCGAATCGACGCTTTTCAGGAGCGGATTGGCCACCGTGTCCAACGGCGCCGGCGACGTGATCGTATAGCCGCCGATGAGTGTCGCCACGAGCGCGCCCGCCACGAGGAACAACACGATCGTGAGCGCCGAGAAAAGCCGCAGCGCCTTCGAAGCGCGCATGGCGACGACGCCATCGGTCTTCCTCTTCAGGAACGCGGCGCCGTGGGCGGTGAGCATGCACAGGCTCACCAGTCCGCAGATCAGCGCGAACGGATTGAGGAGTGCGAAGAAGCTGCCGTGATACGTCACGCGCAGATCCGTGTCGTAGGCGAACGGCACGCCCTGGAGCAGATTGCCGAACGCCACGCCGAACACGAGCGCGGGCACGAAGCCGCCGATAAAGAGACCGCAGTCCCACCCCTGGCGCCATCGCACGTCCACGCGCTTGCCGCGATAGTCGAAGCCCACGGGGCGGAAAAACAGCGAGAACAGCACGAGCAGCATGGCGAAGTAGAAGCCCGAGAACGACGCCGCATAGGCGAGCGGCCACGCGGCGAACATCGCGCCGCCCGCCGTGATGAACCAGACCTGGTTGCCCTCCCACGTCGCGCCGACCGCGTTGATGACGATGCGGCGCTCCTCGTCGGTCTTGCCGACGAAGGGCAGCAGCACGGCCGCACCCATGTCGAAGCCGTCGGTGAGCGCAAAGCCGATCAGCAGCACGCCGATCAGCACCCACCAGATCAACTTGAGCGTTGCGTAGTCCATGGCGTGTTTCCTCGCGTCTTTCGGTTTCTCGCAGCAATCACGAGACCTTGCCGCCGGTGGCCAGCGCGGCCGTCTGCTCGTGGAAGTAGCGACCGGTATGCAGCGACGAGGGCCCGAGGCGCGCGTACTTGAACATCAGCGTGATCTCGATGATGAAGAGCAGCGTGTAGAAGATCACGAAGCCCGCGATGCTCAGCATCACGTCGCCGGGTGCGAGGCTCGAAGCCGAAAGACGCGTGGGCAGCACTTCCGCGATGGTCCACGGCTGGCGGCCGGTTTCAGCGACGACCCAGCCGAACTCGGCGGCGAGCCACGGCAGCGGGATGGCCACCAGCGCCCAGCCGAGGAACCAGCGGCGGCTGTCCTTGAGCAGCGAGCGCTGCGCACAGAACCAGAAGGCGAGTACGAAGGTCACGAGAAAGAGGATGCCGAGACCCACCATCACGCGGAACGACCAGAACACCGGCGCGACGGCCGGAATCGCCGTTCGCGACGCAGCCCTGATCTGCTCGGAAGTCGCGTCGACCACGTTCGGCGTGAACCGCTTCAAGAGCAGGCCGTAGCCGAGATCGGCCTTGTGCGCCTCGAACACGTCGCGCGTTTCGGTGTCGGCGGTGCCTTCCTTCATCTTTTGCAGCGCGGCGTAGGCGAGCATGCCATTGCGGATGCGCACTTCGGCGCGGCCCATCAGGTCTTTCAGGCCGATCACGGGCGTGTCGATCGAGCGCGTGGCGATGATGCCCATCAGCCAGGGAATGCGGATCGCGTAGTCGGTGCGTTCTTCCTTCTGGTTAGGCAGACCGAATAGCGTGAAGGGCGCGGGGGCGGGCGCGGTCTCCCATTCAGACTCGATGGCGGCGAGCTTGACCTGCTGTACCACGCCGTCGGTGTAGCCCGATTCGTCGCCGAGGATCAGCACGCATAGCGTCGATGCAAGGCCGAAGCCCGCGGCGATCGCGTACGAGCGCAGGGCGAACTCGACGTCGCGCCGGCGCAGCAGGTACCACGACGAAATGCCGAGCACGAACATCGACGCCGTCACATAGCCGGCCGAAACCGTGTGCACGAACTTCACCTGCGCGACGGGGTTGAAGATCACCGCGAACAGGCTGGTGAGTTCCATGCGCATGGTTTCGTAGTTGAACGACGCGCCCACGGGGTTCTGCATCCAGCCGTTGGCAATGAGAATCCACAGCGCCGAGAGGTTCGAGCCGAGCGCGACGAGAAACGTGGTGAAGAGGTGCGCGCCTTTCGACAGCCGATTCCAGCCGAAGAAGAACACCCCGACAAAGGTCGATTCGAGGAAGAACGCCGCGAGCCCTTCCACGGCGAGCGGCACGCCGAAAATGTCGCCCACGTAGTGCGAGTAGTACGACCAGTTGGTGCCGAACTGGAACTCCATCGTGAGGCCGGTGGTGACGCCCATCGCGAAATTGATGGCGAAGAGCTTGCCCCAGAACTGCGTCATGTCCTTGTAGATCTCCTTGCCGGTCATCACATAGACGGACTCCATGATGACGAGCAGCCATGAGAGGCCGAGCGTGAGGGGCACGAACAGGAAGTGGTAGAGCGCGGTGATGGCGAACTGAAGACGCGAGAGTTCCACCGATTCAATCGTGGGCATGACGGTCTCCTCGCGGCGGCGGCATGGTCTGGGATTGGGACGCGGACGGCTTGAGCGCCGTAGACTCGGGCACGGCCAGGATGGCCTGCGCGACAGCGGCAGGCGGCATGTGCATGTCTTCTGCCTGCGGGTGATTGAAGAACGCGTATTTGAGCGCCATCAAGAGGAGGAGCTTGACGGCGAGAACGAGGGCAATATCGCGCGCGAAGGTGGGGCCGCGCATCCACTGCAGGATGCGCGTGCGCAGCAGCGACGGTGCGCGCTGGCGTTGACCGGATGCCGGGATCATGACGACGGGTGCCCTCGAACGCGTTACGAGGCCAGACCGCGGCGCGGCGTCTGGCTCACCACCTCGAAATCATCTTAGGGTGGAATCAGCGAGGCCGGTACGAAGGTGCGCAGCTTGCGGGGCGCGCAAAAGAAAAACCCCGTTCGCGGGAACGGGGTTTTCGGTGTGGCGTGAAGACCTGGCGACGCTTACGCGTAGTCGGCGAGCGCGGTGCGCATCTTCTTCATGGCGCTCGCCTCGATCTGGCGAATGCGCTCGGCCGAAACGCCGAACTCGTCGGCCAGTTCGTGCAGGGTCGAGCCGCCCGAACCGTCGTCGTCCACGTTGAGCCAGCGCGCCTCGATGATGCGGCGGCTGCGTGCGTCGAGCGCTTCCAGCGCGCTCGCAATGCCGTCCGACTGCAGGCGGTCGCGCGAACGTGCGGCGAGCACGGCGCTCGGCTCGCTGTGCGAGTCGGCGAGCCAGGCGATCGGGGCGAACGACTCCTCGCCGTCTTCGGTCTGGCCTTCGAGCGCGATGTCGGCGCCCGAGAGCCGCGTTTCCATTTCCACGACCTCTTCGCGCTTCACGTTCAGTTCCTGCGCGAGGCCATCGATTTCTTCCGGCGTGAACGACTGCAGGCCCTGCTTGTGGCTGCGCAGGTTGAAGAACAGCTTGCGCTGCGCCTTGGTCGTGGCGACCTTCACCATGCGCCAGTTGCGCAGGATGTACTCGTGGATCTCAGCCTTGATCCAGTGCATGGCGTATGACACGAGGCGCACGTTCTGCTCGGGGTCGAAGCGCTTCACGGCCTTCATCAGGCCGATGTTGCCTTCCTGGATCAGGTCGGCGTGCGGCAGGCCGTAACCGAGATAATTGCGCGCGATCGACACCACGAGACGCAGGTGCGACAGCACCAGGCGGCGCGCGCCTTCAAGATTGTTCTGCTCGCGAAACTCGGTCGCGAACTGACGCTCTTCTTGTGGCGTCAGCATCGGGATCCGGTTCACGGCCTGAATATAAGCGTCGATGTTGCCCAGCTGGCCGGGCAACAGGGAAGCATTCGCGAGCGCCAATGAGCCCCCGGCCTTGGCCGACGACGGGCTCAGCGTACTCGGAAGGGTCATGGTCATTGCGTTGCTCACGTAGCGAACTCCTCAGGAATCTTGCAAAAGTCAGACACCGACTCCACGGTGGATGTTAGCACTCTGAATCCCCGAGTGCTAATACTTGGAGTCTGTAGGGGCTTCAAGGTTCCTTGATTCCTATCGAAATGGTTGTATCGATAGATTACACTAAACGCCGGCAGTCAAGCGGGGTGGGGCCTGGCGCCCGGCGCAGGCCCGCACAGGGGGCAGGCCGAAGGAACACTCTAGAACGGGGCAGTAGTCCGGCGCGAAGGGCGCGGGAAATAAAGGGTGGAATCAGCGACGCTCGAAGGGCCGCGGAGCGCCTGGACCTTGCCACGGAATCTGACAAATAGACATCGGACAAAGACGAAAGTGCTGCGCTGCGACATCCGGGCGCGGCGGCGCGGATGACGCTACCGCCACGCGCGGTTTTCACCGGGCGCGTGGCGTATGCACCATACATGGAGGCGTTGTCTTTGATCGCAAGTATCCTTGCGCCAAAACCTGGTATAAATTTCAGCCAGACGTATGCAGAAAATCTTCGGCGTAGATCTGCGCTCAGGCGCGGACCGACGCGCAAGGGGCTCGAGCGATGGCGGCAAAACTAATCGATGCGATTCGCGGACTTGAGCGCGAGCGCTTTCGCGCGATGGTCGACGGCGACGGCACGTCGCTGGACCAGTTGCTGTCCGATCACGCGACCTTCGTGCACACCAACGGCAAACGCGAGACCAAGCAGCAGTTCATCGAGGCGATCACGGCGGGCCGCCGCCGCTACCGCCAGATCGAGATCCAGTCGCAGGATGTGCTGCACGCGGGCAACGAGGCCTGCGTGGTCTCCGGCCGCGTGCTCATCGAGATGGAAGCGAACAACGGTGCGCTGCTCTTTCCGATTGCCTATACGGCGATCCAGACGCAGGAAGGGGGCCACTGGCGTCTGCTCGCATGGCAGGCGACGCGTTGCGCGATCGAGTGACGACCGGTAAGTCCACTCGCTGAAACGCCGCGTAGGCGCTTCAGGCGCACGCCGGCGGCCCGTTTTGCCGCTGGCGCTCAACAATGCCGCCGATTTCCCTGCTCAAACTCAAACTGCTTCGCACATCGCGCGCGGAAGGTGTCAGGCCGCTGCGCGCCGATCCACTTGCGGCCAGACTGCGCGATTCACCGCGCTGACGACTGCCGCGACGCACGCGTGGACCGCGTCTTCGCCCACGCCCACGCCGTGGCGCAGCGGCTGGCCGCCCACGCGCGCGCCGACGAACACGGCCGTGCCGCCCTGCGAGGTGCGTTCGGTCTCGAACGACGTGATTTCGATGCGTTCGCCGGCCATCGCCGCGATGGCGGCGGCCACGGCTTGCGCATGCGCTTCGTCGCTGCTCGCGGCGGCCGGCATGGCCACTTCACGGCCCTCCCAGCGCACACGGCCCGAACCAGCGTTGGCGGCCGGCCCGTGCGTCTCGTAGTACTCACGCGCGAACAGTGCGCAGACCGCATCGCCCGTGACTTCTTCACCCGACGTATCGGCGACGGTCTGCACGGCGTGGCTGAACTCGATCTGCACGCGGCGCGGCGGCGTGAAGCCCATGCCGCGCTCGAGCAGATAGGTCGCACCACCCTTGCCCGACTGGCTGTTCACGCGGATCACCGCGTCATAGCTGCGGCCGAGGTCGGCGGGATCGATCGGCAGATACGGCACTTCCCAGACGGTGCCGGGCTGCTGCTGCGCGAAGCCCTTGCGGATCGCGTCCTGGTGGGAGCCCGAAAACGCGGTGAACACGAGGTCGCCCGCGTACGGATGGCGCGGATGCACGGGCAACTGGTTGCAGCGCTCGACCACGCGGCGCACGGCGTCGATGTCGGAGAAGTCGAGGCCCGGGTCGATGCCCTGGGTGTAGAGGTTCATCGCGAGCGTGACGAGATCGACGTTGCCGGTGCGCTCGCCGTTGCCGAAGAGGCAGCCTTCGATCCGGTCCGCGCCCGCGAGCAGCGCCATTTCGGCGGCGGCCACCGCCGTGCCGCGGTCGTTGTGCGGATGCACCGACAGCACGATGCTGTCGCGGTACGCGAGATTGCGGTCCATCCACTCGATCTGGTCGGCGTAGACGTTGGGCATCGCGGCTTCGACGGTCGCCGGAAGATTCACGATCATCTTGTGATCGCGCGTCGGGCGCCACGTCTGGGCCACCGCGTCGCAGACTTCGCGCGCGAAAGTCAGCTCGGTCATGCTGAAGGTTTCGGGCGAATACTGGTAAGTCCAGTGCGTTTGCGGGTTTTTATCGGCATGTTCGCGGATGATGCGCGTGCCTTCGACTGCGAGCGCTTTTACTTCCTCCTTCGACTGGCCGAACACGATCTTGCGGAACGACGGGCAGATCGCGTTGTAGAGGTGGACGATGGCCCGCGGCACGCCTTCGAGCGCTTCGAACGTGCGCGCAATCAATTCTTCGCGCGACTGCACGAGCACCTCGATCGTCACGTCGTCGGGAATGCGCTTTTCGTCGATCAGCTTGCGCACGAAATCGAAGTCGGTCTGCGAAGCGGACGGAAAGCCGACTTCGATTTCCTTGAAGCCGATCGCGACGAGCATGTCGAAGAATTCGGTCTTCTGCTCGATGCTCATCGGCTCGATCAGTGACTGGTTGCCGTCGCGCAGGTCGGTGCTCATCCAGATCGGCGCGCGCTCGACGGTGCGCGTCGGCCATTTGCGGCCGTTCAAGCGGATGGCGGGGAAAGGGCGGTACTTCTCGGCGGGATTACGCAACATGACGAGCCTCGTTCTTCATGGTGTCGTTTGCGATGGCGGTCGGCAGCGGGCGGCTGGCGGGCTGGCGACGGAGCACGATGCGCGAAACTTCACGCGTACGGGCGGCAACCTCGGACGCGAAGAAGACGGCCACGGTGACGGCGGTAGCCGGCGCGGCGAAAGCGGACGTGAACGATGCCCATGCAACGTGCATTTTGACCTCGCGACTCGTCCGAACGGTAAGCGGACGAATGCAGACGACAGGTTGTAGAGATACAGCGGATTTGGGGTACTGCGAGAACTGCTTTGGGAGGACCGCGGTGACCGGAGGAGGAGGTCGTTGCGGCGCTACACCAGCTTTAGGCCAGGCGTAGCGATAGGGCCGATAGTCGGCCGAGGGTAATTCGGAGGGTGTTCGGGTAGGAACGCATTCGTCCAATGTAAATCAGGGCGGATGCGTGTGTCAACAGAGAATTTGCAGATTGACCGCGTGAAGATGCGTGGAGATGGCCGACGAAGCGTGCCGATGCGCTTGTGGCAGAGCGCGCGGGTCGCCCGCCCCGCATGGCTTTCAGCGGCTTGGGCGACGTGTTTCGGGTTCGATCGTCAGCGCCTCGCGATGCGCTTGATCGTTTCGATCTGGCGTGCGATCGCCTCAGGCACCGGCGCTTCGCCGCGCAACACGGCGTCGATCCAGGCGGCCGTCGTCGGTGCGTCGCGGCCTTCGGGGAGATCGATTTCGGGCGCGCCGGGCGACGAGCGCTCCGGTTCGACCAGGGTTTCGCAGATGCCGTCGTGCAGCCAGTCGACCTGCACCTGGCGGCGGGTATCGGCGACGGCTTCGCCCTCGGTGCCGCGCGCGAGCAACGCGCCGCCCACTGCCGCTTCCGGATGCGCCGCGAAGAGGGCGCTCAGGCTTTCGCGGTACGGCGGGTGCGTGTAGTTCACGAGACGCAGGCCGGGCTCGGCGAACGGCTGCAGCAGCTTCACGAGCGTATGCGTGGAGTTGCGTACGCCCATGCGCCGGCGCATCGAGAGCAGGCGCGCGAGTTTGGGCGCGAGCGTTTCGATCGACGAAAACGCCACGCGGCCCGCCGCCAGTTGCGCCTCGATTTCGGCGTGATCGCGTGCTTCGGGCCGATTTAGCGCTGCGAAGATTTCCGCGCTCGTGACGCGGCCTGGATCGGTGCCGACGCCGTGCACGAGCGTCGGCACGCCTTCGCGCGCGAGCAGCAGCGCGAGCAGCGGCACGAGATTCGGCTGCTTGCGCGCGCCGTTGTAGCTTGGGATCGACACCGGCCGATAGTCGCCTCGCGGCACCGCGAGCGGCGCGAACGAGGCGTGCGCAGCGGACAGCATGGCGGCCAGTTCATCGGCGGTTTCGCCCTTGAGGCGGTAGGCGAGCAGCACCGCGCCGAGCTCCAGCTCGGGCACGCGGCCGTCGAGCATGGCGGCGTAGAGGGCGTGCGTGTCTTCGGACGAGAGCGAGCGGGCGCCGTGCGGTCCGCGGCCGATCTCCTTGATGAAGCGGGCGCACGGGAAGATGTCGGTGGAGTCGGCGGTGGTCATGGGCGGGCGCGGTTCGTTCGACGGCGTGCGGCGGGCCGCCGTCGTATTGAAATGGGGATGCGGGAAGTATCGCACGAGCACACTGTGCCTCGCCGGCCACGCCTCGCCGGCCGCTTGAAGGCGCCGCCGCGCACGCCCACCGCCGCGCGTTACACTCGCGATTGTTCCGGCGGCGCAAGCCGTGCGATCTACAGGCCCGCGTGCTTCGTGCACGCCCCATCACAAAGACGGAGAACTCCATGACGTACGTATTCGAACCGGCGGCGCTCGCTTCGGTGCCGGTGGCCAGCAGCGACACGCGTTTCCCGGTGCGGCGCATCTACTGCGTTGGCCGCAACTACGAAGCGCATGCGCGCGAGATGGGCCACGATCCGAACCGCGAGCCGCCGTTCTTCTTCTCCAAGCCCGCCGATGCCGTGCTTTACGTTGCGCCCGGCTCGACCGCCGAATTTCCGTATCCCGCGCAATCGCAGAACGTGCACTTCGAGATGGAACTCGTCGCGGCCATCGGCAAGGGCGGCAAGGACATTCCGGTCGCGAGCGCGCTCGACCACGTGTATGGCTACGCGCTGGGCCTCGATATGACGCGCCGCGACTTGCAGGGCGAGGCGAAGAAGCTCGGTCGTCCGTGGGATACGGCCAAGGGCTTCGACCATTCGGCGCCGATCGGCCCGATCCATCCGGTGTCGAAGATCGGCCAGCTCGAGAAGGGCGAAATCTGGCTCGCGGTCAACGGCGAGGACAAGCAGCGCTCCGACATCTCGCAGATGATCTGGCCGGTTGCCGACACGATCGCATTCCTTTCGACGCTGTTCGAGCTCAAGGCCGGCGACCTGATCTACACGGGCACGCCCGAAGGCGTGGGCGCCGTGGTCAAGGGCGATCTGATGACGGGCGGTGTGGCAGGAATCGGCGAATTCGCCGTGCGGGTCGTCTGAGGGGCGCGGCCCGCATCAGGATAAGAGGAGCAAGAGAGGAGCATGAAGCTTTACAGCTATTTCCGCAGTTCGGCGTCCTATCGGGTGCGCATTGCGCTGAATCTGAAGAACCTGTCGTACGAGTACCTGCCGGTTCACCTCGTGCGCGACGGCGGCGAGCAGCTCAAGCCCGCCTACCGCCAGGTGAATCCCGACGCGATCGTGCCGTCGCTCGTCGATGACCAAGGGCACACGCTCCAGCAGTCGCTCGCGATCATCGAGTATCTCGAAGAGACGCATCCCGAGCCGCCGCTGCTGCCGAAGTCGCCCATCGATCGCGCTCACGTGCGCTCGCTCGCGCTGCAGGTGGCGTGCGAGATCCATCCAGTGGACAACCTGCGCGTGCTCAAGTACCTGAAGCACACCGTGGGCGCGGACGACGCGACGAAAGACGCGTGGTACCGCCACTGGATCGAGGCGGGTTTCGCGACGCTCGAACAGCGGCTCGCCAGCGATCCGCGCACCGGCAAGCTCGCTTTCGGCGACACGCCGACCGTTGCCGATCTTTGCATCGTGCCGCAGGTCTACAACGCGAACCGCTTCAAGATCGACACGACGCGCTACCCGACCATTCAGCGCATCAACGACTACGCGCTCACGCTCGACGCGTTCGCGCGCGCGGCGCCGGGCGTGCAGCCGGATACGGAGTGAGTGTTTGACCGGCTCACGCCGGCCGCACCAATGAAAAAGGGCGTCGTTCGCGAGAACGACGCCCTTCGTGCATCTAAATTCGGGTTAAAGAGCGCTTTCAGCTGCCAAGCAGCGCGTCGGCGAATTCTTCGGCCACGAACGGCTGCAGGTCTTCGACCTTTTCGCCCACGCCGATGAAATACACGGGAATCGGCCGCTGCCGAGCGATCGCGGCGAGAATGCCGCCCTTGGCGGTGCCGTCGAGCTTCGTGACGATCAGGCCGGTGAGGCCGAGCGCGTCGTCGAAGGCCTTGACCTGGGCGAGCGCGTTCTGGCCAGTGTTCGCGTCGATCACGAGCAGCACCTCGTGCGGCGCGCCGTCGAACGCCTTGCCGATCACGCGCTTGACCTTCTTCAGCTCGTCCATCAGGTGCAATTGCGTGGGCAGGCGGCCCGCGGTGTCGGCCATCACCACGTCGATGCGGCGTGCGCGCGCGGCGCTCACGGCGTCGAAGATCACCGCCGCCGGGTCGCCGCTTTCCTGCTGCACGACCGTCACGTTGTTGCGCTGGCCCCAGATGGCGAGTTGTTCGCGCGCGGCGGCGCGGAACGTGTCGCCGGCGGCGAGCAGCACGCTCTGGTCGAAGCTTTGCAGATGCTTGGCGAGCTTGCCGATGCTCGTGGTCTTGCCCGCGCCGTTCACGCCCGCGATCATCATGACGAGCGGCTGGGCGCGGCCGAGCATGAGCGACTTTTCGAGCGGCTTGAGCAGGCCGATGAGCAGCTCGCGCAGGGCGTTCTTGACCTGCTGCGCGTCGGTCAGGCGCTCGGCGCGCACCTTCTGGCGCAGCGTTTCGAGCAGATATTCGGTCGCGTCGACGCCCGCATCCGACATCAGCAGCGCGGTTTCGAGCTCTTCGTAGAGATCGTCGTCGATCTTCGCGTTGACGAAGATGCTCTGGATGTTCGAGCCGGTTTTCGAGAGCCCCGACCTCAGGCGCTTGAGCCACGATTGCCTGGCTTCGGGCTCGAGCGCGGGTGGCGGGACGATTTCGACGGCTTCCGGTTCGTCGTCGTTGTCGTTGGCGGCTTGCTGCGGCGTGATCGGAGCGGTCACGGCCGGTCGAGCGGACGGCGCAGGCGGTATTTCGCGCACCGTGCTGGTGGGCTCATCAACGGCCTCGTCCGGCGCCTCGAGGGTGGCTTCGTCCTGCGCGTTCTCGGCCGGCGCGTTCTCGGCGTCCTTCGAGCCGCGGAATCGTTTGAAGAAACTGAACATGGTCTGGGGGAGGTCAGGCGCGCTGCGGGTCGGACCGAGGGGCGGTCAGCGACGGCATGGGAAGAGGTAACGCGCGGAAAACATGGCATTTTATCAGGCGCGTTAGCCGGAGTCGCTGCGGCATTGCCGTGGGAGCGTTGCGGCGCGCACGCGGCACCTGCGCGGCCCTGTGGTAACGTGCGCGCATTGGAGGGCGCGATGCGAAAGCGTCGAACCCCACAGTCGAGTTCCGCCGGCAAGTTGACTGCCGGCGGTCAAATGCACGCAGAAGTACGACCCAACGCATGACCCGTTCCTCACCTTCACGTGGCCAAGGCGGCCGCACCCATCAGCCCGATCCCCGCGCACGTGGCGGTGGCGGTGCGCACACGATCCGCATCATCGGCGGCGACTGGAAGCGCACGCCGCTGCCGGTGCTCGACCTCGATGGTCTGCGCCCGACGCCCGACCGCGTGCGCGAAACGCTCTTCAACTGGCTCGGCCAGCGTCTCGACGGCCTGCGTTGCCTCGACCTGTTCGCGGGCAGCGGCGGCCTCGGCTTCGAGGCGGCCTCGCGCGGCGCCGCACGCGTCGTGATGGTGGAGCGCAGCGCGCGCGCCGCCGCGCAACTGCGCTCGAACCAGGCGCGCCTTGGCGCGCGCACGATCGAAATCGCGGAAGCCGATGCATTGCGCCTCGCGGCCAATCTGGCGCCAGGCTCGTTCGATGTGGTGTTCCTCGATCCGCCGTTCGGCGACACCGCGCTGCTCGAGCGCTCGCTCGAACTGGCTGCGCCGCTCGTCGCTCCGGACGGCTGGCTTTACGTCGAGTCGGGCGAGCGCATCGAGCCGGCTGCGCGGCCCGCGTTGACGGGCTGGAGCGTCGTGCGCGAGGGCCGGGCGGGTGCGGTTCACTATCATTTGCTGCAGCGCGAAAATGAGGAATAATGCGCGTTCGATAAGAAGCGGCGGGCGGCCTGGCCGTCACGCACGCACGTGTGCATGCGTCGCCACGGCACCGCATTGCGCCCCATTTCTGTTGAGAGGAGAAGCCTCATGGTAGTCGCCGTGTACCCCGGTACCTTCGACCCGCTCACGCGCGGCCACGAAGATCTCGTGCGGCGCGCGTCGAGCATTTTCGACACGCTGGTAGTCGGCGTTGCGGACAGCCGCAACAAGAAGCCTTTCTTCTCGCTCGACGAGCGGCTCGAGATTGCCCACGAGGTGCTCGGCCACTATCCGAACGTGCAGGTCATGAGCTTCAAGGGGCTGCTGAAGGACTTCGTGCGCACCAACAACGCACGCGTGATCGTGCGCGGGCTGCGCGCGGTGTCGGACTTCGAGTACGAATTTCAGATGGCCGGCATGAACCGCTACCTGCTGCCCGACGTCGAGACGATGTTCATGACGCCTTCGGACCAGTATCAGTTCATTTCGGGCACGATTGTGCGCGAAATCGCCCAGTTGGGCGGCGATGTGAGCAAGTTTGTGTTTCCGTCCGTGGAAAAGCGCTTGCAGGACAAGGTGGCCTCGATGGGCGGCCCGGTTTAGAAGGCGTGAACGCGTGGCGAAAGCAGCGTAAACTATAGGGCTAAGCAACGTGTGCGCCGGCCCTTGTGGCGGCAGGAAGTGAGAACAGCATGGCCCTGATGATTACCGACGAGTGCATCAATTGCGACGTGTGCGAGCCCGAGTGCCCGAACGACGCGATCTCGATGGGCCCGGAAATCTACGTGATCGACCCGAAGAAATGCACCGAGTGCGTCGGCCATTTCGATGAGCCGCAATGCATCCAGGTGTGTCCGGTGGAGTGCATTCCCAAGAATCCGGAGCACGTCGAGTCGCCCGAGCAATTGATGCAGAAGTACCACGCGCTGACCGCGGCGAAGAACAACGCCTGAATCGCGCAATCCTCCGGAAAATAAAAAAAACGCGCCAACTGGCGCGTTTTTTATTTCATCTCGCCGTCTTCTTACGCGACGATGGCCTTCAACGCATCGACGAGCGTGTCGCACTCGGCATCGGTACCGATCGAGATGCGCAGATGCTGGTTCACGCGCGGCGCGTTGAAATGGCGCACGAAGATCTCTTTTTCGCGCAGCTTGGCCGCAATTGCCGCCGCGTCGTGCGCAGGATGCTTCGCGAACACGAAATTCGCCGCCGAAGGCACCACTTCGAAGCCGAGCGCCGTGAGCGCGGCCGTCAGGCGCTCGCGGCTGGCGATCACGCGCGCGCTCGTCGTCTTGAGCCACTCGCCGTCTTCGTAAGCGGCGGTCGCCGCGGCTTGCGCCAGGCGGTCGAGCGGGTACGAGTTGAAGCTGTCCTTCACGCGGTTCAGCGCATCGATGAGATCGGGGTGACCGAACGCGAAGCCCACGCGCATGCCCGCGAGCGAGCGCGATTTCGAAGTCGTGTGCACGACCAGCAGGTTCGGATAGCGGTCGATCAGCGCGATCGCCGATTCGGCGCCGAAATCCACATACGCTTCGTCGATCACCACCACGGATTCCGTGTTCGCCGCGACGAGCCGCTCGATTTCCGCGAGCGGCAGCGCGTGACCCGTGGGCGCATTCGGATTCGGGAAGATCACGCCGCCATTGGGCTGGCGGTAGTCACCGATACGAATCGTGAACTGCTCCGTGAGCGGCACGGTGCGGTACTCGACCTCGTAGAGCCGCGCGTAGGTCGGGTAGAAGCTATAGGTGATGTCGGGAAAGAGGATCGGCTGGTCGTGCTTGAGCAGCGCCTGGAATGCGTGAGCGAGCACCTCGTCCGAGCCGTTGCCGACGAACACCTGCTCCGCGCGAATGCTGTGATGCGCGGCCACGGCGGCGCGCAGACGCTTCGCGACGGGATCGGGATAGCGGCGCAGCGATTCGCCCGTCTCGCCCAGCTCGTGGCGGATCGCCTCGAGCACGCGCGGGGAGGGCGCATACGGATTCTCGTTGGTGTTGAGCTTGACCGGCTTCGCGAGCGCGGGCTGTTCGCCCGGCACATAGGGCACGAGCCGGTTGACGATGTCACTCCAGTAACGACTCAAGACGCTCTCCTTGTTTCAACCGTTGCGATGCAGCTGCATCACCGCGCGTTCGGCCTCGCCCTTCACGAACGTCGGCATCACGGCGAGCGCGCGTTCGATCGAGGCGTCGATCACTTCCTGCTCCTCGCGGCGCGGCGGCTTGAGCACGAAGTTCGCGACATCGGGCTTTACACCGGCGCGCGCGCCTTCGGGAATCAGGTCGCGTGGATGGCCGATGCCGATGCGCAAACGCCAGTACTGCTGCGTCGACAGATGCGCGGAGATGTCCTTCAGGCCGTTGTGGCCGCCGCTGCCGCCGCCGAGCTTGAGCTTGACGGCGCCGGGCGGCAGATCGAGCTCGTCGTGCGCGACGAGGATCTCATCGGGCAGGATCTTGAAGAACGCCGCGAGGGCGACGACCGATTGCCCCGAGCGGTTCATATAGGTCTGCGGTTCGAGCAGATGCACTTCCTCGCCGTAGAGGCGCGCCTTCGCATAGTGGCCATGGAAGCGCCGCTCGTCGCGCAGCGTCGTGCCGGCTTCGCGCGCGAGCTGGTCCACGAGCCAGAAGCCCGCGTTGTGGCGCGTCGCCGTGTATTCGGCGCCCGGATTGCCGAGCCCGACGATCAACCTGATCATTGTGGTGTTCCGCCTGCGTAAATCGATGAACTGACCCGCAAGTGTACGAAAAAGTGCGAAAAAAAACCCGCCGGGGCGAACCGCGGCGGGTCACGTCGTCCGTTTCAGGGAAACGGATCGAGAGGATCGGCTCTTTGAAGCCGCTGCGATTACTCTGCAGCCGGTGCTTCTTCGCCTTCAGCTGCCGCCTGGGCGCCAGCCGGCACGGGTGCCGACACGATGACCGGGTTTTCCGTTTCAACGTGCTGAACCAGCGTCACGCCTGCGGGCAGGGTGATGTCCTTGGCATGCAGCGATTGACCGGCTTCGATCTTCGCGAGGTCGACTTCGAGGAATTCCGGCAGTTGACCCGGCAGGCACTGGACTTCGATTTCAGCCAGAACGTGCGAGATGATCGCGCCACCCGTCTTCACAGCCGGGTTGGTTTCCTGGTTCATGAAGTGCAGCGGCACCTTCGTGTGGATCTTCTTGTTCGGATCCACGCGCTGGAAGTCCACGTGCAGCACGAGCTGACGGAACGGGTGGTATTGCACGTCGCGCAGCAGCACTTGCTGCGACTTGCCGGCCACTTCGAGGTCGAGGATCGACGAGTGGAAGGCTTCCTTCTTGAGGGCGTGCCACAGCGCGTTGTGATCGACTTCGATCAGTTGCGGCTCGGCGCCGACACCGTAAACGATGCCAGGGGTCTTGCCAGCAATGCGCAGGCGGCGGCTCGCACCCGTACCTTGCAGGTTACGCTCGAAAGCGATGACTTTCATTTGATTCTCCAATGCACTGCCCGCGACCAGGCAGTAAAACGGGGCCTTTTCAGCAGAATGCCTGCCTTCGGGCCCCCAGCGATGCAGCGCGAACCATCGTCCGTTCGCGCCGATTACGTGCAAAAGCGCGGCGTCCTTGCGAACACCGCGCCTTGCGCGTCAATTCTTGTTAGCTTTCCGCGAACAGCGACATGACCGAGTCGCCGCGACGGATACGCGAGAACGTTTCGGCGAGAAGGCCTGCGCTCGTGAGCGAGCGGATCTTCGCGCACGAACGCGCTTCGGCGCCCAGCGGAATCGTGTCGGTCACGACGAGTTCGTCCAGAGCCGAAGCGGCAATACGCTCGCCTGCGCCACCCGAGAGAACCGGGTGCGTGGCGTAAGCGAACACCTTCTTCGCGCCGCGTTCCTTCAGCACTTGCGCTGCCTTGCAGAGCGTGCCGGCGGTGTCGACCATGTCGTCCATGATCACGCAGGTGCGGCCTTCGACTTCACCGATGATGTTCATCACTTCGGCGACGTTCGCCTTCGGACGACGCTTGTCGATGATGGCGAGATCGCAGTTCAGCTGCTTGGCGAGCGCACGGGCGCGCACCACGCCGCCGACGTCCGGCGAAACGACCAGCAGGTTCTCGTGATTCTGCTTGCGCAGATCGCCGAGCAGCACGGGCGTTGCGTAGATGTTGTCGACGGGAATATCGAAGAAGCCCTGAATCTGGTCAGCGTGCAGATCCATCGTGATGATCCGCTCGACGCCGGCGATTTCCAGCATGTTCGCCACGACCTTCGCCGAGATGGCGACGCGCGCCGAACGGGGGCGGCGGTCTTGACGGGCATAGCCGAAGTAGGGGATAGCTGCGGTGATCCGGCCTGCGGATGCGCGCTTGAGCGCATCGACCATGATCATCAGTTCCATCAGGTTGTCGTTGGTCGGCGCGCAAGTCGACTGAAGGACGAAGACGTCCTTGCCACGCACGTTTTCCTGGATTTCGACCTGGATTTCACCGTCGGAAAAGCGGCTAACCATAGCCTTACCGAGGGGAATACCGAGGATCTTGACGACTTCCTGGGCAAGCGCGGGATTTGCGTTGCCAGTAAAAACCATCAGGCCGTCATGGCTGCTCATCATGCACCTGCTGCGGACTTTGAGGGGGCGAGAGGAACTACTTAGGCGAACTGCCCTGGGTAACCCACAGAGCGAACTGCCTGGAATTTTTGGCAGGGGAGGAAGGACTCGAACCCTCGCATGCCGGAATCAAAATCCGGTGCCTTAACCAACTTGGCGACTCCCCTACACTCAACTTTGAGCCTGACTGACCGGTAGGACGATCAGCCACGCAAAACTATGCCGCGAAAGCGAAGAGTGGATGCTTGTTCAGACTCGAGGCTACCGCGCTTCTCCAGTCCGGTTGTTCCGCAAGCAGTCTGGCTCGTGCCAATTCTGCTTCGGACCGACTGGCGAATGCTGCAAAAACGCTGGCACCCGATCCGGTCATCCGCGCTGGTGCGATGCTGTTCGAAACACTTTCAAACCATCGAAGCACCTGCGCTACTTCCGCGTATTTTCCTGCGACAACCGCTTGCATATCGTTATGACCGAAGCTGTCTGGCCATCCGTTTTGCGTTGCTTGCTGTGCAAGAAAGACTGCTATTGTGCAGGTCTTTGTGTCCCTTGTCAATGATTTTTCCGAAAAAATCTCGGCAGTAGGAACATGAACCCGCGGCGTCACGACCAAAAAATGACGCGGGGGCAATTGTACAGCCTCGAGAGCTTCGCCAACACCCTCCGCGAACGCATTTTTTCCGAACACGAAGAAGGGCACGTCCGCGCCCAGCTTGAGTGCGAGCGCCTGCAATTCCTCGCGCTGCAGGTTGAGCTTCCAGAGGCGGTTGAGCGCGAGCAGCGTCGTGGCGGCGTCGGAACTGCCGCCGCCGAGACCCGCGCCCATCGGTAGACGCTTTTCGATATCGATCTCGACACCCTCGCTCGTGCCCGTGTGTTCCTTGAGCAGCGTCGCGGCGCGCACGGTGAGGTCGTGCTCGGCAGGTACGCCTTCCACTTCCACGGTGCGCGTGATGCGGCCATCGTGGCGGCGCGTGAAATGCAGCGTGTCGCCCCAGTCGAGCAACTGGAACACGGTCTGCAGATCGTGATAGCCATTGGGACGGCGGCCCGTGATGTGCAGGAAGAGATTGAGTTTCGCGGGCGCGAGGCAGTCGCGCAGCGAGTCCTGGGTTTCGATCATGATGCTCTTGGGATGATGCCTGGATTCTGGCCGGCGCGTGCCGGCCAGATGTTGCTGATGTGGGACCGCAACCGGCCCGCTTACTGGTCGAGCACGAGCTTGATCTGAAGCGGCGGGACATCGCGCGTGAGATTGACGCGCTTCACGCCATTGGCCGGCGCGTCCGCGTAGGCGACGTAATCGATGGTCCAGCCGTCCTGCTCGATCTGCGAAAGCCGCTGCGGATTCTGCGGGTCGGGCGTGGTGCGCGCGTGCGAGGTGGGCGCAACCGATGGCTGCAGCCAGTAGCGCAGCCCTTCCACGGGCAGTGCGAAGCCGAGCGCCTGCTGCATGAGCGTACTCACGTTGTCGGCCGTGAGCGGCTGGCGGTTGGGCAGTTCCAGCGTGGCTTGCGACGGTGCGGAGGTGACGAGCGCGAGCGTCTGGCCGAGCGGATTGAGCAGTTGCAGCGTCACCGTCGAATCGGTCTCGTGCCAGTCGAAGTTGCCGTACGCATTGCGCTGCTGGCCGTTCTGGTCGACGTACTGCACGGCGAAGCGGCCATGATAGGCGCGGTTCGTCTGCGTAGTGAGCGAGGTCGTGGCGTTCGAGGTGGACGGCTGGCGCGGCGGCTGTTGCGTCGCGCAGCCCGCGAGCACGAGGAGCGCGGCCGCCGCTGCGCCAAGCGACGCGCGCCGTACAAGGCGGGCGGCGCGCGCAACGGGGAGGGCCTTGGGGGAAACCGAAGTGAAAAAATCTGCCATCAGAGATCGTTGACCTGGAGGCGCTTGAGCGTCTTCAGGAGCGTGTCGTTGTCGGGTTCGAGCTTGCGGGCCTCGCGCCAGGCCGCGCGTGCGCCGTCCTGGTCGCCGTTTTTCCAGAGCACTTCGCCGAGGTGCGCGCCAATTTCCGCGTTCGGCTGGAGGCTGTAGGCCTTGCGCAAGAGCTTGATCGCGTCGGCATTGTCGCCCATGCGGTACTTCACCCAGCCCACGCTGTCCATGATGAACGCGTCGTCTGGTGCGAGCGACGAGGCTTTTTCGACCAGTTTGTCGGCTTCCTGCAGGCGCTGGTTGCGGTCCGCGAGCGAGTATCCGAGCGCGTTGTAGGCCTGCGGATTATCGGGCTGCGTCTTGATCAGCTTGCGCAACTGCGCTTCCATGACGTCGTAATGGCCGGTTTTCTCCGCTGCCATTGCGTAGTCATAGGTGAGATCCGGGTCGTCCGGGAAGTCGGTGGTCGCCTTCGCAAGGCGTGCCTCGGCTTCCGGGTAGCGCTTCGCGTCGAACAGGATCGCGGCGTCGGTGCGCGCGATCAGCGCCTGGTCGCGCGGATCGTCGGCCTGGATGCTCGCGAGCTGGCGGCGCGCGTCGTCGGTCTTGCCTTCCTTGTCGAGGATCTGCGCGCGCGTGATCTGGGCCGGCACGTACTGCTGGCTGCTGGGCTGGATCTTGTCGAGCCACTTCTGCGCACCGGCGTCGTCCTTCTGCTCGACCGACAGTTGCGCGAGGTAGATATAGGCCTGACCGGGGTCGGCGGCCGGATTCTTCTCGGCAATCTGCGCGTATTGCGTCAGATACTTCTGCGCCGCGTCGAGCTTCTTCTGCTGCACGCTGATGAGCGCGAGCGCCATCAGCGGCATCAGGTCGGTCGCGTTGTCCTTGTGCAAGGTCTCGAACTGCTTCTGCGCGTCGTCGAGGCGGTCGGCAGCGAGATAGGTCTGTGCGAGCGCAAGACGGCCTTCGCGCGACTTGGGGTTCTGCTGGACGTACTTTTCGATCGATGCAATGCCTTCGGCGCGCTCCTCCGGGCCCATCTGCGCGAGCATCAGCGCGGCGGGAAGGTAGTCGGGCTTGAGCGCGAGCGCCTGCTCGAACGACTTGCGCGCGCCGGGCGCGTCGTCGGCGAGCAGTTGCTGGCGGCCGATCGCGAGCTGTGCCTCGGGACGGTTCATGTCGTCCTTGAGCAGCGCTTTGAGCACATTCAGGCCGCCCACGCGATTGGGGCCGCGCGAAAGCAGAAGCTGCAGCGAGAGGATGGCCTGACCGCGGCTGTCGGCCGGTACCTTCGCCAGTTCGCGCGCGAGCAGCGGCTGGGCGTCGTCCGGCTTGCCGGCGAGCACGAGCAGCGACGCGTCGAGTTGCGCGGCGCGCTCGGAATCGGGTGCGTACTGCTGCCAGAGCTGGACCGCAGTCAGGGCGTCGGACGGGCTTTGCGCCGAGAGCGCGATTTCAGTCGCGCGCTGCGCCATGCGCGGGTCGTGGGTGTCGCGCGCGAGCGCGAGATACGTTTGAAAGGCCGGTGCTGGCTGGTCGCGCTGCAGCGCGATCTCCGCGGCGAGCACCTGGAAGACGATCTGGCTCGACAGCGGAACGCCCGGCAGAGCCTTCTTCTCGTCGGGCGAGGCGGGACCGAAAGCGTCCGGCATGGTGACGGAAGTGTCGTCCGTGTCGGGGGACGGATCCTGCGCATACGCGCTCGACGTGGTCAATGCCCAGGCGGCGAGAACCGCGGCGCCAACGAGGCGACGCGCGAAGGCTGCAGGCACGCGGGGCGTCGCGGGACGCTTTGCGAACAGCTTAACGAAAGACAGTTCCATGGAATTCCGTCGAATGTTTCGGTCGATTGTAACGCGCTGGCTACAATACGCGCACAACGCGCACACACGTTTACGCAAGTTGCAGACCAACCCGGACCAGCATCCGAATCAGGCCGTCAGATATGCCAGAGTTGCCAGAAGTTGAGGTTACCCGAAGGGGGATCGAACCGTGGGTCGCCGGCCGCCGCGTCGAGCGTGTGGAGGTGCGCAACCCCGCATTGCGCTGGCCCGTGCCGGCTACGCTCGCCCGTACGCTGCGCGGCCGCACGATACGTTCGGTCGGGCGGCGCGGCAAATATTTGCTGTTCGAGGTCGACGAGGGCTGGTTCATCGTGCATCTCGGCATGACCGGCACGCTGCGCGTGCTGCGCAATCTGCCGAAGCCGCCGGCCGCGGAAAAGCACGATCACGTCGACTGGTTCTTCGACGACTTCACGCTGCGCTTTCGCGACCCGCGCCGTTTCGGCGCCGTGCTCTGGCACCCGCGCGAGGCCGGCGACGTGCTCGGCCATCCGCTGCTGGCGGGCCTCGGCATCGAGCCGTTCACGCCGGCCTTCGACGGCGCGCTGCTGTTTCGCGAGACCCGCGGCCGCAAGGTCGCCGTCAAGCAGGCGCTGCTCGCGGGCGATATCGTGGTGGGCGTTGGCAATATCTACGCGTCGGAAAGCTTGTTCCGCGCCGGCATCCGGCCGACGACCCCGGCGGGCCGCGTTTCGCTTGCGCGCTACGAACTGCTCGCGGACGCCGTGCGCGCCGTGCTCGCCTCGGCCATCGAGAAGGGCGGCAGCACGCTGCGCGACTTCGTCGGCAGCAACGGCCAAAGCGGCTATTTCCAGCTCGAATACTTCGTTTATGACCGCGCGGGCCAACCCTGCCGCGTGTGCGGCACGCCGATCAAACAGATCGTGCAGGGCCAGCGTTCCACTTATTTCTGTCCGCGCTGCCAGCGCTGAGCGCCAAGTATTTCCATGTACCGAACTTCGTCTACTTCCGCGCCGCTACCGGCTGGCGCGTATCCCGCTGAACTGCTCACCGGTTTCGCGCCGCGCCTGATCGCCTGGCAGCGCGAGCATGGCCGTCACGACCTGCCGTGGCAGAACACGCGCGACCCGTACCGCATCTGGCTCTCTGAAATCATGCTGCAGCAGACCCAGGTCTCGACCGTGATTCCGTACTACGCGCGTTTTCTCGAGCGCTTTCCCACGGTCGAAGCGCTTGCCGCGGCGCCCGACGACGACGTGATGGCGCTCTGGGCCGGCCTCGGCTATTACTCGCGCGCGCGCAATCTGCACCGCTGTGCGCAGGTCGTGGCCGATACCCACGGCGGCAAGTTTCCGTCGACGGTCGAGGCGCTCGCGGAGTTGCCCGGCATCGGCCGTTCGACGGCGGCGGCGATCGCGTCGTTCGCGTTCGGCGCGCGCGAGACGATCCTGGACGGCAACGTGAAGCGCGTGCTCGCGCGCGTGTTCGGCGTGGAAGGCTTTCCTGGCGAAAAGCGCGTGGAGAACGCGATGTGGACGCTCGCCGAAACGCTCGTGCCGGGTGCCGAAGCGAGCGACGCCGACGTGAGCGCGTACACGCAGGGTTTGATGGATCTTGGCGCGACGCTGTGCGGGCGCGGCAAGCCCGACTGCGCGCGCTGCCCTTTCGCGGACGACTGCGTGGCGAAGACGACGGGACGTCAGCGCGAACTGCCTGCCGCGCGTCCGAAGAAGGCCGTGCCCACGCGGCGCACATGGATGCTCGTGCTGCTCGACGGCGATGCGGTCATGCTGGAGAAGCGTCCGCCATCGGGTATCTGGGGCGGCTTGTGGAGCTTGCCCGAAGCCGCGGACGAACCCGCGCTCGCCGAGCGCGCGAGAGATTTCGGCGTGACGCCGGAGGGCGCGGCGTCGAGCTTCGCACTCATGCCGCTCGCGCATACGTTCACGCATTTCAAGCTCGACATCGAACCGCGCGTGATCGAACTCAAGCACGATGCCGCGCCACTCGAAGCCAACGATGGACAGACCGCGTGGGTGTCGCTCGGCAATATCGACGCGTATGGCGTGCCCGCGCCGGTACGCAAGCTGCTCGACGGTTTGCGTGGACCGCTGGTCTGAGTCAGCAAGAGAGCCGCATCAGCGCCTCAAAGCAACTGATGCTGCTGCATGTAGTGATGGACGATTTCGATACGTGCGCCCGCGTCGTTCAACTCCATGAGCTTCTGACGCGCGCGCAGCGCGATCGGCAGCACCTCGGCCAGACGGTTCGATACCCACGAGGGATCGTCGAAGCGGAACGGCTCCGCAAACGGCAGGCTCGCGGGGTCGCGCTCGCGGATCGTCGCGATGATGCGCTCGAGTACTTCCGCACACGCGCCGAATTGCGCGAGCTGTTTGCCGCCTTCCAGCGGAATATCTTCGGGGATCAGTTCGGCCATGCCCACGAGCAGGCCATCGGCTTCCACGCGATGCGAGAGTAGATGAAAGCGCTGCGTGCCGTGAGCCTGGATGTGCAGCATGCCGACGGTCTCGACATCGCATTGCTCGATGAGCGCGAGGCAGCCCACGGGTTCGGGCACGGCAGTCGTCTCGTCGGGCTGCGCGACTTCCGCGCCGCTTTTGAGCAGACACACGCCGAACGGCGTGTGCTCGCGCAGGCACTCGCTCGCCATGTCCAGGTATCGCGCTTCGAAGATCTTGAGCGGCAGCAGGCCGCCGGGGAACAGCACCGTATGTAGCGGGAACAACGGCAAATCGGCAAGCACGGCAGGAGACGAGGACATGGCGCAACGCTTTCGGTTAAGGGCCGCGCGATGCGCAGCCGGTTAGGCGATTAGCCGTGACGACTCTCCGACATCGAGAGGCGCGTCGCGGTGACGCACGATAACGTTCGACTCGCCCGCAAAGCGCGTGGCGAGCGTCTGGGCGATATACACCGATCGATGTTGTCCGCCCGTGCAGCCGATCGCAACGGTGAGATAGCTGCGGTTGTCGGCGCGAAAATGCGGCAGCCACTTCGCGACGAACGCGTAGACATCGTCGATCATTTCGTGGACGGCCGACTGCGCATTCAGAAAGTCGATCACGGGCTGATCGAGCCCGGTGAGCGGCCGCAGGCGCGCGTCGTAATGCGGGTTCGGCAGCGTGCGCACGTCGAACACGAGGTCCGCGTCGAGCGGCACGCCGCGCTTGAAGCCGAACGATTCGAACGTGAGCATGAGCGCGCCGCGCTCGCCTTCGACGAACACCTTCACCCACTGGCGCAGCGCGTTGGAACTCAGGTTACTCGTGTCGACCTGATGGCCGAACTCGGCGAGGTTCGAGACGAGTTCGCGTTCGTGCTCGATCGCTTCTTCGAGTGACTTGAGCATGCCCACGTTCGCGTCGTGCGCGGCGGAGCCCGACAGTGGATGGCGGCGCCGCGTTTCCGAGAAGCGCTGGATCAGCGACTGCGTGCTCGCGTTGAGGAAGAGCACGCGCACGTCGTGGCGAAGCGCGAGGTCGCGGATCATCTCTGGCATGTCGTCGAACGACGAACTCGAGCGCGCATCGATAGCGACGGCGAGGCGTTCGTAGCCGTCGTCGCTGAGATATTGGGCGAGTTGCGGTAGAAAGCGCGGCGGCAGATTGTCGACGCAATAGTAGCCGACGTCTTCGAGCGCGTTGAGCGCCACTGACTTGCCGGAACCCGAAATGCCGGTGATCAGGATGATACGCATGGGAGAGTCGATGAACCCGATTGGGTCATCATAGCATCCGATCCGCGCGCCTGTATTGGCTCTCCGGGCCGCAGGCGCCCGTTTCGAAGCCGCGCGCCTCGCCGGCCGCGCCTCGCCGGCCGCGCCTCGCCGGCCGCGCGGCTACGAGCGTCAGATCAGCTTGCCGGGAAACTGGCTGTCGGGGTCCTGCATGGCGAGACGCTGGCGGTCCATGAAGTCGCGCAGGGTGTCGATACCGCGCAATTGCAGGATCGTGTTGCGCACGGCGGCCTCGACCAGCACGGCGAGGTTGCGGCCCGCGGCCACCTGGATCGTGACCTTGCTGATGGGCAGGCCCAGCACGTCGACGGTCTGGCTCTCCAGCGGCAGACGCTGGAACTCGCCGTCCGGGCGGCGCACGAGCTGCACGATGAGCTTGAGCTTCATCTTCCGGCGCACAGCCGTTTCACCGAAGATCGTCTTGATGTCGAGCAGACCGAGGCCTCGCACTTCGAGCAGGTTCTGCAGCAGCGGCGGGCAGCGGCCCTCGACGAAATCGGGGCCGAGGCGCACGAAGTCCACGGCGTCGTCGGCCACGAGGCCATGGCCGCGGCTGATCAGCTCCAGACCCAGCTCGCTCTTGCCGAGACCCGAGTCGCCCGTGAGCAGCACGCCCATGCCGAGAATGTCGAGAAACACGCCGTGCAGCGTCGCGCGCGGCGCGAGAATGCGCGACATGTAGAGGCGCAGGCTGTCGATGACGGTGGCCGCCGACATCGGCGTGGTGAAGAGCGGCGTGGAAGAGCGCGTGCAACGCAGCACCAGTTCGGGCGGCGCGGTCATGCCGTCGGCGACCACGAGGAACGGCGGTTCGAGTGCGATCAGCTCGGCCATGTGGCGCGAGCGGTCTTCGTCGGTCTGGCGCTGGTAGTAGTGGATTTCGGCGTCGCCGAGCACCTGGATGCGGTTCGGGTGGATCAGGTTCAGGTGGCCGACGAGGTCCGCGCTCGCCGTGGCCGTGGCCACCGTCTCGGTAGAAAAGCCGCGTTCCCAGCCTTCGTGCCCCGTCAGCCAGCTGAGCTTCAGCGTGGTGGCGTTGTCGTCGAAGATGCTTTGGGCGTTGATGCTGGAAGTGTCCATGAGTCGGTGACTCCGCGAGATGACTCGCTTAACGGCTGACTGAATTGCTGGCTAAATAAACCGCGCGACCTGGGTGCGCTACCTGGGTAGTTAACGGCTGCCGGCGCCTTACGCTTCACCCCTGCAACGAGCGTCGAGCGCGCGCTGTCCGGCCGCGCGTACCGCGACCGCGCAACGCAAGACGCCGCACATTACATCAAGGTTGCCACTGGGTGAGCAGGCGATGCAACGTTTCGCGGTCTTCTTCCGTATGGAGCCGCTCACGCGTTTCGCGATCCGACAACAGTTGTGCGATCTCCGACAGGATTTCAAGGTGCTGCTGCGTGGCCTGTTCGGGCACGAGCAGGAAGATCAGGAGCGAGACGGGCTGACCGTCTGGCGCTTCGAAGGCGATCGGCTCGGCGAGGCGCACGAAGGCGGCCTGCGGCTGCTTCAGGCCCTTGATGCGGCCGTGCGGGATCGCGACGCCTTCGCCGAGGCCCGTGGAGCCGAGGCGCTCGCGTGCGAAAAGATTGTCGGTAACCGTGCTGCGGGCGATGCCGTTCTGGTTTTCGAAGATCAGGCCAGCCTGCTCGAAGACGCGTTTCTTGCTGGTGACGGACAGGCCGACGACGACGTTCTCGATGGGAAGTATTTTGGCTAAACGATTCATGTTGGCAGGCGAAAACGTGGCCTGAATGCTCCACACCCCGACAAGCTGCCCGCTTTGGCGCAAGCTCTGGATCTGGCGACGAAGCCCGGTGCCGGGACCGTGGGGACCTGTTTGGTGCGTTAGACCCCGTAATACGACTGGACCATTATAGAACAAGCGTCCACGCCGATGGTGCGATGCGCCACGCATGAGCGCAACCCTCGTTGCCCGGTTGCACCCAGCGGTAAAACCCTGCATTGCGCGTACTCACGAAAAAGCCGCCCGGTTCGGGCGGCTTCGCTTCGAGGGGTGGAGGATGAACTATCGACTCCAGCCCCGGTTCATGGCGTGAATCGCCACACAGGACACTGTGGGATCACTGCGGCGGGATTTCGATGATGGGCGCAGGCTGGTGCTTGATCGCCTCATGTTGATGTCCCTGCACGCGGTCCTTGTGACGTACGACCTGGCGGTCCAGCTTGTCGACCACGAGATCGATGGCGGCGTACATGTCGCCGTTCGCGCTCTCCACAAATATGTCCTTGCCTTTCAGATGAAGGTTCACTTCGACCTTCTGTCTCTTATCCTTTTCCTTATGGTTGTCGACCGAGAGGACCACATTGCCATCGATTACCTGATCGAAATGTCTTAGCACCCTGTCCAGTTTGGTGATCACGTATTCTCGCAACGCTGGCGTTACTTCGAGATGGTGTCCACTGATCTTCAGATTCATAGTGCTTCTCCAGGCTAATGGCCGCGTGACGCGTGAAGTGCGGCAATGCCGGTCGACTGTCTGCCTGTGCGCGGCTCCCCGAAAGGCCTGCGACGGCGGGCTAACTCGGCCGGCCATGTCCGCCAACGGGCGTAGCGGCCGGAAAACGCCTGCTCCGAAAAAGCCGGAACAGGCTAAAGAGACTTGCGCAGATTGACCGCTGGAATCTTCAGTGCCTCGCGATACTTCGCAACGGTTCGTCGCGCGACCACGAAGCCCTGTTCCGCCAGCAGTTCGGCGATGCGGCTGTCTGAAAGAGGAGATTTGGTGTTCTCGGCTCCTATGAGTTGCTTGATGAGGGCGCGGATGGCGGTGGACGATGCAGCGCCCCCGGTGTCCGTCGATACATGCGATCCGAAGAAGTACTTAAATTCAAGTGTCCCGAATGGAGTCAGCATGTATTTACCGGTTGTCACACGCGAGACAGTAGATTCGTGTAGGCCCAGCGTATCAGCAATCTCCCTCAAAACCAAGGGGCGCATGGCGATTTCGCCGTGCACGAAAAAGTTCTTCTGACGCTCGACGATAGCCTGCGCGACACGCAGGATCGTCTCGAAGCGCTGCTGGATATTCTTGATGAGCCAGCGCGCTTCCTGCAGCTGCTGGCGCAGCGAACCGCTGCCCGGATCGCCACGGTTGTTGCGCAGGATATTCGCGTACAGGTGGTTGATGCGCAGCTTCGGCACCACCTCGGGGTTCAGTTCCGCATGCCAGTTCTGGCCGGCCTTCTTCACGATGATGTCGGGCACCACGTAATCGGCTTCGGCCTTGCCATACGACGCGCCCGGGAACGGTTCGAGCGAACGGATCAGCGCATGTGCATCGCGCAGCTCGTCATCGCCCGTCTTCAGTTGCTTGCGCAACCGCGTGAAGTCGCGCGCCGCGAGCAATTCGAGATAGTTCGACACGATCTCGAGCGCGAGCGTGCGCGTGGGCGACGCATTGACGCGCAGCAACTGCAGCTTGAGGCACTCGGAGGCCGAGCGCGCGCCTACGCCCGCAGGGTCGAAGCTGTGCAGCAGCGCGAGCGCCGCATTGAATTCGTCGGCGTCGACTTCGAGTTCTTCGGGAATATCGGCAAGAATTTCCTCGCAGGTCGCGCTGAGGTAGCCGTCTTCGTCGAGCGATTCGATCAGGAAGGTGATGAGCGCGCGGTCGCGCTGGCTCGCGTTCGTTTCGCGCAGTTGCGCCATCAGATGGTCGCGCAGCGTGGTGGTCGATTCGTGGATCTGCAGCGGCGGCAGGTCGTCGTCGTCGGAGGCGTTGCCCGAGCGGCCGTAGTCGTCCAGGTTCCACTGGCTCGCGTCGCCGTTCGCGTCGCCGCCAAGGCCGTCGTATTCGTCCACGCCGCGCGGCTCGCTCTCGCTGTTCTCGCCGCTGCCGTTGGACGCCGAGGTGGAGCTGTTCGCGCCCTGCATCGGCTCGGCGCCGGAGGGCGTGGGCGGCTGCGCGATGACCGAGCCGTCCGCGGCCACGCGCAGCGGGCTCGCGATCCAGTCGTCCTCGTTCTCGAGCAGCGGGTTCTGCGAGATCGCCGTCGCGACCTCCTGCTGCAGTTCGAGCGTCGACAGCTGCAGCAGCCGGATGGACTGTTGCAGTTGTGGCGTGAGCGCAAGATGCTGCGAGAGGCGGAGTTGGAGGCTGGCTTTCATGGCGGTGTGCGAACCATTGTAAAGAGTTTGCCACGCGGACGAAACCACGGGGCATTCGCAAAAACGAGCGTGCGCCACGCCGGTGCGTGCCCGGAATTTGGTGCGCAAACAGGGACGCTGCCCGGCCTGCCATGCACCGTTTTGGGGGCACGGTCGATACCGCGGAGTTACACGGGGAAATGCGAAAGATGAGGCCGGAAAAACGCGACAGCGGATCGCGCGCGCCCGGGTGGGCGCTGCGGGACGGCGGTGAGCGGGCACGCGCGAGGCGCGCCCGGGGGCTTACATGCGGAAGTGCTCGCCGAGATAAACGCGGCGGACGTTCTCGTTCTCGATGATCTCGCCGGGTGCGCCGGCCGCGAGCACGCTGCCGTCGCTGATGATGTACGCGTGATCGCAGATGCCGAGCGTCTCGCGCACGTTGTGGTCGGTGATCAGCACGCCGATGTTGCGCTGCTTGAGGAACTTCACGATCTTCTGGATTTCCAGCACGGCGATCGGGTCGACGCCCGCGAATGGCTCGTCGAGCAGGATGAAGCTCGGGTCGGTAGCGAGCGCGCGCGCGATTTCGACGCGCCGGCGTTCGCCGCCCGACAGCGACAGGGCCGGATTCTCGCGCAGATGCGCGATTTGCAGCTCGTCGAGCAGCGCTTCGGTGCGCTCGGTGATGACGTCTTTCGACAGACGTTTGCCGTTGCCGTCGACCTGCAGTTCGAGCACCGCGCGGATGTTTTCCTCGACGGTGAGCTTGCGGAACACCGAGGCTTCCTGCGGCAGGTACGAAAGACCGAGCGCCGCGCGCTTGTGGATCGGCAGAAGGCTGATGGAGCGGCCGTCGAGGTCGATCTCGCCGGCGTCGAGCGGCACGAGACCCACGATCATGTAGAACGAGGTGGTCTTGCCGGCGCCGTTCGGGCCGAGCAGCCCGACCACTTCGCCGCTTTTCACATCGAGCGAAACGTCCTTGACGACGGTGCGCGAGCCATAGCGCTTCTTCAGGTTGCGCACGACGAGCGTGCTCGTCTTGCCGGCCAGCTGGCGGCCGTAGCTTTGGGTGGCGGTGGCGGTATTCACTGTGGCGGCGCTTCCTGCAGCTTGGTGGACGGCGTGAGGGCGGCCGGGGCGCCGGCGGACGGCTGTGCGCCGGTGGTGGTGTTGCGCGGCGAGAGCATCGCGCGAACGCGGCCACCCGGGTTGCCGGGGCCTGCGACGTCCTTGCCGGAGCGTGCCGTATAGAAGTCGTTCTGGCCGTCGTACGTGACGACGCTGCCGTGGACCTGATCCATCACGGTCGAGAGGCCTTGCAGGCGGCGCACCGTGGCGCGCGTCGTGAGCGTGGTGAGGTCCTGCTTGCCGTCGTAGTCGATGCGCTCGGCCGTGCCGTCGACGTATTCGTCGAGGCCTTCGCGCTTCTGGCGGAAGTAGGCGAGCTTGTCGGCGGGCGTGCCCGGCGCGACGGTGCCGGTCGCGAACTGGTAGCCCTGCGGGTCCTGCGTGACGACGAGCTTGTCGGCCTTGATGAGGATCGTGCCCTTGGTGGCGACCACGTGGCCCGTGAAGACGGTCTGCTGCTTCAGATCGTCATAGGTCATGTTGTCCGCTTCGATATTGAGCGGCTTGTCCTTGTCGGCGCGCTCGGCGTGGGCCGCGGGCGCGAGGCCGGCGAACAGCAGCGCGCTGGCGAGCGCCATCAGCGCCGCGAAGCGTGCGCGGCGGGCTTCGGGCGAACGGCCGTTCAGTGGACGGGGGAGCGAATCGTTCATGCAATCGTGCCTTGCGTGGACGGCCCGGCGTTCAGGACGAGCCGCCGGAGTCTGCCGGGGCGATGGCTCCACGGACGTTGCCGAAGAGCTGGATGACCCGGGAGACATTGTTGTAGTTCATGCCGCTGGTGGCCGTCATGACCGACTGGCCGCGTCGAAGTTTAACCGGCTTTTCGGTCAGGATCACATCGTCGTTCACGAGCACTTTGAAATGCTCGGAATCAGCCTGCATTTCGGGGTCGCCGGCGCCGGCCGCGCGCAGAATGCGCGCGTTGTCGTACAGATTGACGATCGAGGCGTCGGCGTTGACCGTGCCGCGCAGCCCGGTGGCCGTGACGATCGGCTTGCCGGGCTGGAATGCGCGCACAGCCGGGTTCGTGAGGTCGCTGTTCTCGTCGTCCTCGTAGTGAACCATGTGCGTGGCCGTGAGCCGGTACTGCGTGGCGCCCGACTGGTCGAGCTCGGACACCGAGAAGTCGTCGGCGAAATAGTCGGGCGTATGCGTGAGCGGACGCGGCGCCGCCTCCTTCTCGCGCGGCTGGACGGCCTGCAGCAGCCACCACGTGAAGCCGGCGAGCGCGGCGACGCATACGAGCGGCACGAGCGAAGTGAGGCGGAACTTCTGGTTCATCGCGGCATCCCGGCGAGCGGCGCGCAGGCCTCGGCGAGCAGGGCGTCGTAACGGTTCTGCGCGCGCAGGATCAGGTCGGTGACTTCGCGCACGGCGCCGTGGCCGCCCACCTTGTCGGACACCCAGTGGGCGCGCGAGAGCACGTCCGGATGGGCGTTCGCGGGCGCGGCCGCGAAGCCGCACTGGAGCATCACGCCGAGGTCGGGCCAGTCATCGCCCATGTAGCCGCACGCCTCGGGCGCAATGCCCGTTTGCGAGAGCAGCTCGGCGAACGCGACGCGCTTGTCTTCCGCGCCTTGCCACAGGTGCGTGATCTTCAGTTCCTTCGCCCGCACGGCGACGATCTCCGAGCGGCGCCCGGTGATGATGGCCGTGTCGATGCCGGCTTCGCGCAGGAGCTTCGCGCCGTGGCCATCGAGCGAGTTGAACGCCTTCATCGTGTCGCCCGCACCGGTGAACAGCAGGCCGCCGTCGGTGAGCACACCGTCGATGTCGAAAATCATGAGGCGCACACGCGCGGCGCGCGCGGTTGCGTCGAGTGGGGTAGCCATCAGATCACCTTCTTGGAGAACAGGTCGTGCATGTTGAGGGCGCCGATCAGCGTGCCCTCGGCATCGACGACCAGCATCTGATTGATGCGATGGCGCTCCATCAGTTCCACGGCTTCGACAGCAAGTTGGTCCGGACCGATCGTGCGCGGGCCTTTCGTCATGACCTGCGCGATCGGCAGGTCGCGGAAATCGCCCACGCGCTCGAGCACGCGGCGCAGGTCGCCGTCCGTGAAGATGCCCTGCACGTGGTCGTCGGCGTTGACGACGGCCGTCATGCCCATGCGTTTGGCCGTGAGCTGGAAGAGGGCGTCGCGCACGGTGACGTCGTCGCGCACCTTCGGAATTTCGTCGCCCGTGCGCATCACGTCGCGCACGTAGGTGAGCAGGCGCCGGCCGAGCGCGCCGCCCGGATGCGAGCGCGCGAAGTCGTCGGCGCCGAAGCCGCGCGCGTCGAGCACCGCGACTGCGAGCGCGTCGGAGAGCGCGAGCGCCGCCGTCGTGCTGGCGGTGGGCGCGAGGTTCAGCGGGCAGGCCTCCTTCTCCACGCCGGCGTCCAGATGCACGTCGGAGAGCTGGCCGAGCGTCGACTGCGGCCGATTGCCCGTCATGCCGATGAGCTTCGCGCCAATGCGCTTGACGAGCGGCAGGATCGCCACGAGTTCTTCGGATTCGCCGGAGTTCGACAGGCCGATGAAGACGTCGTCGGCGGTGACCATGCCGAGGTCGCCGTGGCTCGCTTCGGCCGGATGCACGAAGAACGCGGGGGTGCCCGTGGAGGCCAGCGTGGCCGCGAGCTTGCGGGCAATGTGGCCCGATTTGCCGATGCCGGATACGACCACGCGTCCGCGGCAGCTGAGGATGAGGTCGACCGCGCCGACGAAGTTGTCGTCGAGCCGGTCGCGAAGCCCGCGCACGGCGTCCGCTTCGATGTCGAGCACGTTGCGAGCGAGCTTCAGCGCCCGGTCGCCATTGATTTTCGCTATCATCCGCGGAGTATAGCAAAGGCGTCTGCGCGCCGCGCCAGCGCCCCCAGCGCCCAAACCCCGTGCGCGAGCCGCCTGGCTTGTCCAGCCGTTTCTCCGTAGCCCTTCCCAATTAGCCCGTTATTAATGTAAACAGGCCCTAGCCGCCCTTGCGTCGATGATTGACCCGGCGCGGGGCAGAATTTGCATCGCCGGTAACGACGCAGACGAACGAGGACGCTTCACACGATGATCTCCCCGCTGGAAATGACGCTGTTCCTGCTGCTCGCCTCGGTGGTTGGCGTCGTGCTGTTTCGTTATCTGAATCTGCCGCCGATGCTCGGCTACCTCACGGTGGGCATCCTCGTGGGCCCGCGCTCGCTCGGCATCGTGCCGGACACGCATGGCGCGCAGAACCTGGCCGAGTTCGGCGTCGTGTTCCTGATGTTCTCCATCGGCCTCGAGTTCTCGCTCTCGAAGCTGCGCGCCATGCGCCACGCCGTGTTCGGCCTCGGACTTTCGCAGGTGCTGGGCACGATCGTGGTGGCGCTCCTGCTCGGGCTCGTGCTGGAGCCGTGGGTGCATATCACGTGGCAGGCCTGCGTGGCGCTGGGCGGCGCGCTCGCCATGTCGTCCACGGCCATCGTCAGCAAGATGCTTTCCGAGCGGCTCGAGATCGAATCGGAGCACGGCCGCAACATTCTCGGCGTGCTGCTGTTCCAGGATCTGGCCGTGGTGCCGCTTCTCATCGTGATCGCGGCGTTCGGCGGCTCGTCGGCGTCGCTCGTCGAGTCGCTCGGCACGGCGGCCGTGAAGATCGTGCTCGCGCTCGGCATTCTGCTCATCGTCGGCCAGAAGTTCATGACGCGCTGGTTCACCGTGGTCGCGCGCCGCCGCTCGCAGGAGCTGTTCGTGCTCAACGTGCTGCTCGTCACGCTGGGCGCCGCGTTCATCACCGACAAGTTCGGCCTCTCGCTCGCGCTCGGCGCCTTCATCGCGGGCATGCTGATCGCCGAAACGCCGTACAAGCACCAGGTGGAAGAGGACATCAAGCCGTTTCGCGACGTGCTGCTCGGCCTGTTCTTCGTGACCACGGGCATGCTGCTCAACCCGCACGTGATCTGGCAGCACCCCATCATGGTGGCGGCGTTCTTCCTCGGGCCGGTCGTGCTCAAGGCCGTGCTCATCACGGCGCTCACGCGCATCTTCGGCGCTTCGCCGGGCGTGGCCATGCGCACGGGTCTCGGCCTCGCGCAGGCCGGCGAATTCGGCTTCGTGCTGCTGAACCTCATTCTCGACAAGCATCTGGTCGACGCCACGCTGCTCCAGGCGATCCTCGCGGCCATGCTGCTGTCGATGCTCGCCGCGCCGTTCCTGATCCAGAATGCCGACCGCATCGTGCTGCGCCTTTCCTCGACGGAATGGATGCAGCAATCGCTGATGATGACGCGCATCGCCACGCAAAGCATCAAGCAGAGCGGCCATGTGATCGTGTGCGGCTACGGCCGCGCGGGGCAGAACCTCGCGCGCATGCTCGAATACGAAGGCCTTTCGTACGTCGCGCTCGACCTCGACCCCGACCGCGTGGCGGCGGCCGCGGCGGCGGGCGAGTCGGTGGTGTTCGGCGACGCCGCGCGGCGCGAGTCGCTCGTCGCGGCGGGCATCCACCGCGCGGCCGCGGTGGCGATCACCTATGCCAATACGCAATCGGCGTTTCGCGTGCTCCATCACATTCACGAGCTGGAGCCCACCTTGCCCGTGATCGTGCGCACGGTGGACGACGCCGATCTCGAACGCCTGCTCGCCGCGGGCGCGACCGAGGTGATTCCGGAGATCGTGGAAGGCAGCCTGATGCTCGCCTCGCACATGCTGGTGCTGATGGGCGTGCCGATGCGGCGCGTGGTGCGCCGCGTGGAGGAACTGCGCGACGAGCGCTACAGCCTCCTGCGCGGCTACTTCCACGGCACCGACGATGTGGGCGAGGACGGTCACGAGCAGGTGCGGCTACAATCCGTACCGGTCGACGAGCGCGCCGACGCCGTGGGCCGCACGCTCGCCGAACTGGGTCTGTATGAGCTCGGCGTCGAGGTGACGGCGATCCGCCGCCACGGCATTCGCGGCGTGGAACCGGACCCATCGACCAAGCTGCGCGAGGCCGACATCGTCGTGCTGCGCGGCCTGCCCGAGCAGCTCGCGCAGGCCGAGGAGCGGCTTTCGCGGCATCGCAAGCCCGGTGCGGCGGGCGCGGGTGCGGCGGCGGCCTGATACGCCGTCGTCGGCGCAATCGCGAGACCGCGCCAAAGGTTCCCGCCCCGTTTAAAACACTCTGCCGTTCTTATCTAGCCACTACCCGGAGAAATCATGTCCAACGCACCTGCGAACCCGAGCGCCGAAGCCGCCCAGTTCGTGAAAAGCCTGATCCGCACGGTGCCCGACTGGCCTCAGCCGGGAGTGCAGTTCCGCGATATCACGCCGCTCATCGGCCATCCGAAGGGCCTGCGGGTGCTGATCGACCTGTTCGTCGAGCGCTATGTCGATGCGAAGCTCGACTACGTGGCGGGGCTCGACGCGCGCGGTTTCATCATCGGGCCGATCGTCGCGTATGAGCTGAACGTGGGCTTCATTCCGATCCGCAAGATCGGCAAGCTGCCGTACAAGACCGTTTCCGAGACCTACAAGCTCGAATACGGCGAAGCGACCGTCGAGATTCACGAGGACGCCTGCGGCAAGGGCGACCGCGTGGTGATCGTCGACGACCTGATCGCCACCGGCGGCACCATGATGGCCGGCAAGCTGCTGCTCGAACGCCTCGGCGCGAGCGTGGTGGAGGGCGCCGCGATCATCGACCTGCCGGATCTGGGCGGCTCGAAGCTGCTCACCGATGCCGGCCTGCCGCTCTTCACCGTGACCGCCTTCGGCGGCCACTGAAACAACCCGAACGCCCACCGTCACGAGTCGATCTCATGCCGAATTTCGCGCTCTTTCTCGCCACCTCCATCGCCATCACGTTCGCGCCCGGTCCCGACAATCTCCAGGTGCTCGCGCGCGGCATTTCGCAAGGTCGCGCCGCCGGTCTCGTAGCCGCGCTCGGCTTCGCCGCGGGCGTGACGTTCCACACCACGCTCGCGGCACTCGGCGTGGCCGCCGTGCTGCGCTCTTCGCCGCTCGCGTTCCAGATCCTCAAGCTCGCCGGCGCCGCGTATCTCGTGTGGATCGGCGTGAAGGCGCTGCGCAGCCAGGGCCTCGCCGCCGCCGGCGACAAGCCGCGCCAGCCGCTCTCCGCGATCTTTCGCCAGAGCGTGCTCGGCAACATCATGAACCCGAAGGTGACGCTGTTCTTCGTCGTGTTCCTGCCGCAGTTCGTCGACCCGCATGGCGCGCAGCACGTCACGCTGCAGATGCTCGAGCTCGGCCTCGTGTTCATGGCGCAGACGGTCGTGGTGTTCTCCCTCTTCGGGCTGTGCGCGGGCACGATCGGCGGCTGGCTGAAGCGCCGCCCGCGCGCGGGCGTGTGGCTCGACCGCCTCGCCGGCGTCACCTTCATCGCCATCGGCATTCGCGTCGCCTTGCGCGACTGATCTACGGAGTCCTGATCGATGACCTTGCCTTGCATTACCGACGCGCGGCGCTTCGATGCCGGCGCGCATCTGCCGTTTCATATCGGTGACGAGCGCGTGGGCTGGATACGCGAGAACGACGTGGCGCTGCTCGCGCGCTGGCCCGACGTGTTCGAAATCGACGGCGATGCGCACAGCGCCCGCGTGACGCTCGCCCCGCACTTCGACAACGTCACGACGCGCAGCGCGGCGCTCGGCTCGGTGATCGGCGCACTCGCGGCGGAAGGGCACATTCCGGGCTGGCGCAACGAAACCTACGCGATCCGCAACGCCTTCGATGCGCCGCCACTCGCCTTTATCGAGCGCGCGGCCTCGCGCTTTTTCGGCACGATGACGTACGCGGTGCATCTGAACGGCGTCGTAGAATACGCGGATGTCGGTGCGGCCGGCGTAGGTGCGCCCGGCGCGCCGCAATTGTGGATCGCGCGGCGCAGCGACACCAAGGCCACCGACCCCGGCATGCTGGACAACGTCGTGGCGGGCGGCATCGGCTGGGGCCTCGGCATCGAGGCCACGCTCGTGAAGGAATGCTGGGAAGAGGCGGGCATTGCCGAGGAGCTGGCGCGCGCGGCGCGCGCGGGCCGCACCGTGCACGTGCTGCAGTCGCTGCCGGAAGGCACGCAGGCCGAGCAGATCTTCATCTACGATCTCGTGCTCCCGGCCGATTTCGTGCCGCACAACCAGGACGGCGAAGTGGGCGAGCATCGCCTCGCGCGCATCGACGAAGCCGCGCGCTGGATCGAGGAGGGTGCGATGACGGTCGACGCGAGCCTCGCGACGCTCGACTGCCTGCTGCGCCGCCAATGGATCGACGAAGACGCGTGCGAGGGCATTGCCGCGATCTTCGAACCGCCGACGCTGTGAAAGGGCGCCGGTTCTTGTAGCAAAGCCCAAAGCCCTTTTAGCAACAGCAAAGTATTGACGGGAGTTACCAAGGTCATGTCGACCGATCACAGCTTCATCCTCAAACTGTCGTGCGCCGACCGGCCTGGCATCGTGCATGCCGTGTCGGGCTTCCTGTTCGAGCGCGGCAGCAATATCCTCGACTCGGCCCAGTTCGGCGACAGCCACACGGGCGAGTTCTTCATGCGCGTGCACTTCCAGCAAGTGGGCGGCGACCCGGGCCTCGACGGCCTGCGCAGCGCGTTCGAGCCGCTCGCGCAAGAGTTCGGCATGCGCTGGGAGATGCATGACGCGAACGTGAAGCCGCGCGTCGTCATCATGGTCTCGAAGATCGGCCATTGCCTGAACGACCTGTTGTTCCGCTATCGCACCGGCCAGCTGCCTATCGAGATTCCGGCGATCATCTCGAATCACAAGGACTTCTATCAGCTCGCCGCGAGCTACAACATTCCGTTCCATCACTTCCCGCTGCTCGGCGGCACCGAGGCCGACAAGGCCGCGCAGGAAGCGCGCGTGCTCGAAGTGGTCAACCGCGAAGGCGCCGATCTCGTGGTGCTCGCACGCTACATGCAGATCCTCTCGCCGCAGCTTTGCAAGGCGCTCGAAGGCCGCGCGATCAACATCCATCATTCGTTCCTGCCGAGCTTCAAGGGTGCGAAGCCGTACTACCAGGCGTTCGATCGCGGCGTGAAGCTGATCGGCGCGACGGCGCACTATGTGACGTCCGATCTCGACGAAGGCCCGATCATCGAGCAGGAAGTCGAGCGCGTGGACCACAACATGACGCCGGACCAGCTCACCGCCATTGGCCGTGACGTGGAATGCGTGACGCTCGCGCGCGCGGTGAAGTGGCACGTGGAGCATCGCATCGTGCTCAACGGGCACAAGACGGTCGTGTTCCGCTGATCATTGATTGGTCACGTGCGACACCATGCCGTAGCGTGTTACATGACACGCTACGGCTTTTCGAACTAATCTTATTGCTCTCCGGCGCGTTCGCATGCATGCGATTTTTCTTCCGCGCCAACTCGCTCCCGCGGTACTACTCCTTAAGTTCTAGTGGCGCATCGTCGCGCACTCCCTGCGGAGAATAGTCCGCACCTTTCGTCTTTCCTACTCTTGTCACGTCAACTAAACGACAAGAGGGAAATTCATGAAAGCCGCCCTATCCCCGCAGGCGGAACCTGTCGCCGATAGCCGTGCCTGGCGCGTGCTGGGTTCGAGTACCTTCGCGTTCACGATCTGCTTTGCCGTCTGGATGATGTTCGCGATCCTCGGCATTCCGCTCAAAAAACAGCTTCATCTCACCGATACCGAGTTCGGCCTGATTGCCGCGATGCCCGTGCTCACGGGCTCGCTCGCCCGCGTGCCGCTCGGCATCTGGACCGACCGCTTCGGCGGGCGCATCGTCTTCTTCATCACCATGCTCGTGACCGTCGTGCCGATCTGGCTCGTCTCGTACGCGACGCAACTTTGGCAATTCCTCACGCTCGGCCTGTTCGTGGGGTTCGCCGGCGCATCGTTCTCGGTGGGCACGCCCTATGTCGCGCGCTGGTTCCCGAAGTCGCGCCAGGGGCTCGCCATGGGCATCTTCGGGGCGGGCAATTCGGGCGCCGCGCTCAACAAGTTCGTGGCGCCGGTGCTGATCGTCGCGGCCGGCACGTGGACCATCGTGCCGAAGGTCTACGCCGTCGCGATGCTCGCGACCGCGTTGCTGTTCTGGATGTTCTCCGCGAGCAACCCGGCGCACCGCGTGCCCGGCAAGGAGAGCGTAGCGGACCAGCTGCGCGTGCTCGCCGACCCGCGCGTGCTGCGCTACGCGCAGTACTACTCGGTGGTGTTCGGCGGCTATGTCGGCCTGTCGCTGTGGATGCCGCAGTACTACGTGAACCAGTACGGCTTCGACATCGAGCATGCCGCGTTTCTCGCCGCGTGTTTCTCGCTGCCCGGCGGCGTGCTGCGCGCGGTAGGGGGCTGGCTCTCCGACCGCTACGGCGCCTATCGCACGACGTGGGCCGTGATGTGGGTCGCGCTTGCGTGCTTCTTCCTGCTGAGCTACCCGCCGACCGACTTCACGATCCACAGCGCGCATGGCCCGATCGGTCTGCATATCAGCACGGGACCGGCGTTCTACACGGTGCTGATGTTCGTCGTCGGCATCGCGATGGCGGTGGGCAAGGCCTCGGTCTTCAAGTTCATCGGCGACGAGTACACCGACAACATCGGCGCCGTCTCCGGCATCGTGGGGCTGGCGGGCGGTCTCGCGGGCTTCGTGCTGCCGATCCTGTTCGGCCTGCTCGTCGACCTCACGGGCGTGCGCACCACCTGTTTCATGCTGATGTTCGGCGCCACCCTGGTGAGCCTGCTGTTCATGCACTTTTCGTTCCGCCCCGAAGCGCTCGCCCTGGGCAGCGCGAAGCTCGCGCGCAAGGCTGGCGCCGCGACGCCGGCGCCGCAGGAAACCACGTACTCCGAATGATCCAACTCGCGCCGCGTTTGCGGCGCCTACTGAACGAGCACAAACATGTCCAAGTATCTCCTGACCCAATGGGAGCCCGAGAACACCCGGTTCTGGCAGGCTTCCGGCGAGCAGATCGCCACCCGTAACCTGTGGATTTCGATTCCCGCGCTGATGCTGGCGTTCGTGGTGTGGTCGCTGTGGAGCGTCACGGTCGTCAATCTCGACAAGGGCGGCTTTCACTTCACCAAGAACGAACTCTTCTGGCTCACGGCGCTGCCTGCGCTTTCGGGCGCCACGCTGCGCATCTTCTATTCGTTCCTCGTGCCGATTTTCGGCGGCCGCCGCTTCACGGCGATCTCCACGGCGAGCCTCCTGATCCCGGCCTTCGGCATGGGCTTCGCACTGCGCGATCCGTCCACCTCGTATACGACGCTGCTCGTGCTCGCCCTGCTGTGCGGTCTCGGCGGGGCGAACTTCAGCTCGTCAATGGCGAACATCAGCTTCTTCTTTCCGAAGGCGCGCAAGGGTTTTGCCACCGGCCTCAATGCGGGCATCGGCAACCTCGGCGTCTCGCTCGTGCAGTTCGTCACGCCGATCGTCATCTCGACGGCCGTGTTCGCCGGCCTGCTCGGCGACGGCCAGACCTGGGTGAAGGACGGCGTCGAGCACAGCATCTGGCTGCAGAACGCGGGCTTCGTGTGGATTCCGCTCATCGTCGTCTCTTCGTTCGCCGCGTGGTTCGGCATGAACGACATCGCCGATGCGAAGGCCTCGTTCCGCGAGCAGGCCGTGATCTTCCGCCGCGCGCACAACTGGATCATGTGTTTTCTCTATGTCGGCACGTTCGGCTCGTTCATCGGCTTCTCGGCCGGCCTCGCGCTGCTCACGAAGGCGGAGTTTCCCGCCATCAACCCGACTGCATGGGCCTTCCTCGGGCCGCTCGCCGGCGCACTCACGCGCCCCGTCGGCGGCTGGATCTCGGACAAGCTCGGCGGCGCGCGCGTCACGCTCTGGACCTTCCTCGCGATGATCGTCGCGGTGATGGGCGTGATCGCGTACCTGCCGGGCGGCGCGCTGGGCGGCGCACAGGGCAGCTTCGCCGGCTTCCTCGCGATGTTCGTCGTGCTGTTCGCGCTCACCGGCATCGGCAACGGTTCGACCTTCCGCATGATTCCCGTGATCTTCCTGACGCACCATCAACGCGCCGCGAAGGGCAACGGTGATGACGTGCAGCGCAGCGCGCTCGCCGAAGCGGGCAAGGAGTCGGCGGCGGTGCTTGGCTTCGCGGGCGCAATGGGCGCGTACGGCGGCTTCTTCATTCCGAAGAGCTTTGGCTCGTCGCTCGAAATGACGGGCTCGCCGGTCGGCGCGCTCGTGTGCTTCATCGGCTTCTATGTGGTGTGCGCGGTGGTGACGTGGTTCTTCTACGCGCGCCGCAACGCATCCACACCTTGCTGAAGCGGATTAGTCCTTTGGGAGTAGTGCGAACTCTCCCGTTGATGAATGGGCAGGCACGGGCCTGCCCGCCATACTCGGAACGATACGGCTGCCTGTCGCCACGCGTGCCACGCAAGCGGGCGGCGACAGGCGTGATCGATCGATTCCAGCAGCAGTCCCGGAGAACCTGATGAGTTATTTTCTGGACCGGTTGAAGTTCATGTCGCGCGTGAAGTCGACGTTTTCGAAGGGTCACGGCGCGGTGGTGAACGAGGACCGCAAGTGGGAAGACGGCTATCGCAGCCGCTGGCAGCACGACAAGATCGTGCGCTCGACCCACGGCGTGAACTGCACGGGCTCGTGCTCGTGGAAGGTTTACGTGAAGAACGGCCTGATCACGTGGGAAACGCAACAGACCGACTATCCGCGCACGCGCGCCGACCTGCCCAATCACGAACCGCGCGGCTGCCCGCGTGGCGCATCATATAGCTGGTACGTGTATTCGGCGCAGCGCGTGAAGTACCCGATGATCCGTGGGCGCCTCATCGAAATGTGGCGCGAGGCGCGCAAGACGCTCGATCCGGTCAAGGCATGGGCTTCGATCGTCGAGGACCCGAAGAAGGCGGCGCACTACAAGCGCGCGCGCGGCCAGGGCGGCTTCGTGCGCGCCGGGTGGGACACGGCCACCGAGATGATCGCGGCGGCCAACGCCTACACCATCGGCAAGTACGGTCCCGATCGCGTAATGGGTTTCTCGCCCATTCCGGCAATGTCGATGGTCTCGTACGCCGCGGGCGCGCGTTATCTGAGCCTGATCGGCGGGGCGTGTCTGTCGTTCTACGACTGGTACTGCGACTTGCCGCCTTCCTCGCCGCAGGTGTGGGGCGAGCAGACCGACGTGCCCGAATCGGCCGACTGGTACAACTCCACGTATCTCATGGTGTGGGGCTCGAACGTACCGCAAACGCGCACGCCCGACGCCCACTTCTACACCGAGGTCCGCTACAAGGGCACGAAGACGGTGGCGGTGTCGTCCGACTTCGGCGAGATGGTGAAGTTCGGCGATATCTGGCTCGCGCCGAAGCAGGGCACCGACGCGGCGCTCGCGCTCGCGATGGGTCACGTGGTGCTCAAGGAGTTTCACGCCACGGCGAAGTCCGCGTACTTCCGCGATTACGTCAAGCAGTACACCGACATGCCGATGCTCGTCACGCTCGCGAAGCGCGATGGCGCGCTCGTGCCGGACCAGTTCCTGCGCGCGTCGCAACTCGCCGCGAATCTCGACGAAGCGAACAACCCTCAGTGGAAGACGCTCGCCATCGATTCGACCACGGGCGATATCGTCGCGCCGAACGGCTCGATCGGTTTCCGCTGGGGCGAAGGCGAGCACGACGGCGGCAAGAAGGTGGGCCGCTGGAACCTCGAAATGAAAGACGGCGGCAGCGGCCGCGAAATCGATCCGCTGTTGTCGCTCATTGACAGGCATGACGAAGTGGTCGAGGTGGGCTTCCCGTACTTCGGCGGCGAACATGGCGCGCTGCTCGCGCGTCGCGTGCCCGTGAAGCGCGTGGCGCTGGCCGACGGCACGAGCGCTTTGGTCGCGACCGTCTTCGACCTGCAGATGGCCAACTACGGCGTCGACCAGGGCCTGGGCGGTCCGAACGTCGCGTCGTCGTATGACGACGACGTGCCCTGCACGCCCGCCTGGCAGGAGAAGCACACCACGGTGCCGCGCAAGCTCGTGATCCAGGTGGCGCGCGAGTTTGCCGACAATGCCGACCGCACGCGCGGCAAGAGCATGGTGATCGTCGGCGCGGCGCTCAATCACTGGTACCACAACGACATGATCTACCGCGGCATCATCAATCTGCTGATGATGTGCGGCTGTATCGGCCAGAGCGGCGGTGGCTGGGCGCACTACGTGGGCCAGGAAAAGCTGCGTCCGCAATTCGGCTGGGCGCCGCTCGCGTTCGCGCTCGACTGGTCGCGCCCGCCGCGCCAGATGAACGGCACGTCGTTCTTCTACAACCACACGAGCCAGTGGCGCCACGAGAAGGTCAGCCTCGATGAGATCCTCGGCCCGGGCGCGGACCGCGAACGCTACAAGAACCTGTCGATGCTCGACCTCAACGCGAAGTCCGAGCGCATGGGCTGGCTGCCTTCGGCTCCGCAACTGGGCGCCAATCCGCTCGACGTCGTGGACGCTGCGCAGCGCGCGGGCGTGCCGCCGGTGCAGTACACAGTCGATCAGCTGAAGTCGGGCGCCTTGAACTTCGCCTGCGACGACCCCGACAATCCCGCAAACTTCCCGCGCAACATGTTCGTGTGGCGCTCGAACATCCTGGGCAGCTCGGGCAAGGGACACGAGTACTTCCTCAAGTACCTGCTCGGCACGCAGAACGCGTTGTTCGGCGACGAAGCCGACGCGATCAAGCCTTCCGAAGTGAACGTGCGCGAAGCGGCCGAAGGCAAGCTCGACCTGCTCACGGTGCTCGACTTCCGCATGAGCACCACGTGCCTTTACGGCGACATCGTGCTGCCCTCGGCCACGTGGTACGAGAAGGACGACCTCAACACGTCGGACATGCACCCGTTCATCCATCCGCTTTCGGAGGCGGTGCAGCCGTTGTGGGAGAGCAAGACCGACTGGGAGATCTACAAGGCCATCGCGAAGAAGTTTTCGGAGATCGGCGGCGCGCATCTGGGCAAGCGCACGGACCTCGTGTGCACGCCGCTCATGCATGACACGCCAGGTGAACTCGGCCAGGCGTTCGAGCCGAAGGACTGGCGTCTTGGCGAATGCGATCTGATCCCGGGCAAGACCGCGCCTTCGATGACGCTCGTGGAGCGCGACTATCGCGAGATCTACAACAAGTTCACCTCCGTTGGGCCGCTGCTCGAAAAGCTGGGTAACGGCGGCAAGGGCATCAACTGGAACACCGTGCACGAAGTGGGCGAGTTCGCACAGCTCACGGGCATCCAGCAGAACCGCGGCGCGGCCGAGGGACGCCCGCGGCTGGAAACGGCCATCGACGCCGCCGAGATGATCTTGACCTTCGCGCCGGAAACCAACGGCCACGTAGCGGTGAAGGCGTGGGACGCGCTCTCGAAGATCACGGGCCGCGATCACACGCATCTGGCCGAAGGCCGCGAGCACGACAAGATCCGCTTTCGCGACGTGCAGGCGCAGCCGCGCAAGATCATCTCCGCGCCCACGTGGTCGGGGCTCGAATCGGAAGAGGTGAGCTACAACGCCGGCTATACGAACGTGCACGAGCTGATCCCCTGGCGCACGCTCACGGGCCGTCAGCAGTTCTATCAGGATCACCGCTGGATGCTCGACTTCGGCGAGGGCCTCTGCAACTACAAGCCCGCCATCGACACGAAGACGACCTCGCCGATGCTCGGCGCGAAACCCAACGGCGAGCACGAACTCGTGCTGAACTGGATCACGCCGCACCAGAAGTGGGGCATCCACTCCACGTACACGGACAACCTGCGCATGCTCACGCTTTCGCGTGGCGGCCCGCACGTCTGGGTCTCGGAAGCCGAGGCGAAGGAAGCGGGGCTCGTCGACAACGACTGGGTCGAAGTGTTCAACGTGAACGGCACGCTCACGGCGCGCGTCGTGGTGAGCCAGCGCGTGCCGCGCGGCATGTGCCTCATGTATCACGCACAGGAAAAGATCATCAACGTGCCGGGCGCGGAAACGAGCGGCATGCGCGGCGGCATTCACAACTCGGTCACGCGCACGGTGCTCAAGCCCACGCACATGATCGGCGGCTACGCGCAACTCGCGTATGGCTTCAACTACTACGGCACCGTCGGCAGCAATCGCGACGAGTACGTGATCGTGCGCAAGATGAAGAAGGTCGAGTGGCTGGAAGGCCCGATGAAGGAAGGAGCAGCATCATGAAAATCCGCGCCCAGGTGGCGATGGTCCTGAACCTCGACAAGTGCATCGGCTGCCATACGTGCTCCGTCACGTGCAAGAACGTGTGGACGTCGCGCGATGGCGTCGAGTACGCGTGGTTCAACAACGTCGAGACGAAGCCCGGCATCGGCTATCCGAAGGAATGGGAGAACCAGGAGAAGTGGAACGGCGGCTGGGTCCGCAACCCGAACGGCAAGATCGAGCCGCGCCAGGGCCCGAAGCTCAAGGTGCTGGCCAACCTGTTCGCGAACCCGAACCTGCCCGGCATCGACGACTACTACGAGCCGTTCACGTACGACTACGAGCATTTGCAGAAGGCGCGCCTCTCGCAGACGCCGCCCACCGCGCGCCCCGTGTCGGTCATCACCGGCAAGAAGATGGACAAGATCCATTGGGGTCCCAACTGGGAAGACGACCTGGGCGGCGAGTTCGCCTCGCGCAGCCGCGACAAGCTGTTCGAGAACGTGCAGAAGGAGATGTACTCGACCTTCGAGAACACCTTCATGATGTATCTGCCGCGCCTGTGCGAACACTGCCTGAATCCGGCGTGCGTGGCGTCGTGCCCGTCGGGCTCGGTGTACAAGCGCGAAGACGACGGCATCGTGCTCGTCGACCAGGACAAGTGCCGCGGCTGGCGCATGTGCATCTCGGGCTGCCCGTACAAGAAGATGTACTTCAACTGGAAGAGCGGCAAGGCCGAGAAGTGCATCTTCTGCTATCCGCGCATCGAGGCGGGGCAGCCCACCGTTTGCTCGGAAACGTGCGTGGGCCGCATCCGCTATCTGGGCGTGATGCTTTACGACGCGGACCGCATCAGCGAGGCGGCATCGGTTGAATCGACGCAGGATCTGTATCAGTCGCAGCTCGACGTGTTCCTCGATCCGCACGATCCCGCCATCCAGGCCGAGGCGCGCCGCCAGGGCGTGCCGCAGAGCTGGCTCGACGCCGCCGTGCGCTCGCCCGTGTACCGCATGGCGGTCGAGTGGAAGATCGCGTTCCCGCTGCACCCCGAGTACCGCACGCTGCCGATGGTCTGGTACGTGCCGCCGCTTTCGCCGATCCAGTCGGCCGCGGACGCGGGCCATATCGGCATGGACGGTGTGATTCCCGACGTGGCGAGCCTGCGCATTCCAATGCGCTATCTCGCCAACCTGCTGACCGCCGGCGACGAAAAGCCCGTAATCTCGGCGCTCAACCGCATGCTGGCGATGCGCGCCTACAAGCGCACCCAGGCCGTGGACGGCGTGAACGACAACGCGGTTCTTGCGCGCGCGGGCCTCACGCCCGAGCAGGTCGAGGACATGTACCGCACCATGGCGATCGCGAACTACGAGGACCGTTTCGTCGTGCCGTCGTCGCACAAGGAAATGGTCGAGGACTCGTTCAACGAGAAGGGCAGTTGCGGCTTCTCGTTCGGCAACGGTTGTTCGGGCGGCGTTTCCGAGGGCTCGCTGTTCGGCTCGAAGATCGAAGGCAGCGTCGTGTATGTCGATATGCCGAAGTCGCGTCGCAAGACGCCGTCTGAAGCTTGAGCGGGAGGACGCCATCATGTCGATTTATCCGGTTCTCTCCGCGCTGCTCGATTATCCCGAGCAGCCCTTGCTCGACGCGCTCGACGAGATCGAAGCCGCGCTCGAAGCCCTGCCGAACGGCGCATTCGCGGTGCACGAACTGGCGCCGCTCATCGCGGCGCTGCGCGAGCGCTCGCTCGTCGAGTCGCAGGAAGCGTACGTGGCCACCTTCGACCGCAATCCGCGCCACTCGCTGCATCTGTTCGAGCACGTGCACGGCGAGAGCCGCGCGCGCGGCCAGGCGATGGTCGATCTGCTCGACGAATACCGCAATCATGGCCTCGACGTCGCGACGAGCGAACTGCCCGACTACGTGCCGCTCTTTCTCGAAGTGCTCGGTCTGATTGGCGACGAAGAGGCGAGCGCACTGCTCGGCGAGGCGATTCACGTACTCGCGGCGCTTGGCAATCAGCTCGAGAAGAGTGAAAGCCCCTACGCGGGCATCTTCACGGTGCTGTGCGAGCTGACCGAGGTCGAGCCGCTGCCGCTCGTGGGCGCGCCCGTGCGCGACATGGACGAGGCGCTCGAACGCTTCGGCACCGGCGCGGACGGCGTGGAGCCGCTCATGCACGCGTTCGGCGCGAGCAACTCGCCGCAGGTCGTTCAGTTCCACCCGCGAGCGCAGTTTGCCGCGGCCACCGCGACCACTCTGGCTGCCTGCGCAAAGGAATCGCCATGAACACGCTCAACCAGTTTTTGTTCGGCATCTATCCGTATATTGCCGCCGCCATCTTCCTGTTCGGCAGCCTCGCACGCTTCGAGCGCGAGCAGTACACGTGGAAGGCGGACAGTTCGCAGCTGCTCTATCGCGGGCATTTGCGGCTCGGCAATATCCTCTTTCACGTCGGCGTGCTCGGGCTTTTCTTCGGGCATCTGTTCGGTCTGCTCACGCCCGTCGCGGTGTGGGACTGGCTCGGCGTGCCGCACGCGGTCAAGCAGCTCGTGGCGATGGTCGCGGGCGGCGTGATGGGCTCGATGTGTCTGGTGGGCCTCGCGATCCTGCTGCACCGGCGGCTTTCGAACGCGCGCGTTTCGGCCGTGACGCGCGTGGGCGACAAGGTGCTGCTGTTGTGGCTGCTCGTCACGCTGTTGCTCGGGCTGAGCACCATCGGCGAATCGGCTAGCCACATGGACGGCGCGATGATGGTGCGGCTCATGACCTGGGCGCAGCACATCGTCACGTTCCGCGGCGACGCGGCGAGCTTCGTGACCGACGCGCCGCTCATCTTCCGCATGCACCTCTTCATGGGCATGACGCTGTTCGTGATCTTCCCGTTCACGCGGCTCGTGCACGTGTGGAGCGGGTTCGCTTCGATCACCTATCTCTCGCGTGCCTGGCAGCTCGTGCGCAGCCGCTAGCGGCCAACGTTTGCCTCTGGACGGCCGTGGGGATGGCCGTTCTTCGCGGGGAGCGAGCACGCTCGCCTTCCCCGCTTTTTTCACGATGTGCGCAGGCCACGTGGCGCGCAATATAGTTCACCGTGACTCGCCCGGGAGGCAGGCGAGCTGACGCATAGTGTCGCAGTTGGCCGTGCAGACCGCGACATAGCGCGCGATCGGCCGCGCTCCGTCAGATAATGTCGGTATAGGCGCCGCCGTTTCGGCGTAGCCGATTCCCCGTCCCGGCCATGACTCCGTCTTCCGATTCCGCAACCGCATCCGCCGCTTCTGCCGGATCTTCCGGCGCGCAGGAAGCGCCGTTCCCGAGGCGGCTCTCCACGCGCATCGTTGTGCTTTCCACGGTCGCGCTCGCGCTCGTGCTCGCGATGATCAGCGGCACGCTCTGGCTTTCCTGGCAGCTCGAAGGCGGCGCCGCCGCGATCAACGACGCGGGCAGCCTGCGCATGCGCGCGAACGCGGTCGCGATCTCACTGTGGGAAGCCCGCACCGGCAAGCCTTCGCAAGTCGACGCCCAGATGCGCCAGCTCGACGAGACGCTGCGCGAATTGCGCGACGGCGATCCGGCGCGGCCGCTCTTTCTCCCCGCCGATGCCGGCATCCACGCGCAGTTCGATCGCGTCGCGACTGCCTGGAACCAGACGCTCAGGCCCGCTGCGCTGAGCGACCTCGCCGCCAGCGGAGGCGAGCCCTCGACGTACATCGGCCTGCTGCCCGGCTTCGTCGACGACGCGAACCGGCTCGTCAGCCTGATCGAGCGCGAGAACGCGCGCAAGACCGCGTGGCTGCGCATTTCGCAGGTCGCGCTTGCGGCGCTGTCGTGCGTGGGCACGCTGGCGATCGTCTATCTGCTTTACCAGTGGTTCGTGGCGCCCGTGCAGCGCTTGCAGGAGGGCCTCGCGCGCATCGAGGCGCGCGAGTTCGACACGCGCTTGCCGGTCGAAACGTACGACGAGTTCGGTCATCTCACGCAAGGCTTCAACCGCATGGTCGCGGAGCTGCAGGCGCTCTATCAGGACCTCGCCGAGCGCGTGGACGCCAAGACCGCGCAACTGGCGGCGCAAAACCGCGAACTCGCCACGCTCTACGAGATGGCGGCGTTTCTCAACACGCCGGGCCCGGCGGAAAGCCTGTGCCACGATTTCCTCACGCGCGTGATGCGCGAATTCGACGCCGATGGCGGCACGGTACGCGTCGTTTCGCCTGACGACGGCAATCTGCATCTGCTCGTCTCGGAAGGCATGCCCGAATCGATCACGCGCGCGGAGCAGTGCATGCCCGCGGCGGACTGTGCGTGCGGGGGCGCGACGGCCGAGGCGCCGGTCGTATTCGGCCTGATGGCGCAGCCGGGCGCGCGCACGGCCGGTGGGGAAAGCGGAGAAAGCGGCGAAAGCGGCCTGAGCGGGGCTTTCACGCAGCGTTGCCTGAAGGCGGGCTTCGTGAGCGTCGCGGTGTCGGCCATCGTCGCGCAGAACGAGACGCTCGGCACGTTCTCGCTGCACTTCCGGCACGAGCGGGAGATTCCGCCGTCGGGCGTCCAGCTGCTCCAGACGCTCGGCCGCCACCTGGGCGTCGCGCTCATGAACCGGCGGCTCGTGGCGCTCGGGCGCCAGCTCGCCGTGTCCGAGGAGCGCAACCTCGTCGCCCAGGGGCTGCACGACAGCATCGCGCAAGGCCTGAGCTTCCTGAAGATGCAAGTACACCTGCTCGATGGGGCGGCGCAGCAGGGCGACCTCGACGAGATCCGCGAGATCGTGCCGCTGCTCGCGGGCGGCGTAGAGGAAAGCTACGACGACGTGCGCGAACTGCTGCTGAATTTCCGCACGAAGCTTGGCCCGGGCAAGCTGCGCCTCGCCGTGGAGGACACCGTGGCGCGCTTTCGCCGCCAGTCGGACGCCGAGCTGACGCTCGACTATCGCGACGAAGACGGGCCGCCGCTGCCGCCCGACCAGCAGCTGCAGGTACTCTTCGTGCTGCAGGAGGCGCTCTCGAATGCGCGCAAGCATGCGGAGGCGCTGCACGTCCAGGTGAGTGTCGTGAACGCGCGCGACTTCCGCCTCACGATCGAAGACGACGGCGTGGGCTACGATCCCGCCGATATCGCCTCGCGTGGCGAATCGCACGTGGGCTTTCACATCATGCATGAGCGCGCGAGACGTCTTGCCGCCGTGCTCACGCTACAGAGCGCGCCGGGCCGCGGCGCACGCGTCGAACTGGTGCTGCCCGCCGCGAGCCGCATGGCGGCGTGAATGCGGCCAACGAACCTGGCCAGGCGTTACGATCAGAACCGGAAGACATCGCGACAAGACAACGATCCCCATGACCATACGCATCCTGCTCATCGACGACCACACGCTCTTTCGCTCGGGCGTGAGCGCGCTCCTGCAGCGCCAGCCTGACCTGGAGGTGGTCGGCGAGGCGTCGGACGGCGTGGAAGGCGTCAAGCGCGCGAAGCAGCACCTGCCCGACGTCATCCTGCTCGACCTCAACATGCCGGGCCTCTCGGGGCTCGAAACGCTGCAACTGCTGGTGGAAGACCTGCCGGACACGGCGGTCGTGATGCTCACCGTCTCCGAGGAAGCCGACGAACTCACCGCCGCGATGCGCGAGGGCGCGCGCGGCTTCCTGCTCAAGAACATCGACGCCGACGCGCTCGTCGCGGCGATTCGCAAGGCCGCGAGCGGCCAGCCGGTCATCACCGAGCATATGACGGCGAAGCTCGTGGAGCAGATGCGCAAGCCCGCGCAGTCGACCGGCGGGACCGGCACGACCGGCGCCGCGCGTGCGAGCGCGGAGACGCTCACGGCGCGCGAGCGCGACATCGTGCGCGAGCTGGCGCGCGGCGCGAGCAACAAGGAGATTGCGCGTACGCTCGACCTGGCGGAGAGCACGGTGAAGATTCACGTGCGCAACATTCTGCGCAAGCTCAATCTCACGAGCCGCGTGCAGGTGGCGATCTACGCGATGGGGCACGACGGCATGACCGACGTGCCCGGCGAGCCGCGCGGGCGTTGAAGTCCGCGCGCTGGCCTGGGCGAAAGCGGCTCAGACGAGCCGCAGATAAATCAGTTCGCGCTTGATATACGCGTAGAAAATCGGCGCGGCGATCACGCCTTGAATGCCGAACGCGGCTTCCATCACGAGCATCGCTACCAGCAGCTCCCACGTGCGCGCCTCGATCTGGCCACCCACGATGCGCGCGTTCAGGAAGTATTCGAGCTTGTGGATCAGGATGAGAAACACGAGCGCCGTGACCGCTGCGGGCAGGCTCACGGTGAGCGCGATGGCGACGATCAGCGTGTTCGAGATCAGGTTGCCGATCACGGGCAACAGGCCCACCACGAAGGTCACCACGACCAGCATCTTCGCGAGCGGCAGCGGCGCGTGAAACAACGGCAGCGCGAGCAGGAGGAAGAGGCCGGTGAACACCGTGTTGATCGCGGAAATCTTCACCTGCGCGAACACGATGCGGCGGAACGCGTCTGCGAAACGCGACACGCGCGCGACGAACGCCGTGGAAAGCGGCAGCCGCGTGGCGTTCTTCTGCGCGCCAATGGCGATGATCGCGCCGATGATCATGCCGATCACGATATGCCCGAAGATGCGCGCGGCGTTCTTGCCGCCCTGGCCGAGCTGGGTGGCGTGCTCGTGCATGAGCGCGAGCGCCTTGAGCTTCATCTGGGCGACGTCCACGGGCAGATAGGCGGCGATGGACTCGGGAATGCGCCCGCGCGCCTGGTCGACGAACGTCATCATCTGCGCCATGACCTTCTGCACGCTCGGCACGTCGCTTTCGAACTGCTCGATGACGCCCACGGTGAGCCCCGTGAGCACGCCCACGATCACGATCGAAACCAGCACCACGGAGAGCCAGCGTGCGCGGCTGCTCGACATGCGCCGCTCGATGAGCGGCGAAATGGTATGAACGAGCTGGAAGACGAGCATGCCCGCGAGCAGTGCGCCGAGCAGGTTCAGGTGCAGCACCGCCAGCATGCCGGCGAGCGCGGCCACATAGCTGCCGATTTCCACTGCCGAAAGCTTCGGCAGGCTCATGTCGCTCGTGAGCCTGACCGGCCGTGGCCGCAGGTCGCGCACCTGTTTATCTTCGGTCGCTTCGTTGCGCTTGACCATGTTGGGTGTATTCCGTCTCCAAACTTTCGGGGGCGCACGCGCCCCCGACCCGTTGTTGCTGCAGCTATTTCTACTGCTAAATTTCCGGCCCGCTTTTCAGCCCGCCTGGCGGGTTACTTGCCCGCGGCCGTGTCCAGCGCGGCGATCTGGCGCTTGAGCAGCGGCGCGAGATAGCGGCCCGTGAAGCTTGCCTTCGACTTCGCCACCTGTTCGGGCGTCCCCTGGGCCACGATCTGCCCACCGCCCGCGCCGCCTTCCGGTCCCATGTCCACGACCCAGTCGGCGGTTTTGATTACATCGAGATTATGCTCGATGATGACCACCGTGTTGCCCTGATCTCGAAGCCGGTGAATCACTTCGAGCAAAAGCGCGATGTCGTGGAAGTGCAGGCCCGTGGTCGGCTCGTCGAGTATATACAGCGTGCGGCCCGTGTCCCGCTTGGAAAGTTCGAGCGAAAGCTTCACGCGCTGCGCCTCGCCGCCCGAAAGCGTGGTGGCCGACTGGCCGAGGCGGATATAGCCCAGGCCGACATCGAGCAGCGTCTTGAGCTTGCGCGCCACCACCGGCACCGCCTTGAAGAACTCGTAGGCGGCTTCCACCGTCATGTCGAGCACTTCGCTGATGTTCCGGCCCTTGTATTGAATCTCCAGCGTCTCGCGGTTGTAGCGCTTGCCGTGGCAGACGTCGCAGGGCACGTACACGTCGGGCAGGAAGTGCATTTCCACCTTGAGCACGCCGTCGCCCTGGCAGCTTTCGCAGCGCCCGCCCTTCACGTTGAACGAGAAGCGGCCCGACTCGTAGCCGCGTTCCTTGGCGGCCGGCACGCCCGCGAACAGTTCGCGGATGGGCGTGAAGAGGCCCGTGTAGGTGGCCGGGTTCGAGCGCGGCGTGCGCCCGATCGGCGACTGGTCGACGTTGATGACCTTGTCGAAGTGCTCGAGACCCTCGATCGCCTCGAACGGCGCCGGCTCCGCCGACGATCCATACAGATGCTGCGACACGGCGTGATACAGCGTGTCGTTGATGAGCGTGGATTTGCCCGAGCCCGAGACGCCCGTCACGCAGGTCAAAAGACCGACGGGCAGATCGAGCGTCACGTGCTTGAGGTTGTTGCCGTGGGCCTCGACGATGCGCAGGCGGCGCTCGCCGGGCTCGATGCGCTCGTCGGGATAGTCGATGCGGCGCGCGCCCGAGAGGTACTGGCCCGTCATCGAGGCCGGATCGTGCTCGACTTCCGCTGGCGTGCCCTGCGAAATTACCATGCCGCCGTGCTCGCCCGCGCCCGGACCCATGTCGACCACGTAGTCGGCCATGCGGATCATGTCCTCGTCGTGCTCGACGACGATCACCGAATTGCCGAGGTCGCGCAGATGCTTGAGCGTGGAGATCAGGCGGTCGTTGTCGCGCTGGTGCAGGCCGATGGACGGCTCGTCGAGCACGTACATCACGCCCGTGAGGCCCGAGCCGATCTGCGAGGCGAGGCGGATGCGCTGCGCCTCGCCGCCGGACAGCGTCTCGGCGCTGCGTTCGAGCGAGAGATAGTCGAGCCCGACGTTGTTGAGGAACATGAGGCGCGCGACGATTTCCTTGACCACCTTGTCGGCGATCTCGCGCTTTGCACCTTCGAGGTGCAGCGTCTGGAAGTAGCCGAGCGTGTCGCGCAGCGGCCAGCCGCTCACTTCATAAATGGCGCGCGCCTCTTCGCCCGCGCCGATGCGCACGAAGCGCGCCTCGCGGCGCAGGCGCGTGCCTTCGCAGTGCGGGCAGGCCTGGTTGTTCTGGTACTTCGAAAGCTCCTCGCGCACGGCGGCCGAGTCGGTCTCGCGGTAGCGCCGCTCGAGGTTCGGGATGATCCCTTCGAACACGTGCTCGCGCACCGAAGTGCGGCCGCGCTCGTTGATGTACGAGAACGGAATCTCCTGCTTTCCCGAGCCGTAGAGCAGGATCTTGCGCACTTTCTCCGGCAGGTCTTCGAACGCGGTATCGATGTCGAAGTCGTAGAACGCGGCCAGGCTCTGCAGCATCTGGAAGTAGAACTGGTTGCGCCGGTCCCAGCCCTTCACGGCGCCCGCCGCGAGCGACAGCGATGGGTGCGCGACCACGCGCTTCGGATCGAAGAACGTGATCTGGCCCAGACCGTCGCACTCGGGGCACGCGCCCATCGGGTTGTTGAACGAGAAGAGGCGCGGCTCCAGCTCGGGCAGCGAATACGAGCAGATCGGGCAGGCGAACTTCGAGCTGAACAGGTGCTCGCGGTTCGTGTCCATTTCGAGCGCGATGGCGCGGCCGTCGGCGAGGCGCAGCGCGGTTTCGAACGACTCCGCGAGGCGCTGCTTCATGTCGGGGCGCACCTTCAGGCGGTCGACCACCACGTCGATGGTGTGGCGCTCGCTCTTCTTGAGCTTGGGCAGCGACTCTACCTCGTAGATCTTCGCTTCCCCTTCGTTGGCGGTGCCGCCGCCCGAGCGCACCCGAAAGCGCACGAAACCCTGCGCCTGCATGTCGTCGAACAGCTCGGCGTGCTCACCCTTGCGGTCCACGATCACGGGCGCCAGGATCATCAGCTTCGTTTCTTCGGGCAGGGCGAGCGCGGCGTCCACCATCTGCGAGACGCTTTGCGACTCCAGCGGAATCTCGTGGTCCGGGCAGTAGGGCGTGCCGATGCGTGCGTAAAGCAGCCGCAGGTAGTCGTGGATCTCGGTGACGGTGCCGACGGTCGAGCGCGGGTTGTGCGACGTGGCCTTCTGCTCGATGGAAATCGCCGGCGACAGACCCTCGATCAGGTCGACGTCGGGCTTCTCCATGAGCTGCAGGAACTGGCGCGCGTAGGCCGACAGGCTTTCCACGTAGCGGCGCTGGCCTTCCGCGTAGAGCGTGTCGAACGCCAGCGAGGACTTGCCCGAGCCCGAAAGCCCGGTGATCACCACGAGCTTGTGGCGCGGCAGGTCCAGATTGACGTTCTTCAGGTTGTGGGTTCGGGCCCCACGGATACGGATCTGTTCCATGAACCTGCGGGAGAAAGGGAAACCAAACCTGCTACTATAACGACTTTTCCAGACCGCCGTTACGGCTTGCTGACGGTCTTTGAAAGGGCCCGGAGCGGCAAGTGCAAGGGCCTCGAAAGAGGCGCGTCAGGGGGCGTCCCGGTCAACAAACGTGCGGGCACTTGCGGTCCGAACACATAACGCTCCGATGTCCTCCAATTCACCCGCTACATCTTCACGCATGAGCGCGCCCGAGTTGCGCGCGACCGTCTCGCTGGCGGCGATCTTCGCGCTGCGCATGCTCGGTCTGTTCATGATCATGCCGGTGTTTTCCGTGTACGCGAAAACCATTCCCGGCGGCGACAACCTGCTGCTGGTCGGCATCGCGCTCGGCGCATACGGCGTCACGCAGTCGCTTCTCTATATTTTCTACGGCTGGGTTTCGGACATGGTGGGCAGAAAGCCCGTCATCGCCACCGGCCTCGTCATCTTCGCGATCGGCAGCTTCGTCGCGGCGGGCGCGCACGACATGGTGTGGATCATCGTCGGGCGGGTGATCCAGGGCATGGGCGCGGTGTCGTCGGCCGTGCTGGCGTTCATCGCCGACCTGACGGCCGAGCAGCACCGCACCAAGGCCATGGCGATGGTGGGCGGCTCGATCGGCATGTCGTTCGCCGTGGCCATCGTCGGCGCGCCGATCGTGTTCCATTGGGTCGGCATGAGCGGCCTGTTCGCGCTGGTCGGGGTGTTCTCGATCCTCGCGGTGGGCGTGGTGATCTGGGTCGTGCCCGACGCGCCCAGCAAGCCCGTGCACGTGCGCGCCCCGTTTGCCGAGGTGCTGCACAACGTGGAGCTGCTGCGCCTGAACTTCGGCGTGCTCGTGCTGCACGCCACGCAGACGGCGCTCTTTCTCGTCGTCCCGCGTCTGCTGGTGGACGCGGGCCTGCCGGTCGCGTCGCACTGGATGATCTATCTGCCGGTCATGGGCCTCGCGTTCGTCATGATGGTGCCCGCCATCATCGTCGCGGAGAAGCGGGGCAAGATGAAGGCCGTGCTCGTTTCTGCGATCGGTCTTATCCTGATCGGCCAGCTTTTGCTCGGCTCGCTCGCGCATACACTTGTCATCGTGTCGGCCGTGCTGTTCGTGTACTTCCTGGGCTTCAACATCCTGGAGGCTTCGCAGCCTTCGCTCGTGTCGAAGCTCGCGCCGGGCAACCGCAAGGGCGCGGCCACGGGCGTGTACAACACCACGCAGTCGATCGGGCTCGCGCTCGGCGGCGTGGTGGGCGGATGGATCCTCAAGCACGAAGGCGCGAGCGCCGTCTTTTACACGTGCTCGGGGCTCGTCTTGTGCTGGCTTATAATCGCGGCCAATATGAAGGCGCCGCCCAAGCGGGCAGAAGCCACGCGGGCTTGACCCGGGCGGGCCTGAGTTAGAACCAGCGGTTCACAGCAACGCAATTCGCGGAGGCGGTCCGCGACCGGCGAAGGCGCATGACACATCAGGCGCTCGCCGGCGCGCACCGCGCGGCCGCTCCTCGCAACGGAATCAAACAGGAGAAATTCATGGCATCCGTGAACAAGGTGATCCTCGTCGGCAACCTCGGCGCCGATCCGGAAGTGCGCTATCTGCCGAGCGGCGACGCGGTGGCGAACATTCGCCTCGCCACGACCGACCGCTACAAGGACAAGGCGTCCGGCGAGTTCAAGGAAATGACCGAATGGCACCGCGTGTCGTTCTTCGGGCGCCTGGCCGAGATCGTCTCGGAGTACCTGAAGAAGGGCTCGTCGGTGTATATCGAAGGCCGCATCCGCACGCGCAAGTGGCAAGCGCAGGACGGCACCGACCGCTACTCGACGGAAATCGTCGCCGACCAGATGCAGATGCTGGGCGGCCGCAGCGGCGGCGCCTCGATGGGCAGCGACATGGGCGACGACGGCGGCTACAGCCGTGAGCAGTCCGCGCCGCGCGGCGGCGGCCGCGCTTCGGGCGGCGGCGGCGCGCCGCGTTCGAGCGGTGGCGGTGCTGGCGGCGGTGCAGGTGGCGGCCGTTCGAACGCGCCGGCTGGCGGCGGCTTCGACGAGATGGACGACGATATTCCGTTCTGAAGGTTACCTTTTTTAAGGTGTAAACAAGAAGCCTGAAGCCCCGGCTCGACCTCACGGTCGTGCCGGGGCTTTTCATTTGCGCGCGCGGACCGAGCGAACTCAGCAAGCTGAGCGAGTCGCGCGCCGACCTGCTGCGACGTTTTCGCACACGCAGTCGCTTCTCCGCCTCGAGCGGACACGTTTTCTGATTTTTGTCACGGCAAAACTCCCGCCGGCGCGCGACCATTTAAAAGATGCATTGATTTTGCATCTTACAAGACTGCTCGCGCCGTCACCCCACAAGGAAAAGGAGAAAGCCGTGTTTTGCTATCAATGTGAACAGACCGACCGCACCCAGGCCACACCGGGGTGTGCCTCGGCCAAGGGCAACTGCGGCAAGGACGCCACGACTGCGGATCTGCAGGACCTGCTGATCTACGCAGCCAAGGGCATCGCACAGTATGGCGCGCTCGCGCGCGGCCTCGGCAGCCCCGATCGCGAAGCCGACCGCTTCATGCTCTACGCGCTGTTCGCAACGCTCACCAACGTCAATTTCAACGCCAGCCGTTTCGTGGCAATGCTGCGCGAGGCCGCGCAACACCGCGATCGCGTGAAGTCGACCTGCGAGGCGCTCGCGCTCGCGCAAGGCGTCGCTGCTGCGCAGCCGGGCGGCGCCGCGCTCTGGCAACCGGGCAACGATCTCGCCGAACTGCAGGCGCAGGCGGCGCTCGTCGGCATCAGGGCCGGGCTGCCGAAGGTGGGCGAGGATGTCGTGGGCCTGCGCGCCCTCGTGCTCTACGGTCTCAAGGGCGTGTGTGCTTACGCCCATCACGCGCGCGTGCTCGGCTACGAGAGCGAGGAGGTCTACGCGGGCGTGGAGGCGGCGCTCGTGTTTCTCGCGAGCGAACCCACGCAAGCCGGCGATATCCTTGAACATGCGCTCGCGCTCGGCAACCTGAACCTCAAGGTGATGGAACTGCTCGATGCGGCGAACACGGGCCGCTTCGGCATGCCCGAACCCACTGCCGTGCGCGTGACGCCGGCGGCGGGCAAAGCCATCCTGGTCTCGGGCCACGACCTCGGCGATCTGGAGGCGCTGCTCGAAGCGACCCAGGGCACCGGCGTGCAGATCTACACGCACGGCGAGATGCTGCCGGCGCATGCTTACCCGAAGCTCAAGGCCTATCCGCATCTGGCAGGCAACTACGGCGGCGCATGGCAGGACCAGCAATCGGACTTCGCGAACTTCCCCGGCCCGATCCTGATGACCTCGAACTGCCTGATCGAGCCGCTGCCGCAGTACCGCCAGCGCATCTTCACCACCGGGCCGGTAGGCTGGGCCGGCGTACGCCACCTCGAGCATCACGCATTCGCGCCGGTCGTGCAGGCCGCGCTCGCGCTGCCGGGCTTCCGCGAAACGGCGCCGGAGGAGACCATCACCATCGGCTTTGCGCGCAACACGGTGCTCGGCGTGGCCGACAAGGTGATCGACGCGGTGAAGGCCGGCCAGATCCGCCACTTCTTCCTGATCGGCGGCTGCGACGGCGCCGCGCCGGGCCGCAACTACTACACCGAGTTCGCCCAGGGCGCGCCCGACGACACCGTCGTCATGACGCTCGGCTGCAACAAGTACCGCTTCAACCGCCACGCGTTCGGCGACATCGGCGGCATTCCGCGCCTGCTCGATCTGGGCCAGTGCAACGACAGCTACTCGGCGATCCAGATCGCCATCGCGCTCTCGAAGGCCTTCGACTGCAGTGTGAACGATCTGCCGCTCACCCTCGTTGTGTCTTGGTTCGAGCAGAAGGCCGCCGCGGTGCTGCTCACGCTGCTCGCGCTCGGCCTGCGCAACATCCATCTCGGACCGACGTTGCCCGCATTCCTCACGCCGAACGTCCTCGACATTCTCGTCAAGCAGTTCGGCATCTCGCCGATCGGCGAGGCGCAAGCGGACCTCGCCGCGGCGCTCGCACGCAAGGCCGCTTGAGCGCGGGTGAAAACGTCATGAGTTATCAAATCGAGCTCACCACGCGCGACGGCCAGGCGTTCGGCTTCGCCTGCGAGCCGGGGCAGGACGTGCTGAGCGCGGCGGCGGCGGCGGATATCACGCTGCCCTCGCAGTGCCGGCGCGGCAGCTGCGGCGCGTGCCACGCCACCGTGACCGAAGGGGTGTACACGCTCGGCGACCACAGTGCGGACGCGTTGCCGTCCGCCGACCCGCAGGCGGTTCTGCTGTGCCGCACGAGACCGTCGGCCGACTTGCGTGTCGCCGCGCCGTACGACGGCACGAAGGTGCTGCTGCAGCCGGTTGCCGCGCGCACAGCGCGCATCGCCGCGCTGGCAACGATCGCCGACGACACGTGCCGTCTCGAACTGTTGCTCGATGCCGACGACACGAGCGGCAGCGCCGCCGAATTCGAGGCGGGCCAGTTCGCGGAGCTGGAGTTGCCGGAAGGCGGCGTGAAGCGCCCGTTCTCGCTTGCCAACACGAGCAACTGGGAAGGGCGCCTCGAGTTCCTCATCCGGCTGCGGCCGCAAGGCGAGTTTTCGGCGTATCTGCGCGAGCGGGCGCAGCCGGGCGACGTGCTCACCGTTCACGGCCCGCAGGGCGGCTTCGGTTTGATCGCCGACAGCCTGCGCCCGCGCTGGTTCGTCGCGGGCGGCACGGGTCTCGCGCCCGTGCTTTCGATGCTGCGCCGCATGGCCGAATTCGGCGAAATGAACGACGCGCGGCTCTTTTACGGCGTGAATCGCGAGAGCGAGCTGTTCCTGCTCGACGAACTGGACGCGCTTCGGGCGGCGCTGCCGCAACTGCACGTCGAGCTTTGCGTGCGCGAAGCGGGTGATGGCTGGCAAGGCTCGCACAGCACCCCCGTCGACGCGCTCGCCGCCGCGCTTGCAGACGGTGGCGCGGCGCCCGATCTCTACGTTTGCGGTCCGCCCGCGATGGTGAGCGCCGCGCAAGCGGTGGCGGTACGCGGGCGCGTGCCGTCCACGCAGTTCGTGAGCGAGCGCTTCACGGTCTGAGTAGCAATGCAGTGAGTCGTGTTTCTTCGTGTCTGATTGACCTCGCCTTCGGGCGGGGTTTTTTTTCGCGCATCGGGCGGCCAGGCACGGTAACTCTGAGCGATCCATTCAAACGATTGACATTCAGTCATTAACTGTCAAAATGTCCAACATCATGATGCCAACCCGCAAACCCCGTTCCGGCCATTCCACTGACGAAAACGCGCTGCTCCTGCGCGAAGGCGAGAAGATTGTCGCGGCGCTCGGGCAGACGCTCGCGCCGCTCGTCGAGGTAGTGCTGCACGACCTCACGCGGCCCGAGCACTCGGTCGTGGCGATCGCGAACAATTTGTCAGGACGGCAAGTCGGCGACGCCGCCACCGAAATGGGTCTCGCGCGCATCACCGACTCCGGCTTCCCCGAAGTCGTGGCCAACTATCCGAACCGCTTTCCCGACGGGCGTCCGGCCAAGAGCACATCCATCGGCCTCAAGAACAGCGCGGGCGAGTACGTCGCGGCCCTCTGCCTGAACATGGATGTGTCGCTGATCGGCGCGGTGACAGCGGGCCTCGGCCAGCTGATCCAGACCAGCACGGCTGCGCCCGTCGCCGAAACGCTCGCGCCGCGCGGCGTGGGCTGCGTGCGCGAGGCGCTCGAACGCTTCGCCGCCACGCGCAACACCACGCCCATCGGCATGACGCTCGCGCAGCGCCGCGAGGCCGTGCGCGAACTCGCGACAAACGGAATGCTGAACCTGCGTCATGCGCTCGCCGACGTGGCCACCACGCTCGGCGTGGCGCGCTCGACCGTCTACACCTACCTGCCAGCCGAAGACCGACCATGAGCACTCTGCCTATTACCTTCGAAGACGTCGCCGCCGCCCACGAACGCCTGCGTGGCGTCGCGCACCGCACGCCGGTTCTGACTTCCAGCACCGCGAACGAACGCACGGGCGCGCAGCTCTTCTTCAAATGCGAGAACCTGCAGCGCATGGGCGCGTTCAAGTTCCGCGGCGCCTATAACGCGATCGCACAGTTCACGCCGGAGCAGAAGGCGGGCGGCGTGATCACGTTTTCGTCGGGCAACCACGCGCAGGCGATCGCGCTGTCGGCGCGCCTGCTCGGCGTAAAGGCCGTGATCGTCATGCCGCACGACGCGCCCGCCGTAAAGGTGGAGGCCACGCGCGGCTATGGCGGCGAGGTCGTCTTCTACGATCGCTATACCGAAGACCGCGAGGCGCTCGGCAAACGGCTCGCGGCCGAGCGCGGCCTCACGCTCATTCCGCCGTACGACCACGCGCATGTGATGGCCGGGCAGGGCACCGCCGCCAAGGAGTTGTTCGAGGAAACGGGCGAGCTCGACCTGCTGCTCACGCCGCTTGGCGGGGGCGGGCTGCTGTCGGGCTGTGCGACTGCCGCGCATGCGCTCTCGCCCGCGTGCACGGTGATCGGCGTCGAGCCCGAGGCCGGCAACGACGGTCAGCGCAGCCTGCAGACAGGTGAGATCGTCCACATCGACACGCCGAAGACCCTTGCCGACGGCGCGCAAACCCAGCATCTCGGCAACCTGACCTTCGCGGTGATCCGCGAGCGCGTGAGCGAGATCGTCACGGTGAGCGACGCGGAACTCGTCGATACGATGAAGTTCTTCGCGAGCCGCATGAAGCTCGTGGTCGAACCCACCGGCTGCCTCGCGGCGGCGGCGGTGTTGCACGGCAAGGTGGATGTGCGCGGCAAGCGCGTGGGCGTGCTCATCTCCGGGGGCAACGTCGACCTGCTGCGCTTTGCCGAGCTGGTTCAGGCTGCAAGCTAAGGCGCCTGAACTTAAGCGAGCAGTTCCCCGAGCGCCGCGCGCGCGTTCGTCACGTGCGCGGACTCGCCCGGTCGGCCCGGCAGCAAATGAAATTCGGCCGCAGGCAGTGCGGGCAGGCCGAATGAAGCCGGGCAGGGCATCAGTCCTTCGCCGATCGACGACTCGTTCAGACACGAGATTCCCAGTCCCGCCTTGAGCGCGAGCTGCAGCCCCGCCACGCCCGAAGCCGAATGCGAAATCAGATAGGGCATGCGCGCTTCGTCGAGCAGCCTCACGACGCGGCGCTGCAACTGGCAGGTCGCCGGCAGCAGCACGAGCGGCCAGGGCGGCGTGAGCGCGGGCCGCTCGCGCAGCGTTTGCGTCGCGCCCACCCACACCAGTTTTTCGCGCCGTATCGACGTGCTCTTGTGCGTACCGCGTCCTTCCTCCACCAGCCGCAGCGACAAGCCGATGTCGTAGGCATTATCGTCCGCGCTGCTGTCGATCACGGCGCTCGGCAGCACGGTCACATGCAGACGCAGACGCGGATGCTGGACCGCGAAGCGCCGGATGATCTCGGCGACGTCGTGCGGCCGGTAGTAGTCCGTGATCGCAATGCGCACTTCGCCGTCGAGCGTGCGGCCGAGCATGTCGTCGAAGGCGGCGTCGCAAAGCGCGACGATGCGGCGCGCGTGGTCGAGCAGCTTCGCGCCCGCGGGCGTGGCGGTCATACCCTGCTTGCTGCGCACGAAAAGCGGCTGGCCGACGCGCTCCTCGAGCTTCTTGAGCTGCTCGCTCACCGACGACTGCGAGAGGAACACCCGCTCCGCACCCGCGGAGACACTGCCCGCTTCCGTCACGGCGATAAACGTGCGCAACTGCGCGAGATCGAAACCGCGTGCGTTCATGGTTCAGCTTGACCCGGTGCGTTTCGTGCCATTTCATCATTCGGAAATTCCGAATATACGAATTGGAATTTCCCGCTTTTCCGATAGATGTTGCGCCTCTACGATGCCCTCAGTCAACCGTTTTCTGGAGATCATCATGGGACGCAGTACGACGCGGGGCGCGGCACACCGATGGAAAGTGCTCGCGGTGGGCGTGGCGGCCAACGCCAGTTTTGCGGCAGCGCTCGGCGGCATTCCCGCGACGGGCGTGTTGATCCGCTCGGATTACCGCATCGGCACGGGCGAACTGGGTATCGTGCTCGGCATGCTGGGACTTGGCATCGTACTGAGCGAGCTTCCCTGGGGACTCCTGACGGACCGCTGGGGCGACCGGCGCGTGCTGCTCACGGGGCTTTCCACGACAGCGCTCGCACTCGTCGCGATGGCGCTCTGGGGCGCCCCGGCGGGCGCGCACACGCCCAGCGCGACGGTGCTCGCGGTTGGCCTGCTCGCGCTCGGCCTGCTTGGCGGAAGCGTGAACGGCTCGAGCGGGCGCGCGGTGATGGCGTGGTTCGCCACCCACGAGCGCGGCCTTGCGATGAGCATCCGGCAAACCGCCGTGCCGACCGGCGGCGGACTTGGCGCACTCGTGCTGCCCGCGCTCGCCGAGCATGCGGGATTCGCTGCCGTCTACGGCGCACTCGCCGCGTTGTGTGTGGTCTCCACCGTGCTGACGATCGTCTGGTTGCACGAACCCGCGCACGAACGGGACGCCGCGCATGCGCCGCTCGTCGCTCACGAAGCGCTCGCGCAGGCGCAACGCGCCGTCTCGCCGCTGCGCAGCGTCACCGTGTGGCGCATGGTGACCGGCATTGGCGTGCTGTGCATTCCCCAGGTGGCCGTGCTCTCGTTCGCGAGCATTTTCCTGCATGACGTCGGCCATGCGGGTACCGCGGCAGTCAGCGCGACGCTGGCGGCCGTGCAGGGCGGTGCGGCGTTCATGCGTGTGTACGGCGGCCGTTGGACAGACCGGCACGGCGACCGGCGTATCTGGCTGCGCGGATGCGCGGCGCTCACCGTCGCGCTGTTCGTGGTGCTTGCCGCGCTGACGGCTTTTGCGTCGCCAGCGCATCGCGCAAGCGCTGCGTTCGTCACGCTGCTCGCCGCGGTGATCGTGCCTGGCGGTATCGCCGCTTCCGCCTGGCACGGCGTTGCCTTCACCGAACTCGCGACGCTCGCGGGCAACGGTCGGATAGGAACTGCACTCGCCATGGGCAACACCGGCGCATTCGTTGCGTTCTTTGTCGCGCCTTCGGCGATCCCGCTGCTGTTGTCGTGGTTCGGGTGGCCGGCGGTCTGGGCGGCGGCCGCGCTCTGCGCCGCGCTGGCATGGCCCGCATTCGCGGCGCCGCGCGAGCGCCGCGACGCCGGGCGCACTGGCGGGAGTCGACAACGCGCTCGCGCGCGTGCCGCAGTTTGACAGTACGGAACACAACCCACATTTAACGTTTCGGAAATCTCCGATTTCGACGGCGGCTTTTCAATGGTCAGATGAACGACCTTGTTGATGTTGCGGGTTGCCGATGCGCTCACGCAGCGCATCGGCAACCCGCAAATCCACCTCGAAGGAGATTCAGTGTGAAGCTACGTGTCGTCCTCGCCGACGATCATCCATTCGTTCTGCTTGGCGTTCGCTCGGCGCTCCTCGCGGCAGACGATATCGAGGTCGTGGGGGAAGCGTGCGGCGCGCGAGAGTTGTTGCAGACGCTCGAAACCGTCCCGTGCGACGTGGTGGTCACCGACCTCAATATGCCGCCGGTCTCCGGCGAAGCCGAGGACGGCCTGCGCCTCGTGCAGCGTTTGCGCCGCGACTGGCCCCATGTGCCCGTGATCGTGCTGACCAGCGTTGCGAACGCTGTCGTTCTGCGCGCGGTGGCGCATGCGGGCGCGGTCGCCATGTTGCGCAAAACCGAGCCGATGGACGATCTCGCAGCCATCGTGCGCGGCGCCGCCCAGGGTCTCGCCTATCTCAGCCCGGCCATCGAGCGCGAACTCGCGGCCGCCGCCGGACCGTCCGACCTGTGCTTGCCGCGCCTGACGCCGCGCGAATCGGAGGTGGTCCGCAAATTCGCGAGCGGCAGTTCGATCACGGAAATTGCGCGTACCCTCGGCCGCGACGTGCGCACGGTGAGCTGCCAGAAGCGCGATGCCATGGCGAAGCTCGGCGTGAGCAACGACGCGGGACTCTTCGCCTATGTCAAGGCGTACGGACTTCTATGAACCCGCTTCCCTCATCGCTGTCGCTTCATGCCCCTGCGGGGGCCGCTTCCCAGCGTGCGATGCGCGACCACGACGACCAGCGCGCCAGCCTCGCGGCGCGCAACATGACGGATACGGCCGACCTCGCGGCACCGGTGCGCGTGATCATCGCCGACGACCATCCGCTCGTCGTGTATGCGCTGGAGAGCATGCTCACCAACTATCCCAACGTGCAGGTCGTCGCGCGTGCGCGCAGCGTGTCCGAGCTGTTCGAAGTCGCGGCCCGGAATGCGTTCGATCTCGTGCTGATGGACCTCTACATGGCGTTGCCCGGCGAGCTGGACGGGCCCGAGGCCATCCGCGCCTTTCGCGCCGGGTTCCCGCAAAAGGCCGTGGTCGTCCTCACCATGGAAAGCGAGGCCGCGGTGCTGCGCAAGACCATCGAGATGGAGGTGGATGCGGTGCTCAGCAAGCGCGACCGCATCGACCTGATCCCGGTTGCGATCATGTCGGCGATGGCGCGCGAGCAATACGTCGGGCCTGTCGTGCGCGACCTGCTCACGGAAGCGGCGCGCGCCGAGCGGCGCGACGAGGTGCACCGCATTCTCACGCGGCGTGAATTCGAGGTGATCACGCACTATGCAACCGGGCTCGGCGTGACGGAAATCGCAGGTCTGCTCGGGCGCAGCGTCAAGACGATCAGCGCGCAAAAGTGCGCGGCGATGAAGAAGCTCGCGCTCAGCAACGATATCGAGCTCTATCGCTTCGCGGTCGAATGCGGCGTGACGCAGGGCGAGCAAACCTGAGCGGTTCAAGCCACGCAAGGTCTCCCATGCACGCTATCCGGGTTGGTCGAGACGACGCGCCTCGCACGGGCAAGCCGCTGCGCGTGATCGTTGCCGACGACCACGCGTGCATCCGGCTCGGCGTGGCCAGCCTGCTGCGCGCAACGGATCGAGCCCTCGTCGTCGGCGAAGCCGGCAATACGCTCGAGCTCGCCACGCAGCTCGATACGACCGACTGTGACGTCGTCATCTCCGATCTGTGCATGCCGGGGCTGGACGGCGAATATGGCTCCCTTACCCTGCTGCGGCGCCTCGCGCAAACACGAGACACGCCTGCGATCGTCGTCCTGAGCATGGTGTCGACGCCGCCCGTTCTGACAGGCCTGATGCATCGCGGCCTGAACGTCATCGTCGACAAGCGCGACGTCGTGCACGATCTCCTGCTCGCCGTCGCCGCCGCTCGCGAGCGCACGCCGTTTCTTTCGGGCCACGCACGCGCCACGCTCGCGCACGCCGGCGCCGCGTGCGCCCCGTGCTCGGGCGTGCCGAGCGCGCGCGAATGGGAGGTCTTCCAGCTTTACGCGCAGGGGATGTCGGTGCGCCAGATTGCGCAGCGGTTTCAGCGCAGCGGCAAAACGATCAGCGCCCAAAAGCGCAGCACGATGCGCAAGCTGGGCCTCGTCACGGAGCGCGATCTGAGCGACTTCGCCATCCAGGTGGGGCTGACCTGATTCATCCCCAGGTGGCGCGCGTCCCCCGGTTATTCCTGCGTTCGCCGGATTTTCTCTCGCCGTGTCTTGCGCAATGCGCCCAGCGTTTTAAGAGTTCTCCTATCTGATTGCCGGAATCGTCTCTCCATAATCCCAAGCTTGACGCATGGCTCGTCAGATATTGCCGACCCGGGAATGCGATCGAACGACGGCCAGGTCGGACCGGGGTCGGGATGTAGTTCGGATCTGGAGATGAAACGATGAAGCTTGGCAGGCGTTTAGCGGTCGAGGGTGCAGGCACCGCGTGGCTAGTATTCGCGGGTTGCGCAGCCACGGCGCTCAACGCGAGCCCGCCCTCCCAGGGCTTCAACGTTTTCGAGATGTCCGCGGCATTCGGACTTGCGCTCACGGTGGCGAACTGCGCCGCCGCGCGCGCGGCGAGCGCCCACTTCAATCCCGCCGTCACGATCGGCTACGCGGTCTCCGGGCGCTTCCCGGTGCGCGATACCGGGCCCTACCTCGCGGCGCAAACCATCGGGGCCGTTTTCGGCGCGGCCTTGCTCGTCCGCGTGGCGAGCGGGCGCCCGGGTTTCTCCGTCGCGGTGTCCGACCTCGGCAGCAACGGCTATGACGATCATTCGCCGACCGACTACGCCCTCGCCGCCGTGTTCCTGCTGGAACTGGCGGCGACCTTCGTGTTCGTCCTCTTCCATCTCCTGATGTCGAGCACGGTCGCACGCCGCAAGACTGCGGCGCTCGCCGTGGGCGCCTGCCTTGCCGCCATCTATCTGATCGCAATCCCGGTGAGCAACGGCGGCGCGAATCCGGCGCGCTCGACCGGTCCCGCACTGTTCGTCGGCGAATGGGCGCTCGATCAGCTCTGGCTCTTCTGGGCGGCGCCGTTGCTGGGGGGCGCCGCGGCTGGCGTGGTGTACCGCCTCGTGAGCCGGCGCTCGCGCATTTCCGCCACGTCATCTCGCGACGGCGTCTGAAATCCAGCCTGCCGTGCGCCAATGAAGTCGCTTCACCGCATCTTCCGTCTTCGCGCGCGCCCGGCTGCATCGTGGCGGGCGCGCGGACTCGCGTGCGTGTCCGCCTGCCTCGGCGCGCTCGCTGCGGCATGGCTGCTCGCGTTTTCCGCGGCGGCGGCCAGCGCCGCGACTTCGTGTGAGCGGACAAACGAGGGCGTCGAGCTCTCGCGGCAGGTCGCCCCGACGTTGCCGCGAGAGCTCGTCGTCGGCGTGGTCGAGGGGGGGCGGCCACCGCTCGAAGTGCTCGACGGCGCCACGCTCACCGGCTTCAGCGCCGACTATCTGCGCCTTCTCGCCGGTGCCGGCGTCATGCTTGAGCCGCGCGTCTTCGCAGACATGCCGGCGTTGCTCGCGGCGGCCTGCGCAGGCGATATCGACATCGTGATGAGCGTTGCGCGCACGCCGTTGCGCGAGCGTTGTCTCGCTTTCACGGTGCCGTATCTGAGCGGCACCACGGCATTTGTCACGCGAGCCGGGAATACCGCGCTCGCGACCCAGCCGGCGCGCCTCGCGCGTGCGACGTTTGCAGTCGAGCGCGGCGACGCCCTCGAATCGGTATTGCGCGAGCGCTTCGCGCAGGCACACTTCGAAACCTTCGCGAGCACGCAGGCGGCGCTGCGTGCCATCGCTCAGGGGCAGGCCGACGTCTACGCAGGCTTTTCGCCCGTGGCGCGCTATCAGCTCACGCTCGAAGCATTCGGCGATCTGCGCGTCGCCTTCGAGGAGCGCGAGCGCGTGCGCGAGTTGCGTTACGCCGTGCCGGTCTCCCGGTCGGATCTGCGCGACCGGCTGGACCTCCTGCTCGCCGGCGTGCGGCCTGCCGCGGCGGCGGCCGAGCGGGCACGCTGGTTCCAGGGCGACGCGCCGGGGCAGGTCTCGCCGTCCGGGTTCAGCCTGAGCGCCGACGAGCGCGCGTGGCTGCGTGCCTTGTCGCCGCTGAAAGTCGGCTACGACAGCGGCTGGCTCCCGTTCAGCTTCACGAGCAAGGCCGGCGAGTCGTCGGGCATGGCCGTCGACTATCTCGGCTATCTGGGGCGCACGCTCGGCGTGACCTTCGAGCGCGTGCCTGTTTCTCCGTGGACGAGCGCTGGAGACGCAATGCAGCGCGGCGAGATCGCGCTCGCCGCAACCTCGGTGGGCGATGGCGTGTTCGGCTCAGGCGTCGTCTACACGGAAGCGTTCGAGCACTATCCGCTCGTCATGGTGGGGCGCCGCGACGAACCGATGGCGCGCTCGCTGGCCGACTTTGCGGGCCGCCGCATCGTGCTGGCGCCGCACACGCCGGCCATGCAGGAGCTGCGGGGTACGCAGGTCGTGCGCACCGCAAGCCTCGACGCGGGACTCGCCATGGTCGTGCGCCACGAGGCCGATGTGCTGGTGGGCAACGCGGCCGCGCTAGACGCGCCGCTCAGCGGCACCTATCTCGACTCGCTGAAGGTGCTGGGAGCGGTGGGCGTCGACGATTCGACGGCATTTGCCGTGCGCTGCGACCTCGCCCCGCTCGCGCGGCTCATCAATCGCGCGCTCGACGCGATGCCGCCCGTCGAACAGCAGCGCATCCGCAATCGCTGGACCGCAGCCGTCTCCACCCAGGCTGGCGGCTGGAGCGTGAACGCGCTGCGGCTCCTGCCGCTCCTGATCGTGTTCGGCGTGCTGCTGCTCGTCACGCTGCGCGCCTACGTGTTGCTCCAGCGCGAAATGCACCGGCGGCGGCGCGCGGAGCAGGTGCTCGCGCGCCAGGTGGAACTGCAGGACACGATGATGGAGATGATCCCGTATCCGCTCGGTGCGCGGGATCTCGAAAACCGCTACCTCGCGGTCAATCGCGCCTACGAAGAATCGACGGGCCTCGCGCGCGCCCGGGTGCTCGGGCGCACGGGTTCGGCCGTGATGGCGTGGGGGCCCGAAAACAGCCGCCGCATGGACGATCTCTACCGGCTCACGATCGTCGAGGGGGAGAGCCAGCGTGTCGAGTTGACGTTGGAGAATGCGCCCGGGGAGCCGCGTCATGGCATTTTCTGGACGCGCCTGTGCCGCGACCTCCACGGCGCGCCGTTCTGCGTGCTCGGCACGATGATCGACGTCACCGACATTCGCCGCGCCGAGTTGCGCGAACGCGAATCGGAGCGGCTTCTCTCGGAGGTGACGGGGTCGCTGCCCGCGATCGTGTTCCAGTTGCGCCGCTCGCCCGATGGCCGCTACTCGTTTCCGTACATTGGCGGCGACACGCAGCGGCTCCTCGGCGACACCGTCGATGAGCTTCGCCGCGCGCGATCGGTCGATCTCTCGCGGGTGGGGCGACATGACCGCGCGCGCCTTGCCTCGCGGCTCGAACGCTCGGCACGCCGGTTCATACCCGTGCACGCCGAGTTCCGCTTTCAGGGCGCGGCCGGGTTCGTGTGGGTGCGCGCGGAGTTCGCGCCGCGCCGTGCCGAGGACGGCGCGATCGTCTGGAGCGGCTATGCGCTCGATGCGAGCGTCGAGCACGCGCGCGCAGACGAACTCGAGCACGCACGCGATATCGCCGAGGCGGCCTCTCGCGCGAAGGACGATTTCCTCGCCATGATGAGCCACGAGATCCGCACGCCGATGAACGGCGTACTGGGTCTCGTCGAGGTGCTCGAGCGCACGCCGCTGAACCCGGACCAGGCGCAAATGGTCGACATGGTGCACGAATCGGCGGGGGCGCTGCTGCAGATCCTCGACGACCTGCTCGACTACTCGAAGATCCAGGCCGGCCATCTCGTCATCGACTCGCAGCCGTTCGACGTGCGCGAACTCGTCGACAACGCCGTCGGGCTGCTGGCCGCGCGTGCGCACGAGAAGGGGCTGAAGGTGCGCGTGGATGTGGAGCTGGAGGTCGCGTCGCAGTTGCGCGGCGACAGCGTGCGGCTACGGCAGATCCTTTTCAATCTGCTTAGCAATGCGATCAAGTTCACGCCGGCGGGCGAAGTGAGCGTGCACGTTCGCGCACGCGATGTCGGCGCACGCGGCGGCGCGCCTGCCTGCCAGCGGCTGTCGATCGCGGTGGCCGACACGGGGATCGGCATTGCGCCCGAAGCGCAGGCGCAGCTCTTCGAGCCGTTCGTGCAGGCCGAGACCTCGACCACGCGCCGCTTCGGCGGCACGGGGCTCGGCCTCACGATCTGCCGCAAGCTCGCCGCGCTGATGGGCGGCACGCTCGAACTGGAGAGCGAAGTCGATCGCGGCACCTGCCTGACGCTGCATATCGAACTGCCCGTGGAGGTGCGTAGCGGCGCGGCCGCCGGGCTGCGCGGCAAGCGCGCGCTCGTGGCGTGCGAGGAGGCGAGCATCGCCGCCGCATTGATGCATTTTGGCTCGGCGCTCGGCATGGCAATGCGCCGCGTCGCACCAGCCGACCTCGCCCGCGCCGCGAGCGCGGACAAGGCCGATCTGGTGTTCGTGTCGGAAGCGCTGGCCGGGCGGTTGGGCAAACCCGGTGCGCCTGTGCTTTGCCTGACGGACAACCCGAAGCCAAGCGGTTATCGCATCGCCGAGAGCGGCGTGCGCGTGAGCGTCAACCCGTTGTCCTGGCGGGGCTTGAGCGCCGTTTGTGCGATGGCGCTGGCGGGGCTGCCACTCAAGCCCGCCAGCCCGTCGCGTCCCGCCGCCGATGTCGAAACGACGCTCCCGGCGCCCGATCGCGAGCAGGAACGCGCTGCCGGCCGCCTCATCCTCGTGGCGGAGGACCATCCGGTGAATCAGGAGCTGATCCGTCATCAACTGGCGCTGATCGGGTTCGCGTGCGACGTCGTCGACGACGGTGCGAAGGCGCTCGAAGCGCTGGCCGAATGCGAATACGGCTGCCTGATCACCGACTGTCATATGCCGAATGTATCGGGCTATGATCTCGCGCGGCGCGTACGCGAAATGGAGCACGAGGCGCACGGCGCGCGGCGCTTGCCGATACTCGGCATCACGGCCAATACGGCGCCCGAGAACATGAGTCAGTGCAGCGAAGCGGGCATGGACGATTGCCTCGTCAAGCCCACGCGCGTGGCCACGCTGCGCGAGTATCTCGCGCGCTGGTTCGGCGTGGAGGGCATGCAGCGCACCCTGCAGGACGAGGCCGCGCGCGAGGCGGGTGCGAACGGACAAGGGGCGGGGCAAGCCGCGTCGAGGGCGGCGGAGCCGGCTTCGCCGGGGCCCGGCAGTTGCGGCGGAAAGCTCGCGGAAAAGCCGGCAAGCGCACGGACGTTCGAGGCGCTGGATCTCACGCACATGATCCAGGTTTGGGGCGGCGAGGCGACCGTGAAGACCTTGCTCGGCTCGTTCGTTTCGGCGATGCGCGACGACTTCGACGCCTTGCCGCCGCTCCTCGAACAAGCCGATGTCGCGCGCCTGCGCGAATGGCATCACCGGCTCGCCGGTGCGGTGGGCGTGCTGCAGTATCCTGCGCTGCTCGCCGAACTCGAGACGTTCCGCAGTCACATGAACAGTCACACTGCCGGGCAACTGCGCGAGGAGGGCTACGCGCTCATCCGCACTTGCCAGGCGATGCTGGTCGGAATCGAGCAGCAGGCCGCGCTGCTCGCGTGAATGATGTACATCAGGAAATCGATGCGCGCAGGACAATAGCGGGCAAAAAGCAGGCGAAAAAAAACGCGGCCGAAGCCGCGTTCAAGCTTGGAGACCCTTCGATGAAGAGTCACTTCTCGCAATTCGTAGCTTAGTCGCCGCGCGACGAGAAATCGAGATAATTTCGATCAATTAACTATTACAGGAAGTGCTGGTAATCGCGCTTGTTGCGGCGGTGTCGTGCCGGCGAAACCACTCGACGGTGAAATCCACGAACGAGCGTGTTTTTGCCGGAACGTGGCGGCGGCCGGGGTAGACGAGCGAGAACTCCTTGTCGGCGTCGCGGATCTCCCACCCGGCGAGCACGTGCACGAGCCGGCCGGTCGCGAGATCGGCGCCCACCTGGTCCGCTGGCAGGATCGTGATGCCCATCCCCGCGATCGCGGCCTGGCGCAGCATCACCGAGTTGTTCACGGCGTATGCCGGCTCGATCAGCACGGGTTTGCGCTCGCCGCCCGGGCCTTCGAAGTGCCATTCGTTGCCGTGAATATCGGCGGACGGCGCAAGCAGCGTGTGGCGGGCGAGATCGGCGGGGCACCGCGGCGCCGCACGGCTCGCGAGGTAGGCGGGCGAGGCGACGGCGACCGGCGCGACGCTCAAAAGCGGACGGCGGATCAGCGTGCCGCCGCTCACCTGACGCGGCGCAACGATGCCGGCGTCGAATCCTTCCTCGATCAGGTCGACCGGACGGTGCAGCAGCGTCAGCAAGAGCCGGACTTTCGGGAACGCGTCGAGGTAGCACTTGAGCATCGGCGTGAGATCGTGCAGCGAAAACGATGCGTGCGCAACGACGCGTAACGCGCCGGACGGCACCGACACGCCATGCGCGATATGCGTTTCGACGCGCGCCAGATCGTCGAGGACCTGCCGGCAACACTGCGCATAGGCGGCGCCTGCCTCGGTGAGCGACGCGCTGCGCGTGTTGCGGTTGATGAGCCGCGTTTCCAGATGGGCTTCGAGCAACGCCACGTAGCGGGTGACCACCGCGTTCGACAGGTTCAGACTCATCGCCGCGCGGCCGAACGAGCCGTGCTCGGCAACGCTGACGAACACACGCATGGCCTGAAGCTGATTCATGTTTTTGGGGAGCGTGGCCACGAGGGGATGGGTACTGCGATGAAAACCTGGAAGTTGGAACAGACGGACTGGTGTTTGCCGGGACGGATATTAGCGATGCACGTCGGGCGAGCGGAATGGGACTCGTCCGAATGATGCTTTATCCCGAATTGGGGTGTTGCCCGACTGCAACGCTTTATCGGGATACCGAATGGAATGATCAGATAAAGAGAAAAACGAGATAAGTCGTGAGCATTGAGTCACAGGCGTTTGAGGATTTTGCCGCCAGCGGAATCAATTAATTCGAAAAGGCTTTTGTCGAGATGGCGGGTGGCTCGCCAATAGGGCCGCCCATAAACTTCGCTATGCAAATCAATGCGGCGCTTCATTCACCGCGCTGCGGAATCGCCATGCCGGCATGAGGCCGGCGACGGCATTCAGGTTCGCCGAAAGGCCTTGCATCGAAGGAAGCATATGAAAAAGAAACTGGCTATCGCGGCGGCAGTCGCCGCGACTTTTGCATCGGCGTCGTACGCGCAAAGCAGCGTCACGCTCTACGGAATTGTTGATGCGGGTCTCACCTACACGACCAACATCGACGGCAACCGAAATTTCGCGATGACGAGCGGCAACCTTCAGGCGAGCCGTTGGGGCCTGCGTGGCGTCGAGGATCTCGGCGGCGGCCTGAAGACGATCTTCACCCTCGAAAGCGGCTTCAACGTCGCCAACGGCCAGCTGAACGGCGGCCTGTTCAATCGGCAGGCATACGTCGGTCTGACACACGACCAGTACGGCACGCTCACGTTCGGTCGCCAGTTCGACTCGATGATCGACTACGTCGGTCCCCTCGCCGCGGTGGGCAGCTGGGGCGGCACCTACACGGCGCACCTGCTCGACAACGATGACCTGAACGGCACGTTCTCGCTCAACAACTCGGTCAAGTACACGAGCCCGAACCTCTCGGGCTTCGAGTTCGGCGGCCTCTACGCGTTCTCGAACCAGGCCGGCGGCTTCGCGGTCAACCGCGCGTATAGCGCCGGCATGAGCTACGCGTACCAGGGCCTGCGTCTTGGCGCGGCCTACACGCAGATCAACGGCGTGAATGCCAACGGCGGGGGCGCTGTCCAGGGTTCGCCGATGGCGAACACGCTCGGCGTGCTCAGCGCGCTCGGCGGGAATGAGCGTCAGCGTAACTGGGGCGCGGGTGCAAGCTACACCTATGGGCCGATGATCGGCGGCGTCGTGTTCACGCAGTCGCGCGTCAACGACCCGCTCGGCAATTCGCTGCGCTTGAACAATATCGAAGCCAATGCACGCTACAACCTGACGCCGGCGCTCGGCATCGGCGCGATGTACACCTATACGAATGCGAACGGCCCGGTGCTCGACGCGAACGGCAGCAACTCGGCGCACTGGCACCAGTTCGCGCTGCAAGCCGACTACGCGCTGTCGAAGCGCACCGACGTGTACCTCGAAGGCGTCGGCATGTGGGGGGCAGGCGCGAACGCCGTGGGCCTGACGCAAGTCGGCTACACGCCGGACGGCGGTGTCTCGTCGAGCAAGAACCAGGGGATCATCACAACGGGTCTTCGTCACCGCTTCTAGGAATTCGGTGGCTTCGGGCACCGGATGGCAGGTAGTACTTGGGTTGAAGGGCGCCGCTCGCGGCGCCTTTTTTTGTTGCACGCAGCTTACGTCGGGCCGACATCGGCGCAGCGGACGCGCCTAGCGGATTTGCTCTAGCATGTGAGGGCGCGGTTTTGCGCCTTCTGGTGCAGCGCGCCACAAAAACAGGAGAAATTCCATGAATTTGTTTCGTCCGCTGCAGCTCGCTCTCGCTCTGTGTGTCCTCGCCTCCAGCGCCGCGTATGCCGACACCGTCGCGCTCAAGGCCGATCTCGAACCGTCCAGCGAAGTGCCGCCGCGCGTGAGCCAGGGCCACGGCATGCTCAATGCCACTTTCGACACGTCCACGAAAACGCTGAACTGGACGATCACCTATGAAGGCCTCTCCGGCCCGGCTGCCGCCGCGCACTTCCACGGCCCTGCGCCGGTCGGACAGAACGCTAATGTGCAGGTACCGATTCCGAAGGGCGAACTGGCGAGTCCGATCAAAGGCTCCGCTACGCTCAACGAGCAGCAGGTCACCCAGCTGATGGGCGGACAGTGGTATTTCAACATTCATACGGCGCAGAACCCGTCAGGCGAGATTCGCGGTCAGGTGCTGCCCGCCAATTGACCGGCGCGCGATCGTTCGCCTCACTCGCCGTACTGTGCGCGCCGCGCGTTCCCGCGATCGAAGTCTGATTGCGGGACGCCATCGACCGACCGCCGCCGAGTGCTGGTCGAGGCCGGTTTGAGTGCTGCGGAGGGCTGAGCCGATGAGCTGGCAAAGCAGGCTGATCTGCAGGTTCTTGCGCCGCACTTTTCTGCCGCAAACTCGCAAGTCGATCAACGTCGCGCGCGTGCGCATGCTGACGGCGAGGCGCATCTGGACGCCGGGCGTGCCGGGCGGCTGGCGCTTGCGCGAACAGTACGACGCCGCCGATGTTCCGATGCGCGGCGAGTGGCTCATCCGCGAGCGCTCGCCCGCGCATCGCACGCTCCTTTATCTGCATGGCGGCGGGTACTACTTCTGCTCGCCGCGTTCGCAGCGCGCGATTTCGTTTGGTCTGGGCAAGCGCGCTGGCGCCGACGTCTTCTCGCTCGACTATCGCCTCGCGCCCGAGCATCCGTTTCCCGCCGCGCTCGAAGACGCGTTGGCGGCGTACCGCCATTTGCTCGCGAAAGGAACGCAACCCGGCTCGATCGTGATTGGCGGGGATTCGGCGGGCGGCGGGCTTGCGCTTGCGACGCTCGTGGCCTTGCGCGACGCAGGCGACGCGCTTCCCGCCGGCGCCGTGCTCTTTTCGCCGTGGACCGATCTTGCGGCGACGGGCGCTTCGATACGCGAGAACGACGGGCGCGATCCCATGTTCAGCGGCGCGGTATTCAAGCGCATCGCGCCGTTTTACCTCGGCTCGGCCAGCGCGACCGATCCCTATGTGTCGCCGCTCTATGCAGACTTTCGCGGCTTGCCGCCGCTAAGCCTGTTCGTCGGAAGCTCCGAAACGCTGCTCGACGACACGCGCCGCGTCGCCGAGCGCGCGCGCGCCGACGGCGTGTCGGTGGAGTGCGAGATTGCCAGCGGCATGCCGCATATCTGGCCGATCTATGCGCCGTTCATGCCCGAGGCGCGCCGCACGCTCGACGTCGCCGCGAGCTTCGTGCGCCGCGTGACGCCTGGGCCGGCGCGCGGCGACGAGAAACCGCAGCCGCCTCAATCGAGCGAGACGTCGATCGCGTCATAGGCCGCGTGCACGGCGGCTTCGCCGTAGCGGCGCTCGAGCCGGCGCACGGTGAAGTGCCCATGCGCCACCTGCTGGAAATGGTCGATGAACACGGTGTTGACCATGGCGCCGAGCACCGCGCCGATGGCCGGTATCGATTTCGCCGCGACCTGCTCGCTCACCTGCACGGAGAAGCGCGCGGCCACGGTCTGCATGAGCTTGAGGAGCGCGGTTGAGCCGTGGGCGGCGAAGCCCTTGGTCGCCATTTCCGACGACGCTGCCGATACCGCCTTCGCGAGCGCGCCGCGCGCGATGAAATAGCCGAAGTCGGCTTCGTCGTCGGCGGCCGAGCGGCCGCCCATGCCGAACACGGTCAGACATTGCAGCTGCGTGTCGGTGCTGGCCAGATTCTCGCCTTCGCTGCGCGCGATGTCGCAAATCGAGCGAAACATCAGCGTGGTCGTGACGGGCAACTCGACCGGCAGCGCGAAAAGGCCGAACGCGCCGCCCGCCGCGCCCGTGGTCGCCACCGCGAACTTGTGCAGCAGGTTGCTCGGCTTCGTGCTCCCACGCGCTTCGGCCGTGGAGAGGGCGCCTTGCTTGCCGAGCGTCTTCAGCGCGAGCTGCAGACACTTGCGCAGCGCGGCTTGCGTCGCGTCGGTCACCTTGTCGTTCGCGACGCCGGGCAGCCGCGCGATCAGCTTTTCCACCGGCGCACCCACGATCGCTGCGAGCTTCATGCCGAGCGGCGGCGTTTCGAGCTCATGTTTGGCGCGCCGCAGCGCGTCGAGATCGGCCTCGGTGAAGGCCGCGGCGGCGCCCGCGCGGGCTGGATCTGCGGCGGTCGGCTCGGTCGTGGGTTCCATTGCGCTCCCATATTTTCAGCAACGACGGCGAGGGCATCGCCGCCGTTCGACGCCTCAGTGTAGTGGATCGGAGCGTGCTATGATGATTAATCTTTGACGCGTCAACCGTTGCTGGATCAAAAAATGGCCGTTCATACCGCCGCCCACCATTCGAGCGGGCAGGTTCTGCCGTTCCGGGAGTCGCTGCTCGCGATGCTCGGCGTCTCGTTCGTGACGATGCTCGTCGCGCTCGACCAGACCGTCGTCGGTACCGCGCTGCCGACCATCGTCGCCGAACTGCGCGGCTTCGAGCTTTACGCGTGGGTCGCCACGTCCTACCTGCTCACCTCGGTCATCACTGTCCCCATTTTCGGGCGGCTCGGCGACTATTACGGGCGCAAGCCGTTCGTGATCGCGTCGATCGTCGTCTTCACCGCCGCTTCCGTGCTGTGCGGCGCGGCCAACAGCATGCTGTTCCTCGTGATCGCGCGCGGGCTGCAAGGCATCGGCGGCGGCATGCTGGTCGGCACGGCGTTCGCCTGCATTCCCGACCTCTTCCCCGATTCGGTCGTGCGCCTGCGCTGGCAGGTGCTCATGAGTTCCGCGTTCGGCATCGCCAATGCGGTCGGGCCGTCGCTCGGCGGCTTTCTCACGCAGTACTACGGCTGGCGTTCCGTGTTTTACGTGAATCTGCCCGTTGGCCTGCTTTCGCTGTTCTTCGTCTGGAAGTATCTGCCGCATCTGCGCCACGTCGCGCACGAGGCGCGCATGCGGCTCGACTGGCCAGGTGCGCTCCTCATCGCGGTCGCGCTCGGCAGCCTGCAGCTTTTCGTGGAACGTCTGCCGGGGCGCGGTCTCACCGCGTCGGCCATCGGCCTGCTCGCTCTCGCGCTGGCAGCCGGCTGGGCGCTCTGGCAATGGGAGCGGCGCTGCCCCCAGGCCATCCTGCCCGTCGACATGTTCCGCAACGCGAGCCTGAATGCGCTTTTCACGCTCGCCGTGCTGGGCGGCTTCACGATGTTTTCGCTGCTCTTCTACGCGCCGCTCCTGTTCCAGGGCGGCTTCGGCATGACGCCGAAGGAAGCGGGCGTCGTCATCACGCCGCTCGTGGTGTTCATCACGATCGGCAGTATCGCGAATGGGCGCATCGTCTCGCGCATCCGCAATCCGAACCTGATGCTCTACATCGGCTTCGCGATGATCGCAGCAGCCTGCTTCGCCGTGGCGCTCGCTACGCGCAACACGCCGCGCGGCCTGCTCATGACGCTCATGATCGTGGCTGGCATCGGCCTCGGATTCGTCATGCCGAACCTCACCGTGTTCGCGCAGCAGACCGCGGGGCGCGAGCATCTGGGCATCGCCACCGCGCTGCTGCAGTCGCTGCGCATGATCGGCGGCATGATCGGCACGGCGCTCACCGGCACGATGGTCACGCAGCTCTACTCGAGCGGCGTGCAACGCGCGCTCGACGCCGACCACGCCACGCACTGGCTGCCGCAGCTCGTCGACCCGCAGATCCTCATCAACCGCGACGCGCAGGCTTCACTGATCGCCGATCTCGCGCACGCCGGGCATAATGGCGCGCCGCTGCTCGAAGCCGCGCGCGAGGCGCTCGTGGGCGCGATTCACCTCGGCATTGCCGTGGCGGCGGCGATCGCGGTGGTGTCGATCTGGCAAACCCGGCGTGTGCCGCCTGTGAAGCTGCAGCGCAAGGTGGAGCCCGTGATTCACGCGGATTGAGACGTTCCGCCCCTGGCGGGCACCGGCACAGGCCCCGGCACGGACCCCGGCAAACGCGCGGCGATGAAGCCGGCAGGAAAACAAAGCATGGAAATTCAGGATCGCATCGCCATCGTGCAGCAGTTTGGACGGACCTACCGGACGTTCATGTCGGCGTTCGAGGCGCAGGTTGGACACCCGCTGCCGCGCTGGCGCATTCTGCTCGCGCTATACGAGCAGAACGGCGAGTCGTCGCAAAAGCGGCTCGTCGAGCGGCTGCGCGTGGACCCGGGCGCGCTCACGCGCCAATTGAAGGCGCTGGAGGCGCTCGGCTGGATCGCGCGCCGCGCCGACGAGCGCGACAACCGCATCACCAACGTGACACTGACCGACGCCGGCCGCGCCGTGACCGAAGAGGGGCTGCCGCGCCGCAACGCGTTCCTGAACGTGACGATGTCGCTGCCCGACGACGCGCTCGCGGCGCTGTCGAGCGCGTTGGGGATGATGGAGGCGCGCATCGGCGAGGCGGCCACGGCGGCGGCCGCGCTCGGGCAGGCTCAGGAGGCCGAGCGGGAAGCGGGCTGAGCCTGCGCCGATGCGCGCTGCGTTCAGAAGAACGTCTCGATCACTTCCGTCACGCGATATTTCGCATCGACCATCAGCACCTGGCGCCACTTGTCGAACGTGAGGCAGGGGTGCGAGATGTCGAACGCGATCATGTCGCCGACCTTGAGGTCCGCGCCCGCCGGAATCTTCAGGTAGGCGTGCTGATCCATCATCTGGAACACTTCCCAGCCTTCGCTTGCCGCCACTTCGCGCGGCGCGCCGCCGTTCGCGGGGCGGTAGTGGCGCGACGGTTCCGGAAAGCCCGCGTCGAACGCGGCGTCGCGCTTGCCGAAGCCGATGATGGCGCGGCCAGGCTCCGGAATCGACTGCACGTAGGCCCAGAGCTGCAGCGCGGGCAGCAGCGCCACGCCCATTTCGCGCGCCACGGGGTTGCGCGTGAGGATCTGCGACTGAGCCTGCTTGTAGACGCCCACGTCGTGCGTCACGTAACAGCCGGGGCGCAGCACCACGTCGATCGCGCCCGCCTGCGTGGCCGGCGCGAACTCCTCCGCGACGATGTCGTACCAGGCCGAGCCCGCGCCCGAAAGCAGCGCGGGCGTGCGCGCGAAGCGGCCCGCGGCGGCCAGTTCCTGGGTGACGTTCAGCGCGTCGCGCAGGAAGGTGCGCACTTCGCTTTCTTCCTTGAGGATGCCCTCGTAGATTTCCACACCCGCCAGCTTGAGCGAGTCGGGATAGCGCGCGATCGCCGCGAGCACGGCGTTGCGCGTGTCGGTGTCGCGCACGCCCGTGCGGCCGCGCGGCACGCCCAGTTCGAGCAGCACCTGCAGCGTGCGGCCCGACGCGCGGAAGAACTCGCCCAGGTGCTCCACGCCTTCCACCGAATCGACGAGGCAGAAGAACTCGAAGGTTGCATCGCTGAGCAGTTCGGCGATGATCGCCATGTTGCGCCGGCCCACGAGCTGGTTCGCCATCAGTACGCGCGTGATGCCGCCGCGGTAGGCGGCGCGCGTCTGGTGCGCCGTGGCGAGCGTGATGCCCCACGCGCCGGTGTCGATCTGGCGGCGAAAGAGCTGCGGCGCCATCGTCGTCTTGCCGTGCGGCGCGAGCTTCACGCCATAGCGCGTGACGAACTCCTGCATCCACTTGAGGTTGTGCTCGACGCGGTCGGCATACAGCACCGCTGCGGGCAGGCTCACGTCCTCTTCGAGTAAATTCCATTCGAGGCGCCCGGCGTCCCCGAGCGGCACGCTCGCGCCCGGTACGTTGCCAAGGCCCTTGCTGTTCGGGTCGATCGTTGCACTCTGATAGTTTGTAACTTTCATTTCCCTTCGCTCCATATGCTTCATGCGTCCCAGCTACGCCGGAGTCCTGCGAACCGGCGTTGACTCGGAGATAGTACACAAAGTAACATCGCTTCGTGAATTGTTATTTATTAACAGACTCCCTGCAATGAACACCGCCGCCGATCCGGCCCGCTTCGACATCGTCGCGCGTATTGCGCAATGCGTGCCCGAACTGCGTCCGGCCGAGCGCGACGTGGCCGCGCTCATTCTCGACGATCTTGCCAGCGCCGCGCGCGCGAGCATCGGCGAGCTGGCGCAGCGCGCGGGCGTGAGCGTCGCCTCCGTCACGCGCTTTGCGAAGGCGGTGGGCTGCCACGACGTGCGCGAACTCAAGCTGCGGCTCGCCCAGGCGGCCGCCGTGGGCGACCGCTTCCTGCGCGGTGCGGCAACTGGCGCTTCCGAAGGCGCGGGCAAGCCGCGCGCCGCCGACGCCAACGGCGAAGCCGAACCGCTGGCCACGCGCGTCTACGACGAAATTCACACGGCGCTCGCGCGCAACCACGAGCTGCTGTGCCAGGCGCCGTTTGCGCAAGCCGCCGCGGCGCTGGCGCAGGCCCGCATGATCTATGTGTTCGGCATGGGCGGCGGCTCGAGCGCGCTCGCCGACGAAATGCGCTTTCGCCTCGTGCGCCTGGGCCGTCCGGTGGCGTCGTACCAGGACAGCCTGCTGCAGCGCATGGTGGCGAGCACACTCTCGCCCGAAGACGTGGTCGTCGCGCTTTCCGTAACAGGACGCGTGCCCGAACTCGTCGACGCGTGCCGCATCGCGCGCGACTACGGTGCGAAGCTCGTCGCGCTCACCGCGCCGGCTTCGCCGCTCGCCGCGCTCGCCGACTGGCTCGTGCCGATCGTCGCGAGCGAGACCGATTTCATCTACAAGCCATCGTCGTCGCGTTACGCGATGATGATGGCACTCGACGTGCTCGTGACCGAGCTGGCGCTCGCGCAACCCGAGGAAAGCCGCGAGTTGCTGCGCCGCATGAAACACACGCTGGACGCGCATCGCGGCGGCGGCGAACGCCAGCCGCTCGGTGACTGAGCGTCCAACCAAGAGCCATCCTGAGGAGACGCGCATGCATTCGCACCCCGAAGCCGCCGACACGCTGATCGTCGGCGCCATGCTTTACGACGGCACCGGCGCGCCGCCCGTCGAGCGCGACGTGGCGCTGCGCGACGGACGCATCGTCGCGATCGGCAACCTGTCGAACTGGCTCGCGGAAGAGGTGATCGAGGCCAATGGGCGCGCGCTCGCGCCGGGTTTCATCGACGTTCATACGCACGACGACACGCACGTGATCCGCGCGCCGCAGATGCTGCCCAAGATCAGCCAGGGCGTGACGACGGTGGTGGTCGGCAACTGCGGGATCAGCGCTTCGCCGGTGACGCTCAGGGGCGATCCGCCCGACCCGATGAACCTGCTCGGCGAGCGCGACGCGTTCAGCTATCCGACGTTCTCCGCGTACGTCGATGCGGTCAACGCGGCGCGGCCCGCCGTGAACGTGGGCGCGCTGATCGGCCATACGGCGCTGCGCAACAACCACATGAACGACCTGAAGCGCGCCGCGACCGGCGACGAGATCGCGGCCATGCGCGCGCAACTCGAAGACGCGCTCGCGCACGGCGCGCTCGGCCTTTCCACGGGCCTCGCGTACGGCTCGGCCTTCGAGGCTTCGACCGAAGAGGTCGCCTCGCTGGCCCAGCCGCTCGCCGCCGCCGGCGCGCTCTACACGACGCACATGCGCACCGAGTTCGACGCGATTCTCGAAGCGATGAACGAGGCGTACCACATCGGCCAGCATGCGCGCGTGCCGGTGGTGATCTCGCATCTGAAGTGCGCGGGTCCTTCCAACTGGGGGCGCAGCACGGAGGTGCTCGCGTCGCTCGAAAGCGCGCGCAAGTATCAGCCGGTGGGGTGCGACTGCTATCCGTATAGCCGCAGCTCTTCGACGCTGGATCTCAAGCAGGTGACGGGCGACATCGACATCACGATCACGTGGTCCACGCCGCACCCGGAGCAGGCGGGCAAGCTCATCAAGGACATCGCAGCGGAGTGGGGCGTGTCGCAGCAGGAGGCGGGCAAGCGTCTGCAGCCGGCGGGCGCGGTGTACCACAACATGTCCGAAGACGACGTGCGCCGCATTCTTTCGCATCCGGCCACGATGGTCGGCTCGGATGGACTGCCCAACGATCCGCTGCCGCATCCGCGCCTGTGGGGCGCCTTTCCGCGCGTGCTCGGGCACTACGCGCGCGACGCGGCCTTGCTGCCGCTCGAAGAGGCGGTGCGCAAGATGACGGGCCTGTCGGCACGGCGTTTCGGTCTTTCGCAGCGCGGCGAGGTGCATGTGGGCTGGCACGCCGACCTCGTGCTGTTCGACCCCGCCCGCGTGCGCGACGCCGCGACCTTCGAGAAGCCGCAGCAGGTGGCGGAGGGCATCGACGCGGTATGGGTGAACGGCGTGCTTTCGTACCGCGACGGGCAGCCCACGGGCGAGCGCGCGGGCCACTTCGTCGCGCGCGGCAAACGCGAGGCGCAAGCCGAGACCCAGGCTGAGGCGAATGCCTTTTAAGCAGGCTTTATCGATCAAATTTCGACCCCCGGCGCGCGTGGCCCAAAGAGCTGCGCGCGCCGCACGATCTCAAAGGAGCAAACGATGAAACGAATTGGAGCGGAAGGCGGCAAGGGCCAGGGCGGACAGCATCTGCCGTTCGCGCGCGCCGTGGAAGCCGACGGCTGGCTATACGTCTCGGGCCAAACGCCGATGGAAGGCGGCGAGGTGATCAACGGCGGGATCGTCGAGCAGTCGCACAAGGCCATCCAGAATCTTTTCGCGATCCTGAAGGAAGCGGGCTACGGCGCGGAGCACGTGGTGCGCTGCGGCGTGTGGCTCGACGACGCGCGCGACTTCACCTCGTTCAACAAGGTGTTCCGCGAGTACTTCGGCGAGCATCCGCCGGCACGCGCTTGCGTGCAGTCGAGCATGGTGGTGGACTGCAAGGTCGAAGTCGACTGCGTGGCCTACAAGGCGCCGGCCGGGAAGTAAGGGCGCGCCTCGAAGTTGCATGAAGCGGTTATGAAGCGGCTGCCGGAGTCATCTGGCAGCCGTTTCTTCTTGCGTGCCGCCGTCGCGCGGCGAGGCGGCGGTAATGCGCAGCTCGATCTTCATGCCGGCCGCGACGGCCATGTTGATGAGCGAATCGAGCGAGAACAGATCGATCTTGCCGCGCGTGAGGTCGGACACGCGCGGCTGCGTGACGCCGAAGAGCGCGGCGGCCTGCGTCTGGCTCATCTTGTTGCGCTTGATGTGCTCTTCGAGCGCGATCATGAGGTCGCTGCGCAAGGTCATGTTCTGGGCCGCTTCGGGCGTGCTCTCGAGTGCGTCCCACACGCTGTCGAAGCGCTGGTGCTCGTGGTTGCGGCGCTTTACGTGATTCATGGTTTGGACTCCTTGTTGTTCAGTGCGTCGCGATAGCGGCACTCGACTGGCTTGGGTTGGTTTAGGTTATACAAGTTTTTATATGACCTCCAGAGCACTGGGCGGCCCGGCGTGCACCAGGAATGATGTGGCTCAAGTCTCTGCAGGACCCAGCGGCCGCGCCCCCGCTTGCATTAAGCACGGCGCGGTTTCTGGCCCTCATTAGCCATTCGGCAGATGGCACTCGCATTAGTCGATTTTCCCAATATATGAGCGACCCAATCACATATTGGAGAACTCGAAAAAACCTGCCTACAATCCAGTCCATCCGATAAGCCGCGACTGCACTGCGCGGCAAACATCGTCGGCAGACCCAGATAAATCCGGCGCACGCGCGAGACGCGGAGCGAACCGGACCGCAAAGGAGACGTTCGCCATGCTTCAGCCAGCGCTTTGCGCGGCCACGCGCCGCCCGCCGCTACCTGTTCGAGCCCCGGCCGCCCGCGCGCCGGGCCGTCTCCCGAAGCACGGTTCGCGCGCCGCCTGACGGCACGCGCCTTTCGATCGTCTCTTTTCATCGCCCTCGCCATGAACAAAGCGATGTCTTCCACACTCGCCGCGCACCTCCCCGACGAGGCCGCGCCCGAGCAAAACGCCGCGGCAAGCTCCGCGCAAGCGCAGCCGAAAGCCCGCCCCGCCGCCGACGAAATCGGCGTCGCGAGCACGTTGCTCGACGGCTCGATGCAGCAGGCCGGCACCCAGACGCTCCTGCGCGGCCTCGCGATCCTCGAAGCGGCCGCCGCCGGCGTGCGCGACCTGCGCTCGTTCGGCGCGGTGCTCGGCACGACGCGCAGCACCACGCACCGCCTGGTTTCGAGCCTCGTGCAGGCGCGCTACCTGCGCCAGGTGCAGGGCGGCTACCTGCTCGGGCCGAAGCTCATCGAACTCGGCACCATCGCGCTCGAGCAGATGCCGCTCACGGCCGTTGCGCGCCCGCATCTGCAGGCGCTCGCCGACGAAACGCTCGACACGATCCACCTCGGCGTGCGCGACGGCGACGACGTGCTGTACATCGACAAGATTCCCGGCCAGCGCGGCCTCGAAATGCGCTCGCGCGTGGGGCACCGCATGCCGCTCGCGTCCACGGGCATCGGCAAGGCGATGATGCTCGACCTCGCGCCGCAATCGTGGCGCGACCTGTTCGACGCGTCGCGCCGCACGCTCGCGGGCGTGAGCTTCCGTCCCGATCACAGCCTCGAACCCGATACCTTCCTCAAGCGCATGGCGACTTACTCGGCGGGCGGGTACACGTTCGATCTGGAGGAGAACGAAATTTCGATCCGCTGCGTGGCGGCGCCCGTGCGCGACGCTTCCGGCGCGATCGTGGCGGCACTGTCGGTGGCGAGCACGATTCCCTACATGCCGCTAGAGCGCATGGACGAACTGATTCCCGTCGTGCAGCGCGAGGCACGCGCGATTTCGCAGGAACTGGGCTGGCGTGCGCCGCAGCCCACCACGCGCAGGATTCGTCGATGAAAGCACGCGAGAAGTCTGTAAGCGGCGCGGCCATCGACGCCGCGATCGCTCGCGACGCCGCGCTCATCGCGCTCGACTGGGGCACGACCTCGCTGCGCGCGTATCTGTTCGATGCGGCGGGCAAGGTGATCGCCACGCGCGTTTCGACGGCAGGGATCATGAACCTGCCTGTGCCCGCCGAAGAAGGCGGCTTCGACGCCGCCTTCGACGAAGCATGCGGCGTGTGGCTCGCGCAAGCGCCCTCGCTGCCCGTGCTGGCCGCGGGGATGGTCGGCAGCGCCCAGGGCTGGGTGCAGGCGCCTTATGTCGAAACGCCCGCGAGCGCCCAGGCGCTGGTGGCCGGCATCGTGCGCGTGCGCGCCGCATCCGGCGCCGAAGTCGCCGTGGTGCCGGGCGTGCTGGAGCCGGGTGCGCTGCCCAACGTGATGCGCGGCGAGGAAACGCAAATTTTTGGCGCGCTTGGCGCATCGGGCGACCAAGCCGAGCCGCAAACGGCGCTCGTCGGACTGCCCGGCACGCACGCGAAATGGGTGGTGGTGGAGGGCGAGCGCATTGCGCGCTTCTATACCTTCATGACGGGCGAGGTCTACGCGGCGCTGTGCGCGCATACGATCCTCGGCCGCACGATGAAGCATCCCGTCGAGCCCGACACGGCAGCGTTCCTGCGCGGCGTGAGCGTGGCGCGCGAGCAGGGCTGCGTGGGGCTGCTCGCCACCGCGTTCAGCACGCGCACGCTCGGCCTCACGGCCCAGCTCGCCGCCGACGAGCAGCCCGACTATCTCTCGGGCCTCGTGATCGGCCACGAACTGGCGGGCCTCGAGGCGGCGCTGGCGCGGCGCGACGTGGCGCTCGCTGGCTGCGCGCCGCAGCTGATCGGCGCCGAGGCGCTGTGCGAGCGTTACCGCATGGCGCTTGCCGCATTCGGATGCAGCGGCGCGCATCTCGTGCGCCAGGCGACCGAACACGGGCTTTGGCGCATCGCCGTGCAGGCCGGGCTCGTCACGCCGCGCTAAACGCGTGCCGATGGGCCGATGAATCGAACCCGCTGCGAACCCGCTGCAAATGCGCTGAAGCGAACCAGACACGAAGCCACGCAACAGGAAGCCGACATGGAACCCGAACTGAATCTGCCCGCCCCGTACACGCCGCACGCCGGCTTCGTCGCCGCGTTCGGCGCCTGCGGCATGGTCGCGATCGTGCGCGGCATCAAGCCCGCCGAGGCCGCCGAGCATGGCCGCGCGCTCTACGACGCGGGCTTCCGGTTGATCGAGGTGCCGCTCAATTCGCCGCAGCCGCTCGACAGCATCGCGGCATTGCGCGACGCGCTGCCCGACGACGCGATGATCGGCGCGGGCACCGTACTCACCACCGAGCGCGTGCGCGACGTGCGGGAAGCGGGCGGCGAGCTGATCGTGATGCCGCACGCCGATACCGACGTGATCCTCGCCGCCAAGCTCCAGGGCCTCGCCTGCGTGCCCGGCGTCGCCACGCCGACCGAAGCGTTCGCGGCGCTCAAGCACGGCGCCGACGCGCTCAAGATGTTCCCCGCCGAGCAGCTCGGTCCGGCCGTGACGAAGGCGTGGCGCGCCGTGATTCCGCCGATCGTGCCGCTGCTACCCGTGGGCGGCGTGAAGCCCGACAACATGGGCCCGCAACTGGCCGCGGGCGCGAGCGGCTTCGGCCTTGGCTCCGCGCTCTACAAGCCGGGCCAGGACGCGGCGGCCACGCGCGCGAACGCGCTGGCCTTCATCGAAGGCTGGAAAGCTGTGCGAGGAGCGCAAAAGTGAATCGCCTCGCGGGCAAGGTCGCGCTCGTCACCGGCGCCGGACGCGGCATCGGCGCGGCGATCGCGCGCGCGTTCGCGGCCGAGGGCGCCGCTGTCGTGCTCGCGGAGCTCGATGGCGCGACGGCGGCTGCGACGGCGCGCGAGATTGCGAACGCATGCGACGGCGCGCGAACGCTCGCCGTGCAAACCGACGTGACGCAGCCCGTCTCGCTGCGCGCCGCCGTGGAAGAAGCGCAACGCGCGTTCGGCCCGGTCGACGTGCTCGTGAACAACGCCGGCATCAACGTGTTCGCCGACCCGCTCACGATGACCGACGACGACTGGCGCCGCTGCTTCGCCGTCGATCTGGACGGCGTGTGGAACGGCTGCCGCGCGGTGCTGCCGGGCATGGTCGAGCGGTGTGCGGGCAGCATCATCAACATCGCCTCGACGCACGCGTTCCAGATCATTCCGGGCTGCTTCCCGTACCCGGTGGCCAAGCACGGCGTCATCGGGCTCACGCGTGCGCTCGGTATCGAGTACGCACCGAAGAACGTGCGCGTGAACGCCATCGCGCCCGGTTACATCGAAACGCAGCTCACGCACGACTGGTGGAACGCGCAGCCCGACCCGGAAGCGGCGCGCAAGGCCACGCTCGAGTTGCCGCCGATGAAGCGCATCGGCCGCCCGGAGGAAGTCGCGATGACGGCGGTGTTCCTCGCCTCGGACGAAGCGCCGTTCATCAACGCGAGCTGTATCACGATCGATGGCGGCCGCACGGCGCTCCATCACGAATGAGCACGTTGAAAAAGTAATGCGCAGCACGAAGGAACACGAGGTTGGAACGAATACGCAGGAATCCGCCGAAGCGCTGGCCGCGCGCATCGGCGGGTAAAAGAAGAGGCGGCCGATACCCTTCCCGTGACTGAAGAAGACAGGAGACTGACAAAATGCAACGACGCATCTTTCTGACGCTGGTGGCCGCCGCAGCTACCGCCGTGTTCGCGCAAGCGCCCGTCGCGCAGGCCGCTGACCAGGTGAAGATCGGCTTTCTCGTGAAGCAGCCCGAAGAGCCGTGGTTCCAGGACGAATGGAAGTTCGCGGAAATGGCGGCGAAGGAAAAGGGCTTCACGTTGGTGAAGATCGGCGCGCCCTCGGGTGAGAAGGTGATGAGCGCGATCGACAACCTGGCCGCACAAAAGGCGCAGGGCTTCATCATCTGCACGCCTGACGTGAAGCTCGGACCGGGTATCGTCGCCAAGGCCAAGGCCGACAAGCTCAAGATGATGACGGTGGACGACCGCCTCGTCGATGGCGCGGGCAAGCCGATCGAGTCGGTGCCGCACATGGGCATCTCGGCGTACAACATCGGCAAGCAGGTGGGTGACGGCATCGCCGCCGAAATCAAGAAGCGCGGCTGGGACATGAAGGACGTCGGCGCGATCGACGTGACCTACGAGCAGCTGCCGACGGCGCATGACCGCACGTCGGGCGCGACCGACGCGCTCGTGGCCGCGGGCTTCCCGAAGGCGAACATCGTGCAGGCGCCGCAAGCGAAGACCGACACGGAAAACGCCTTCAACGCCGCCAATATCGCGCTCACGAAGAACCCGCAGTACAAGCACTGGGTGGCCTACGCGCTGAATGACGAAGGCGTGCTCGGCGCCGTGCGCGCAGCGGAAGGCCGCGGCTTCAAGGCCGACAACATGATCGGCATCGGCATCGGCGGTTCGGACTCGGCACTCAACGAGTTCAAGAAGCCGCAGCCGACGGGCTTCTACGGCACCGTCATCATCAGCCCGAAGCGCCACGGCGAGGAAACCTCGGACCTGATGTACACGTGGATCACGCAAGGCAAGGAACCGCCGCTGCTCACGCTGACGACCGGCATGCTGGCCACGCGCGACAACGTGGAGAGCGTGCGTCAGCAGATGGGTCTCGCGTCGAAGTAAGCGCTGGATAGAAGGTTGTTAGAAGTGGTTTAGGGTGTTTCCCGCTGCGGGGCGGCCGGCGAGGCCGAAGGGTGAGAAGGGCATGAGTGGCATGAAGGCCGCGCCCGCAGCGTATCGAATGAGAGGAAACCGAAGTGTCAGCGACACTGCGTTTTGACAATATCGGCAAGGTGTTCCCAGGCGTGCGCGCGCTCGACGGCGTGTCGTTCGAGGTGAACGCAGGCGAAGTGCATGGCCTGATGGGCGAGAACGGCGCGGGCAAGTCCACGCTCCTGAAGATTCTCGGCGGCGAGTATCAGCCCGATTCCGGCCGCATCCTGATGGACGGCAACGAGGTGCACTTCTCCGATGCGGCGGCCTCGATTGGCGCGGGCATCGCGGTGATTCACCAGGAATTGCAGTACGTGCCCGACCTGACCGTCGCGGAAAACCTGCTGCTCGGCGCGTTGCCCAATGCACTCGGCTGGGTGAAGCGCGGCGAGGCGCGCAAGTTCGTGCGCGAACGTCTCGCCGCGATGGGCGTGGACCTCGATCCGGCCGCGAAACTGCGCAAGCTCTCGATCGCGCAGCGTCAGATGGTGGAAATCTGCAAGGCGCTGCTGCGCAACGCGCGCGTGATCGCGCTCGACGAGCCGACCAGCTCGCTCTCGCACCGCGAGACCGAAGTGCTGTTCAAGCTCGTGCGCGAGCTGCGCGCCGACAATCGCGCGCTCATCTATATCTCGCACCGCATGGACGAGATCTACGAGCTGTGCAATGCCTGCACGATCTTCCGCGACGGGCGCAAGGTCGCCTCGCACGAGAAGCTCGAAGAGGTGAAGCGCGAAACGCTCGTGGCCGAAATGGTGGGCCGCGAGATCAGCGACATCTATAACTATTCGCCGCGCGAGCATGGCAACGTGCGCTTCGCCGTGCGCGGCGTGGAAGGGCATCCGCTCAACGAAGCGGCGAGCTTCGAGGTGAAGTCGGGCGAGATCGTCGGTTTCTTCGGGCTCGTGGGCGCGGGGCGCAGCGAGCTGATGCAGCTCATCTACGGCACCCACAAGCGGCGCGCGGGCGAGATCGAGCTGGACGGCAAGACCATTCGCGTGAAGAGCGCGAGCGACGCGATTCGCCACGGCATCGTGCTGTGCCCGGAAGACCGCAAGGAGCAGGGCATCGTTGCGATGGCGACGGTCTCGGAGAACATCAACATCAGCTGCCGCCGCCACTTTCTGCGCGCGGGCATGTTCCTCGACCGCAAGAAGGAAGCGGAAACGGCGGACCGCTTCATCAAGCTGCTGAAGATCAAGACGCCGAGCCGCCGCCAGAAAATCCGCTTTCTCTCGGGCGGCAACCAGCAAAAAGCGATTCTTTCGCGCTGGCTCGCCGAGCCCGATCTGAAGGTCGTGATTCTCGACGAGCCGACGCGCGGCATCGACGTCGGGGCGAAGCATGAAATCTACAACGTGATCTACCAGCTCGCCGCGCGCGGCTGCGCGATCGTGATGGTGTCGTCGGAGTTGCCGGAAGTGCTCGGCGTGTCGGATCGCATCGTGGTGATGCGCGAAGGCCGTATTTCGGGCGAGTTGCCGCGCAGCGCGGCGAGCGAACACGCGGTGCTTGACCTCGCGCTGCCCAAGCGCACGCAGGCCAAGGCTGCATGAGTGGACCGGGAGGAGTGACTGAAATGCAAGCAAGAGAAAACCTGGCGGCCGAAACCGCCAAGAGCGTCGCCGACGCGCTGATTCCGAGTCCCACCGACAAGCAGAAGTGGTGGCAGCAGATCACCGAGTACAGCCTGATCGTGATCTTCGCGGTCATGTTCATCGTGATGTCGCTGACCGTCGATCACTTCTTCTCGATCGAGAACATGCTCGGCCTCGCCCTGTCGGTCTCGCAGATCGGCATGGTGGCCTGCACGATGATGTTCTGTCTCGCCTCGCGCGACTTCGACCTTTCCGTGGGCTCGATCGTCGCGTTCGCGGGCGTGCTCTGCGCAATGGTGCTCAATGCGACGAACAACACGTTCATCGCCATCGTCGCGGCCGTTGCGGCGGGTGCCGCGATTGGCTTCGTGAACGGCGCGGTGATCGCGTATCTGCGCATCAACGCGCTGATCACCACGCTCGCCACGATGGAAATCGTGCGCGGCCTCGGCTTCATCGCCTCGCACGGCCAGGCCGTGGGCGTGTCGTCGGACACGTTCATCGCCATGGGCACGGCCTCGCTCTTCGGCGTGCAACTGCCGATCTGGGTCACGCTCGTCTGCTTCATCGTGTTCGGCGTGATGCTCAATCAGACAGTGTACGGGCGCAATACGCTCGCCATCGGCGGCAATCCGGAAGCGTCGCGTCTGGCCGGTATCAAGGTCGAGCGCACGCGCGTGTGGATCTTCCTGATCCAGGGCGCGGTCACGGCGCTCGCGGGCGTGATTCTCGCCTCGCGGATCACGTCGGGCCAGCCGAATGCGGCCGAAGGCTTCGAGCTGAACGTGATCTCGGCTTGCGTGCTGGGCGGCGTTTCGCTGCTGGGCGGCCGCGCGACGATCTCGGGCGTGGTGATCGGCGTGCTGATCATGGGCACGGTCGAAAACGTCATGAATCTGCTCAACATCGACGCGTTCTACCAGTACCTCGTGCGCGGTGCGATCCTGCTCGCAGCGGTGCTGCTCGACCAGCTCAAGAACCGCGGCGCGCGCGATTGAGTTCGCTGACAGTTTCATAAGGAAACCCAAACGATGTCGTCCAACGCAAATTCGCCCGCTAACGCGCTCGCGCGCCACGCGCACGAAAACTATGCGCGCTATCCGAGCCTGGCCGACCGCGCGGTGCTGATCACGGGCGGCGCGACCGGCATCGGCGCCTCGTTCGTCGAGCATTTCGCCGCGCAGGGCGCGCGCGTGGCGTTCTTCGACATCGACGCGAGCGCGGGCCAGGCGCTCGCCGACGAACTCGGCGATTCGCGCCACAAGCCGCTGTTCGCCAATGTCGATCTCACCGATATCTCGGCGCTGCGCGCCGCCATCACCGATGTGAAGGCGGCGCTCGGGCCGATCGAGGTGCTCGTGAACAACGCGGCCAACGACAAACGCCACACGCTGGCCGAAGTCACGCCCGAGTCGTTCGACGCGGGCGTGGCCGTGAACCTGCGGCATCAGCTGTTCGCCGCGCAGGCCGTGGCGGAAGACATGAAGGCCGCGCGCGCGGGCTCGATCATCAACCTGGGCTCGATCAGCTGGATGCTCAAGCAGTCGGAAATGCCGGTCTACACGATGAGCAAGTCGGCGGTGCAGGGTCTTACGCGCGGTCTCGCGAGAGACCTTGGACCGTACGGCATCCGCGTGAATTCGCTCGTGCCGGGCTGGGTGATGACCGAGAAGCAGCGCCGCCTGTGGCTCACCGACGAAGGCCGCGAGGCCATCAAGCGCGGCCAGTGCATCGACGCGGAGCTGCTGCCCGCCGACCTCGCGCGCATGGCGCTCTTCCTCGCCGCCGACGACAGCCGCATGATCACGTCGCAGGACATCGTCGTTGATGGAGGCTGGGCATGAGCGCAAAGGAAAGCGCTTCGAACGAAGCGGTGGCCGAGCTGCTCGTCCACGCGAAATGCGAGCTGGGCGAAGGCGCGACGTGGTGCGCGCGCAGCGGCCGGCTCTACTGGGTCGATATTTCCGGCAAACGCCTGCAACGCTACGACGCCAATGCGTCCGGCGCCAAACACGTCACCTGGGAGATGCCCGAGCGCCTCGCGTGCTTCGCGCTGTGCGAAGACGAGCGCACGCTGCTCCTCGGCCTCGCCTCGCAACTGGCGTTCTTCGACATGGAGACGGGCGCGATCGACACCATCGTCGAAGTCGAACCCGGCGTGCCGACGCGCCTGAACGACGGACGCTGCGACCGCCAGGGCCGCTTCGTGTTCGGCACGAAGTATGAGGGAACGCCGCGGCAGGCCATCGGCGGTTTCTATCGCCTGAACCACGATCTCACGCTCGAACGTCTGCCGCTGCCCGCGCCCGCGATCTCGAACAGCATCGCGTTCAGCCCGGACGGTTCGACCATGTATTACTGCGACACGCTCACGCGCGAGATTCGCGCGTGCGACTACGGCGCAGGCGGAACGATTGCAAACGAACGTACCTTCGTCACGCTCACCGACGACACCGGCGTGCCGGACGGCTCGACCGTCGATGCGGAAGGCGGCCTCTGGAACGCGCAGTGGGGCGGCGAGCGCGTGGTGCGTTATGGCGCCGATGGCGTCGAAACCGAGCGCGTAAAGATTCCCACAGCGCAGCCAAGCTGCGTTACGCTCGGCGGTGCGCTTCTGGACACGCTTTATGTCACGAGCGCACGCGAGGAAATGGAGGAGGAGGCCCTCGCGCGCGAGCCGCATGCGGGCGGCGTGTTTTCGGTTCGAATTGGCCGCCAGGGCCTTGAAGAACCGCGGTTTCAGGGGCGCAGGCGCGCTTGAGTCCGGTGTGTCAGGCGCTTGCGCAAAGGCGTGCGGGTATTTTCATCTGACGATACACGCGCGCGAACCGTGCAAGGCGCCGCTGGCGGCAGGCGGCATGAAGAGACGGACAGTCGTTGCAGTTCGGCAACAGATGCAGTCGATCGATAGTGTGCAGTTGGCTTTGCCAGTACCACTAGAAGGGCGAACACAAGAAGCGGCCACAGGCCCGTGCGCATGCGCGGTGTCGACAGGTCACCGGTGAGCCGCCTTTTGCGGCGGCAATCAAACATGCCTCTCGAGGAGCATCTTATGAGCGTCGCGAATTCCGCTGTGCGTCGACCTACCCGTTCCACCGTTTCCGCAGGCGCCGCTGCTGCAAGCGTGCCGCCTTCCGCTTCATCCGCTCCGTCTGTCTCACCGGTTGTGTCACCAGCGGCCGCCGCGCGCCGCGCGCGGCTCGAAGCCGCCACGCATCCGGTTTTGCCGGGGCCGAGCACTTCGGCGGTCGCGATCGGCGCGGCGGGCTCGAGCGACGTGGCGTGCGTGACGCTCGCGAACGCGTATCTGAGGCTCGACGTCGCGCCCCAACTAGGCGGCGGAATCACGCGATTCGACTGGCGCAGCGAAGGCGCGTTCGAGCCCGTGTTTCGCCGTTGCGAGCGCGTGAGCGCGCGCATGGATCCGAACGAACTCGCGTGCTACCCGCTGCTGCCGTACTCGAACCGCATCGGCGCTGGGCGTTTTCACTTTGGCGGCCGCGATATCGAAGTGCCGCGCAATCGCGCCAGCGAACCGCTGCCGATTCACGGCGACGGCTGGCTCGCGCCCTGGAGCATCGACAGTGCCGATCGCGAGAATGTGCGCCTCGTGCTCGACCGCAGCGACGGCGAACCGTATTCGTACCGCGCGGCGCTCACCTACGCGCTCGACGGCGCGACCCTCGCGATGACGCTGGAAGTGGAGAACACGGGCCGCGAGGCGCTGCCGTTCGGCCTTGGCGTGCATCCGTTTCTCGCGCGCGACACGAGCACCGAGCTTTCGGCGCCCGCGAGCGGCCTGTGGCTCTCGGGCCAGGACTGGCTGCCGGTGCGCCACGTGCCCGCGCCGCCTGCCTGGCAGTTCGGCGTGGCCTATCCGCTGCCTGCGCAGCTCGTCAATCACGCGTTCAGCGGCTGGAGCGGGCGCGCGGCAGTGGTGTGGGAGCGCCGCAGGCTCTCGCTCTCGATTTGCGCGAACACCGACTACTACGTGCTCTACACGCCTCCCGGCGCGGACTTCTTCTGCTTCGAACCCGTCGATCATCCGATCAACGCGGTGAACCTGCGCGGCGGCGGCGATGCGAACGGCATGACCGTGCTCGCGCACGGCGAGCGGCTCGTGCGGCGCTTTTCCTTCACCGTGGAGCGCATGGACATGCGCGCGTCAGCCAGCCCGCACCGCGCCGGCGCGCGCGGCCGCACGGGCGCGAGAGGCGGCAAGGGCGCGCGCGCCCGGACGTAAGGCGGTCGTGAGCCAGGCGTAGCGCACGTCGAGCGCGCGCGCCCGGTTCTTCCGGCGATTCGTCTCGCGTCCCGCGGGAGCGCCGGGCGCAGGCCGATTCAGGTACCGCGGCGCGGCCTCATCTTCCGGGGCGGGTAAAATACGCGCCGTTTTCCCTTATTGGCTCGCCGCGAGCAACCACCATGACTTCCTTCATCCAGACCCTCGGCGCCGCCTGGCAGCGCACCGGCTCGCTGTTGTGCGTGGGCCTCGACCCTGAGCCCACGAAGTTTCCCGCCGCGCTGGCCGGCCGCAGCGACGCGATCTTCGAGTTTTGCCGCGAGATCGTCGACGCCACCGCGGCGTACGCGTGCTCGTTCAAGCCGCAGATCGCCTACTTCGCCGCGCACCGCGCCGAAGACCAGCTCGAAGCGCTGATCGCGCACGTCCACGAGAAGCACCCGGGCCTGCCCGTGATCCTCGACGCCAAGCGCGGCGACATCGGCAGCACCGCTGAGCAGTATGCGCGCGAAGCCTTCGAGCGCTTCAAAGCCGACGCGGTCACGGTCAATCCATATATGGGCTTCGATTCGATCGAGCCGTGGCTCGCGCATAAGGGCAAGGGCGTGATCGTGCTGTGCCGTACGTCGAACCCCGGCGGCTCGGACCTGCAGTTCCTCGAAACCGGCGGCAGGCCGCTGTATCAGGTGGTGGCGGACCTTGCCGCAAACAAGTGGAACGCTAGCGGCGAACTCGGCCTCGTGGTGGGCGCGACGTTCCCGAAGGAAATCGAAACCGTGCGCAGCATCGTGGGCGACATGCCGCTGCTGATTCCCGGCATCGGCGCACAGGGCGGCGACGTCGAGGCCACCGTGAAGGCGGGCCGCACGGCGAACGGCACGGGCATGCTCATCAACTCGTCGCGCGCGATCATCTACGCGAGCAAGGGCGAGGACTACGCGCAGGCGGCTGCAACGGCCGCGAGAGAAACGCGCGACCGGATCAACGCCTATCGTTGAGATGGGTTTCCGCGGGGGCGGGTAGACGTTCCTGAACGGTCTGGGCGTCACTGCCTTTGCCCGCGGGCGTCACGTTGACGACGCCCGCGCGGCTAACCCGACTGCGAGCGCAGTGCTTCGAGTTCCGCCGCCACGGCGGCGGCCAGATCGCCGACTTCGTCAGTCCACTTGCCCGCTTCGCGCATCGCCGCGCGCAGCTCGAGGCAGGCTTCATTGATCCTCGAAGGACCCAGCACCGCCAGTCCGCCGGATACGCGATGCGCCCAGTCGTTCATCCGCGCGAAGTCGCGCTGCGAGGCGATCTGGGTGTAATCGACGAGATCGTGATGCACCTGCGCGATGAATATATCGGCGAGCGCGGCAGGCAGTGGCGGGAAGCGGGGCAGCCCGGCGCGCGGATCTGCTTCGGAATCCGCTGTGAGAGTCGCGCTCGACGCGCTTGCGCGTTCGCTCGGCGCGGCGCTGATCTGCGCGGACACGACGGCCAGCACCCGGGCGAGGTCCGCGAGCGCGACCGGCTTGGTGAGATAGTCGGTAAAGCCCAACGCGCGCCCCTGCGCGATCTGCTCGGGCAGCGCATCCGAACTCACTGCGTAGACCGGCAAATGAGGGTGCTTTGCGAGTAACGCGTCCAGCAGCACGTAGCCGTTCATGCCCGGCATGTTCAGATCCGTGAGAATGAGGTCCACTGGCCGCTCGTCGAGTCGCGCCAGCGCCTCCTCGCCGTCCTTCGCCTCGATCACGGTGGCGCCCAGTATGCGCAACTGGTCGCGCAGCAGTGCGCGATTGAGCCGGTTGTCCTCGGCGATCAGCGCAGTTAACGCTGCGAAATTCTCCTCCGTCGCGGGCTGGTCCGCTGCGGGTTGCTGTGCGTGCGCTGCCGTTCCTCGGCCGCGAACCCGCTTCTGCGTCGCGGCACGTATGCCCGCGAGACTGTACAGGCTCACCACGACTGCGCCGCCGTCGAGTTCGAGCGGGACGAGCGGTCCGTCCTGGCGCAGCCATATGATTTTCGCGCGGTCCGGCCAGAGCGAAGCGATATCGTCGCCGGTGAATTCGTCGGTCACGAGCACATAGTCGAACGTGCCGTCATGCGGCGGCGTGTCGAGGCTCAGGAAGGTCGGCGTGCTGCTGCGGCTGTCGAACAGGTTGGCCAGCCACTCGCGGTTCTCCGGCGCGCGGCACAGGATGGCGGGATGCGCGTCGGGCAGCGTCCATTCATCGCCAGCCGTGGCCTCGCCCTCGGGGCGCAGCGGCAGCGTGACGGCCACGCGTGTCCCCACGCCGAGCGCGCTGTCGAGTTCGACGCGGCCGTGCATCAACTGGGCGAGCCGGGCGCAGATCGAAAGCCCGAGGCCGGTGCCGCGCGCTTGCGTGAGCCGATGGGCGTCGCCTTGCGTGAAGGGCTGGAACAGGTGGGGCTTGAGGTCATCGGCAATGCCGTCGCCGGAGTCGCTCACGCTGATCTCAAGCGCACCTTCGCGCCAGCGCGCGCGCAGGACGATCTTCCCGGAACGGGTGAACTTGAAGGCATTGCTGAGCAGATTGTTGGCGATCTGCGCGACGCGCACGGCGTCGAAGCGAAGTTGCGCCGGAATGGCCCGATCCATCACGAGATAGAACGGCAGGTGCTGGCGCACGGCGAGCGGCGCATGGGCGAGCGCGATGCGGACAAGGAGCGCCGCAATCGAGCCGGGTTCTTCGACCAGCTTCATCTGACCCACGTCGATTTTCGAAAAATCGAGCACGTCGCTCACGATCTGCAGCAGTTCGGCCGAGGAGTTTTGCATGGCCTGCACGCGCGCGCCCTGTTCCGGCGCCAGCGGCCCGCGCGCGACGAGTTCGATATTGCCGACGAGCGAAGCGAGCGGCGTGCGGATCTCGTGGCTCATCGCCGCGAAGAAGCTCACCCTGGCGCGCGCGGCTTCGTCGCTCATGCGCTTGGCTTCGCGCAGCAGGCGCTCCGCTTCGTGGCGCTCCGACATGTCCGCTATCGCACAGAACAGGACGGCTTCGTGGTTCATCGTGGCCGGCGCATAGGTGATGGCGAGATGGAGCGCTTCCTTGCCGGGCCGCTCGAGCGAGTACGGCAACTCGTACACCGTCGTCTCGTCCTCGTGTTTCGTGGGGGCGGGCCACGGCCCGTGCTGTTCGAACTCGACACACAGCGCGCTCGGCAAATGCGTGGCGTGCTCGTCGATGCCGAGAACATTGCGCACGATCTGGTTCGCCACGACGATCTCGAAGTTGCTGCGCCTGACGATGCACAGGCCTACCGGCGTGGCGTGCACGAGCAGATGATTGAGCAACTCGCCTTCGAGCGCGCGCGTGGCTTCGTCGTAGGTACGCGTCAGCACCCGGCGATTCCAGTAGCGCGACAGCACGGTGAGCATGGCAATAAGGGCGGCCGTCAGGATCAGGACGATGATGACGGGCGTGCGCGTGATCGCGAAAAGCTCGCCCCACGACAGCGCCACCATGAAGTGCCCAAAGCCATGCACGAGCGGCGCTTCGCGCAGCGCGACGCCGAAGCGGGGGAGTACGTGGAAGTTGCCGGGGGCAAGGTTCGCAAGGCGTCGGTCGAGATACTGCGCGCCAGCAGGGGGCAGCGGGCCGGCGAGCATGATGCCGTCAGCGCCGAACAGCGTCGGGGGGATCGACGGGACGCTGGTGCTCTGGGCGAGGAGGAGCGAGTCGAGATCGACGCTGGTGATCGTGAACGCGTAGAGCGTACCGTTCCTGAGCACCGGCAACGCGCCGAGCACGAGATCGGGCGGGAAGCCGAGCGCTTCGGGTGGGCGGAACCAGGCGACTCTGATACCTCTGGCTGCCGCGACCGGATCCAGGCCGTGGGTCGTGATCTGCAGGAGCGCGGCATCGGCCAGCGTGCGCGCGGCTTCGGCCGGCCGCAATTGCGACCCCTTGGGCGCGACACCACGGCTATACGCCGCGCCGCCGTCGGCGCGCAGCAACATGATGGGCACATCGGACGAGACGATGTCGAGCACCCCCGCCATGTGCTCGCACACTGCCCTCAGATCTGGCGACCCGTCCATGCCTTCGAAGGTCGTCGCGCAGCGGGAGGTTGGCTCGGCGTTCAACGGTGCCGTCGATGCCGAGGCGGTCTCGAGCACGAGGACGACGCCCGCACTGCCGAGCAGCGTGTACAGCCGGTCGAGCCGCGCGTTGGCCTTCGCACTGAGCGTGTTCGCCTCCAGCGTCTGCGCGCGCAGTGCGCTGAACGCGATGCCGCCGAGCGCGGCGGCGGCCATGCACAGCGCCGCAAGGATCAGCAGGCCGGTCAGCAGTGCGAAGACGCGGCGTTCACGCCTGAGGTTGCGCTGGAGCGCCTCGAGCGCGGCGTACGGCGAAGTGGAAGGGGCGCCATGGCGGCGGCCGAAGCTGGGCATCATGCGGATCCGCGTCCCTCGACGCCGCGCGCCTAATCTTTCTTCGCGGCCGCAGCCGCGACGGACGCCGGTTTGCCGAGCAACTCGATGATCGATCGGTGCAGCGGGTATTTTCCGGCGAGCGCGTTCGCATCGGCGATCTCGAACTCGCTGAACTCGAACCCCGGCGCCACCGTGCAGCCCACGAGCGCATAGGTCGAAGGATCGCAGCAGCGCGCCGCGAACCAGTGTCCGGCCGGCACGACCGCCTGGAACACGGTGCCCGGATGGTCGAGCGCGTGGCCGAGCTTGCGCGTGGAGAGCACGCCGCGTTCGTCGATCGAATGAATCTCGAGGGGCGAGCCCGCGTAGAAGTGCCAGAGCTCGTCGGAGCGGATCCGGTGCCATGCCGAATAGGCGCCTTCCGCCAGCAGGAAGTAGATGGCCGTCGAGGCTGCGCGCGTGCCCTCTGCGGCGGCTGCGCCGTCGCGCCGCACGAGCTTGTCGGCTCGATAGGTTTCGCTGTAGTAGCCGCCTTCGGGGTGCGGTTCAAGCCCGAAGCGGCGGATCAATTCTTCGACTGCGGTATTCGCGGCTGCCATGGCATGGGCCTCCTTGATGGGCCCGGCCGGCGCTCCAGCGAGGCGCGGGCCGGTATTAGCGTTCCTGTTCGTCGATGAACGCGAGCAGCCCGCGCAGCGCGTGCGCGGCGGCCTGCACGCGGATCTGTTCGCGGTCGCCCTTGAAGACCAGCGTCTCGACGCTCGTATGCAGCCGGTTGCTCCAGCCGAACGACACCATGCCAACCGGCTTTTCCGGCGTGCCGCCGCCCGGTCCGGCGACGCCGGTGATGGAGAGCGAAACTTGTGCCCGGCTGTTGCTGAGCGCGCCTTCGGCCATCGCGCGCGCGACCGGTTCGCTCACCGCGCCGTGCTTGTCGATGAGTTCGGGCGGCACGCCGATCATCTCGGTTTTCGCCTGGTTCGAGTAGGTGACGAAACCGCGTTCGAACCAGACGCTGCTGCCGGATATGTCGGTGATGGCGGTGGCGACCATGCCGCCCGTGCAGGACTCGGCGGTCGCGAGCATGAGCCGCCCGTCGCGCAGCTTGTTGCCGACGCGGATGGCGAGTTGGTGGACGACGGAATCGGTAGACATTGCAGCAATCCGTTGGGTTGGCGGCGGCGTGGCGGCGACGTGGCGTTACACCGACATGCGCCAGAGCGCGATGACGAGCAGTGTGAAGAATGCGGCGACGATGTCGTCGAGCATGATGCCGAGGCCGCCCTTGAAGCGCCGGTCGAAATAGCGGATGGGCGGCGGCTTCACCATGTCGAAAAACCGGAAGACGACGAAGGCCCACAGCCGGCCCTCGAAATCGACGGGCGTAATCATGAGCAGCACGAGCCAGAACGCCACGATCTCGTCCCAGACGATGGCCGAGGGATCATCCGTGCGCAGCTTCTTCGCCGTGAAGGCCGTGATCCAGATGCCTGCAAAGAAGCCAAAGAAGATCAGCAGTCCCCACTCGGTCACCGTGAGATAGCGGTTGAGCACCTCGAAGGACGCCCAGGCGAACAGCGTGCCGGCCGTGCCGGGCGCGAGCCGCGAGAGCCCCGAGCCGAAGCCGAGCGAAACGATGTGCAGCGGATGGGTGAGCATGAACGGCGCGTCGGCGCGGCGCGGGCCACCGGCCTGAGCGCCCGTGCCGGGTGCGGCGGCGTTGCTTGCCGAGCCTGCCGGAGGAGCCGGCTGACCGGCGGGCGAGGGCGTGGGGTCAGTCTGCATGGAAGTGATCGAAACCTTGCAACGTCAGATTGAGCGGCGTGCCACCCGCGTCGCGCCAGGCGATCTCGGGGGCGGCTTGCGGCGAAGTGCGGGAAGTCATTGTACCGATGCGCGTGACGCGCACACCCGCCTGTTGCGCCGCCGCCTCGACCGCGTCGCGCTGCGCGGGCGCCGCCGTGAAGCACAGTTCGTAGTCGTCGCCGCCCGCGAGCGCGCATTGCAGCTGCACGTCGCGCGGCAGGCGCGCAAGCGCAGGCGAGAGCGGCAGGGCGTCGACGTCGATCGTCGCGGCGAGGTGCGAGCGTTCCAGAATATGGCGCAGGTCGCCGGCCAGGCCGTCCGATACGTCGAGCGCCGCGCGCGCCACGCCGCGCAGCGCGAGGCCCAGCGCCACGCGCGGTTCAGGGTATTCGAGCGCCCGGCGCAAGTGCGCGGCGTCGGGCTCGCTCACCGGCCATTCGCCACGCATCATGCCGAGGCCTGCGCGCGCATCGCCGGGCGTGCCGGAAACCCAGATGTCGTCGCCCGCCTGGGCGGCGTCGCGCCGAAGCGCGGCATCCTGACGCACTGAGCCGAACACCGTCAGGCACAGGTTCAGCGGCCCTGCCGTGGTATCGCCGCCGATCAACTCGCAGTCGAAGCGGTCGGCCAGCTCGAAGAGTCCCGCGCTGAACGCGGCTAGCCAGTCCTCATCCGCCTTGGGGAGCGCGAACGCGAGCGTGAAGCCGAGCGGCTGCGCACCCATCGCGGCGAGATCGGACAGATTCACGGCGAGCGCCTTGTGGCCGAGCGCGTGCGGATCGATGTCGGGGAAGAAGTGGCGGCCTTCCACCAGCATATCGGTCGAGACGGCCAGCATTTCGCCCGCGGCGGGCGCGATGAGCGCGCAGTCGTCGCCGATGCCCAGCGTGGCGCGTTGCGTGTTCGTGCGCGCTCGCCGCGCAAAATATCGGTCGATCAGGGAGAACTCGGAAAGCATGACGAAAGGGTTATGACAGTTGGAATATGGCCGTCGCCGCAAAGGGCGCCCTGGCATGGCTTTTCCCCCCATCGCGGTCGCGGCACTTGCGCCCGAACTGAAAGGAATGCTGTCTGGGATTGGCGCTACAATCGGTCAACTTAGCGTTCGAGTTGTCATTCTAATCCGCACTCACGTCCTGCCTCCCATGTCGAATCCCGCTACGAACAAGCTTCGCGAAGCCGCCCTCGATTATCACGAGTTCCCCACGCCCGGGAAGATCGCGATCGCGCCGACCAAGCAGATGATCAATCAGCGTGATCTCTCGCTCGCGTATTCGCCGGGCGTTGCGTTCGCGTGCGAGGCGATTGTCGAGAATCCGCTCAACGCCGCGCGCTTCACGGCGCGCAGCAACCTCGTGGGCGTCGTGTCGAACGGCACGGCCGTGCTTGGCCTCGGCAACATCGGGCCGCTCGCCTCGAAGCCGGTGATGGAAGGCAAGGCGGTGCTCTTCAAGAAGTTCGCGGGCATCGACGTGTTCGACATCGAACTCAACGAGACGGACCCGCACAAGCTCGTCGACGTGATCGCCGCGCTCGAACCCACCTTCGGCGGCATCAACCTCGAAGACATCAAGGCGCCCGAGTGCTTCATCGTCGAACGCGAAGCGCGCAAGCGCATGAAGATTCCGGTCTTCCACGACGACCAGCACGGCACGGCCATTGTGGTGGCGGCCGCCTTCACGAACGGCCTGAAGGTCGTGGGCAAGGACATCAAGGACGTGAAGCTGGTCGCGTCGGGCGCCGGCGCGGCCGCGCTGGCGTGTCTGGACCTGCTCGTCGACCTCGGCCTGCCGCTCGAAAACATCGTCGTGACCGACCTGGCGGGCGTGGTCTACAAGGGCCGCACCGAGCTGATGGACCCGGACAAGGAGCGATTCGCGCGTGAAACCCACGCGCGCACGCTCGCCGAAGTGATCGAAGGCGCCGATATTTTCCTCGGCCTTTCGGCTGGCGGCGTGCTCAAGCAGGAGATGGTCAAGCAGATGGCGGCCAAGCCGCTCATCCTCGCGCTCGCCAACCCGACGCCGGAAATCCTGCCGGAGCTCGCGCTCGAAGTGCGTCCGGACGCCGTGCTCGCCACGGGCCGCACGGACTACCCGAACCAGGTGAACAACGTCCTGTGCTTCCCGTTCATCTTCCGTGGCGCGCTCGACGCGGGCGCGACCACCATCACGCGCGAAATGGAAATCGCCGCGGTGAACGCGATTGCGGAACTGGCGCGCCAGGAGCAAAGCGATGTCGTGGCCACGGCCTACGGCATCCAGGATCTGCAGTTCGGGCCCGAGTATCTGATTCCGAAGCCCTTCGACCCGCGCCTGATCGTCAAGATCGCGCCGGCTGTGGCCAGGGCGGCGATGGACTCGGGCGTCGCGACCCGTCCGATCGAGGACATGGACGCCTACGAGCAGCACCTCCAGCAGTTCGTCTACCACAGCGGCACGACCATGAAGCCGATCTTCCAGCTCGCGCGCGCCGTGGAGCCGGAGAAGAAGCGCATCGTGTTCGCCGAGGGCGAAGAAGAGCGCATCCTGCGCGCGGTGCAGATCGTGGTCGACGAAAAGCTCGCGAAGCCCATCCTGATCGGCCGCCCGTCGGTGATCGAGCAGCGCATCGCGCGCTACGGCCTGCGCCTGCACGCCGGCCAGGACTACACGGTCGTCAACACCGACCATGACGAGCGCTACCGCGAGTTCTGGCAGACCTATGCGAAGCTGATGGCGCGCAAGGGCATCACGCAGCAAATGGCGAAGCTCGAAATGCGCCGCCGCACCACGCTGATCGGCTCGATGCTGGTGGAAAAGGGCGAAGCCGACGGCATGATCTGCGGCACGGTCAGCACGACCCATCGCCACCTGCACTTCATCGACCAGGTGATCGGCAAGAAGACGGGTTGCAACGTCTACGCGGCGATGAACGCGCTGGTGCTGCCGAACCGGCAGATTTTCATCGCCGACACGCACGTCAACGTCGACCCGACGCCGGAGCAACTCGCAGAAATCACCATCATGGCGGCCGAGGAAGTGCGCCGCTTCGGAATCGAGCCGAAGATCGCGCTGTGCTCGCACTCGAACTTCGGTTCGAGCAACGCGCCGAGCGCCCAGAAGATGCGCGACCTGCTCGAGATCCTCCAGGAGCGCGCGCCGGACCTGCACGTGGACGGCGAAATGCACGGCGACGTGGCGATCGACGCGAACCTGCGCAAGGAAATCCTGCCCGAGTCGACGCTCGAAGGCGAAGCGAATCTGCTCATCATGCCGAACATCGACGCGGCGAACATTTCCTACAACCTGCTCAAGACGGCAGCCGGCAACAACATCGCCATCGGGCCGATCCTGCTGGGCGCGGCCAAGCCGGTGCACGTGCTCACGGCTTCCGCCACGGTGCGCCGCATCGTCAACATGACGGCGCTGCTCGTCGCAGACGTGAACGCGGCACGTTAAGCTCAGTCGCTCGGGTCGCCGGCGACGCGGTTCCCAAAATCGGCGTGCTCCTGTGAGCGCGCCGATTTTTTTGCCCGCGAGACCCGGCTCGATCTAGCAAAATCGCGCAAAATTAGATTGTAAAATTTACCGGTTTGGCCCTTGTGCGGGGTCGGGCTGTGGTCCTCCTCGCCTGACTAACGTTGCTTCCAGGCATCATTAGCGATACCCTTACACCTTTCGTGCGACACGCACGCTCGTGTCCGGGCCGTCCTAACGTAAGGGACATCGACTAGCAGCGTCAGGAGGCGTCAGTCCGAGTCTGACCGGCTGCGACAAGCATACCGTAGGGCATCACGATGGGGCGCGAGTCCCGGGTTGCAACTGCCCAATATCGCTGTGCTTGATTGACGCAGTAGATGTGCCCCGATCCAGGGCACACCTTTTACAGTGAAATTGGGAACCGGAGTGATTATCCGGCGACCTTGTTGCATTGACCTGATTACCGTCAGGTCCCGCCCAGTCAGCGGCTTCACCTCCGCCGACAGGGCGGGGTGTCGTTTGTAACGCCCAATCCTTAGGGCTTGGGTTTCGCTGGAACACACGAGCGGAAGCTCGGTATGTCATTGTTCGACCTCGCCAGCATATTGGTGAGTGCAGAGAACCTGCTGTACGACCAGCAGTAGCCTAGGAGGACATGCGTCACTGGCAACGGTGGGGTGTGAAGCTCTTCTGACAATGTAGCCCCCGGAGGTTCGGGCGAATGGATGCCGCGAGGTATCCGTTTGGAGACTCCTAGCAGCAGTGGGGTTGAGGCGCTAGGCTGGCTGATACGGTTAACGTAAGTGAACTGCTGATAAACCTCGTGATAAGGACCGTGCCAAAGCTGCTGAAGGGCACAAGCCAAAAGGTAGGCGGTCGGATAACTCGCTGGAAGGCCGGGTTACGTCGTCATCAGATCGCCGGGGAATAGGCAGAACCTAAGTCAGTCGTGTGATATGCCGGGAACGTGGTAAGCCCGTATGGCTGCCTGCGGAATATTGCAGGCAGGCGGACCGCAAGGAACGCTGTTAGCTGTGCGGGTATGGGAGGACGGAAAAAGCGAAAGGTATCCTGTAATGGGATGCATAGGGGTTGAGACATCACCCCACGCGAAAGCGGGCAGACTTCCGTCTGGTCTACCGTCGCAAGACGGCTGACTACCCTCTAGCGGAAATAGTGATTGCTGGCGGCTTCTTAGTCGTCAGTGTTGTTCTTACCCCGTTGCGGGAGCAAAACGCTCCCGCAAGGGACGTGTTGCTCTCTGCTCGGGATTCACTTCTTCAAGCGGGAGAGCAGCATGAAAGTATCTGTCCGAAAGGACGGGTCTGCGCTTTCACACGCGCCGGATAACTGGTACGCCGTAGATTGGCGCCGGGTTGAACGGAACGTGAGAGGGATGCAGATTCGAATTGCGAAGGCGACGCGGGAAGGCGACTGGCGCAGGGTGAAAGCCCTGCAACGGATGCTGACCCGCACGTTGTCCGCGAAGCTGTATGCGGTACGACGTGTTACGCAGAACCAGGGTGCGCGAACGGCTGGAGTCGATCGCGAGCTGTGGGATTCGCCTGAAAGCCGATGGGAAGCTGTCGGCAGGTTGAAGCGGCGCGGATACAAGCCCCTGCCATTACGGAGAGTCTTTATCCCCAAGGCTAATGGGAAGGAGCGCCCTCTGGGCATCCCCACCATGCGGGACAGGGCGATGCAAGCCTTGTATCTGCTGGCCTTGGAGCCGGTGTCGGAATCGACAAGCGACCCGAACTCGTATGGGTTCAGGTTAAACCGCTCGACGGCCGATGCCATGTCTCAGATTTTCGTCACCATGTCCAAACGGGTCTCGGCTCAATGGATTCTGGAGGCGGACATCAAGGGCTGCTTTGACTACATCAATCACGACTGGCTGATCGACCATGTCCCTATGGACAAGGAAATCCTCCGGAAGTGGTTGAAAGCTGGCCTGATTTACAAAGGACAGCTACAGGCCACGGAGGCCGGTACGCCACAGGGAGGCATCATTTCCCCGACACTGGCTAATGTGACGCTGAACGGGCTGGAACGTGAACTGATCGAGCACCTTGGTGCGAAACTGGGGATCGTTAAAGCCAAGAAGCTGAAAGTGAATGTAGTGCGATACGCAGATGACTTCGTGATCACAGGCGACTCGCAAGAGGTGCTGGAGAGCGAAATCAGACCTTGGGTAGAAGCATTCCTCGCACAAAGGGGGCTGCAACTGTCAGAGGAAAAAACTCGTATCGTCCACATTGACCAAGGTTTCGATTTCCTGGGGTGGAATTTCCGGAAGTACTCGGGGAAACTGCTCATCAAACCGAGCAAGAAGAACGCGAAGGCGTTCTATCGCAAGGTGGCGGAAGCGATCAGCGGCAACAAAACGGTCAAGCACGAGGAGCTAATCAGACTGCTGAACCCGATGCTACGAGGCTGGGCGCAATATCACAGTCCCGTAGTAGCCAAGCAAGCGTACACCCGCATGGAGCACCTGATTTTTGGGAGGCTCTGGCGGTGGTCTCGGCGGCGGCATCCGAACAAGAACGCCGACTGGGTGCGGAAGACGTATTTCCACACCGTTGGGGATCGCGAATGGGTGTTTTCCGCTCCTGTGGTTCACGAGGACGGTAGGAAGGGGCTACTGGAACTGTACCAACTGAGCGGTACAGAAATCCGACGGCACAAGAAGGTCAAGGGAGAGTACAACCCGTTTGACCTGACGATGGAGCAGTACGGTGAAACTCTGCGGCAGGAACGTCTCGCCAACACGATGCGTTACCGCAAGCAGTGGGCGTCGCTGTATGTGTCGCAGAAGGGGCTGTGTGCCTACTGCGGCTGTGCTCTGGACGATGAGACTGGCTGGCACGACCACCATCTGGAATACAAGATGAATGGCGGGTCAGACGCTCTGTCGAACAGGGTTCTGCTTCACCCCAACTGCCACCAGCAAGTGCACGCTGGCAACATTGCAGTAACTAAGCCGGTTTCATTACACTGATGTGATGGGACTTTGATAGGAATGGTTGTAGGCTTGAGCCGTATGCGGGGAAACTCGCACGTACGGTTCTTAGGGGGGCGCTCTTCCGTAAGGAAGGGTGCCTACCCTCCATGGTCGTCGAACGCGTAACCAGGGAAACGGGAACCAGGCGATGGCGCCTCGTCTAACTCATTGTTTCGGCGGCAGTTTGTCTGGCTTGCGGCGCGCCGCCGCGGTGGCGCTGGTCGCAACCGCAGCGCTCGCGGCAGGTGGCGCTCAGGCGCGCACGAGCCAGCCGGAAGAGGCGGGTAATTCGGTCGGCAGCATTTCGGTCAACGAACTTCCGCGTGAGGCGGTGGGCACGTTGAGCCTGATTGCGGCGGGCGGCCCGTTCCCTTTCGAGAAGGACGGCGTCGTATTCGGGAATTTTGAGCGGATATTGCCACCGCAGCGGCGGGGCTACTATCACGAGTACACGGTCCCGACGCCGGGCGCGCACAACCGCGGTGCCAAGCGCATCGTTTGCGGCGGCCCACGCAAGCGGACCGACAACTGTTACTACTCCGACGACCACTACGCCAGTTTCAGGCGAATTATTGATTGACACCGGGATGAGCGGCATGAGCGATAACGTTTACGCGCACGACCCCCGGGTCGCGAGCGATCTGTTCGCGTCCGGGGAAGGCAACCTGTTCCAGCGCGTCATGCAGTTGAAGCACGACAGCGAGGCGCGCCAGGATGAGGCGGGGCTTTCATCGAACGAGGGGGCCATGAGCCTGTTTTCGACCGTGCAGCCGAATATTGTCCAGTCGATCCGGGCGTTTCGCATTCAGGATCTCTCGGACGAAGCCCAGCGGCTGCAGGAGCATTTCCTCTATGCGTTCTGCGCGAATGCGCAAACCAAGCAGGAAGTACTCGAGACCATTGCCACGTCGTTTCTGTTTCCGAAACATTTCGGCAAGAACTACGACGGCTTGTACGACTGCCTGACCGATCTGGTGCAGAAGGCCGGCGAGCAGCCGGGTTTCGTGATCGTGCTGGAAGGGCTGCCGATCGCCCAGAAGTTCGACAAGGACGGGCGGGAGACGCTGCTCGACGTATTTCGCGAGGCTTCGGAATACTGGGCCGAGCGCAAGGTGCCGTTCCGCGTTTTTTATTCGTTCGCCTGACCTTCGACTCACGTTCCGTCGCGCGCATGCGACAGAAAATCGCGAGCCCGCCTTCCGGCGGGCTTTGTCATTTTTACCCGCTGCGCTTACCAGCCGCCCCAGCGCGCGGCGAGCGCCGCGAGCACCGCGATGCCCGCTGTTTCGGTACGCAGCACGCGCGGCCCGAGCCCCACGGCGAGGAAGCCGTGATCGAGCGCCGCCTCCTCTTCCTGCGACGAGAGTCCGCCCTCAGGCCCGATCAGCACCGTCACTGCGCCCGAAGGCGGCTCGACCGGCAAGGTCGAGAACGCGACGTTGGCGCGCGGCGAGAGCAGCAGGCGCAGTTCGCCCTCGCCGGGGTGCTTGGCCAGGGAGTCGAGCCACGCGGCGATGTCACGCGCGGGCGCAACGTCGGGCAGGCGGTTGCGTCCGCATTGTTCGCACGAGGCCTGCACGATGCGCTGCCAGTGCGCCTGGCGGCGCACGGCGCGCTCGCCCGAAAGCCGCACGACGCTGCGCGCGGCGGTGAGCGGCACGAAGTTCGTCGCGCCCAGTTCGACGGCCTTTTCGATCAGCCAGTCCATCTTGTCGTTGCCGGCGATGCCCTGGGCGAGCGTGATGCGGTAAGGCGGCTCGGCTTCGACGTCGCGGTGAGGGCCGATGCGCACCTGCGTGTCGCGGCGCTCCATGCCGACGATCTCGGCGCTGTACTCGCCGCCAAGACCGTCGAACAGCACGATGCTGTCGCCGGGCTGCAGGCGCAGCACCTGGACGTGGCGCGTGACTTCGTCGGGAAGGGTGACGACCTCGTCGGATTGCAGGGCGTTGCCGACGAAAAAGCGGGGCATAGAACTATTTCTCATTGAATCAGGACAAGTGCCGAGCAAGCGCCCAGCGGTAACCGTCGAGGTCTTCGACCTGCGCGAAACGGTCCCCCCAGAACTGGTCCTGCGGCTCACTCAGCGATTTCGCGCCGGCTTCGAGCGCCCGCGCATACACCGCGTCGACATCGTCGACATACAGATAAAAAGATTGCGGCGCGACGGTCTGTGCGCTTTTGGGCGTGCGCGCCGTCGAACCGAACGCGCCCTCCGGCGCGAACATGACGATCAGCTGATCGTGGTAGGTCATTTCCACGTGCATGATCGCGCCGTCGTCCTCCACGCTGTCGCGTACCGCAAAACCGAGTGCTGCCCGATAGAAGTCCATCGACGCGCGCGCGTCGCGCACCGTCAGATACGGGGTCAGCCATGGCACGCCGGCAGGACGGGGTGCGGTCATCGAGTCTCTCCAGATTCGCGGTTCGGATGAAGCGCCGTGCCGCTTCGGGCAACGGCGCGCAGGATAAAGCGCTTGGAACCAGCCAGTCCACGGGCAGGACCCCTAGAGCTGCAGGAATTCGCCTAGTTTATCGCGGGCTGTGCATGAACCTTTTAACAGCGCCGCGTGCAGTCGCGGGTCGTAGTAGCGCAGGCCCTCGAGCCGCCGCCCGGCTGTGCGCGCCTGCAACGTGGTCTCGTCGACGCCGGCCGGGTCGAGCGCGTCGCTCGCGATCGCCATGAGCCAGAGTGAGCCGTAGAGCGGCACGTAGGCGGCAAGCGGTCGCACGACGGCGAAGGCCGCGCGCAGCCCGCCAAGCAGCGCGCCCACGCGCGGCGCATGATGGAACGGCGAGCCCAGATGGAGCGAGACGAGCGCGTCGGCGGTCATCACACGCTTGAGCGCAGCGTAGAACACCGGTGTGTAGAGGCCGGCAGCCGGCGAATCAGGTGGGGTCAGATCGAATACGACGAGGTCGAAGCGTTCCTGTGCGGAGGCGACAAACGCGGCCGCGTCGCCGATCACGAGTTCCACGCGCGGATCCTCGAAGGCGTCGCCGCGCACCTCGGGCAGATAGTCGCCCGTCAGGCGCACCACGTCCGGGTCCAGTTCGGCCACGACGATGCGCTCGATGTCCGGGTGGCGCAGCAGCTGGCGCGCCGCGCCGCCGTCGCCGCCGCCCAGCACGAGCGCCGCGCGGGGCGCGGGATGCGTGAGCGCGGCCGGGTGCGTCATGCACTCGTGATAGATGAACTCGTCGCCGGCGGAGGTCATCGGGCGGCCGTCCAGCGTGAAGAGACAGCCCAGTTGCGGCGTGTCCCAGACCTCGATGCGCTGCCACGGCGTATCGGCCGCGGCGAGGCGGCGCGCGCCGGGAAAGCCGTAGAGCGCATCTGCCGCAGGATGGAAGAGGAGGGAGTCGGTCACGGAGGTCGAGAGGCGCTGCTGGTGCGCCGCAACGCGCGAAAATCGCGCTGAAAATAGGGCCAACAGAGCCATTATAGGGGGTGTGAACCGGACCCCGGCCGCGGCAGGGGCCAACACGAGGACGGCGGCGCGCACGGTGCATACCGCGCGCCTTACCGCCAGGGTTCATCCCCACGATCTGCTAGAATATTCCGCTTTGCAGCCCTCTCCGTTTGCTCCGGCCGTTTCGCGTCTCCTGGCGCCGCATGTGCGCCTGAGCGGGCGATTTGCCGAGCTTCCGGACTCCCGCGCTGCTGTGTGCGCCGCAGTTTGCCCTCGCAATTTGCGCTGTTCGCGACCCGCGCCGCCCACGCCGCTTTTTGCACACTTCCGGACTCGACATGACGACCTCGTCCTCCGCCTCCCCCGCTACCACCCAGTTGATGGCCAACGCCATTCGTGCGCTGTCCATGGACGCCGTTCAGCAAGCGAACTCCGGTCACCCCGGCATGCCTATGGGCATGGCCGAGATCGCCGTTGCACTGTGGTCGCGCCATCTGCGCCATAACCCGACGAACCCGCTCTGGAGCGACCGCGATCGCTTCGTGCTGTCGAACGGCCACGGCTCGATGCTGCTGTACTCGCTGCTGCATCTGACGGGCTACGACCTGCCGATGGCGGAACTGAAGAACTTCCGTCAGCTGCACTCGAAGACGCCGGGTCACCCCGAGTTCGGCATCACGCCGGGTGTCGAGACGACCACGGGTCCGCTCGGCCAGGGTCTGGCGAACTCGGTCGGCATGGCGCTGGCCGAAGCGCTGCTCGCCGCGGAGTTCAACAAGGCCGACGCGAAGATCGTCGATCACCACACGTATGTGTTCCTCGGCGACGGCTGCCTGATGGAAGGCATCTCGCACGAAGCCTGCTCGCTCGCCGGCACGCTCAAGCTGAACAAGCTGATCGCGCTGTACGACGACAACGGCATCTCGATCGACGGCGACGTGGTCAACTGGTTCCACGACAACACACCGGAACGCTTCGAAGCCTACGGCTGGAACGTGATCCCGCACGTGGACGGCCATGACGTGGACGCGGTCGACGCGGCCATCCAGAAGGCCAAGGCCTCGGACAAGCCCACGCTGATCTGCTGCAAGACCATCATCGGCAAGGGCGCGCCCACCAAGCAGGGCGGCCACGACGTGCACGGCGCGGCGCTCGGCGCCGAAGAAATTGCCAAGTGGCGCGAAGCTGCAGGCTGGAAGTGGGAGCCGTTCACGCTGCCGCAGGAAGTCTACGCAGACTGGGACGCGAAGGATGCCGGTGCGAAGTTCGAGGCCGCATGGAACGAGCAGTTCGCCGCGTACAAGTCGAAGTACCCGACCGAAGCCGCCGAGTTCGAGCGCCGCATGGCGCACAAGCTGCCCGCCGACTGGGCGCAGAAGGCCGCCGCGATCGTCGCCGGCGCCGATTCGCGCAAGGAAACGGTCGCCACGCGCAAGGCTTCGCAGCAGGCCATCGAAGGCCTCGCCGCGGCGCTGCCCGAACTGCTGGGCGGCTCGGCCGACCTGACCGGCTCGAACCTCACCAACTGGAAGGCTTCGAAGCCCGTGCGCGCCGCCAAGGCCGGCGAAACCGGCATCCAGTGGGGCAACCACATCAACTACGGCGTGCGCGAGTTCGGCATGAGCGCGGCGCTCAACGGCCTCAACCTCCACGGCGGCTACAAGGCGTTCGGCGGCACGTTCCTCACGTTCTCGGACTACAGCCGCAACGCGCTGCGCGTGGCCGCGCTGATGAAGTGCCCGTCGATCTTCGTGTTCACGCACGATTCGATCGGTCTCGGCGAAGACGGCCCGACGCACCAGTCGATCGAACAGGTCGCGAGCCTGCGCCTGATCCCGAACATGACGCTCTGGCGTCCGGCCGACACCGTGGAAACCGCGGTGGCCTGGACGGAGTCGATTGCGCATCACGGCCCGTCGTCGCTGATCTTCAGCCGTCAGAACCTGCAGTTCAACGAGCGCACGGATGCGCAGATCGCGAACATCGCCAAGGGCGGCTACGTCCTCAAGGACTGGAACGACGACATCCCGAGCCGCAAGATCATCCTGATCGCCACGGGCTCTGAAGTCGAACTGGCGATGAAGGCCGTCGAGGCGCTGCAGCGCGAAGGCATCGGTGCCCGCGTGGTGTCCATGCCGTCGACCAACGTGTTCGACAAGCAGGACGCCGAATACCGCGAGCGCGTGCTGCCCAAGGGCGTGCGCCGCGTCGCGATCGAAGCCGGTGTGACCGACTTCTGGCGCAAGTACGTGGGCCTCGAAGGCGGCGTGGTCGGCATCGACACGTTCGGCGAATCGGCCCCGGCTGGCGTGCTGTTCAAGCACTTCGGCTTCACGGTCGATCATGTCGTCGCGACGGCCAAGGCCGCGCTCGACAACTAAGCATGCGTAACGGGCCCGCCTGATCGGCAAGATCTGGCGGGCCCGCTGCCTTGAGCGTCCCGCCGGGCCGCCCCAGCCTCGCGTCGGCGCCAGCGCAGCACTGGTTTCAGAATTTTTCAGCCCTTAGGAGATAAACCATGACCATTCGCGTCGCTATCAATGGCTACGGCCGCATCGGCCGTAACACGCTTCGCGCGTTCTACGAGAACGGCAAGAAGCACGACATCCAGATCGTTGCGATCAACGACCTGGGTGACGCGAAGACCAACGCGCATCTGACGCAATACGACACGGCACACGGCAAGTTCCCCGGTGAAGTGAAGGTCGACGGCGACTACCTCGTCGTGAACGGCGACCGTATCCGCGTGCTGGCCAACCGCAACCCGGCCGAACTGCCGTGGGGCGAGCTGGGCGTCGACGTCGTGATGGAGTGCACGGGCTTCTTCACGACCAAGGAAAAGGCCAGCGCGCACCTGAAGGGCGGCGCAAAGAAGGTCATTATCTCGGCGCCGGGCGGCAAGGACGTCGACGCGACCATCGTCTACGGCGTGAACCACAACGTGCTGAAGGCCGAACACACGGTCATCTCGAACGCATCGTGCACGACCAACTGCCTGGCACCGCTCGTTAAGCCGCTGAACGACAAGATCGGCCTCGAAACCGGCCTGATGACGACGATCCACGCGTACACGAACGACCAGGTTCTGACCGACGTGTACCACGAAGACCTGCGTCGCGCACGCTCGGCCACGCACAGCCAGATCCCGACGAAGACGGGCGCGGCTTCGGCTGTCGGCCTCGTGCTGCCGGAACTGAACGGCAAGCTGGACGGCTACGCGATCCGCGTCCCGACCATCAACGTGTCGATCGTCGACCTGTCGTTCATCGCCAAGCGCGACACGACGGTCGAAGAAGTCAACGCCATCATGAAGGAAGCTTCGGAAGGCGCGCTCAAGGGCATCCTGGGCTACAACGACGCACCGCTGGTGTCGATCGACTTCAACCACAACCCGGCATCGTCGACGTTCGACGCCACGCTCACGAAGGTCTCGGGCCGTCTCGTGAAGGTGTCGAGCTGGTACGACAACGAGTGGGGCTTCTCGAACCGCATGCTGGACACGGCGGTGGCTTTCGCGAACGCGAAGTAAGCACGCTCGACGCTGCATGAAAAAACCGCCCCTCGGGGCGGTTTTTTTTCGTCCTTATTTTTCGATGGCGCTCTGGGAGGCGGCAGCGAACGCGGGCGGCGTGGGGAAGTACACGCCCGCGCGCTGTGCCGCATTGGCGATGTGCGCCTCGATCGCCTCGCCGGCCGCCGCCGAGTCGCGCGCCTTCAGCGCCACCACGATCAGGCCGTGCTCGCGATGCGTGGAGAGCACGCGCTCGCGCCGGTAGAACGGCATGCGCTGGCTCTCTTTCATGATGTCGGCGCTGCTGCGCAGGATCGATTCGATCGCCGCATTGCCCGCGAGATTGACGATACGCATGTGGAAGTCGAAGTCGAGCTGCGCGGCTTCGTCGAGTTCGTCGCAGGCGAGGGCGCTATGCAGGGCCTCGGTGTTCGCTTCGAGCCACGCCACGTCGGCATCGCCGATGGCGAGCGCCGCCATGCGCGCGGCGAAGCCTTCGAGCGCGTAGCGCATCTGGTAGGTGTCCGGCAGCGACGACTGATCGGCGAAACGCCACGGGTGAGCGTTGGTGGCCTGCGCGCTCGTCACGTATACGCCTTTGCCCGCGCGGATCGACAGCATGCCGAGCGCTTCGAGCGTCGAGAGCGCTTCGCGCAGCGACGCGCGGCTGATCGCCAGTTCCTCGGAAAGCTGCCGCTGCGCGGGCAGCAGGCTGCCGACCGGATACAGGCCACCCTCGATCCGTTCGCGGATCGTGGCGATGGCGGCGTCGGTGACGGTGTGCGGAACGTTCTTCATCGGATGGCGCGGGCAGCTTTCGCGTGGTCTGACCGGTATTGTAGTCCCGTCCGGCGCACTCGCATGGTGCATCGCGTCAACGCCCACGTGCCGCTGGATAAGGCGTGGCGCTCCGGCCCGCAAACTGGTCAGACCGCGCAAGGGTAAACACCGCGCTTCCCAACCTTGACTCCGGTATATCGGCTTCCTACTATCCGCCATAACAGTGCTGGTCAGACCAGTCAGAACAGTTGCTTCCCCTTCATGGTTTTGCATGGGATGGGGTCAGGCTGAAGCGCCGGGTCCCATCGACAAAGGAGACAGTCGTGACGAAGTTCTTCAATTCGCTGTTTGGCCGCGTAGTGATCGCCCTCGTACTGGGCATCGTCGTAGGCGCGGTGTTTCCCCATTTCGCCCAGTCGCTGCGCCCGCTCGGCGACGGCTTTCTCAAGCTCATCAAGATGGTGATCGGGCCGATCGTGTTCTGCGTGGTCGTGAGCGGCATGGCGCACGCGGGCGACCTGAAGAAGGTGGGTCGCGTCGGCCTGAAGTCGGTGGTCTACTTCGAGGCCATGACGACCGTTGCGCTCGTGATCGGCGCCGTGCTCGCGTACGTCACGCGTCCGGGCGCCGGCATGAACGTGGATCTGCACTCGCTCGATGCGGCCTCGCTCGCGACCTACACGGAGCACGCCAAGAGCCTGAAGGACACCGCGGGCTTCCTGCTGAAGATCATTCCCGACACCGCCTTCGACGCTTTCGCGAAGGGCGACATCCTGCAGATCCTCGTGTTCTCGGTGCTGTTCGGCAGCGCGCTCTCGTTGCTCGGCCCGAAGGCGCAGCGCGTGAACAGCCTGATCGACGAACTCTCGCAGGTGTTCTTCCGCGTGATGGGCTTCATCATCAAGCTCGCGCCGCTTGGCGTGCTCGGCGCGATTGCGTTCACGACCGGTACGTACGGCGTCGCTTCGCTCAAGCAACTCGGGCTGCTCGTGATCGTGTTCTACGCGAGCTGCATCGTGTTCGTCGCGGTCGTGCTCGGCATCGTCATGCGGCTGGCGGGCTTCAACGTGTTCAAGCTGATCCGCTACCTGCGCGAAGAACTCTCGATCGTGCTCGGCACCGCTTCGTCGGATGCCGTGCTGCCGCAGATCATGCGCAAGCTCGAATTCATGGGCGTGAAGGATTCCACGGTGGGTCTCGTGATCCCGACGGGCTACTCGTTCAACCTCGACGGCTTTTCGATCTACCTCACGCTCGCGGTGATCTTCATCGCGCAGGCAACCAACACGCCGCTGTCGATGCACGACCTCATCGTGGTCGTGCTGGTGTCGCTCATCACCTCGAAGGGCGCGCACGGCATTCCCGGTTCGGCGATCGTGATTCTCGCCGCCACGCTTTCCGCCATTCCTGCGATTCCCGTGCTCGGCCTCGTGCTGATCCTGCCGGTGGACTGGTTCGTCGGCATCGCCCGTGCGCTCACCAATCTGATCGGCAACTGCGTCGCGACGGTGGTGGTCGCGGTGTGGGAGCACGACATCGACAAGGCGCGCGCCCGGCGCGTGCTGAACCTCGACGAAGGCTTTCTCTACGTGCCGGCAGGCGACAGCGATGCAGACACCGCGCACGGCGAAGACGGTGCACTCGGCGGCAAGCACGCGCACGCCTGAACGTTCACACCGCATCTGCAGACATTTTTCTTCGATCAACTGAACAACCCAAGTGAGCGACACCATCATGGCCATTCCGACTCTCGACCCCAACGCCCCCGCCTTCACGCGCCGCTACATGAACCTCGCCGATCCGCGTCTGGGCGCCCGCGCGCTCCACGCCAGCGACGAGTTCTTCGCGCCAAAGGAGCGCATGCTCGACCCGCAACCCGCGGTCTTCATCCCCGGCAAGTACGACGACCACGGCAAGTGGATGGACGGCTGGGAAACGCGCCGCAAGCGCACGACCGGCCACGACTTCTGCATCGTGCGCCTCGCGCGCCCGGGCGTGATTTACGGCCTCGATCTCGACACGAGCCACTTCACGGGCAACTTTCCGCCGGCGGCTTCGGTCGAGGCGTGCTACGCGCAGCTGGGCGACGACGCAACGCCCGGTGACAACGCCGACTGGCAAACCATCGTCCCGGCGACGACCTTGCAGGGCAACCAGCACCACTACGTCGAAGTGAGCGATACGCGCGCGTTCACGCATCTGCGCGTGAATCTCTATCCCGACGGCGGCCTCGCGCGTCTGCGCGTGTACGGCCAGCCCCGGCGCGACTGGAGCACGGTGGAGCGCGGCAGCCTCGTCGATCTCGCGGCGATCGAAAACGGCGCGTATCTCGTCGCGGCCAACAACCAGCACTTCGGGCTCGCTTCCACGATCCTCATGCCTGGCCGCGGCGTGAACATGGGTGACGGTTGGGAAACGCGCCGCCGCCGCGAACCCGGCAATGACTGGGCGATCGTGGCGCTCGCGCGGCCCGGCATCATCCGCAAGATCGAAGTCGACACGGCGCACTTCAAGGGCAACTACCCGGACCGCTGCTCGCTGCAGGCGGCGAGCGTGACGGGCGGCACCGACGACTCGCTCGTCACCCAGGCGATGTTCTGGCCGGAACTGCTCGGCGAGCAGAAGCTCGAAATGGACAAACAGCACGTGTTCGAGAGCGGCATCGCCGCGCTCGGTCCGGTCACGCACGTGCGTTTCAACATCTTCCCGGACGGCGGCGTCTCGCGCCTGCGCCTGTGGGGCGAACTGGCTTAAGCGAGGAGCCGCGATGCAGATCCTGCACATGGAACCCTTGACGCGCGAGGTGTTCGCGCCGTTCGGCGACGTCATCGAACTCGAAGGCGCGCGCCACTTTCCGATCAACGGCGGCACGACCGAGCGCTTTCACGATCTCGCCGCCATCGACGTGAGCGAGGCGGGCGGCCGGCCCATCGTCAGCGTGTTTCGCGCCCAGCCGCGTGCTTGGCCGGTCGAGATCGCGATGATGGAGCGGCATCCGCTAGGCAGCCAGGCATTCGTGCCGCTCGGCGACGCGGGCTACGCGGTGGTGGTCGCGCCCGCGGGCGAGTTCGATCCGGCCGGGCTGCGGGCGTTCTGGGCGGGGCGCGGGCAGGGCGTCAACTACGCCAAAGGCGTCTGGCATCACCCGCTGCTCGCGTTCGGGCGCGTGAGCGACTTCGTGGTGATCGACCGCGGCGGCACGCAGCCGAACTGCGACGAGATCGCGCTCGCGCGGCCCTGGCGGCTCGCGCAAGCCGACACGCCGCTCGTGCCCGCCTGAGGTCCGGCCCGTTTTTCCCAAACACGGGCTCACCAAACGAAAACGCCACGGCAGATCTGCCGTGGCGTTTCCTTTTCTGCAGCCTGCAAGCCGCAAGCGGTGGTCAGTGCTTGCGGTGCGGGCAGTTTTCCTTCGTGCAGGCGCCGTACAGGGCGAGCGCGTGCTCCTGGAGCTTGAAGCCGCGCTCCGTGGCGATCATCTGCTGGCGCTTTTCGATTTCGGGGTCGAAAAATTCTTCAACGATGCCGCAGTCGAGGCACACGAGGTGGTCGTGGTGACTCCCCTCGTTCAGCTCGAACACCGCCTTGCCCGATTCGAAGTTGCTGCGCGTGAGCAAGCCGGCCTGCTCGAACTGGGTCAGGACCCGGTAGACCGTGGCGAGGCCGATGTCGAGCTCCTCGTTCAGCAGGTTGCGGTAGACGTCTTCGGCGGTCAGATGGCGCACGGGGCTGTGCTGAAAAATCTCCAGGATCTTGAGGCGAGGCAGCGTCGCCTTGAGGCCGATGTTCTTGAGATCGGTTGGATTGGTCATGACGATAAGTCCCTGGAGTACAATGCTAGGTTGTTATGTTAACGCGTTTTTGCCGTTCCGGGCATTTTCGCCAGAACTTCGAACGATCTTCTACAGAATACGCGCGGCTTCGCGAAAAGCCCGCACGGTGAGGGAAATGATTCCAGAATTCACAACGATCGGCCGGCGCATGCACGGCGGCCGCCTGGCGTGCACCCTGCTGGCTGCGGCCGCGTTCGCCGCGCTCGCCGGCTGTAAAACATACGACAGCGTGACGCAGCGCGTCGCCCAGAGCATTACGCCTTACCGTATTACCATCGTGCAAGGCAATTTCGTCTCGGCGGAAGCCGCGGCGCAGATGAAGGTGGGCATGTCGCGCGCCGAGGTCAAGCAGCTGCTCGGCACGCCGCTCCTCACCGACATGTTCCATGCGAACCGCTGGGACTACATCTTCTATTTCAAGCGCGGCTCGACCGCCGTGGTCCAGCAGCGTGACTTCGTCGTGCTGTTCGAAGGCGACCGCGTAGCGAGCTGGTCGGGCGGCGACGACCTGCCCTCGAACCTCGAGCTGCTCGCCGAAATCGACGGCGACCGCACCGGCAAGAAGGCCGTCGCGGCCGCGCCGGCCTCGGGCGCTTCGGCGCCGGTGGCGGCTGCAGCAGGCGCGCCCGCGCAGGCTTCGAGCGCGACCGGTCCGACGGTCGGCGACACGGCGCGCACGCCGTCGTCCGAACTCGGCACCGCCACCAACGCACTGCCGCAGGACGCCAACGCGCAGGCGGCCGCCGCCGCGAACCGCGCCACGGAAGCCGTGCAAACGCCAACGGGTCTGACGCCGTCGGTGCGCGCGGGTAATCCGCAGTCGTCGGCGCTGCCGCAGAACGTCGGCACGATGCCCTCGCAGGTTCAGCTGCATCGTCAGCCGCAGCCGCAAATCCAGGGCGTGCCGCCGACCAACCCGGTTGGCCCGACCGCCGGCGCGCAAGGCACTGGCGACACCAATGCGGCGCCGTCGGGCCCCGCGCGGGATTCGTCGCTCGCCGCGCCGCCCACGGTGCCGGCCTCGGGAGCGGCTGCGGCTCCGAGCAACTGATCCGGCTGACCGAGCCGGTAACACAAGCAGGGCGTGGTGCGCGAGGCGCGCCACGCTTCGATCCGGCGGCCGGGGTGTCACTACCACCGGCCGCCGCGTTTTTTGGCGGCGGCGCTGCGTGGCGCCTGGTGGCATCCGGCACCGCGGCCAGCGACACATTGGCAGGAAGACTCATGAAAATCGCAATCGCCGGGGCATCGGGCCGCATGGGCCGCATGCTCATCGAAACCGTCCTGAATTCGCCCGACGTCACGCTCTCCGGCGCGCTCGTGCGCAAGGGTTCGGCCGCCATCGGCCAGGACGCCGGCGCGTTCCTCGGCAAGGACACCGGGGTGCGCATCACCGACGACATCGAGCAGGTCTTCGCGCAAAGCGACTGCCTGATCGACTTCACGCGCCCCGAAGGCACGCTCGTGCACCTCGAGGCGGCGCAGCGCCACGGCGTGAAGATGGTGATCGGCACGACCGGCTTCGACGCCCAGCAAAAGGCGCAGCTCGGCGCGGCCGCGCAGAAGGTCGGCATCGTGTTCGCGGCCAACATGAGCGTGGGCGTGAACGTCACGCTCAAGCTGCTCGAGTATGCGGCGCGCTTTTTCGAGACCGGCTACGACATCGAGATCATCGAGGCGCACCACCGCCACAAGGTCGACGCGCCCTCGGGCACCGCGCTTGCGATGGGCGAGGCCGTGGCGCACGCGCTCGGCCGCAATCTCGACGAATGCGCCGTGTATGGCCGCGAAGGCGTGACGGGCGAGCGCGACCCCTCGACGATCGGGTTTTCGGCGATTCGCGGCGGCGATATCGTCGGCGATCATACGGTGCTGTTCGCGGGTATTGGCGAGCGCATCGAGATCACGCACAAGTCCTCGAGCCGCCTCTCCTATGCGCAGGGCAGCGTGCGCGCCGCGCGCTTTCTGCAGGACAAGGCCCATGGCCTGTACGATATGCAGGACGTGCTCGGCCTGCGCTGAGCGTTTCTCCCAAGGTCCGGCGCCTCGCGCCGGACAGACAGTGAGCGAGGTCCGATGGCAGCGAGTTCCGGAGTCATTCACTATCTGCAGACGGGCGACGCGGTCACCCACGCGGTTGCGTGGGTATTGCTCGCCATGTCGGTCGCGAGCTGGTGTTTCCTCATCATCAAGAGCTGGATCCTGCTGCGCGCGAAGCGCCAGGGGCCGCGCGCCATTGCGCGCTTCTGGCAGGCGCGCACGCTTGCAGACGGCGTTGCCGCCATGCGTCCGGTCGACCGCGAGCGCGTGTTCCTGCCACTGGCGCAGGCGGCGCTCGCCGCCGAGGAAGCCGACGCGCCCGGCATGATGCTCGCGCGCGTGGATCGCGGCGAGCGCGTGCTGCGGGCGCTGCGCGGCGCGCTGCAGGCGTCGCAGCGGCGCCTCGAGTTCGGCCAGGTCCTGCTCGCCTCGGTGGGCAGCACGGCGCCGTTCGTCGGGCTGCTCGGCACCGTCTGGGGCATCTACCACGCGCTCGGCAGCATCGCCGCGAGCGGCCAGGCGATGATCGAGAACGTGGCCGGCCCGGTGGGCGAGGCGCTCATCATGACGGCCTTCGGTCTCGTCGTCGCGATACCTGCCGTGCTCGCCTACAACGTGCTGGGCCGCCTCGTGCGCCAGCTCTGCGACGATCTCGACGGCTTCGCCCACGACCTGCACGCCTATGCCTGCGCGCCCGAAGGCGCGCCGCTGCGCCGCGAAGGTGCGCAGGGCGCGATGCGCGAAGGCGCGCGCGCCGAGTCGTAGGAGGCAACGCGTATGGCATTCGGCGGACTCGAAAAGAAGCGCGATACGGCACCGATGTCGGAAATCAACATGACGCCGCTCATCGACGTCATGCTCGTGCTGCTCGTCATTTTCATCATTACCGCGCCGCTGTTCTCGCACGCGATCCGGCTCGATTTGCCGAAGGTCGCCGCCGAGCCCGCGCAGCAGACGGCGCAGACCGTCACGCTTTCCATCGACGCCGCCGGCAAGCTCTACTGGAACGCCCAGCCCATCACGCTGGACGAACTGCGCGCGCGCTTCACGGCAGCGGGCAAACAGCCCGAGTCGCAGCAGCCCGAGCTGCAGCTGCGCGCCGCGCGCGAGACCCGCTACGACGTGATCGCCCAGGTGATGGGCGCCGCGCAGCAGGCCGGTCTCACGCGCCTCGGCTTCGTGACCGAGCCGCCCGCCGGCGCTCATTGAAGACGCCACTGCGCACGCCGCTGAGCGCGCGCCAGTCAACGGTATAATCAACGTTTCCTTTAAAAACGGGCCCAGCGAAACCGCCGCAATCTGCCGGTATCGTGAACGGCCGGCCCGGTGCATCCGGCACTGAAGGTACCGAAGCAGCCGCCCGTTTCCAGCGTTCACCACCCACACCATGCTCGAAAAATACGTTCCCACCGACGTCGAATCCGCCGCGCAAGGCGAATGGCGCGCCACCGACGCTTACCGGACGGCCGAGAAGGCCGACAAGCCCAAGTTCTACTGCGTCTCGATGCTGCCGTATCCGTCGGGCAAGCTGCACATGGGCCACGTGCGGAACTACACGATCAACGACGTGATGTACCGTTACCTGCGCATGAACGGCTACAACACGTTGATGCCGATGGGCTGGGACGCGTTCGGCATGCCCGCCGAAAACGCCGCGATGGCCAATAACGTGCCGCCGGCCAAGTGGACGTACGACAATATCGAGTACATGAAGGGCCAGATGCAGTCGATGGGTCTCGCGATCGACTGGTCGCGTGAGATCGCCACCTGCAAGCCCGACTACTACAAGTGGAACCAGTGGTTCTTCCTGAAGATGCTCGAGAAGGGCATCGCCTACAAGAAGACCGGCACGGTGAACTGGGACCCGGTCGATCAGACCGTGCTCGCCAACGAGCAGGTGATCGACGGGCGCGGCTGGCGCTCGGGCGCGCTGGTGGAAAAGCGCGAAATCCCGATGTACTACCTGCGCATCACGCAGTACGCCGATGAACTGCTGAACGACCTCGACGGCCTCGGCTGGCCCGAGCGCGTCAAGATCATGCAGCAGAACTGGATCGGCAAGAGCTTCGGCGTGAACTTCGGCTTCCCGTACGAACTCGACGGCGAGAAGAAGCTGCTGCGCGTGTTCACCACGCGCGCCGACACGATCATGGGCGTGACCTTCTGCGCGATCGCGGCGGAGCACCCGCTCGCCACGCGCCTCGCGCAAGAGAAGCCGGAATTGCTGCCGTTCATCGACGAATGCAAGCGCGGCGGCGTGGCCGAAGCCGACATGGCGACGATGGAAAAGAAGGGCATGGCCACAGGCTTCTTCGTCACGCATCCGCTGACCCAGGAAAAGGTCGAAGTGTGGATCGGCAACTACGTGCTGATGAGCTATGGCGAAGGCGCCGTGATGGGCGTGCCGGGCCACGACGAGCGTGACTTCGCGTTCGCGAAGAAGTACGACTTGCCGATCAAGCAGGTGATCGCAGCAGAAGGCGAGACGTACTCGCTCGACGGCTGGCAGGAATGGTACGGCGACAAGGAACGCGCCGTGTGCGTGAACAGCGGCAAGTATGACGGCCTCGCCTACACCGCGGCCGTAGATGCCGTCGCAGCCGACCTCAAGGCCCTCGACCTCGGCGACAAGCAGGTCACGTGGCGCCTGCGCGACTGGGGCATTTCGCGCCAGCGCTACTGGGGCACGCCGATCCCGATCATCCACTGCCCGAGCTGCGGCGACGTGCCGGTGCCCGAAAAGGATCTGCCGGTCGTGCTGCCGGAAGACCTCGTGCCGGACGGCACGGGCAACCCGCTCGCGAAGTCGGAAGCCTTCCTGAACTGCAAGTGCCCGACCTGCGGCGCCGACGCGAAGCGCGAAACCGACACGATGGACACCTTCGTCGACTCGTCGTGGTACTTCTACCGCTACGCCGCGCCGGATGCGGTGAACATGGTCGACGAGCGCACCGATTACTGGATGCCGATGGACCAGTACATCGGCGGTATCGAGCACGCCATTCTTCACCTCTTGTACTCGCGCTTCTGGGCGAAAGTCTCGCGCGACCTCGGCCTCGTGAAGTTCGGCGAGCCGGCGAAGAACCTGCTGACGCAGGGCATGGTGCTCAACGAAACGTTCTATCGCGAAGACGCTGCGGGCAAGAAGACCTGGTACAACCCGGCCGACGTGACCGTCACGCACGACGACAAGGGCCGCCCGATCGGCGCGACGCTCAACAGCGACGGCCAGGCCGTGGTGCTGGGCGGCGTGGAGAAGATGTCGAAGTCGAAGAACAACGGCGTCGACCCGCAGGTGCTGATCGACCAGTACGGCGCAGACACGGCGCGTCTGTTCACGATGTTCGCGGCGCCCCCCGAGCAGCAGCTCGAATGGTCGGGCGCGGGTGTGGAAGGCGCGAGCCGCTTCCTGCGCCGCGTGTGGGCCTTTGGCCACGCGAACGCCGAAGCGATCCAGTCGCGCGCCTCGTTCGATGCGGCGGCGCTCACGGAGGTCGAAAAGGCGCTGCGCCGCGAAGTCTACAGCGTGCTCAAGCAGGCCGACTTCGACTATCAGCGCCTGCAGTACAACACCGTTGTATCGGCGGCGATGAAGATGCTCAACGCCATCGACGGCGCCAAGGGTGCCGGTGCTGGCGTGCAGCGCGAAACGTTCGGCGTGCTGCTGCGCGTGCTGTACCCGGTCGTGCCGCACATCGCATTCGAACTGTGGAAGGCGCTCGGCTACGGCGACGAATACGGCACGCTGCTCGATGCACCGTGGCCGAAGGTCGACGAAAAGGCGCTCGAGCAGGCCGAAATCGAACTCGTGCTGCAGGTGAACGGCAAGGTGCGCGGCGCCGTGACGGTGGCCAAGGACGCGCCGAAGGATGCGATCGAGGCGGCCGCACTCGCGCACGAGATGTTCGTCAAGTTTGCGGAAGGCCGTGCACCGAAGAAGATCATCGTCGTGCCGGGCCGCCTCGTGAACGTCGTGGTCTGACGAGGCAAACCAAGGCCATGTGAGCGGCGTAGCGCGCGAAGCACCGCGCGGCGCCGCTCAGCCGACACCGGCGACTCTGTCGCGAACCAGGGAGTCCATGTGATTCGCAGATCGTTTCTCAGGTTGTTCCCGCTCGTGGCGGGCAGCGCGCTGGCCCTCTCGGCGTGCGGCTTCCAGCTGCGCGGCGAGGAGAACTTCGCTTTCAAGCGTCTCGCCGTCGTCGGCGCGCCGCCGCCGCTCGTCGGACGCCTCTCGCGTATGGTCGAAGGCGGCAGCGATTCGGTGGTGGTCGACTCGGTGGCCAATGCCGATGCCGTGCTGCGCGTTTCCGAAGGCCGTAGCTTCAGCACGCTCACGCTCAATTCGCTCGGCGCGGTGGTCGAATATCAGGTCAACTACTCGCTGAACTATGTGCTGACGAGGCCGGACGGCTCCGTGCTGATCCAGCCGAGCGTGATCTCGCTGAACCGCGCGATGACCTATAGCGATCAGTTCTCGACTGCCAAGACGCAGGAAGCCGATCTGCTGTTCACCGACATGCAGAACGACGCCGTCGACCAGCTCATGCGGCGCCTTGCCGTGCTCAAAACGATCAACCCGACGCCCGATCAGGTCGTGCCGGGTGTCGCGCCGCGCGCACCGCTGCCGCCGCCGCCGCTGTAATGCGCGCGGTTTCCATCTACTGAGCGACCTTCGACCGAGCGCCATGCAACTGCGACCCGACGCACTCGAACCGCACCTCGCGAGAGGGCTGGCCGGCCTGTACGTCGTCTACGGCGACGAACACCTGCTTGCCCAGGAGGCGTGCGACCGCATCCGCGCGGCGGCGCGCGCGGCGGGCTTTACCGACCGCTCCGTGTTCACCGTCGAGCGCGGCTTCGACTGGAGTTCGCTGCTCGGCGCGAGCCAGTCGATGTCGCTGTTTGGGGATCGCCAGCTGGTCGAGTTGCGCATTCCGTCGGGCAAGCCCGGCAAGGAAGGCGCGGACGCGCTCAAGACGCTCGCCGCTGCCTCGAATCCCGACGTGCTGATGCTCGTCACGCTGCCGCGCCTCGACGCCGCCACGCAGAAGTCTGCGTGGTTCACGGCGCTGGCCGAGAGCGGTGTCGCGCTGAAGATCGACCCGGTCGAGCGCGCGGCGCTGCCGAACTGGATCGGCCAGCGTCTGGCGCTGCAAGGCCAGCGCGTGGCGCCCGGCGAGGACGGCCGGCGCGCGCTGCAATTCGTGGCGGAGCGCGTGGAAGGCAACCTGCTGGCGGCACATCAGGAAATTCAGAAGCTTGGCTTGCTTTATCCGCAAGGCGTGTTGAGCTTCGAGCAGATTCACGACGCCGTGCTCAACGTCGCGCGCTACGACGTATTCAAGCTCAACGAAGCCATGCTCACGGGTGACGTCGGCCGTCTCGCGCGCATGCTCGACGGGCTGCAGGGCGAAGGCGAGGCTTCGGTGCTGGTGCTGTGGGCCGTGGTCGAGGAAATCCGCACGCTCTTGCGCATCAAGCGCGGCGTGGCCGCGGGCAAGCCGCTCGCCATGCTGCTGCGCGAGAACCGCGTGTGGGGGCCGCGCGAGCGGCTCATCGGGCCGGCGCTGTCGCGCCTGAGCGAAGCGGCGCTGGAGCGCGGTCTCGCGCTCGCGGCGCGCCTCGACCGCCAGGTCAAGGGGCTTTCGGGTCAATCGCGCGCCGACTGGCGCAATGCGCTGCCGCCCGATGCCTGGGATGGCCTGTTCGAACTCGCCATGACGGTGGCCGCGCCACGAGATGGTGCACCGCAGGCGCGTGGCGCCGCCGGTGCGCGTGGTGCTGCTGCGCCTGGACGCCCACAGCCGGGTGCTCAGCCAACTGGCCCAGCGGCGGCAGCCGCCGCAGCTGCGGCCGCGGCCGCGGCCCGACCGCGCACCGCAGGGCCGTCGCGCCGGCAAGGGTAAAGCGTTGCGCGGCACTTCGGCGCCTGCTTGACGGCCGCCGCGCAGCCGCTGCACCTGCCGGGCCGCCCGGCCACGGCCAGCAAACCTTGGCGGCTGGCCTTAAAATCGGGCTGAACCGCTTTGAATCAAACCGTGCTTGGGCAGCTCATCCGACTGCGCCTCACGCGCCGCATGACGAAAGACACCATGGATATCGACCAGTACATGACCGACCTCGGCCGCCGCGCCCGCAACGCTTCGCGCGCGATGGCACGGGCCTCGACGGCCGCGAAGAACGCGGCGCTCGAAGCGGTGGCGCAAGCCATCGAGCGCGACGCGCAGCAACTGAAGGATGCGAACGCACGCGACCTCGCGCGCGCGAAGGAGAAGGGCCACGACGCGGCGTTCATCGACCGCCTGACGCTGTCGGACAAGGCGCTCAAGACCATGGTGGAAGGCCTGCGCCAGGTGATGGCGCTGCCCGACCCCATCGGCGAGATCAGCAACCTCAAGTTCCGCCCGAGCGGCATTCAGGTGGGGCAGATGCGCGTGCCGCTGGGCGTGATCGGCATCATCTACGAATCGCGGCCGAACGTGACGATCGACGCGGCCGCGTTGTGCCTGAAGTCGGGCAACGCCACGATTCTGCGCGGCGGCTCCGAGGCGCTCGAATGCAATACGGCGCTTGCGAAGCTGATCGGCGAAGGGCTGGCCGCGGCGGGATTGCCGCAGGACGCGGTGCAGGTGGTCGAGACCGCCGACCGCGCGGCCGTGGGCAAGCTCATCACGATGACGGAATTCGTGGACGTGATCGTGCCGCGCGGCGGCAAGAGCCTGATCGAGCGCCTGATGGCCGAGGCGCGCGTGCCGATGATCAAGCACCTCGACGGCATCTGCCATGTGTACGTGGACGACCGCGCCGATCTCGCGAAGGCGCTCACCGTGTGCGACAACGCCAAGACGCACCGCTACGGCACCTGCAACACGATGGAGACGCTGCTCGTGGCGCGCGGCATTGCACACGACGTGCTGCCGCCGCTTGGCCGCCTGTATCGCGAGAAGGAAGTCGAACTGCGCGTGGATGCCGCGGCGCGCTCGATTCTCGCCGACGCGGGCGTGGGTCCGCTGGTAGATGCGACCGAAGAGGATTGGCGTACCGAGTACCTCGCGCCCGTGCTGGCGGTGAAGGTGGTCGATACGCTCGACGACGCGATCGAGCACATCAACGCCTACGGCTCGCACCACACGGATGCGATCGTCACCGAAGACCACGACCGCGCCATGCGTTTCCTGCGCGAAGTCGACTCGGCGAGCGTGATGGTCAACGCCTCGACGCGCTTTGCCGACGGATTCGAGTTCGGTCTCGGTGCGGAGATCGGCATTTCGAACGACAAGCTGCATGCGCGCGGCCCGGTCGGCCTGGAAGGGCTGACCTCGCTGAAGTACGTGGTGCTCGGCCACGGCGAAGGCCGTCAATAGTCACGAACCGCACGAGGCGGCGCACGGCGTCGCGCGCCGCCTCGTTGCACAATCGCTCACGAAGAAGAAAAAATAATGTCGATGCTCTGGGTCAAGACGTTTCACATCGTGCTCATCGCCTCGTGGTTCGCGGGCCTGTTCTACCTGCCGCGCATCTTCGTGAATCTCGCGATGGAAACCGAGCCTGCGGCCGTCAAGCGTCTGCTCATCATGGCGCGCAAGCTCTACCGCTTCATGACGATGATCGCCGTGCCCGCGCTGCTATGCGGACTGTGGCTGTGGCTCGTGGTGGGGATTGGGCGCGGCCAGGGCTGGATCCACGCGAAAGTGGGCGTGGTGGTGGTGCTCATCGTCTATCACGCGTACTGCGGGCGCTTGCTCAAGACCTTCGAGCGCGGCGAAAACCGCCGCTCCGACAAGTGGTATCGCATGTTCAACGAGCTTCCCGTGCTCGGCATGCTGGCTGCGGTGGCGCTGGCTGTCATCAAGCCGTTCTGAACCACTGAGCCACTGACGCCGCCACTGCGGCGCGTAATCCAGCTTTTTCCCCTGCGCGGGCGCCGTCAGATGGTGCCCGTTGTCTCGCGGCGCATGCGGGCCGCCGCAACACGCCAGCCGTCCTCCTGCTTCACGAACACGTCAGTGAAGCGATACCCCGATCTCCTCCGCAATACTTCGAATAACTTATCGTCGAGAAATTCGTCGAGAACAGCGGGGCCGCCCGTCGCTGCGGGGGTTTAATATTTACCGAAAAAACTCTGACAATTCTTAATGCAATTGAGTCGAATGCGTAGGATTTTTTAGAAAAGGCGTAGGGGATATTATTGGTGCGGAATTAAGGTTTATTTTTTGTAATAAGTTTCTGTGTGATTGAGGGAAAACGCGGAAATTTCCTTTTGATTCTTATGCGCTTGTCTCGACCTTCGAGAGCGTCTTGGACGCCTTCTGTCTGCGGCTATCTTCCTTGCTGATTGTGCGCCTCAGCCTTATCGCATGGCGCCTTTTGCTTTAAGAGTTCTCTTATTCTCCCTGTGATTTCGAGTCCATAAAGTTGCTGCTGTCATCGCATATGGCTCCGATCGGTCTGTAAGCATTTTCTGAGCTATCGAAATAATCGAGCCATGGCGTGTTCGACGCAGATCGTTGGCTTTAATGGGCCAGTTGATTTTCTTTATTGAAGGAAATGGCCGACAGATTGCAGCACGCATCGGGTTGTGACGCCTATGGGTATCACGCGGTCGGTACTCCCGGAATTCACCAGGGCTAGGAATGAACAGGACATACAAATCAGTCTGGAACGAGACCACAAGAACATGGGTTGCAGCGGCAGAAAACGCCAAAGGCAAGCGCAAGGGTAAGGGCAACGTGAGGGCGGTGGCGATTGCCATCGCGGTGCTGGGGGCGGCGAGCCAGGCGCACGCCTATACCGCAGGCGGGAGTGGCAACACCGCGCCGAGTGACAGTGGCATTGACTCAAACCTTGCGATTGGCTCGAACGCTTATGCGGCTGACACTTCAAATTCGTATCTGATTACAAATGACGACCGCTATCTGCGGCAGTACAACCTTGCGATCGGCGCCAATGCCAGTGCAACAGGCGCAGGAACAATGGCAATCGGCCAATACACGCTTGCCAGTGGCCAGAATGCGGGTGTGGTTGGCTTCGGTGCCACCGCTACGGGCGCGTTTGGAACCGTTGTGGGTTCGCTCGGAACGGCAGCCGGTGCTGCGAGCAGCGCTCTGGGTTACAGGACAGTAGCGAGTGGCGATTTTTCTGCCGCAATGGGCAGTTACAACGCCGCGTTGGGCTATGGGTCGGTGGCGATGGGCGCATTGACGACCTCGACCGGCTCCACCTCGGTCGCCATCGGCAGCTACACGAAGTCGGTCGGTGATGGCTCGGTGGCGATAGGCACGAGTGCCGTCGCGACCAATGCGAACGACGTGGCGCTGGGCACCGGTACTACCACAGCAACCGTGGTGAACACTCCGGGCGCAACGATCGGCGGCAATAGCTACACCTTCGCCGGCACGAACGCGAAGAGCACGATCTCGGTGGGATCGGCAGGCAAGGAGCGCACGATCACCAACGTTGCGGCAGGCCAACTGACGGCTTCGTCGACCGACGCGGTGAATGGCTCGGAACTGTTCGCGACCAACCAGCAGGTTACGCAAAACACAACCGACATCAGCGACCTGCAGGGCAATGTCACGAACATCAACGGCCAGCTCGCAGACGCGGTGAGGTACGACACGTCGACGCACGACTCGGTGACACTGGGCGGCACGGATGCGACCGCGCCGGTGGCGCTGCACAACGTCGCTTCGGGCGCAGTCTCGGCAACGAGCTTCGACGCGGTGAACGGCTCGCAGCTGTACAACCTGGCCAGTTCGACGGCGGATTCGTTCGGCGGCGGCTCGACGGTGAACAGCGATGGCTCGATCTCGAACCCGACATATAACGTGGGTGGCGACACCTACAACAACGTGGGCGGCGCGATCACGAACCTCGATGGCCGCGTGACGCAGAACACGACCGACATCACGAACCTGCAAGGCGACGTCACGAACATTACCGGCCAGCTCGCAGACGCGGTGAGGTACGACACGTCGACGCACGATTCGGTGACACTGGGCGGCACGGATGCGACCACGCCCGTGGCGCTGCACAACGTCGCTTCGGGCGCAGTCTCGGCAACGAGCTTCGACGCGGTGAACGGTTCGCAGCTGTACAACCTGGCCAGCTCGACGGCGGATTCGTTCGGCGGCGGCTCGACGGTGAACAGCGATGGCTCGATCTCGAACCCGACATATAACGTGGGTGGCGACACCTACAACAACGTGGGCGGCGCGATCACGAACCTCGATGGCCGCGTGACGCAGAACACGACCGACATCACGAACCTGCAAGGCGACGTCACGAACATTACCGGCCAGCTCGCAGACGCGGTGATGTACGACACGTCGACGCACGATTCGGTGACCCTGGGCGGCACGGACCACGCTCCCGTCGTGCTGACGAACGTCGCGGCCGGCCGTCTGAATGCGTCGAGCGTCGACGCCGTGAACGGTGCGCAGTTGTACAACCTTGCCAGCTCCACGGCCGGCGCGCTGGGCGGCGGTTCAACGTACAGCGCAGACGGTTCGATCGTGAATCCGTCCTATACCGTCGATCACAAAACCTACAACAACGTGGGCGATGCGATTGCCGCGCTGAACGCAGGCGGTGGCAGTGGGACGGACCCGAACGCCGTGCACTACGACGACGCGTCGATGAACCTGGTGACGCTCGGTGGAACGGACCACGCTCCGGTCGCGCTGACGAACGTGGCGAACGGCGTGCTGAACGCCACGAGCTTCGACGCGGTGAACGGTTCGCAGCTGTACGCACTGGGCGCGAAGACCGATGCGTCGGGCAACATCACCAACGCGTTTGTCGCCTATGACGACACGACGCTGAACACGGTGACGTTGGGCGGCGCAGGCACCTCGCACGCGCCGGTCGTGCTGACGAACGTGGCGAATGCTGCGCTGAACGCCTCGAGCCTCGACGCGGTGAATGGCTCGCAACTCTACGCGCTGGGCGCGAAGACCGATGCGTCGGGCAACATCAGCAACGCGTTTGTCGCCTATGACGACACGTCGCTCAATACGGTCACGTTCGGCGGCTCGGGGCATGCGCCGGTCGTGCTGCACAACGTGGCGAACGGCGTGGATGCGAACGACGCGGTCAACGTCGCGCAGCTCGAAGCCATGGGTGCGAAGGTCGATCCGTCGGGCAACATCTCGAACGCGTTTGTCGCCTACGACGACACCTCGCTGAACTCGGTCACGCTTGGCGGGTCGCTGGATCACGCGCCGGTGGCGCTGCATAACGTCGCGAGTGGTGTCGTTGCGGCAAGCAGCACCGACGCCGTGAACGGCGGCCAGCTCTACGGTGTTGCATCGAGCACGGCCAGCGCGCTGGGCGGCGGTTCGACGGTCAACCCCGATGGCTCGGTCTCGGCGCCGACGTACGTCGTGGGCGGCGACACTTACAACAACGTCGGCAGCGCGATCTCGAACATCGATGGCCGTGTAACGAACATCGAGCAAACGGTGACCAACATCTCGGGCCAGGTGGCGAACGCCGTTCAGTACGACTCGTCGGCACACGACAAGGTCACGCTGGGCGGCACGGATTCGACGACGGCGGTCAAGCTGACCAACCTGCAGGACGCCGAGCTCTCGGCGTCGAGCACGGACGCCGTGACGGGCTCGCAGTTGTACGCCACGAACGTCGAGGTCTCGAACCTGAATCAGCAGATCCAGAACATCAGCGTCAACGGCACTGAGTATCTGTCGACCAACACGACGAGCGGCGCGGCTTCGGCCACGGGCGCCAGCTCGATCGCGGCAGGCGGCGGTGCGATCGCTTCGGGTGCGAACGCAACGGCGATTGGCGACTCGGCAAAAGCCATGGGCAACAACTCGGTCGCGCTCGGTGCGAACTCGGTCGCGGACGAGGACAACACCGTGTCCGTGGGCTCGCAAGGCAATGAGCGTCGGATCACCAATGTCGCGAATGGCGTCCACGCTACCGATGCGGTGAACATGGGGCAGCTGCAGAGCGGCCTGAATGCGCTCCAGAGCAACGTCAACTCGGTGGCGCGCAACGCCTACGGCGGTATCGCGGCGGCAACCGCGCTGACGATGATTCCGGAAGTCGATCAGGGCAAGACCGTCGCGGTGGGTATCGGTACGGCCAACTTCCAGGGCTATCAGGCAGTGGCGCTCGGCGCATCGGCGCGCATCACGCAGAACCTCAAGGTGAAGGTGGGCGGCGGGTATGCATCGGGTGGCGGTGCCACGATCGGCGGCGGTATGTCGTACCAGTGGTAAGCCCGGCTTTCCCCAGGCGATCGGCCGCGTAGTTCGGGCTTCAACGCAAAGCGGACTCCCTCGGGAGTCCGCTTTTTTTGTGGGGCGCCTTCTGGTCCGCCGTTAGCCGTTCGCGTCCAGCCTTCTTCGCGCGATGATCTCCTTCGCATCGGCTAGTTTCTCTGCAAGCTCCGGACCGCGCTGCAGCGCCACACCCACCGCGAGTATGTCGCCGATCGCGAGATGCGAAGTCCGCGAAGTCATCGGCGAGAAGACGTCGGTGTCCTCGTCGACGTTCGCGTGCAGGCCGACGCTCGCCAGGCGCGCGAGCGGCGACGTGCCATGCGTGATGGCGATCACCTTGGCGCCGCGATCGAGCGCCGTGCGCGCGGCATCCACGATGTCGCGCGTGCGCCCCGTGTTCGAGATCGCCACCACGACATCGCCGGGGCCGAGCAGCGCCGCCGACATCAGGAACGTCTGTGGATCCGAATACGCAACGCTCGGCATGCCGAGCCGGAAGAACTTGTGCTGCATGTCCTGCGCGGCGATGCCCGAGCCACCCGCACCATAGAACTCGATGCGCGCCGCATGCGCGAGCAGGCCGATCGCCGCGGCGAGCGAGTCCGTGGAGAGGTTGTTGCGTACCTGCAGGAGCGCGCCGATGGTGCGGTCGAGCACCTTGGCCGCGACGCCCGGCACCGGCTCGTCCGGGCTCACGTCGCGGTAGACGGCCGGATGTTCCGAGGGCAGATCCGCGGCAACGGCCTGCGCGAGACGAATCTTGAACTCGCGGAATCCCGAGAATCCCAGCGCATGGCAAAACCGCGCGATGGTCGGCTGGCTCACGCCCGCGCGCTCGGCGACCTCGGTCATGGACAGATCGAGCACCTCGCGCGGCGCCTGAATCACGTAATCGGCGAGCTTGCGCTCCGAAGGGCGCAATTGCTCGCGCATGGCTTTCATCTGGGACAGCAGCATCAGGAAACTCGCACTATGCTGAAAGATCCGTGGACTATAACGGATCGGACGTTATGTACAAAAACTACAGGATCGCCGTTTGCTCCTTTTCAGTCCAGCCGCGCATCGACGCGCAAGGCCTGTAAATAATGAGACTAGGCGTTCGCTTACCGTCGCGCTCCCAGGGTCTTACCGGGATTGTCGTCTTGTAGTTTTTCTACTAACATCGCGCCATCGCTGTCTGGTGCGCCCAAAGCGCGCCTGATCTGGCCCCGAGCGTCCCCGCCGTGACAAGAAGGAAGGAGATTCGATGGTTTCCCCGCATTCTCAGTTGATGAAGGTCACGCAGCGCGTGATCGAGCGCAGCAAGCCCACGCGCGAGGCCTATCTGGCGCGCATCGCGGCGGCTCAGGACCGGTTCCCGGCGCGCGGCGCGCTCTCGTGCGCGAATCTTGCCCACGGCTTCGCCGGCCTCGAGGGCCGCGACAAGATCTCGATCAAGTCGATCCGCGAGCCGAATATCGGCATCGTCTCGGCGTACAACGAGATGCTCTCGGCTCACGCGCCCTACAAGGATTTCCCCGACATCATCAAGAAGGCGGCCCGCGAAGGCGGCGGCGTCGCGCAGTTCGCGGGCGGCGTGCCGGCGATGTGCGATGGCGTGACGCAAGGCAACGCCGGCATGGAGCTGTCGCTCTTTTCGCGTGAAGTGATCGCGATGAGCACGGCCGTCGCGCTCACGCACAACATGTTCGATGCGGCGCTCTGCCTCGGCGTGTGCGACAAGATCGTGCCGGGCCTGGTGATCGGCGCACTGCAATTCGGCCACCTGCCGACCATTTTCGTGCCCGCCGGCCCGATGACGAGCGGCATCACGAACGACGACAAGGCCAAGGTGCGCCAGCAGTTCGCCACCGGCCAGTGCGATCGCGCGGCGCTGCTCGAATCGGAGGCCGCCGCGTATCACGGCCACGGCACCTGCACGTTCTACGGCACGGCCAACAGCAACCAGATGCTCATGGAGATCATGGGCCTGCATCTGCCGGGTTCGGCCTTCATCCATCCGCATACGCCGTTGCGCGACGAACTCACCGCCGCGGCGGCGCGCCGCGTGCTCGAACTCACCGTCGAGCGCGGCAACTACACGCCGATCGGCCATGTGGTCGACGAGAAGGCCGTGATCAACGGCATCGTCGCGCTGATGGCGACGGGCGGCTCGACCAACCACACGCTGCACCTCGTGGCGATGGCGCGGGCGGCGGGCATCATCATCGACTGGAACGACTTCGACGTGCTGTCGGACGCCGTGCCGCTGCTCGCACGCGTCTATCCGAACGGCAAGGCCGACGTGAATCATTTCCACGCGGCGGGCGGCATCGCCTTCCTCGTGCGCGAACTGCTCGACGGCGGGCTGCTGCACGAAGACGTGAATACCGTCGCGGGCCGTGGCCTGCGTCATTACACCGAGGAGCCGAAGCTCATCGACGGCAAGCTCACCTGGGTGCCGGCGGTGGAGAAGAGCGCCGACGAATCCGTGCTGCGTCCGCTGCCGACGCCGTTCCAGCCGGACGGCGGCCTGCGCCTGATGCAGGGCCGTCTGGGCCGCGGTGTCATCAAGGTTTCCGCGGTTGCGCCGGAGCGCCGCAAGGTGCGTGCGCCCGCCATCGTGTTCGATTCGCAGGAAGCCGTGCAGGAAGCATTCGACCGCGGCGAACTCGAGCGCGATTTCGTGGCCGTGGTGCGCTTCCAGGGCGCGCGTGCGAATGGCATGCCGGAGCTGCACCGCCTCACGCCGTTGCTCGGCGTGCTGCAGGACAAGGGCTTTCACGTGGCGCTCGTGACCGACGGGCGCATGTCGGGAGCGTCGGGCAAGGTGCCCGCGGTCATCCACGTTTCGCCGGAAACGCTGCTGCACGGCCCGATCGGCAAGGTGCGCGACGGCGATACGATCGTGATCGACGCAGTGGAAGGCGTGCTCGACATCGAAGTCGATGCTGCCGAGTGGGATGCCCGTCCGGTCGCGCAGCCCGCGCATCAGGAGCTCAATGAAGTGGGCTTTGGCCGCGAACTGTTCGGCGTGTTCCGCGCCACCGCCGCGCCGGCGGAGCTGGGCGCCACGGTGTTCGGTCCGCTCGTGGGCGAGCAGGCCGCGCCCGCACCGGCCGCTGCTGCCGCGCATGCGCCGGCCCACGCCGCGAACTCAATTCATCATCAAGGAGCCTGAACATGGCAAATAGCACAGTCGCCGACATCGTTCGCCTCGGTCCCGTCATCCCGGTGCTCGCATTCGACACGCCGGAGCAGGGCGAGCACGTTTCCCGCGCGCTCCACGCGGGCGGCGTGAAGGTGCTCGAAATCACGCTGCGCACGAAGGCCGGCCTCGAAGCGATCGAGCGCGCCGCGAAGATCGCGCCGGACATCGTCGTGGGCGTGGGCACGATCACGAAGCCCGAGCACTGCGCGCTCGCGAAGAAAGCCGGCGCACAGTTCGGCGTTTCGCCGGGCCTCACGCGCGAGATCCATCAGGCTTCGCTCGACGCGGGCCTGCCGCTGCTGCCGGGCGTGATGACGCCGACCGACATCATCGTCGCGATGGAACTGGGCTACGAGATCGTCAAGTTCTTCCCGGCGGTGCCGGCCGGCGGCCTGAACATGCTGCAGGCCTTCCACGGCCCGTTCCCGACGCTCAAGTTCTGCCCCACGGGCGGTATCAGCGCCGAATCCGCGCCGACCTTCCTCGCGCTGCCCAACGTGGTGTGTGTGGGCGGTTCGTGGCTCACGCCGAAGGCGGCCATCGCCGCGCAGAACTGGGACGAAGTCACGCGCCTTGCGCACGCCGCGAGCGAGTTGTCGCGCCCGGTGCGCTAATCGAGCGCGTCTGCTCGATGCGCTGACGCGCGCGCCGCATGTTGCGGCGCAACGAAGACCGGAATGCCGCGCCCCGCGTGTACGGAGGGCGTGCAGCGAGCCGCGCAAACGGCGCCTTTCGGGCGCGCGCTTGCGCGGCTCGCGTGTCTTTTAAGTACGCTGCACCAAAAGTCGTTATAAGCTCTACAATCCCCGGCCCGGCGACGGCCGGCACTTTTGTCCCGCATGGGCGCTGCTGCGCCCATCCGTCGCCGCACAGGGCAAAAGGACTTCGAACAACTACCTGGAGAGGAGCCTCATGGGAGTGGCCCACGGCAGCATGCTGCTGATTTACGCGCTCGTCGCGATCGCCGCGCTGATCCTGCTGATCACGCGCTTCAAGGTTTATCCGTTTCTCGTCCTGATCATCGTTTCGCTGCTGCTCGGCCTCGCCGTCGGCATGCCGATGGATCAGATCGTCAAGTCGTTCGAGACCGGCAACGGCAACACGCTCGGCCACATCGCCATCGTGGTGGGCCTCGGCACGATGCTCGGCAAGATGATGGCGGAATCGGGCGGCGCCGAGCGCATTGCCACGACGCTCATTCGCTGGTTCGGCGAGAAGAATATTCACTGGGCCATGATGGTCGTCGCGATCATCGTCGGCTTGCCGGTGTTCTTCGAAGTCGGCTTCGTGCTGCTCATTCCGATCGCGTTCAACGTCGCCAAGCGCACCGGCAAGTCGCTGCTGCTGATCGGCCTGCCGATGGTGGCGGGCCTTTCGGTCGTGCACGGGCTGATTCCGCCGCATCCGGCCGCGCTGCTCGCCGTGCAGGCGTATCACGCCGACATCGGCAAGACCATCGCTTACGGCCTGATGGTGGGCGTGCCTACGGCGATCATCGCCGGGCCGCTTTTCGCGCTCTTCATTCACCGCTACATCAAGCTGCCGGAGAGCAATCCGCTTTCCGAGCAGTTCGTGAGCAAGGCCGACCCCAAGCCCGATAGCGAGCTTCCGGGCTTCGGCGTCACGCTCTTCACGATCCTGCTGCCGGTGATCCTGATGCTGATCGGCAGTTGGGCCGATCTCGTGTTCGAGCCCAAGAGCCTGCCGAGCAATTTGTTGCACTTTGTCGGCACGTCGGACGTCGCGCTGCTGATCGCCGTGCTGGTAAGCTTCTGGACCTTCGGCGCGCAACGTGGCTTCACGCGCGAGCAGATCCAGAAGTTCTGCGGCGACTGTCTCGCGCCGATCGCGGGCATCACGCTGATCGTGGGCGCGGGCGGCGGCTTTGGCCGCGTGCTGATGGACAGCGGCGTGTCGAAGCAGATCGTCGAGCTGGCGCAGAACGAACATCTGTCGCCGCTCTTGCTCGGCTGGATCGTCGCCGCGCTGATCCGTCTCGCCACGGGCTCGGCCACGGTCGCCATGACCACGGCTTGCGGCATCGTCGCGCCGATCGCATCGGCCAGCGCCATGACCGTGAAGCCGGAACTGCTCGTCCTCGCCACGGGCTCGGGCTCGCTGATCTTCTCGCACGTCAACGACGGCGGATTCTGGCTGATCAAGGAGTATTTCGGCATGAGCGTCGTGCAGACGTTCAAGACATGGTCGTTGCTGGAGACCATTATTTCGCTGCTGGGCCTCGGGCTTACCTTCGCCCTCGCAGCGGTGGTGTAACGCGCAACTTTGTTGCATGGGATCGGAGTAAGCGCTAAAGCGCGAACTCCGTTCGACAGGAGCAGTAAATGATTCTGATAGCGATGGGCGTGTCGGGCGCAGGCAAGACACGCATCGGCGAAATGCTCGCCGAGCGCCTCCAGTGCAGCTTCACCGACGGCGACGCCTTCCACAGCGAGGCCAACAAGAAGAAGATGCACGACGGCATTCCCCTCACCGACGACGACCGCTGGCCGTGGCTGCGTACGATTCGCGCGGCGATCGAGGAGAAGCAGCGTGCCCACGAAACGGCCGTGTTCACCTGCTCGTCGCTCAAGCGCTCGTATCGCGACATCCTGCGCGGCAACGACCGCGACGTGTGCTTCGTGTACCTGAAGGGCTCGTTCGAAGTGCTGCACGAGCGCCTCGCATCGCGCACCGGCCACTTCTTCGACCCGTCGCTGCTGCAAAGCCAGCTCGACACGCTCGAAGCGCCGGGCGCGGACGAGGCGATCGAGGTGAGCATCGAGCTCACGCCCGAGCAGATCGTCGACGAGGTCATGAAGCAGATGGAAACGCGCCGCAATCAGGCGTCCTGATCTCGCGGCCACGCACGGCCACGCGATCGTGCGGCGGTAAACGAAAAAGCGCTCGATTCGATCGAGCGCTTTTTTTATGGCCTTGCGACGTCGCGATTACGAAATGCGCTTCGCCAGCTCCACGGCTTTGCCGACGTACGACGCAGGCGTCATCTCCAGCAGACGCTTCTTCGCGTCTTCCGGAATCGCCAGGCCGCTCACGAACGTCTGCAGCGCTTCGCGCGTAATGCCCTTGCCGCGCGTGAGTTCCTTGAGCTGCTCGTACGGGTTCTCGATGCCGTAGCGGCGCATGACCGTCTGGACCGGCTCGGCCAGCACTTCCCACGTGGCGTCGAGGTCGTCGTTCAGGCGCTGCGGGTTCACTTCGAGCTTGTCCAGACCGCGGATCAGAGCGTCGTACGCGAGCAGCGAGTAGCCGAACGCGACACCGATGTTGCGCAGCACCGTCGAGTCGGTGAGGTCGCGCTGCCAGCGCGAGACCGGCAGCTTGTCGGCGAGGTGGCGCAGCGTCGCGTTCGCGAGGCCCAGGTTGCCTTCCGAATTTTCGAAGTCGATCGGGTTGACCTTGTGCGGCATGGTCGACGAGCCGATTTCGCCGGCCTTCGTCTTCTGCTTGAAGTAGCCGAGCGAGATATAGCCCCAGACGTCGCGGTCGAGGTCGAGCAGGATCGTGTTCGCGCGCGCGACGGCGTCGAACAGTTCCGCCATGTAGTCGTGCGGCTCGATCTGGATCGTGTACGGGTTGAACGTGAGCTTCAGACGCTGCTCGACGACTTCCTTCGAGAAGGCTTCCCAGTCGAATTCCGGATACGCCGAGAGATGCGCATTGAAGTTGCCGACTGCGCCATTCATCTTGCCGAGCAGTTCGACCTTCTCGACGCGCTGGATCGCACGCGCGAGACGCGCCGCGACGTTGGCGATTTCCTTGCCGAGCGTCGTGGGGCTGGCCGGCTGGCCGTGCGTGCGCGAGAGCATCGGCTGCTCGGCATGCGTGTGCGCGAGCGCGACGAGACGTTGATGCACCGAGCGCAGCGCCGGCAGGATCACGTGCTCGCGTGCGCCCGCGAGCATCAAGCCGTGCGACGTGTTGTTGATGTCTTCCGAGGTGCAGGCGAAGTGGATGAACTCGCTTGCGCGCTCCAGTTCCGGCTGCCCCTTCACCGACTCCTTGAGCCAGTACTCCACGGCCTTCACGTCGTGGTTCGTCACGCGCTCGATGTCCTTGATGCGCGCGGCGTCGTGCGCCGTGAAGTTCTCGGCGAGCTTGAGCAGGAATTGCTCCGAGGCTGCCGAGAAGCGTGGCACTTCCGCGAAACCGGCCTGCGAGAGGGCGATCAGCCAGTGGATTTCCACGGTCACGCGGTTGCGCATGAACGCGGCTTCCGAGAGCCAGTCGCGCAGCGCTTCGGTTTTCGAGGCGTAGCGGCCGTCGAGCGGGGAGAGCGCGTTGAGCGCGAAGAGGGTATCGGGACGAGTGTCGGACATGATGGGGACGTAACGTGGCGCGTTACGCTCAGTTGGCAGTCGGTTGCAGTCAGATTCGAGACGGCGGGAACCCGAGATTTTATCACCTTGGCGTCTGGGGCCGAGGGCGGCGCTGTCAGCCACGGCTGAGCGCAGGCCCGTGACGCACCTCAAGGCGTTCAGTCGCACCGGCCTGTTGACGCGATGGGGCGTTTTGAGACGGATATAGAGTGCGATCACGTCAAAAGTTTGCGCTCAATCAAATACTTGCTGCCATGACTCTCGATGCTCCCATCCTCGCTGCCGACGAGGCCGCTGCCCTGATCGAAGCCGGCCTGGCTTGCCACCGCGCGGGCCGGCTCGCCGACGCCCACGCTTACTATCAGTCCGCGCTCGCGGCGCACCCCGAAAATCCCGGCGCACTGCACTATCTGGGCGTGATTGCGCTCGGCCGCGGCCAGCTGCAGGAAGCTGCCGATCTGATGGACCGCGCGCTCGCGCAGACGCCCGACGGCGCCGAATATCTGGCCAACCGCGGCGTGGTCGCGAACCGCCTTGGCGACCATGCGGGCGCCGCCGCCTGGCAGCGCAGGGCACTGGCGCTCGCCCCCGGCTTCGCGAACGCGCACAACAATCTCGGCAATGCGCTGATGGAACTCGGCGACCTCGCCGGCGCGGCGCAACACTATCGGCGTGCGCGTTCGCTGGAGCCGCAATGCGCACACTTCGCGTTCAATCTCGGACGCGCACTGGAAGCCACCGATGAAAAAGACGCCGCACTTGCGCAGTTCCGCACTGCCGCCGCGCTCGATCCCAGCGATCTGAAGACGTCGATCCACATGGGTCGCCTGCTGCGCGCGATGAAGCAGTACGCCGAAGCGGCCGCCTGCTTCGAGGCCGTGATCGCACGCGAGCCCGACAACGTGTTCGCGCTCTTCGAACTCGGCTATGCCTATGACGCGATGCGCCGCTACGAAGACGCGATCCCGCTCTACCGGCGCGCCGCGGAACTCAAGCCCGACGGGGCGGGCATCATCAACAATCTGGCCTTCGCGCTGACCGCAGTGGCGCGCTACGACGAAGCGGAGATCGAATATCGCCGCGCACTGGCGCTGAACCCCGACTTGCCCGAATCGCGCTTTCAGCTCGGCATGCTGATGCTGCGGCGCGAAGACTATGCCGGCGGCTGGCCGCTCTTCGAGAACCGCAAGCTCACCTCGACCGCCAGAGCCAACTACCGCAAGCTGCCGTGCCCCGAGTGGCAGGGCGAGCCGCTGCAAGGCAAACGCTTCCTGATCTGCCGCGAGCAGGGCGTGGGCGATCAGATCCAGTTCGTGCGCTATGCGGGCCTGCTGGCGCAGTTGGGCGCGCAGGTTCACGCGTGGGTCGCGCCGGAGCTGGCGTCGCTCGCGGCGACGGTGCCGGGTGTCGCACGCGTGCTCGACGCCGCGCCGGGCGACGATGCAATCGCCTCGCACTACGACTACGGGTGCGACGTGATGAGCCTGCCGCTGAAGTTTCCCGGCCGGCCGATCTACGCCGACATGCCGTACATGCGCGCCGATGCCGTGCAGGCCGCCGCCTGGCGCGCCCGCGTGAACGCTCTGGCCGGCGCCGCGCAGCGCCGTATCGGGCTCGTCTGGGCGGGCAACCCGCGCCATCTTTTCGACGCTTTCCGCTCCGTGCCGCTCAAGTCGCTTCTGCCGCTCTCCGCGCTTCCCGGCAACGCCTGGTTCGCGCTCCAGAAAGGCCCGGCGGCCGTGCAGCTTGCGGCGGTCGCGGGCCGCTGGCCGATGGACGCGCCCGGCGACGATCTGCACGACTTCGCGGCCACGGCGGCGCTCATCGAGGCGCTCGACCTCGTCATCACGGTCGATACGTCGGTCGCGCACCTCGCCGGCGCGCTCGGCAAACCCGTGTGGGTGCTACTCGCCGCGCAGCCCGACTGGCGCTGGGGCAAGGATCGCGCCGATTCGGTCTGGTATCCGTCGGCGCGCGTATTCCGCCAGTCCACGCTCGGCGACTGGCGCGGCGTGGTCGCAGAACTGGAAGCCGCGCTTTCCGAGGCGTTCCGCTAAGGCATCCGTCCGGCGCGTCGCGCGATATTCGCCGCACCGCCGCCCAGGCGTGCGCCCGCGGGCCTAGAATGCGGACTTCTCATCCGCTCGCTGGCCTCGCATGGAACTCAAATGGCTCGAAGACTTCGTCTCGCTTGCGGAGACGCATAGTTTCAGTCGCTCAGCCGAGCTGCGCCACGTGACGCAGCCGGCTTTCTCGCGCCGCATTCAGGCGCTCGAAGCGTGGCTCGGCACCGAACTGATCGATCGCTCGGTTTATCCGACCCGCCTCACGGCGGCGGGGCAGGTCTTCTACGAGCAGGCGCTCGCGATGCTTTCGCAGTTTCACGAGGCGCGCACCCTGTTGCGCGGCCACACGGCCACGCCCGCGGCGACGATCGAGTTCGCGGTGCCGCACACGCTTTCGCTCACGTACTTTCCGCGCTGGCTGCAGCGCATCGAGGCGAAGCTCGGCCGCATCCACACGCGGCTGCGCGCACTGAACGTGCACGACGCCGTGCTGTCACTGGTGGAGGGCGGCTGCGACCTCGTGATGGGCTATCACCACCCGAGCCACCCCGTGACGCTCGACCCCGCGCGTTACGACACGCTGACGCTCGGCATCGAGTCGATCAGCCCATACTCGGCGCCGCAGCGCGCGGGGCGTGCGCGTTACACGCTGCCCGGCACGCCCGATGCGCCCGCACCGTATCTCTCCTATACGCCGAACGCGTATCTCGGCCGCATGACCGAGGTGATCGTTGCCAACGCACCGGCGCGGCTCTATCTGGACCGCGTCTACGAAACGGACATGGCGGAAGGGCTCAAGGCGATGACGCTGGCCGGTCACGGCATCGCCTTCCTGCCGCACAGCGCGGTGGAAGACGCCGTGGCCCAGGGCGAGCTGATTCGCCTCGACCGCGGCACGCGCGGCGTGCCGGAGGGCCAGTTCACGCTCGACATGGAGATCCGCCTCTATCGCGACAAGCTCGCGACGCAGGGCGACGACGCGCGCCAGGCGCTCGTGCGCGAGCTGTGGGAGGCGGTCAGCGAGGAACTTGCGCAGGGCAGGCGCTGACGAAGCGGCAAGCTGAACTCGCAACAGCCACGCAAACAGTCAGGCTATTTCAGCCTGTAAGGCCTGAACACGGCGCCCGCGACACGTTTTTTCGACTTCGGGGACGTTATGCACGAAAAGCATAACGGGATGATCAAACGGCATTGGATTTCACGTGGGCGTTTTCTGACAATGGCACCACTTGTTCGATCGGAGCGTTCATGTCATCCCAACTGCAGTCGGTTCCTTCCTATCTCCACGCCGATGATCTCGGCCCCTGGGGCAACTATCTTCGTCAGGTCGACCGCGTGGCGCCGTATCTCGGCTCGCTCTCGCGCTGGCTCGAAACGCTCAAGCGTCCGAAGCGTATCCTGATCGTCGACTGCCCCATCGAACTCGATAACGGCACCGTTGCGCACTTCGAAGGCTATCGTGTCCAGCACAACGTTTCGCGTGGTCCCGGCAAGGGCGGCGTGCGTTATCACCAGGACGTTACGCTCTCCGAAGTAATGGCGCTGTCCGCGTGGATGTCGGTGAAGAACGCTGCAGTGAACGTGCCGTACGGCGGTGCGAAGGGCGGTATCCGCGTCGATCCGCGCACGCTGTCGCGTGGTGAACTCGAGCGCGTGACGCGTCGCTACACCAGCGAAATCGGCATCATCATCGGACCGAACACCGACATTCCCGCGCCGGACGTCAACACGAACGAGCAGATCATGGCGTGGATGATGGACACCTACTCGATGAACCAGGGCCAGACGGCCACGGGCGTCGTGACGGGCAAGCCCATCTCGCTCGGCGGCTCGCTCGGCCGCCGCGAAGCCACGGGCCGCGGCGTGTTCGTGGTCGGCTGTGAGGCCGCGCGCCGCACGGGTCTTTCGATCGACGGCGCACGTATTGCCGTGCAGGGCTTCGGCAACGTGGGCGGCATTGCCGCGCGCCTGTTCCAGGAAGCCGGTTCGAAGATCGTCGCCGTGCAGGACCATACCGGCTCGCTCTACAACTCGAGCGGTATGAGCGCGGAAGCACTGCTCGAGCACGTTGCGAAGACGGGCGGCGTGGCGGGCTTTGCGGGCGCCGAAGTCATGGCGAACGACGAATTCTGGACCGTCGAAACCGACATCCTCATTCCGGCCGCACTGGAAAACCAGATCACCGAGAAGAACGCGGGCAAGATCCGCACGAAGATCATCGTGGAAGGCGCCAACGGCCCGACCACGACGGCCGCCGACGACATCCTGCACGACAAGGGCGTGCTCGTGATCCCCGACGTGGTGGCGAACGCGGGCGGCGTGACCGTTTCGTACTTCGAGTGGGTGCAGGACTTCTCGAGCTTCTTCTGGACCGAGCACGAAATTAACGAACGTCTCGAACGCGTGATGCGCGAAGCCTTCACGGCCGTGTGGCAGGTGTCGAGCGAGCAGAAGGTCTCGATGCGTACCGCGGCGTTCATCGTGGCATGTAAGCGCATCCTGATGGCGCGCGAAATGCGCGGTCTGTATCCCTGATCGCACCCGGTTGGCAGGCGTCGCGACGCTGCATGTGGCGCCAGGCAAGGCGCGCAGCGAAGTGACGAAACCGTGACTGCGCCGTGACAGGTTTTTGCGCTGCACATCAAGGCGCATAGAAGGCGGACGTCCTCCACAAGGGGGCGTCCGCCTTCGCACATTCAGCCGTTGCGCCAGGGTCACTCTTGATTCTTTCAAAAAAATTACTTTGATAAACTGGCGGCGGTTCTTGTACCGGAGAAAACAATGCAAATCAAAAAGACCGCCGCACTGCTCGCACTCCTTGGTTTCGTCGCCACCAGCGCTTTCGCGCAGGACGCGGGCACGCTCAAGAAGATCAAGGACACGGGCGTCATCTCGCTGGGGCACCGCGAGTCGTCCATTCCTTTTTCGTACTACGACGACAAGCAGAATGTGATCGGCTACTCGCAAGACTACGCGATGAAGATCGTCGAGGCAGTCAAGCAGAAGCTGAACATGCCTAACCTGAAGGTCAAGCTGGTGCCCATCACCTCGCAGAACCGCATTCCGCTCGTGCAGAACGGCACGGTGGACATCGAATGCGGCTCGACCACGAACAATGCCGAACGTCAGCAGCAGGCCGCCTTCTCGAACACGATTTTCGTAATCGGCACGCGCCTCATGACGAAGAAGGATTCGGGAGTCAAGGACTTCGCCGACCTCAAGGGCAAGACCGTCGTGACGACGGCGGGCACGACGTCCGAGCGCCTTCTGCGCAAGATGAACCAGGACAAGAGCATGGGCATGAACATCATCAGCGCGAAGGACCACGGCGAGTCGTTCATGACGCTCTCGACGGGCCGCGCAGTGGCGTTCATGATGGACGACGCGCTGCTCGCGGGCGAGCGCGCCAAGTCGAACAATCCGGGCGACTTCGTGATCGTTGGCCAGCCGCAGTCGCGTGAGGCGTACGGCTGCATGATGCGCAAGAACGATCCTGAGTTCAAGAAGGTTGCCGACGACGCCATCGCCAAGGTCCAGACCTCGAGCGAAGCAACTGCGATCTACCACAAGTGGTTCGAGTCGCCGATCCCGCCGAAGGGTCTCAACCTCAACTTCCCGATGAGCGAAGACATGAAAGCGCTGTTCAAGAATCCGAACGACAAGGCGATCGATTAACACGGCCCCGGCCGGTCGACCCGCATTTAGCGTTTAGCACGGAACGGAAGAAGCGCCGCTTCTTCCGTTCTTTTTCTTGGAGTCTCTTGATGTCCTATCACTGGAACTGGGGCATTCTGCTCAGCCCGGTCTCGACGGGCGAACCCACCACGTACCTCGGCTGGATTCTTTCCGGCCTCTGGGTGACGGTCTCGGTGTCGCTGTGCGCGTGGGTGATCGCGCTCATCGTCGGGTCGTTCTTCGGTGTGCTGCGCACGGTGCCGAACAAATTTCTCGCGGGCGTCGGCACAGTTTATGTGGCGATCTTCCGCAATATCCCGCTGATCGCGCAGTTCTTCATCTGGTACTTCGTGCTGCCGGAAATCGTGCCGCAAGCGCTCGGCAATGCGTTCAAGCAATCGCCGCCGGGCGTGCAGTTCTTCTCGGCGTCGGTCGTGTGTCTCGGACTCTTTACCGCGGCGCGCGTGTGCGAACAGGTGCGCTCGGGCATCAACGCGCTGCCGCGCGGCCAACGCGCAGCCGGCCTCGCCATGGGCTTCACGCAGTGGCAGACGTACCGCTATGTGCTGCTGCCGGTGGCGTATCGCATCATCGTGCCGCCGCTCACCTCCGAGTTCCTCAACATCTTCAAGAACTCGGCGGTCGCCTCGACGATCGGCCTGCTCGATCTGTCGGCCCAGGCGCGTCAACTCGTCGACTACACGGCGCAAACCTATGAGTCGTTCATCGCCGTCACGCTCGCTTACGTGATCATCAACCTCGTCGTCATGACGCTCATGCGCTGGGTCGAGGCGAAGTCGCGTCTGCCCGGCTACATCGGAGGCAAGTGATGCATCACTTCGACTGGAGCGGCATTCCCGGCGCGCTGCCCACCCTGTGGACGGGCGCGATCATCACGTTCAAGATCACGCTGTGCGCGATCGTGGTCGGCATTCTCTGGGGCACGCTGCTCGCGCTCATGCGGCTTTCCAGCGTGAAGCCGCTCGAATGGTTCGCCAAGGGCTACGTCACGATCTTCCGCTCGATCCCGCTCGTGATGGTCCTGCTGTGGTTCTTCCTGATCGTGCCGCAGGTGCTGCAAAACGTGCTGGGTCTGTCGCCCGACATCGACATTCGCCTCGCGTCCGCGATGATCGCGTTCTCGCTGTTCGAGGCCGCGTACTATTCGGAGATCATTCGTGCGGGCATTCAGGCGGTGCCGCGCGGGCAGGTGAACGCAGCGTTCGCGCTCGGCATGCGCTACGGCCAGGCCATGCAATTCGTGGTGCTGCCGCAGGCGTTCCGCGCGATGGTGCCGCTGTTGCTGACGCAGGCCATCGTGCTGTTTCAGGACACCTCGCTCGTGTACGTGATCAGCCTCGCCGACTTCTTCCGTACCGCCACCAATATCGGCGACCGTGACGGAACGATGGTCGAGATGGTACTGTTCGCGGGCGCGTGTTATTTCGTGATTTGCGTGATCGCGTCGAGCCTTGTCAAAGGTCTTCAGAAAAAGGTCGCAAGATGATTTCAATTAAGAACGTTTCGAAGTGGTACGGCCATTTCCAGGTGCTGGCCGACTGCACGACGGAAGTGAAGAAGGGTGAGGTGGTGGTGGTGTGCGGGCCCTCGGGCTCGGGCAAGTCCACGCTCATCAAGACCGTCAACGGGCTCGAACCGTTCCAGCAGGGCGAGATTCTCGTGAACGGCGAGTCGGTGGGCGACAAGCGCACCAATCTCTCGAAGCTGCGCTCGAAGGTGGGCATGGTGTTTCAGCACTTCGAACTGTTCCCGCATCTGTCGATTACCGAGAATCTCACGCTCGCGCAGATCAAGGTGCTCGGCCGCGGCAAGGACGAGGCCACCCAAAAGGGCCTGAAACTGCTCGACCGCGTGGGCCTGCGCGCGCACGCCGACAAGTTCCCGGGCCAGCTCTCGGGCGGCCAGCAGCAGCGCGTCGCGATTGCGCGCGCGCTGTCGATGGACCCCATCGCCATGCTGTTCGACGAGCCGACCTCGGCGCTCGACCCCGAGATGATCAACGAGGTGCTCGACGTGATGGTGGAGCTTGCCCAGGAAGGCATGACCATGATGTGCGTGACGCACGAAATGGGCTTTGCGAAGAAGGTCGCGCACCGCGTGATCTTCATGGACAAGGGCGCCATCGTCGAGGACGACCAGAAGGAAGCCTTCTTTGCGAGCCCGAAGTCGGATCGCGCGAAGGATTTTCTGGCGAAGATCCTGCACTGAGGCTTCGCACGCTTCGAAAACAAAGCCGCGCTCGATGCGCGGCTTTTTTGTTTCTGGCGTCGCCCGGCTTACTCGCCCCAGGTTTGCAGTGCGTCCACGGCTTCCGGGTCGATCTCGCGCGGCTGCCCGGCGCACGGCGCGCTGGCCGACGCGTCGAGCGACGGGTTGGCGAGCTTGTCGAGCACCTTCTGCGGCACCGGCACGCTCGCCTGGGCGATCACGTCGCCGTGCTGGAACATCAGCAGGTCGCCGGGGGCGAAGCGCGTCCAGACCTCGTTGTCGGTGAGCGGCGCGGTGGCGATCACGGCCACGCGGTCCTCGGGCGTCGTGTACTTGGCGAAGTCGATGGAGACATCGGCGTCGACGAGATGGGCCGTCGAAAACGGCCAGCGTCGCACGAGATAGTAGAGATGCGTCGAGCAATGCGCGAACAGCGCCTGGCCGTTCGACATCAGGAAGTTGAAGACGCCGAACTGCGTGACCTCGCGCGTGAGCGACTCCAGCGCGGCGAACAGCTCGGCGAGCGGCGGCTGCGCACCGGGGAACGCCTTGCGCAAGCCTTGTAGCAGCAGGCAGAACGCGCGCTCGCTATCGGTCGTGCCAACCGGCTGGTAGACGCCCGACATCACCGGATTAAAGTCCTGAAGGTCGCCGTTGTGCGCGAAGATCCAGTGCCGGCCCCACAGCTCGCGCTGGAACGGATGACTGTTCTCGAGCGCGCAGTTGCCTTGCGTGGCTTTGCGGATGTGGGCGATGGTGTTGCGCGACTTGATGGGGTAGTGCTTGACCATCTCGGCGATCGGCGAACGTGCCGAGGCCTCGTTGTCGATGAAGAGGCGGCAGGCCTTGTCCTCGAAGAACGCGATACCCCAGCCGTCGGCGTGGTGATCGGTGGCGCCGCCGCGCGCCGCGAATCCTGTGAAGGAGAACGTGACGTCCGTCGGCGCGGCGCAATTCATTCCGAGAAGTTGGCACATGGTACTGATGGTGCGTAATGCGACTGGGACGGCTGAGGCGGCGGCTGCAGTGGTAGGCGGGACCCGCCGTCGACCCGTTACAATGATGATTTTCCAAGCATATCACCGGCCTGCGGGTCGCCAATACGAAATTTGTCGGATGCATTGCAGGCCTGCGTAGAAGGGCGCGTGCCGGGGTCGATGCAGCGCGGATTGTCGTGTGCACGCGACGGTGCGGGCAACGCGTGGGTCGTATCAGCATCGATCGACGCCGCGCTTTTTCCCGTGATATGCCCGGAATTTCCGGCAGCCTGAGCGCGTTCCAAGCGAGCTTGCCGCCGTTCATTCATACCGCTGTTGGTTCACTACCGCGCCTGACTCTTGCCATGAACGCCTCTTCCCCCTCGACTCTCACGCTCGCCCGCCCCGACGACTGGCACCTGCACGTGCGCGACGGCGCGATGCTCGCGGCCGTGCTGCCGCATACGGCGCGCCAGTTCGGCCGCGCGATCATCATGCCGAACCTCAAGCCGCCGGTCACGACGACCGAGCAGGCCGCCGCCTACCGCGAGCGTATTCTCGCGGCGCTGCCGGCGGGCTCGACGTTCGAGCCGCTGATGACGCTCTATCTCACCGACAACACGCCCCCCGAGGAAATCCGCCGCGCGAAGGCGAGCGGCTTCGTGCATGGCGTGAAGCTGTATCCGGCGGGCGCGACGACGAATTCGGACGCCGGCGTGACCGACATCCGCAAGTGTGCGAAGACGCTCGAAGCCATGCAGGAAGTGGGCATGCCGCTGCTCGTGCACGGTGAAGTGACGAGCGCCGACATCGACCTGTTCGACCGCGAAAAGGTCTTCATCGACCGCGTGATGATTCCGACGCGCCGCGATTTTCCGGGCCTCAAGGTGGTGTTCGAGCACATCACGACGAAGGACGCCGTCGACTACATCCGCGCCGATCATGCCGCGCCCGGCCTGCTCGGCGCGACGATCACCGCGCATCATCTGCTCTACAACCGCAACGCGATCTTCCAGGGCGGCATTCGTCCGCATTACTACTGTCTGCCCGTGCTCAAGCGCGAGACGCACCGCGTGGCGCTCGTGGACGCGGCGACCTCGGGCGATCATCGCTTCTTCCTCGGTACCGACAGCGCGCCGCACCCGAAGGGTTTGAAGGAGCACGCGTGCGGCTGCGCGGGCTGCTACACGGCGCTGCACGCGCTCGAGCTCTACGCCGAAGCGTTCGACAACGCGGGCGCGCTCGACAAGCTCGAGGGCTTCGCGAGCTTCTACGGCGCAGACTTCTACGGCCTGCCGCGCGCGACCGAAACGGTCACGCTGCGTCGCGAGAGCTGGACGCTGCCCGCCGAAGTCGAGGCGGGCGGCACGCCCGTCGTGCCGCTGCGCGGCGGCGAGACGATCGGCTGGAAACTCGCTTGAACGAGGCGGGGCAGGGCGTGGCTGCGGGCGCAACGGTCGCGCCGATCGGCGCAGTCGATGCGCACGCACCGATGCCCGCGCGCGCCCCGCGCCGGACCATGCCGCTGGGCAGTTTCACCGACATCGACTGGGCCCGTCCGTGGTTCGCGCAACACGAAACGCGCGGCCGGCGCTGGCAGCAGGCCGCGCTGGCGGGATACGCGGCGTACCTGGCTGAACTGAACGCCGATGCGCTGGCTGCCGCCCAAAGCACGGGCCGCGGCCAGCCGCTGCGCTTCATCGCCCAGGACGACCTGCCCGAGGGCTCGGCCTACGAGGCGCACATCGCGGCGACGGGCTGCGTGCCGACGCGCCACAACCTCCACGACTTCTTCAACGCGCTCGCCTGGTTCGCGTTCCCGCGCATCAAGGCGACGCTGAACGCGCGCCAGGCCGTGGCGATCGACGTGCTGGGCGTGGGCCCCACGCGCGGCGGCGTGCGCGACGCGCTCACGCTGTTCGACGAGAACGCGGTGCTCTTTGCCTCATCGGATGCGACGCTGGTCGCGGCGTTGCGCGGCTTCGACTGGCGCACGCTGTTCGTGACGCAGCGCGCAGGCTGGGAGGCGGCTTTCGGGGAGACGATCGGCGCTGCGCGCTGCGAAGTCCGCGTATTCGGCCACGCGCTGCTCGAAAAGATGATTTCGCCTTATGCGGCGTGCACGGCGCACGCCTGGGTGATCGAGGTGCCGCAAGCGTACTTCACGTGGCCGCGCGCGCAACGCGACGCGTATCTGGACGAAACGGTTAGCGTGACACTCGCCGCCGACGCGGCGCCTGACGCGCTCAACGGGCGCAGCTTCGCGCCGCTGCCGGTGCTCGGCATTCCGGGCTGGTGGGCGCAAAACGAGGATCCGTCGTTCTACGACGACGCCACCGTCTTTCGCGCCGGCCGCCGGACGCGCTAAAAGCCAGGCGGGCGGCAATCGATCCGGCCCCCGGCGCGGCGCGCCCGCCCGTGCTAATATCGCGCCTCGCAAAGCAGGCCAGGCAGTCGCGGCTCCGAGGTTTCGGCCAAAGGAGGCGAGGAAAGTCCGGACTCCACAGGGCAGGGTGATGGCTAACGGCCATCCGTGGCGACACGCGGAACAGGGCAACAGAGAACAGACCGCCGATGGCCCGATTTCGGTCGGGATCAGGTAAGGGTGAAACGGTGCGGTAAGAGCGCACCGCGTCTGCGGTGACGTAGACGGCACGGTAACCTCCACCCGGAGCAATTCCAAGTAGGCAGGCGCGCATCTTCGGGATGCAGGATGGGGCCCCCATTCCGTCTGCGGGTAGGAAGCTTGAGCGCGTCAGCAATGGCGCGCCTAGAGGAATGGCTGCCACGCGCGGCGCGTCTTCGGACGCGGCGTGTGCACAGAATCCGGCTTATCGGCCTGCTTTGCAGCCTCATTCATGCAAAAAGCCGGCGCGGTTCTTCGCAGAACCGCGCCGGCTTTTTTCTTTTGCCGCCGATTTTTGCCGCAGATATTAAGCCGCGACGATCTCGAACGTATGCGTGATCTCGGCGGTCTTGCCGATCATGATCGACGCCGAGCAGTACTTGTCGTGCGAGAGGTTGATCGCGCGCTCCACGGTGGCCGGGTTCAGGTTCTTGCCGGTCACGGTGAAGTGGAAGTGGATCTTCGTGAAGACCTTGGGGTCTTCGCTTGCGCGCTCGGCCTTGAGCGTCACGCTGCAGCCGCTCACTTCCTGGCGGCTCTTCTTGAGGATCAGCACCACGTCGTAGGCCGTGCAGCCGCCGGTGCCGAGCAGCACCATTTCCATCGGCCGCGGCGCGAGGTTGTGGCCGCCGCCTTCCGGTGCGCCGTCCATGTTGACGAGATGGCCGCTGCCCGTTTCGGCCGCGAACGCCATGCCGTCCTGACCCATCCAGCTAACTTTGCATTCCATATGCGTGTGCCCCTGCGCGGTTTCTTGATTCAGACGGCATTGTAGCCCGCACCTTACTGGTATGTCCGGGGGACACGGCGGCGCGCGGCTTAGGCCTCGTGCTTGAATGTTGCGTCGCGACATCCTACGGACAAGGCGGATTTCCCTTGTGCAATTAGGGGTTTCGCTCTAGTTGTCTCGCATGCTTTTCGCAAGGCGAGTTTCCAATGCACTGATTTTTAAGAATTTTTCTGCCGACGTGCTGATTTAAGCGAATTTCACATTGTGGTTTTGGATTTCGCAATGCAAATGGCCTTGCGCCGCACAAGGCCCATCCGTATAATTCGTCTCATTGGTTGTCGTGCTTCACGACACCTCAGCATGTCTCCTCCACCCTCCTCCAAAGAGTGGATTAAGCCCGAACAAACGCGTTCGGGCTTTTTTTCGTCCGCGGCCCCCGTTTTGCCCGCCTCTGCGCCTACAGCAAGCGATTTTTTGACTCGCCGCCGAATTTCCCTTTATAATCGTAGGTTCTCCGCATCCATGTCCGCGCGGAGACGGGGAAACTCGAACCAGGGAGAGCCTGCGCCGACGTCAACGAGCGTCACCACACAAGCAGGACCAAAACAGGGCACAGCATTTTTTTTGGATCGATCATGAAGACTTTTTCCGCCAAGGCACATGAAGTGCAGCGCGAATGGTACGTGATTGACGCGACGGATAAGGTTCTCGGCCGTGTCGCCAGCGAAGTGGCACGCCGTCTTCGCGGCAAGCACAAGCCTGAGTTCACCCCGCACGTCGACACTGGTGATTTCATCATCATCATCAACGCCGGCAAGCTGAAGGTCACGGGCAACAAGACCACCGACAAGAAGTACTACCGTCACTCGGGTTACCCGGGCGGTATCTACGAAACGACGTTCGGCAAGATGCAGGAACGCTTCCCGGGCCGCGCGCTCGAGAAGGCCGTGAAGGGCATGCTGCCGAAGGGCCCGCTCGGCTACGCGATGATCAAGAAGCTGAAGGTCTACGCAGACGCAACGCACCCGCACTCGGCGCAACAGCCGAAGGCGCTCGAGATCTAAGGGGAGCCCACATGATCGGTAACTGGAATTACGGTACGGGCCGCCGCAAGAGCGCCGTCGCTCGTGTCTTCATCAAGTCGGGCAAGGGCGAGATCGTCGTCAACGGCAAGCCCATCGCCGACTACTTCTCGCGCGAAACGTCGCTCATGATCGTGCGTCAACCGCTGGAACTCACGAACCACGGCACGACGTTCGACATCAAGGTGAACGTGACGGGCGGCGGCGAAACCGGCCAGGCCGGCGCAGTTCGCCACGGCATCACGCGCGCGCTGATGGACTACGACGCAACGCTCAAGCCGGCACTGTCGCAAGCTGGCTTCGTCACCCGTGACGCACGTGAAGTGGAACGTAAGAAGGTCGGTTTCCACAAGGCACGTCGCCGCAAGCAGTTCTCGAAGCGTTAATTTCGCATTGGCGCTTTGTGCCTGCGCCCCTCGCGGGGTGCAGCGCAGCTGCAAAAGCCGTCCGCGCTTCGTGCGCCGGGCGGCTTTTTCGTTTGTTTCTTTGTTTTCGTCGGCGCGCCGCACGTGTGGCGCGCAAACTGCGACAATCTGGAGAAACCCCTTGATTTCGTGGGCTTAAGCACGATATCGGGAAGAGCCCTACAATAGCGGCTAGAAGCTTTTTTGGAGAGTTCGAATGAGCGCTGTCACCGAAACTACCGCGACCGAAATGCCCGGTCCCTTCGTTTTCACCGAAGCAGCGGCTGACAAGGTCAAGCAACTGATCGACGAGGAAGGCAACCCGGAGCTGAAGCTGCGCGTATTCGTGCAGGGCGGCGGCTGCTCGGGCTTCCAGTACGGATTCACGTTTGACGAAACGGTCAACGAAGACGACACCGTGATGAACCGCAACGGCGTCCAGCTTCTGATCGACTCGATGAGCTATCAGTACCTCGTCGGCGCCGAGATCGACTACAAGGACGATCTGAACGGCGCGCAGTTCGTCATCAAGAACCCGAACGCGAGCACCACGTGCGGTTGCGGCTCGTCGTTCTCGGTTTGATCGGTTTGCTGTAATAAAAAACGGGGCTTCGGCCCCGTTTTTTATTGGTACGCGCTTGTTCAGCGGGGATAAATCGCGCCCAGCACGCGCTCGCCGGCGGCCCCGGTTACGGCCGCGAGATTGCCCGGTTCGCGCGCCACGCAGCGCATGGCGAGCCACGCGAAGGCAAGCGGCTCCACCTGATGCGGCGGGACGCCGAGCGCTTCGGTGGTCGTGACCGGTACGCCCGCCACACCGCCCGTTTCGAGCGCCTTCTGCAGTGCCGCCATCAATGCCGCATTACGCGCGCCGCCGCCGCAGACATACACGGCACGGCAGTCGCTCGCATGACGCTCGATCTCGCGTGCCACGCTCACGGCGGTCAGGGCGACCAGCGTGGCCTGCACGTCGGCGGGCGTGAGCGACTCGAAGCCCTTGAGCTTGTCGTCGAGCCACTGGGCGTTGAAAAGATCGCGGCCTGTGCTCTTGGGCGGCGGCTGCTCGAAGAACGGTTCGTCGAGCAGGGCATTCAGAAGCGGCTGGTGCAGATTGCCGCTCGCGGCGAACTTGCCGTTCTCGTCGTAGGGCTTGCCTAGATGCCGCTCGGCCCACAGGTCGAGCAGGGCGTTGGCCGGGCCGCAGTCGAAGCCGCGCACGGCGCCCGTCGACGAGAGCACCGTGATGTTGCTGATGCCGCCAAGGTTGCAGACCACGCGCGTGTCCTCCTGCGAGCCGAACAGCGTCGCATGAAACGCGGGCACGAGCGGCGCACCCTGGCCGCCCGAGGCGACGTCGCGGCTGCGGAAGTCGGCGATCACGTCGATATGCGTGAGTTCCGCAAGCAGCGCCGGGTTCTGGATCTGCACGGTGTAGCCTTTCTCCGGCCGATGTCGCACGGTCTGGCCGTGCGCGCCGATCGCGCGCACCTCGGCGGGGGGCACGTTGCTCCCGCGCAGCAACTCGTGGCAGCACACCGCATAGCGGGCAGCCAGCGCGTTGCCGGCGAGCGCTTCGCGTTCGATCTCGTTCTCGCCTGGCTGCTGCAACGAAAAGAGCGCCTCGCGCAGCCCCTGCGCAAAGCCGACGAACGCCTCGGCCAGCACCACTGGCCGCTGTCCCGCCTCGAAGCGCACGGCAATGCCGTCCACGCCATCCATGCTGGTGCCCGACATCAGGCCGAAATACACGCCGTCGGCGGCGTGTGCGCTCTCGTTTCGTGCGTCGCGTGGCGCCACGTTGTGCTCCTTTATCAATGCAATTCAGTGCCCTGCGAGGGAATTATCGGCGCAATGCCTCTCGAGCGTAAGCCGAACGGGTGACTGTTGGCCATCTGTGCGTCGTGGGACGCTCATCGCGCTGCTCGATTGCGGGCGGCGCTGGAGCCTTGCGCGAAGTCAACCCGTTGAGTCTCTGTGTTGACTGCGCAACGCGCGGTTCGTATAGTGAGCCTATACGCTATACGGAGGACGCGCACCGACCCCAAGCCGGATCCTGGCTCCAGACCCACCCATGTTGGATCTGCTTAGTCTGGAGAATCATGATCAAGTCGTGGAACCACAAAGGGCTCAAGGCGTTCTTTTTCACTGGCAACAAGGCGGGCATCCGGCCCGATCATGTACCGCGCCTGCGGCGTCAGCTGGCGCGGCTCGACGAGGCCGAGTCGCCCCGGGACATGAACGTGCCGGGCTGGCGCTGCCATGCGCTGGAAGGCCGTCTCGACGGCCATCACGCGATTCTCGTCAACGGCAACTGGCGCCTGACTTTTGCGTTCGAAGGCCGCCACGCGGTCCTGGTCGACTATCACGACTATCACTGAGGCACGAGCAAGATGAACGACACGATACGCATGCACAACCCGCCACACCCCGGCGAAACGCTGCGCGACGACATCCTCCCGGAGCTTGGGCTCACCGTAACGGAGGCCGCGGCGCAACTCGGCGTCACTCGCGCGGCGCTCTCGCGCGTGCTCAATGGCCGCGCCGGCATCTCCCCGGAAATGGCGCTGCGCCTCGAGGCATGGCTCGGCGAAGAGAACGGCGGCCGCGCCGATCTGTGGCTCGCCATGCAGGTTGCCTACGACCTTTGGCAGGCGCGCGCGAAGGGCGTGCCGCGCGTAGAGCGCGCCCCCGCCCGTTCCTGAGCGCTGGGGTTCGCGGCGCGCCGCGGGCAACCGCCGCGCGCGCGACCCGCAAATCTCGGCCCGGCGAGTCGAATCACGTAAAATTGCGGCCTAGACCCAGACTTAACGACAGAACCGATCGAAGCATGAGCAACGAGTCCACCTCCAGCAACGGCGCCAGCACCGGCGCAAAAGACGCCTTTCCGGTCACCGACGAAGTCCGTCACGCGCTTGCCGTCACGAAGCGCGGCGTGGACGAACTGCTGATCGAAGAAGAATTCGAGCAGAAGCTCGCCCGCAGCGCGGCCACCGGCAAGCCGCTGCGCATCAAGCTCGGCCTCGACCCGACCGCGCCCGACATCCACATCGGCCATACGGTCGTGCTCAACAAGATGCGCCAGCTGCAGGATCTCGGCCACAACGTGATCTTCCTGATCGGCGACTTCACCTCGCTCATCGGCGACCCGTCGGGCCGCAACGCCACACGGCCGCCGCTCACGCGCGAGCAGATCGAATCGAACGCGAAAACGTACTTCGAGCAGGCCGCGCTCGTGCTCGACCGCGAAAAGACCGAAATTCGCTACAACAGCGAATGGTCGATGCCGCTCGGCGCCGACGGCATGATCAAGCTCGCGTCGCGCTACACGGTGGCGCGTATTCTCGAGCGCGAGGATTTCACCAAGCGCTTCCAGAGCGGCGTGCCCATTTCGATCCACGAATTCCTCTATCCGCTCATGCAGGGCTACGACTCGGTCGCGCTCAACGCGGACCTCGAGCTCGGCGGCACGGACCAGAAGTTCAACCTGCTCGTTGGCCGCGAACTGCAAAAGCAGTACGGCCAGGAGCAGCAGTGCATTCTCACGATGCCGCTGCTCGAAGGCCTCGACGGCGTCGAGAAGATGTCGAAGTCGAAGAACAACTACATTGGCATCAGCGAGAAGCCCAACGACATGTTCGGCAAGCTCATGAGCATTTCCGACGTGCTGATGTGGCGTTACTTCACGCTGCTCTCGTTCCGTCCGCTGGACGAAATCGAAGGGTTCAAGCGCGAAATCGAAGCGGGCCGCAACCCGCGTGACTTCAAGGTGCTGCTCGCGCAGGAAATCGTCGCGCGCTTTCACTCGCAGGCCGACGCCGGGCGCGCGCTCGAAGACTTCAACCATCGCGCCAAGGGCGGCGTGCCGGACGACATTCCGTCGATCACGCTCGCGGGTGCGCCCCTCGCCATTGGCCAGTTGCTCAAGCAGGCCGGGCTCGTACCGTCCACGAGCGAAGCGCTGCGCAACATCGAGCAGGGCGGCGTGAAGATCGACGGCGCCACCGTCTCCGACAAGGGCCTCAAGGTGGAAGCGGGCGAGTTCGTCGTGCAGGTGGGCAAGCGCCGCTTTGCGCGCGTGACGCTCACCGCATGATTGCGCTGATCCAGCGCGTGCGCCGCGCCGAAGTCCGCGTGGCGCACGACAGCGGCGAGCGCGTGACCGGCGCGATCGGCCAGGGGCTGCTCGCGCTGGTTTGCGCGGAGCGCGGCGACACCGAGGCCAACGCCGACAAGCTGCTCGCGAAGCTGCTCGGCTATCGCGTGTTCAGCGACGCGGCGGGCAAGATGAACCTGAGCGTGCAGAACATCGACGGCAACGGCGCCCCCGGCGGCCTGCTGCTCGTCTCGCAGTTCACGCTCGCGGCCGACACGAACAGCGGTCTGCGCCCGAGCTTCACGCCGGCCGCGCCGCCCGAAGAGGGGCGGCGTCTGTTCGATTATTTCGTCGCCGCCGCGCGCGAGAAGCATACGACTGTCGAGACCGGCGAGTTCGGCGCCGACATGCAGGTGTCGCTCGTCAACGACGGCCCCGTCACGTTCTGGCTGCAAGTGCGCAACTGAACCCTGTGTTTTTGACTATGCGCTTTTGACCATGCGCTTCTGACCATGAACACGCAGATTCTCTTTATCCGCCACGGCGAAACGGACTGGAACCGTATCAAACGCATCCAGGGCCACATCGACATTCCACTCGCGCAAAGCGGCGTGGCGCAGGCGCGGCAACTCGGCGCGCAGCTCGCGAACGAAGTGCAGTCGGGCGCGCGGCTCGACGCCATCTGGTCGAGCGATTTGCTGCGCGCGCAACAAACTGCGCAGCCCATCGCCGAAGCCCTGGGGCTGCCGGTGCAGCTCACCGAAGGCCTGCGCGAGCGCAACTATGGCGCGTTTCAGGGCCACGACAGCGACGAAATCTCCGAGCGCTTTCCGGACGAGTACGCGCACTGGCAAACGCGCGATCCTGGCTTCGCGCCGCCCGAAGGCGAGTCGCAGCGCGAGTTCTACCACCGGGTGCTGCACGCGCTCGAGCCGATCCTGGCCATGCATCCGGGCGGCCGTATTGCGTGTGTCGCGCACGGCGGCGTGCTCGACTGTGTGTACCGCTTCGCGAACGGCCTCGCGCTCGACGCACCGCGCGGTTGGCCGCTCCTCAACACCAGCGTCAACGTCGTCGATTTCGAGCGCGGTGACTACGTGACGCAGGCGCGCGTCGTCGCATGGGGCGATGTATCGCATCTGGGCGGCGTCAGCGCCGACGACGGCTTCAAGCGCACGCCCGAGGCGGGGCGCTAACCTGTCTTTTCGGGCAGCGCGGTGCCTGGCCGCGCTGTCCTGTTCTTCCTGCCATTCCCATCCCTGCGCGACCCCCGTGCCGCAGCTACGCTGCAACCCCAGCGATTTCCTTTCCGCTCGCTTGCGGGTTCTTTCCAAAGCCCAACCACAAAGTTAAGCGTCCTGCTAATATTTGTCCGACCTTTGGGCGCTCTGGCCACCGGGCGTAAGACCCGGCCCTGCGTTGAAGAGGGACGCGCGCGCACGACAAGCGCGAGGCCGCGTGCCCAAGGTTCGAACGGGTATTCCAAGAAAACACGCAGGAGAAAGTTCAATGACGTTCAAGCTTCACAAGCTGCTGCCGGTGAGCGCAGCGGTCATGGCGCTCGCAGCGCTGTCGGCCAGCAATACGGCGTCGGCCGACCAGGTCGTCAAGATTGGCCACGTCGGTCCTCTCACGGGTGGTTCGGCCCACCTCGGCAAGGACAACGAGAACGGCGCGCGCCTCGCCATCGAGGAAATCAACGCCAAGGGCCTGACGATCGACGGCCAGAAGATCACGCTCGCGCTCGACGCCCAGGACGACGCCGCCGACCCGCGCCAGGCCACCCAGGTCGCGCAGAAGCTGGTAGACGACAAGGTCGTGGCCGTGATCGGTCATCTGAACTCGGGCGCGTCGATCCCGGCATCGAAGATCTACAGCGACGCCGGGATCGTGCAGATCTCGCCGTCGTCGACCAATCCTTCGTACACGCAGCAGGGCTTCAAGACCACCTACCGCGTGGTCGCGACCGACGCCCAGCAAGGCCCCGCGCTCGCCGATTACGCGGCCAAGAGCCTGAACGTGAAGACCGTGGCCGTGGTCGACGACTCGACCGCCTATGGCCAGGGCCTCGCGAACGAGTTCGAGAAGACGGCGAAGTCGCTCGGCATGAAGGTGCTCTCGCACGACGCGACCAACGACAAGGCCGTCGATTTCCGCGCGATCCTCACGAAGATCAAGGGTGAGAACCCCGACGCCATCATGTACGGCGGCATGGACGCCACGGGCGGCCCGTTCGCGAAGCAGGCGCGGCAACTCGGTCTGCGCGCGAAGGTGCTGTCGGGCGACGGCGTGTGCACAGAAAGCCTCGCGGAGCTCGCGGGCGCGGCCACGGACAATATCGTCTGCTCGCAGGCCGGCATGGCGGTCGAGCGTATGAACGGCGGCGCGGCGTTCGCGGCGAAGTACCAAAAGCGCTTCGGTCACCCGATCGAATTCGATGCGCCGTTCACGTATGACGCGGTGTACATCGTCGTCGACGCGATGAAGCGCGCGAACTCCACCGACCACGCGAAGGTCCTCGCGCAGATCCCGGGCACGGACTACAAGGGCGTGATTGGCGAGACGACCTTCGATTCGAAGGGCGACCTCAAGCACGGCGTGATCTCGCTCTACAACTACAAGGCAGGCAAGAAGACGCTGCTCGACGTGGTGAAGATGTAAGCACGCGGGCGCGCGCAGTCGCATCGGCGCGCCGCAGATGAACCGGCCAACCTGTGCGAGCGGGTTGGCCGTTTTTTATTGCGCAGCGCTTACTTCGCGGCCGTTGCCGCCGCCCGCCGCCGCGCGCGTTTCGAGACGCCGTTGACGAGCGCCCAGCGTAATACCGGCGCGACGGCGAGCATGCCGGGCCGCACCATGGCGCGGCGCGCGAAGGCGAATGAGTCGAAGCCGAGCATCTGCTGCGCGAAGGGCGGCAACAGATCGATGCCCGCATTCCTGATCAGCGCGCCGGCGGGGCGCATCCCCGGGCGCGGCGCGGGCGCCTCCATGAGCACGCGCACCACTTCGAACGTGCGGTCGCTCGCGACGAGTTCGGGCTGCATCGACTGCAGATACGCGGCGATTTCGGCGCGCGAGCGCGGCACCTTCTCAGCGCCGAGCAGTTCGGCAATGCGCGCGACTTCGGCGTAGTACTGATCCTGCATCTCGCCGGGCAGCGCGGGATTCACGAAGCGCAAATACGCGCCGAGAAAGCTCGAGACTTCGGCCACGTGCACCCAGGTCAGCAACGCAGGATCGCTCGCGCGATAGGGGCGGCCATCGGGCCCGGTGCCCGTCACGGCGAGGTGGATCCGCTTGACGCGTTCGATCAGCGCGAGCGCGTCGGCGCGGCTGCCGTAAGTCGTACCGGCGATGAAGGTCGCGGTGCGTCGCAGCCGCCCGAGGATGTCGATGCGAAAGGTCGAATGGTCCCACACACCGGCGAGCGCGAGCGGATGCAGCGCCTGCAGCAGCAGCGCGCTGACGCCGCCCGCCATCATCGCGGCGAAATCGGCATGGACCTTCCAGCAAACGGCGTCGGGGCCGAAGAGGCCGGGGTCGCCCGGCGGATTCGAGTAATCGAGTTTCGGGCCGCTGCCCGTGGTGAGATGCGTGATGTTTTCGGCGAGCGTCATGCGCAGGCGGCGCGCGAGCTGACCGGCGAAGCTGGTCGGTTCAGGCGCGTTGGGAGGGAGGCCGGCGTGATCGGACATCGTGCTCTCGCTCTCGCTGCGTTGAGGCTGGTGCGCCTTACGACGCGTCCGGTTCCCAGTCGCCGCCCGTCGATGCGTCGTCCGGCACCGTGAGGCCGAAGTGGCGGTAGCTGAGTTGCGTGGCCACACGGCCGCGCGGCGTGCGCTGCAGATAGCCCTGCTGGATCAGATACGGTTCGAGCACGTCCTCGATCGTGTCGCGTTCCTCGCCGATGGCGGCGGCAAGGTTGTCCACGCCCACCGGACCGCCGTCGAATTTGTGCAGGATGGCTTCGAGCAGCTTGCGGTCCATCAGGTCGAAGCCGACGGGATCGACATCGAGCATGCGCAGCGCGGCGTCGGCGACCTTCGCGGTGATCGCGCCGTCTGCCTTCACCTCCGCGTAGTCGCGCACGCGGCGCAGCAGGCGGTTGGCGATACGCGGCGTGCCGCGCGAGCGGCGGGCGATTTCGAGCGCGCCGTCCGGGTGGATCTGCGCGCCGAGCAGCGAAGCCGAGCGCTGCACGATGCGCGAGAGCTCGCCCGCGTTATAGAACTCGAGGCGCGAGACGATGCCGAAGCGGTCGCGCAGCGGGTTCGTGAGCATGCCCGCGCGCGTGGTCGCGCCCACCAGCGTGAACGGCTGCAGGTCGAGCTTCACGCTGCGCGCGGCCGGCCCTTCGCCGATCATGATGTCGATCTGGTAGTCCTCGAGCGCCGGATACAGGATTTCCTCGACGACCGGCGAGAGCCGGTGAATTTCGTCGATAAAGAGCACGTCGTTCGCTTCGAGATTGGTGAGCAGCGCCGCGAGATCGCCCGCACGCTCCAGCACGGGGCCCGACGTCTGCCGCAGATTGACCCCCATTTCGCGCGCGATGATATGCGCGAGCGTGGTCTTGCCGAGGCCCGGCGGGCCGAACAACAGCACGTGGTCGAGCGGTTCGGAACGGCGCTTCGCAGCCTCGATGAAGATCTCGAGCTGGCCGCGCACCTTTTCCTGGCCGACATATTCGTCGAGCTGGCGCGGGCGCAACGCGCGTTCGAACGCTTCCTCATGAGTCGAGGCGGGCGTGGCGGCGATCACGCGGTCGGCGCCGGCGTGGTTGGCGGCGAGTTTGTCGGTTTCGATCATGCAGCGATTGTACCGCGCAGACTCTGCGACGGCGGGGCCGTCCAGGGCACCACGATGGCGCCGCAACTAACAGCCCGCCTCAGCGTGCGCGAGGGCAATCAGGCCTTGGAAAGCGCCTTGAGCGCGAGCTTGATGCCTTCCGAAACGCCGGTGCCGGCGGGCACGTTCTTGATCGCGGCCAGCCCTTCCTTCTCCGAATAGCCGAGCGCGAGCAGCGCGTTGAGGATGTCGTTCGCGTGGTCGGAAGGCGAAGCGGCGGCGGCCATCGCGCCCAGGTCCGCGCCGAGCTTGCCCTTCAGTTCGAGCAGCAGGCGCTCGGCCGTTTTCTTGCCGATGCCGGGCACGCGCGTGAGGCGCGCCGCATCCTGCTGCGTGACGGCTTGCGCCAGGTCATTCACGCTCATGCCCGAGAGCACGGCGAGCGCCATGCGTGCGCCGATGCCGCTGATCTTGAGCAACTCGCGAAACGTCGAGCGTTCCTCCTGCGTGCCGAAGCCGAACAGCAGATGCGCGTCTTCGCGCACGATCATCTGCGTGAGCAACACGATTTTTTCGCCGTTGCCGGGCAGGTTGTAGAACGTGCTCATCGGCACGTCGACTTCGTAGCCGACGCCGTTGCAGTCGACGAGCAGGTGCGGCGGGTTCTTTTCCAGCAATACGCCGGCAATGCGACCGATCATGGCGGGTTCTGTGATGAGGGAAAGCTCAAGAGTGTAGCGGAGGGCAGGGCCGTCCGGAGCGCGCGGCCGGAACGTCGGCGCCCGGCCAGGCGCATCGGCCATGCATTCAGCCTATCAACCGTCCGCGGCGTACCCGCATGCCCTTTTTCGCGAGCGCAGGCGCAAGCCCGCCCAGCGTGGCAAGTGCATCGCCGCCGTGCGCGTGGCAGATCGCCATGCCGAGCGCGTCGGCGGCGTCGGTGCCGGGCGTGCCGGTGAGGGCGAGCAGGCGCACGACCATCTGCTGCATCTGTTCCTTGGTCGCGCGGCCGTAGCCCACCACGGCCTGCTTGAGCTGCAGCGCGGTGTATTCGGCCACTGGCACGCCGCCCGAAACCAGCCCGCAGATGGCCGCGCCGCGCGCCTGGCCGAGCAGGAGGGTCGACTGCGGATTGACGTTGACGAAGACCTTTTCGATCGCGGCCTGGTCGGGCGCGTGCTGGCGGATCAGCGTGGAAACGCCTTCGAAGATGGTGCCGAGGCGCGTGGGCAGATCGGCATCGGCGGTGCGGATGACGCCGCTAGCGACGTACGTGAGCTGATGGCCGTGACGTTCGATCACGCCGAAGCCGGTGACGCGCAAGCCGGGGTCGATGCCGAGAATTCTCATGAAATGCGGGAAAGACAGATGTGCCTGCGATGGTACAACGAACGGCACAGATGCCGCGAGCCTTGAAGGCGCGAGCGAACAAGGCGCGCCGCGCAAAGAAAAAGCCCGCGAGACGCGAGTCCGGCGGGCTTTGCACAAGCGGCGCGAGGTCACGCGCCGCACGCAACCAGGGCGGCGAAGATCAGTGACGGAAGTGGCGGATGCCCGTCATCACCATCGCGATGTTGTGCTCGTCGGCGGCGGCGATCACTTCGTCGTCGCGCATCGAGCCGCCCGGCTGGATCACGCAGGTCGCGCCCGCGTTCACCACCACGTCGAGGCCGTCGCGGAACGGGAAGAACGCGTCCGACGCCACTGCCGTACCCGCGAGCTTGAGGCCCGCGTTTTCGGCCTTGATGCTGGCGATACGCGCCGAGTCCACGCGGCTCATCTGGCCCGCGCCCACGCCCATCGTCATGCCGTTCGCGCAGAACACGATGGCGTTCGACTTCACGAACTTCGCGACGCGCCATGCGAACAGCAGGTCGTCCATTTCCTTCGGCGTGGGGTGGCGCTTCGTCACCACGCGCAGTTCGTGCGGCTGCACGTTCTTCGCGTCGAGCGATTGCACGAGCAGGCCGCCGCCCACGCGCTTCAGATCGAATGCGTTATGGCCATCGCCCAGCGCGATCTCGAGCAGACGCACGTTCTGCTTCGCGGCGAACACGGCCTTCGCGGCTTCCGAGAACGACGGCGCGATCAGCACTTCGACGAACTGCTTGGCCACGGCCTGCGCCGCGGCTTCGTCCACTTCGCGGTTGAACGCGATGATGCCGCCGAACGCCGAGGTCGGGTCGGTCTGGAACGCCTTGGAGTAGGCTTCGAGCGCGTTCGCGCCGATCGCCACGCCGCACGGATTCGCGTGCTTGATGATCACGCAGGCCGGGGCGTCGAACGTCTTCACGCATTCCCATGCCGCGTCCGAGTCGGCGATGTTGTTGTACGAGAGTTCCTTGCCCTGCAGCTGCGTGTAGTTCGCGAGCGCGCCGGCGGGCGTCGTGAGGTCGCGGTAGAACGCGGCGCTCTGGTGCGGGTTTTCGCCGTAGCGCAGGTCCTGGACCTTGTCGAACGCGAGGTTCAGCACAGCGGGGTAGGTGTTGCGCGACTTGTGCTCGAGCGCTTCGGTGAGGCTCGTGAGGTAGTTCGTGATCGCGCCGTCGTACTGCGCCGTGTGCGAGAACACCTTGGTCGCGAGGCGGAAGTTCGTGGCGTAGCTCACGGTATTGCCGTTCGCGCGCATTTCTTCCAGCACCTTCGCGTAGTCGGCCGGGTCGACCACCACGGTCACGTCGCGATGGTTCTTCGCCGCCGAGCGCAGCATGGTCGGGCCGCCGATATCGATGTTCTCGATCGCGTCTTCCAGCGAGCACTCTTCCTTCGAGATCGTCTGGACGAACGGATAGAGGTTCACGACCAGCAGGTCGATCGTCGGGATGTCGTGCTTTTCGAGCGCGGCCATGTGCTCGGGCAGGTCGCGGCGCGCGAGGATGCCGCCGTGCACCTTCGGGTGCAGCGTTTTCACGCGCCCATCGAGCATTTCCGGAAAGCCCGTGTAGTCGGCCACTTCGGTGACGGAAAGGCCCGCGTCCGCGAGCAGTTTCGCGGTGCCGCCGGTCGAGAGGATCTTGACGCCGAGGTCCGACAGCGACTTCGCGAAGTCGACGATGCCGGCCTTATCGGAAACGGAGATGAGCGCTTGCCTGATCATGATGGATAACGAGGTAGATTGCCGAAAGATCGAGGGGTCCGCGCCGAAGGTCCAGAAAAACGCAGCGGCGTTACAGCAGGCCGTGCTGCTGGAGCTTCTTGCGCAGCGTGTTGCGGTTGATGCCGAGATACTCGGCGGCGAGCGACTGATTGCCGCCTGCCTGCTCGAGCACCACCTCGAGCATCGGTTTTTCGACGCACGCCATCACCATTTCGTAGACGTCGTGCGGATTGCTGCCGTCGAGGTCCTGGAAGTAGATGCCAAGGCTCTCGCGGACGGATTGTTCGATGTTGTGCTTGCTCATGCTGCCAGTCGATCGGTTGATTCGTCGCTGCCGTCGCTGTCGTTGTTCTCGTCGTCGACGTAGACGAGGCGCTCGGAGCGCGCCTTCTGTTCGTCGAAGAACTGGTTGACGGCGACGAGCTGCTCGCGCGTGGTGTCCAGCGTATTCATGCGGTGCCGGAACGTATTGGCGCCGCAAAGGCCGCGAGTGTACCAGCCGATATGCTTGCGCGCAGTACGCACGCCCGTAAATTCACCGTAAAAAGCGTAGTGGTCCTCCAGATGCTCGTTCATGATCGACTGGATTTCGTCTACGCGCGGCGGCGGCAGTAGCTCGCCGGTCGCCAGGAAATGCTCGATTTCGCGGAACAGCCACGGGCGCCCCTGCGCCGCGCGGCCGATCATGATGGCGTCGGCGCCCGTGAGCGCGAGCACTTCACGCGCCTTTTGCGGCGACGTAATGTCGCCGTTCGCGACCACCGGAATGCCCGCGGCGGCCTTCACCGCGGCAATCGTTTCGTACTCCGCTTCACCGTGATAGAGATCGGCGCGCGTGCGGCCGTGCACGGTGAGCATGGCAATGCCGCTTTCCTCGGCAATGCGCGCGATGGTGAGCGCGTTGCGGTTGTCGCGGTCCCAGCCCGTGCGGATCTTGAGCGTGACGGGCACGGCGTCGGGGCCCACGCCCACGGCGTCGACCACGGCCCTGACGATGCGCCCGACGAGCGGTTCGTTCTGCAAGAGCGCCGAGCCGGCCGCGACGTTGCAGACCTTCTTGGCCGGGCAGCCCATGTTGATGTCGATGATCTGCGCGCCGTTCGCGACGTTGTAGCGCGCGGCTTCGGCCATCATTTCCGGATCGGCCCCGGCGATCTGCACGGAGATGGGTTCCACTTCGCCCGCATGATTGGCGCGGCGCATGGTCTTTTCGCTCTTCCAGAGCTGCGCGTTGGACGCGACCATTTCGGAGACCGCATAACCCGCGCCGAGGCGCTTGCACAGCTGGCGGAACGGCCGGTCCGTGACACCCGCCATGGGGGCGACGAACAGGTTATTACGCAAGGTGTGACGGCCGATAGTGAACATGACGCGCGGGCGAGGCCGGTGCCGCGACCCGGATGGCAATCCGGCTGGCGCGGCGAACGGCGTGAATTTGAAAAAGGGGAAACGCGTATTTTAGCGTAAGCGGGATGCGAGGTCGCGCTGCGCGGACCCTGGTCTTGTCGTGGACAGCGTGTCTGGCAGGCGGGGCGCCGTTGCGGCGAAATGTGATTCGACCCCCGTCGCGGCGAATCGTCGATCGCACCTGCCGCCGCTGGCCGTCACAACTCAGGTACCAACGTCAGGCATCAGCCTGCCAGTCTTCGACTTGCAACTGATCCACGCGTGCAAATTCGCGCACATTGTGTGTGACGAGCACCAACCCACGAGCGCGCGCCTGTCCGGCGATCAGTGCATCATACGGACCAATTGGCGTACCGGCGGCCGCAAGTTGTGCACGGAGTTCGCCGGCGTGCTGCGCGTCTTCCGTGTCGAACGGTACGACCTCGAATTGCAGCGCTTCGACGCGAGCCAGATTTTCGGCTGCTCGCTGGCTTTTATAGGCGCCGTAATAAAGTTCGTGCACGACGATCGAAGGGAGTCCGAAATCGCCCGGCAGGTGTGCGCGCAAGCGCCCCACCACAGCCGGATCCCCCTTGAGGATTGCGATGACGGCATTCGTGTCCAGCAGGTATTTCATTCGAACACGTCCAGGTCAGGCCGTACCTGTTCTGCCGGTTGTGTGGTGGCAGCAGCTTCGAAGTCGGCATCGATCGGGCCGATCAGCGGGGTGAGCCAGGCCCAGTCCTGCGGTACCGGCTCGAGTATGACGGCCGCGCCGTGACGGCGTATGCGCACTTCCGCCGTCTCGAAGCGGAAATCCTTGGGGAGCCTGACAGCCTGCGACCCGCCGTGCTTGAAAATCTTCGCGATGTCCATTCGCGCCTCTGCTTGTATCTACAATTTGTATCTATTGTAGCGCGAATGGCGAAGGCGAATTGGCGAATCGATTCCGCTTGTCGACTGGATCAACTCCGCTGCCCGAACATCATCTGCCGCGCGAGCGCAGTCTTCACGGGCGGTGCGAATTCGAGCGCCGTGAGCGCGAGCCCGCGCAGCGTGGCGAGTGGGCCGAAATCGACGGTGAACAGGCGGGCGAGCGTATCCGTCGCCCCGATCGTCATGCGCCGGTCGAACGCGCGGCGGCCCGCGAACTCGGCGAGTGCGCGCGGCGTGGCGCCGTGCTGCGCGAGCGAATCGGCGAGGGCGTGGGCGTCTCGCAGACCGAGATTGAGGCCCTGGCCCGCCACCGGATGCAGTGTCTGCGCCGCGTTGCCGACCGCAGCGATGCGGCCGTGGCCGGAAACGAGGGCGTCGAGCGCGTTCAGGCCGAGCGGAAACGACGCGCGGCCGTGAATCTGCGTGAAGCGGCCCATGCGCGCGCCGAACGCCACGCCGAGTTCGGCGAGGAAACCGGCGTCGGAAAGCTGCGCGCGGCGCTCGGCCTGGGCCGGGGAGCAGCACCACACCAGCGCGTAATCCGCGCCGCGCACGCCGCCCATCGGCAGGAGCGCGATCGGGCCTTCGCTCGTGAAGCGCTCCCACGCGACGTGCGGCTGCGGAGCGGCGAGCGTCACCACGCCGACCAGCGCCGTTTGCCCGTAGTCGCGCGTGCGTTTGGTTTCGGCGGCCGGCGGTGCGGCCTTTGCATCGGCTTCGTCGGCCTCTTCGGCATCGTCGTGCGCGTCGCGTGGCGGCGGCGTGCGATACAGCCCGCCTTCGGCGTTCACGAGGATGCGCGTGCGCAGATGCCGCTCGACGCCCGCGCTCGCGACCGGCAGCGTCACGCCGTCGTTCTCGACGACGGGATCGTGCGCCTGCGTGTGATGCAGCCAGTGCACCGGCGTGCCGCGCACGGCCTGCGCGAGCGCCTGCACGATCGCGCCGTAGCGCGCCACGTAGCCGAGCGCGGGCAGGTCGTAGTCGTGGCGGTCGATCAGCGTGCGCCCGAAATGGCCGCGCTGCGAAACATGAATGCGCTCGATGGGCGTGGCGTCGTGCGGCCACGCGAGCGCTTCGAGCAGCGTGCGGCTGCCTTGCGAAACGGCGATGGCGCGCGGGTCGCCGGCGCTGTCCTCGGGTTCGCGCGCGTCGATCAGCGCAATCGAGAGCCCTTGCGTGGCGCTGCGCCGCGCGAGCCAACCCGCGAGCGCGAGACCCACCGGCCCCGCGCCGACGATCGTTACGTCGTGGTCGAAATGGGCGGGCGCATTCGCGCCGGTGGGAATGTCGTTCGCGCTGCCGGAAACTGCGTTCATGTCGTTTGTTTCGCTTCGTGGGGAGTCTTCGCGTCTGCGTCTGCCGTCTGCGTCAGGCGCCGCGTTGTGCGTCCTGCATGAGCGCTTCGATTTCATCGGCGGCAACCGGCACGCCGCGCGTGATCAACTCGCAGCCCGTTTCAGTGACGATGGCGTCGTCCTCGATACGGATGCCGATGTCCCAGTAGCGCTCGGGCACGTCCTCGGCCGCGCGGATGTAGAGACCCGGCTCGATCGTGAGCGTCATGCCGACGCGCAGCGTGCGCCACGGCGGCGGGGCGGCGGGCTTGTCGGCGCTTGCGGCAACGCCGCGTTCGCCCCGTTCGCCCCGTTCGCCGCGTTCGCGATAGTCGCCCGCGTCGTGCACGTCCATGCCGAGCCAGTGTCCGGTGCGATGCATATAGAAGCGCGCGTAGGCGCGCTCGGCGATCACGTCGTCGACGCTCGCAAAGCGCTGCCGGTCGATGATGCCGGTATCGAGCAGACCCTGCGCGAGCACGCGCACCGCGGCGTCGTGCGGCGCCTCGAAGTTCACGCCGGCGCGCGTGGCGTCGATGGCGGCCTGCTGCGCGGCGAGCACGATGTCGTACAGCTCGCGTTGCGCGCTCGTGAAGCGGCCGCTCGCAGGGAACGTGCGGGTGATGTCCGAGGCGTAGCCGTTCAACTCGCACGCGGCGTCGATCAGCACGAGGTCGCCCTCGCGCGCCACCGCGTTGCCCGCGGGGTAGTGCAGCACGCACGCGTTCGCGCCTGCCGCGACGATCGAGCCGTAGGCGGGCGCCTGCGCGCCGTGTTTGCGGAACGTGTAGAGCAACTCCGCCTCGATCTCGTATTCGCGCATGCCGGGCCGGCATGTCTGCATCGCGCGAACGTGCGCAAGCGCCGAGATCTTCGCGGCGCGGCGCATGGTGTCGAGTTCGTGCGCATCCTTGAACACGCGCATGTCGTCGAGCAGCGGCAGCAGGTCATACGCGGCGGCCGGCGCCGTGACGCCGCTGCGCCCCTGCGCGCGCACCGCGTCGATCCAGCGCTTCACCTGCGCGTCGAAGCGGTCGGAGGCCGCGAGCGCGTAGTGCAGCGCCGGCCGGTTGGCGATGAACTGCGGTATGCGCGCATCGAGTTCGTCGGCAGGAAACGCGGCGTCGAAGCCGAACGCTTCGCGCGCGGCGTCGGGACCGAAGCGAAAGCCTTCCCACGTTTCGCGCTCGACGTTCTTCGCGCGGCAGAACAGGATGGCGGCAGGCTGATTCTCGTCCGCGTTCGCGTCGAGCACGAGCAGCGCCTCGGGCTCCGTGAAGCCGGTGAGGTAGTAGAAGTAGCTGTCGTGCCGATAGGGATAGTCCGCGTCGCGATTGCGCAGCGCTTCGGGCGCGGTCGGCACGAGCGCGACACCGCCGCCTTGCGCACGCAGCGCCGCAAGCACACGCTCGCGGCGCGCGCGGTAGAGCGCCGCGCCGCCGTCGGGGCCGCGCTGCATGTCGGCGGCGTCGGCCACGCTGGCCGCAGGGTGGGCTTCGCTCGAGGCGGCCGGGGCGCTTTGCTTGAGGGTCGAGTCCATCCTGAGATTGTAGCGCTGGCTACAAACGGACGCGCTGGCTCGCGGTGACCCAACCCGCGCGCCGCCGTGGCCGGGTGTTGTCTCTTGCTGACATTATTTGTAGGAAAAATCCTGCACTGCAACAGACGGCGCGTCAGAAAATGGCCAATCCAACGTATACTTCGGCCGGATTCCAGAAAAGGCAGGTGGTATGAAACTCATCGGTTCGCTCGGCAGCCCGTATGTCCGCAAGGCGCGGATCACGCTCGCCGAAAAGAAAATCGACTACAAGCTGGTGCTCGAAAACGTGTGGGGCGCGGAAACGGCGATTCACGATTTCAACCCGCTCGGCAAGGTTCCGTGTCTCGTGATGGACGACGGCGAGGCCGTGTTCGACTCGCGCGTGATCTGCGAGTACGTCGACATGCTTTCGCCCGTGGCCAAGCTCATTCCGCCCGCAGGACGCGAGCGTATCGAAGTGCGTTGCTGGGAGGCGCTTGCCGACGGCATGCTCGACGCGACCGTGCTGATCCGCCTCGAAGGCACGCAGCGCACGCCGGAGCAGCGCAACGAGGCGTGGGTGAAGCGCCAGGAGCGCAAGATCCACGAAAGCCTGACCGCGATGGCCAAGGGGCTCGACGGCAACCCGTGGTGCGCGGGCAACCGCTACACGATCGCGGATATCGCCGTGGGCTGCGCGCTCGGCTATCTCGACTTCCGCATGCCGGAGCTGGACTGGCGCGAGGCGCATCCGAATCTCGCGCGCCACTTCGAGAAGCTCTCGCAGCGTCAGTCGTTCGTCGACACGGTGCCGCAAGGCTGACGTCCAGTCGATCGGCAACTGATGTGACTTAGACAAAACGCCCGACGGCATGGTGTGCCGTCGGGCGTTTTTCGTGTGAGTCGCGGATCGCCTTCCTCAGACGATCTTTTCCTCTGCCGGCGCGAACGAGTCGCTGCGCGCAACCGGCCACCACTTTTCGTACAGCTGATAGCGATAGCGGCCTTCGAGCAGATCGCCGGGCTTCAGGTACTTGAGCAGTTCCGACATCAGCTTTACTTCATACGACGACACGCGCCGCACGATGTGATGCGCACGCAGATCCGATGGGCTCGCGAGACCCGCGGCCTGAATCAGCTCCTGCAGCGCGTGCAGCGTGTTGTGGTGGAAGTTGAAGACGCGCTCGCCCTTGTCCGGCACGTTCAGCGCGCGCTGGCGCACGGGGTCTTGCGTGGCGACGCCGGTGGGGCAGCGGTCCGAGTGGCACTTCTGCGCCTGGATGCAGCCCACGGCGAACATGAAGCCGCGCGCCGAATTCACCCAGTCCGCGCCGATCGCGAGCGTGCGCGCGATATCGAACGCGGTGATGATCTTGCCGCTCGCGCCGATCTTGATCTTGTCGCGCAGGCCGATGCCCACGAGCGTGTTGTGCACGAGAAGCAGCCCTTCCTGCAGCGGTGTGCCGATGTGATCGGTGAATTCGAGCGGCGCGGCGCCCGTGCCGCCTTCCGCGCCGTCCACGACGATGAAGTCGGGCAGGATGCCGGTTTCCAGCATCGCCTTGGCGATGCCGAAAAACTCCCACGGATGACCGATGCACAGCTTGAAGCCCGTGGGTTTGCCGCCCGAGAGCTTGCGCAGGCGCTCGACGAATTCGAGCAGGCCACGCGGCGTGGAGAACTCCGAGTGGCGCGCAGGCGAGACGCAATCCTTGCCGATGGGAATGCCGCGCGTTTCGGCGATCTCGGGCGTGACCTTGGCCGCGAGCAGCATGCCGCCGTGACCGGGCTTCGCACCTTGCGAGAGCTTCACCTCGATCATCTTCACCTGCGGCTCGTTCGCGAGGCGCTGGAATTTATCGGCGCTGAAGGTGCCGTCGTCGTTGCGGCAGCCGAAGTAGCCCGAGGCGATCTCCCAGATGATGTCGCCGCCATTCTCGCGGTGATACTTCGACATCGAGCCTTCGCCGGTGTCGTGCGCGAAGCCGCCTTTCTTCGCGCCCATATTGAGCGCGCGGATGGCGTTCGCGGAGAGCGCGCCGAAGCTCATCGCCGAGATGTTGAAGATCGACATCGAGTACGGTTGCGCGCGGTTGGCGCCCACGAGCACGCGGAAGTCGCTGCCTGCGAGCTTCGTCGGCGCGAGCGAATGGCTGATCCACTCATGGCCCACGGCCTTCACGTCGAGCTCGGTGCCGTACGGGCGGCTGTCCACCGCGTTCTTCGCGCGCTGGTAGACGAGGCTGCGCTGGGCGAGCGAGAACGGCTTTTCGTCGGTGTCGTCCTCGACGAAGTACTGGCGGATCTCGGGCCGCACGAACTCGAACAGGAAGCGCAGATGACCCCAGATCGGGTAGTTGCGCAGGATCGCGTGGCGCTCCTGGAACATGTCGTAGAAGCCGAGCGCGACGAGCAGCGCGGGCACGATTACGCAGTACCACGACAGGTGATGGAGCGCAGCAGCGGCAGCACAGGCCGCGAGCAGCAGCACCGCGCCCCACATGGCGAGATAACGTCGGGAAAACATTGGGGGAACTCCTCGAACTTGATGTAATGCGCGCGCCTGCTCTCCTCTTGTGAAGGGGCGGTGCGCGTCAGCCGCGCGGTTGCCGGGCGCGGCTTGCGGGAATGATGCCGCAAGTTCGTGAATCTGGCCGGGAAGCGGGCAAAGCTTTTTTTTCGGCGTTCGGCAGGCGTCGAAAGTCTGATAAAAAAACGCGGCGCCCTGGGGCGCCGCGCGGTGTTTTCTTACGTTTTGCCTGACGCTGCTCGCATCACGCGGTCGTCGCCGCAGCGGGCTTCTTGCGCGCTACGCGCTTCTTTTTCTTCGGCGCTTCGGGCGGCAGCACGGCGGGCACATGCGGCGCGAGCGTCGTCACCGCTTCGATGATGCCGCCGCCCAGGCACACGTCGCCGTCATAGAGCACCGCCGACTGGCCGGGCGTCACGGCCCATTGCGCGTCGGGAAAACGCAGCGTGAACTGGCCTGCGCCGAATTCGTCTGCGGTATGGAACGAGCAGGGCGCATCGGCCTGGCGATAGCGCGTTTTCGCCCCGCATGTGTGGTCCTGGGCCGGCGGCTCGCCCGCCACCCAGCTCACGTTGCCGGCGCGCAGCTCGTGCGCGAGCAGCCACGGATGATCGTGGCCCTGCACGACGTAGAGTGTGTTCGAGGCCATGTCCTTGCCGGCGACGAACCACGGATCGCCGCTGCCGTCCTTGCTGCCGCCAAGGCCGATGCCCTTGCGCTGCCCGAACGTGTAGAACGCGAGGCCGATATGCTCGCCTACGACCTTGCCGTCGGGCGTCATCATCGGGCCGGGTTTGGTCGGCAGATAGCGGTTGAGGAAGTCGCGGAACGGCCGCTCGCCAATGAAGCAGATTCCTGTGGAATCCTTCTTTTTCGCGTTCGGCAGGCCGATCTTTTCGGCGATTTCGCGCACCTTCGTCTTCGGGATTTCGCCGAGCGGGAACATCGTCTTCGAAAGCTGCGCCTGGTTCAGGCGATGCAGGAAGTACGACTGATCCTTCGTGTGGTCGAGCGCCTTCAGCAGTTCGAAGCGTCCGTTGCTCTCGTTCTGGCGCACGCGCGCGTAGTGGCCCGTGGCGATCGTTTCCGCGCCGAGCGACATGGCGTGGTCCAGGAATGCCTTGAACTTGATCTCGGCGTTGCAGAGCACGTCCGGATTCGGCGTGCGTCCCGCGGAATACTCGCGCAGGAACTCCGCGAACACGCGGTCCTTGTATTCGGCGGCGAAGTTCACGGCCTCGACGTCGATGCCGATCAGGTCCGCGACCGACACCACGTCGATCCAGTCCTGGCGCGTCGAGCAGTACTCGCCGTCGTCGTCGTCTTCCCAGTTCTTCATGAAGAGACCGACGACGTCGAATCCCTGCTCCTTGAGCAGCCATGCGGTAACCGACGAATCGACGCCGCCCGACATGCCTACCACGACCTTACGTTTGCTCATTTCGTTGCTGCCTTAGTTCATCCTGGGTGCTGCCTTGGGCGCCGTCGCGTGCGTCTGGATGAAATCCAGCGGCACGCGCTTGCCAGCGAGGTAATCGTCGACACAGCGCATCACGAGCGGCGTGCGATGGCGCTCGCTCGCGGCACGCAGCTCGTCCACGCTCATCCACACCGTGCGGACGATGTCCGGATCGAGCGCGCGGTCTTCCGCCTCGGCTGCGACACTGCCGCAGTATGTGAAGCGCACGTACGTCGCACCGCTCTCGCCGGGCTTGCCGAAGTGCGTCATATACACGCCGACCAGCGCTTCCGGCGTGAACGCATGCGCGGTTTCCTCGAGCGTTTCGCGCACCACGGCCTCGTGCAGCGTCTCGCCCGCTTCCAGATGGCCGGCGGGCTGGTTCAGGCGCAGTCCAGCTGGCGTGTGTTCCTCGACGAGCAGAAAACGCCCGTCGCGCTCGACGATCGCGGCCACGGTGACGTGGGGTGCCCAGGTTTCCTCATTCATGGGCCGGTATTTTACCGGGACGGCGCGAACGCTGCCCGGGGCCGGATCGGACCCCACAGGGGCGCGGGCCCGGCTCGCCTGGCACTGCCGACCGTCCGGTCGGACGACACAGCGTGTTGTGTGCATCGCACAAAAACGGGCAATTCCCGCTACAAAGGCGTCGCTGCTTTCGGTTAAAGTGGTGCCGTCGTTTGCCGTTGCAATGGATGCCGGCGCTTGAACGCCGTTTGTCGGCCTCCCTTCGCTCGATTCGAGCCAGAACAGCTAGAACAAGAAGGTCGAGGAGGAAACAACGATGCATATCGGAGTGCCTGCAGAGACGCGGGCGAACGAAACCCGCGTGGCCGCGACGCCGGAGACAGTCAAGAAGTACGTCGCCCAGGGCCACACGGTCACGATCCAGGCGGGTGCGGGCGTCGGCGCGAGCTATCCCGACGAGGCCTACACGGCCGTGGGCGCGCAGGTCGCCGATGCGGCCACGGCCTTCGGCGGGGACCTCGTGCTCAAGGTCCAGTCGCCCACCGTCAGCGAATTGCCGTTCATGAAGCGCGGCGCGGTGCTGGTGGGTATGCTCGATCCCTTTAATGCAGAAAACGCCGGGAAACTCGCCGAGGCCGGCGTGACGGCGTTCGCGCTCGAAGCCGCGCCGCGCACCACGCGCGCGCAGAGCCTCGACGTGCTGTCGTCGCAGGCCAACATCGCCGGTTACAAGGCGGTGCTCGTGGCCTCGAACCTTTATCCGCGCTTCATGCCGATGCTCATGACCGCCGCCGGCACCGTGAAAGCCGCGCGCGTGCTGATTCTCGGCGCGGGCGTAGCGGGCCTGCAGGCCATTGCCACGGCGCGGCGCCTGGGCGCGGTGATCGAGGCTTCGGACGTGCGCCCCGCCGTGAAGGAGCAGATCGAGTCGCTCGGCGGCAAATTTCTCGACGTGCCTTACGAAACCGATGAGGAGCGCGAAGCCGCCGTCGGCGTGGGCGGCTATGCCCGGCCGATGCCGCCATCGTGGCTCACGCGCCAGTCGGCGCTGGTGCACGAGCGCGCGAAGCAGGCGGACATCATCATCTCGACCGCGCTGATTCCGGGCCGCGACGCGCCGACGCTGCTGCCCTCGGAAACCGTGCAGGCGATGAAGCCGGGATCAGTCGTGATCGACCTCGCGGCAGGACGCGGTCCCGTTGCGGACGAGGCGAGCGGTCGACGCGGCGGCAACTGCCCGCTCACCGAGGCCGACAAGGTGGTGACGCACCACGGCGTGCAGATCTGCGGCTATACGAACCTCGCCTCGATGGTCGCCGCCGACGCCTCCGCGCTCTACGCGCGCAACCTGCTCGACTTCCTGAAGCTGATCGTTACGAAGGAAGGCACGCTCAACATCGATCTCGCGGACGACATCGTCGCGGCCACGCTGCTGGCCCGCGACGGCCAGGTCACGCGCAAGGCATGACGAGGAGGAGACCAAGAATGGAAGTCATCAACCATACCGTCATCAACCTGATCATCTTCGTGCTGGCCGTGTATGTGGGCTATCACGTGGTCTGGAACGTCACGCCCGCGCTGCATACGCCGCTCATGGCCGTGACCAATGCGATTTCCGCGATCGTGATCGTCGGCGCGATGCTCGCCACGGGCCTGACCGTGGGCGGACCGGGCAAGTTCTTCGGCACGTTCGCCGTTCTGCTCGCGGCCGTGAACGTGTTCGGCGGGTTCCTCGTCACACGGCGAATGCTGGAGATGTTCCGCAAGAAAGAGCCGAAAAAGCTCTCCGCCCCCGGCAGCAAGGAGGGCGCGTAAATGAGCATGAACGTCGTTACGCTGCTTTACCTGGTGGCGTCGGTGTGCTTCATCCAGGCGCTCAAGGGATTGTCGAATCCGAAGAGCGCGCGCGCCGGCAATGTATTCGGCATGGTCGGTATGGCCATCGCCATTCTCACGACCCTTGCCCTGATCGTGAAGGAGTCCGCACAGTTCGGCTCGAATCTCGGGCTCGGCCTTGGCTTGCTCTTCGGTGCGCTCGTGGTGGGTGGCGGCCTGGGCGCCTACGTCGCCGCGCGCGTCGAGATGACGAAGATGCCCGAACTCGTCGCGGCCATGCACTCGCTGATCGGTCTTGCGGCGGTGTGCATCGCGTATGCGGTGGTCTCTGAGCCGGCCGCGTTCGGACTGGTTGCAGAAGACGCGCCGTATCCGGGCTTCCTGCCGTACGGCAATCGTATCGAGCTGTTCATCGGCACGTTCGTGGGTGCGATCACGTTCTCAGGTTCCGTGATCGCCTTCGGCAAGCTCTCGGGCAAGTACAAGTTCAGGCTGTTCCAGGGCGCGCCGGTCGTTTATCCGGGCCAGCATCTGATCAACCTGATGCTCGCGCTCGGCATGGTCGGCTTCGGCATCCTGTTCTTCCTCACGCAGTCGTGGCTGCCGTTCATCATCATGACGGCGATCGCGTTCGCGCTGGGCGTGCTCATCATCATCCCGATCGGCGGCGCGGACATGCCCGTGGTCGTCTCGATGCTGAACTCGTACTCGGGCTGGGCGGCGGCGGGCATCGGCTTCTCGCTGAACAACGCCATGCTGATCATCGCGGGCTCGCTGGTGGGCTCTTCCGGCGCGATCCTGTCGTACATCATGTGCCATGCGATGAACCGCTCGTTCTTCAACGTGCTGCTGGGCGGCTTCGGCGGCGAGGCGGGTGCGGCGGCGGCGGGTGGGGCGCAGGAGCAGCGTCCGGTGAAGTCGGGTTCGGCTGACGATGCCGCGTTCATGCTTGGCAACGCGGAAAGCGTGGTGATCGTACCGGGCTATGGCCTCGCGGTGGCGCGCGCACAGCACGCGCTCAAGGAACTCACCGACAAGCTCGTGGAGAAGGGCGTGGATGTGCGTTACGCGATCCACCCGGTGGCGGGCCGCATGCCGGGCCATATGAACGTGCTGCTCGCGGAAGCCGAAGTGCCCTACGACATGGTGTTCGAGATGGAGGACATCAACAACGAGTTCGGCCAGACCGACGTGGTGCTGGTACTCGGCGCGAACGACGTGGTGAATCCGGCGGCGAAGAACGACCCGAAGTCGCCGATCGCGGGCATGCCGATCATCGAGGCGTACAAGGCGCGCACGATCATCGTGAACAAGCGCTCGATGGCGGCGGGTTACGCCGGTCTCGACAACGAACTCTTCTACATGGATAAAACCATGATGGTGTTCGGCGACGCGAAGAAAGTGATCGAGGAGATGGTGAAGGCGGTGGAGTAAGCGCGGCTCGCATCAGACCCACGCGAAAGGCGCGCAGCGATGCGCGCCTTTTTCAATTGCGGTCGCGCTGAGCGCTCACAGCGACGGCGCGTTCACGCGGCGCAGATAGTCGGCCAGCCGCCGCCCGCTCACGTCGGGAAACTGCTCGAGCACTTCCACGTTCTCCATGCGCGCGATGTTGAAGTTGCGGAAGTCCTCGCGCATTTCGCACCAGGCGCCCACGGTCCATTGCGCGCCCCAGTACACGAGCCCAAGCGGCCAGATGCGCCGCTCCGTATGCGCGCCGATGCGGTCGCAGTACGCGAAGCGCACGACGAGCCGCGTGTCGACGGCGCGGTGCAGCGCGTCGAGCTTGTCCGAGAACGCGTGGTCCATGTGATACGCCGGCGCGAACACGGCGAGCCGTTCCAGCACGGCGCGCTTTTCCGCGGGCATCGCGGCGGCGACTTTCGCGAGCGCACCGCGTGCGCCGCTCGCGAGCGCCGCGCCGCCCCACGATTCGGCCATGCGCGCCCCCACCGCGAGCGCGGTGAGTTCGTCGGCGGTGAAGGTGAGCGGCGGCAGACTCGCCGTGCGCGCGAGCCGGTAGCCGATGCCCGCCTCGCCCTCGATCGGCACGCCCGAAAGCTGCAGGTCGCGCACGTCGCGATAGACCGTGCGCGGCGAGACTTCGAGCCATTCTGACAGTTGCTGCGCGGTGGTGAGACGGCGGCCGCGCAGCAGTTCGGCGATGCGAAAAAGGCGGTCGGCACGGCGGGTCATGGCAGGGCGGTCGCGAAGGCGGGCGCGGTGACTGGGATAAGCACAGATGATAGCGCCGGGCGCGCGCGGCGCCCGGCCGTGGCTTAACCGAGCTTCGGCGCGTGCAGACCGACGCGGTTGCCTTCGGTATCGATGAAGAAGCCGATATAACCGTAGTTGTTCGGCAGCTCTACCGCTGGCCCTTGCTGCTTGCCGCCTGCCTTTGCCACACGGTCGAGCACGGCCGTGACCGATGGCTGCGCGTTCAGATACACGAGCACGCCCTTCGGGTCGGGCTTGGCGTCATGCGGATTGAACACGATGCAGCCGCCGGTTTCCGTATCGGTGTGAGCGAACAGCGCCATCGGCACGCCGCCGACTACTTCGCGCTGCAGCGCGGTGTCGAAGGCGGTTTCGTAAAAGCGGGCGGCACGCTCCAGGTCGTGCGCGGGAATTTCGAACCACGAGATCACACGGGACAGATCGGTAGACACGGTGCAGCTCCTCGAAGACAACGGCGGACGTTGAATGGCGGCAGCCGGGCGGCGGCAGCCTCGCCGGATGGCGTAGAGGCAGTGTGCCAGGGGGCTGCTGACAGCGTGTTGTCAGTAGGTTTGACGCGCCGTGCCGGGCGCTTCGGCGGCGGGTGGGAGCGTCACCCGCCGTGCGCGTTTGCCAATGTCAGCTGGCGTCGCCGTTGCCGGCGGCGGGGTTCGCGCCGCCGCTGGCCGGACGCTGGCGCACGCTGCCCGCGATCAGGTCGAAGCGGAACAGGCGGCATTCGAGCGCGCCGTTGTAGAGCGGCGTCTTGGCGGCTTCGCGCAGGCGCAGCTGGCCCGGCAGCTTGCGGTCCGACGTGAGGACGAACGCGCGCCAGCCCGTGAAGCGCTGCTTGAGCGCGTCGCCGAGCGCCTGGAAGAACTCGGCGTCGGGCGCCTCGTCCTTGGCGCGGCGGAAGCCTTCGTCATCGTCGCCGCGCAGCTCGCGCGCCGTCGGGCGCGCCTCGCCGCGCGCGTTGCGGCCGCGCACTTCGATACGCTCGCCGTACGGCGGATTCGCCACGAGAATGCCGGGCGCAGCCGCGGGCGGCGTCATGTTGCGCGCGTCGAGCTGCTTGAGCGTCACGCTGCCGAAGCCCGCGCGCTTGAAGTTCGCACGCGCCTTTTCCAGCATGACGTCGGAGATATCACTGCCGTAAATCAGCAGGTCGCTGGTCTTGCTTTGCGCGAGGTTGCGTGCCGTGTTCGCCTCGCTCTTGAGGTGCCGCCACGCGGCCAAGTCGGCCTGCTTGAGCGACTCGAAGCCGAAGCGGCGATCGAGCCCCGGCGCGATGTCGAGCGCGACTTGCGCGGCTTCCGCGAGGAAGGTGCCGCTGCCGCACATCGGGTCATAGAGCGGCGTGCCGGGCGTCCAGCCCGTGAGGCGCAGGATGCCCGCGGCGAGGTTCTCGCGCAGCGGGGCGGCGCCCTTGTCCAGACGCCAGCCGCGTTTGAAGAGCGGCTCGCCCGAGGTGTCGAGATAGAGCGTGCATTCGTTCGCCGTGAGGAAGGCGAACACGCGCACATCGGGATAGGCGGTATCGACGCTCGGACGCGCACCGGCCTTGTCGCGCATGCGGTCGCAGATCGCGTCCTTCACGCGCAGCGTGGCGAATTCGAGGCTGCGCAGCGGCGACTTGATCGCGGTGATGTCGATGCGGATCGTCTCGTTCGCCGAGAACCACTTCTCCCACTGCTGCTCGCGCGCGAGCGCATAGATGTCCTGCTCGCTGCGGTACGGCCGCTGGGCGATCTTCAGGAGCACGCGGCTCGCGATGCGCGAATGGAGGTTGGCGGCGATGCCGCCGGCCCAGTTGCCGCGGAAGTGCACGCCGCCGGGCACCTCGGCGCCGACCTGAAGTGCTCCGGGCGGCAGGCGCCGTTGCGCGGTTTCGGCCAGTTCGGCGGCGAGCGCGGCTTCGAGGCCGCGCGGGCAGGGGGCAAAGAAATCGAAAGACATGAAGGAGGATGGGACGCTGCGGGGAAGGCGCTATTGTACGCGGGTTGCGGGAGCGGCCAGACGTGTATGCCGCCCGCACCGCTGAAGACCGCTCAATGCCCGCCCTTGGCCGCCATCTGCCGCGTCCCTGACGCCTCCTCCGAGAATGCCTGGGGCGAGCCTTTATTGGATCCGGATCGCCTGCGGGGCGTGGGGATCAGCTACGCCGCGGGGCCGCGCCAGCGCAAAACCGCCCCCTCAGCCGCCTGCGGCCGCCATTTGCGGGCAGGCAATGCTCGGCGCCGCCTTCGCGCGCACGCCCGTCTTTGCGCCATTCGCCGCCACGCTCACGCGCGGCGCGGCCGCGAGCGCGCGCACGCCGCTCGCGATCGACTGCGAGAGCGCCTCGACCGCCTGCCGGTGGCCGATGACGAGCGCGTCGTAGCCGTCGCCCACCTTCTCGTTGAGCACGCTGCGGCAGGTCAGGACCGTCTGCGTGTCGAGCGCGCGTACGCTCCACACGGCGTCGATGAGCGCATGCGAGCCCGGCCACGATTCGAAGCGCTGCACGTTCACGCTCACGCGATACACGGGCACGCCCTCGGGATGCGGCGAGCCGTACACGTCGATGGTGCCGAGCTGCTGCGTGAGGTCGCCCGAGAGCGCCCGGCGGATCTCGTCGCCGGGCATCGAGGACCAGCGCTCCTGCTCGAGTACGCGCACCTGGTTGGCGTCGGTTTGCACGACGAACTGGGTCTTTGCGACCTGCGGCGGAACATCCACAGGCGCCAGTTCGATCAGCCACGGGGCGTTGCCTGCGCTTGGCGCGGCGGCCGTGCGAGCCGTGTCGTCGCTCGGGCTGAGCGTGTAGAACCGGCTGGCGGGCGAACTGCAGCCCGCCAGCGCGGCGGCGATGACCAGCGCGCCGAGCGCGGCAAGGGCGGGGACGCGTCGGAACGTCATGGCTTGTCTCCAGATTTGCCGCGCAGCAGCGATTCGGGATGGCGCTCCAGATAATCGGAGAGCGCGTTGAGCGATTGCAGCGTACGCGTGAGTTCCTGCATCGCCTGGTGCACGTCGGACTGCAGCGGCGAATCCTGCTGCAGCGTGGACTGCGCGGCGTTGAAGGTCTTCTGCGCCTGGTCGAGCGTGCCTTGCAGCTGCGGCAGGATCTGGTCGTTCACCTTGCCGAACAGCTGGTTGGCGTTCTTGAGCGAGTCGTTCAGGTTGTTGCCGATCTTGTCGAACGGAATCTGATCGAGCTTCTTCGCGATGTCCGCCACCTGCAGCTGCAGCTCTTCGAGCGAGTTCGGCACCGTGGGCAGTTCGAGCGGGTCGTGGTTGAAGTCGACCGTCGCCGGGCCCGCCTTCGGGAAGATGTCGAGCGCGATGTAAAGCTGACCCGTGATCAGGTTGCCGGTGCGCAACTGGCCGCGCAGGCCGCGCGCGACGAGCCGCTTGATCAGCTCCTGGCTTTGCGGCGTATGCGGCGCGGGCGTTTCGCCGCGGATGCGGCGCGACAGGCGCAGCGGGTAGAGGTCGATCGTCACGGGCATCGTGAAGTTGTGCTGCTTCGGGTCGTACTCGATGCCGATGTCGGTTACCTGACCGAGCGCGATGCCGCGGAAATCGACCGTCGCGCCCACCGAAAGGCCGCGCAACGACTGGTTGAAGTACATGACCACGCGTTGCGGCGCGCCGTCCGGCTCGCGCATTGCCTCAGCCTCGTCGGAGGCGAGCGCGAAGGTGGCGCTGTCGGGCGCCTGGGGGCCCATGGACTGGCCGGGCGGCGCCTGGAACGCGAGGCCGCCCACCACGATCGTGGCGAGCGACTGCGTGTTGACCTTGATGCCGTTCGAATCGAGCTGCACGTTCACGCCGCTCGCGTGCCACCAGCGCGTGTTGGTACCCACGTACTGGTCAAAGGGCGCGCTCACGAACACCTGTACCGTCACGCCGGTGCCGTCCTTGTCGAGCGAATAGCCCGTCACCTGGCCTACCTGGATGCGCCGGAAGAAGATCGGCGTGCCGATGTCGAGCGAGCCGAGCGTCGAACTGTGCAAGGTATAGCGATGCCCCTTCTCGTCGATGGTCACGGCAGGCGGCGCTTCCAGCCCGACGAAGTCGCTTTGCGATTCCTGCGAGCGGCCAGCGTCGGCGCCGATATACGAGCCCGAGAGCAGCGTGGTGAGGCCCGAGACGCCGCTTGCGCCCACGCGCGGGCGCACGACCCAGAAGCGGCTGTCCTTCACGGCGAAGCGTTCGGCGTCCTTGGTGAGTTCGACCGTGACGATCACATGCGAAAGGTTGGGCGAGAGCTTGATCGCACGCACCGAGCCGATGTCCACGTCCTTGTACTTGACCTTGGTCTTGCCGGGCTCGAGCCCTTCGGCGCTCACGAAGCTGATCGTGATGGTCGGGCCGCGCGTGGCGACCGACTTCACGACGAGCGCCACGCCGATCAGCGCCGCGACGATCGGCACGATCCAGACGAGCGAAGGCAGCCAGCGCCGCGGCTTGACGATCTCCGGCTCCGGCAGATTGGGCGGGGTCGGTCCTTTCGGACTATTCATGGGGTTGATCCTGTGTGTGTTGCGCAGGTTTGTGTTTGTCTTCGTCCACCGGATCCCAGATCAAGCGCGGATCGAACTGCATCGAGGCGATCATCGTCAGGATCACGACCGAGCCGAACGCGATCGCGCCGGGGCCCGCCGTGATGACCGCAAGCGACTGGAAGCGTACCAGCGCCACGGTTAGCGTGACAACGAACACGTCGAGCATCGACCAGCGCCCGATGAATTCGACGAGCCGGTAGAGCTTCGTGCGTTCCACGGGCCGCCATGTCGAGCCGCGCTGCGAGGTGATCGCGAGCAGCGCGAGCACCGACAGCTTGAGCATCGGCACGAGAATGCTGGCGATGAAGACGATCACGGCGAGCGGCCAGTCGCCCGAGGTCCAGAAGTAGACCACGCCGCTCATGATGGTGTCGTCCTCGTCGCCGACGAGCGAGGCCGTATGCATCACAGGCAGCAGGTTCGCGGGGATGTAGAGCAGCGCCGCGGCAATCAGGAGCGCCCACGTGCGCATGATGCTGTCCGGATTGCGCTCGTGCACGGGCGAGCCGCAGCGTGCGCAGCGCGCGTGCTTCGGCGCGCGCACGTGCGGCTGCACGTGCCCGCAGGCGTGGCAGGAGACGTAGCCGGCGTCGCTGGCGGTCTGGTATTTCATCGGGGCCCCTTGGGGAGCGGGCCGCCGCGCGGCGCCGCCGGGTCTTGCGCGCGCTCGCCGGGCTCGCGGATCTCGGGCTCGGAGAGCGGATGGGACGCAGCCGGTGACGGCGCGGCGGGCGAAGGCGGCGCGTGCGGTCCGCCCGAGCCGGCGTCGCCCGCGAGGCCGCCCGGACCCGCGCCGCCCTCGCGCGCCGCGCGTGCGGCGTCGCGCAGGCCGTCGGCGATGTCCCAGAGCGTGCGCGCATCGAAGGTGACGACCACGGTGAACATCAGCGTGAGCGCGCCGAAGGCGAAGAGCGCGGTTTCGGGAATCACGCGCGCGAGGCTCACCATTTTCACGATCGTGATGAGCACGCCCAGCATGAAGACTTCGAGCATGCCCCAGGGCCGCACGAACTGGATGGCGCGCAGCACGTGGTCGAAGCCCGGTGGAATGAAGCCGCGCCGCACCGGCAGCAGGACGTAAAGCAACGCTACCATCTCCGTGAGCGGAAAAAGGATGGTTGCGCAGAAGACGATCACCGCGATGATCTCCATGTCCTCGTGCCACAGCACCACGAGGGCGCCGAACAGGCTCGACTCCGTAGTGATACCGTTCGCATCGAGCTCGATGATCGGGAACGACTGGGCGATGATGAAGGTGACGAGCGCCGCGACCGTGATGGCGCAGATGCGGTCGAGCCGGGACGCGGCGCTGCTGTAGAGCGTGGCGCCGCAGCGCGAGCAGCGCGCTGACTGGCGGCCTAGCAGCCGCGGTTTGCGGTAGAGCGCGTCGCAATCGTGACACGCGATCAGTTTGTCCTGGGCCATGCGGGCAGGTGACGCAATACGACGTGAACGAGGGACGCGCTGCGGCGGCACACAATCAGGAAGGTGCCGACAGCGCTTCGCGCCATGTTACCAAACGCGCCCGGCGGCGTGCCGGAACGAGCCGCCGACCCCCGACGGGGCGGCCGCCGGGGCTGCCGCGGGGCAAGCCGCGGGTCAGCCGCTCAAGCGGCGCTCGCGTGGCCGGCGAACGGGCTGCGAAGTGTGCCACGTTTGCGCCGTGCGCGTGTGCGAGCCCGGCCCGGACCCGGCCCTTATCTCCGGATGTTTGCAGTCACCCAATTTGGATTATCTTTCGGGCATGGAGCATGCATGGCTGCGCAAGGTGGCCGCTGCCCATCCACGAAGCCAATGACTACGCAATCAAAGCGAGACGATCATGGAAGCCTTGTCGAGGTGGATTCGTTCTTATCGGTGGCGCCCGGCGGTCGGGGCCGCGGCAGTGTGGACCGGCGCCGCCGCGGTGCTGCTCGCGGGCGGGGCCGCCCATGCGCAGCTCGACGCGGCGAAGAGCACGATCGTCGCCGTCTCGCGCCAGATGAACGTACCGGTCCAGGGCAGCTTCACGAAGTTCGACGCGCAGATCGCCTTCGATCCGGCCAAACCCGCGGGCGGCAGCGCGAAGATCACGGTCGACACGGCGAGCTATGATCTGGGAGACCCGACCTACAACGATTCGGTGCACGGGCCCGAATGGTTCGACGCGAAGACGTTCCCGCAGGCAACGTTCGTCTCGACCGCCATCGCGCCGACCGGAACGAACCAGTACAGCGTGAGCGGCAAACTGACGATCAAGGGGCACACGCAGAACGTGGCCGTCCCCGTCGTGCTCACGCAGCAGGGCGGGACGCAGACCTTCGACGGCACGTTGCCGATCCACCGGCTCGCCTTCGAAATCGGCACCGGCGAGTGGAAGGACACCTCGATCGTCGCCGACGAAGTGCTCATCAAATTTCATATCGTCGTCGCGCACAAGTAGATCGACGACTCCGAGGAGGTGCTATTGAACAAGCTCGCACTGATGGCCGCAGGGGGCGCCGTGTCGCTCGCCGCCCTGGTGACGCACGCCGCGCACGCCGCCGATACTTACCAGCTCGATCCGAACCACACGTTTCCGAGCTTCGAGTCCGACCACTTCGGCGGTCTGTCCACGTGGCGCGGCAAGTTCACGAAGACCACGGGCATGGTCACGCTGGACCGCGCGGCCAAAACGGGCACCGTGGACGTGACGATCGATCCGGCGTCGATCCAGACCGGCAATCCGCAGCTCGACCAGCACCTGGTGGGCGACGACTTTCTCGATGTCGCGAAGTACCCCACGGCCACCTACAAGGGCACGCGCATCGTCTTCAATGGCGACACGCCCAAGGAAGTGATCGGCGACTTCACGCTGCACGGCGTGACGCGGCCGCTCAAGCTCGAGATCGAGTCGTTCAAGTGCATGCAGCACCCGGTGCTCAAACGCGAGGTGTGCGGCGTGGAGGCCGAGGCCGCATTCAATCGCGACGACTTCGGCATGGACTCGGGCAAGAAGTATGGCTTCAAGATGAAGACCACGCTGCATATCCAGGCCGAAGGGATCAAGCAGTAGGGTAGCGCGGCGAAGGCCGTTGCGCAGGCACGAAAAAAAAGCCGGTTCGCAAGGACCGGCTTTTTTTGCTGGTGCGCCGCTTAGACCTGCGCGCCCGCGTTCGGATCGTTCGGATCGAACTTTTCCTTCTTGTCCTTGATGAGGTCTTCGCGCTTCACGCCGAGCCACATCGCGAGCGCCGCCGCGACGAACACCGACGAGTAGATGCCGAAGAGAATACCCACCGTCAGCGCCAGTGCGAAGTAGTGCAGCGTCGGGCCGCCGAAAAAGAACATCGAGAGCACCATCATCTGCGTACAGCCGTGGGTGATGATGGTTCGCGACATCGTGCTGGTGATGGCGTGGTTGATGACTTCGGTCACGCTCATCTTGCGCTCGCGCCGGAAGGTCTCGCGAATCCGGTCGAAGATAACGACCGATTCGTTCACCGAGTAGCCGAGCACGGCGAGCACCGCCGCCAGCACCGAGAGCGAGAACTCCCACTGGAAGAACGCGAAGAAGCCCAGGATGATCACGACGTCGTGCAAGTTCGCGATCACGCCGGCTACGGCGTACTTCCATTCGAAGCGGAACGACAGGTAGATGACGATGCCCGCCACCACGCAGGCGAGCGCGAGCAGGCCGTCGGTGGCGAGCTCCTTGCCCACCTGCGGGCCGACGAACTCCACGCGCTGCAGCTGCACCTGCGGTTCAGCGGCCTTGAGCGTGGACATCACCTGGTCGCTCTGCTGCGCGGAGCTCAGGCCCTGCTTGAGCGGCAGGCGGATCAGCACGTCGCGCGAAGTACCGAAGTTCTGCACCTGGGCGTCGCCGTAGCCGATCTTGTTGAGCGAGTCGCGCAGCGGCTCGAGCGGCACCGCCTGCGGATACTGCACTTCGATGACCGTGCCGCCCGTGAATTCGATCGACAGGTGCAGGCCGCGGTGGAAGAGGAAGAACACCGCCGCGATGAAGGTCAGGAGCGAGATCGCGTTGAAGATCAACGCGTGCTTCATGAACGGGATGTCTTTGCGGATGCGGAAAAATTCCATGGTCTTGACTCCGTATCAGCGGGACGAGCCGGTGTTGTTGCCGGAGCCGCCCGAGGCGTCACGGCGGCGCACGACCGGCTTGGCGCGCGCGGCGCCTTTGGCGCCGGCCTTGGCCGGCTCACGCTTCGTGGCCGTCGCGGCGACGGCGCGGCCCGTGTCGGTGCCGGCATCGGCGCCGGCGAGCGCGGGCGTGCCTTCATCAGGCTCCGGACGCCACACCTGACCCACCGCGAGCGACTTGAGCTTCTTCTTGCCGCCGTACCAGAGGTTCACGAGACCGCGCGAGAAGAACACGGCCGAGAACATCGACGTGAGAATGCCGATACAGTGCACGATCGCGAAGCCGCGCACCGGGCCCGAACCGAACGCTAGCAGAGCGAGACCGGCGATGAGCGTAGTCACGTTCGAGTCGAGAATCGTCGCCCAGGCGTGTGCGTAGCCGTTCTGGATGGCCAGCTGCGGCGGCGCGCCGTTGCGCAGTTCTTCGCGCACGCGCTCGTTGATCAGCACGTTCGCGTCGATCGCCATACCGAGCGCCAGCGCAATAGCCGCGATACCCGGCAGCGTGAGCGTGGCCTGCAGCATGGAGAGCACGGCCACGAGCAGCAGCAGGTTCACCGACAGGCCGATCATCGAGATCGCGCCGAACAGCATGTAGTACGCGATCATGAACACGGCGATGGCGGCGAAGCCGTAGATCACCGAGTCGAAGCCCTTGCGGATGTTGTCCGCGCCAAGGCTCGGGCCAACCGTGCGTTCCTCGATGATGTCCATCGGCGCGGCGAGCGAGCCTGCGCGCAGCAGCAGCGCGAGGTCGGCGGCGGCCTGCGGCGTGGGCTGGCCCGTGATCTGGAAGCGGTCGCCCAGTTCCGACTGGATGGTCGCCACCGTCAGCACTTCGCCCTTGCCCTTTTCGAACAGCACCATCGCCATCGGCTTGCCGATGTTGTCGCGCGAGACGGCGCGCACCGCGCGGCCGCCTGCCGAGTCGAGGCGGATGTTGACCGACGGACGCTGATGCTCGTCAAAGCCCGCCGAGGCGTCGATGATGCGGTCGCCGGTGAAGATCACCTGCTTGCGCAGCAGCACCGGCGCGGCGTTGCCTTGCGTGAAGAGTTCGTCGCCCGGCGGCACCGGCGCGTTCACGTCCGGATGCAGGCCCATCGGGTCGGCGAGGCGCGCTTCGAGCGTCGCCGTGCGGCCGATGATGTCCTTCGCCTTGGCGGTGTCCTGCACGCCCGGCAGCTCGACCACGATACGGTCGTCGCCTTGCTGCTGGATCACGGGCTCGGCCACGCCGAGTTCGTTCACGCGGTTGTGCAGCGTCTGGATGTTCTGCTTGAGCGCGGCTTGCTGAACCGCCGTCTTCACGGCCGGCGTGAACGTGCCGACGAGCTGCACGCCGCCTTCGGGGTTGTTCTGCGAAGCCCACTGCAGTTCGGTGATGCCGCCCGAGCCCGCGAGGACCTTGCGCGCCTGCTCGGCCGTATCGGCGTCGGCGAAATTGACGACCACCGACTGGTTCACGCGGTTCACGCCGCCGTCGCGGATGTTCTTGTCGCGCAGGAGCGTGCGCACGTCCGAAGCGTCGGAGTCGAGCTTCTTGTTGAGCGCGCCGTTCATGTCGACCTGGAGCAGGAAGTGCACGCCGCCGCGCAGGTCGAGGCCGAGGTACATCGGCAGCGCGTGCAGCGACGTGAGCCAGCGCGGCGAGGCGCTCTGCAGGTTCAGGGCGACGATGTACTGCGGGTCGTTCAGGTCGGCGTTCAGCGCCTTGTTCAGTGCGTCTTTCAGGCGCAGCTGCGTGTCCGTGTCGGCGACGCGCACGCGGATATTCGCGTTCATCGTCGAGTTGTCGAACGTCACGTCGGTCGCGCGGATATTGTTCGCGGCGACCGCGGCTTCGACCTGGGCGAGCGTGCCCGAGTCGAGCTTGACGGTGGCTTTACCGCTCGACACCTGGACCGCGGGCGCTTCGCCGAAGAAATTGGGCAATGTGTACACGAAGCCGATGACGAGCGCCACCAGCATCACGACATATTTCCAGAGGGGATAACGGTTCATTGGTTGACCCAACGGGGGAGGGGAATGGCCTTAAGCGCTGCGTGCGCGTCCGGCGTTGCCTTCGGGGCGTACCTGCATTGAAGTGTGCTGGTCAGTGGCTGCGAGGGCGGGCCGGATGCGCGAGGCCGTTCTTTCGGAGGCAACGGCCTCGGGGAAACCGTGAAGCTTTACAGCGACTTGATCGTGCCCTTCGGCAGGATGGTCGAGACCGACGACTTCTGCACGGTGATTTCCGTGCCATCCGCGATTTCGACGCCGACGTAGGCTTCGCTGACCTTGGTCACCTTGCCGACGATGCCGCCGCTCGTGATCACTTCGTCGCCCTTGGCCATGGCCGCGAGCATGTTGCGATGTTCCTTCTGACGCTTCATCTGCGGACGGATCATGATGAAGTACAGCACAGCGAACATCAGAATGAGCGGCAGGAAGCTCATGAGGCTCGATTCGGCACCACCTGCTGCACTGCCTTGCGCGAAGGCATTGGAAATGAACGACACGTTGGTCTCTCCGTTTTTTACGATCAAAAAGCGAGCCGGTTATTCTACCACCGGCATTCATCGCGACGATGACGCAAAATAGGCTTTGCGATCAAGCGCTTATCTTGAATCCGGCCCCGACGCGACATGTGTGCGCGTGAAAACCGGGGCGGCTCGGGCGGACCGCATGCCTTGCCCGCGTCATTGTCTCGAAAGTTAATTGTAATGTTTCGCGGCCGGCACGTGACGCGCCGTCGTGAGACGCCCTCTCAATCCACGCCGCGTGCGCGCTGGTCGGCGAAGCGCTGGCGGAACGCCGCGAACGTCTTCGTCTCGATCGCCGCGCGCATCTCGCTCATCAGTTCCAGGTAGTAGTGCAGATTGTGGATCGTGTTGAGCTGCGCGCCGAGGATCTCGCCCACGCGGTGCAGGTGGTGCAGGTAGCCGCGCGTGAAGTGGCGGCAGGTGTAGCAGCCGCATTGTTCGTCGAGCGGGCGCAGCGAGTTGCGGTGCACGGCGTTGCGGATCTTGATGTCGCCGAAGCGCGTGAAGATCCAGCCGTTGCGCGCATTGCGCGTGGGCATCACGCAGTCGAACATGTCGACGCCCGAGGCCACGCCCGCCACCAGGTCTTCCGGCGTGCCGACGCCCATCAGGTAATGCGGCTTGTCGGCGGGCAGCTTAGGCGCGATGTGTTCGAGCACGCGCATCATGTCATCCTTCGGTTCGCCCACCGAAAGACCGCCGATCGCGTAGCCGTGGAACGGCATCTGCGAGAGGCCGGCGAGCGATTCGTCGCGCAGGTCCTCGAACATGCCGCCCTGCACGATGCCGAACAGTGCATTCGGGTTGCCGAGACGGTTGAACTCGTCGATCGAGCGCTGCGCCCAGCGCATCGACATGCGCATCGAATCCGCGGCTTCCTTGTGTGTGGTGGGCACGCCGTTGGTCGCGTAGGGCGTGCACTCGTCGAACTGCATGACGATGTCCGAGTTCAGCACCTTCTGGATCTGCATCGACACTTCGGGCGAGAGGAACAGCTTGTCGCCGTTCACGGGCGAGGCGAAGCGCACGCCGTCTTCCGAGATCTTGCGCAGGTCGCCGAGCGAGAACACCTGGAAGCCGCCCGAATCCGTGAGGATCGGCCGGTTCCAGCCCATGAAGCGATGCAGGCCGCCGTGCGCCTCGATCGTTTCCAGGCCCGGGCGCAGCCAGAGGTGAAAGGTGTTGCCGAGGATGATCTGCGCCTTCATCTCTTCGAGCTCGCGCGGCTGCGTGGCCTTCACGGTGCCGTAGGTGCCCACGGGCATGAAGATCGGCGTTTCCACCACGCCATGATTGAGCGTGACGCGCCCGCGGCGGGCGAGGCCGTCGGTGCCGAGCAGTTCGAATTTCAGGCCGTTTTGCGGGCGTTCGCCTAGATAGGCGCCGTGTTCGGCGCGTGCGTTGCTTTGATGACCGTCGGTCATGCGTTGACTCCTGTGCAACCGGAAAGTGCTTTGCATGGGACCGGAGTATGCGCTAAAGCGCCAACTCCGGATCGCGTGCTTTGCATGGGACCGGAGTAAGCGCTAAAGCGCCAACTCCGGATCGCGTGCTTTGCATGGGACCGGAGTAAGCGCTAAAGCGCCAACTCCGGATCGCAAGTCCGGCGCAGATGGTGAAACGCCGTCGCGCGTTCGTTGTCTCGCGCGGCGGCCTGGAAAATGTGCGTGTTACTTGTTGAGCGCGTCGTCAGTGCGTGTCAAAAGCATGGCGTCGCCGTAACTGAAGAAGCGATAGCGTTCGGCAATCGCGTGACGGTACGCCGCGCGTATCGTTTCGATCCCCGCGAACGCCGAGACGAGCATCAGCAGCGTGGACTTCGGCAGGTGGAAGTTCGTCACGAGCCGGTCGACCACACGGAACTGATAGCCCGGTGTGATGAAGATATCGGTTTCCGCCTGCGTAGCCGCGAGCGCGCGGCCTGCGCGGTCGGCGTCGCGGGCGGCGGCTTCGAGCGCGCGCATCGAGGTCGTGCCCACCGCGATCACACGGCCGCCGCGCGCACGCGCAGCCGCGATCTTGTTGACGAGCGATTGCGGCAGCTCATACCACTCGCTATGCATCTTGTGCTCGGCGATGTTCTCCACGCGCACCGGCTGGAACGTGCCCGCGCCCACGTGCAGCGTGAGCGTGGCGCGCTCCACGCCTTGCGCGTCGAGTTGCGCGAGCAGGGCGTCGTCGAAGTGCAGGCCCGCCGTGGGCGCGGCCACCGCGCCCGGATTCTGTGCGAATACCGTTTGATAGCGCGTTTCGTCGCTCGCGTCGGCGTCGTGCGTGATGTAGGGCGGCAGCGGCAGACGGCCGTGCTGCTCGATCAGCGTGAGGCAGTCGTCGGGAAAGTGCAGCGTGTAGAACTGATCGACGCGCTCGCCCACCGTCACGTCGAACGCGTCGGCGAGGCGCAGCACCGTGCCGGGGCCCGGGCTCTTGCTCGCGCGGATCTGCGCGAGCGCCGTGCGCGCGCCGGTCAGGCGCTCCACGAGCACTTCGATCTTGCCGCCGCTGGCCTTCTGGCCGAAGAAACGCGCCTTCAGCACCTTGGTATCGTTGAAGACGAGCAAGTCGCCCGGCGCGATGCACGCGGGCAGGTCGGAAAAGCGGCGGTCGGTCAGACGCGCGGTTTGGCCTGGCAACTGCGTCGTGTTATCGACCTCCAGCAGACGGCTCGCGCTGCGCTCGGGCAGGGCGGTCTGCGCGATCAGTTCCTCGGGGAGGTCGAAATCGAAATCGGAAAGCTTGAACATGCGGCCTGAAGTAACGGAAATGCGCCGGAGGCCCGGCGCGCGGCGGCTTTGCGGAGCCGAACCGTCAAGCGGTTGCGCCCCAAAAAGCGGCTGCAATGGCCGATCGCGCGTGACGAAAGGCTATGATTGCGGGACGTGCGCGATGGCGATGCGCGCGGCGTGCCCGATGGCCGAGGCCGTCGCGCTGCTCGCGCCGCGCCTTGCCGGAAAGCCGATATTGTACTTGCGAAGCTGCCCATGCCCCCATCCGTTAGCCGATTGATGTCCGAAGCCGAGTCCGCGAGCGAGGCGTCCGACGACGCACGCACGCCCGAGGACGGCGCGCGCAAGCGGCAAGCGGACGCGACGCAAGGGGCCGCACCGCCCGCGCGCAAACGCGCCGCGAAGAAGTCCGCGGACCCGGCCGCAGAAAAAGCCGTGGAAAAAGCCGCCGCCAAAGACAAGCCCAAGCTCACCAAGACTGCCGACCGCCTCGCCAAACTCGGTCTGCGCAGCGACATCGATCTCGTGTTGCATCTGCCGATGCGCTACGAGGACGAAACCACGCTCACGCCCATCGGCGAACTGCTGCCGGGCGGCATCGCGCAAACCGAAGGCGTGGTGTTCGACAACGAGATCGCCTACCGCCCGCGCCGCCAGCTCGTCGTGAAGCTGGAGGATCACAACGGCGACCAGCTCCACTTGCGGTTCCTGAACTTCTACGGCTCGCAGGTCGCGCAGATGGCGATCGGCAAGCGCCTGCGCGTGCGCGGCGACGTGCGCGGCGGCTTCTTCGGCATGGAGATGGTGCATCCGGCGGTGAAGGTCGTGGAGGGCGACGCGCCGCTGCCGCAGGCGCTCACGCCGGTGTATCCGTCCACTGCGGGCGTGAGCCAGGCGTATCTGCGCAAGGCGATCGACAACGCGCTTTCGCGTGCGCATCTGCCCGAATTGCTGCCCGATACGGTCGCGCACGAGTTCATGGAGCCGCTGAATCTGCCGCCCTTGAAGGACGCCGTGAAGACGCTCCACCACCCGCCCGTGAACGCCGACGAGCACGAGCTGATCGACGGCACGCATCCCGCGTGGACGCGCATCAAGTTCGAGGAACTGCTCGCGCAGCAACTGTCGCTCAAGCGCGCGCACGAAGAGCGCCGCACGCGCGCCGCGCCGGCGATGGCTCGCCACATCGCGGGGCGCAAAAGCGACGGGACGCTGCTCGCGCGCCTGCGCGGCGCGCTGCCGTTCACGCTCACGGGCGCGCAGGAGCGCGTGGTGGCGGAAATCGCGCACGATCTCGAACAGCCGCATCCCATGCAGCGTCTGCTGCAAGGCGACGTGGGCAGCGGCAAGACCGTGGTCGCGGCGCTCGCGGCTGCGCAGGCCATCGACGCCGGCTACCAGGCCGCGCTCATGGCGCCCACCGAAATCCTCGCGGAACAGCACGCGCGCAAGCTGCGCGGCTGGCTCGAGCCGCTCGGCGTGCAGGTGGCGTGGCTCGCGGGCAGCCTCAAGGCGAAGGAAAAGCGCGCGGCGCTCGAAGCCGCGGCGCTCGGCACGGCGCAGCTCGTGATCGGCACGCACGCGATCATTCAGGAGGCCGTCGAATTCGCGCGGCTCGGCCTCGTGATCGTCGACGAGCAGCATCGCTTCGGCGTCGAGCAGCGGCTCGCGCTGCGCGCCAAGGCGCAGAACGCGAAGTCTCCCGATGAAACGAAGCGCGAGTTCCAGCCGCATCAGCTGATGATGTCGGCCACGCCGATCCCGCGCACGCTCGCCATGACCTACTACGCGGACCTCGACGTCTCCACCATCGACGAGCTGCCGCCCGGCCGCACGCCGATCCTCACGAAGCTCATTTCCGACGCGCGCCGCGAGGAAGTGATCGCGCGCGTGCGCGCGGCGGCGCTCACGGGTCGTCAGGTGTACTGGGTATGTCCGCTGATCGAGGAAAGCGAGACGTTGCAGCTGCAAACGGCCGTCGAGACTTACGAAACGCTCGTGGCCGCGCTGCCGGAACTCACCGTCGGCCTCGTGCACGGCCGCCTCGCTTCCACGGACAAGGCCGCCGTCATGGATGCGTTCTCACGCAACGAAGTGCAGCTGCTCGTGGCGACGACGGTCATCGAAGTGGGCGTGGACGTGCCCAACGCGTCGCTGATGGTGATCGAGCACGCCGAGCGCTTCGGCCTTGCGCAATTGCACCAGTTGCGCGGGCGCGTGGGGCGGGGCAGCGCCGCTTCGGTGTGCGTGCTGCTGTATACCGGGCCGTTGTCGCTCACGGGGCGCGCGCGCCTGCAAACCATGCGCGAGACCACCGACGGCTTCGAGATCGCGCGCAAGGACCTCGAAATTCGCGGCCCCGGCGAATTCCTGGGCGCGCGTCAATCTGGCGCGGCAATGCTGCGCTTCGCGAACCTCGAGACCGACGCCTGGCTCATCGAGCCCGCACGCGGCGCCGCCGAGCGTCTGCTGCACGAGTTTCCGCTCGTCGTCACGCAGCATCTGAACCGTTGGCTCGGTGCCCGCGAGCAGTATCTGAAAGCGTAAATAGTCCATTGCGCGGAACCTGCGCGCGCCTGCACCGTCTGACCCTTTTGCGCTGATCACGCCCCGCATAGGGGTGTTGATTATTGGCGAATCACCGCCATAGGTGTATAACTACAAGCTATTGATTCACCTTTTTTGATTGGTCCCCGAATGACGCTCACTGAATTGAAATACATTGTCGCGGTAGCTCGAGAGCGCCACTTCGGACGGGCTGCGGAAGCCTGCTTCGTGAGCCAGCCGACCCTTTCGGTCGCCATCAAGAAGCTCGAAGACGAATTGAACGTGCAGATCTTCGAGCGCGGCACGAGCGAGGTGAGCGTGACGCCCATCGGCGAGCAGATCGTCACGCAGGCGCAACGCGTGCTCGAACAGACGCTCGCGATCAAGGAAATCGCCAAGCAGGGCAAGGACCCGCTCGTGGGGCCGCTGCGCCTTGGCGTGATCTACACGATCGGGCCCTATCTGCTGCCCACGCTCGTCAAGCAGATGATCAAGCGCGTGCCGCAAATGCCGCTCATGCTGCAGGAGAACTACACGCTCAAGCTCATCGAGCTGCTCAAGCAGGGCGAGATCGACGTGGCGATCATGGCGCTGCCGTTCCCCGAAACCGGCCTCACGCTGCGGCCGCTCTATGACGAACCGTTCGTCGTGGCGCTGCCTTCGGGCCATGCATGGGAACAGCGCCCGAAGATCGACCCGGACGACCTCAAGCAGGAAACCATGCTGCTGCTCGGCAGCGGTCATTGCTTCCGCGATCACGTGCTGGGCGTGTGCCCGGAACTGATGCGCTTCTCGCAGAATGCCGACGGCATCCAGAAGACGTTCGAAGGCTCGTCGCTGGAGACCATTCGTCATATGGTTGCGAGCGGCGTGGGCATTACCGTGCTGCCGCGCATGTCGGTGACCGAGGTGAAGCCGCACGCGGGCGGCGTGGATTCCGGGCTGCTTTCCTATGTGCCGTTCGACGAACCCGTGCCGGACCGCCGCGTGGTGCTCGCGTGGCGCAAGAGCTTCACGCGCATGCCGGCGATCGAGGCGATCGTCGACGCCATTCACGCCTGCGAGCTGCCCGGCGTGAAGAAGATCGAGGCGCCGGCCGAGGCGGCCTGACGTCCATCGCGCCGTGCGCTTTCGGGCTGCGCGGCGCGTTTTCCCCTCCGGCGCGTCATTCGCCCGCGCCGCCGTTCTCCAGTCTTACGTTTCTTGCGACCCCAATAATCAGCGCCTATTCGATAGATTGAATAAATCAAATTACAGATATCGATAGTCGTTGCTAAAGTTTCCTCTAACCGATCCCAACCGGAAACCCTTGGAGGAAGCGATGCAAACCACCACCCCGAACACCCCCAGCACCTCGGCACGCGCCCATTCTGGCCTTCGCACCGTGTGGTTCTCGCTGCTCGTCGACCGCGCGCTGTCCGCCTGACGGCCTCGCGCCATCGCACCATCGCACCATCGCACGGCAGATTTCACCGAATTCCAGAACACACACGCAAGCAAGGAAGGAATCCAGCATGACCGACCGTACTCTCACCTCGGCAGCCGGCGCACCCGTCGTCGACAACCAGAACTCGCTCACCGCCGGTCCGCGCGGCCCCGTGATGCTGCAGGACGTGTGGCTCCTCGAAAAGCTCGCGCACTTCGACCGCGAAGTGATTCCCGAGCGCCGCGTGCACGCGAAGGGCTCGGGCGCGTTCGGCACGCTCAAGGTCACGCACGACATCTCGCGCTACACGAAGGCAAAGGTGTTCGGCGAAGTCGGCAAGGAAACACCGCTCTTCATCCGCTTTTCGACCGTGGCGGGCGAGCGCGGTGCGGCCGATGCCGAGCGCGACGTGCGCGGCTTCTCGATCAAGTTCTACACGGAAGAGGGCAACTGGGACATCGTCGGCAACAACACGCCGGTGTTCTTCATTCGCGATCCGCTCAAGTTCCCGGACTTCATCCACACGCAAAAGCGCGATCCGCGCACCAACATGCGCAGCAACGTGGCCGCGTGGGACTTCTGGTCGCGTCATCCGGAGTCGCTGCATCAGGTGACGATCCTCATGAGCGATCGCGGCATTCCGAAGAACTATCGTCAGCAGCACGGTTTCGGCTCGCACACGTTCTCGTTCATCAACGCGAACAACGAGCGTTTCTACGTGAAGTTCCACTTCAAGTCGGCGCAGGGTGTGGAGAACTACAGCGATGCCGAAGCCGCGCAGGTGATTGCTCAGGACCGCGAATCGGCGCAGCGCGATCTCTTCAACGAGATCGAAAAGGGCAATTTTCCGAAGTGGCATTTCCGCATTCAGGTGATGCCCGAGGCCGATGCCGCGAAGGTGCCGTACAACCCGTTCGACATCACGAAGATCTGGCCGCACAAGGACTACCCGCTGATCGACGTCGGCACGATCGAGCTGAACCGCAATCCGCAGAACTATTTCGCCGAGGTCGAGCAGGCCGCCTTCACGCCGGCGAACGTGGTGCCGGGCATCGGCTTCTCGCCGGATCGCTTGTTGCAGGGGCGTTTGTTCTCGTATGGCGACACGCAACGCTATCGCCTCGGCGTGAACCATCACCAGATTCCGGTGAACGCGCCGCGCTGCCCGTTCCACTCGTTCCATCGCGACGGCGCAATGCGCACCGACGGCAATCTGGGCGGCAACGTGAACTACGAGCCGAGCCGTTTCGGCGACTTCGCGCAGCGGCCGCAGGCCGGTGAGCCGCCGCTGGCGGCCGGTGCGGTCGATCACTACGATCACCGCGAAGACGACGACTACTACAGCCAGCCGGGCGCGCTGTTCCGGTTGTTCGATGCGGGCCAGCGCGAGCGGCTCTTCGCGAACATCGCGCGACACATCGACGGCGTGCCGGCGGAGATCGTGGAGCGTCAGATCGAGCACTTCCGCCGCGCCGACCCGGCGTATGCGCAAGGTGTGATCGACGCGATCGCGAAGCTGGCGAAGTAAGGACGCGGGCGCGGTTTGTTGTCACAACGTTGAGACAGCGAGCCGCGCCTGAAGCAGCACTTCGAGGAACTACCACAGGAGCACGACCATGACCCGAACGATGACGATGACCCTCAAGACCATGGGACCGGGAAATGCGGCCGCGATGGCGCGCACGCGCGCGCAAGGCACGCAGATCGTGCGCCGGGTGGTGGGCTTTGCAATCTTGGCGAGCGGTTTCGTGGCGATCGCCACGCAAGCCTTCGCGCACCTGGCTGGGCACTGAACGAGCCGGGTACGTTGCTGGACAGTAGGGTCGGATGAGCGGGCTTTCTGAACTTTCCAGGCTACACTGACGACCGATCGAGTGTTCGCGCGCCAGTTTTTTAAGGCGCAGGCGGGCGCAACCGGATCGTCAAGCACGCGTAGTCTCACTGCTACACAAGGAGTCGTCATGGCCAAAAAAGCAACCGTACAGCACGTGAATATCGGCATCAGCGACAAGGATCGCAAGAAGATCGCGGACGGTCTCTCGCGCCTGCTCGCGGACACCTACACGCTGTATCTGAAGACGCACAACTTCCACTGGAACGTCACGGGGCCGATGTTCAACACGCTCCACCTGATGTTCGAAGGGCAGTACAACGAACTCGCGCTGGCCGTGGACGCCATCGCCGAGCGTATTCGTGCGCTGGGCGTGCATGCGCCGGGCAGCTACAAGGATTTCGCGAAGCTGTCGTCGATTCCCGAAGCGGACGGCGTGCCGGCCGCCGAAGACATGATCCGCCAGCTGGTGGAAGGCCAGGAAGCCGTGGTGCGCACCGCGCGCGCGATCTTCCCGGCGACGGAAGCGGCCAACGACGAACCGACCGCCGACCTGCTCACGCAACGCATGCAGACGCACGAAAAGACGGCGTGGATGCTGCGCTCGCTGCTGGCCTGATGCCGATGCGGCGCCCGGGGCGCTGCACCTGAAGCACAATCAATACGATGAAAGGCCCGCCGGATGTCCGGCGGGCCTTTGTATTTGCGCGGGTGCGGCTCGCGGCGACGGCACGCCGCCCTGGCCTACAATAGCGGCATCGCTTTTCCCGCCCCGATCATGTTCGCCCGACTCCCGCTCTATTTGCGGCTCGTCCGCATGGACAAGCCGATCGGCAGCCTGCTGCTGCTGTGGCCGACGCTCAACGCGCTGTGGATCGCCTCGGACGGCCATCCGCCCCTCTCGCTGCTGATCATATTCACGCTCGGCACCGTGCTGATGCGCTCGGCGGGCTGCGCGATCAACGACTACGCCGACCGCGATTTCGACCGCCACGTGAAGCGCACGGCGGAGCGCCCCATCACGTCGGGCCGCATCCGCGCCTGGGAAGCGGTGGCGATTGCCGCGGGCCTCGCGCTCGTGTCGTTCCTGCTGATCCTGCCGCTCAATGCGCTGACGAAGCAGCTTTCGGTCGTGGCGCTGTTCGTGGCGGCGTCGTATCCGTTCACCAAGCGCTTTTTCGCGATTCCGCAGGCGTATCTGGGCATCGCGTTCGGCTTCGGCATCCCCATGGCATTCGCCGCCGTGCAGGATCACGTGCCGGCGCTCGCGTGGATCATGCTGGCCGCGAACGTGTTCTGGTCGGTGGCCTACGACACCGAATACGCGATGGTCGATCGCGACGACGACATCAAGATCGGCATTCGCACCTCGGCGCTCACGTTCGGCCGCTTCGACGTGCTCGCGATCATGCTCTGCTATGCGGCCACGCTCGGCATTTACGTGTGGGTGGGCGTGACGCTGGGCTTCGGCTGGCTCTACTGGCTCGGCTGGGCGGCCGCCGTGGGCTGCGCCATTTACCACTACACGCTCATCAAGAACCGCGAACGCATGCCGTGCTTCGCCGCGTTCCGCCACAACAACTGGCTGGGCGGCGCGCTGTTCGTCGGGATCGCGGCTCATTACGCCATCGCGGGACTCTGAGGCCAGATCGACGAAAAAAAGCGCCGGGTGCATGACACGCCCGGCGCTTTTTCTATCTGGACGCGGCCGCAGGCTTACTGCTTGCCGAATTCCTCGCCCATTTCCTTCGCGCGTGCATCGGCCGCGAGCGCGCCCTTGACGATGGCGGCCTTGACGCCCGAAGCGTCGAACGACGCCAGCGCGGCGGCGGTCGTGCCGCCCTTGGAGGTCACGCGCTCGCGCAGCACGGCGGGCGGCTCGTCCGATTGCAGCGCCAGCTGCGCCGCGCCCGTGAACGTGGCGATGGCGAGCGCGCGGCCTTGCTGCTCGTCCATGCCGAGCTGGCGCGCCGCTTCTTCGAGCGCTTCGATGAAGTAGAACACGTAGGCCGGGCCGCTGCCCGAGATGCCCGTGACCGCGTCGATCTTCGCTTCGTCGTCGAACCAGACCGTCTGGCCGACTGCGCCGAGCACATCCGAGGCGAGCTGGCGGCCCGCTGCGTCCACGCCGCTGCTCGCGACGAGGCCGGTTGCGCCCATGCCGATCAGCGCGGGCGTGTTCGGCATCGTGCGCACGACGCGCGCGTGGCCGTTCAGCCAGCGCGAGAGATCGTCGATGCGAATGCCGGCCATGATGCTGATGACGACCTGATGGGCGCCCAGGTGCGGGGCGATGCCCTCGGCCACGGCCTTGGCGATTTGCGGCTTCACGGCGATCAGGACTGCGTCGTACGACGCGAGCGCGGCGTCCGCGGCGGCGCCGGTGCGCACGCCGAACTGCTCGGCGCTGCGCTTGCGGGCGTCCTCGTTCGGATCGATCGCGTAGAGGTTGTCGGCGGGAACGCCCTTGCGGATCAGGCCGCCGATGAGTGCGGCGGCCATGTTGCCGCCGCCGATGAAGGCAATTTTCATGGTGATGAAATCGTTCAGTGAATCAGTGAGAGTAGTCGCGCGCGCCGAAAATCGCGGTGCCGACGCGCACGATCGTCGCGCCTTCGAGCACCGCCGCTTCGAGGTCGGCCGACATGCCCATGGAGAGCGTGTCGAGCGCGAGGCCATCGGCGCGTAGCGCTTCGAACAGCTCGCGCAGCTGGCGGTGCGGCGCGCGTTGCGCCTCGAGCGAGGTTTCCGGCTCGGGAATCGACATGAGCCCGCGCAGGCGCAGGTTGGGCAGGGCGGCGATCTGGCGCGCGACCTGCTGCGCTTCTTGCGGGGTGACGCCGCTCTTGCTGGCCTCGCCGCTCACGTTGACCTGCAGGCAGACGTTGAGCGGCGCCATGCCGGCGGGACGTTGCGCCGAAAGGCGTTCGGCAATCTTCAGACGATCGACCGAATGGACCCAGTCGAAACGCTCGGCTACGGGGCGTGTCTTGTTCGATTGGAGCGGCCCGATGAAATGCCATTCGATGCTCGCGCGCAAGTCGGCGAGCGCCTCGATCTTGTCCACCGATTCCTGCACGTAGTTCTCTCCGAACGCGCGCTGGCCCGCAGCGTGAGCGGCGCGCACGTCCTGCGCAGGAAAGGTTTTCGAAACCGCGAGCAGCTCCACGCTTTGCGGGTCGCGGCCGGCGTTGCGGGCGGCGGCGGCGATGCGCTCGCGGACAGCTTCGAGATTGTGGGAGAGATCGGTCATCGGGCTTGAAGGCCGGCGCATGAAAGGGCGCACGCCGCCTTTTTGGATCCAAAACGAACAGAACGACGGCCATTATACGGACTGCGCACGGCGCGAAACACTGGCCAGAAAGGCTATACCGAATGGCCGACTGTTGGCGCGCCGCGCGTCTCGTTACGCTGGTGCCGTTCCCGATGGCTCAATTCGTCGCCAGCATATGTTCGACCAGCTCAATCCAGTGCGTGACCGGAATCGCCGTGCCGCTTTGCAGGTGCGTGATGCAGCCTATGTTGGCGGAGACGATCAATTGCGGCTCCAGCGCCTGCAGGCGGTCCACTTTCTGGTTGCGCAGCGTATAGGAAAGGCGCGGCTGCGTGATCGAATAGGTGCCCGCGGAGCCGCAGCAGAGATGGCTGTCGGCGGGCAGCCGCACGTCGAGTCCGAGCGCGGTGAGGAGCCGTTCCACGCCGCCGCGCAACTGCTGGCCATGCTGCAGTGTGCAGGGCGGATGCCAGGCCACCGTCTTGATGCCGCGCCGCCGCGTCGTCGCCACGAGTTGTTCCTCGAATGCGGGCAGCAGCTCCGAAAGATCGCGGGTGAGCTCGACCACGCGGCGCGCTTTCTCCACATAGGCCGGATCGTCGCGCAGCAGGTGCGCGTATTCCTTCACCGTCGCGCCACAGCCCGAGGCGTTCATCACGATCGCTTCCGCGCCCTGCTCGATGTAGGGCCACCAGGCGTCGATGTTCGCGCGCACGTCGTCGAGCGCGTCGTCGGCGTAGCCCATATGCAGCCGGATCGCGCCGCAGCAGCCCGATTGCGGCGCGACGATCGTTTCGATGCCCAGCGCGTCCAGCACGCGCGCGGTCGCGATGTTGATGTTGGGCATCATCGAGGGCTGCACGCAGCCTTGCAGCATCAGCATCTTGCGCGCGTGCTTCGCCGTGGGCCACGCGAGCGAGCGCTGGCGTACGGGCACCTTGTCGCGCAGGCGCTTGGGCAGAAGCGGCCGCACCTGCTGGCCGAGGCGCATGGCCGGCGTGAAGAGGGCGCGGCGCGGCAGCAGGCCCGCGAGCAGGCGGCGCATGATGCGCTGGCGCAGCGGCCGCTTCACCATCTGTTCGGCATGCTTGCGGCCCACTTCCACGAGGCGCCCATACTGCACGCCGGAGGGGCAGGTGGTCTCGCAACTGCGGCACGTGAGGCAGCGGTCGAGGTGCGTGAGCGTGCTCTTCGTGACCGGCGCGCCTTCCACCATCTGCTTCATGAGATAGATGCGCCCGCGCGGGCCGTCCAGCTCGTCGCCGAGCAACTGATAGGTCGGGCAGGTCGCGGTGCAGAAGCCGCAATGCACGCACTTGCGCAGGATCGCGTCGGCTTCGTCGCCGTCGGGGGTGTTGCGTATGAAGTCCGCGAGGTTCGTCTGCATCGCCGCGTGTGGGTGTCGTCAGAAGTCGGAATACAGCCGGCCGCGATTGAAGATGCGGGCCGGGTCGAAGGCGGCCTTCAGGCCGCGATGGATCCTCATGAGCGGCGCGGGCAAAGGCGTGAAGACGCCTGCGCTGCGGTCGTAGTCGCGCCCGGTGCGGAACATCGTGGCGTGACCGCCGGCTTGCTTCGCGCTGATCCGCACCGTTTGCGCATCGGTTTCCGTGATCCACCAGCGCTGCGCGCCGCCCCATTCCATGAGTTGCGCGCCCGGCAGTTGCAGGGGCTCCGCGATCGAGGGCAGCGCGAGCCGCCACAGTGCCGCGTTGGGCGCAATCGACGCAAAGAACGGATCGGTCTGCTCGCGCAGGCCTGCCCAGAAGCGTTCGGCCTCCACGGCGTCCACCACTTCGCCGCCCAGGCTCGCGCGAGCTGTCTTCACCGCGGTTTCCGCGCCCGCGAGGCGTACCGCGAGCGTGCCGTTGCGCCAGGCGCTCGCCGTCATCGGCAGCGGGCGGCCGCCCCATTCGTTGAGCTTGCGCACGGCGTCGGTGCCGTTCATGTCGAATTTGAGCGTGGTTTCCGCTTGCGGCGCCGGCAGCACCTTCACCGAAAGCTCCAGCAGCAGGCCGAGCGTGCCGAGCGAGCCCGCCATGAGCCGCGAAACGTCGTAGCCCGCCACGTTCTTCACGACCTGGCCGCCGAAATGCAGCACCTCGCCGTGGCCGTTCATGAGCACCGCGCCCAGCACGAAGTCGCGCGGTGCGCCCGCGCTCGCCCGCCGCGGCCCCGCAATGCCTGCGGCAATGCAGCCGCCCAGGGTGGCCTGGGCGCCGAAGTGCGGCGGCTCGAATGCGAGCATCTGGCCGTGGGCCGCGAGCGCCGTTTCGATTTCCGCAAGCGGTGTGCCGGCACGCGCCGTGATCACCAGTTCTGCCGGGTCGTACGCGATGATGCCGCGGTGCGCGCGCGTGTCGAGAATCTCGCCTTCGAGCGACTGGCCGTACCAGTCCTTGGTGCCCCCGCCGCGAATGCGCAGCGCCCGCCCATCGGCGCTCGCCGCCCGGATGCGTTCGGACCAGTCCGAGACGATGTCGTCCTCTTCCATGTCGTGATGGTCGCGCTCGTTCGTTATATGGTTCGTTCGATTGTACTGAGCGAACCTCGCCTGACAACCCGGAGCGGACCCTCATTCGGGTCACGCGCTATGCATAGACGGCGCGGTACCGGGTGCGTGCTGGCCGGTCTGTCAGAAGCGCGGCAGCTCGGGGTGCGGCAGCAGATTCCCGCGCACGTGCATGCGCCCGTACTCGGCGCAGCGCGCCCGCGTGGGAATGCCCTTGTCGGGATTGAGCAGCCTGGCCGGGTCGAACGCGTGTTTTACCGCATGAAACGCGTCGCGCTCCTGCGGCGAGAATTGCACGCACATCGAATTGATCTTCTCGATGCCCACGCCGTGCTCGCCCGTCACGGTGCCACCCAGTTCGACGCAGGTCTCGAGAATGTCCGAGCCGAAAGCCTCGGCGCGGTGCCATTCGTCGAGGTCGTTGCCGTTGAAGAGAATGAGCGGGTGCATGTTGCCGTCGCCGGCATGGAAGACGTTGATGCAGCGCAATCCATACTGCTTTTCCATCTCGTGGATGCGCGCGAGCAGCGGCCCGATCGCGCGGCGCGGCACGGTGCCGTCCATGCAGTAGTAGTCGGGCGAGATGCGGCCCGCGGCCGGAAACGCATTCTTGCGGCCCGACCAGAAGCGCAGGCGTTCTTCCTCGGTGCGCGAGATCTGGATGCGCGTGGCGCCATGCTCGCGCAGCACCGTGGTCGTGCGCGCGATCTCGTCGGCGACTTCCTCGGGCGTGCCGTCGGCTTCGCACAGCAGGATGGCGGCGGCGTCGAGGTCGTAGCCCGCGTTCACGAACTCTTCCACGGCGCGCGTGGCCGGCTTGTCCATCATTTCGAGGCCCGCGGGAATGATGCCCGAGGCGATGATGCCCGCCACGGCGTCGCCGCCTTTCACGACGTCGTCGAAGCTCGCCATGATGACCTGCGCGGTTTGCGGGCGCGGAATCAGCTTGACGGTCACCTCGGTCACGATCGCGAACATGCCTTCGCTGCCGATCATCACCGCGAGCAGGTCGAGGCCCGGTGCATCGGGCGCGAGCGAGCCGAATTCGACGATCTCGCCGTCCATCGTCACGGCGCGCACGCGCAGCACGTTGTGCACCGTGAGGCCGTACTTGAGGCAATGGACGCCGCCCGAGTTCTCCGACACGTTGCCGCCTATCGTGCAGGCGATCTGCGACGAAGGGTCGGGCGCGTAGTAAAGGCCGAAGGGCGCCGCCGCTTCGGAAACGGCCAGATTGCGCACGCCGGGCTGCACGGTGGCCGTGCGCGCGTACGGATCGACTTCGAGAATGCGCTTGAAGCGCGCGAGCGAAAGCACGATGCCGTGCCGTATCGGCATGGCGCCGCCCGAGAGGCCGGTGCCCGCGCCGCGCGGCACGACCGGCACGTCGAGGCGCCGGCAGATCTGCACGATGCGTTGCACCTGCGACTCGGTTTCCGGCAGCGCCACGGCGAGCGGCAGCCGCCGGTAGGCGGCGAGGCCGTCGCACTCGTAGGCGACGGTGTCCTCCTCGCGATGCAGCAGGCAATGCGCCGGCAGCACGGCCATCAACGCCTGGACTACCTCGCGCTGGCGTTGCGCGAGCGCTTCCGGGCTCAGCTCGGGCAAGTTCGCCTCGGGTGCGTTCATGTCTCCTCCCGTCTGTTGCGCTTGAGTGCGCTTCTCAGCGCTTGTCGGTTACACCGCCCAGCTGAAGATCTTGCCCGGATTCATCAGGTTGTGCGGATCGAGTGCGTGTTTGATCGCGCGCATCGTGTCGATGGTGTCCGCGCCGTGCTCTTCGACGAGGAAATCCATCTTGTGCAGGCCCACACCGTGTTCGCCCGTGCAGGTGCCGTCCATCGCGATCGCACGCTGCACGATGCGGTGATTCAGGCGCTCCGCCTCGTCGATTTCCTCGGGCTTGTCCGGGTCGATCAGGATCGCCACGTGGAAGTTGCCGTCGCCCACGTGGCCGACGATCGGGCAGGGCAGCGGCGAGGCCTTGAGATCGGTTTCCGTCTCGATCACGCATTCGGCGAGGCGCGAGATCGGCACGCACACGTCGGTCGTCACGGCGCGGCAGCCGGGCTTGAGCTGCAGCATCGCAAAGTAGGCGTTGTGGCGCGCGTTCCACAGGCGGCTGCGGTCCTCGGGGCGCGTGGCCCACTCGAAGCCTTCGCCGCCGTGCTGCGCGGCAAGCTCCTGCACGAGCTGCGCCTGTTCTGCGACGCCCGCCTCGGTGCCGTGAAACTCGAAGAAGAGCGTGTGCTTTTCGCGCAGCGTGAGGTTCGAATGCTTGTTGATCGCGCGCACCGCGAGCGAGTCGATGAATTCCACGCGCGCGATCGGCACACCGATCTGGATCGTCTCGATCACCGTGCGCACCGCCTCCGCCATCGAAGGGAACGCGCACACCGCCGCCGAGACGGCCTCGGGCTGCGGATAGAGCCGCAGCGTGATTTCGGTGATCACGCCGAGCGTGCCCTCCGAGCCGACGAACAGGCGCGTGAGGTCGTAGCCCGCCGACGACTTGCGTGCGCGCGTGCCGGTCTTGACCACGCGGCCGTCGGCGAGCACGGCGGTCAGGCCGAGCACGTTCTCGCGCATCGTGCCGTAGCGCACGGCGTTGGTGCCCGAGGCGCGCGTGGCCGTCATGCCGCCGATGCTCGCATCGGCGCCCGGGTCGATCGGGAAGAACAGGCCCGTGTCGCGCAGCGCTTCATTGAGCTGCTTGCGCGAGATACCGGGCTCGACGGTCACGGTGAGATCTTCGGCGTTGATCGAGAGCACGCGGTTCATCTGCGAGAGGTCGATCGACACGCCGCCCTGGACGGCCAGCAAGTGACCTTCGAGCGACGAGCCGTTGCCGTAGGGAATGATCGGCACGCCATGACGGGCGCACAGCTTGACGATGGTCTGGATGTCCTCCGTGCTCTGCGCGAACACCACGGCGTCGGGCAGTTGCGGGTCGAAGGGCGATTCGTCGCGGCCGTGATGGGCGCGTACGGCTTCGGAAGTGGAGACGCGTTCGCCGAACGCGCTGCGCAGTTGATCGAGGAGTTCGGTGGGGAACGGGCGGCGTGCGAGGGCCGGCGGCGCGGGGTGATTCACGCGGGTGTCTCCTTCGTATGGGTATGACTTCTGGTTCGGTTCATTTTACGCTGAACGCCCGTGCCGCAAAGTCGCGCTCCTTATGCTGCGGTGCATGAAACCTATAATGGGGCCGGCAGGCATGGGCGCCGGACACGGCGCCGGGCGCGGGTGATGCGCGACCTGCGCGAATTTACAGCTTCGGAGAGCACGACATGGGCAATCGCCTGAGCAAGATTGCAACGCGCACCGGCGACGACGGCTCGACCGGACTCGGCGACGGCAGCCGCGTGCGCAAGGACGACGCGCGCATCGCCGCGATCGGCGACGTCGACGAGCTGAATTCGCAGATCGGCGTGTTGCTGTGCGAATCGCTCCCCGACGACGTCCGCGAGGCGCTCGTCGCAATCCAGCACGACCTGTTCGATCTCGGCGGCGAGCTGTGCATGCCGGGCCACACGCTCGTGACCGACGAACATCTCGCGCGGCTCGATGGCTGGCTCGAGCACTACAACGGCGCGCTGCCGCCGCTCAAGGAATTCATCCTCCCGGGCGGCTCGCGAGCGGCAGCGCTCGCGCACGTGTGCCGCACCGTGTGCCGGCGCGCCGAGCGCGCGGTCGTCGCACTGGGCGCCTCGGCGAACGCGGGCCCGCCGCTCGCCGATACGCCGCGCCGCTACGTCAACCGGCTCTCCGACCTGCTGTTCGTGCTCGCGCGTGTGCTCAACCGGGCCGCGGGCGGTAGCGACGTGCTCTGGCGGCACGATCGGGGCGCGGGCAAGCCCAGTGGCGCGTAAGGCATAAAAAGGGCGCGAGCACACGCCGCCCCGTCCGGCCGATGTGCGCTCCAAGGTGGTGTCTGGCGTCCAACCGCACCGCCATCGTCCGAAAAAGACTGTTTCCCGCACCGCAAAAGCCCCGCCGAAGCGCGCTCCAAGGCCATCCGCCGCGCGTTCGCGGCCGGCGCAATCGGGAAATTGCTGGGGTGCGACAAAATGCCTGGGTCGGGCTGTCGCATTAAAGATGTATCTTGTGTGCATCTTTACCACGGAGAAGCCGTAAATGACTGCGCTCACCGCCGACCAGATGGCCCGCGTGAAGGCCACTGCGCCCGTTTTCGCCGAGCACGGCGCCACGATCACCAAGCATTTCTACAAGCGGATGTTCGCCGCGCACCCCGAGCTCAAGAACATCTTCAACCAGACGCATCAGCAAAGCGGCAGCCAGCCCGAAACGCTCGCCCGCGCGGTGTACGCCTACGCGGCGAACATCGACAATCTGGGCGCGCTCGGCGGCGCGGTCACACACATCGCGCACAAGCACGCGAGCCTGAACATCCGTCCGGAGCACTATCCGATCGTCGGCCGCCATCTGCTCGGCGCGGTCGTCGACGTGCTCGGCGACGCCGTGGACCAGCCCACGCTCGACGCCTGGGCCGTGGCTTACGAGCAACTCGCGAACATCATGATCGGCACCGAGGCGAAGCTGTACGAAAGCGCTTCGTGGAGCGGCTTCCGTCCGTTCAAGGTCATGCGCAAGCAAGTCGAAAGCGATGAGATCACCTCGTTCTATCTCGCGCCGGCCGACGGTGCATCCGCGGGCGGCTTCGAGCCGGGCCAGTACGTGAGCGTGACGCGCTTCGTCGACAAGCTCGGCGTGGACCAGCCGCGTCAGTACAGCCTCTCGGACGCGCCCCACGGCAAGTGGCTGCGCATTTCGGTGAAGCGCGAGGCTGGCCGCGGCGAAGCGCTGCCGGGCCACGTGTCGAACATCATGCATGACGGGGTGGAAGAAGGCGCGGTGGTGCACGTGAGCGCGCCGATGGGCGAGTTCACGCTCGATCGCAAGAAGACCTCGCCGGTCGTGCTGATGAGCGGCGGCGTGGGCATCACGCCGATGAAGTCGATGCTCTCCACGCTGATCGCCGAGCGCAGCGAGCGCAAGGTGACCTTCGTGCACGCATGCCGTAACGCGAAGGTGCATGCATTCCGCGACTTTCTGCGTCATGCGGTGTCCGAGTACCCGAACGTCAAGCGTGCGGTGTTCTACGAAGAAGTCGGTACAAACGACCGCCAGGGCGTGGACTATGACTTCGAAGGACGCATCGATATCGGCCGCATCGAAGCGGATGTGCTGCTGCCCGACGCCGACTACTACCTGTGCGGCCCCGTGGCGTTCATGCGCGAACAGCGCGAGGCGCTGATTGCCCGCGGCGTCGATGCTTCGCGCATCCACACGGAGATCTTCGGCTCCGGCATGCTGTAACGTTGCACACCCGGCGCGCTCAAATTACACGCTGAGTACGCCGAATGAAAAAAACGCCGCGCGAAAGCGCGGCGTTTTGCGTATGCAACGGTAAAACATGTATCGAATTGCGACCGGCATTACTCGCCCGAAGCCCGCCGGTTCACGGCGCGATACCCCGATGGCGAAATCGAGAGCCTGCGCCGGAAGATCCGCGCGAGACGCTCGCCGCGTGGCACGCCGCAGCGTTGCGCGATCTCGTCGATGGGAAGATTGGTTTGCGCGAGCAGAAGGCAACTGGCATCGAGCCGGGTGCGCAGCAGATATTCGGAAGGCGTGAGGCCCGTTTGCGTCTTGAAGTGGCGCAGGAAGTTTCGCATGCTCATCTGCGCGACGCGCGCAGCGTCGGCAACCGAGATCGGCTGATGGTAGTTCTCGCGCAGCCAGTGCGCGGCCGAGCTGATCTTGCCGTTCGCGCTGTCCGACTCGCCATCGTCGAGCATGGGGCCGAGCCGCTCCCACGAGCCCGGCATCGAGTCCTCGGATACGCGCTGCGCCAGGGCCACGCCGTGATTGCGCTTGACCACCTTGAGCGCGGCGACGAGCGCCTCGGAAGGCGTCACGACCGAAGCGCCGGCGTTGCGCGCTTCCAGCGCCCGGCGTAGCCGCTGCGCCGAGTTTGCCGTATTGCCGCCCGTGCGCAGGAAGGGCACATCGGCGGCGGCGAGTACGGCGCGTCCCTCGCCGAGCGCGCGAATGATGCGCACTTTCGGTGCGAGCATCTGCAGCCGCGTGATGAGCCGCGCGTTGTCGCGCGCCTCCATCGCACCGGGGCCGCCGGCGATGAATAGTGTGTCGAAGCCGCTGCGCAGCGGGCCATGCAGGCTCTCGGACCATATCCGCAGGCCGCAGCCGCTGGCCACGTTGCCGCCAGGCTCGGAAAGCATGACGATGGAATAAGCAGGAAGCGTGTCGGCGCAGGCATCGTTCGCGAGACGGAACACATCGGCGAGCAAGGTCACATCCCCGAGCGGGAAGCCCTCGAAAACCAGGATGCCTATGCGTTTGGCCACGTGTCCGAACTTCAAATGAGCGCCGCGCGGCTGGAAAGCGGCTTGCCGGCAGACCACCCTATCGATGTACATGGCCGGTTCCTCGCGCAGAAAGGATTCGCAGGAGTACGTTGCGTTTTTGCGCCGCGTGCCCTGATCCGGCTGTGTGGGGCTGTTACATGCGGTCACATCACGCTCTCGGGATTCATGATAGGCCGGTGGGGTGCTGGCGCACGCCGCAGTCTGAAAATGGCGAGAAGTTGGCAGAATGGCTCGGTATGCTGGGCAAGGCGGCTCGGCATTGACCGGGCGTTGATCCCGCTGCTTACGGGCGCGCACACGCGCCCCACGCGTGCTTCACGAACGCCGCGCGGTCAATCCACGACGCGCGTGTGTCTGTCGCTGGGGCGTTTTTAGCAGAAATATTGTTTCGAATTCTTGTGCACGTCCTCGCGCATGAGCAGCTCCTCAGGCCACAGCCACGCGTACTGGCTGTGCTGATCGAAGCGCCCGACAGGCACGGTGCTGTCCAGCATGAACGCATACGCAAGCACAACGTAATGTGTGCCGATGCCGTTTTCCGCCGCGAAGTTGTCCGGATAATGATGCTCGTAGACGCCGACGAAGCGCGCGGCCGAGCGCTGCATGCCCGCAATGCCGAGCTCGGTTTCGACGATGCGCGTGAACGCGGCGTCGAGCCATTCGTCCTTGTGGATGCGTCCGCCTGGCACGAACCACTTGCCGCGCGCCGGGCGATTGCGTCGTTCGCCCACAAGCACGCGGCCGTCGGCATCGGCGACGATGAGGTCGATCCCGACAAGCGGTGCGAGCCGCACAACCTCGAGGAATTCGGTAGGCGACAGCATGGACGAGCGGATCCGTGGGGTGGCGGTCGTGTCGATATGATTGTCTCGAGCGCAGCCGTTGCGCGCGCGGCGCATGACAATCAGGCGTCGCGTTCATCAGCAGTCTAGGCGGCTCAAAATCGCGTTGCACTGTCCAGAGCCGCCTAAGTCTCGCTATCGTGGGCCAAGATGCGAGCCCAGGCACTTGCGCTCAAGGCTTCGGCGCGACGTAGCCTGCGGGCGTGACAGCGTTCGATCTGGCGACCTCGGCATTGTCCGACACGACATACACGGGTGATTCGGTCAGACGCAGCGGGAGCATGCCGTCGTTGTAAGTCATGGTGGTCGGGTTGCCCATCATGTCGAACACGCTCACCTTGCCCGTGCGCCCGCGCGCGTCCACCTGAAGCGTGTAGTTCGTCGCGCGCGTCGCGTCGAACCCGGTCTTCGCGCTCCAGCGCGCGTTGTCGTGGCTCCACAACGCCGTGATCACCTTGCCGCCGCCCGGACGCGCGAACGCGTAAGCGTAGACGCCCGCGGGCGTGCCGCGCAGCGGCCCGAGTGTATACGTACCGTCGATCAGCCGCGTCATGGTCGCGACCGCGAGCGCGGCCGGCTTCGGGCTGATGTTCGACGCGCCGTACATGCCCTTCGGATGCTCGAGTTCGAAGAACACGCCGTAGCCCGGCGTCGTCTCCGGCATGTCCGCTCCATAGAAGACGAACGTGGTGTCCGCGCCTTCGCCGAGCAGGATCAGATGTGCGCGCGCCACGACCGCGCCCTGCGCGTAGAGCGTTTGTGCGTCGGGATAGTTGGCCGCGTAATTCGTACCGATGTCGTAACTAATACCCGTTTCGGTCACGAAGAGCGGGGCGCCCGGTTTGAGCACGTCGCGCATCGTCGTGCGCAGCTCGCGCATGGCTTCGGGCAGCGATAGCGTGCCTTTTTCGGGTGCGCCGTACAGACGCTCCGGCGGATGCGAAGGGCTGGTACCGAAATCGTAGTAGCCGTGGATCGTCACGCCATCGAGATACTTAGCAATGCCAAGCGGTGCGAACTTCTTGAGCCACTCCGTGTTGCCCTGCACGCCTGCATAGGTCGGGCCCATCACGATCGCCGACGGGTCGGTGGCGTGGATGCCCTCGTAGACGGTCTTGTAGAGATCAACGAAATGCGCGTCCGTGTCTTTCCACGGCAGCCCGCCGTCCTTGTCGGGTTCCCACGTGACCTGATAGTAGTTGTGCGCCTGGCGCGGGAACACGCGCGCGCGGATGCGTGCGGACTCCGCGCCAACGCGCGACATGTATTCGCGCAGCTGGCCCAATGACGAAGGCACGTAGCTGTGGGTCTCCTCGCCGTTCGGACTCGCCCACCCGGGAAAGCCGTCGAGCGTGATCAAGCGCATGATGTCGCCGGGCTTGAACTGGAGCTCGAGCTGGGAGGCGGCAGCGTCGAACGTATTCGGACCTTTGGGCTCCATGACGTACCAGCCCCGCTTGTCGTTGGCCCACGCCAGACCGAGGTCGGTGTAGAGCGGACGCAGGCCGTCGCCGCCGCAGCAGTGCTGTCCGGGCGCGATATATGCTGAGCCTTGTCCACCGAAGCGGTGCAGGTCCTGGCGCGCGAAGGTGGGTGCGGGAAGTGCTGCACTCACATCGGGCAGCACGCCGAACGTTGTGATGCCGGCCGGTCGGGTCCCGCGCTGGGGCAAACCCGTAGACGGCTGCGAAGCCAGCGACGCCGAAAACGCGAAGTAGCCTGCCTGCGGCAGCGTGCAGGTGAGCGACGTGACGCGCGGGCCGGCTGCCACCGTGAAGTTGCCGCTTGCCTGCGGACGGCTCCAGGTATCCGTGATCTGCCATTGCACCTTGTCGTCGCGCGTCGCGCGCGTGGTCACGTCGATGCGCACGCTCTTGCCGCGGGGAAACAGGCGTGTTCCGTCGCTGCCGGGCGTATCGGCGAAGAGGGGATCGTCGCCTGCGTCTGTCGCCGCGCGGCCGGCGGCGCTCCTGCAAACGGGCGCGTCGGCGGCGCGGCAACTCATCACCGGGAGCAGCACGCCGAGGACGCCCAGCGCGAGCGTTGCGGCCGGCACCCATGAAAAAGCGCGCGAGCCGCGCGCGGGAGGAGGGTTTACAAGTACGGATGCAAGGGCTGGGCGCAATGTCATTGGCAGGTTCCTCACAGCATGAAAGGGTAAGCCTAGTTGTTCGAGCCAGTCATTTGACGCCAGCCTCCAGGCTTTTCGCGCAATTTCTCCTGGAAGCGCCGCGCGCGAGTTGTGCAGTGCTCGCGGAGCCCGATCATATAAAGCGGCTTTTTGTGAATTTTTTTATTGTGCGGCGCAAACAGGATTTAACGGGTTTAAAATGCCCCTCGCATGCTCGAAATCGGAGCCCAAAGCTTCTTAAACATCATTTAATCAGACGAATCGACTTGCCGTTTTTAATTGGCCGTTTCGCTTCCATCCCATGCGCACGCATCGATCGGAAGGCGTCAAACGATTTTGTAGTAACAAAGGCGAATATACCTGTCTGTAACGGTTATCCGGCACTTTTGCCGATTCGATGTAATCGAACCAATTGCCTTTCACGCGGTTTGCTTTTTTGTCATTTAGCTTGGCGCCAAACCTTCTAATCGGTCCTCGACCGGACTAAATGCGCCAATGTCTCGCCAGTTTCGGTCAGTCGTCGTTGGCGGAATTTTTCTCTGCCTATGATGCACTGCACATGGAATGCTATCGAAATGCTATTACCGGGACTTTTCGCTTGATACGGGGGATTGTTTAGGGGAAAAGCATGGCGTACGCAAGTCTGGATTTGCCGTCGTTCAGCCGCCCGCATCTAGTGACCGCGGGCATCAGTCGAGAGGTGCGTCATATCGCAATTCTGCTGTTCGATGGTTGTTCGCTCCTCGGCGCCGGTATTGTGGCTGAAGTGTTTCATGTAGCGAACGAGCTCTCGACGGACACCGCTCGCAGTTCACCTTACGATGTAAGCATCCTTTCGGCCGATGGCGGCAACGTGACGTGCTCGTCGTCGGTACGGGTCTGGACAGATGGACTCGATGCGCGCCACTACGTCGGTTTCGACGCGCTGTTCGTGGCGGGTGGAAAGGGCGCCTTCGCGGCCGCCAACGACGAGCGTCTCGTCGCGTGGCTGCGTCGCGTGCACGCGAATACCGGCACCATTCGTCCGATTGGTGAAGGCCGTTCACTGCTCGAAGCAGCGAGTCTGTGCGGCCAGCGCACGCAGCATGAGTTCGGCTCGTATGCGATGCAAACGGGACGCGAGGAAGCGGGCGGCGACGCCGGCGACCGGCTCGAGTCGATGAAGAGCGCGCTCACGCTCGTCAAACGCGACCTCGGCGTGGATGTTGCGCGCGCCGTGACCGAGCGGCTCATGCCCGATTCGGGCGGCAACCTGCTGCCGTTCCTCGGCGATGCGCTCGGTAGCGCGCCGGCTGACAAAGTGCGTGCAGCGGCGCGCTGGCTGCAGGAAAACTGTCAGCGGGCCATTTCGATAGCGGACGCAGCACAGGTCGCCGCGATGAGCGAGCGTAACTTTCTGCGCCGCTTCAAGCTGGAGATGGGCATCACGCCATCTGATTACTTACTGCATGCGCGTCTCGCGATTACCTGCAGTCTGCTCACCGATTCGGAATTGCCGGTCGACAAGATCGCGCGCCGCACCGGCATGGGCAATGGCGACCGCCTCGCCAAGATCTTTCGCAAGCGCATGATGATTTCGCCCACCGAATACCGCGAGCAAAGCCGTCGCGAGGCCGGTGTAGAGGCACTGTAGCCGCGGACGCTGTAACACCGCGGTAATAACGATCGCACATCGCCGTAACTGGGTCGCTCGTCGCGAGTCGAGGCGATCCTGCCCGATATGCAGGAGTCCGAACATGAATGAAAGGTCACCGATTCAGGAGGGCCAGAGCCAGGCCCGCGTCGAAGCCGCTGCGTGCACGCGCATCGTGCCGCTCGTGCTGGCGGGCGGGTCTGGCACGCGTTTGTGGCCTGTTTCGCGCGAACATTTCCCTAAGCAGCTAATTGGTGTGGTGGGCAGCGATACGCTGCTGCAGGCCACCGTGCACCGGCTCGACGGCTTTTCGTCAGAGTGGGAGGTCGCGAGTTCGCCAATCGTCGTATGTGGTGAAGAACACCGCTTCGTGATCGTCGATCAGTTGCGTGCGTGCGGCATGGACGCGCGGCTCGTGGTGGAGCCGGCGCGGCGCGACACGGCGCCGGCGCTCACACTCGGCGCGGCGCTTGCGTGCGCGAACGGCGACGACGCGATTCTCATCGTGATGCCGTCGGACCATGCGATCACCGACCTGGACGCCCTGCAACGCGCGCTCGAATGCGCAGCGCGCCATGCGCAGCGCGGCGCGATCGTGACGCTGGGCGTGCCGCCGCGTTCGCCTGAAACGGGGTTTGGTTACATCCGCGTCGGCGAAGCGATTGCCGACGGCGCGCACCGTATCGACGGCTTCGTCGAAAAGCCCGCGCCCGAACTCGCGACGCAGTACGTCGCGCAGGGCGGCTACTGGTGGAACAGCGGCATCTTCGTGATGCGTGCGAGCGTCTGGCTCGATTCGCTGCGCGCGCTGCAGCCCGACATGCATGCAGCGTGCCTTGCCGCGTTCGTCGACGGCCAGCAAGACGGCCCCGTGTTCCGGCCGGCCGCGGACGCCTTCAAGCGCGCTCCGTCCGACTCGATCGATTACGCGGTCATGGAGCGGCTATCGGCCAGCAACGGCTGGACGCCCGAGGGCGTGGTGGTCGCGCTCGACGCGGGCTGGTCCGACCTCGGCTCGTGGGACGCCGTGTGGGCCGCGATGGAAAAGGACGAAGACGGCAACGTCGGACGCGGGCGTGTCGTGTTCGAAGGCGCGGTGGCGACGTACGCGCATTCCGACGGCAGGCTCGTGGCTTGCGTGGGTACATCGAACCTCGTGGTGGTCGAAACCGCCGATGCGGTGCTCGTCGCCGACCGCTCGAAAGTGCAGGACGTGAAGGGGCTCGTTGCGCGTATCAAGGCGGAGCGCGCCCCCGAGGCGGATTCGCATCGCAAGGTGCAGCGTCCGTGGGGCTTCTACGATTCGATCGATTCGGGCGAGCGCTTCCAGGTCAAGCGCATCGTCGTCACGCCGGGGGCGCGGCTCTCGCTGCAACTGCATCACCATCGCGCCGAGCACTGGACGGTTGTGCGCGGCACTGCACTCGTCACTCGTGGTGAGGAATCCTTTCTTATGACGGAAAACGAGTCCACTTACATTCCGCTCGGTGTGCGCCACCGGCTGGAAAACCCGGGCAAGGTGCCGCTCGAAATCATCGAGGTGCAGTCGGGAGCGTATCTGGGAGAGGACGACATCGTCCGTCTCGACGATACGTACGGCCGCTGCGGTTGAGGGTAGCGGCACGGCTTGCAGGGAGAAAAAAGGGAGAAAGCATGCGCGAGCTACAAAATCTGATGGCGAGAGTGCTCGACGTATCTGCCGTAATGATCGGCGCCAGCGTGGCTTCGGAGATCCGTTTCGAAGATATCGTGCCGCGCGGCGTGAACGAAGCCTTCGTGCTGCTCTCAGCGGCCTTTGCACTCGTGATCTTTCCGGCGTTCGAGCTTTACCAGTCGTGGCGCGGCCGCTCCAAGGCGTTGCTCGCGGGCCAGGTGTCGCTTGCCTGGCTCGTGGTGCAGGGCTGCGCGCTGATCTCGATGTACTCGACGATGCATCACGTCGATGTCGTTTCACGCCTGTGGTTCGCCTACTGGACGGCCGTTGCAGGCGGCTTGCTCATTACGTGGCGCTTCCTTGCGCACGGCGTGCTGTCGCATATGCGCCGCGCGGGCATGAATCTCCATCAGGTCGCCATTGCGGGTTCCGCTTCGCAGTGCGACGAGATTGTGCGGCGCATCGATGCGGAGCCAGGCTCCGGTTTCCGCGCGAGCGCGCTCTACAACACCATGCCGCAATCGGCACGGCCCGCGTCCGAGAAGGACGCGCCGGTGTGCGACACGATCGAGTCGTTCGCGCAGCACATCCGCGAGCACGACGTGCACGAGTTGTGGCTCGCTCTTTCGCTTGCCGAGGAACGCACCGTGGTGCGGCTCGTGAGCGAGTTTCGCAACGACCTCGTGAACATCCGCTTCATCCCGGACGTGCGCTCGCTGGCCCTGTTCGACACCAGTACGGTGATCGAGCTGCTCGGCGTGCCCGCGATCAACCTCGTCGCCTCGCCGCTGCCCGCGAGCGCGCAGCTCAAGAAGGCGCTGTTCGACCGCGTGTTCGCAACGCTCGCGCTCGTGAGCCTCATGCCGCTGCTCATCGGCATTGCGATTGCGGTGAAGGTTTCCTCGCCGGGGCCGGTGCTGTTCAGGCAGCGCCGCAAGGGCGCAGACGGCCGCGTGTTCACGATCTACAAGTTCCGCACGATGCGCGAGCACAAGGAGGCGCCCGGCACGGTGAGCCAGGCGACGCGCCACGACCCGCGCGTGACGCGTCTCGGCGCGTTCCTGCGCCGCACGAGCCTCGATGAATTGCCGCAGTTCTACAACGTGCTGCGCGGCGACATGTCGGTGGTCGGACCCCGCCCGCATGCGCTCGAGCACGACGATCTTTATCAGAGCGTGGTGAAGGGCTACATCCACCGCTATCGCATCAAGCCCGGCATTACCGGGTGGGCGCAGGTCAACGGATTTCGCGGCGAGACCGATCGCCTCGAAAAGATGGAAATGCGCGTAGCGCACGATCTGTATTACCTCGGCCATTGGTCGTTCTGGCTCGACATGCGCATCATCGCGGCCACGATCATTCACGGTCTGGTTGGTCGCAACGCGTATTGAGCGCTGCGGCGCATTCGAGCAAGCATCACCAGCAAGCAACACCAGGTTTCGGGAGAAGCAAGATGGCGATGAATTATGACGGCGCTTACTATGGCGCAGCAGGCGCCGACGAGCGATACCTCGGCGACTACCTGCAGACGATGGTGGCGAACTGGCGCGCCATCGCGATCGTGACGCTTGCCGTCACGCTGCTGGGCGCGGCCTATGCGTTCCTCGCGACGCCGACCTATCGGGCCGACGTGCTGTTCCACCTCGTCGACAAGGGCGACGCCAGCAAGAAGGACAGCAGCCTGCCGCCGCTCACGGGCATGTTCGACGAGAAGTCGACCGCGAACGGCGTGATCGAAATGCTGAAGTCGCGCAACGTGACCGAGGAAACGGTGCGCAAGCTGCACCTCGACATTTCGGCGCGGCCGCGCGAAATGCCCGTGATCGGCGGCATGCTCTCGGGCATCCTGAGCGCGCCCTGGGCGCAGCACCTGCCCGGGTTCCTGCGGCCGTCCGGCTACGCTTGGGGCGGCGGCGACATCAAGGTGTCGCGCTTCGATACGCCCGAAGCGATGTACGAGCGCGACTTCACGATCGTCGCCGGCGACGAGCCCGGCACCTTCACGCTGCGCGACCCCGACGGCATTCCGCTCCTGCAGGGCCGCGTCGGCGAGGACGTGAGCGCCAACACGTCGGTCGGGCCGATCGCGCTGCACGTCGACAGTTTGAGCGGGCCGCCGGGAACGCCTTTCCTGCTCACGCGCGCCTCGACGCTCACCACCGTCGACCGGCTGGAGAATTCGCTGCAGATCCAGGAAGTCGGGCTGCAGTCCGGCGTGATCCGCGCGAGCCTCGAAGGCCACAACAGCAAGACGACGGCCGCGATTCTCAACAACGTGGCGCACGAGTTCATCAAGCAGGACATCGCAAGCCGTTCGGCGGAAGCGGAACACATGCTCGCGTTCCTCGACGACCAGCTGCCGCAACTGCGCTCGCAGGTCGATGCGGCCGAGCAGAAGTACAACAAGTTCCGTAACGAACACGGCACCGTCGATCTCGGCGAAGAAAGCCGGCTGCTGCTCCAGCAGGTGAGCGACAACAAGATCCGTCTCGAAGACCTGCGGCAGCAACGCGCGGAACTCGCGCAGCGTTTCACCGAGCATCACCCGGCCGTTCAGGCGCTCGATGCGCAGATCGGCACGCTGCAAGCGGCGCAGTCGCAGCTCACGCGTAATGTGGCGCAACTGCCGGACACGGAGCAGTCGGCCGTGCGCCTGTTGCGTGACGTGCATGTGAGCACGGAGCTGTACACGAGCCTCCTGAACAGCGCGCAGCAACTGCGTGTGGCGCGCGCGGGCCAGGTGGGTGACGTGCGCGTGGTCGATTTCGCCGAAGCGCCGGATGATCCCGTGCGTCCGAAGAAGCTGCTCGTGATCGCGCTCGCGATCGGCGCGGGGCTCGTGCTGGGCGTGCTCGTCGCGTTCGTGCGCAAGTCGCTGTACGGCGGTGTGGAGCGTCCGGACGAGCTCGAAGCCGCGCTCGGCGTGCCGGTCTTCGCCGTGGTGCCGCGCAGCCCGCAGCAGCTGCGTCTGCAGCATCACGTGTCGTCGCGCCGGCGCGGACTGCACGTGCTCGCGCAGCAGAATCCGCAGGACGTCGCCGTGGAAGGCGTGCGCAGCCTGCGCACCTCGCTGCAGCTCACACTCAACGACGCGCGCAACAACATCGTGATGCTCACGGGCTCGCGGCCCGACATCGGCAAATCGTTCCTGTCGGTCAATCTCTCCGCGCTGGTCGCCTCGGTGAACAAGCGCGTGCTGATCGTCGACGGCGACATGCGGCGCGGCGATGTGCACTCGCACTTCGGCATCAAGCACCAGCCGGGTCTCTCCGACGTGCTGCTCGGCGCCGATCTGGACCAGGCGATCCAGCACGAGGTGCTGCCTGGACTCGACGTGCTGGCCAAGGGCTCGCTGCATTCGCATCCGTCCGAGCTGTTGATGAGCCCGCGCTTCGAGTCGCTGCTCGAAGAACTGGGGGCGCGGTACGACCTCGTGATCGTCGATACGCCGCCGGTGCTCGCGGTGACCGACTCGACCGTGATCGGGCGCTACGCGGGCACGACGCTGCTCGCGATTCGCCACGGCCGCCACCCGATTTCGGAGCTCGAGGAAACGGTCAAGCGCCTGCGCATTGGCGGCGTGAATCTGCGTGGCGTGCTGCTCACCGACGTGCCGAAGACCGGCGCGTTCATCGGCGGCGGGTATCGCGGCGGTTACTACGGTTACGAAAGCATTGCAGGGTAGCAACAGGTTGACGGCCGGTTTTCGGGCCGCCCGTCGATGATGAAAACCACCGAATCCCATTTCGCGCACGCGAGGAGAGAACGATGGCAATGGCTCGTAAAGTTGCTTTGATTACCGGCATCACCGGTCAGGACGGTTCGTATCTGGCAGAACTGCTTTTGAACAAAGGCTATGAGGTGCATGGCATCAAGCGCCGTTCATCGCTCTTCAACACGGACCGCATCGATCACCTGTATCGCGATGCACACGACTCGGAGCCCGGCATCCACCTGCATCACGGCGAAATGACCGACACCACGGCGCTGTTGCGCGTGGTCCAGGAGATTTCGCCCGACGAAGTCTACAACCTCGCCGCGCAGAGCCACGTGGCCGTGTCGTTCGACGAGCCCGAGTACACCGCGAACGCGGACGGCCTCGGCACGCTGCGCATTCTGGAAGCGATCCGCATTCTCGGCCTCGCGAAGAAAACGCGCTTCTACCAGGCTTCGACGTCCGAGCTGTACGGGCTCGTGCAGGAAGTGCCGCAGCGCGAAACCACGCCGTTCTACCCGCGCAGCCCGTATGCGGTCGCGAAACTGTTCGCGTACTGGACCACGGTGAACTACCGCGAGGCCTACGGCATCTATGCGTGCAACGGCATTCTCTTCAACCACGAGTCGCCGCAGCGCGGCGAGACCTTCGTGACGCGCAAGATCACGCGTGCGATTGCCCGCATCGCGGTCGGGTTGCAGAAGGAGTTGTATCTCGGCAACCTCTCGGCCATGCGCGACTGGGGCCATGCGCGCGATTACGTCGACATGCAATGGCGCATGCTCCAGCAGGAGCAGCCCGAGGACTTCGTGATCGCAACCGGTGTGCAGTACAGCGTGCGCGACTTCGTGCGCGCGGCGGCGGCGGAACTGGGCATCACGGTGCGTTTCGAAGGCAGCGGCGTCGATGAGGTCGGCATCGTCGACCACGTGGATTCGCGTGAGATGCGGCTCGAAGCGGGTCAGGTGATCCTGCGTGTCGACCCGCGCTACTTCCGCCCGGCCGAGGTCGAGACGCTGCTTGGCGACGCCTCCAAGGCGCAGGAGAAGCTGGGCTGGAAGCCGGCCACCTCGTTCCAGGCGCTCGTCAAGGAAATGGTGCGAGCCGACTATCAGGCCGCGCGGCGCGACGCGCTCGTCACGCTGGCCGGCTTCAAGGCTCTCGAACATCACGAGTGAGATGCCATGGACAAGACCTCCCGAATCTTCGTTGCCGGCCACCGCGGCATGGTGGGCTCAGCGCTCGTGCGCGCGTTGCAGGCGCACGGCTACCATAACCTCGTCACGCGTCCCCACGCGGAGCTCGACCTCACCGATCAGGCCGCGGTCGACGCCTTCTTTGACGGCGAGCACATCGACGCGGTGCTGCTCGCGGCCGCGCGCGTGGGCGGCATTCTCGCGAATTCGACGCAGCCCGCACAGTTCGCCTGGGACAACCTGGCGATCGAGACCAACGTGATCCGGGCATCCTACAACGCGGGCGTGCAGCGCCTCGTGTTCTTCGGCTCGTCGTGCATTTATCCGCGTGAATGCCCGCAGCCGATCCGCGAAACGTATCTCCTCACCTCGCCGCTCGAGCCGACCAACGAGGCCTACGCGATCGCGAAGATCGCGGGCCTGAAGCTCTGCGAAGCGTACAACCGACAGTACGGCACGCATTTCGTCTCGCTCATGCCGACCAACCTGTACGGCCCCAACGACAACTACGATCTCGGCAGCAGCCATGTGCTGCCCGCGCTGATCCGCAAGGCGCACGAGGCGCGCAGCAAAGGCCAGCGCACGCTGACCGTCTGGGGTTCGGGCAGGCCGCGCCGCGAGTTCCTGCACGTCGACGATCTCGCCGATGCGACGATCTTCGTGCTCGAGCACGAGACCGGCGACGGCGTGTACAACGTCGGCGTCGGCGAGGATCTCTCGATCCGCGACCTCGCGCAGCGCGTGTGCGACGTGGTGGGCTTCGAAGGCGAACTGGTATTCGATTCGACCAAGCCCGACGGCACGCCGCGCAAGCTGCTCGACGTGTCGCGCCTGGGCGATCTGGGCTGGCACGCGCACATCGGCCTCCAGGAGGGGCTCGCCCGCACCTACGACGATTTTCTGCAAACCCAGGCCGCGCCGGCGTACGAGGCGGGCATGCGGGTTTGACGTGGCCTGACGGGACCGATGGCATTCGAAACGATCGGCTCAAAAGGACGAAAGGGAAGAGGCGTCTGGTTGGTGGTGGGCGTCGTGCGCGGACCGGATGCACGACGCCCGCTTTTTTTCGCTCGGCGCGCGAGACGATTAAAGGCGGCACACAGCAGTTCAGGGACGGAAGCGACGCAATGAGAATCCTGATTTACGGACTGAATTACGCGCCCGAAGTCACAGGCGTCGGCAAATACACAGCCGAAATGGCGGAGCTGCTCGCGGCGCACGGCCACGAGGTGCGCGTGATCTGCGCGCCGCCCTATTACCCGCAATGGCGCGTGCATGAAGGCTATCGCGCGGGGCGTTACCAACGTGAAACGTTGCGCGGCGTAGGCGTCTGGCGTGCGCCGCTGTGGGTGCCGACCCAGCAGGGCGGGCTCAAGCGCATCGTGCATCTGGCGAGCTTCGCGCTCTCGTCGCTGCCGCTTCTCGCGCGGCTCGCGGCGTGGCGGCCTGAGGCCGTCATGCAGATCGTGCCGACGCTGTTCTGCGCGCCCGGCGCGCTCCTGCTCGCGCGGGCCGTCGGCGCGCGCAGCTGGCTGCATATTCAGGACTTCGAAATCGATGCGGCATTCGACCTTGGGCTGCTGCGCGGCGGCCAGGAGTCGCGTCTCGGGCGCGCGGCCCTCGCCGGCGAACGCTGGCTGCTGCGGCGCTTCGACGTCGTCTCGTCGATTTCGGCGCGCATGGTTGAGCGCGCCATCGACAAGGGCGTCGATGCCTCCCGCGCCGTGTGCCTGCCGAACTGGGTCGACACCGAGGCGATCTTCCCGCTGCCGTATCCGAGCGCGTTCCGGCGGCGCCTGGGCATCCCGCAGGACAACACTGTCGTGCTCTACTCGGGGAACATGGGGGCGAAGCAGGGCATCGAGATTCTAGCGGATGTCGCAACGGCGCTCGCCGCGCGGCCCGATATCAGCTTCGTGTTCTGCGGCGACGGCGCGGCCAGGCGCGAGCTGATCGCGCGTTGCGAGCCGCTCTCGAACTGTCACGTGCTGCCGCTGCAGCCGTCTTCGATGCTCAACGAGCTGCTGAACGTGGCCGATATCCACGTGCTGCCGCAGCGCGCCGATGCTGCCGACCTCGTGATGCCCTCGAAGCTCACCGGCATGCTCGCGAGCGGCCGTGCGGTGGTCGCCATGGCGCGGCCCGGCACGAGTCTCTTCGACGTGGTCTCGAGCCACGGAATCGTGGTGCCGCCCGAGGATGACGCAGCGCTCGCTGCGGCGATCGTCGATCTGGCCGGCGACCCCGCGCGCCGCGCCGCGCTTGGCCGTGCCGCGCGGCGCTACGCGAAGCGCATGCTGTCACCGCAGGCGATCTTCGACGTGCTCGAAGCGAGGCTTGCCGGGCTAGCGGGTGAGGTTGCCGGGCCGGCGGGCCAGACGCAGGTCGAGCCGCAAACCGCGTCAAGTGGCGCTGCTTCGGCGCAGCAAGGCGTGGGTCAATCCGCGGGTCAGAATCAATCTGCGCGTCAGGCGGGCAAAGGCGGATCGACGTTGCCCGAGGTCGAGCAGTCCGACGTATGAGCGACAGCGCCCAGGGCCGCGACGGTGGCCTTGGGCTGCCCCGGACCGCAAGCGGAGCTTACCAGGGCGACTTGTAGAGTTCGGAGTTGGACTGGTCCGGCGACCCGTACGGGCTGCCATACGGATTGCCGTAGACCTGCGCAGTTGGCGAGGTTTGGCTGGCGCCGTAGTCATAGCCGGCCGTCGAGCGGCTTCCCTTCGCACCGCCGCCCCCGCCTCCGCCGGTGCTCCTCGCCACCGCATTGCCGGCGCGCGACATGCCGTTTGCGCCGATCCTGCTGTGATTCGCGGCGCCCCTGCCGCCTGCGCTCGAAGCGCTGCTTCTGTCACCCCTGCCACCGTTGGCGCTCACCGCGCTCGCGGCGTAATCCCCCGGCGTCACGACATGCATGTGCTTTTCGTTCGTGAGCGCGTCTCGCGCGTCGTCTGGCGACGCGCCGTTGCTGCTGTACGGGGTCACGCTGTACGGGTTGTCCGAGGTGCCCGGACCGCCGAGCAGGCGCTGTTCGTCTTGTTGCTGGCGCTGCACGGCGTTGCTGAGGGTGTTGCCCTGGCGACTCTGGTCACTCGCGGCAGCGGGGGAGCCACCGGTGGCGGCGCCGTACGTGGCGCTCTGCGCAAACACCGCGCACGGCCACGCGGCGCACGCGGCCTGCAGCGCGGCGGCGAGTACATAAGGCGCAAATCGATGATGAGAAAAACTGGACATGGCATTGATCCCGCGCGCCGCGAACGATGCGGCGTCAAGCCTTCATGTTGCCTACCGCGCGTCGCGCCGCTGCGCCAAAACCCCTGCCGTGTCGGCCACGCGTGCGAGGCGCTGCGGTGGCCGCCCGATAATGACATCGTGGCTTGATGCGTCCCGTTATGCGGGCCGCCAGGCTTGCAACCGCAGGAAGCCAACAGGAACCGACCCGGATGGGCAAGGAGCGTTCATGACGGAAGCGGTCGAAGGTTTAGGGACCCGCAAAGGGAACGTCGGCGCGGCTGGGCGCAGGGAGGGAGCGGGCGAAGCGCCGCCCGCAGGCGTCGTGCCGCCACAAGCCGCAAACGACGCACGCGCTGCGGAAATCCGCGTGATCGATTTGAGTCGTGCTGGAAAAGGCAACTTCGTCGCGCGCCGGGGCAAGCTCGTGCAGGCCGCGTGGTATCTGGTCGAGGCCTGCGTGCTCGACAATCGTCTGCTGCCGCTCTCCGCGCTGCGCGTGGGCCTGCTGCGCCTGTTCGGCGCGAAGGTCGGGCAGGGCTGCCGCCTCGTCCATCCCATGCGCGTGAAGGCGCCGTGGAATCTGGAAATGGGCGACAACTGCTGGATCGGCGTGGACGTCTGGATCTACAACCAGGCGCCCATCCGCATCGGCTCGAACGTCTGCCTGTCGCAGGGGGCGTTTCTCAGCGCCGGCTCGCACGACATGCGCACGAACATGGACCTGCACGTCGCGCCGATCGTGATCGAGGACGGCGCGTGGGTCTCGTCCAAATGCGTGGTGCAGATGGGCGTGACGATCGGGCGCTCGGCAGTCGTCACGCCGCTCTCGGTCGTGCATCGCTCGCTGGAAGCCGGCGGCGTGTATGGCGGCAATCCGTGCCGCTTTATCCGCTGGCGTTTCGAGGAAGGCCAGCCGCCCAAGGAGCCCCAGGCATAAGGGCGGCGAGGCTGGCTCGTTTCAGGCAGATTCATTCAACGCATGAGCAGGCCCGCAGGCCTGCTCATGCTCATGCGAACCCCACCGGCTAGTACCCGCCGTAACCCACCGCCCGGCCCGCCGCGGCCGCCTGCGTACTCGGCAGGATCAGGTTGATGACGCGGCTCCACTTCACGAGCGCCGACGCATCGACGAACACGACGTCGTTCGGCTGCAACTCGAACTCGTCGGCCGTGGCCATGGCTTCCGGCGACGACGCGTCGAGGTGGAAGACCTGACGGTGTCCCTCCTTCTGCCCGCGCACCACGTAGACCTGCGAGGCGTCGCCCGAACCCTGGCTGACGCCGCCTGCATTGCCAAGCGCGTCGTTCAGCGAGAGATGGCCGTTATCGAACGGCAAGGGACCCGGGTGTCCGACTTCGCCCAGCACGAACACGCGGCTTTCGTTCGCCGAATACACGCGCACGAGGTCGCCGTTCTGCAGCAGGATCTTGTCCGGGTTCACGCCCTTCTTGATCATGTCGGGAATGTTCACCAAGGTCGTCTTGTCGCCGCGCGTCACGCTAACCCGCGAGCGGTCGCCGTTCGCCGTGAAGCCGCCCGCGCGGTTGATCGCCTCGGGCAGCGACATCGTCATGTCGTTGAGAACCATGAGCCCGGGCGTGCGCACTTCGCCGTCCACGTACACGCGCCGGCTGCGGTACGACTCGATGCGCAGCGTGACCTGCGGCTTGTTCAGGTAGTAGGCGAGCTTCTTCGACACGAGGTCGCGGGCTTGCATCTCGGTGAGCCCCGCCACGTGGATCGGACCCACGTACGCCACCTGGATCGCACCCGACGAGTCGACGGTATAGCCCGACTGCACCTGGCTCGCGCTCTGGTCCTGCTGCCCGTTGCCACCGCCGCCGCCCCCGTTCGTCGGCAGGTTCATCTCGGGGTGATCCCACACGACGATGCTGAGCACGTCGCCGGGCCCGAGCGTGTAGGGCTTGGGCGTGCCGAACAGCGTCTCGACGTTCGCCGGGACAGTCGTCGGTCTCGATGCGGCTTCCTTCGCGACCAGCTCGTTGTTGATCTCGATGAGCGCGCCTGGCGGCGGTTGATCCCCGTTGCCGCTCGTGCGCGCGGCGCCGGTCGCGGCCTTCGCCTGGGTGACGCTCGACGGCGCCTGCATCCCTGGCGAAAGGCCACAGCCCGCAAGCAGGGCCGCGGTCGTCACCATGGTCGCCATCGCCGCGAGGGCCGCCCGTGCGCGGCCCGCCGATAATCTGCGCAAACTGCGCGCAGGCTGATTCACAGGCTGCGTCGCGGTTGCGTCGACGGCTGCGCCGCCCGAACAATCAGGTCTGCTGTTTAACATAGTGTTGCCCCCTTACTAACAGGATTCGCACATCGCCACGAAAGTGCAACGCGGGCTCATCGTTCGACTCGTTTTGACGCTTCAGCTGCGTTGCTTCGTCACCCCTGCCAATCCCTACCATTTCCGCTATCTGAATCTGCTGCCGCCTTTTTTCGCTTATTCAGCCTGCTCCGCGGGCTCGCCCTGCGCCATCGCGCTCATCGGACGCCCTCGGCGAAATCGCGCGCCAGCGTGCAAAGGATGTTCCTGCAACAAGCCGAGCAGCGAGCGCACCATGCCGTCCATCGCAAACCGCGCGTCGAACGTGCGCCGCGCCTGAGCACGCATCGCGTCGCGCGCGCGCTCGTCGAGTGCCCGCCATGAGGCGAAGTTGCGCTGCGTGCCGGCGACCGTGTCGGGCGCAACGAACCCCGCGCCGTCCTCGTCGATCTCGCGCCAGACGCCCACCTTGTCCGAGACCAGTGCAGGCAGCCCGCACGCCAGCGCCTCCGCCACGGAAACGCCGAAGTTCTCCTGGTGCGACGGCAGCACGAACACGTCGCTAGCAAAAAACGCGCCCCACTTCAGGTTGCCCTGCAGCATGCCCGGCCAGCTGATGCGGTGCGTAATGCCGTGCGACTGCGCGATCGCCTGCAGCGCGGGTTGCCAGTTGCCCTTGTCGGGCCCCGCAATCAGCAGATGCGCATCCGGCGTTTCGCGCGCATGGTCGGCGAACGCGTGAACCAGCACGTCGCAACCTTTTTTCGGGTGCAGACGCCCGAGAAACAGCACGATGCGTTTGTTGCGCAAATGCGGCGACTCCTGCAGGAAGGCTTCGCGCAATGTATCCGGGTCCTCGTTGGGCGCATTGGTGCCGAACGGCACGACGCGCTCATTGGCGCGGTACAGCCAGAACGATTCGCGCGCAAGCAGGCGTTCTTCGTCGGTCGTGAAGATCACGGCGGAGGCGTCGCGCAGCACGCGGAAATCGGCCCATGGCCAGTACGCCCACTTCTTCAGATGCTTGACCGGATAGGTGGCCTTGAACCACGGATCGAGCATGCCGTGCGTGTACACGTAATACGGCACCTGGGCGTGGCGCAGCGCGCGCCACGCGCCGAAGCCGTGGTATTGCCAGAGCCCGTGCACGATCGCCGCGTCGAAGCGCCTCGCGTTCGCGCGCAGCCACGGCACGTAGCCGGGGCAGTATCCGTAGTGCCCACGGCCCGGGCCCAGTGCGTGCAGCGGGAGCGGGAATTCGCGCACATAAGGCGCGTCGATCGGGTCGAGCGACGCCACTTCGATCTGGTGATCGAGCGCCGTCATCGCGAGACCGCTCTGGCGCACGCCCTCAATCGGGCCGCCCGAGCGGGGGTCGACCGTGGAAACGAGGTGCAGGATTTTCATCGGGGCTCCGGAGTCGCATACGTGTTGAGCGGCACCGGCGCCGCCGCGGGCGCCGTGGGTCGGAAGGCAGGCTCGCGCCCGTAGGACGGATGCAGGCGCTGGCGCTTGCGTTGCAGGTCAATGCGGTAATGAAGCTGCGAATACAGCGCGACGATCAGCCCGAGCGCGAGGCCGTACACGAGGCCCGAGAAACGCGTGCCGAGCGGATTGCCGCCGATCGATGCGCCCGGCAGCGCGGCGAGCACGAGCAGCGCCATGCTGAGCGGCATGAGCATCGGATGACGCGGCGCGATGCGGCGCCAGCGTCTGAACGCGCGGCCCGCGACGATCAGCGCGACGATCACCGCAAGCGGCATGCAGCCTCCGAACACGATGCCTTCGGCGTAGAGCTGGTACACCCAGAAGTTGTGGCCCGCCACCCAGTCGCTGGTGTTGAAGTAATCGTCCTTGCTGAAGGTCTGGTTCACGTACTGATAGTAAATGGGCGAGTAGCGGTAAAGGTGGCCATAACCCTTGCCGAACAGGACCGATTCCACCGATTCGGTGACCTGGTCATACTGGTCGCGCATCTCCGCGATACGCGTGACCGTGGTCGGATCGCGGTCGGACTCCGCGTTCTGCGCGGCCGTCACGCGCTGCGTCCAGTGTTCCGTGATCGACGGGAAGAGCCAGGCCGTTCCTACGCCCAGCGCTACCACGAACGAAAGCGCGATGCCCGTGCGGAAAAACGATTTGATCAGATGACTGATCGACGGCGAGGCGAGCCACGCCGCAAACATGGCGAGCAGGATGGTCGCGATCAGCAGGCTGCGCGTGACGCTCAGCAATTCGACCACGAGCGTGGCGAGGAACACGAGTACCATCGTCATGTTGAAGCGCCGGGCGACGATGAACTGGTGCAACAGCATGGCCTGCAGCGCGAGCAAGGTCGGCGAGACGATGCGAAAACGAATATCGGCCAGCGGCCCGCCGACTGCCAGCAAGCCGAAGAAGAACGTAAACACGAGGCCCAGCACGTTCGCGTAATAAAGCGCGCGTTGCATCTGCAAGACGCGGATGATGTGCCACGGGCGGCACATGGCCCAGTAGCCGAGCCCGAACAGCAGGAATGGCAGCATGACGCGCAGGTATTGTCCGACCGGGTTGTGCTGCAGCATTTGCGCAATGAGACTGCCGACGAGGCTCGCGACGAGCGCGCCCGTCACGAACGAGCGCAGCCGCGTCGGCCGCGCGAAGCGCGGGCCGATCATCGCGAGAATGAGCGCGCCTGCCAGGGCCGGAATGACGGCCAGCCATTGCGCGCTGTGGCCGAACTGGGAGTCCGGTGCCTTATAGTCGAAAGCGAGAGGCACGAGGCACACCCAGAGCCAGAGTGCAGCATGTTTGTTTCGCATCGGCGTTTCTCCCGGTGCGGTGCATAGGGTCGCATACGTTGCGCAAATTACATGCGCGCCGCACGCGTTGGCTCGACTCAATATAAATCGCCGCAAGCGGCTTGCGCATGCGCGTGGCGGGAAGCGGCAGGGTTGTGGCGGCAGGAAAAAAATTCTGATTCGACGTGTGGTTTCGCCCACACACCTGGCCGACAAGGAAGGGAACTTGGCGCACGCTGCACGGCGCCTGTGTCCATGATGGGGCCGGCAGGAGTAAGTTTTTCATCGTCTGCCTTGCGTAAGAATCCGGCATGGACGAAGCGAGGGAAAGGTCATGAAGCTGCTACACGGAGTGCGACTGTCGACGAAAGGGCGTTCCGTCGAGCTCGACTTCGTGCGTGGCATCGCGATCTTCGTCGTGATGGGCTATCACTTCCACACGGTGCGCACGGGCCATCCCTGGGTGAGCGTGCTCGAGTACCCGCTGAAAAGCTTCGGCCACGAAGGCGTGAATCTATTCTTCACACTAAGCGGCTTCCTGGTGGGTGGGCTGCTGCTGCGCCAATATTCGCAAACAGGCCGCATTGGCGCGCGCCGCTTCATCGTGCGGCGGATCTTCAAGATCTGGCCCGCGTACTACGCGCTGATTTTCTTTCATCTGCTTGCCGGCCGCCATCGCCCCGATACGTTCCTCTGGCAGAACCTCACGCACATGCAGAATTACTTCGGCACCGCCATCGCGCAAACGTGGAGCCTCGCTGTCGAAGAGCACTTCTATCTGTTCCTGCCCGCGCTCCTGATCCTGCTCGCGCATTTCCGGCTGCGCGCGAATGCGCTGATCGCCGTGATGGCCAGCCTCTGCGTGGTCGTCCTGAGCGCGCGTTGCATCGCGGTATCGCACGGCGACCTCGTCGGGGCGTTCAACTACACGCAGTACCGCATGGACAGCTTGCTCATCGGCGTGATCCTCGCGACCGTCTACTGGATGAAGCCCGAACTCTGGAGCATGCTCGTCGCGAAGAAGCGCTGGCTGTTCGGCGTGGTGGGGCTGCTGCTCGCCTGGCTCATCTTCGCCACGCCCGACGTCGCGCTCGACGAGAGCGTTGGCTACACGATCCAGGCCCTCGGCTTTTGCGCGCTCATCATGCTCGTGCTCGAACATTCGGGCAGATTTCGCACGACGTGGGTGTATCGCGGGCTCGCGTGGCTGGGCGTCTACTCGTACGGGATCTACCTCTGGCATTCGCTCGCGCTCGCGCCCGGCGACTATCTGATCCACAAGGCGAGCGCGCTCGGTGTGCCGGCGCTCGCCGCCTGGCCCGTCGTGATCGTCGCGCAGTTCTTCATCGCTTCGGTGCTGGGCTATCTCACTACGCGCGCCGTCGAGTTCCCGTTCCTGCGCCTGCGCGACGCGATGTTCCCCGACATGCGCGGAGCCGTTCCTGCCGAGCGACCCAACACGGGTGCCGCCGACAACAAGGTCGAAGGCGTTGCGTGATTCTTTGCGTGATCCTGTGTGACGAGATCGAACTCTTTCGGGTTGCTCAATATTTGACGACGTTTTCGCGAGCGCTCATGCCATCGCGGCCTGCAGCGTGCGCTTGAACTGTTCGAGCGTGTTGCACGAAAGGAGGTGTTCGCCCGTGGGCTGAACGGAGTTCGCGCCCGCGCGCCAACGCTCGGCGAGGACATCGAGCGCGTGCGCGATCGTGGCGGGCTCGAGGTCGTCGAGCAGGGGGCCGAGCGCGCCGTCGCGGCAATACCAGCCGATCAGGCCGTCGGCGCTGGCCACCACGGGCTTGCGGAAGCGGTACGCCTGTACGAGCACGCCGCTCATGCCGTAGTGCTGCTTGTAGCCGAGCCACACAGCGTCGCAGGCGGAAAAGAGTTCGCGCTCCATCTCGTCGGAAATGAACTGGTTGAAGATCACCGGCGCGCTCGCGAGTTTCGGCGCGTGCGCGTCGATGAACGCGCGCGTATCGTCGTCCTGCTGGCCCGCGATCACGAGGCACGGCGCGTCAGGCTTGTGCTCGAGCGCGAGCATCAGTTCGCGAATGCCCTTGCGTTCGCCGATCGCGCCGTACACGAGCAGATAGCGCGTATGCGCGTCGAGCTTCAGCTGCTCGCGCGCGAACACGGGGTCCATGCCTTCGATTTCGGGAAACGGGTCGGCCAGGTAGCTGAGCGGCGCCGCGCGCTGGGGCTTCGTGGTCGCGAACCAGTCGGGTAGCGTCGGGTCGATCGTGAAGAGTTCGCGCAGCCCGCGCGAGCGCATGGCGCGGCGAAACAGCGCCGACTTGGCCAGGTCGACGAAGCGGCGGCGCGGCGTGCGCAAGCCGATGCGCGCATGATGAAACGTCATGCCCATGACGATGGCGATCCACGGCGTCTCGCCGAATGGCGAGTCGAACCCCGCGAGCGTGTAGAAGAAGTAGTCGGCGTAGGGCGCGATCACGAGCCGCACGCGCGTCGTTTTGCGCACCTGACGCAACGCGCGCGCATAGAAGTTGCGAAAGCGCATGTACACGCTCGCGACGAAATGCGGGCCGGGCGGAACCGTATGCAGATCGAGCAGCACGAGGCGCAGATCGGGCCGCGCCTCGCGCACGATGCGCTGCGCGAGCGGATGGTCCGCGTATTCGGTATCGGTGACGACGAGGCAGCGGTGCCCGGCTTCCACGCACGCCTGCGCGATCCACTCGACGTAGCGCCAGCGGTGGCCCGTGAAGTTCGGCTCGATGATGGCGATCCAGTCGCCGCCGACCGATGCGCGCGTGCCGGGAGGCTCGGACGTCACGAGTGTGTCGGCCTCGACGTCGCACAGTGCGGCGGAGTCCGGGCTGTTAGGGGCGGCATTGCGATATCTGGCGATCGACACGTTTTCCATGCGGGAGGCCCGATGAGCATTATTACGAACAAAATAGCAGTGGTGCGCAAGCGGCATGCGCCAGATTGCGGGGCAGGGTGGCCGAAAAAGCCTGGGGATATGCCGATCGCTTGGAGATTCATGAATCGGCGCCGCGCGGATGGCCTACGTAAGCCCACTGTACCGACAGTCGCGCCGCGCAGCGTCCCCGTCTGATTCCACCTGGTAGATGGCGCGCCGTGGATGCCGCCGCGCGGTAAGGTCCAGAACGGGTGACGAAAACGCGTTCCCAAACATGCTTGAAGGGAACTGTGAAAAGGGGCTAAAGCTCCGACTCAGAGATCGACAACAGGAGAGGCATTTTGCGCGTGATGCGGCTGCCAGCCATACCGATCAAGGCCGGCTTCGGACCCGGCGCGGCGACCTGGGTGTTGCTGCAGCAGGTCGTCGTGCGCGGCCTCGTGGCCGTCAAGTTCCTCGTGATCGGGCGCATTCTCGGGCCGTCCGCAATCGGTCTCGCGAGCGTCGCGCTGCTCGCGGTCGCGATTGCCGAAGCGCTCTCCGATACCGGCCTCGCGCAAGCCGTCATACAAGGCCAGTCGCCGCCGACGCGTGCCGAAGCCGGCGCCGTCTGGACCACGCTCGCCACGCGGGGCGTGCTGATCGGCTTGCTGCTCGTCGCGAGCGCGCCGCTCATGGACGCGCAGTTCCACCTGGGCGGCGCGATCGGCCTCGTGCAACTCGCCGCGCTGCTGCCGCTCCTGCGCGGGCTCGCCTCGCCCGCGTATTTCATCACGCAGCGCGAGCGCCACTTCCAGCATATTGCGGCGATCGAAATCTCGTCCGCGTGTCTCGACTGCGCCTTCGGCATCGGGCTCGCGCTCGCGGGGGCGGGTCCGTACTCGCTCCTGCTCGGCATGATGATCGGCGAGGCCTTCAAGAGCGTCGTCACGTGGATCGCGCTGTCGCCGCGTCCGCCGATCCGGCTGCGCTGGTCGGGCATCGGCCATTACGTGGGCTTCAGCCGCTGGATCTGGGCGAGCAGCGTGATCATTCTGATCACCAACCAGTTCGACAAGGTGGTGGTCGGCAAGCTGCTCGGGCCGACGCAACTGGGCGCCTGGCAGATGTCCTCGAAGCTCGCGCAAATGCTGCTCGCCGACGCCGCGCTCGCCCTCTCGCAGTATCTGTTTCCGACCTTCGCCGCGCATCATCGTGGCGGTCCGCAATCGGCCGCGCGGCTGTTCCGTCTCTATCTCATGGTCGCCGTGGCGGGGCTGGCATGCGTGGTGATCGTGCTGCGCTTCGCCGCCGAGCCGCTCTTTTCGCTCGTGCTCGGCGCCGCGTGGCTGTCGGCCGTGCCGCTCTTTCGCATCTTCGTCATCAACATGGCGATCAGCGCACTGAACTCGGTGCTCGCCTCGTATCTGCGCGCGGTTGGCGACGCGCGCGCCGTCACGGTGGCGTCGCTGCTCCAGGTCGTGGCGCTTATCCTGTCCGTGCCGCCTTCGTTGCACATGTGGGGTGTGACGGGCGTGGCATGGTCGATGACCTTCGGGCTGTCTTCGTGCGCGGCTTGGATGCTGTATCGCGTCTCGCGGCAGAAATAGACCGGAGCGCAATGGGATTCAAGCGGGGATTGAAGCGAAGATTCAAGCGGGCATTCAGGCGCGCAGCGCCGCTTCGACGATCTCGGCGAGCTGATGTCCGAGCGTAGGCGAGTTGAGCTGGCAGTACACCGCGTGCGCCGCGGCCGCGGCCGCGCGCATTTCGTCGGGCGGCATGGACCAGATGCGCCGCAACGTGGCGGCGAGCGCTTCTGTGCCGCCGTCGCGCCCGAAGAAAAAGCCGCTGCGGCCGTCCTCGACGTAGCCCGGCTCCGGGCCCATGTGCAGCGGCAGCCGGTCGTGCACGATGGGCGGCAGGCTCAAAGCGAACATGTGCACGACGCTCAAGCCCGCCGAGCCCGGATAGCAGCCCACGCGGCAGCGCCGGCTGATGGTCGCGATGGCGTCGTCGTCGAACACCGCGCCATACCAGACCACGTAGCTGCGATCGCTGTACTTGCGCTTCAGGCGCTCGCCGTGCTCGCCGTCGCCGATCACGTGGAGCGTGATGTCGTTGCCTTCGGCGTGAAGCTGGCCGACCACGTCGATGAGCGGTTCGATCTCCGACCCTTCGCGCAGCCTGCCGATGAAGAGGACGCCGCTCTCGGCGCCCGTCTTGGTGGCGGGCTCCACGCCGCACGAGACGGTGAGGGCGTTGTTCGCGACGACGAGCTTCGCGAGCGGGCAACCGATGGCGACGAGCGAGCGCCGCGAAGCCTCGGTATAGCAGACGTAGCGCACCGCGAGCGCGACCGCGAGGCGATAGCACACCGTGCGCATGAGCCCCGCACTCTCGTGCCGGTAGAGTCCCTGGCCGTGAATCAGCACGGGCACGCGCATCACGCGTCCCGCGAGGAGCGCAAGCCACAGCGACAGATAGCGAACGTCTGCAAAGATCAGGACTGCATCGGGACGTTCGAAAACAATCCGGCTCAGCACACGGCTTTGCATGCGGATACGCCGCGAGGGCAGGCCCGCGAAACTGGCGATATGCGTTTCGACGAACTCGTCGCACGCGGGCTTCTCGCGCGAAAAGCCATTGGCCTCCACGCCCTCGGAGCACGCGAACACCTTGACGGAGAAAAGGCGATTGAGCGACTCGATGACTTCGATGCGATAGCGCGCGATCAATGGCTGCACGTAGAAGACCACCGGGCGTTTGAGCCGCGCGTCGGATTCGCTTTCGCAAACCGTTGTCCCGGAAGAGATGATCTCGTGTTCCACTGGCTGGCTCCGACGTGTCGACGCAGTCATGTTGAGAGGATCTTTCCGGTGGGGTGGGTTAGTCGGTCATATTTGCGCGAATCTCTTTTAGCAGTTGTAGGCGAGTCTTATCAAAAGAGGAATCCGAAAATTGCTATTGGACGAATTTACCGGGGGGTGCTGCGCTATGGGTGATGCGTAATCGATAAATGCGCAGAAAAAATGCAATAAATGCGGATTTAATTAACGGAGAAAAGAAGCGGTAAAAGGTTCGCCGGGACGCGGCCAATACGGATACCGCACAGACACCGCGCAATGCGCGCACTGCGCCCCGCATGCGCGCTCGTTCACAAACAGTTGGAATCAGTCGTTGAATAGATCGTTTCGGACAACTTGAATCCGGCCCGACTGGCGGCGCGAGGGCCTCGTGCTAACCTCGATTCGAGTCGAAACGACCACCGGAATGCGGAGAAACCGATGACAACGCTCGCTACCGATGATCTCGCGTCTTCCATGGCCCCGAACGGCGCGAAGGCGCGCATGCGCGTCGCGGCGGTGATCGCGACCAAGGGGCGGCCAACCGCCACCGCGTGGGTCGTGCGTCTGCTCGCGCGGCAAACGGTGCGGCCGGATCAGATCATCCTTTCTGGCAGCAGCGCAGACGACATCGGACCTTACGATGCCAACGGTCTGCGCGTGAACGAAATCATCGGCACGGCGGGTTCGAGCGTGCAGCGCAATCGCGCGCTCGACGCGCTTGCGCCGGACATCGACGTCGTGATTTTCCTCGACGACGACTTCGCGCCCGAGTGTCACTGGATCGAGCTGTGCGTGGAGCTGTTCGAGCGCGATGCGAATCTCGTGGGCTTTTCCGGCCGCACGCTGCGCGACGGCGCGAATACGCAGCCGATCGCATGGGAAGAGGCCATTGCGCTCGTGGACGGTGCGCAAGCCGAAGTGATGCGGCGTCCGCCGCTGCGGCCCTGCGTGGAGCTGTATGGCTGCAACATGGCATGCCGCGCGCAGGCCATCGCCGATCTGCGCTTCGACGAGCGTCTCGTGCTGTACGGCTGGCTGGAGGACAAGGACTTCTCGCGGCGCCTCGCGCGCCGTGGCGGGGTCGTGTACTGCGACTATCTGCTGGGCGTGCACCTCGGGCTGCGAGGCGGGCGCGTATCGGGCCGGCGCTTCGGTTATTCGCAGGTGGTCAACGCGATGTACCTGTGCAACAAGGGCGTGATGTCGCGCAAGGAGGCGACCAGCAACATCCTGCGCGCGCTCAGCATGAACTGCGTGAAGTCGGTGCGCCCCGAGGCGCATCTCGACCGGCGCGGCAGGCTCATCGGCAACGTGATCGGGATTGCCGATCTATGCATCGGCGCGGTTCGCCCCGAGCGCGCGGAGCGGCTGTAATTCACGCGCAGCGCGGCTTAAAACGACCGCGCTGCGCGCTCCTTTGCGTGCTGCGCTCAGTTGCCCGAACCGCGCGCAATGCGACGCTGCTTCACCGCCTGCGCGAGCCCTTCGAGCACGCCCACGCTTTCGTCCCAGCCGATGCACGCATCGGTGATGCTCTGGCCATAGGTCAGCTCGCAGCCTTCCTTCAGGTCCTGGCGGCCCGCCACGAGGTGCGACTCCACCATCACGCCGACGATGCGCTCGTCGCCCCCCGCCACCTGGCGGCCGATGTCGGCGCACACCGGAATCTGGTTCTCGTGCTTCTTCGAGCTGTTTGCGTGGCTCGCGTCGATCATGAGGCGCGCGGCGAGACCCGCCTTGCCGATATCGCTGCATGCGGCGTTCACGCTATCCGCGTCGTAGTTCGGCGTCTTGCCGCCGCGCAGAATCACATGGCAGTCCTCATTGCCCGCGGTCGAGACGATGGCCGAGTGGCCGCCCTTCGTCACCGAGAGGAAATGGTGCGGCTGCGAGGCGGCCTTGATCGCGTCCACGGCGATCTTCACGTTGCCGTCCGTGCCGTTCTTGAAGCCGACCGGGCACGACAGCCCCGAAGCCAGCTCGCGGTGCACCTGCGATTCCGTTGTGCGCGCACCGATCGCGCCCCACGAGATCAGGTCGGCGATGTACTGCGGGCTGATCATGTCGAGGTATTCGGTGCCGGCGGGCAGGCCCAGCTCGTTGATCGAGACGAGCAGCTCGCGCGCGGTGCGCAGACCGTCGTTGATCTTGAAGCTGTTGTCGAGGAACGGGTCGTTGATGAGGCCCTTCCAGCCCACCGTCGTGCGCGGCTTCTCGAAGTACACGCGCATCACGATCTCGAGCTCGTTCTTGAAGCGCTTGCGCTCTTCGACGAGCTTCTTCGCGTAGTCGACCGCGGCCTTCGTATCGTGAATCGAGCACGGCCCGATGATGACGATCAGGCGGTCGTCCATGCCGTGCAGAATGCGGTGCATGGCGCGGCGCGATTCGAAGATCAGCGTGGAGGCGGCTTCCGAGCAGGGGAATTCGCGGATCAGGTGAGCGGGCGGCGTGAGTTCCTTGAGTTCGCGAATGCGGACATCGTCGGTGTTGTGCGGGGGCATGGTCGTTTTCTCCTGATCCTGTGCGTAGCGTGCGTCGTTCGGACGGTGCTTCAAATTCGGTTAGATGAAGGTGCGGCTCGTAACTGTTGTCGAAACTGTGGGGCGAAAAAAAACCGCCAGGCTTGGCTGGCGGTTTCTCGTGTGTTCGGGGTCCTGCGCGTACTATCAACCCTCTCGATCCGCCAGCGGTCTGAGATACCAAAAGAAGTAAAAATAAAACTTCGTGGCGAACATGGCGGTCTTGTCTGAACGTTCGTTACGTCGAAAGGGTGATTGCCTTTATAACCCGGCCTTCTCGTGGCTGGCAAGCGGGGTGCGGTAAAAAAGCGGACTATCTGCGCAAAAAATGACTCATGCGCAGAAAATCCGCACGGCGATGCGGAATTCCCGCATCGCCGTGCATGGAATACGCACCGGCAAAGGTGCTTAGACCGTGCCGCCCACCGTCATGCGGTCGATGCGCAGCGTCGGCTGACCCACGCCCACCGGTACGCTCTGGCCCTCCTTGCCGCACACGCCCACGCCCGAGTCGAGGCGCATGTCGTTGCCGATCATGCTCACGTACTTGAGCGATTCCGGGCCGCTGCCGATGAGCGTCGCGCCCTTCACGGGGTAGGTGATCTTGCCGTTTTCGATCATGTAGGCTTCGGAGGCCGAGAACACGAACTTGCCGTTCGTGATGTCCACCTGGCCGCCGCCGAAGTTCACGGCATACAGACCGTTCTTCACCGAGCCGATGATTTCCTGCGGGTCCTTGTCGCCGTTGAGCATGTACGTGTTGGTCATGCGCGGCATGGGCAGTGCGGCGTACGACTCGCGGCGCGCATTGCCCGTCACGGGCATCTTCATGAGGCGCGCGTTGAGCGAATCCTGAATGTAGCCCTTGAGAATGCCGTCTTCGATCAGCGTCGTGCACTGCGTGGGGTTGCCTTCGTCGTCGATATTGAGCGAGCCGCGGCGGTTGGGCAGCGTGCCGTCGTCGACCACGGTCACGCCCTTCGCGGCCACCCGCTCGCCGATGCGCCCGGCGAACGCCGACGAGCCCTTGCGGTTGAAGTCGCCTTCGAGGCCGTGGCCGATCGCCTCGTGCAGCAGCACGCCGGGCCAGCCCGGGCCGAGCACGACGGTCATCGCGCCGGCGGGCGCCGGGCGCGCTTCGAGGTTCACGAGCGCGGCGTGCACGGCGTCGTCCACGTATTTCGACAGGATGTCGTCGGTGAAATAGGCGTAGTCGTAGCGGCCGCCGCCGCCGCCGTTGCCGATCTCGCGGCGGCCGTTCTGCTCGGCGATCACCGTGACGGATACGCGCACGAGCGGGCGGATATCGGCGGCGAGCGCGCCGTCGCTGCGGGCGACGAGCACCACGTCGTACTCGCCCGCGAGCGCGGCCATGACTTGCGTGATGCGCGGATCGCGCCCGCGCGCCATCTCCTCGATGCGCTCGAGCAGCTTCACCTTTTCGGTGGCGTCGAGCGAGCTCAACGGGTCGGACGGCAGGTACAGATCGCGGCCCGCAATGCCCGTGAGCGACTTCGCCACCTGGATCTTCTGCTTGCCGCCGCCGGCCTTGGCGATCGAGCGCGTGGCCATGGCGGCCTGGCGGATCGCTTCGGGCGAGAGGTCGTCGGAGTAGGCGAAAGCGGTGCGCTCGCCGGACACGGCGCGCACGCCGACGCCCTGGTCGATGCTGAAGCTGCCCGACTTGACGATGCCTTCCTCGAGGCTCCAGGCCTCGCTGCGCGTGGTCTGGAAGTAGAGGTCGGCGTAGTCGATGCGATGCGTGAAGATCTCGCCGAGCGTGCGCGTGAGCACTGCCTCGTCGAGGCCGTAGGGCGTGAGGAGCAGGTCCTTCGCGGTCGCCAGATTGCGGATGCCGGGTTCGATGATGTTCATGCGCTCTGTGGGATCAACGATAAAGTCTGTCAATGAAGATTCGGGCGCGGTGCTGCGAAATCAAGCGCCTTAAACGGAGAACTCGCGTGGAATTCGATGGGGTTCATTCGCGGGGCCAGTCGTCGCGTGTGTTGCATGCTTGACGTGCATTATGCGCAGTCGAGCACGCGGTGCCGCCACGCCGGCAGGCTCGCGCGCACGCTGGCGATGCGTTCGAGGTCGATGTCGCCGGCCACCACACCCGCGCCTTCGTCGCGCACGTCGACGATCTCGCCCCACGGGTCGATCAGCATGCTGTGGCCCCATGTGCGGCGGCCGTTCTCATGCGTGCCGCCCTGCGCCGCGGCGAGCACGTAGCACTGGTTCTCGATCGCGCGGGCGCGCAGCAGGATCTGCCAGTGGGCGCGGCCGGTGGTGTAAGTGAACGCTGAAGGCACGACCATCAGTGCGCAGTCTCCCATGCGCCGGTACAGCTCGGGAAAGCGCAGATCGTAGCAGACCGACAGGCCGACCCGGCCAAACGGCGCCTCGAACGTGCGCACCTCGGCGCCGGGCCGGATCGTGCGCGCTTCGTCGAACGATTCGGCGCCTTTTTCGAAATTGAAGAGGTGGATCTTGTCGTAGCGCGCGCGTTCCTCGCCGCTCGGATCGAACACGAGCGTGGTATTGAGCACGCGGGTTTCTTCGGGCGCATTCAGCGGCAAGGTGCCGCCGATCACCCACACGTCATGGCGCCTCGCCGCATCGGCGAGAAAACGCTGAATGGGGCCGTCGCCGTGGGGCTCGCGGATCGCCAGCTTGTCGCTGTCCTTGTGACCCATGAAGCAGAAATATTCGGGCAGCAACACGAGGCGCGCGCCCGCGGCGGCAGCCTCGGCGATCAACTGGTCCGCTTCGGCGAGATTGCGCTCGCGATCGGGCGTGCTGACCATCTGCAGCGCGGCGACGCGAAACGGGTCGAGGGAGGGAGCGCTCATCGGCAGATCTTGAATGGGTTCGGGGTGCATGGCGCGCATACCGCGTGCCCATGGCGCAGCGCATCGGTGCGCAATCTAGTGCACCGCGGCCGGCGCCTGCGCGTCCATCTTACCCTGATCGCCATGCAGCCGCTCGACGTGCGGTTTGGCCCACGGGCCCGTGATCGCGAAGTCCATCGCGAACGCGTGCTCGAGCGTTTGCGAGAGCACGACGTCGCCGATCAGCGCGCCGAGGCCGAAGAGCGGATTGATGATGGCCGCCGCGACTACGCCCGCGCCCGCGCTGACCGTCGGCACCACGTGCACGCGCAGGTCCTGGGTTTCGTGCGCGAGGTCGACGCTGCCCGTCATCGTCGCGCGCCCCGGTGCGGTGACGAGCTTGAAATCGTTGGTGCTGCCAATGCCGTTCTGGATCTGCGCGGTGGCCGTCGCGCTCGTGAAGGGCAGGCCTTCGCCGATGATGTCGCGGAAGTCCGTCGTGAGGAAGCGCGCGAGGCTTTGCAGGCTCAGCACGCCGAGCAGCCTCGCCATGCCCGGATCGACCTTGAGGATCTGGCCGTGCCGCAGGTCGAGCGTGAGGTTGCCGTTGAGCGACGGGAAGTCGATGCGCGTGGGGCCGCCTTGCCATGCCAGGTTGCCCGCGAGCGTGCCCGACCCGTTCTTGAGCACATGCGGCCGGCCGGCGCGTTGGAGCAGCGCACCGGCGTCCTTGATGTCGAGATGGAAGTCGAGCGCCGTGCGGCGCGGCGTGTGCATGCCGGCGGCGGCCGAGTCGTCGCTGGCTGCCGTGTCGCCCACTGCGCGCCAGTTTTCCGTGGCGGTGAGGTGCGCGTCCGGGTTGCTGATGTCGAGCTGGTCGAGCTGCCAGACCGGCACGCCGTTGTCGTCGAAGTTGTGCGCGTTCACCTGGAGGCGGCCGAGATCGCGGTCGCGCACGATCAGCTGGTTCACGACGAGGTCGATCGACGGCATGTTCTGCGCGGGCTGCGACATTGCCTGGCCGAGCAGGTCGTTTTCGGTGGCGGCGGGCACGGTGAGGCGCGCGAGCCGCGCCTCGAGCGTGCCGGGCGCGCCCGGCACGGCGCCCGGCTTCCACGAGACGTGGCCCGAGACCTGGTTGGAGGCGACGTTGGCCTGCCATTCGTTGCCGCGCTCGCCGGTGCGCGACGCGCCGAGCACGACGTTCTCCCAGTGGCGCTTGAGCAGCGTGAGCATGCCGACGTGCACCGCGAAGCGCGACGGCAGGAACTGGCCGACCGCGCCATTGGGCGCGAGCGGTGACGAGGCGGCGCTCGGCGCGGCCGCCGTGGTGGCCGCGGTTGCCGATGCGGGGCTTTGCGGCGCGGCAGGCGCGGCGTTGGCCACGGCCGCTTCGGAGGCGGCGCCCGCAGCCGCGTTCTGATTTTGAGCCATCCGCTCGGCCGCTCTTTCGGCCGCGGTCCGCGGCGGGGGAACCGCCGCCCGGGCGCCGCTTGCCGCGCTCGCAGGCGTCGCGCCCTGGGCCTCGGCCGCTGCGGTGCCGCGCAACTGCTGCACCACGGCGCGCCAGGCGTCGGCGTCGAAGGTGGGCAGGTCGACGGCGGCAGCCACCCCTTCCGAGGGCAGATCGGCCGGGCGGTTCATGCCGATCGCGCCGCGCACGACTTCCGGTACGTGACCCGGATGGCGGCGCATCACGTAGCGCGCGGCAAGCGGCCCGAGCGTGAGTTCTGCGTGTTCGAAGGCGGCGTCGTCGGCCCTGGCATCGGCGCCGACAGCGGGTTCGGCGGGCGTGCCGGTGCCCGGCTGCAATTCGAAGTTCAGCGGCATCGGCGTGCCGGCCGCCTTGCCGAACGGCGCGGGCAGGTCGAGCGCGAGGCCGGTGAGATCGGCGTTGGCCTTCACATCGGGCAGACGCCCGCGCTGGCCGGCCACCGAAAGCGAATAGGGCGCCGCGCCCGACAGGCGCCCGAGCGCCGCCGCCGCCATGCCATGCAGGTTCAGCCCGCGCGCCGCATCGACCGCGACGTCGCCGGCCACGTCCACCTTGTAGTGCCCGTCGTCGCGCATGCCGCCGCTTGCGCGCAGATCGCCACCGAGAAAGCGCGCCGTGAGCCGGTCGACATTGGCGCTGTGGTTCGTGAAGCGCACCTGTCCGGTGAGGTTCGAGACGGGCGGCACGTTCTTCGCGGTGAGCGTGTTGTTCTCGAAGCCGATGGCGCCCGCGAGCTGCACCTTCGGCATCGGATGGCGCGGGATCGTGAGCTTGAGCGCGAGCGTGGACTGCCCTTGTGCGCGCACCTTCGCGGTGGCGTGCTTCGAGATGTAGCCGATCGAGCTGTTGTCCGCGTAGTCGAGCAGGTCCGCGAGCGGCCCGCGCCCGCTCCCCTCGATCACGATGTCGGAACCCTTGACGCCCAGTTCCTCGATGCGCCCGCTGACGTTGCGCAGCACGAAGTTGCGATAGTGGCCGCGATCGACGTCGAAGCGCAGCTTGTTCTCGTGCAGCTTGAACATGCCGTCGATGCCGTCGAACGCCGGCCAGACGTTCGGCGCGCCGTTGCGCATCTTGCGCGGCGGGAACGGCGACGGGTCGAAGCGCCCGCCCGTGAACGGCGCGACGATGCGGAACTGGCCCGCGTCGGGGTCGCGCGAGTAGGGGAATTTGGTGAGGTCGCCGTGGATCTCGATCGTCGCGCCCTTTGACAGGCCCGCCTGCAGGCCGTGGCCGAGATAGATGCGCGTCTTCTCGCTAATGGCGGTGGGCAGGTAGCGCGGGATGGCCTTGACCTTGGCCTCGTCGAAATGCGCGACCAGGTCGAGCGCGCCGCGCCCCTTGCCGGGGTTGGTGTAGTGCGCGGTCATCTTCGCGCGCGCGTCGGCGTTCTCGATGCCCAGGTTCGCGACATCGACGGTGAACGCCTTCAGCCGGTTGCCGGGCTCGCGCTCGGCGGCCACGGTCCATTTGGCCGCGCCATAGAGCCGGTCGAACGTGAGGCGCGGATTGTCGAACACGCCGGGTAGCGTGATGGCGACGCTGTTCGTGTCGAGGTCGATGTTGCCGTGCGACTCGTCGGCGTCGATGTGCCCCCAGAGGTTCTCGACCCCCGGCAGGCCCGCGCGCGGGTGGCCGCGCGGCGTGAGGCCCGGCCCCGGCTCCTGTGCATTCATGCTGATGCCCTGCAGGTCGCCCTTGAAGCGATAGTGGGTGACCGGCTCGACGCTCGTGGAGCGCTGCTCGGCGGCCGCTTCGCCCGACTCGGGCTTCGCGCGCTCGAGCGAGAGATCGTAGTTCGCCACCAGCCCGCGCGGATCGAAGCGCACGAGCGCGCCCTGCACGCGCCCTGGCAGCGGCAGCGCGCGCATGAATTCGGCAAGGATGCCGAGATCGATGCGGTCGCCGCGCACGCTCATGAGCTGGCCGTGCTGGAGCGTTTGCTGGCGAAAGCGCGCATCGAGCGTCGTGAGCGCGAGCGAGCGCGTGAGCGGCGTGCCGTCGTCGAGCGGCGGCTGGCCCAGTTCCGCGTGCAAATCGCGCAGTTTAAGCGCGTAGTCGTCGGGCTGGATGCCCAGGCTCCAGTGGAAGCTGGCGACCGGCATGTCGAGCAGCGGCTGCGTGGGCCGCGTGCGCAACGAGACGTTTGCCCCTTCCAGCGCGCCGCTCGCCTCGAGAATGCGTCCGTTCGAGAAGTGCGCCCAGATCGCGTTGTCGATGCGCCCCGCGTAGGTGGCGATCGGGAAGTTGATGTAGCGCGCGAGCGTGGGCAGATCGACGGGGCCGGTCGAGAGGTAGGTGTCGCCCGTCCAGCTGATCGGCTTGCCGGCCTGCGCATGGTGCGCGTGCGTGAAGTGCGCGCGGAAGTCGAGCGGGCCGTGCAGCACGGTGCCCTCGGCCGGCGCCTGGAGCGCGACGCGGTGATCGTAGCCGTCGTTGAGGATCGCGAGGCGGATGTGCGAGAGCGCGAGGTCGGGCACGTCGCGCGTGGCGTCGTGCCAGCGCAGCGTGCCGCCGCGCAGCACGACGGCCTGCTGGCGCATGAGCCACGTCGTGAAGGTGGCGTTGCCCGTGTGCGCGGTGGGCACCGGCACGCCCGCCACGGTGAGCGTGCCGTCGTCCTCTCGCGCGATGTGCACGTCGGGCTGCTCGACCACGATGCTCGAGAGCAGCGGTTCGAGCAGCACGACCGAGCGCCACGACACCGAGGCCGTGGCGTGCGGCACGTCGAGCGCGATGTTGCCGTGGCGGTCGCGAATCGTCAGATCAGTGACGTCGATGCCGGGCTGGAAGCCCGACCAGTGCGGCGCGAGCTTGCCGATACGGAATTCGGCGTGAATCTTCGAGGAGACGAGCTGCTCGATGCGCGGACGGAAGTTGTCCACGTACGGCAGCACGACGTAGCGCAGCCCGAGCAGCAGGACCGAGACGATGAAATACAGGACGAGCGCGAAGATCGCCAGCACGCGCAGCGTGTGGCGCAGGGCCGGGTGATGATGGTGCGGACCCCCTGGCTCGGTAGCCTGGCTGGCATGTCCAGATGGGGGTAGGCCGGCGTGATCGTTTCGCTCGGACATGCTGCGGCGGGTGGGGTATGGTAGCGTTGCGTTCTAACGACGAAATGTATCACAGAGGGCCGTCAGAAGGCCCATCCGGGGAAGCCGGGATGGCCGCGCGGCGCGTGACACGCATGATTTTTTGCACTGCAGTGGTTGCTATGCCCGATGCATCGGCGAGGCGGGCCGCGAGACCAGGCGGGCGGTGTGTGCGTGGCACAGGGCGAACCCTCGTGGTCGAGCCATCGGTATCGGCATCGTCATCGTCACACTGGCAACGTCATCAACCCAGGCGCGCGCAACGTAACAACGGCGAACAGCGGGCCTTCCCGGCAAGCAGCACTTCATGACTGACATCCCTCTTCTGAGTTCCAGCTACTCCCGCTATGCAGCACGTGCCTACGCCGCGCGCCCTGGCCTCGCGGCGCAGGTCGAGGCGCTCGCCGCCGCGCCGCTCTCGCGCGAACGCATCGTCGCGCGGCTCGACGCGTTGAGCGGGCAACTGCTCACGGCAGCAAACGCCGCACCTGGCGCGCCGCTCAACGACGAGCAACTGAAGACGGTCCTGCGCCAGCTGCGCGTGGAAGTGATCTGCGCGGTGATGGAGCGCGATCTCGGCGGCGTGGCCGACGTCGCAGAAGTGACCGGCAGCATGACCGATCTCGCCGAAGTCACGATCCAGCGCGCGCTCGCGTGCGTGAGTGCCGACCTCGAGACGCTCTTCGGCGAGCCGCGCGGCCCGGGCGGCGAGCGCCTCACGCTCGGCGTGGTGGGCATGGGCAAGCTGGGCGGGCGCGAGCTGAACGTTTCGTCCGACATCGACCTGATCTTCGTCTACGAGGACGACGGCGAAACCACGGGCGGCCAGCGCTCGCCCATCGCCACCCAGGACTACTTCACGCGCGTGGGCAAGCGCCTGATCGCTGCGCTGAGCGACGTGACGGCCGATGGCTTCGTGTTTCGCGTGGACATGCGCCTGCGCCCGAACGGCGACTCCGGGCCGCTCGTGTGCAGCCTCGGCATGCTCGAAGAGTACTTCTACGTGCAGGGCCGCGAGTGGGAGCGCTATGCGTGGATTAAGGGGCGGCTCGTTTCCGAGGACGAGAGCGAGAGCGCGCTGCGTCTGGCACGCCAGCTCGATTCGCTCGTGAAGCCCTTCGTTTACCGGCGCTATCTGGACTTCGGCGTGATCAGCGCGATCCGCTCGCTGCACGTGCAGATTCGCCAGGAAGCGCAGCGGCGCGCGATGATGCGCCCCGACAAGGCCGACGACATCAAGCTCGGGCGTGGCGGGATTCGCGAGATCGAGTTCAGCGCCCAGGTGTTCCAGCTCATCCGCGGCGGCCAGGACGCGGGCTTTCGCGTGCGCCCCACACTGGCCGTGCTCGGCTACGCCGCCGCGCGCGGACTGATCGCGCCGGAGGTGTGCGGCGAGCTCACGCGCGCCTACAACTTCCTGCGCGACCTCGAGCATCGCCTGCAGTATCGCGACGATGCGCAAACGCACGCCATGCCCGTCGACGCCGAAGAGCGCGCGGCGCTCGCGAAGTCGATGGGCTTCGCCGACTACGCCGCGCTGATGACGACGCTCGACGGCCACCGCGACAACGTCGAGCGCCAGTTCGTGCAGATCTTCTCCGACAAGATGGGCGGCGAGGGCGGCTGCGGCGCGTCCGAAGACGGCGCGGCGGCATGGGTCTGGAGCGGGGCGCTGATGGAAGAGGGCGCCGAAGACTCGTTGCTCGAACGTCTCGCGGAACTGGGCATCGACGATCCCGCGCCGCTGCTCGCGCGCCTGCGCGGGCTCTGGCAGTCGTCGCGTTACGCGGGGTTGCCCGAGAAGAGCCGCGAGCGCTTCGACAGCGTCGCACAGCGCGCGCTCGAAGCCGCGCGTACGCTCGAGCCGCGCGAGCGCCGCGGCGACACGCTCGCGCGCATGTTCGACCTGCTCGAAGCCGTGATCCGGCGGGGCGCGTATCTCGCGCTGCTCTGTGAATATCCGGATGCGCTCAGCCGCGTGCTCAAGGTGCTGGGCGGCTCGCGCTGGGCGGCGGGCTATCTGATCCGCCATCCGCAACTGCTCGACGAACTGCTCGACGACGAGGCGGTCGCGTCGCCGTTCGACTGGCCCGAGTTCTCGCGCCTGCTGCGCGCACGGCTCGCAGCCGCCGCCGACGTCGAACAGCAGATGGACCTGCTGCGCCACGCGCACCAGGCCGAAGTGTTCCGCATCCTGCTCAACGACCTGGCGGGGCGGCTCTCGGTGGAGCACGTGAGCGACCGGCTCTCCGAGCTTGCCGACGCCGTGCTCGACGTGACCATCGAGACCGTCTGGAAGCAGTTCGCCAAACGCCATCGCGAAGTGCCGCGCTTCGCGGCGATCGCTTACGGCAAGCTGGGCGGCAAGGAACTGGGCTACGCGTCGGACCTCGACATCATCTTCCTGTACGAAGACGAGGACGAGCGCGCCTCTGAGATCTACGCGACCTTCGCGCGCCGCCTCATCACGTGGCTCACCACGGCCACCGGCGCGGGCACGCTGTTCGACGTCGATCTGCGCCTGCGGCCGAACGGCGAGTCGGGCCTGCTCGTGACCGACCTCGACGCGTTCCGCCGCTACCAGTTGCGCGAAGGGGACGCGGCGAACACGGCGTGGGTCTGGGAACATCAGGCGCTCACGCGCGCGCGCTTTTCAGCCGGGGACGCGGCCATCGGCAGCGCCTTCGAGGCGATCCGCGTGCAGGTGCTGACCACGCCGCGCGACGCCGCGCCGCTCGCCAGCGAGATCGTGGCGATGCGCCAGCGCGTGGAAGACGGCCACCCGAACCGCACCGAACTCTTCGACCTGAAGCACGACCGCGGCGGCATGGTGGACATCGAGTTTCTCGTCCAGTACTGGGTGCTGCTGCACGCGGCGCAGGACCCCGAGCTGATCCGCAACACGGGCAATATCGCGCTGCTGCGCGAGGTGTCGCGTTTCGGGCTCATGAGCGAGGAGGAGGCCGAGACGATAGGCTCGGCGTACCGGCTGTATCGCAAGCTGCAGCACCAGTTGCGGCTCGACGGCATGGAGAAGGCGCGTGTCGATCCGGCGCGTGTGGAGCGCGAGCGCGAGGCCGTGCTGGCGTTGTGGAAGCGGGTGTTTGGGGAGCGGGGGGAGGCTTAGGGCGCGCGCGCCAGGCGTCGATGGCCGGCGTGGCTGGTGCGCCTCATACCTGAGGCGCAGTCCCGCTCAAGCGGCCAGCATCTCCTTCGCATGCCGCCTGGTCGTCGCGGTAATCTCCAGCCCGCCCAGCATGCGCGCGACTTCTTCCACCCGGCCGCCCTTGTCGAGCGGCGTGACGGCCGAGACCGTGCCGCCGTTGCCGTCGCCGGACTTCGCCACCTGGAAGTGGTGATCGCCGCGCGCCGCGACCTGCGGCAAGTGCGTGACGCACAGCACCTGGCGCGCGTGCCCGAGCTGGTGCAGCAAACGCCCCACCACTTCGGCCACGCCGCCGCCAATGCCCGTGTCGACTTCGTCGAAGATCAGGGTGGGCGTGGGGCTCGCCGCGCTTGCGATCACGGCGAGCGCGAGGCTGATGCGCGCGAGCTCGCCGCCCGAGGCGATCTTCGCGAGCGGACGCAGCGGCACGCCGGCATGGCCCGCCACGCGGAATTCGATCTGTTCCAGACCGTGCGCGCCGCCGATCGGCTCGCCGGTCGAGCTGCTGCCGAGCGCCACGAGCGCGACTTCGAAGCTGCCGCCGGCCATCGACAGTTCCTGCATGCCTTGCGTGACCGCCGCGCCGAGCGCCTTCGCCGCCTTGGCGCGCGCCTTCGAGAGCTGGCGCGCCTGCGCGAGATAGGCGTCCTGCGCCTTCTGCCCGGCGGCGCGCAGGCCGTCGAGATCGGACGCGGCGTCGAGCGCCGCGAGCTGCTGGCGGCGCGACGCGTGTTCTTCGGGCAGCGTCTCGGCCGGCAGGCGGAACTTGCGCGCCGTCGAATGCAGCGCGTCGAGGCGCCGTTCGACCTGCGCGAGATGTTGCGGATCGAGATCGAGACGCTGCGCGTAGTGCGAGAGCGAGTACGCCGCTTCCTGGATCTGGATCGCGGCCGGTTCGAGCGCGGCGAGCGCGTCGTTCAGCTCGGCGTCGACCTCGGCGAGAGAGCGCAGCTTCGAGACGATCGAGTTCAGCTGCGAGAGCATCGCCTCGTCGGATTCGGATAACGCCGCGAGCGCGCCTTGCACGCCTTCGATCAGGTTGGCCGAGTTCGAAAGCCGCACGTGCTCCGCGTTCACTTCTTCCCATTCGCCCGGCTGCGGCGCGAGCTTGTCGAGCTCGGCGAGCTGCCACGCGAGGCGCTCGCGCTCGAGCTGCAGCTCGCGGTCGCGCGACATCGCGCTTTGCAGGGCGAGACGCGCGTCGCGCGCCTCGCGCCACGCGCGCGTGACGGTGGCGGCGAGATCCGTGAGGCCGGCGTGCGTGTCGAACAGTTCGCGCTGCGCGTCGGGCCGCATGAGTAGCTGGTGCGCATGCTGGCCGTGGATGTCGACGAGCATTTCGCCCAGCTCGCGCAGTTGCGCGAGCGTGGCCGGCGTGCCGTTGATGAAGGCACGCGAGCGCCCGCCGCTGTCCACCACGCGGCGCATCATGACCGTGTGCTCGCCGTCGCCGTTCGTGAGCGCCTGCTCGTCGAGCCAAAGCGCGGCATGCGCGGGCACATCGAACTCGGCGGTGATGTCGGCGCGGGCCTCGCCCGTGCGCACCACGCTCGCGTCGGCGCGTGTGCCGAGCGTGAGGGCGAGGGCGTCGATCAGGATCGACTTGCCCGCGCCCGTTTCGCCGGAAAACACAGTGAAGCCGCTGTCGAATTCGAGGTCGAGCGCGGCGACGATCACGAAGTCGCGAATCGAGAGATGGCGAAGCATGGCGTCTGGTTCTGCTTTTTCTGGGTTGGCTTTGATTACCGTGGGACTGCTGGCTGCATGGCAACGGCCGCGCGCGCTTCACGCGAAGACGCGGGTTAGTCCTCCGGATCGCCCTGCAGCGAGGGGTGCTCGTTCCAGTGCAGCTTCTTGCGCAGCGTGCGGTAGTAGCTGTAGCCGACCGGGTGCAGGAAGGGCACGGTGTGGCGCGAGCGGCGCACCTCGATCACGTCGTTCAGCTCCAGCGCCGTGAACGACTGCATGTCGAAGTTCACGTTGACGTCGCGGCCCGCCACGATCTGGATGCTCACCTTGCAGTCGTCGGGCAGCACGATCGGGCGGTTCGAGAGCGCGTGCGGCGCGATCGGCACGAGCACGATGCCTTGCAGCTGCGGATGCAGGATCGGTCCCTGCGACGAGAGCGCGTAGGCGGTCGAGCCCGTGGGCGTCGCGACGATCAAGCCGTCGGAGCGCTGGTTGTACATGAAGCGGCCATCCACGTTCACGCGCAGTTCGGCCATGCCCGAAAAGCCGCTACGGTTCACGACCACGTCGTTGAAGGCGAGCGCGTGGTAGATCGGGTCGCCGTCGCGGGTGATGCGCGACTCCAGCAGCGAGCGCTCCTCGCGCTCGAACGAGCCCGCGAGCAGCTGCGGCACGACTTCCTGCATCTCGGAAAATGCGATGTCGGTGATGAAGCCGAGCCGCCCGTGGTTGATGCCGATGAGCGGCGTGCGGTAGGGCGCGAGCTGGCGGCCGATGCCGAGCATCGTGCCGTCGCCGCCGAGCACGACGGCCACGTCCGCGCGCGCGCCGATTTCGGCCGGCTGCAGCGCAGGATAGCCTTGCGCGCCGATTTCCTCTGCGGTCTGCGCTTCGAACACGACCTCGAAGCCGCGCTTCGAAATGGTCTGGGCGAGCGCCGTCAGCGGCTCGGCAATGCCTGGCGTATTGCTGCGCCCAACGAGCGCAACCGTCTTGAACTGGCTCTGGATCTTCTGGATCTGCATGCCGGCATTACACCATAGTCAGGTCACGAAAAGAACCTGGCGCCACGCCGGGTGCGGCCCGCCAGGCCTTGCGCGCCGCGCTCTCCAGCCCGAAGCCGGTGACACGGCGATGACAACGCGCCAGGTACCGGGCGATGTGCGGTGCAATCCGCCCGGCGACGGCGGCCGAAACCGGCCCGCCCCGCGCTGCAGGCCTGCCTGCCGGGCCCGGCATGGCGGCGTACTCGCGGCCAAAGCGCCATTAGGCTAAAATTTTGAGTCATGCTAGATCCCCGCGCACAAACCCTCCTCAAGACGCTGATCGAGCGCTACATCGCCGAAGGTCAGCCGGTCGGCTCGCGCACGCTGTCGCGCTATTCCGGCCTGGAACTGAGCCCGGCGACGATCCGCAACGTCATGTCGGACCTCGAGGAGCTGGGTCTCGTGTCCAGCCCGCATACCTCGGCCGGGCGTGTGCCCACGCCGCGCGGCTACCGCCTGTTCGTCGACACCATGCTCACCGTCGAGCCCAGTTCCGACGACGACGCGCTCACGCGCGCGGTGAAGACCACGCTGCGCCCCGGCGAACCGCAGAAGGTGGTGGCGGCGGCCGCCAGCGTGCTCTCGAACCTCTCGCAGTTCGCCGGCGTGGTGCTGACGCCCCGGCGCAGCCACGTGTTCAAGCAGATCGAGTTCATGCGCCTGTCCGACAAGCGCATCCTGCTCATTATCGTGACGCCCGAAGGCGACGTGCAGAACCGCATCATGGCGACGCAGCGCGACTTCACGCCTTCCGAGCTCATCGAAGCCTCCAATTACATCAACGCGCACTTCGCGGGCCTGTCGTTCGACGAGGTGCGCCGCCGCCTGCGCGAGGAAATCGACGCGCTGCGCGGCGACATGACCACGCTCATGCACGCGGCCGTGACCGCGAGCACCGAAGAGCCCGAAGGCGGCGATACCCTGCTCATTTCCGGCGAGCGCAACCTGCTCGAAGTGGCCGACCTTTCCTCGGACATGGCGCGCCTGCGCAAGCTCTTCGACGTGTTCGACCAGAAAACCAGTCTCCTGCAGCTGCTCGACGTCTCGAGCCACGCGCAGGGCGTACAGATTTTCATTGGCGGCGAGTCGCAACTCGTGCCGATCGAGGAAATGAGCGTGGTGACGGCTCCCTACGAGGTGAACGGCAAGATCGTCGGCACCCTCGGCGTGATCGGGCCGACGCGCATGGCGTACAACCGCGTGATTCCGATCGTCGACATCACCGCGCGCCTGCTCTCGCTCACGCTGAGCCAGAACTGAGCGCCGCATCGGGCGCAGCGGGCATCGGGCCCCCCCGCCTTTCCGACGATCATCCCCGAAAGGCGCGGCGCGCGCCATCGGCCGAATGGCCAACGTGCGGCGAGTCGCTGCGTCGCGGCTGCGGTTTGGCCCGCCAGGACCGCCCGCTATAATGCTTGTTTCATGCAACCGTTGCTGCGCATTCGCGCGGCGCCACTGATCGCCTATGCGTTTCGACCTGGAGCGGCCTTCGCAGTCCGCCGCGGCGCATCGCGTCGCCGTGCTGCTCATCAACCTGGGCACACCGGACGCGCCCACGCCGCGCGCCGTGCGCCGCTATCTCGCGCAGTTTCTTTCCGATCCGCGCGTGGTCGAGATTCCGGCGCCGATCTGGCAGGTCATCCTGCGCACGCTGATCCTGCCGTTTCGCGGCCGCTCGTCGGCGAAGAAGTACGCGGCGGTCTGGACGCCCGAGGGTTCGCCGCTGCGCGTGCACACGCAGAAGCAGGCCGACGGCCTGCGCCATCTGCTGCAGATCAACGACTACACGGTCCTCGTCGATTACGCGATGCGCTACGGCACGCCCGACATCCCGGCGATGCTGAACCAGCTCAAGCTGGCGGGCGCGGAACGCATCCTGCTCATGCCGATGTACCCGCAGTACTCGGCGTCGACCACGGCCACGGCGTTCGATGCGGCCTTCGTCGCGCTGCGCCGCATGCGCAACCAGCCGGAAATCCGCACGGTGCGCGGCTATCACGACCATCCGGCGTATATCGCGGCGCTCGCGGCGCAGGTGCACCAGTACTGGCACGCGCACGGCAAACCCAATTTCGCGGCGGGCGACCGGCTCGTGCTGAGTTTTCACGGCGTGCCGAGCCGTACGCTCGATCTGGGCGACCCGTACCACGACCAGTGCCAGCAAACGGCCGCGCTGCTCATGCACGCGCTGGAGCTGACGCCGGTCGAATGCCGCGTGACCTTCCAGTCGCGCTTTGGGCGGGCGCAGTGGCTCCAGCCGTACACGGCGCCCACGCTGCGGGAACTGGGCGCGGGCGGCGTGCGGCGGGCGGACGTGTTCTGCCCCGGTTTCACGGCGGACTGCCTGGAAACCATCGAGGAAATCGGCATGGAAGTGCGCGACGAATTCCTGCACGGCGGCGGCAAGGAGTTTCACCGCATTGCGTGCCTGAATGCATCGCCGGCGTGGATCGCGGCGCTAGGCGAGATTGTTGCGCAGCACCTGCAGGGCTGGCCCGTCCAGGCCGCGGCGCCGGCAGGCGCGGTGGCCTGACCGGGCGAGTCCTGCGTGAACTGAGCAGCGCATCCGGAAAGCTTCTGATGAACTACAAGATTTCGACCGAACCTGGCGCGCGGCTGCGCATCGACAAATGGTTATGGGCGGCGCGCTTCTTCAAGACGCGCTCGCTCGCCTCCGACGCCGTGGGCAAGGGGCGCGTGCGCATCGGCGGCGACGCCGTGAAGGCGTCGAAGGACGTGCGCGTGGGCGACCTCGTCGAAATCGAGATCGATCACGTGGTCTGGGAAGTGCAGGTGCTGGGGATTTGCGAGATGCGCGGCCCCGCCAGCATCGCGCAGACGCTTTATGCGGAAACCGAAGCCGGGCGCGAGAGGCGCGCGGCGGAGCAGGACCGGCGCCGGCTCTTTCGTGAACCGGCTGCCGTGTTGCAGGGCAGGCCGACCAAGCGCGACCGCCGCACTATCGACAAATTTTCGCGTGAGGGTTGAAGAGCGCTTCCATCGTCGCGTGCACGCCCCCGTATTCCGTCGTGTTTTCGTTCACGGCGCCCGACATGCAGATGGTCGTAGTCCCGGCGATGAGTACCAGCGCGACCACCGATATGGCAAAGGTCAGTTTCACGGTACTCCCCTTGGGATCGCAGCAAAACAGCCAGTTTCGAGGCCCGGTTAGCGTTTTTATGCGCGGCGATGCCGCTAAAAAATGTGCTGACCGTGGGCCCGTTCGGTGCGGTGCCAGGCTCAGGGTAAACGCGCCATGAGCAGCACCTGTTCCTGAGTGTAGGTCAGGGATGTCCCTTACTCAATTTCATTTTTGCGGCGCTGCAGTAATGGTTGTTACGGGCGATTTCGCGGCTTGGATGTCTGCATAAAAAAGCCGCGATAGCCCCTTGAAACAAGCGATCCGGCACCCATGTGCAGTCGCAATGTACGAAGCCTCTGTCGCGTCGGCGCAACGACGGTCGGCGCAGTAGGGCGGGTCGCGTCAAGGCGCCCGCAGCTTTGTTCCCTTTTTCACTATTCAACGACGTTCAGCGACATGGAAAACACGCAAGAGAACCCGACGAGCCAGAACCCCACGCCCGCGGACGAGGCGTCGCAGGCAGCCCAGCCGCAGGCGGCTGACGCGGCCGAGCAGGCAGCCCAAGGCGGCGTGGACCAGAACGCTGCGGCGCTTGCCGAGGCCGCACTGGCCGAAGCCCAGCTTAGCGAAGCCCGGGCGAAGGTCGCCGAATTGCAGGACGCCTTCGTTCGCGCCAAGGCCGAGACCGAGAACGTGCGCCGCCGCGCGCAGGAAGACGTCGCCAAGGCGCACAAGTTCGCGATCGAAAACTTCGCCGAGCATCTGCTGCCGGTGATGGACAGCCTCGAAGCCGCACTCGCCCATAACTCGGACGACCTCGCCAAGGTCAACGAAGGCGTCGAGCTCACGCTCAAGCAGCTCACCGGCGCGCTCGAGAAGGGCAAGGTCCTCGCCATCAACCCCGTGGGCGAGAAGTTCGACCCGCACCGTCACCAGGCCATCTCGATGGTGCCGTCCGAGCAGGACGCGAACACGGTGGTCAGTGTGCTGCAAAAGGGCTATGTGATCGCCGACCGCGTGCTGCGTCCGGCGCTCGTGACCGTTTCGGCACCGAAGTAAGAAAAACGTAAGACACGCGACGGCCTGAAGGAACCAAAAGGGCCCCGCAATTGAAAAAAATGATGGAACGCATAGCCCAAACCCCTTGAAATCGCCGTAACGGCACTTATTTGGGCAGCAGTTCCGTATTGAAGTGGACGCCAGCCGCGCACAAGGGAAAACGCGGCTCGAGCATGTAGTTACCTGCGCAGCGCGAAAGCGGCGTCCGCACAGCGACCAAATTCTGGAGATTTGACAAAAATGGGCAAAATCATTGGTATTGACCTCGGCACCACCAACTCGTGCGTGGCGCTGATGGAAGGCAATCAGGTCAAGGTGATCGAGAACTCGGAAGGCGCCCGTACGACGCCTTCGATCATCGCCTACATGGACGACAACGAAGTGCTGGTCGGCGCACCGGCCAAGCGCCAGTCGGTCACCAACCCGAAGAACACGCTGTACGCAGTGAAGCGCCTGATCGGCCGCCGCTTCGAAGAGAAGGAAGTGCAGAAGGACATCGGCCTGATGCCCTACAAGATCGTCAAGCACGACAACGGCGACGCCTGGGTCGAAGCGCACGGCTCGAAGCTCGCGCCTTCGCAGGTTTCGGCCGAAGTGCTGCGCAAGATGAAGAAGACCGCTGAAGACTACCTCGGCGAGCCGGTCACCGAAGCCGTGATCACGGTTCCCGCGTACTTCAACGACAGCCAGCGTCAGGCTACCAAGGACGCCGGCCGCATCGCCGGCCTGGAAGTCAAGCGCATCATCAACGAGCCGACGGCAGCCGCACTCGCGTTCGGTCTGGACAAGGCCGAAAAGGGCGACCGCAAGATCGCCGTGTTCGACCTGGGCGGCGGCACGTTCGACATCTCGATCATCGAAATCGCGGATGTCGACGGCGAAATGCAGTTCGAAGTGCTCTCGACCAACGGCGACACGTTCCTCGGCGGCGAAGACTTCGACCAGCGCATCATCGATTACATCATCGGCGAGTTCAAGAAAGAGCAGGGCGTCGACCTCTCGAAGGACGTGCTCGCGCTGCAACGCCTGAAGGAAGCCGCTGAAAAAGCCAAGATCGAACTGTCGTCGGGCCAGCAGACCGACATCAACCTGCCGTACATCACGGCGGATGCGTCGGGTCCGAAGCACCTGAACCTCAAGTTCACGCGCGCCAAGCTGGAAGCGCTGGTCGAGGAACTGATCGAGCGCACCATCGAGCCGTGCCGCGTCGCGATCAAGGACGCGGGCGTGAAGGTTGGCGACATCGACGACGTGATTCTCGTCGGCGGCCAGACGCGTATGCCGAAGGTGCAGGAGAAGGTCAAGGAGTTCTTCGGCAAGGACCCGCGCCGTGACGTGAACCCGGACGAAGCCGTGGCCGTTGGCGCCGCGATTCAAGGTCAGGTTCTGTCGGGTGACCGCAAGGACGTGCTGCTCCTCGACGTGACCCCGCTCTCGCTCGGTATCGAGACGCTCGGCGGCGTGATGACGAAGATGATCAACAAGAACACCACGATCCCGACCAAGCACGCACAGGTCTACTCGACGGCGGACGACAGCCAGTCGGCCGTGACGATCAAGGTGTTCCAGGGTGAGCGCGAAATGGCGGCGGGCAACAAGCTGCTGGGCGAGTTCAACCTCGAAGGCATTCCGCCCGCACCGCGCGGCGTGCCGCAGATCGAAGTGACCTTCGACATCGACGCGAACGGCATTCTGCACGTGGGCGCGAAGGACAAGGCCACCGGCAAGGAAAACAAGATCACCATCAAGGCGAACTCGGGTCTGTCGGAAGCCGAGATCGAGAAGATGGTGAAGGACGCCGAAGCGAACGCGGAAGAAGATCACCGTCTGCGTGAGCTGGCCGACGCGCGCAACCAGGGCGACGCACTGGTTCACAGCACGAAGAAGGCCGTGGCCGAGTACGGCGACAAGATCGAAGCCTCCGAAAAGGAAAAGATCGAAGCCGCACTGAAGGACCTCGAAGAAACGCTGAAGAGCTCGTCGGCCGACAAGGCGACGATCGAGGCGAAGGTCGAGGCGCTGTCGGCAGCGTCGCAGAAGCTCGGCGAAAAGATGTACGCCGACATGCAGGCGCAGCAGGCAGGCGCGGCCGGTGCCGCCGGCGCGGGTGCCGCAGGTGCCGGTGCTGCCGAGCAGGGCGCGCAGAACGACGCCGACGACGTGGTCGACGCCGAGTTCAAGGAAGTCAAGAAGGACTAAGCCGGTTCGTGGCGGTCACGACCGTTCTGCCTGATCAGCGAACGGTCGTGATCCGATGAAAGCGGCTACGAAAGCGGCCGCATCGGTTACGATGCGTGTCAGCATTGCAGCGCCTGGCGAGCCAACCGGCTCTCCGGGCACATTTGTTTTATGGAGGCCGTTCTCTTTCAGGGGCCGCCGCGGCGTGAGAAGCGCCTGTGCGGATGTTCAGGGGAACGGCAAACGGGTCACCAGATCCAGCATTCAAGAGGAGCCGGCGCGCGCCGTGAAGCGCGAGGCCGGCGTTGAACCGATATGGCGAAACGGGATTACTACGAGGTTCTGGGCGTCGCGAAGAACGCGGGCGACGACGAAATCAAGAAGGCGTATCGCAAGCTCGCGATGAAGTACCACCCCGACCGCAATCCGGACAACAAGGACGCGGAAGAGCATTTCAAGGAGGCCAAAGAGGCCTACGAAATGCTGTCGGACTCGCAAAAGCGCGCCGCTTACGACCAGTACGGCCACGCCGGCGTCGATCCGAACATGGGCGGCGCGGGTGCGCAGGGCTTCGGCGGTTTCGCGGACGCTTTCGGCGACATCTTCGGCGATATCTTCGGCCAGGCAGCGGGCGGCCGTGGCGGCCAGCGCGGCGGTCCGCAGGTGTATCGCGGCGCGGACCTGCGCTACAGCATGGAAATCACGCTGGAGCAGGCGGCGCACGGCTACGAGACGCAAATCCGCGTGCCGGGCTGGAGCGGTTGTGAAGTCTGTCACGGCTCGGGCGCGAAGCCCGGTACGAAGCCCGAAACCTGTCCGACCTGCCATGGTTCGGGTTCGGTGCGCATGTCGCAGGGCTTCTTCAGCATCCAGCAGACCTGCCCCAAGTGCCACGGCACGGGCTCGTACATTCCCGAACCGTGCACGAACTGCCACGGCGCAGGCAAGGTGAAGGAAACCAAGACGCTCGAAGTGAAGATTCCGGCGGGCATCGACGACGGCATGCGCATCCGCTCGGCCGGCAACGGCGAGCCTGGCATCAACGGCGGGCCGTCGGGCGATCTGTACGTCGAGATCCACATCAAGCAGCACGCGGTGTTCGAGCGCGACGGCGACGACCTGCACTGCCAGATGCCGATTCCGTTCACCACGGCGGCGCTCGGCGGCGAGATCGAAGTGCCGACGCTCGCGGGCCGCGCATCGTTCACGGTGCCCGAAGGCACGCAGTCGGGCAAGACGTTCCGTCTGCGCGGCAAGGGCATCAAGGGCCTGCGTTCGAGCATCGCCGGCGATCTGTATGTGCATGTCCAGGTGGAAACGCCGGTCAAGCTCACCGATCACCAGCGCGAGATGCTGCAGCAGTTCGAGAAGTCGCTCGTGGAAGGCGGTTCGCGCCACAGCCCGCAAAGCAAGAGCTGGTTCGACCGCGTGAAGAGCTTCTTCGACTGATGCGCTTTTCCGGCGTCACCATGCAGCAGCAGGTCAATTGCAGGTAGTTAGCGTAATGGCAGTCAATTCTGGCGGCGCGGCGGGAGATGCGACGAGTGTTGCAACTTTCGCGCTGCTCGACGACGGCGACTCGACGGCGGTTAGCCGTTCGAGCCGCCTTTATACGGGGTTCGTGCGCGAGCTTGCATGCGAGCGTGCGGCGGACCTCGACGCGGTGTGCGCGCAAGCGAATGCCGAACTGGGCAAGGGACTTCACGCCCTCGTGATCGGCGACTACGAGTTCGGGCGCACGCTCGAATTCGCAAAGCGCGACACGAGCGCATCCCTCGAAACGCAGCACGGCCACGCCGCGCTGCGTTTTTTATTGTTCGAACGCTGCGAAAGGCTCTCGCGCGAGCAAACCGATGCGTGGCTCGCGGCGCAGGAGGGCGGTGAAGCGCCCGGGCCAGCCGGCGTGGCGGGCGTGACGATCGGTGTCGATCGCGAGCGCTTCGAGCAGGATATCGCCGCCGTGCAGGACGCCTTGCGCGCGGGCGACTCGTATCAGATCAACTACACCTACCGGCTCGGCTTCGAGGCATACGGTTCGCCGCTCGCGCTCTACAGGCGCCTGCGCGAGCGTCAGCGCGTGCGTTACGGTGCGCTGATCGCGTTGCCGGGCGACCGCTGGGTGCTCTCGTGCTCGCCGGAGCTGTTCGTGGAGAAGCACGGCAAAACGTTGCGCGCGAAACCGATGAAGGGCACGGCCGCGCGCAGCACCGATGCGGAGCAGGACGCCGCCGCCGCGCGTTTTCTCGCCAACGATCCGAAGAACCGCGCCGAAAACGTGATGATCGTCGACTTGCTGCGCAACGACCTCTCGCGCGTCGCGCAGACCGGCTCGGTGCGCGTCCCGGCGCTCTTCAGCGTGGAGCCCTACGCTTCCGTCTGGCAGATGACCTCGACCGTGGAAGCGACGCTGCGCGAGGGCACGACATTCGCCGCCGCCATGCGCGCGCTCTTTCCGTGCGGCTCGATCACGGGCGCGCCCAAGCACCGCACGATGGAGCTGATCGAAGCACTCGAACATGCGCCGCGCGGGCTTTACACCGGCACGATAGGGTGGCTCGAAGCGCCCTCGGCAGGCGAGGCATGCGGCGACTTTTGTCTCTCGGTCGTGATCCGCACGTTGACGCTCGATGCGCCCTCGAGGGGCACGGGCGCCACGCGGCGCGGCGAAATGGGCGTGGGCGCGGGCATCGTGCTCGACAGCGTGGCCGCCGACGAATACGAGGAGTGCCGCTTGAAAGCCCGCTTCCTGACCGACGCCGACCCGGGCATTGAATGCTTCGAAACGATGTACGCGACGCGCGCCGACGGCGTGCGTCACGTGGAGCGTCACCTCGCGCGGCTCGCGGCGAGTGCGGCGTGGCTCGGTTTCCCGTGCAACGTTCAAGCGTTGCGAACGCGCATCGACGAAACCTGCGCCACGTTTGCAGACGAGAACGCGCCGCACCGGGTGCGCCTTGCGCTCGGCAAGAGCGGAGCGGCCACGCTCACCAGCGCGCCGCTTGCTGCGCTCGCGCACGACACCGTGGGCGTGCTGCTCGCACCGGATCACGGCTTTGCGCCGGTCGAATCCGCCGACGCGCTGTTGTTGCGCAAGACCACGCGCCGCGCCGAATTCGATCGCGCCTGGCGCGAGGCCGAAGCCCAGGGCGGCTTCGACATGCTGTTCTTCAACGAGCGCGGCGAGCTGACCGAAGGCGGCCGCTCGAACGTGTTCGTGAAGCTCGACGGCAAGTGGTTCACGCCACCGCTCGCCTCGGGCGTGCTGCCGGGCGTGATGCGCGGCGTGCTGCTCGACGACGAAGCGTTCGGCGCACAGGAGCGTGTGCTCACGCGCGACGACGTGCTTGACGCCGAAGCCCTGATGCTCACGAACGCGCTGCGCGGTGCAGTGCCGGCGCGCTTGATTCGATGAGATCACGGCCGTAGCGCACCACAAAAACAAAGCGCGCCCCAGACGGAGCGCGCTTTTTTCATTCTGCGAAGCAAAGCCGCCGGATCAGAACACGTGCTCGGGCCCCGGGAACGTGCCTTCCTTCACGGCCCGCACATACGCGCGCACGGCCGATTCGATATCGGGCTGGCCCGTCATGAAGTCCTTCACGAAGCGCGGCCGCTTGCCGGGGAAAATGCCGAGCATGTCGTGCAGCACGAGCACCTGGCCCGAGCAGTCCACGCCCGCGCCAATGCCGATGGTCGGAATGCGCAACTGCTTCGTCACTTCCGCGCCGAGCGCCGCGGGCACGGCCTCGATCACCACGAGCTGCGCGCCTGCCTCCTGCAGCGCCAAGCCGTCGCGAATCATCTGCGTGGCGGCCGCATCGCTCTTGCCCTGCACCTTGAAGCCGCCGAAAGCGTGCACCGACTGCGGCGTGAGGCCGATGTGCGCGCACACGGGCACGGCGCGTTCCACCAGCATCTTCACCGTGGGCGCGAGCCATTCGCCGCCCTCGATCTTCACCATCTGCGCACCGGCGCGCATGAGCTTCACCGAGTTCGCAAACGCGTCTTCGGGCGTGCCGAAGCTGCCGAACGGCAGGTCGGCGATGATCAGCGCCCTGGTTTGCGCACGCGCCACGCAGGCCGTGTGATAGGCGATGTCGTCGATGGTGACGGGCAGCGTCGTGGTGTGCCCCTGGAGCACGTTGCCGAGCGAGTCGCCGATCAGCACCGTATCGACGCCCGCGCGGTCGCACAGCGCCGAGAAGCTCGCGTCATAGCACGTCAGCATGGCGATGCGCTCGCCTGCATCGCGCATGGCCTGGAGTTTGGGCACGGTGACCGCGCTGCGGCTCGTTTCCTGCAGGTAAGTCATGGGGAAATCCGTTGGGAAAGGGAAAACGGGGAGGGGCTGCGCCGCTCGATCGCGCCGATGAGGCGGTTATAGCGACGTGCCCTTGACGAAGGATTCCTTGCGGCCGCGCATCGTCTCGATACGTTCGGCGACGAGCGCGAGGTCCGCATCGGAACCTGGCAGATCCAGATGCTCCGCGCCGACGGTGAGCACCGGCGCATGATCGTAATGATAGAAAAAATCGTTGTAGCTGTCGCAGAGCGCACGCAGGAATGCGCTCGAAATAGCCAGCTCGCGCGCCAACGCCCGCTTCTGGATGCGCGCGTACAGCGCCTCCGGGCTCGCCTGCAGATAGACGACGAGGTCGGGGGCGGGCGCGGATGACGTGAGGCGCGAGGCGAGCGCGCGGTACAGCGGCAGTTCGTCTTCGGCGAGTGTGAGGCGCGCGAACAGATCGTTGCGTTCGGCAAGGAAATTCGTCACGAGCGGCACGCCCGCTTCGCGGCGCGCGGCCACGTCGCGCGAAAGCTGCTCGCGCTGCAAGGCGATATGCAACTGCGCGGCGAGCGCATGCGACGAGGGCGCGCTGTCGCGATACACGCGCTCGAGAAACGGATTGTCGGCGTTCGATTCGAACAGCGTCTGCATCGACCAGCGTTCGGCCAGACGCGTCGCGAGCGTGGTCTTGCCCGCGCCGATCGGCCCTTCGATCACGATGTACTGGAGCGCGGCTGGCCGCGTGGCGCGCGCGCTGACGACGGGCAGGGGTGTCGTGCTCATCGGCAGTTGCCGGAGGGCGGCGTGTCCGGCGCGGGGGGCGTGCCCATGCACTGGCACAACGGCTTGACCTTCTCGATGCGCTGGTCGGCCACGGCGGCGAGGAAGGCGCTGGCGGGCCCATGGCCCGGAATCACGAGTTCGGGATCGATCTCGACGAGCGGCACGAGCGCGAACGCGCGGCCCGTCATGCGCGGATGCGGCACGACGAGGTCGGTTTCGTCGATGGTGGCGTCGCCGTAAAGCAGGATGTCGATGTCGAGCGTGCGCGGCGCGTTGCGAAAGGGACGCTCCCGGCCGAAGTGATGCTCCACGCGCTGGCACAGGGCGAGCAGCGCGTGAACGTCGAGACTCGTCTCGATCTTCACGACGCAGTTGTAATAGTCGTCGCCGCCCGCGTCGATGGGCGCGGTGCGGTACAGACTCGATTTGGCGACGACGGTGAGGGTGTGCTGTTGTGCGAGGCACACCACCGCGTCTTTGAGAGTCTGGCGCGCATCCCCCAGATTCGCGCCAATTCCCAGCCAGGCAACCGTCATGGCTTCACTTCCTGCGACTTGTGTTGCGGTTCGACGCCTGTGCGCCGCGGCAAGCCGCGACGCCGCACGGCGTCAGTCCTCGTGCGGACCGGCGTGGCCGTCATAGTCCGCACTGCTGGCTTCATGCACGTCACCGGCTGCGCCGGCTTCCGATACAGCACCTTCGCCCGTTCTGCGGCTCTTCGCGCCGCCGCGGCGGCGGCGTTTGCGCGGCGAGCGCTCCTTGCCGCCCTGCGCGAGAAGCGTCTCGCGCGCGGCGTTGTCGCCGGAAATGAAGTCCGTCCACCATTGGCCGACTTCGGCGTCCAGCTCGCCCGATTCGCAGCGCAGCAGGAGGAAATCATACCCCGCTCTAAATCTTTGGTGTTCCAGCAGCTTGATCGCGCCGCGGCCACGTTTTTCGAGGCGCAGCTGCAGGCCCCAGATCTCGCGCATATCCGACGAAAAACGACGGTGAATCGCCAGTTTTTCCGTTTGCGCGTCGATCACGTCGTCCATCGCGCGATGCAGCGCCGGCACGGGCAATTCGCCTTCGGCCGTGTATTGCTGCCAGCGTTGCTGCACGTCGTGCCACAGCAGCGTGGCGAACAGGAAGCCCGGCGACACGGGTTTGCCTGCGCGCACGCGCGCGTCGGTGTTCGACAGCGCGAGCGTGATGAAGCGCTCGCCTTGCGGCTGTTCGAGCACCACGTCGAGCAGCGGCAGCAGGCCGTGATGCAGTCCTTCCTTGCGCAACCACTTGAGGCACTCGAGCGCGTGGCCCGAGAGCAGCAGCTTGAGCATTTCGTCGAACAGACGCGCGGCCGGTACGTTGTTGATGAGGTCCGCGAGCTTCACGATGGGGTCGCGCGTGTGCGCCTCGATCTCGAAGCCAAGCTTCGCCGCGAAACGCACCACGCGCAGCATGCGCACCGGGTCTTCGCGATAACGCGTAGCCGGGTCGCCGATCATGCGCAGCAGGCGCGCGCGCATGTCGGCCATGCCGTTGTGGTAATCCAGCACGGTTTGCGTGGCCGGATCGTAGTACATCGCGTTGATCGTGAAGTCGCGGCGCGTGGCGTCTTCGTGCTGCTCGCCCCAGACGTTGTCGCGCAGCACGCGGCCGCTCGCATCCACGTGGTGCGTCTTGCGGTCGAGTTCGTCGCGGCGCATGCGCTTTGCAGGCGCCGGAGCGGGTGCTTCGGCGTCGGCAGGCGGCGCATCCACGAGCGCGCGGAACGTCGAGACCTCGATGATTTCCTGGCCGAACTGCACGTGCACGATCTGGAAGCGCCGGCCGATGATGCGCGCGCGTCGGAACAGCTTCTGCACCTGGTCGGGCGTGGCGTCGGTGGCGACGTCGAAGTCCTTGGGCGCGACGCCGAGCAGCAGGTCGCGCACCGCGCCGCCCACGATGAACGCGCGGAAGCCCGCCTGCTGCAGGCCTTCGGTCACGCGCACGGCGTTGCGCGAGATCAGCGCGGGATTGATGCCGTGGACGTCGGCGGACAGGATGACAGGCGTAGCCGGGTCGGGCGCGCCTTTGCCGCCGCGCGGCTTCGAGGTCTTCTGCGCGCTGGCCGGCTTGCGGCGCGCGCGGGTGCTGCCGGCAACGGCGGCCGCGCCTTCCTGCGAGGCCGTGTCCGGATCGGCGGCGGGGGCTTCGGTGTCTTGCGCCGCTTCGGCGTCGTCCTGGCCGAACAGCTTGCGGATGAGTTTCTTGATCACTGGGCTTGGAACAAATCGAGAATGCGCCAGCCCGCTTGTTGCGCGTGAGCGCGCAGGGTGTCGTCGGGGTTGGTGGCGATCGGGTCGGTGACTTTTTCGAGCAGCGGAATGTCGTTGTGCGAGTCGCTGTAGAAGTAGCTGTGCTCGAAGTCCGAAAGGCGCTTGCCGAGCGAGGCGAGCCATTGCTCGACGCGCACGATCTTGCCTTCGCGGTAGCTCGGTGTGCCCGTCGGGCGGCCGGTGAAGGCCGATGCCGGATGGCCGTCCACGGTTTCGACCTCGCACGCGATCAGCTTGTCCACGCCGAACGCCTCGGCGATGGGCGCCGTGATGAATTCGTTGGTCGCCGTGACCACGCAGCAGAGGTCGCCCGCTTCCTTGTGCTTTTTCACGAGCTCGACCGCGCTCGGCAGGATGGTCGGCTTGATCACCTCATGCATGTACTGGTCGTGCCACTCCTTCAACTGTGCGCGCGAATATTTCGCGAGCGGCGTGAGCATGGCGACGAGGTACGCATGGATGTCGAGCTTGCCGGCCTTGTAGTCGGCGTAGAAGCGGTCGTTTTGCTCCGCGAAGTGCTCGCCGTCGACAATGCCGAGCTTCACCATGAAGCGGCCCCATTCGTGGTCGCTGTCGGTGGGGATTAGGGTGTGATCGAGATCAAAAAGTGCAAGGTTAGCCATGGGCGCTCATTTTACTTGAAGCGGGAGACGCCGTTGCCGCCGCCGGCGGGCGGCGTCGGCGCGGCGGGGTCCGCGGGGGATTCGGGGCCTGCAGGCACGTCGCTCTGGGCGGGCGCCTTGTTCTCTTGCGATGGCGACGTATCCGACGCATCGGGCGTTGACGGTGGCTGTTCGGGCGTCTCGCCTGTCTGCGGCTCGGGTGCGGCGGTGCCGGCCGCCGGATCGAGATCGCCGCGCAGCTCGCCGCTCATCTCGTTGCTGACGTCGGCTTCGACTTCGCCCTTGAGTTCGGTGCCCAGCTCCTTGTGGACGACGTGACGATATTTGGCCCCCAATTCGCCTTCGACGTTGTCGGTCGGCTTGTCGAAGGGCACGCTCGCCGGCGGGCGCGCCTGCAAGGCCGGTGCCTTCGGCGCCTCGTAGGGCTGGGCGTCGTCGGGCCCGGCGGCGGGGGCTTCCGGCTCGCTGGAGAAGAGCGTCGGCGGTGCGGGCGGCTCGTCGCCTTCAGCGGATGGCGTTTGGGTCGCCGCGTTGCCGCTGGCCTCATCTTCGTGCGCGCCGCTCGTGTCGTCCGATTCTGCCGGCTCATCGGCGGCGAGTTCCTCATCCGTCGGCAATGCGCTCGCGACGCTCACCAGATCGCCGACGCCATTCGCGAGCATCGCGCGCAACAGCGGCAGCGTCACCGCGCGCTTCTGTTCGAGCGAGAAGCGGTCGAGCGCGTCGAGCAGGCCCATCAGGCTCGGCATGTCGCGCCGGAAATGCGTGAGCAGGTAGGCGGGCACGTCGTCGGCGAGCGCAATGCCGCGCTCGCGCGCCGCGAGCTTGAGGATGGCCGCCTTGCCTTCGTCGGAGAGCGGCGCGAGGTGGAACACGAGGCCCCAGCCGAGGCGCGTGCGCAGGTCCTCGCGCACGGCGAGCCCCATGGGCGGCGCGTTGCCCGTCGCGACGAGCGCGCAGGCGGGGTACGAGCGCACCTCGTTGAACAGGTTGAAGAGCGCAATCTGCTGGGCGCCCGAGAGCGAATCGCAGTCGTCCACCGCGTAGATCGTCACGCGCGGATCGAACGTGAACGCCGCCAGCGCGCTTTGCGGCCCCAGATAGCGTACGTGGCCCGCCGGCGCTTCGTCGGCGAGTGCGTGCAGCAGGTGGCTGCGCCCGTTGCCGGGCTCGCCCCAGACATAGAACGTGCGATCGGCGATCGGGCCCGCCATGAGCGCCGCGTCCAGACCGCGCAGGCGCGCGACCAGCTCGGCGTTGGCGCCGATATGGAAGTTGTCGAAGGTCGATGGCGGCGGGGTGCCGAGATCGAGCGTTAACTGTCGCTGCACGGTGTGTCTGGACGGAATCGGTTCTAGTAAAGCGTGCTCTCGTGAGAACCGCGGAGATCACTGGGCCGCGGCCGCCGCAGCACGTTGCCGAGGGCGAGCGCGATCCCGGTCCAGATAACGGCCCGACGCTGGTACGGTGCGAAATACGGTGTGTTGTGCGGCAAAACTCGGTTTCCGGTTGTGGGGCACAGGCGAGGCGCGTTCCAAATCTCGCTCCACCCGCGGCGGCGGGGCGCCGTCAATCGGTTAAAATCGCATTTTACCGACCTTCTGGCGCTTCCCCATGAATCAACCGAAATCCGGCCCCGCTAATCAGGCACAGTCGCAGGGCCAAGGCCTCTCCTACGCCGACGCTGGCGTCGACATGGTCGCGGGCGACGCGCTCGTCGATCGCATCAAGCCGTTTGCGAAGAAGACCCTGCGCGAAGGCGTGATGGGCGGCATCGGCGGTTTCGGCGCGCTCTTCGAAGTGCCGAAGAAGTACAAGGAGCCCGTGCTCGTCTCGGGCACCGACGGCGTGGGCACCAAGCTGCGCCTCGCGTTTCATCTGAACAAACACGACACGGTCGGCCAGGATCTCGTCGCGATGAGCGTGAACGACATCCTCGTGCAGGGCGCCGAGCCGCTGTTCTTCCTCGACTACTTCGCCTGCGGCAAGCTCGACGTCGATACGGCGGCCACGGTCGTGAAGGGCATCGCGCAAGGCTGCGAGCTGTCGGGCTGCGCGCTGATCGGCGGTGAAACGGCCGAAATGCCGGGCATGTACCCCGACGGCGAATACGATCTCGCCGGCTTCGCGGTGGGCGCGGTCGAAAAGAGCAAGATCATCGACGGCAGCACGATCGCCCCGGGCGACGTGGTGCTCGGTCTCGCCTCGAGCGGCATCCACTCGAACGGCTTCTCGCTCGTGCGCAAGATCATCGAGCGCGCGCAGCCGGACCTCGCCGCCGACTTCGACGGCCGTTCGCTCGCCGACGCGCTGATGGCGCCCACGCGCATCTACGTGAAGCCGCTGCTCAAGCTGATGGAAACCATCACGGTGAAGGGCATGGCGCACATCACCGGCGGCGGTCTCGTCGAGAACATTCCGCGCGTGCTGCGCGAAGGCCTCACGGCCGAACTGAACCACGCGGCATGGCCGCTGCCGCCGCTCTTCACGTGGCTGCAAAAGCACGGCGGCGTGGCCGATGCGGAAATGCACCGCGTGTTCAACTGCGGCATCGGCATGGCCGTGGTCGTGGCGGCGGATCAAGCCGACGCCGCTGCCTCGCTGCTGGCCGCCGCGGGCGAGCAGGTGTGGAAGATCGGCGTGGTGCGCGCAAGCAAGGAAGGCGAAGCGCAGACCGTGGTGGTCTAAGCCTCACGCGTTCTCGCGCAAAAAAATGCCCGCCATCGATTGGCGGGCATTTTTGCTTATGGGCGCCGCGACTGGCGTTACAGCACCGTGCGCACGTGCCACAGCTCGGGAAACAGCACGACATCGAGCATCTTGCGCAGATACGGCGCGCCGCTTGTGCCGCCCGTGCCCTGCTTGAAGCCGATGATGCGCTCGACCGTCGTCACGTGCCGGAAACGCCACTGACGGAACGCATCTTCGAGATCGACGAGCTCTTCGGCCATCTCGTACAAATCCCAGTACTCCGAAGGATTGCGGTACACCTCCAGCCAGGCCGCCTCGACCGTGGCGTCGTGTTCGGTCGGCAGGGTCCAGTCGCGGTTCAGGCGCTCGGGTGCGATCGCAAAGCCGCGCCGCGCGAGCAGGCGAATGACTTCGTCGTAGAACGAGGGCGCTTCGAGCGTCGCTTTCACCTGCTCGAAAATCTCGCCGCGATGCTCGTGCGGCTTGAGCATCTGCACGTTCTTGTTGCCGAGCAGGAACTCGATCTGCCGGTATTGATACGACTGGAAACCCGACGAGGCGCCCAGGTATGGGCGCATCGCCGTGTATTCGGAGGGCGTGAGCGTCGAGAGGACGCTCCACGCCTGCACGAGCTGCTCCATGATGCGCGAGACGCGCGCGAGCTGCTTGAACGCGGGCGGCAGCGCGTCGCGGTGCACGTTGGCGAGCGCCGCGCGCAATTCGAAGAGCGCGAGCTTCATCCACAGCTCGCTCGTTTGATGCTGCACGATGAACAGCATCTCGTTGTGGTCGGGCGAGAGCGGATGCTGCGCATTGAGCACGGCGTCGAGCGCGAGGTAGTCGCCGTAGCTCATCGACTTCGAGAAGTCGAGCTGCGCGTCGTGCCAGCCTTCGCCTTGTGCCTCAGGCGCTTGGGGAGCGGGGGCGGGCGCGGCGGCGCCGTGTCCGAACGGGCAGCCGCCACGCGCGGCGCTGCTCGTCTCACTCGTGGTTTCACCCGCGTCGGGCATACCCGGGATTTGCATGTGATCGTTCATCTGCCGCTCCTCAGGTCACCGCGCCGCGCTCGGCGAATTCGGGCTTGCGCCAGGACTCGGTGGCGAGCACGTCGCGCAGCGTCTCCACGGCGTCCCACACGTCGACGTAGCGCAGATACAGCGGCGTGAAGCCGAAGCGCAGCACGCGTGGTTCGCGATAATCGCCGATCACGCCGCGCGCGATCAACGCCTGCATCACCTCATAGCCGTGCGGATGCTCGAAGCTCACGTGCGAGCCGCGCTCCGCGTGAGCGCGCGGCGTGACGAGCGTGAGGCCGTATTCCTTGCAGCGCGTCTCGACCAGCTCGATGAAGAGATCGGTGAGCGCGAGCGACTTGCGGCGGATCGCCTGCATGTCGGTTTGCAGGAACACGTCGAGACCGCATTCGACGAGCGCCATCGACACGATCGGCTGCGTGCCGCACAGATAGCGGCCGATGCCGTTGTCCGGACGATAGACAGGGTTCATCTCGAACGGCGACTTGTGACCCCACCAGCCCGAGAGCGGCTGCGAGAACGCGTCCTGATGGCGCTTGGGCACCCACACGAAACCGGGCGAACCGGGGCCGCCATTCAGGTACTTGTACGTGCAGCCCACGGCGTAGTCGGCGTTCGCGCCGTTCAGGTCGACCGGTACGGCGCCCGCCGAATGCGCGAGATCCCACAGCGCGAGCGCGCCCTGCGCGTGAATATGCTCGGTGAGCGCGCGCATGTCGTGCATCTCGCCCGTGCGGTAGTTCACGTGCGTGATCATCGCGACGGCCACGTCTTCGCGGATCGCGGCGTGCAGCTCGGCAGGATCGTCGACGAGGCGCAGCTCGTAGCCGCGATCGAGCTGCTCGATGAGGCCTTGCGCGATGTACAGGTCGCTCGGAAAATTCGAGCGCTCCGAGACGATCACGCGGCGCTTCGGATCGCGCGCGTTCTGCACGCGCAGTGCGGCGGAGAGCGCCTTGAAGAGATTGATCGAGATGGTGTCGGTGACGACGACTTCGTCGTCGGCCGCGCCGATCAGCTTCGCGAGCTTGTTGCCCAGCCGCTTGGGCATGGCAAACCAGCCCGCCGTGTTCCAGCTGCGGATCAGGCCTTCGCCCCATTCGCCGCCGATCACGGCCTGCGCGCGCGCAGCCGAGGCCGAGGGCGGCACGCCGAGCGAGTTGCCGTCGAGATAGATGGTGCCGGCCGCGAGCGTGAATTGCTCGCGCAGGGCGGCGAGCGGATCGGCGCGATCGGCTGCCAGGGCTTCGTTGCGGTCGTTCATGTCTACGTATCGTGGTTTGGCTAATTTGAGGGGATTCAGTTGGCGGCGGCAGGCGGCAACTCGCGCAGCACGGCGCGCACGGGGCTCGCATCGAGCGTCGCGAACTTCAGCGGCAGGGCGATGAGTTCGTAGTCGCCGGGCGCGACGTCGTCGAGCACGATGCCTTCGAGGATCGCCATGCCATGGGCGCGGATGCGGTGATGCGCGTCCATCGTCTTCGATTCCTGCGGGTCGAGCGAGGGCGTGTCGATGCCGATCAGACGCACGCCGTGCGCGGCGAGCAGGTCGATCGTTGCCGGCGCGACGGCGCAGAACTTGCTGTCCCAGCGGTCCTGCGGCGCGTGCGCGTAGGTGCGCAGCAACACGCGCGGCGGGATGCCGGGCAACGCGCCTTCCACGTGTTCGGGCAGCACGAGCGGCGCGGCGCCCACGCAATGAATCACGCGGCACGCGCCGATATACGCGTCGAGCGGCACCTCGCCGATTGGCGCGCCTGCGGCGTCGTAGTGCAGCGGGGCGTCGGTGTGCGCGCCGGTGTGCGGCGACAGCGTCACGCGCGCGACGTTGACCGGCGAGCCCGCCTCCATGCGCCACACGCGCTCGACGCCAACGGGCGTATCGCCGGGCCAGACGGGCGTTGCGGGGTGAATCGGCGGGGAAATGTCTTTGATCTTGGTCATGTCAGAGGCGTCTTGCGTCTGCGTTGTCTCCTGTCGGCCGCACTTGGCGCTTTAGCGCTTAGTGCGGCCCCATACAAGGCTGATGCTTCGAATGATAGGCAACCCTGCGCGAAATGTGCTTGCGAAAAAAACGCCGCAAACTTCGGTTGTTGGCACATAATTTGTCTTAAGACGGGAATGGAGACCAAATATGAACGCAATCTCGCTTGATGCTACCGATTGCCGTATTCTCGCCGTGCTGCAGAACGAGGGGCGGATCAGCAATCTCGATCTGGCGGAGCGTATTTCGCTTTCGCCATCGGCGTGCCTGCGCCGTTTGCGGCTGCTCGAGGAGCAGGGGGTGGTCGAGCGCTACCGCGCGAGCTTGAACCGGGAGATTCTCGGCTTCGAGATGGAGGCGTTCGTGCAGGTGTCGATGCGCAACGACCAGGAGAGCTGGCACGAGCGCTTCGTCACGGCGCTGCGCGACTGGCCGGAGGTGGTGGGGGCGTACGTGGTGACGGGCGAGACGCACTACCTGCTGCGCGTGCTCGCGCACAACCTCAAGCACTACTCGGACTTCGTGCTCAACAAGCTGTACAAGGCGCCGGGCGTGATGGACATCCGCTCGAACATCGTGCTCACGACGCTCAAGGTGGAAGTGGGCGTGCCGGTGGACCTGATCGCGCAGCGCGAGCCGAAGAGCGCGCCGGCATAAACGAGGACGACGGGGCGAGCGCCCCCCGCCGTGTCAGAGCGACTGGAGCTGGTGGAACGCGCCGCCGTGGAAGACGAGCGGCGAAGCGTCGGTGCCGTCCTCGCGCACGCCGCAGCGTTCCACTTCCCCGACGAAAATCACGTGGTCGCCTTCGTCGTAGCGGCTGCGGTTGTGGCACTCGAACCACGCGATCGCGCCGTCCAGCACGGGCATGCCGGTGTCGCCGGCCGCGTGCGAGACGCCCTCGAAACGGTCGCCCTTCACGGTCGCAAAGCGCTTGCACAGGTCGAGCTGCGACGCGGCGAGCACATTGATCACATAATGGCTGTTCGAGCGGAACACGGGCATGGACGCCGAGCGTGTGGCGAGGCTCCACAGCACGAGCGGCGGATTGAGCGAGACCGAGTTGAACGAGCTGGCCGTGATGCCGATGAGCGCGCCGTCGGGCGCGCGCGTCGTGATCACGGTCACGCCGGTGGCGAACTGGCCAAGCGCGCGGCGGAATGCGCCGTCGTCGAAGTTGGGCGGGGTGGCGCGGCGGGTCATCGGTGTTGGCCTTCACGGGCCGCGCGCGCGGCGGCGGGAGCGGAAATCGGGATCAACGTCATGTGGAAAATCGGCGAATTGTCACAATTTTAGCGGAAGCGGCGGATGGCGGGTCGCGCAGGGCACCGCGCAGTGGTGTCCGCAGTGAGGTCCGCGATGGCGTCCGCAGTCTCGATCAAAGGAGCAAACAGCATGAGTCAGACAGTCGAAACGGCCACCCTGGGCGGCGGATGCTTCTGGTGCCTGGAGGCGGTGTACCTGCGCGTGGAGGGTGTGAACGCGGTGGAGTCGGGCTACGCGGGCGGCCACGTGGCGAACCCGAGCTACGAGCAGGTCTGCGACGGCGATACCGGCCACGCCGAGGTCGTGAAGGTGGAGTTCGATCCCGCGAAGATCACGTATCGCGAGATTCTCGACATCTTCTTCGCGATTCACGATCCCACGCAGCTGAACCGTCAGGGGAACGACGTGGGCACGCAGTACCGCTCGGCGATCCTCACGCACTCCGAGGCGCAGCGCGAGACGGCCGAGCAGGCGATTCGCGAGCTGGCCGCAGAAGGCGTGTACGACGGCAAGATCGTCACCCAGGTGCTGCCGCTCGACGGCAACTACTTCCCCGCCGAGGCGTATCACCAGAACTACTTCGCGCAGCACCCGAACCAGGGCTATTGCTCGTTCGTGGTGGCGCCGAAGGTCGCGAAGTTCCGCCAGAAGTTCGCGCACCGGCTCAAGGCCGAATAAGCGCCAGGAGGCGCGCGGGCGGTTTCGATGTCGGGTTTCGGTACCCGGTTTCGATGCCGCTTCGCGCCTCAGTCTTCCTTTTCCTCTTCTGCTTGCGCGCCGGGCGGCGTTTCGCCCGGCGTCGCGTCGCACGCGGCGTCCAGCGCCATTTCCCCGCGCAAGCGCTCCATCTCGTCCTCAATTGCCCGCGCGAGCTTCGCGCAGGTGAGCGGCGCCGATCCCTCCGCCTTGTTGTTGGTCGTGATCAGCACAGGCTGGCCCGCCATCGCGTAGCGCGCGGCCAGTTCCGCGAGCGTGACGCGCGTATGCGGGTCTTCGTCCACCAGCTTGTCGAACGGCTCGTAGCGCGCCTTCGCCTGCTCGTACTTGAAGCCGCTATGCAGGCTCCAGCGCACGATCAGCGGGCCGGCCGGCGCTTCGCCGTCCATCAGCGCGAGCGCGGCGGCCTGGCGCAGCGGGTCCGGCATGCGCGCGTGCAGGCCGACGCAGTAGCGCACGCCCGCGGCGCGCAGCGTGCGTACGAAGCGCGGCGTGAGCAGGATCGCGTCGCGGATCTCGACGGCGTAGCAGGGGCCGTCGCCGGTTGCGGCGGGCTCGGTCGATTGGGGCAGTGGCGGCAGCGCGGCGAGGAAGGCGGTCAGCCGCTCGACGAACGCCGCCGGGTCGGCCAATAACTGATCGGGCAGCGGCGGAAACTGGAACACGAGCGCACCGGCCTTGCTGCCGAGGCCCGCGAGGCACGGCTCGACGAATTCGCGGACGGCCAGCTCCGCGTTGAGAAAGCATGGGTTCGCGGAAACGGGCTCGCCACGCTCGCCGCGCACACTGGCGTCGGTGACGAGCGCCGGCGCCTTCACGATGAAGCGGAAGTGGTCCGGCACCTGCTGCGCGTAGCGCAGGTAATCGGTGACGGTGAGCGGCGCGTAGAACGAGCGGTCGATGCTCACCGAGCGCAGCAGCGGATGCGCGCCGTAGGCGAAGAGGCCGTCGCGGGCGAGCTTCGATTGGCTGTAGTCCTCGCCGTAGACGATGCCGCGCCAGCCCGGAAACGACCACGACGAGGTGCCAAGGCGCACGCCCGCGGGCAGCGCCGCGGCGACGTCGAGTGTGTCTTGCGTGGCTACGGCGGGCAGCACGCCGCGGCCGCGGCGCTTCGGGGCGCCGGGGTTGGGCGCGGGTTTTGGCAGTTTTGCGCGCGGCTCGCCGTCTTCGCGCGCTTCGATTTCCGTGTCGTCGTCGCGCCTGGCGCGGACAGGGCGCTGGGTGGCGGGCTTCGTCGCAGGTGCGCTCGCCGGCGCCGCGAAGCCGAACAAATCAGGCTGCGGTTCGGCGCGGGCTTCAGTTTTCGGTGCGTTGCGGCGCGCAGCCGGTCGGGTGGCCTGGTGCGCGGCGGGGTGGGCCGCGTCCGGGCCGGAGTCGTTGGCCGACCCGCGGGTGCTGTCGCCAAACAGGTCGTGGCCGTCGTCGCGTTCGTTCATGCAGTGGCGTTGCGCAGTGGCGTCGTGATGGCGGTCGTGGGGCGAAGCCGCCTGAGTCGAGCGCAACTGCGGGAACAGTTGATTCGCCGGCGGCGCGGTGAACCGCGCCGCCGTCTGCGTCAGAGCGGCTTCTCGTACATATACCGGCGCGACCACGGCAGCGTGCTCGCGCTGCGGCCGGCCTTGCGGCAGACGATCTGGAAGATCGACACGTCATCGTGCTCGAACGCGTACGCGCAACCCGCCAGATAAACGCGCCAGATGCGGAACTTCTCGTCGTCGACGAGCCGTTTCGCTTCCTCGGCACGCGCCTCGAAATTCTCCGCCCACAAATCGAGCGTGTGCGCATAGTGACGGCGCAGGCTTTCCACGTCAACCGCTTCGAGGCCGCCGTGCTGCGCCGCCTGGAGCGCGAGGCCGATGTGCGGCAGCTCGCCGTCGGGGAACACGTAGCGGTCGATGAACTCGCCGCCGCCCAGCGCCGTTTCGCCCGATTCGGCGTCCGACGAGGTGATGCCGTGATTCATGGCGACGCCGTCGTCGGCGAGGAGGTCGTGCACCTTGCGGAAATAACCGGGCAGATTCTTGCGCCCGACGTGCTCGAACATCCCCACGCTCGTGATGCGGTCGAACTGGCCTTGTATGTCGCGATAGTCCTGCAGGCGGATCTCGATGCGGTCTTCGAGGCCCGCCGCCTTCACGCGTGCAGTGGCGAGATCGAACTGGTTCTGCGAGAGCGTCACGCCCACGCAGCGCGCGCCGAACTTCTGCGCCGCGCGCAGCACGAGCGCGCCCCAGCCGCAGCCGATGTCGAGCAGCGTGTGACCTTCCTTCACCTGGATCTTCGTGAGGATGTGGTCGATTTTCTTGAGCTGGGCGGTGGCGAGGTCTTCGTCGCCGTTTTCGAAGTACGCGCACGAATAGACCATGTTCTCGTCGAGCCAGAGCTGGTAGAACTCGTTCGAGACGTCGTAGTGGTACTGGATGGCCTGCCTGTCCGTGGACTTCGAATGCGTGAAATAGCGGCGCACGCGCGCGAGCTTGCTGGCGCTCGTGACGGTGTTGCGCGCGAGCGAATAGCTGATGTTGATGATGTCGGCGAGTTTGCCTTCGATGTCGATCTTGCCCTTCACGTAGGCCTCGCCGAGATTGTCGAGGCTCGGCGTGAGCAGGAGCGGCAGCGCCGACGCGCTGTTGACCTTGAGCGTGACCCGAGGCGCGGCGAAGTGGCCGAAGTCGTATTGCTGCCCGCTCCAGAGCACGAGGCGGGCGGGCAAGTCGGCTTTGCTGCGCACTTCTTCTGCCCACTGTGCGAGTTTTTTCTCCCAGAACATGCGTTTCTCTCCATGTCAGATGAACGATTGAAGCCCAATGACAAAAGCGAATTGCGATGCAGGTTTTTTGGCAACAGCGCTACGGCAACGGCGAGGTACTCAACGACAGACAACGAAAGCGGTGAGACGAAAACCCGGTGGGCGCGGCGCAAGTGCGCGTAACGTGCGTTACGCCGCGCGCATGCGCTCAGGGCGCGAGACGCTCGATGCGCCAGGCCGCATTCGCGCTGTCACGCGTGTAGCGGATGCGGTCGTGCAGCCGCGACGGGCGACCTTGCCAGAACTCGATGGCCTCCGGCACGAGGCGGTAACCGCCCCAGTGTGGCGGGCGCGGCGGTGTTTCGCCATACTGCGCGGCGATTTCGCGCTCGCGGGCTTCGAGCGTCTCGCGGTTCGCGATCACCGTGCTTTGCTCCGAGGCCCACGCGCCAATGCGCGAGCCGAGCGGGCGCGAGTCGAAGTAGGCGTCGCTTTCCTCCGCGCTCGTGAGTTCGACCTTGCCCTCGATGCGGACCTGACGCTCCAGCTCGATCCAGTGAAAGAGCAGCGCCGCATGCGGATTCGCGCTCAGCTCGCGGCCCTTGCGGCTCTCGTAGTTCGTGAAGAACACGAAGCCGCGCTCGTCCACGCCCTTGATGAGCAGGATGCGCGCGGCAGGGCGGCCTTGTGAGTCGACCGTGGCGACCGTCATGGCGTTGGGCTCGGGCAGCTTCGCGTCGAGCGCCTGGGCGAACCAGGTCTGGAACTGGCGGATCGGATCGGGATCGACGTCGGCGGCGTCGAGCGAGCCGAGCGAGTAGGTCTTGCGGAGATCGGCGAGGGAGGTCATCTTTTAGGCAGACGCTTCAATGCGGACAAGTATATCGAAGAGGCAGGAAACAGGGGCGCCCGGCCAGGGGCACCCGGCCTCGTTCGGCGGGATCAGGCAAAATACGGGTCTTGCCAGGACCGCGACAGCAGCGTGCGACCGGTCCGCTTACGATTGCTACCGTCATGTCCAGTACCCCGATTTCCCCTGCCGCCGGCTCCGTCGATCTTACCCCGAGCCCTGCCGACGATGTTGCCGACCGCGCCCGCCGATTCGGCGGAATCGCGCGGCTTTATGGCGCACCCGCGCTCGACGCGTTCGAGCGCGCCCACGTTGCCGTGATCGGCATTGGCGGCGTGGGCTCGTGGGCCGCCGAGGCGCTCGCGCGCAGCGCGATCGGCAAGCTCACCCTGATCGACCTCGACAACGTGGCCGAGAGCAACACCAACCGCCAGATCCACGCGCTCGATGGCAACTACGGCAAGCCCAAGGTTGAGGCCATGGCCGAGCGCATCAAACTCATCGACCCGGCCTGCGACGTGCGCCTCGTCGAGGATTTCGTCGAGCCGTCGAACTTCGATGCGTTGCTGGGCGGCGGCTTCGACTACGTGATCGACGCCATCGACAGCGTGCGCACCAAGACCGCGTTGATCGCTTGGTGCGTGGAGCATCGCGTGCCGCTCATCACGGTGGGTGGCGCGGGCGGGCAGCTCGACCCCACGCGGATTCGCATCGACGACCTCGCGCTCACGATCCAGGACCCGCTGCTCTCCAAGGTGCGCGGCCAGTTGCGCAAGCGGCACGGTTTTCCGCGCGGGCCGAAGGCGAAGTTCAAGGTAAGCGCGGTGTATTCGGACGAGCCGCTGATCTATCCCGAGGCGGCCGTGTGCGATATCGACGCCGAGGCCGAGCACGTCACCACGTCGCCGGGGCACCACGGTCCGGTGGGGCTGAACTGCGCGGGCTTTGGTTCGAGCGTGTGCGTGACGGCGAGCTTTGGTTTCGCGGCGGCTTCGTACGTGTTGCGCGCGTTGGCGCATCAAGCCAGCGCGCGTTGAAGGCGAGCGCCAGGAACGCAAGAAAGCGTGCCTGATAGGCACGCTTTCGTATCGACGTGGAAAGCGAACGAACCGCGCGCGTCGGTCGCCTTATTCGACCGCTTCCGCTTCGTGCAGGCGCGGCAGCAGGCGATCGAACTCGCGGCGCACGAGACCGTAGCACTCGCATGCGCGCGCTTCGAGGCGCTTGCGGTCGAGTACGCGGATCTTGCCGCGGCTGTGATGGATCAGACCTTCGTCATGCAGCTTGCCGGCTGCTTCCGTGACGCCTTCGCGGCGCACGCCGAGCATGTCGGCGATCAGTTGCTGCGTCACGCTCAGATCGTTGGAGTCGACGCGATCCACTTCGATCAGCAGCCACCGGCACAGCTGCTTGCTCAGCGAGTGGTGGCGGTTGCAGGCGGCCGTCTGCGCGATCTGCGTGAGCAGTGCGTGCATGTAAAGCAGCGTAACGCGACGCAGGAGGTCCGAGCGCGCAAACTGCTGCTTGAGCGCCTGTGCGCTGATGCGGTACGCGAAGCCCGAACTTTGCACCTGCACGCGGTTCGGCATCGTTTCGCCACCGGTCAGCACCGGCACGCCGGTCATGCCTTCCCGGCCCACGGCGGCAATTTCGACGGAACTGCCGTCTTCCATTGTCGTGAGCATCGAGATGACGGCGGTCGTCGGAAAGTACACGTGATGAATACGCTGGCCGCAATCGCAGAGCAGCTGTTCAGTGCGCAGTTGAACAAGTTCAAGATGCGGCGCCAATGCCTGCCACTCGTTTGACGGAAGCGCGCCCAGCAGATGATTGCCGTGCAGATCGGATTGAAGGGTCAACATGATCGGTCCTCGCGTAAAGCGGCGTATGCCGCCTCCTGTTTTTTCTGCTTCCGGCTGCCGAATTCTTTGTTATCGCCGTTACCCGTTCGGCTATACGTTCGTTGCGCCGGCCCCATAAGTCCCACTAGCGTTTTGCGATCTCGTTTGTCGGCATCTACGCCTGTGTGGCGAACTCTACTTAGCAGGGGTTGTGCCAGCAGCCGCGAAAGTGAGGACGCTTGCGGCCTGGCGCGGCGCCAGCTATTTCCGGGGCGACGCAAAGTCGCATTATTGTTTCAGTTTTGTACAGCGCCAGCGCGGCGCCGTTTGCGAAGTCGCTAGAGTTTGATGGCGCCAACGCCTTGATTTATATAGCTACTTTCGCTGCGCACGCGAATGCGCGGAAATGAGTCCTCGCTGAAACATCGTCGGGCCATCGCCCTGGATGCGTTGCGCGCCTGCCTCTGGAGCGAGGCGGTTTTGAATCACTTCTGTTGGGGGGCTGCCGACACTGTCGCAAAAACGTTCGGATGTGAAACATCACCTTGCGCGGCCAACTTCGCGCTTCGTGCGCTGCCGCACATAACGATGACCGCGCGATGACGAGGCCTGCGCCGCAAGGACAAATTTCCTGGCGCGCCGTGCGTTCAATGTGGCTGCGCGTACAGATTCGCGCGATACGTATTGTTCAAATGTCACCCGTACGCCCAATCAATAACGAGACTCGGTGCATGACTTCGGGGGGAGTGACGCGAATGAACAACGATGTGACATCTGCCGGCCTGATAGCCGCGATCAGCGAAGGTGACGCCGAACTCGTCGTTCAGCCCGTTGTGCTGGCGGGCGGTTCCGGCACGCGGCTATGGCCGCTTTCGCGCGAACACTGTCCCAAGCAGCTGATCGATCTGCTCGATGGCGAGTCGCTGCTCGAGGCGACTGTACGGCGCCTCGACGGCGTGTTTCAGCACGCCGGCGCCTCGTTGCCAGAAGCGCACCGAGCGGTTCGCAAGGCCGCGCCATTCGTCGTGAGCAGCGAGGACTTGCGCCATCTGACCGCCGACCGTCTTGGCCGCAGCGGCATGGCCGCTCGCTTCGTGCTTGAACCGCTCGCGCGCAACACGGCGCCCGCGCTGACGGCGGTGGCGCTTGCCGCCCGCGGCGATGGCGATCCGGTGCTCGTTGCCATGCCCGCGGACCATCTGATCGCCGACGGCGCCGCGTTTGCTGCCGCGCTCGAAGAAGCCGTGGCGCACGCGGCGCGCGGCGCCATCGTCACACTTGGCGTGCCGCCGCAGCGTGCCGAAACGGGCTACGGCTACATCGGCGCGGGTTTGCCGCTTGGCAGCAGCGGCGCGCGCAGCATCGAGCATTTTGTGGAGAAGCCCGATGCCGAGCGCGCTGCAAGCTATGTTGCTTCGGGGAACTATCTTTGGAACAGCGGGATTTTCGTTGTGCGCGCATCGGTCTGGCTCTCGGCGATCGCGCACAGCCGGCCGCTCATCGCGGCGCATTGCGCGGCGGCCTTCGAAAATGCCGCCGTCGACGCTGACGGCACCGTCCACTTGAACCGCGACGCGCTCGCCGCCTGTCCGTCCGATTCGATCGACTACGCGGTGATGGAGTCGGTCGGCGTGAATGCGCTGCTCGCGGGCGTGGTCGTGCCGCTTCGTTCGGGCTGGTCGGACGTCGGGGCGTGGGATGCCCTGTGGCAGGTCTCGGCGAAGGACGAGAATGGCAACGTTGCGCGCGGGCGCGTGCTGTTCGAGGATGCGACGGATACCTTCGTGCATTCGGACGGCCGGCTCGTTGCCTGCGTGGGCGTGCGGGGCATGGTGGTGGTCGAGACAGCCGACGCCGTGCTCGTCGTCGCGAAGGAGCGCGTTCAGGACGTCAAGGCGGTGGTCACGAGGCTCAAGGCGCAGCACAGTGAGGTGGCGCGCCAGCACCGGCGCGTGGAGCGCCCGTGGGGCTGGTACGACTCGGTCGATCAGGGCGAGCGCTTTCAGGTCAAGCGCATCGTCGTAAAGCCGGGTGGCCGGCTTTCGTTGCAGATGCATCACCATCGCGCGGAGCACTGGACCGTGGTGCGCGGCACGGCGCGCGTCACGCGTGGCGACGAGGTGCTTCTGCTTTCCGAAAACGAATCGACCTATATCCCGCTCGGCATGACGCACCGGCTCGAAAATCCGGGCAAGACGGCGCTCGAGATCATCGAGGTGCAGTCGGGCTGCTATCTCGGCGAAGACGACATCGTGCGCTTCGACGACCAGTACGGTCGGGTTCAGCAGGCGTAGCTGAATGAACGCAAGGCGAGGACGCACGCGGCGTCCTCGGCCGTTCGATATCAGTTCAGCGTTGCACTGAGCTTGCGCCGCCACTCGCTCACGAGCTGCGGCTGATGCGCCGCGAGATCGAACACGGAAAGCATGGTCTTGCGGCCCACATCGTCGCGGAAGGCGCGGTCGCGTTTCACGATCTCCAGCAGATGCTCGAGCGCGCCCGCGTACTTGCGCCGCGCGATCAGCGCGTTCGCCAGATCGAAGCGTGCTTCGAGGTCGCCGGGGTTGGCGGCGACCTGGGCTTCGAGCGCGTCGGTGGGCGGCAGGTCGGCGGCGGCGTCGAGCGCGTCGAGGCGGGTCTTGAGCGCGTTGAAGCGCGCATCGATGCCCTGGGTGGTCTTGGGCGAGAGCAGCTCGACTTCCTTTTGCGCGTCGTCGGCGCGGTTGTCGGCGAGCAGCATCTCGATCAGGTCCATGCGCACTTCGTCGTTGCCCGGATCGAACGCGAGCGCGGCCTGCAGCGCCTCATACGCTTCGTCGCGGCGGCCCTCGGCCAGCGCTTCCTGCGCAGCCTGGCGCGCGGCGTCGGCGCCGTCGGGGATCAGGCCGTCGAGGAACTGGCGCAGCTGGCCTTCGGGCAGCACGCCCACGAACTGATCGACCGCCTGGCGGTCCGCGAACGCCACGACGTGCGGAATGCTGCGCACGCCGAAGTGCGCGGCGAGCTCCTGGTTCTCGTCGACGTTCACCTTCACGAGCTTCCATTTGCCCGCATAGTCGGCCTCGAGCTTTTCGAGCATCGGGCCGAGGCTCTTGCAAGGGCCGCACCAGGGCGCCCAGAAGTCGACCAGCACCGGCGCGAGCGCCGACGCTTCGATCACGTCTTTTTCGAAAGTGGCGAGAGTGGTGTCCATTGCGTCCTCGTTGAGATAACCGTTATGTCGCTAGTTGGGGACGAAACGCCCAGGTTTCAATCATCCTCCGAAAGCGGCGAGCCGGTGGTGAGCCGTTAGTGAGCCTTTAGCGCGGCTTCTTTTCCGGCAGCGGAATCCATTCCGTTTCGCCGGGAACATGCCCCATTTCCTGGCGCGTCCAGGCCTCCTTCGCGGCTTCGATCTTCTCGCGCGAGCTGGCCACGAAGTTCCATTCGATGAAGCGCTCGCCTTCGAGCTTTTCCCCGCCGAGCAGCATCACGCGTGCCCCAGTCGTGCTCGAGAGCGTGGCGGTTTCGCCCGGCACGAGCACGGCCATCGTGTACTGCTCGAGCGGCGTGCCGTCGATCGCGAGATCGCCTTCCACGAGATAGACGCCGCGCTCTTCGTGTTCCGCGTCGAGCGCGAACGCGCTGCCCGGCGCAAAATCTGCGGCGACGTAGAGCGTGGCGGAAAAGGTCTCGACCGGCGAGGTGGCGCCGAACGCCGTGCCCGCGATCACGCGCATCGTGACGCCGTTGCGCTCGATTTCGGGCAGCGTGGCGGCGGCGTGATGGAAGAACGACGGCTCCGCATCCTCGTGATCGAGCGGCAGCGCCACCCAGGTCTGGATGCCGTGCATGGTGAGGCCGGTGGCGCGGTCCTCGTCGGGCGTGCGCTCGGAGTGGACGATGCCGCGCCCGGCCGTCATCCAGTTCACGTCGCCGGGCACGATCTTCTGGCTGGAACCGATGCTGTCACGATGCATCAGCGCGCCGTCGAAGAGATAGGTGACCGTCGCGAGCCCGATATGCGGGTGCGGACGCACGTCCACGCCCGAGCCCGGCGCGAGCGTGGCGGGGCCCATGTGGTCGAAGAAGATGAACGGGCCGACGAGGCGGGCGGCGAGCGCGGGCAGCACGCGCCGCACATAGAGATTGCCGATGTCGCGTTGATGAGGCTTGAGAACCGCTTTGATCGATGAGGACATGATGCTTCCTGGATGAGTCGTACGGCGCGGGTTATCGTCGAAACCGGCGCGCGGGCACGCCGTGCGCGAGGCTGGCGCTCATTCTAACGCCGGCTTTCACGGCGTGCGGCCAAGGCAACGGCGGGCGTTGGCGGCACGGCGCGCCGCGGCGCGAGGCGGTAAGATCGCCGCTTCGAAGAACAGGTATGACGCAAAAAGGGGAGAAAGGGGATGTCGCCGAAGGACTTGTTGCTCGCGCTGGTGGTGGTGCTCGCGTGGGGCGTGAATTTCGTCGTGATCAAGGTGGGGCTGCATGGCGTGCCGCCGCTCCTGCTCGGCGCGCTGCGCTTCATGCTGGCGGCCTTTCCCGCGGTGCTGTTCGTGAAGCGCCCGCAATTGCCGCTGCGCTGGCTGCTGGCCTACGGCGCGACCATCTCGCTCGGCCAGTTCGCGTTCCTCTTCACGGCCATGTACGTGGGCATGCCCGCGGGCCTCGCTTCGGTCGTGCTGCAGGCGCAGGCGTTCTTCACGCTCGGTTTTGCGGCGGTGTTTCTGCGTGAGCGCTTTCACGCGCAGAACGTCATCGGCCTGCTGATCGCCGCGGGCGGTCTCGCGCTGATCGGCGTGCAGTCGATCAGCGGTGCTGCGGGTAACAATCCGCAAGGCATGACCATCGCCGGTTTCGTGCTCACGCTGTGTGCGGCCTGCATGTGGGCGCTCGGCAATATCGTCACGAAGAAGGTAGGCAAGGTGGATCTCGTCGGCCTCGTGGTGTGGGCGAGCCTCGTGCCGCCGCTGCCGTTTCTCGCGCTCTCGTACTGGATGGAAGGCCCGCAGCGCATCGTGGCCGCGCTCTCGGGCATCGGCATGACTTCCGTGGGCGCGATCGTCTATCTCGCGTTCGTGGCGACGCTCATCGGCTATAGCCTCTGGAGCCGCCTGCTCTCGAAGTATCCCGCCAGCCAGGTGGCACCGTTCTCGCTGCTCGTGCCGATCGTCGGACTCGCCTCGGCGTCGCTGCTGCTCGGCGAGCAGTTGACCGCGGCCGAGATCGGCGGCGCCGTGCTCGTGATGGGCGGTCTTGCCGTCAACGTGTTCGGCGGCTGGGTCAAGCAGCGGCTTGGTGCGGCGCGCTCATAACGATCCCTCTCCAAATGAAAAACGCCGCGCGAGCCCGAAGGCTTGCGCGGCGCTGCTGAAGCCGCCAGATGCCTCACTCGGCACTCAGGTCATGCGGCTCTTCGCAAGCGGCGGATTGGCCGCGAAATAGCGCTTGATGCCCTTGAGAATCGCGTTGGCCATCTTCTCGCGATAGGCGTCGTCGTTGAGCCGGGTCTCTTCCTCGGGATTGCTGATGAAGGCCGTCTCCACGAGGATCGACGGAATGTCGGGTGCCTTGAGCACCGCAAAGCCCGCCTGCTCGACCGAGCCCTTGTGCAGCTTGTTGATCTCGCCGACCTCGTTGAGCACGAAGCCGCCGTAACGCAGCGAGTCGCGGATCTGCGCCGTCGTCGACATGTCGAAGAGCGCGCGGTTCACGGCGGCGTCGGCCGTCTGCACGCTGATGCCGCCGATCTGGTCCGACGAGTTCTCCTTGTTCGCCATCCAGCGCGCCGCGGCGCTGGTCGCGCCGTGCTCGGAAAGCGCGAACACCGACGAGCCGCGCGCTTCGGGCGTGGTGAACGCATCGGCGTGAATCGAGACGAACAGGTCCGCGCCCACGCGGCGCGCCTTCTGCACGCGCACGTTCAGCGGCACGAAGAAGTCGGCGTCGCGCGTCATCATCGCGCGCATGTTGGGCTGGCCGTCGATCTTCGCGCGCAGCTTCTTCGCGATGTCGAGTGCGACGTGCTTCTCGTAGGTGCCCGCGCTGCCGATTGCGCCCGGGTCCTCGCCGCCGTGGCCCGGATCGATCGCGACCGTCAGCAGGCGCGTGGTGCCGCCCCGGGTGGTTTTCGGCGTGGTGAAGCCGTAGTTGTCGTCGGCGCTGGCGCTGTCGTCGTCGTTGTTGCGCTGGGCGACGACGGGCGGCTTCGGCGCGGCAGGCTTCGGTGCACGCGGCGCAACCACGGGGGGCGCCGGACGCGGCGTGCCCGGCGCGGCGCCCGCGTCGTTCTGCGCGTAGCGCTCGAAGAACGCGTCGCTGTTGTCGTGCGCGGGCGGCGTGTTGGGACCCGCGAGCGTCGGTGGCGTGGAGGGCGGCGCGCTGTCCTTCATCGCTTCGTGCGCGTCGAGCTGCTGCTGCTTGTGCTCGGTTTGCGCGAGCAGGTCCATGAGCGGGTCGGGCGCGACCGCCGGATAGAGGTCGAACACGAGCCGGTACTTGTACGAGCCGATCGGGGCGAGCGTGAACACCTGGGGCTTCACACCGCCCTTGAGGTCGAACACCATGCGCACCACGTGCGGCTGGTACTGGCCCACGCGCACAGCCTGGATCTGCGGGTCGTTCGGCGTGATCTTGGAGACGAGGTTCTTGAGTGCGTCGTCGAGATCGAGTCCGGTGAGATCGACGACGAGACGATCTGGGCCCTGCAGCAGTTGCTGCGTGTTCTGCAGCGGCTGGTCCGATTCGATGGTGACGCGGGTGTAGTCGCGCGCGGGCCACACCCGCACGCCGACGACCGAAGTGGCCCACGCGAGGCGCGGCACGGCAAGACCGAGCACGAGCGTGGAGGCGCCCGCCTTCAGAATCTGCCGGCGACGCCAGTTATGCGTGGCGGTGGCGGCCGATTCGATCGAGCGGAACGGTTTGATTAACATCTTTCTAGACATGCCTTTCCTGATGCGCTGTATGCGTAGGCGGTGAGCACGCGGCCTTCGCCGCTTGCATCCGGCTCCAGCGAGAACACGAGATCGGGTATGCCAAGCAGGCCGCCCGCGCGTTGCGGCCATTCGACGAGGCATACCGCATCTTGCGCGAAATATTCGCGAAAGCCCGAGTCGGCCCATTCGGCCGGATCGCTGAAACGGTACAGATCGAAGTGATAAAGCTGGAGTTCCCCACAGGGCGTGGCGACCGCGTACGGTTCGACGAGCGTGTAGGTGGGGCTGCGCACGCGGCCCGTGTGGCCAAGTGCGCGCAACGTGGCGCGCACGAGCGAGGTCTTGCCCGCGCCGAGGTCGCCGTGCAGCTGCACGTGCAGGCCGTGAAACGGCGGGGCGTCGTGATGCTGCGCGCTCTTTTGTGCAACATTTGCGCGCAGCGAGTCGAGCGCGTGCGCAAAGCGTGCGCCGAAGGCGTCGGTGGCGTCGGCGTCTGCGAGATCGAAACGGCGCGCGAGGAGAACGGCGGCGGATGGATCAAGCGAAAGCGGCGCGTGGTCGTGACCGGGCGTGTCGGGCATTCTCGTAAAATGACGTAATGAACCCCACGCATTCCCCTTCCAACTCCGCGCAGGATGCGCGCGCGTCTTCGGAGGCGCTCGACCCAACGTCCGCTCAGGCGGGTGCTCGAGCGCAGGCTCGAGCTAACGCGCCGCGAGATTCGTCTGCGCCAGCCGTCGAGCAGGCCACGCTGCTCGACGAGGCGGCGCTTGCCGCGCTCGCGGCGCGCATCCGGACGTGGGGGCGCGAGCTGGGGTTCGGTGCGATCGGTATCAGTGACACCGACCTTTCCCATGCCGAGGCGGGCCTCGCCGCGTGGCTCGAAGCGGGCTGCCACGGCGAGATGGATTATATGGCCAAACATGGGATGAAACGCGCGCGGCCCGACGAGCTTGTGGCCGGCACGCGACGCGTGATTACCGCACGCATGGCCTATTTGCCCATCGATACGCTCGCGCCGAATGCAGCGGGAAAGACGCACGAAAGTGCTTCGCAAGGCGGTTCGGATCGCGGTGAGAGCGCTGGCACCGACGTTGGCACGGACGTTGCCCACGAGAGCGTTCACGCCGACTGGCGTCTGCGCGAGCACGCGCGTCTCGCCGACCCGCATGCCGCCGTCGTGTCGATCTACGCGCGCGGCCGCGACTATCACAAGGTCTTGCGCGCGCGGCTGCAGCAGCTTGCCGAGCGCATCGAGGCCGAGATCGGCCAGTTCGGTTTTCGCGTGTTCACCGACTCCGCGCCGGTGCTCGAAGTCGAGCTGGCGCAGAAGGCGGGCGTGGGCTGGCGCGGCAAGCACACGCTGCTCCTGCAGCGCGATGCAGGCTCGCTCTTCTTTCTCGGCGAGATCTACGTGGACGTGCCGCTGCCCACTGACGCCGACGACCCGGCCAGCGCCGCGCCCGAAACGCCGGGCGCGCATTGCGGCAGTTGCACGCGCTGCATCGACGCGTGCCCGACGGGGGCGATCACCGGCCCGTATCGCGTGGATGCGCGCCGCTGCATCTCCTATCTCACGATCGAACTCAAGGGCAGTATTCCCCTGGAACTGCGCGAACTGATCGGCAATCGTGTGTATGGCTGCGACGACTGCCAGCTCGTCTGCCCATGGAACAAGTTCGCGAAGGCCGCGCCCGTCGCGGATTTCGACGTGCGTCATGGGCTCGATCGCGCGAGTCTCGTCGACCTGTTCGGCTGGAGCGCGGCGCAGTTCGACGAGCGCATGCAGGGCAGCGCGATACGGCGCATCGGCTACGAGAGCTGGTCGCGCAATATCGCGGTGGCGATGGGCAATGCGCTGCGCGCCACGCGTGAAGGCGCGGATAGCGCCCGCGACGCCGCGCGCGCGGCGATCGTGACGGCGCTGCGCGAGCGCGAGCATGACGAGTCGGCGGTCGTGCGCGAGCACGTGCTCTGGGCGCTCGAAGCGGCTTGATGCGGATGAAAATGGCAGAGGCTGGCATGGACCTGAAACTGAACGACGGCGCGCTGGAAATCGCGCGCACAACGCGGCACCATGGCGTGCAACGTTCGCGCACGAAGGAGTCGACGATGTTCAACGCAGTGATCGAGGCGCCGTTCGGCAAGGTCGGCATCCGCACCGTCGGGCCCGCGCTGCGCGAGATCGTCTATCTGCCGGGACAGACGGCGAGCGTCGAGCCGGATTGCGAACTCGCCGCGCGCGCGGCTGAGCAGATCGGTCAGTATTTCGAGGACGCCGACGCCGGCTTCGACCTGCCCCTCGCACCGCTCGGCACCGAATTCCAGCGGCGCGTGTGGGACGGCATTTGCGCAATCGAAGCCGGAGAAGTCCTCACCTACGGCGAACTCGCGAAGCGCATCGGCGGCGTCAGCCCGCGCGCCGTGGGCCAGGCGTGCGGCGACAATCCCTTTCCGCTCGTGATCCCGTGTCATCGCGTGGTGTCGGCGAGCGGCCTCGGCGGCTTCGCGCATCACGGCGGCGAAGGCTTCTTTCGCGACGTGAAGCGCTGGCTGCTTGCTCACGAATGCACGTCGAACCGATTTCAACTGCGCTGACACGATGACGATGACGACGAACCCGCCGCCGCTTGCCGCAAGCGATGCCGCCGACGAAGCCGAGCAGGCGCTCGACCCCGCCGCCGCCGAAGCGCTGGCGTCGAGCCTGACCGCCATCGACACGTTCTGCGACGCCATGTGGCTCGAGCACGGCCTCTCGCGCAACACGCTCGACGCCTACCGGCGCGATTTGCGCCTCTTCGCGCAGTGGCTCGCGTGCGAGCGCTCCAATGCGCTCGACACGACCCACGAAGACGATTTGCTCGCCTACAGCGCGCGCCGCAAGGACGATAAATCCACCTCGGCGAACCGGCGTCTTTCGGTGTTTCGCCGCTATTACGGCTGGGCGCTGCGCGAGCAGCGCGTGCATTCGGACCCGACCGTGCGCATCCGCTCGGCGAAGCAGGCGCCGCGTTTTCCGTCCACCTTGAGCGAGGCGCAGGTCGAGGCGCTGCTGGGCGCACCCGATGTCGAGACGCCGCTCGGGCTGCGCGATCGCACGATGCTCGAGCTGATGTACGCGAGCGGCCTGCGCGTGACCGAACTCGTCACGCTCAAGACCGTCGAGGTGGGCCTCAACGAAGGCGTCGTGCGCGTGCTCGGCAAGGGCTCGAAAGAGCGGCTCATTCCGTTCGGCGAGGAGGCGCACGCGTGGATCGAGCGCTACCTGCGCGAGGCGCGGCCGGCGCTGCTCGGCGCACGCACGACCGACGCGCTGTTCGTGACCGCGCGCGCCGAAGGCATGACGCGCCAGCAGTTCTGGCACATCATCAAGCGCCACGCCGCGGCGGCCGGTGTGCATGCGCCGCTCTCGCCGCACACGATGCGCCACGCGTTCGCCACGCACCTGCTCAATCACGGCGCGGACCTGCGGGTCGTGCAGCTTCTGCTCGGCCACAGCGACATCTCCACGACGCAGATCTATACGCACGTCGCGCGCGAGCGGCTGCGCCTGTTGCACGAGAAGCATCATCCGCGCGGCTGACGCTGGCAAACGCGTCTGGTGCAGTCGTTGCGGACCGTGCGATTACAATGCGCCGATGAGCAAAACGAAACACGTGTCCGAAACGCCCGCCACGCAGATGCTGCGCCGCGCGGGCGTCGCCTTCGGCGAGCATCCCTACGAGTACGTCGAGCATGGCGGCACGGAAGAGTCCGCGCGCCAGCTCGGTGTGGACGAGCATCGCGTCGTCAAGACGCTCGTGATGGAGGACGAGCACGCCAAGCCGCTCATCGTCCTCATGCATGGCGACCGCAAGGTGTCGACGAAAAATCTCGCGCGGCAGATCGGCGCGAAGCGCATCGAGCCGTGCAAGCCCGAGGTCGCGAACCGTCATTCGGGGTACTTGGTGGGCGGCACGTCGCCCTTCGGCACGAAGAAAGCCATGCCCGTGTACGTCGAATCGACCATACTCGAACTCGACGAGATCTGGCTCAACGGCGGCCGGCGCGGCTATCTCGTGAGCCTCGCCCCCGCGGTGCTCACGACGCTCCTGAACGCGAAGCCGGTGCAGTGCGCGAGCGTCGAGTAACGGTCGAATAAGGCGCGACCCCCGCTGAGCGGATCCTCGCGCCCGTTCCCGTTGCTTCCCTGATTTACCCTGGTTTGTGCGTGCTTGTGCCGACTGCGCGGGCAGGGCGCGCCCGCGCTTCGGTAGAATGAGCGCCGTCGCGCGCTGCCGGGCGGCGATGACTGTCGCTTCCGCCCGGCGCGCATCGTTCCACTTCCTCCGGGTTTCGTGCATGTACAACCTGTTCGTCGCCGTTCTCGCCTATCTGATCGGCTCGGTTTCGTTCGCCGTGATTGTGAGCGCCTTCATGGGCCTCGACGATCCGCGCTCCTACGGCTCCGGCAATCCCGGCGCGACCAATGTGCTGCGCAGCGGCAACAAGAAGGCCGCGATCCTCACGCTGATCGGCGATGCATTCAAGGGCTGGCTGGCCGTCTGGCTCGTCGCGCACTTCGGCCCGCTTTACGGTCTGGGCGACGCCGCGGTTGCGCTCGCCGCGATCGCCGTATTCCTCGGCCACCTGTATCCGGTGTTCTTCCGCTTCAAGGGCGGCAAGGGCGTCGCCACCGCGGCCGGCGTCCTGCTTGCCGTGAATCCGATTCTCGGTGTCGCCACGCTCGCCACCTGGCTCATCGTCGCGTTCTTCACGCGCTACTCGTCGCTCGCGGCGCTGGCGGCCGCCGTGTTCGCGCCGCTCTACTACGTGTTCATGTTCGGCCCGCGCGTCGTCGCGCTCGCCATCCTCGCCATGAGCGTGCTGCTGTTCTGGCGCCATCGCGCGAACATCTCCAAGCTCATCGCGGGCAAGGAAAGCCGCATCGGCGAGAAGAAGGCGGCCGGCGCGGGCAAGTAGGCCGGCTTGACAGGTCAGATTGCTGCAATCTATTTGTCTGATAATTTCGCTTATCGTCTTTCATCTTCTGGTAAGTAAGTGATTCATGGCGCATCTTCTGCGGATGTGCCCTCAAGAACACCGTGTGGCTTGCCGTAATCCCTGATAGTTCCAGATCAGGCATTTGCGGCTTCCCTCCTTCTATTCCACACGGCATTCCCCCCATGTTTTCCACCATCCGCGCGCGCATCGTCGCGCTATGCGTCGTCATCGTCGTGAGCGCGCTTGCCGCGAATACGGCGCTCAATTATTTCGTCGCCGACTCGCACAACAAGGATTCGATCGACAGCACGCTCACGGCGCTCGAAGAGAGCCACGCCCAGGGCATTGGCGACTGGGTCGCGACGCATGTACGGATGATCGACTCGCTCTAGGACGCCGTGCTCGGGCCGGATCCCGTGCCGGCGCTCAAGCAGATTGCGGCAGCGGGCGGCTTCACCAACGTCTACGTGGGCTATGCCGACCGCACGGCGAAGTTCTCCGACGCCACCGGCATCCCGCCCGACTACGACCCGACCGGGCGCCCCTGGTACAAGCAGGCCGTCGCGGCGGGCAAGGCGGTCGTCACGCCGCCCTATGTGGACGTGGGTACGGGTAAGCTCGTGGTGGCGTTCGCGGAGCCGGTGATTCGCGACGGCGCCGTGAAGGGCGTGATCTCCGGCGACGTGGCGATGGACAGCGTGATCGCCAACGTCCGCTCGATTCACCCCACGCCGGCGAGCTTCGGCATGCTCGTCGACGCGAGCGGGGCGATCGTCGCGCACCCCGACGCGCAGCTCACGCTCAAACCCGTCGCGGAACTCGCGCCCGAGCTGGCCGGCGATCGCCTCAACGCGCTGTTCGCGGCGAGCGAGCCGTTGAAGGTGGACGTGAAGGGCGACGTCAAGCTGATGCGTGCGCAAACGATTCCGGGCACCGACTGGCGCGTGGTGGTCGCTTTCGACCGCGCCGATGCGACGGCGGCGATGCGCTCGCTGCTCACGGCGTCGCTCATTGCGCTCGTGGTGATCGCGGTGGCGGCCGCGGCGATCGTGGCCGCCGCGACGGCCGTGTCGTTCCAGCGCCTCTCGCGCGTGCGCGACGCGATGGACGCGATCAGCGCCGGCGAGGGCGATCTGACGAAGCGCCTGCCCGCCGTGGGCAACGACGAAGTCGCGCAGATCGCGCGCTCGTTCAACGCGTTCATGGACAAGCTGCGCGACGTGATGCGCCACATCCGCGACGCGAGCGAATCGGTGCGTACCGCGAGCGACGAGATCGCGGCGGGCAACGTCGACCTTTCGGGCCGCACCGAATCGGCGGCGGCGAGCCTCGAAGAGACGGCGGCCTCGATGGAGGAGATCACGGCGACGGTCGCGCAGTCGGCGAACGCGGCGCAACAGGCCGACGTGACGGCGGCCACGGCTTCGCAGGCGGCCTCGCGCGGCGGCTCGGTGATCGGCGACGTCGTGCACACGATGGGCGACATCGAGAAGGCGTCCGTGAAGATCGCGGACATCATCGGCGTGATCGACGGCATCGCGTTCCAGACCAACATTCTGGCGTTGAACGCGGCCGTGGAAGCGGCGCGCGCGGGGGAGCAGGGCCGCGGCTTCGCGGTGGTGGCGGGCGAGGTGCGCAGCCTGGCCCAGCGCAGTGCGCAGGCGGCGCGCGAAATCAAGGCGCTGATCGAATCGACCGTCTCCAGCGTGACGTCGGGCTCGCAGCTCGTGCGCCGCGCGGGCTCGACGATGGATGAGATCGTGTCGAATGTCGCGAACGTGACGACCATCATCTCCGAAGTCACCAATGCCGCCGGTGAGCAGACGCGCGGCATCCAGGAGGTGAACCGGGCGGTCAGCCAGCTCGACGAGATGGTTCAGCAGAACGCGGCGCTCGTCGAGCAGTCGACGGCTGCCGCGGCGGCGCTGCGCGGCCAGGCGGCCAATCTCGCGGATGCGGTCGGCCAGTTCAGGCTCGATTGAGGCGAAGGCACGGGTGAACTGAGAAGACGGCGCTGCGGCGCCGTTTTTTCACCTTGACATGCAACCATATGGTTGCATAATCAATGCATGAACGACGACGCCGTATTCCGCGCGCTGGCGGACGCGAGCCGCCGTCAACTGCTCGACCGCCTCCATGCGAAAAACGGTCAGACGCTGACCGATTTATGCGAGGGGCTGGCCATCTCGCGCCAGGCGGTCACGAAGCATCTCACGGTGCTGGAAGAGGCGAATCTCGTCGCGACGCAGCGGCATGGGCGCGAGAAGCGCCATTTCATCAATCCGGTGCCCATCGGCGAGATTGCCGCGCGCTGGATCGGCAAGTTCGAGCACGAGCGCGTGGGCGCGCTCGTCGACCTCAAGCGATCACTCGAAGGAGACAGCCATGAGTAGCGACAAGCACACGCAAGGCAGCGCCCCCGGCAATTCGACGTTCGTCTACGTCACGTTCATCCGCACCACGCCGGAAGCGTTGTGGACGGCGCTCACGAGCCGCGAGTTCACCGAGCGCTACTGGTTCGGCATGCATCACGAATGCGACTGGCAAACGGGATCGTCCTGGTCGCTGCGCTTCGCCGACGGCCGCATCGCCGACTCGGGCGCGGTGGTCGAAGCCGATCCCCCGCGCCGGCTCGTGCTGCGCTGGCGCAACATGTTCCTGGCCGAACTCCATGCCGAGGGCGACTCGCTCTGCACGATCGACATCGAACCCGTGGAGCATGCGGTCAAGCTCACGATTACGCACAGCGTGGCGCGGCCGGGATCGATCTTCATCGAGAAGGTGTCGGGCGGCTGGCCGCGCATCCTCTCGAATCTCAAGACACTGCTGGAAACCGGCGAAGTGCTCATGCCGCTCGTGGTGACGGCGGACTGAGCGCGAGAAAGCGAGCGCGCGCGCGGGGGACGTGTGTAATGAAACGGGGCGGCCTGAGCCGCCCCGCAATACGCTGGACTTGCCGCGTTAATCGCGGAAGTTGTTGAAGTCGAGCGGCGTGTCGGTCACGTCCTTGCGCAGCATGGCGATCACGCTTTGCAGATCGTCGCGCTTGGCGCCCGTCACGCGCACGGCGTCGCCCTGGATGCTCGCCTGCACCTTGATCTTGCTGTCCTTCACGAGCCTCACGATCTTCTTCGCGAGGTCGCCCGAGACACCCTTCTTCACGGTGATGACCTGCTTGACCTTGTCGCCGCCGATCTTCTCGATCTTGCCGTAGTCGAGGAAGCGCACGTCCACATTGCGCTTGGCCATTTTCGACACGAGCACGTCCTTCACCTGGCCGAGCTTGAAGTCGTCGTCGGCGAACGCGGTCAGCTCGCGTTCTTTTTGCTCGACGCGCGAATCCGAGCCCTTGAAGTCGAAGCGTGTGGAGATCTCCTTGTTGGATTGCTCCACGGCATTCTTTACTTCGATCATGTTGGCTTCGCTGACGACGTCAAACGATGGCATTGCTTTCTCCCAAAAGTACGAGGTGCGCAAACGGCGGTGCAAAAGCTATGCAAGCCAGGTGCCCGCGGGTCGCAGCCGCATTTCGCAGTCCACTGACGCATTTTCAGGCAGCGGTTCGCGCACTCGCTATAATCACGGACCGACGCCATTCTACCGGCGCCGTTGCGTTTGCCCAAGGCGGCCTGCCGCCGCCCGGAGGCGAGTCCACGGTGCGCAGGTGCCCGCCGGCGGCCTTTCCGGCCATTTTTCGTCTGCTGTCCATGTTCCGTTCTTCCTCGATGTCCGTCACCCAAACGCCCGTCACTACGTGGTTCGCTGCCGGCTTTGCGCTGCGCGCGCACAACACGTTCGGCTTCGACGTGCGTGCGCGCTACGCGTGCCGGGTCGAAAGCGAGGCCGATCTCGTCGCCGCGGTGCGTGATCCGCGCGCCCAGGGCTTGCGCACGCTCGTGCTGGGTGGCGGCAGCAACGTCGTGCTCACGCGCGACTTCGACGGTCTGGTGCTGCTGATGGCGTTGACCGGCAAGCGCGTTGCGTATGAAGACGGCCACGCCTGGTACGTGGAAGCGGCTGCGGGCGAGAACTGGCACGATTTTGTGTCGTGGACGCTCGCAGCGGGCATGCCGGGTCTCGAGAATCTGGCGCTGATTCCGGGCACAGTGGGCGCGGCGCCCATTCAGAACATCGGCGCCTACGGGCTCGAGATGGCCGAGCGCTGCGTGGCGGTGCGGGCTATCGAGATGGCGACCGGCAAAGCCGTGGAGTTCGACGCGGCCGCCTGCCGCTTCGGTTACCGCGACAGCTTCTTCAAGCGCGAAGGGCGCGATCGCTTCGTCATTACCTCGGTCACGTTCCGTCTGCCGAAGGTCTGGCAAGCCAACGCGGGCTATGCCGACCTTGCGCGCGAGCTGGCGCAGCACAACGCGGGTGAGGCGCCGCATGCGCGCGCCGTGTTCGATGCCGTGGTCGCGGTGCGGCGCGCGAAGCTGCCCGACCCGCTCGAACTGGGCAATGCGGGCAGCTTCTTCAAGAATCCCGTGATCGACGCGCAGCAGTTCGATACGCTCGTCGTGCGCGAGCCGCAGATCGTGTCGTACCACCAGGGTGACGGGCGCGTGAAGCTCGCGGCGGGCTGGATGATCGACCGGTGCGGCTGGAAGGGCCGTGCGCTGCGCGCGGCGGCGGTGCATGAGCGTCAGGCGCTCGTGCTCGTCAATCGCGGCGGGGCGACCGGCGCGGACATTCTCGAACTCGCCGAGGCGATCCAGCGTGACGTCCACGCGCGCTTCGGCGTGGAGCTGGAGCAGGAACCCGTCAGCCTCTAAGGCCGCTCAGGCGCCGCCCGGCGCCTCGCTTGCATCACATCGTCAAATCACCTTGTCCTGGGCCGCGAACACCGGCCCCTGCACGAAGCGCACGTCGTACTGCTGCAACTGCTCGAACTGGGCCGCATCGGTCACGCGGTTGAAAATCAGCGGAATGCGCAGCCGCGCCGCATAGCTCACGAGCGGCTTCACCATCGAATCGCGCAGCGCGGACGCCGCATCCATCTTCACGAAGTCGGGCCGAGGCACGTCCGACACCGAAAGAATCTGCCCGGCATTGGGCAGATTGCCCGCCACCTTGAACCCGTACCGCTGATAGCTCTTCGTGAGATAGCCGAGGAACGTGCGGTGCGCGACCGCCGCCGCCGGCAGCTCGATCACGATGCGTCCGGGGTTGAGCCCGAACGACACCAGCACGTTCGAGAAATGCCGTCCATGGTCGTATTTCACGCTCTTCAGGAGCCGCTCGTGCACGCGCAGGAAGAGTAGCCCGTGCTGCTGGCCACCGAGAAAATTGATGGCGTGCAGCGCGCGCACCATGCGGTCGACCGCGACGAGGTCGGGATCGTCGAGCGTGTCGCTGAATGCGTCGCAGGGCGCGAGCTGGCCGTCCTGCTCACGCAGCGTGACGGCCTGGTAGCCGAGTTCGTCGCCAAAGCGCGACGCCATCGCGAGATCGGCGGTGAGCGACTGCGCCCCGCTGTGCACGCTGATGTCGTAAATCGGCTCGTAGGCGCTCAATAGCTCCACGCCGCGCCGCCGCGCCACGGCCTCTTTGGCGTGCGCGCCAGTGCCCATCGCCAGGTGCTCGCCGAGAAACGGATGGTCGGCGGCGCGGGCAACGAGCTCGGGAATGGTGGGAGCAATCATGGTGATGTAGCGGGAAGCGGATGAAAAGTGCGAGCCCCACACGGGGTCGCATGACCCGATGGTAGCAGCCCGCAGCCGCGCCGGATGGACTGTTTGGTCATAACGTTATCGACCATTCGCGCCAGTTCTGGAGGCGACCGGCTGTCCGTCAGGGTATACGCCTAATTTCACTAATCGTAATTGGTTTTACCATCCGTAAATCGCGTGACGTCATGTCATGACCCGAGAACGTGGAGAGACAGCAATGAACGCACCTTTGCGGCACCCAACCGAAGTCCAGCACGGCTACATGAGCGGCTTTGCCAACGAGTTCGCGACCGAGGCGCTGGCGGGCGCGCTGCCCGCAGGCCAGAACTCGCCGCAGCGCTGCGCCTATGGCCTGTACGCCGAGCAGCTCTCGGGCACCGCATTCACCGCGCCGCGCTCGCACAACCGCCGCACGTGGTTCTACCGGATCCGCCCGGGCGCCGTGCATCAGCCGTTTGCGCCGGTCGCCTCGCGTCTCGATGTGAACGGCGCGCCGCGCCTCGTCGCCGATTTCGGCGATGTGCCGCCCACGCCGCCCAACCAGCTGCGCTGGGACGCGCTGCCCATGCCTGCGGAGCCCACCGATTTCATCGACGGCTGGGTGACGATGTCGGGCAACGGCTCGGCGGCCTCGATGAGCGGCTGCGCGATCCACCTGTACGCGGCGAACCGGCCGATGGTGGACCGCTTTTTCTACAACACCGACGGCGAACTGCTGATCGTCCCGCAGCAAGGGCGTCTCGCGATCCGTACGGAGATGGGCCGGCTCGACGTCGAGCCGTTCGAGATCGTCGTGATCCCGCGCGGCGTGCGCTTCACGGTGGATCTGCCCGATGGCGAAGCCCGCGGCTATATCTGCGAGAACTTCGGCGCGCTCCTGCGTCTGCCGGATCTCGGCGTGATCGGCTCGAACGGCCTCGCGAATCCGCGCGACTTCCTCACGCCCGTCGCTGCGTATGAAGACCGCGAAGGTGCGTTCGAACTCGTCACGAAGCTAAACGGCCAGCTCTGGCGCGCCGACATCGGCCACTCGCCGCTCGACGTGGTGGCGTGGCACGGCAACTACGCGCCCTACAAGTACGATCTGCGCCGCTTCAACACCATCGGCTCGATCAGCTACGACCACCCCGATCCGTCGATCTTTCTCGTGCTGCATGCGCCCACGGACACGCCGGGCGTCGACTCGATCGACTTCGTGATCTTCCCGCCGCGCTGGCTCGCGGCCGAGAACACGTTCCGTCCGCCCTGGTATCACCGCAACGTGGCGAGCGAGTTCATGGGCCTCGTGCATGGCGTGTACGACGCCAAGTCCGAAGGCTTCGTGCCGGGCGGCGCGAGCCTGCACAACTGCATGACGGGCCACGGGCCCGACGCCGAGACCTTCGAGAAGGCATCGAACTCCGACACGACCCAACCGCACAAGGTCGGCGACACGATGGCCTTCATGTTCGAGACCCGCACGCTGATCCGCCCGACGCGCTACGCGCTCGAAACGAGCCAGCTGCAGGCGCATTACTACGAGTGCTGGCAAGGCCTCGCGAAACACTTCAATCCGGAGCAGCAATGAACAGCACCATGACGGACGAACTCAAGGCGACGCTCGACGCGAGGCGCAAGAGCTGGGTCGAGAGCGCGAACGACGCCCAGTGCGATTTCCCGATCCAGAACCTGCCGTTCGGCGTGTTCAGCGACGCCAAGAACGCAACGGCGCGCGTGGGCGTGGCGATCGGCGACCTCGTGGCGGACCTTGCGGTGCTGCACGAAGCCGGGCTGCTGCATCTGCCTGCGAATGCGCAGCAAGACGTCTTTGCGCGTACCGCGCTGAACGACTTCATCGCGCTTGGCCGCGAGACGTGGCGCAGCGTGCGCGTGCAGCTCTCGTCGCTGCTCGCGCGCGACACGGCCACGCTGCGCGACGACGCGGCATTGCGCCAGCGCGCGTTCGTGAAGCTCGCCGACGCGAAGCTGCATCTGCCCGTGCAGATTCCGGGCTACACCGACTTTTACTCGTCGAAGGAACACGCGACGAACGTCGGCTCGATGTTTCGCGATCCGAAGAATGCGCTGCTGCCGAACTGGTCCGAGATGCCGATCGGCTATAACGGCCGCGCGTCGTCGGTGGTGGTGAGCGGCACGCCGGTGCGCCGCCCGAACGGCCAGTTGAAGCTGCCCGATCAGGAGCGTCCGGTGTTCGGCGCGTGCCGTAAGCTCGATATCGAGCTGGAAACGGGCTTCATCGTCGGGCGCGGCAATGCGCTCGGCGAGCCGATTGCGTGCGAAGACGCCGAGGACCACATCTTCGGCATGGTGCTGCTCAACGACTGGAGCGCGCGCGATATCCAGCAATGGGAGTACGTGCCGCTCGGGCCGTTCAACGCGAAGACCTTCGCTTCCACGATCTCGCCGTGGGTCGTCACGCTCGACGCGCTGGAGCCGTTCCGCGTCGCGCAGCCGGTGCAGGAGCCGCAGCCGCTCGAATACCTGCGGCACGAGGGCGACCACGCGTTCGACATTGCGCTCGAAGTGCGGATGCAGCCCGAAGGCGCGGCCGAGGCGACGACCATCGCACGCACGAATTTCCGCCACATGTACTGGTCGATGGCGCAGCAGCTCGCGCATCACACCGTGGCCGGGTGCAACACGCGCGTGGGCGACCTGATGGGTTCGGGCACGATCTCGGGCCCGACGCCGGACTCGTTCGGCAGCCTGCTCGAACTCACATGGAACGCGAAGAATCCGCTCGAACTGAAGAGCGGCGGCACGCGCGGCTTCATCGAAGACGGCGACGAACTCACGCTAGCGGGCTGGTGCCAGGGCGATGGTTATCGTGTGGGGTTCGGTGCCTGCGTCGGCAAGATCCTCCCGGCGCTGAAGTAACCACGCCTCGACTCAGCAAGCAAAACGGCCGATGCACCTTGAAGGCGCATCGGCCGTTTTTTCGTTCGTGCTCGTGTTATGCGCGCGCTTGCGCCAGCCCGCGCAAGCGCTCCCACCGCAACGCACCGAGAAACACCAGCGCCCCCGCAAACAGCACCCACAGCATCGCGTCGCGGCCCGCATGCTCCATCAGCGCGCCGGTGACGATCGGGCCGCCGAAGCTCGCCGCGCTCCACGCCGCGCTCACGAGCGCGCTCGCGGAAACCAGCGCGACGCCCTCGAAACGCTCGCCGCAGGCCACGATGGCGAGCGTATAAATCGAGCCCGCCGCCGCGCCCAGCACGAAGAGGAGCGGCCAGCGCAGCCAGGGCGTAGCGACGACGAAGGGCAACAGCGGCAGCAGCAGCGCGACGATCACGCCCATGAGCGCATGCACGCGCTCGCGGCCGAGCCGGTCGGCGAGCCAGCCGATGGGGAATTGCATGGTCGTGTCGCCGAGCAGCACGACCGAGGCGAACAGCACGGCCACCTCGGTGTCGATGCCGTGACCCATCGCGAAGAGCGGCAACAGCGAGAGCGCGAGCGTATCGAACAGCGCGAAAAAGCCGGTGGCGACGATGAGCGCGGGCATCTTCGGCATCACGTGACGCCAGCTTCCGTGCGGCTCGTGCATGTCAGTTTGCTGCGGGTTCGAGCGGATCGCCGCGAGCATCGGCAGGGCGATGAGAAAGATCGCGCCGCAGATCGCGAAGCGCCACGCCGTATAGCCCGCGATCTGGCTCACGAGTACCGGGCCCGACATCTGGAACAGCGTGAACGTGGTCGCGTAGATGCCCACCACGCGGCCGCGGTTCGAGTCGTCGGCGAGTTCGTTGACCCAGGCTTCGCCGATGGTGAAGAGCAGCATGAGCGCCGCGCCGCAGAGCATGCGCAGGAGCGCCCAGAGCCACAGGTTGGCGCTTGCCTGCATCAATGCGGTCGCGACGGCCACGGTCAGCACCGAGCCGACGATCACCTGGCGCGAGCCGAAGCGTGTCGAGATCCATGCCGTGAACGGCACGACGGCGAGGCCCCCCAGCGCCTGGGCGGCGGTGAGCAGGCCGACGATGGCGGTGCCGTAGCCGGCATCGGTGAGGGCGAGGGCGGTGAGCGGAAGCGTCGCGCCGGAGCCGAGGCCGACCACGGCCACGCTCAGGATCAGCGCGAGAAAGTCGCGGGTGAGGACGGTTTTCATCGGGCGAGATGCTACTACGTGCGCGCGAAAATCGCGGCGCAGGCGTGCCTCGGTTTGAACGCGCGCGACTCGGCGCGACACGCGCCTGTCCGTGCGCGCATCGAGAAACGCATCAAGCGCAGGAAGTCGGCCCGGAAACCGCTACGCGACGGCGCGCGCGCCGGTCGATTTGCGCAGAAACCAGCGTGAGCGCGAGCGCCGCGAACGCGGTGGCCACGCCCACCCACGGCAGCGCCGTGAGCGGCGCGCCCGCGCTGATCGCCACGCCCCCGATCCACGCGCCGCCCGCATTGCCGAGATTGAACGCGCCCTGGTTGAGCGTGGAGGCGAGGTTGGGCGCGTCGCTCGCGCGGTTGACGATCAGTATTTGGAGCGGCGGCACGATCGCGAACGCAAGAATGCCCCACACGAAGATCGTTGCCATGGCCGCGATCGGGTCGTGCATCGTCAGCGAGAACGCGGCGAGCACCACGGCGATCATGGCGAGGAAGGTGAGCAGCGAGCGCATGAGCTTCCAGTCGGCGAGCTTGCCGCCCAGCGTGCTGCCTACCGTGAGCCCGAGGCCGAACAGCAGCAGCACGAACGTGACTTCATGCGGCGAGAAACCGGTCACGTCTTCGAGAATCGGCGTGATGTAGGTGAACACCGCAAAGAGGCTGGCCGAGGCGAGCACGCTCATGCCGAGCACCATGAGCACCTGCGGGTTCTTCAGCACGCCGAACTCATGCACGAGGCTCGCCTTCTGCATTTCGATCTTCGCGGGCAGGCACACCTGCAGCGCCGCCGCCGCGAGGATGCCGATGGCCGTCACGGCCCAGAACGTCGTGCGCCAGCCGGCGATCTGGCCGAGCGCCGTGCCGAGCGGCACGCCCAGCACGTTGGCGAGCGTCAGGCCCGTGAACATCAGCGCGATGGCCTGGGCACGGCGGTTCGGCGCGACGAGGCCAGCCGCGACCACCGAGCCGATGCCGAAGAACGCGCCGTGGCAGAACGCGGTGACGATGCGCGCGGCCATCAGGATCGAGTAGTTCGGGGCGAGCGCACACAACAGGTTGCCGACGATGAAGATGCCGATCAGGCGCATGAGTGCCTGCTTGCGCGGCACATTGGCAATGGCGATGGCGACGATGGGCGCGCCGATCGTCACGCCGAGCGCGTAGGCCGAGACGAGCATGCCCGCCGCCGGGATCGAGACGCTCAGGTCGCGCGCGACGTCGGGCAGCAGGCCCATGATGACGAATTCGGTGGTACCGATACCAAAGGCGGCAACGGCAAGGGCGAGAAGAGGCAAGGGCATGGCGAGTGGTCGGCGCAGGTCGGCGACGGGCCTTGAGCGCGAAGCCGTTTTATTTAAGTCAACGCGGAATTGTACTGAAACCTGACACAACGCATACGGCACGCTTTTCAATGCTGTTGGGAAAACAACAGCCTGTCTCGCCGCAACCCGTTCACCGTTCCTTCATTTTTCTTGACGATTTCTACAGGTTACGTGCATGGCGCAACGCGCTCGCGGGCAGCACGATACCCACACGATCCAGCGAGCGAAACAGTCCGCCATCCGGTCCGCCCGCCGGCAGGCGCAGCCCTCGCATCGTCCGTCCCGCGCATGACGGAACCGAACATGCGCAACCCTCCTGGAGCGATGACATGAACACGATGAACACAGTACGCATCGCGGTGGCCGCAGCGGCCGCCTTATTCGCAGGTAGTGCGCTGGCGCAACCGCAAAGCGACGACCAGACACAACAGGCCAGCACGCCGCCGGCTGCGCAGGACGTCGGCGGCGCGCCGATGTCGACGAGCGCTTCGGGTGCGCCGATGGCGCTCACGCACGCGCAGGTCTACCAGGACCTGGTGCGCTCCGAGCAATCGGGCCAGCAGAAGGCGCTGAGCGAAGGGCTCTATCACGGGAACTGAGTCAACAGGGAGACCCAGGTATCAGGACGGCGACCCGACGCGCTCTCGCGATCTGCGCCAGGCGCTCAGCGTGTCGGGCCGCCGCCAATATGTTTTTCGATGAGCCGCATGCGCCCCGTCGGACGCCAGGGCGCGAACCATGGATTCGTGCGCAACTCGCATAGCCGCGAACTGCGCTCGGCCAGCGCCGTTTCGAGCCAGCGGAACATTTCGTCGGGTTGCGCGAGGCGCGCATAGGCCTCGGCGATGAGCAGCGGCGAGGTGTACCGGGCCCGCCGCCGCGCGAGCAGATCTTCCAGATACCAGCGCAACACCGCGTCATAGCCGCCCGTTTCCCAGCGAGCGCGAATGGTGCTCGCGCGCGCCTGCTGGTTGCAGCGTTCGAGCGCCTCCACGGTGGCGTCCACGGCCTGCGCGTAGAGCTTTTTCACTTCGAACGCGGTAGCGAGCAACTGATAGACGAGCGGCGGATGGTCCATGTGCCCCGGCGCGAGATATTCGCTCACGACTTCCGCATGCCTGCCCGACATCACCATACCGAACGCGCGTGACCCCTGGAACGCCAGCGGATCGATGCGTTCGGCGCGCTCCATCGCGGCGTCGCCTTCCGCGCGGCGGCCCGCCGCCACCAGCATGCGCGCATAGAGCCGATGCGCCTCCGGGTAACTCGGGTTGCGCCGCAGTGCGGCCTTGAAGCCAGCCTCGGCCTGGTCCCAGTCCCAGTCGTAGAAGTAGCGCACGGCCGCGAGCGCGTGATGCGCCTCGGGCAGGTCCGGGTCGAGTTCGAGCGCGCTCTCGGCAAGCGAGCGTGCGACCGGCCAGCCATCGTCGGGTGCGACGAAGCCATGCACCACCGTCGATCCGTAGTAGTTCGAAAGGCCCGTATAGCCGAGCGCATAACTCGGGTCGTGCTCGAGCGCGGACTCGAAGTAGGTGCGGCTGCGCACGAAGTCTTCGCCGTCGATGCCGTGATGTGCGCAAAAGCCCGCTTCGAAATGCACGCGGCGATACCAGAAGAAACGCCCGCGCACATATGCGTCGTGCGCGGCGGGATCGACGGGCAGGCGCCGCTCGAGGCGCGTGCGCTGTTGCTCGGAAAGCGTGGACGCCAGGTTCTCGGCGAGCGCCGCGACCGCTTCCTTGAGGATGTCGAGCGCGCCTTGCGTGGCGCTTTCGTGCGCGCGGCTCCAGATCTGCGCTTCGTCGGCGCAGCGGATCAGACGCGTGAGGATGCGGGTTTGCTGCCCCGCGCGCGTGAGCGAGCCTTCGAGCACGAAGTCGAGTTTCAGCTCGCGCGCGATCTCGCCGATGCTCTTTTGCGTCGCGCGGTATCGCGCCGCCGTGGTGCGCGCGATCGTGAGCAGGCGCTCCGGGTTGAGCGCGCCGAGCGTGACCGAGATCTCGTCGGCGAGCGCGCTGCACAGGCTGTCCTGGCTCGCGTCGCCGGTGTGGTTGGCGAACGGCAGCACCAGCATGCGCACGGCGGGCGGCGCGTGCTCGCTCTCGCGCGGCGCGTGCGGGTCGCGCGCGGCAGCCGGCGCATCGTGAGCGTCGGCAAGTGCGGGCAGGATGCCGTCGAACCGGTAGCCCTTGCCCTTCACGGTGATGAGGTGACGCGGTTTGGCGGGGTCGTCGGCGAGCGCGATGCGGATCTTGCGGATCGCCGTGTTCAGGCCGTTGTCGGTGTCGCGAAAGGGGCTGCCGGCCCACAGCCGGTCGACGATGTCCGCGCGCGAGATCAGCTCGCCGCGGCGCGAGGCCAGCAGGATCAGCAGATCCATGGGCAACCGCTCCAGCTTGACCTCCGTACCTTCGCGTCGCAACTGGTACCGCTCGACGTCGAGTTCGAAGTCCGCGAAGCGGATGATTCGATCCGTCGGCATGAGATCTCTCCCGTGATGCGGCATCAGGGAAGGGGGCGCCGGGGCGGTTCGTCTGAAGATTGCCGTTAGACGACGCAGCAGGACTCAGCGTCATGACACATGGCGGCAGGGGCGGGGGCAGCGGCGCGGATCAATTTCAATGTAGTGGGTCGCGCGCGCGCCTTCAAGCGTCAAGCGCTGCGCACGGTGGCCATCGGCACGTCGATCGACTCAATCGACCGTCGCGAGGGTTCGCGTGCGATTTTCGTTTGGCGGACTACGGTTCGCGTGGATCGAGCGGTTCACCGTGACGGCCCGCGCCGGCCGCGAAGCGCGCCGCGAGTGCGAGCCCTTCGTCGAGCACCGCGCGATAGCCGAGCGCGCCTTCGCGGCGCAGCGCCTCGGCGGTGTCGGGCAGCATGCTGTGCTCGAGCGCCGAGCGGCGGTCCGCGAGCAACGCCGCCTGCGGCAGCGCCGCGAGTTGCGCGGCCAACTGCTCGGCGGCCGCGCGCGCGCCGCCCTTTGCGACCACACGATTGGCGAGGCCGAATGCGAGGGCTTCGTGCGCATCGACGGCGCGGCCCGTGAGGATCAGATCGAGTGCGCGCGACAGGCCGATCAGGCGCGGCAGGCGCACCGTGCCGCCATCGATGAGCGGCACGCCCACGCGGCGGCAAAACACGCCGAGCACGGCGTCTTCTTCGACCACGCGCAGGTCGCACAGCAGTGCGAGTTCGAGCCCGCCCGCCACGGCATAGCCCGAAATCGCTGCGATCACGGGCTTGCTGAGCGACATGCGCGTGGGTCCGAGCGGGCCTGGGCCGCTGCCGTCGGCGTGGATTTCATTGCGGCGTGCGGGATCGGCGAGCGCGCTGAGGTCCGCGCCCGCGCAGAACGTGCCGCCCGCGCCGTACAGCACGCCCGCGAGCCATGCGGGATTTTCCTCGAAGCGCGTAAAGGCGGCAGCGAGTGCATTCGCAACGGGCCGGTCGATGGCGTTGCGCTGCGCCGGGCGCTCGAGCACGAGAATTGCTACACGTTCCTGAGTCTCGATACGGACGTGCTCGCCGAAAGTTTCGATCGTCATTTGTGGCTCCTCGATGCGCCCCGCATTCGTCATAAAAATTTAATGGTCCATCCGTAGCTTAGGCCGGTTTCATTTCCTGAACTGCGCTTTCCCCACCGCACGCATGCAATCGACGTCCATGTCCAGCATCACCTCCGTTTCGGATTCCTCGCCGTATCCCGCTTGTGGACCCTTGTGGACCGTCCCGTTGCCCGACCACGACGCGTATGACCACGTGCGCTTCAAGCGCGTCTTCACGACCGACGGCACGCGCCACGTCGTCGTGATCGTCGATCTGCACAAGCTGCTTCTCTGCGCCGACCGCGACGACACCGACTACGTGCTCAAGCCCGTCGACGACTGGCATAGCGGCAAGATTCGCGGCATTCGCGAGTTTCTCGATCCGGACAACGAGCGCGTGCCGCAGATGCCCTACGTGACGATCAGCAAACGCCGCGTGGCCGGGCTCGCCGGATGGCTCGGACTCGCGCACGAGGGGGTGGTGGCGTTTCGCAACGGCCAGCATCGCGCGCGCTACCTCGCATGGGCAGGGGCGTTGTGGCTACCCGTAGAAGTGCACGAGCGCGAAGCGGCATTGCTGCGCGAACTGTGCGGCGCGGGCGACGGGGGCCTGCTGGTTCCGGTCGACGGCAGCTCGCCCCGGCTCTGATGCGCCGTCGCGCGCGAACGGCATGTTCGCTAACGGCGCGTTTGCAAGCGGCATGTTCTCAAACAAGCGGGCGCACGCACTACGCACAGACTGCGCACGCCCGATCTGCGCTCACGCCACGCTCACCGGCCGCCTGGGTGCGCCATTGGAACTCGCCGGCATGGGCGATGCATGACGTGCATGCTCGAAATGCTCGACCGTGTAGTCGACGAAGCGGCGCGTCTTCGCAGGCAGATACTGGCGGCTCGGATAGACGATGGACATGCGCGCGTCGGGATCGTCGATGTCGTAGTCGGGCAGCAGCCGGCGCAGCGTGCCCGCGCTAAAGTCGTCGGCGACGAGCGGCGCGGGCACGACCGCCACGCCCATGCCGGCCAGCGCGGCGAGCCGCACCATCAGCATGTTGTTGACGGCGTAGCCGGGCTCCAGCGTGACCTGCCGGGCACGCTCGCCGGGCTTCGCGAACTGCCACGTCGCGCTGCGCTCCTCGGGGGGCAGCGCGACCGCCGCGCACTGTGCGAGCTCCTCGGGCGTATGTGGCTCGCCGTGCTCGGCGAGCCACGCGGGCGCCGCGCAGGGGACGAACGTCGTGGTGCCGAGCGCGCGCTCCACGCACTCGCCGTTGCGTGCGGGCGTGGCGCCGACGATGCCCACGTCGAAGCCGTCTTCCATGAGATCCACGGGCCGTTCGGCGAGCGTGAGGCGCACGTTCACGCGCGGATACAGACGCCGGTAACCGTCGATGAGCGGCGTGAGTGTGGCGAGCGAGAGCGCACCCGCGGCCACCACGCGCAGCGTGCCGCTCGGTTCGCTTTCCGTGTGCGCCAGTGAGCGCTCCAGATGATCGAGTTCCTCCAGCACGCAACGACAGCCTTCGAGGTAGCGCTGGCCTGCCTCGGTCAGCGCGAGATTGCGTGTGGTGCGATTGATGAGGCGTGTATTCAGGTGCGCCTCGAGCATCGCGACGGAGCGCGTGACGAGCGCGTTGGAGACGTCGAGCTGCTGTGCGGCGCGACGAAAGCTCTCGGTTTCCGCAACCCTGACGAAGACGCGCATGGCGTGTATCTGGTTCATGTATAGCCTCGTATGCTCGATGCATGGACCGGTTGAGGGACACTGCAACTGCTGGCGAAGTTGTGGAACGAAGCGGTGTGTCGCGTTGTTCTGGTCAAGTGCTTCGAATGGACGACTGCGATCGACGCCTGCGGGAATCTAACAAAAATAATATTGACAGTCGCTGAGAATTACAATATCTATCTCAACACACCGCAGCATTTCTTACTTGTAAAAGATCCAATACGCGATCGGCATGAATTGAGTGAGGAATGCGTTGTGCGTTTTTGTCACTGTCAAATTATTGTGCGTTGCGGATAACGTGTTTGCGTAATTCACGCAAGCATCGGAAATCTGTCAGAACTGCCAGATTCATGGCGGGTCGCCCCTTGCCTGCGGCGGATTGTGAGTCATTGCGGTCGGTGAATTCCCTGTCATTTACAAGCGGGCATTAAGCGCGCATTGATAATTTTGCTGCGTGAATGAATTGTTGCATATGCGGAAAATAACGACCGGGATTTAGCGTGGCATGTTATTTAATGTGCATTGCCGCTCGTTTTTTGAGCATGCTTTCGGGCTAACTAAAACGTAAATCGGCAGACCAGACATGATCGTCGAATTGCTGAAGTCGCAACCCGAGATTGCCCTGTTCGTGAGCCTCGCGCTCGGTTATCTGATTGGTTCGATCCGCTTTGGCCCGATCTCCCTCGGGGGAGTGTGCGGCACGCTGATCGTCGCGCTCGTGCTCGGGCAAACCGGCGCGCGCCTCTCGCCGGACCTCAAGAACATTGCCTTCGCACTCTTCATCTTTGCGCTCGGCTTCACGGGCGGTCCGCAATTCTTCGCGAACGTCGGTCGCGGCTGGCGTTACGGGCTGCTCTCGATCGTCGAGATCGTCTCGGTCATGGCGCTCATCATGATCGCGGTCGTCGTGATGAAGCTCGATGCGGGCACCGCGGCGGGCCTGCTCGCGGGCGCGGCGACCGAATCGGCCGTGATCGGCACGGCTTCCGAGGCGATCACGCGGCTCGGCCTCACCGACGCCCAGGTGAGCACGCTGCAGGCGCATATCGTGACCGCGTACAGCGTGAGCTACCTCTTTGGCCTCATCACCATCGTGCTCTTCACGAGCCAGATCGCCCCGCTGATCCTGCGCGTGAACCTGCGCGAAGAGGCCGCGCGCCTGTATCGCAAGCTCGGCGGCGACGGCGCGCTCGACGAAGGGCAGCGTCTCGCGCTCGCGCCGCTCGAAGGGCGCGCGTTCAAGGTGGGGCCCGCGGCCGGCGCCGCAGTCGCCGCCTTCGAGGCGCGCTTTGGCAACAACCTCACGATCGAGTACGTGCTGCGCGATGGACGCCAGCTCGACGCCAACGCGCAGTCCGTGCTGCAGGCGGGCGACATCGTGCTGATCGCCGGGCGCCGCGAAGCCGTGATCGAAGCGGCAGGCAGTCTTGGCGAAGAGATGCCGGGCGAGGGCTTGTTCAAGCTGCTCGCCAGACGCGTGGACGTGATGGTCACGCAGCGCGACGTCAACGGCCTCACGCTCGCGCAAATGCGCGAACGCGCCGCGCCGGAAGCGGGCCGCGGCATCTACGTCGGCGCGATCACGCGGCTCGACAACACGGTGCCCGCCTTGCCCGGCATGGTCGTGCATCGCGGCGACGTGCTGACGCTGGTCGGCACGCCCAGCGATGTCGCGCGCGGCGCGAAGCGTCTTGGCTACGTGATCCAGCACACCCAGAAGACCGACTTCGTCTATCTGGGCCTCGGCGTGCTGGTCGGCATGATGATCGGGCGTTTCGGCGTGAACGTGGGCGGCGTCACGCTGGTGCTCGGCACGGGCGGCGGGTGCCTGCTCTCGGGTCTGTTCTTCGGCTGGCTGCGTTCGCGTTACCCGCTGGTGGGCTCGCTGCCCTCGGCCGCCGCGCAGGTGCTCAAGGACTTTGGTCTCGCCACCTTCATCGCGGCCGTCGGGCTTTCCGCCGGCCCCGACGCCATCAAGCTCGTGCGCGAGTACGGTCTCGCGCTGCCGCTCGCCGGCATTCTGATGGTGCTGATTCCCGGGCTCCTCTCACTGTGGATCGGGCACATGTTCCTCAAGCTCGAAGCGCCGATGCTGCTCGGCGCCATCGCAGGCCAGCAGTGCAGCACGCCGGCGATCAGTGCGCTCGTCGGCGTAGCCGGCAACTCGACTCCCGTGATCGGCTACACGATCACCTACGCGCTGTCGAACATCCTCTTGCCGCTCATGGGCCCCGTGGTGGTAGGGCTCGCGGCGAAGTTTGGCTGACGAATATTGGCTGGTGTTTTCGGCTCGATCTGGCCGGCGGTGTTCCATTGCCGGCCATCCCCGGCAGCAATGGGGATTCTTTCCAAAGCGAGGACACGATGGAATGGTTGCATGACATCTTTCACAAATCCCCGGAAATCGCGCTATTTCTTTCTCTGGCGGTGGGCTACTGGATCGGCCAGATCAACTTCGGCAAGTTCCAGCTAGGCGGCGTGGGCGGCTCGCTGCTCGCGGCCGTCGTCGTGAGCCAGGTGGGCGTGACCGTCGACAACGGCGTGAAGTCGGTGATGTTCGCCGTCTTCATCTATGCCGTGGGCTACGACTCCGGCCCGGGCTTCTTCAACTCGCTCAACCGCAAGACGCTGCGCGAAATCGCCATGGCGGTGTTCATGGCGTTGGCGGGTCTCGCCACCGTGCTGATTTGCGCGAAGCTCTTTCACCTCAACAAGGGCCTCGCGGCCGGTCTCGCGGCGGGCGGCATGACGCAGTCGGCCATCATCGGCACGGCCGGCGATGCGATCGCGCGCCTCGGGCTGCCGCCCGACCAGGTCAAGGCCATGCAGGCCGACGTCGCGATCGGCTACGCGGTCACCTATGTGTTCGGCTCGCTCGGCGCGATCATCGTCTGCGTGAACATCTTGCCGAAGTTCATGGGCCGCAGCCTGAAGGACGCCTCGGCAGACGCCGAACGCGAGATGTCGGGGGGCGACGCCGCCGCGGGCCCGGGACAGATCACGGCGCTGCCTGAGCTGTTTGGGCGCGTGTTCCGGGTCGACGCGGCCACAGGCAAAACTGTCAAGCAGATCGAGCTGGCCGAGAGCGACTTCGTGGCGGTCGAGAAGATTCGCCGCGCCGGCAAGATGCTCGACGCCACGCCCGACTTCGTGCTGAGCCGGGACGATATCGTGCTGGTGGTGGGCCGCCGCGAGCAGATGGTCGAAGTGGGCGCGCTGATCGGGCCGGAAGTGCCGGACTCGGGCGGCATGAGCCTCGTGATGCAAACGCGCCAGCTCGTCTTCACGAAGAAGGGCATGAACCACACGACGATTGCGGAAGTGCGCAAGAACGTGGACCGCGATCTGCGTCATGGCGTGTACATCGAGAAAATCGAGCGTGTGGGCCAGCCCGTGCCGCTGCTGGCTGAAACGAAGCTCGAGCACGGCGACGTGGTGACGATCTACGGCACGGCAACGGATACGAAGCGCGCCGTGCAGGCTGCCGGCTACGAACTCGCGTACAGCAACAAGACCGACTTCATCTACATGGGCGTGGGCCTCGTGCTCGGCTTGCTGGTGGGCCTGATCGTGGTGAACGTGGCCGGCATTCCGCTCACGCTCGGCTCCGGCGGCGGCTGCCTGCTCGCGGGTCTCGTGTTCGGCTGGATGCGCGGCAAGCACCCCATGTACGGCGTGATGCCGCCCGCGGCTTCGCAACTGCTCAAGGACTTCGGGCTTGCGGCGTTCGTCGCGGTGGTGGGGCTGAACTCGGGCCTGCAGGCCGTCGTGACGATCAAGCAGAGCGGCCTCACCATCTTCCTGCTCGGCGCGGTGGTGACGCTTGTCCCGCTCTTTCTCACGATGCTGTTTGGCCGCTACGTCCTCAAGTACAACAACGCGGCCATTCTGGCGGGTGCGCTGTCCGGCGCGCGCAGTGCGAACCCGGCCTTCGGCGGCATTCTCGACAAGGCGGAGAGCGCGGTGCCCACCGTGCCGTTCGCCATTACCTACGCGATCGCGAACGTGCTGCTCACGCTGCTCGGGCCGCTCGTCGTCGGTCTTGCATGACATGCATTCAACGTGTGCTGCGCGAGGAAAAAAGCGCGCGACACACGCAACGTCTTCCAATGGAGAACACCATGGCAACGAAAGCGAAGGGTAGCGGCGCGAAAGAAAAGTCGGGTCTCGATGCACTGAGCCCGTTCGAACTGAAGGACGAACTGATCAAGGCGGCCGGCGGCGGCGCGACCGCGCGCCCGGCCAATCTCGCGATGCTCAACGCGGGCCGCGGCAACCCCAACTTCCTCGCCACGATTCCGCGTCACGGCTTCTGGCAACTCGGCATCTTCGCCATGCGCGAGTCGGAGCGCTCGTTTGCCTACATGCCCGAGGGCGTGGGCGGCTTCCCGCATCGCGAAGGCATTGTCGAGCGTTTCGATCTGTTCGTGCGCGAGAACAAGGGCCAGCCCGGCATCGACTTCCTCGCGGGCGCGGTGTCGTACGTGCGCGACCAGCTAGGTCTCTCTGGAGGCGACTTCCTCTATGAGATGTGCGAAGGCATCCTCGCCTGTAACTACCCGGTGCCGGACCGCATGCTCAAGCTTTCCGAAATCATCGTCGGGCAGTACCTGCGCCGCGAGATGATCGGCAAGCATCCGTTCGTCGGCGAGTTCGACGTGTTCGCCGTGGAAGGCGGCACGGCGGCGATGACGTACATCTTCAACACGATGCGCGAGAACTTCCTGATCAAGGCGGGCGACACCATCGCGCTCGGCATGCCGATCTTCACGCCGTACATCGAGATTCCGGAACTCAACGACTACCAGCTCAACGTGGTGCATCTGGACGCCACGGTGGAGAACAACTGGCAGTACTCGAAGAAGGAACTCGACAAGCTGCGCGACCCGAAGGTCAAGGCGTTCTTCCTCGTGAACCCGAGCAACCCGCCTTCGGTGAAGATCGACGACGCGAGCCTCGAGTACATCGCCGAGATCATCAAGGAACGTCCGGACCTCATCCTGCTGACCGACGACGTGTACGGCACTTTCGCCGACAACTTCGTCTCGCTCTTCGCGCTTGCGCCGAAGAACACCATTCTCGTGTACTCCTATTCAAAGTACTTCGGCGCGACGGGCTGGCGTCTGGGTGCGATCGCCACGCATCGCGACAACGTGCTCGACCATACGCTCGCGAAGTTGCCGAAGGACGAGAAGAAGGAACTGCACAAGCGCTACGAGTCGATCACCACCGAGCCGGACAAGCTCAAGTTCATCGACCGCCTGGTGGCCGACAGCCGCACTGTCGCGCTGAACCACACGGCCGGCCTTTCGACGCCGCAGCAGGTGCAGATGGTGCTGTTCTCGCTGTTCTCGCTCATGGATACGCCCGACGCGTACAAGAACGCGCTCAAGCGCCTCATTCGCAACCGCAAGCGCGCGCTCTTCGAGGAAATGGGCGTGCCCTACGGCGAGGGCGATCCGAATCAGGTCGACTACTACACGATCCTCGACATGGAATACATGGGCGAGAAGCGCTTCGGGCGCGAATTCGTCGACTGGCTGCTCAAGCAGGTCAAGCCCAACGAACTGCTGTTCCGTCTCGCGGAAGAAGCGCGCGTCGTGTTGCTGCCGGGCAAGGGCTTCGGCACGCCGCATCCGTCGGGCCGCGTGTCGCTCGCGAACCTCAACGAGTCGGACTATCGCAAGATTGGCCGCGCGGTGCGCAAGCTCACGGAGGAATATGTGCAGCGCTATAACGAGGCCACGGGCAAGAACCTCGATCCGACTGCCGTGAAGAAGTAAGCGCGGGCGGCGCGCAAGCGCCTCGCGTCTCAGTTTGTCTGAAGTCCGGGCCGCATCCGGCGTGGTTTGCCGGGTGCGGTTTTTTTATGGTTCCTGGCAGATCTCCGTGGTCGTCCGTCCTCTGTTCGACCCGTAAGCAGACCACCGATTCACGGATCGGCACGCTCCCTGACAAATTCGGCACGGATCCTCATGTGCACGTCATCCCCGACAGCGGAGGACCACTTCGTCAGCCCGAACGCTGCCCGGCTGAAATGGCCGTCGGCGGAGAAGGCCAGCGTCTGGGGATCGCCCGGTGGATCGTGCGAGTCTGAGTCGAACGTGACATCGAGCGTGACGGGGCGAGTCGTCGTGCGGATCGTCAGGTCGCCTGTCAAAAGGCCGCTGTACGGACCGATCCGCACAAGACGGGTGCTGACGAAGCGAATGGCCGGATAGTGCGCCACGTCCAGCATGCTGCCGCTTTCGACGATTCCGGTGACAAACGGCGCGTTCGCTTCGAGGCTTGTCGCGTCGATCGTCACCATGACGCGGCCCGAAGCCTCGCCCTGGAATCCATCGAGCTCGGCACCTATGCGGCTAAAGCGCATCGTGAGATTCGAGTGCCAGGCGTTCGCGACGTCGAATGTCACACCGGAACGGGCCGGATCGAGCCGATACTGTGCCAGCGGTGCGGACGTGTCGATCGGGTCCGCGCTGACCCCGACAGCTGCAAAGGCGGTGCAGGCGAACATCGCGATTGCGCTTGCGTGGGGTTTGAGACGCACCAGGGTCGCGCCACGCCAACGGATGGGGTTGCGATCCAGCACGCTCTTTTACCTCCACTTTTCCGGGCGGGAGCCGCCCGCTGCGAGCAGCAAGCGCATGTGCTCAGACGCCCGCAAAAGATGTGCCGCCGCCGTACTGATGGCTAGACCACAGTCCGGTTGCCAGCATGCCCCATTCACGCGGAAAGCGTCTGTTCAGATAGCACCACGGCCTCGTGACGGAATGAGGACACCGGGGAAACGTTCCGCATGCTCCCTCTATTCCGCTGCGCTTGCAAGCAGGATGCGCTCAAGGGATGTCGGCGTTCGTGTCGGACGACGACGCACCCTGTCGGAAAACTGAAAGGAAAAAATTCTCGGCAGCGGTGGAATAGGGACGGGAGTACGGGGTTTACCCACCAACAAGGAGCCGACCACGGAACGATCGGGCCAGATCCGATCGCAGCCGAACAACTTCCACGAAGCCTGCACATGAGCCGAACGATCATTCAGCCTCTCTGGGTCCGCACGACACACTGGATCAACGCCGTGGCGGTCGTGCTCATGGTGACAAGCGGCTGGCAGATTTACGATGCCTCGCCTATCTTTGCCGGCCTGAAATTTCCCGCGACCATGACCTTGGGCGGCTGGCTGGGCGGCGCATTGCAGTGGCATTTCGCGATCATGTGGGTGCTGGTCGCGAATTATCTCGTCTACGTGTGCCTCAATCTCCTTTCAAGGCGCTTGTGGAGAAAGCTGCTCCCGATCCGTTTGGGTACGCTATGCCGGGATCTTGCCGCTGCGCTGCGCGGCAAGCTCGCACACGAAGATCTGGCGCGCTACAACGCCGTTCAGAAACTGGCGTATGTCGTGGTTATCGCCGACATCGCAGTTGTGATCCTTTCCGGCCTGGCGATCTGGAAATCGGTTCAGTTTCCCCTGCTGAGAACGCTCATGGGTGGATACGACAACGCACGGGTGGTCCACTTCTTCGCCATGAGCGTCCTCGTAGTGTTTTTCGTGGTGCATGTCGTCATGGTCGCGCTTGTGCCGCGCTCGCTGCTTCTGATGCTTCGCGGACGGTGATCGAACATGAACCCTCGCAAAAAGCCGCTCAATGCGTTTCTCGTTTCAAACGCGGATTCGATCATCAAGGACGCGCGCAGCGAATTGAAGAGTCCCGCTCGCAGGTTGCTCGGCAGACAGATACTCACGCTCGGCGGTATTGCGATGCTCTCGGGCTGCGATCTGTCGAACGACAAGTCGGTGAATACCATGCTGCGCAAGATGTCGTTCTTCAATGATCGCGTGCAGGCGCTGCTGTTCGATCCGAACAAGATGGCACCGACGTATCCGGAGTCGATGATCACACGGCCTTTCCCTTTCAATGCGTTCTATGACATCGACGACGTACCGGAAGTCGACGCTGCGACTTATCGGCTGCAAGTGGGAGGACGTGCGAACGGCAAACGCATATGGACCCTCGACGAACTACGAGCGCTGCCACAAGAAAGCCAGATCACGCGCCATATTTGCATCGAGGGCTGGAGCGCCATTGGGCACTGGGGCGGTGTGCGTTTCTCTGATTTTCTCCGCCGTGCCGGGGCCGACACGACAGCGAAGTACGTCGCGCTCCATTGTGCCGATAACTACTGGACCAGCATTGATATGCCAACAGCGTTGCACGCGCAAACGTTGCTTACGCTGACCTATGACGGGGACGTGCTGCCGCCGAAATACGGCTTTCCGATGAAGCTGCGCATGCCGACCAAACTCGGCTACAAGAATCCAAAGCATATCGTTGCCATCACGGTGACGAACGAGTATCCCGGCGGTTACTGGGAGAACCAGGGCTATAACTGGTTCGGCGGTTCCTGAAGTGCAATCGACTCTTTCCTCAACGCATATCCGCTACATGGAGCATTCATGACCATTCGACTCAAAGTTGCAGCGACCATTGCCGCAATGACGCTTGCCGGCAGCGCGCTGGCGCAAACGCCTGACGCGAAGCCCGTGCGTATTCGCGGCAATGTCGTTTCTCTCGATGGCGATGTTCTCAAGGTCCATCGACGCAGTGGCGATACGGTGTCGATCGACCTCGCGGCCAACGTTCCTGTCTCGTCGGTCAAGGCGATGCAGCTATCCGACATCAAGCCGGGTACGTTCGTCGGCACGGCTGCGACAACCGGTACTGACGGCAAGCTGACGGCGACCGAAGTTGTGGTCTTCCCGGAAGCCGCGCGCGGCACGGGCGAGGGACACTACGCGTGGGACCTCGGCCCGAACAGCACGATGACCAACGCGAATGTCGATACTGTCGTGCAGGGCACGGACGGCCGCAATCTGAAGCTGTCGTACAAAGGCGGCAGCAATGAGGTAACGGTACCGCCCAATGTACCGATCGTCACCTTCGTGCCGGCTGCGCGCGCCGATCTGGCGCCTGGCAAGCAAGTGTTCGTGGTCGCGAAATCCGCGTCACAGGGTGCGTACTCCGCGCAGCGCGTGGTGGTCGAAAAGAACGGGGTCGTCCCCCCGATGTAAGAGAGCGCGTTCGGGTTTCCCGGAAGTTGCTGGGCAATCACAATCCACGCGCCGGACCGGAACGCGAACAACTACCCGGTCCGGCGTGCCTTGTGGGCCTCGAAGTTTGCGTGGAGATTCACCAACGCAGAGAGATTCACCGAGATACGCGCCGGCCGCATTCGCAGCGGATCGCGCAGAGCCCGGCGACGTACCGCGCAATACAGCGTGCGGCGCTCAATAGCCACCGCCTGAAGAGTTGGTTGAACTGCTCGACGCGCCGTTGCCGCCTTGATTCATATCGCCGCTCGCGGCGACGGACCCGGAAACCGCGGCCATTCCGAGGCAAATAAGACACGCAAGAACCATCCTGAATCGCTTCATGATGATTTCCTCCTGGGGAAGCTCGCTGGAAGTCCCGCGGAGGGCTTTCCGGCGAGGCGTTAGCCGCGCTATTGCCGACGACGCCGACCTGCGCGTGCATTGCGGACGCGTCGCGCGGCTCATCGCGAACGCAGGCATCGACATAGTAACTAACGCGGCACGCTTACGACTTATTCCCCCCGGCGGTGTCTGCGTTACTCGTGCGTTACGTACCTTGTCCCGCATGCGCACGCACGCTCTTGCGATGAAGCGAAACCGAAAGCGCCACGGCGGAAGCCGCCGCAATGGCGGCGAAGAGAAACACCGACCCATACCCGAACAGATTCGCCACATAGCCGGCGAGCGGGCCGGTAATGCCCAGCGAGAGGTCGAGGAACACGGAGTAGGCCGAAAGCGCCGCGCCGCGGCTCGCGGGCGGCACGAGCCCGACCGCCTCGACGCCGAGCGCCGGGAACACGAGCGCGAAGCCGAAGCCGGTGAGCGCCGCGCCCGCGAGCGCGACTTGCGGCGTGGGCGCGAGCCACAGCAGCAAGAGGCCCGCGCATTCGCAGGAGAACGAGACGATGGCGACGCGGAAGCCGCCAAAGCGTTTGATGGTGTTGGCGAACAACAGGCGCGCGCCGATGAACATCAGGCCGAACACCGTGAGCGTGAACGCGGCGTTGGGCCAATGGCGCGCGGCGTAGAACAGCGTGATGAAGGTCGCGATGGAGCCAAAGCCCGCCGAGCCGAGCGCGAGGCCAATGCCGTGCGGCAGCACGCGCGTGAACACGCTGCGATACGACATGCGCTCGCCGTGCACGATCGGCACCGGCGCGATGGGGCGCGCGAGCCAGAAGCCGAGCGCGGCCATCGCGATGACCGAAATGCCGAGCATCCAGTAGCCGAGGGCGTGCGCCATCACGACGCCCAGCGGCGCGCCAATCGCGAGTGCGCCGTAGGTGGCGATGCCGTTCCACGAGATCACCTTCGCGTTGTGCGCAGTGCCCACGCGGCCGATGCCCCAGAGAATCGCGCCGGTGCCGCACAGGCTTTCGCCGCAACCGAGCAACAGGCGGCTCACCACCAGCAGCGCGAGCGAGAGGCCGGGCCAGTGATCGACGAGCGTGCCGAGCAGCAGCAGCACGCCGCTCGCGCCGCAGATCGTCAGGCCGATCGTCACGGTTTTCTTGGGGCCGAGCGTATCCGCCGAGCGGCCCGCGAGCGCGCGCGAGCAGAGCGTGGCGATGTACTGCACGCTGATCGCGGCGCCCGCCACCACGGTGCTGAAACCGAGGTCGTTGTGCACGTAGCCCGGCAGCACGGCGAGCGGAATGCCGATCGTCAGGTAGCAGAGGAAGGTGAAAAAGACGACCGGAATGATCTGCAGGGTCGTCGACGCGGCTTTGCGCGGGGGCGCCAAATCAGCGGACATGGGGAAAATGCGGATGGAAAACGGCGGGAAAGGCGTGATTCTCCCATGGAACCGGTTTTTATGCAGAAATTGAAAAGCTGTTCCGGCGGGCGGAACACGCGTTTTCTGCGCTGATGACGGCCTTTTGCGACCGATAACCCAGCCGCGAAGATCCCGCGATTTTGCGCGACGTTGGCGGCAATTCGCGGTGCAGCGGCGCCCTGGTCCGACCGTTCGTGCGGAGAAATCGGCATTTGAACGGGTTAATGGTCAGTCGAATATGTCTGATATTCACAAATTGGCCGTGAAATCGCGCAATCGAGACGCTTCAACATAAGCACAGCCGCACTGCAGCACGCCGATTTATCGATTCAACGATATATCCCCCATGCTCCTCTAGCTATGGGTTGCCAATATTGGCAGTGATAGTTTTCGAACCGTCCACTCGAGCGGCACACGCCTTTTGCGAGCCGCAGCCAACGACGAGCCAGAAACCATGAGCCAGCCGATCCGCTTTTACCACCGCAACGCGATTCGCGAAGTCAGCGACGCGGGCGTCACCCGCACCGTTCTCCAGTATCTGCGCGAAGACGCGCGCTGCACCGGCACCAAGGAAGGCTGCGCCGAAGGCGACTGCGGCGCCTGCACGGTCGTGGTGGGGGAGCGCAACGAGGCGGGCGGCGTGAGCTTCAAGGCCGTCAACGCCTGCATCCAGTTCCTGCCGACGCTCGACGGCAAGGCGCTTTTCACCGTCGAAGACCTGCGCCAGCCCGACGGCTCGCTGCACCCCGTGCAGCAGGCCATGGTCGACTGCCACGGCTCGCAATGCGGTTTTTGCACGCCGGGCTTCGTGATGTCGATGTGGGCGCTCTACGAAAAGCATGGCCACGAACATGCCGGCCAGCCCAACCACGCCTGTGCGGCCAAGGGCGCGTGCAGCGTGCCTTCGCGCGACGAGATCGCCAACGCGCTTACGGGCAACCTGTGCCGCTGCACAGGCTACCGGCCGATCCTCGACGCCGCCGAGCAGATGTTCAAGGCCGATGCGCCGAAGCAGCCCATCGACGTGACGGCGCTCGCACAGACGCTTGCCACGCTCGAACGCACGGACACCTTCCACTACGAGAGCCGCGGTCAGCAGTACGACGCGCCGCGCACCGTCGACGCGCTCGCCGCCATCAAGGCCGCGCGCCCCAACACGCGCATTCTCGCGGGCAGCACCGACATCGGCCTGTGGGTCACGAAGCAGATGCGCGAGCTTGGCGACATCGTCTACGTGGGCCAGGTCGACGCGATGCGCCGCATCGACGTGAGCGACGCGTGGATCGAGATCGGCGCAGGCGTGAGCGTCGAGCGCGGTTACGCGGAACTCGCAAAGCATTACCCGGAACTCGAAGAGATGTGGCAGCGCTTCGCCTCGCTGCCGATTCGCAACGCGGGCACGATCGGCGGCAACGTCGCGAACGGTTCGCCCATCGGCGACTCGATGCCCGGGCTCATCGCGCTCGGCGCGCGCGTGGTGCTGCGTGGCGGCGAGACCGAGCGCGAAATGCCGCTCGAAGATCTCTATCTTGCCTACCAGAAGAAGGACATGGCCGAGCACGAGTTCGTGCTCGCGCTCAAGGTGCCCACGCGCACCGGCGCGCGAGCGAATCTGCGTTTTCGTACCTACAAGATCTCGAAGCGCTTCGACTCGGACATCTCGGCCGTGTGCGCCGCCTACGCCTATATCGCCGATGGCGACGTGATCCGCGAGCCGCGCATTGCGTTTGGCGGCATGGCCGCGACGCCGAAGCGCGCGACTCACGCGGAAGGCGTGCTCGCCGATGCGCAATGGCACGAAGCCACGGCGCAGGCCGCGATGATCGCGCTCGGCAACGACTACGCGCCGCTGTCCGACATGCGCGCGACGAGCGACTACCGCCTCGAAGCCGCGAAGAACACGCTGTACCGTTTCTGGCTCGAAACGCGCCCGCATAACCCGCTTGCGCCGCAAGCGCTCAATGTGCGCAATGTAGCCGCAGAAACCGCTTGAGACATTCAGGAACCGGAAAAGACATACGGAGAACGAAACAATGAACCAGCAAGCCGAACCGTTCCTGGACGAACTCAAGGCGCGCGAGCCCTTTGCGCAAGTGCACGTCTCGCGGCCCCACGAATCCGCGCATCTGCACGTGAGCGGCCGCGCCACCTATACCGACGACATTCCCGTCATGGCCGGCACGCTGCACGCCGCACTCGGGCTTTCGCAGAAGCCGCACGCCCGCATCGTGTCGATGAACCTCGCAAAAGTGCGCGCGACGCCGGGCGTCGTGGCGGTGCTCACGGCCGAGGACATTCCCGGCGTGAACGACTGCGGCCCGATCATCCACGACGATCCGGTGCTTGCCGACGGCCTCGTGCAGTATGTGGGCCAGCCCATGTTCATCGTGGTGGCGACGTCCCACGACACGGCGCGCCTCGCCGCCCGCCGCGCCGAAGTGCAGTACGAAGAGCTGCCCGCCGTGCTCACGGCGCAGCAGGCGCGCGCCGCTCAGCAGTCAGTGCTGCCGCCGATGAAGCTCGCGCGCGGCGAGGCGTCCACGCGCGCGGCACGCGCCGCGCATCGCCATGAAGGCGAAATGCTGCTGGGCGGCCAGGAGCAGTTCTACCTCGAAGGCCAGATTGCCTACGCGGTGCCGAAGGACGACGATGGCATGCACGTGTGGTGCTCCACGCAGCACCCGAGCGAAATGCAGCACCTCGTTGCGCATGTGCTGGGCGTCGCCTCGCACAACGTGCTCGTGGAATGCCGCCGCATGGGCGGCGGCTTCGGCGGCAAGGAATCGCAGTCGGGCCTCTTCGCCTGCTGCGCGGCGCTCGCCGCCTGGAAGCTCCTGTGCCCCGTGAAGCTGCGCCCCGACCGCGACGACGACATGATGGTCACGGGCAAGCGCCACGATTTCCACTACACGTACGAAGTGGGCTACGACGACGAGGGCACGATTGAAGGCGTGTCGGTTGACATGACTTCGCGCTGCGGTTTTTCCGCGGATCTGTCCGGCCCGGTGATGACGCGCGCCGTTTGCCACTTCGACAACGCCTACTGGCTGCCCGATGTGTCGATCGCCGGTTTCTGCGGCAAGACCAACACGCAGTCGAACACGGCGTTCCGCGGCTTCGGCGGCCCGCAGGGCGCGTTCGCGATCGAGTACATCATGGACGATGTGGCGCGCTCGCTCGGTCTCGATTCGCTCGACGTGCGCCGCCGCAATCTCTACGGCAAGACGCAGAACAACGAGACGCCCTATGGCCAGGTTGTGGAGGACAACGTCATTCACGAGCTGATCGACGAACTGGTGGAAACGAGCGGCTATCGCGCGCGGCGCGCCGCGATTCGCGAATTCAACGCGAACAACGACGTGCTCAAGAAGGGCATCGCGCTCACGCCGGTCAAGTTCGGCATCGCGTTCAACGTCACGCACTTCAACCAGGCGGGCGCGCTCGTTCACATCTACACAGACGGCTCGGTGCTCGTGAACCACGGTGGCACCGAAATGGGCCAGGGCCTGAATACGAAGGTCGCGCAGGTGGTGGCGCATGAACTGGGCATCGAGTTCGACCGCGTGCGGGTGAGCGCCACGGACACGAGCAAGGTCGCGAACACCTCCGCCACGGCCGCTTCGACTGGCGCCGACCTGAACGGCAAGGCGGCACAGGACGCCGCGCGCCAGCTGCGCGAACGCCTCGCGGCGCTGGCGGCCACGACGTACGGCAAGGGCGAAATCAACGCCGCCGACGTGCGCTTTGCCAACGACTCGGTGATCGTGGGCGAGACGATCGTGCCGTTCGAGACGCTGGTGTCGAAGGCCTATCTCGCGCGCGTCCAGCTCTGGTCCGATGGTTTCTACGCCACGCCCAAGTTGTACTGGGATCAGGCCACGCTGCGCGGGCGGCCGTTCTACTACTACTCGTATGGCGCGGCGGTTTCGGAAGTCGTGATCGACACGCTCACGGGCGAAATGCGCGTGCTGCGCGCCGACGCGCTGCATGACGTGGGCGCATCGCTGAACCCGGCGCTCGACGTGGGCCAGGTGGAAGGCGGCTTCATCCAGGGCATGGGCTGGCTCACCACGGAAGAACTGTGGTGGAAGCCGGACGGCAAGCTCATGACGCACGCGCCGTCCACCTACAAGATCCCGACCGTGAACGACACGCCTCCGGAATTCAACGTGCGGCTCTTCAAGAACCGCAATGCGGAAGACAGCATCCACCGCTCGAAGGCCGTGGGCGAGCCGCCGCTGTTGCTGCCGTTCTCGGTGTTTTTCGCGATTCGCGACGCCGTGGCGAGCGTGGCCGACTACCGCTTCAATCCGCCGATGAATGCGCCGGCCACCGCCGAGGAAATCCTGAAGGGCGTGCGCGCGGTGCGGACGATGGCGCGCGAGGGGGCTGCGAAATGAATCGTCATCCTGAACATTGCGTGCGCGTCGACGAAACCGGACGCGTGATCATCGGCCGTCGCAGCACGCCGGTGCCGCACTACGGGCCCATGCACATCGTGCTGTTCGGCGCGGGCCACGTTGGCCACGCGCTCGTCACGCTGCTCGGCATGCTGCCGTGCGTCGTGCAGTGGGTGGACGAGCGCGACGAGCTGTTCCCCGACGAGGTGCCCGCCAACGTGCAGATCGAAGCGACGGACACGCCGGCGGCCATCGTCGACGAAGCACCGGCGGGCGCGTACTTCCTCGTGATGACGCACAATCACGCGCTCGACTTCGAGCTGAGCGAGCGCATCATGCGGCGGCGCGATTTCGCGTGGTTCGGTCTCATCGGCTCGAAAACGAAGCGCGTGAAGTTCGAGCGGCGGCTCATGGAGCGTGGCGTGGAAAGCGAGCGCATGGATGAGATGACGTGCCCGATCGGCGTGACAGGGATCGTCGACAAGGCGCCTTCGTCGATCGCGGTGGCGGTCGCCGCGCAACTCATGCAGATGCGGGTGGCGCAGCGCCCGGCGGTGGTGAGAACGGTCGCGCTCGAGCGCGCCTGATTCCACTAGCCGCACAAGCGAAACGGGCGCCTCGATGATGAGGGCGCCCGTTTGCGTTAGCTTTGCGCAATTTCAGGCCGCTTCGAGCGGCGGTGTGGGCGTCGCTTCGCTGGCCGCGCTCGCGGTCTTTCTCGCCCCGGCGCGCTTCGTGCCGCGCTCGGCGGTCAACGTCCCCGACACCTCTTCGATCAACCCGCGCAGCCATCCCAGATCGCTTGGCCTGTCCGGCTGCGGATGCCACATCTGATAGCAGTGAATGCGCGGAAACGCGAACGGCGTCTCGACGACGGCAATGGGCATGAGCCTCGCGTAATGCTGCGCGAAGCGACGTGTCGTCGTGAAGATCAGATCCGATTGCAGCAAGACCTGCGGCACGAGCCCGAAGTAGGGCAGCGTCGCGACGATGCGGCGTTCGGCCTTCGCCTTCGCAAACCCCAGATCGATCGCGCTCGCATGCGAGCCCGTATAAGGCGTGGGCGCGAGATGGGGCGCGGCGAGATACGCCTCGCGCGTGAGTTCGCGGCGCGCCAGCGGATGGTCCGCGCGCATCATGCAGACAACCTTGTCCGAGAAGAGGTCGCTGCGCGCAAAACGCGCCTCGGGCTTCGGCCAGTTGCCGATCACGATGTCGAGTTCGCCTGCGTCGAGCGCGCCGTGATGATCGAGCGTGGGCGAGAGCGAGAGGATTTCCAGCCGCGCCGCCGGCGCCGTCTCGCGAAAGCGCGCGATCAGCGTCGGCATGAAGAAGTCGTTGAGATAGTCGGGTGCGGCGAGGCGGAACGTGCGCTTCGAGCGCTCCGGGTCGAAGTCGCCGTGCGGCGTGGCCACGAACTCCACGTCGCGCAGCACGCGTTGCGCGTGCTGCAACAGCGATTCGCCGTACTCGGTCGGCACCATGCCGGCCTTGCCGCGCACGAGGATCGGATCGCCCAGAATCTCGCGCAGCCGGCGCAGCGCCGTGCTGATGGCGGGCTGGGTCTGGTTCAGGCGCAGCGCGGCCTGCGTGACGCTGCGCTCGACCAGCAGCGTGCGCAGCACGCGCACCAGCCAGATGTCGAGGGTGAGGGCGTTATCGTCGTCCATGGGGTGTGGCGGGCAAGGGCGCGTGCGCGATGAAGCACATCGTTGCGCGCACGGATTCACCCATAACCATATGCCTGCTCGCGCGCCACCGCCATAGGGCGCGAGGCATGACCGGCATCAGAAGGGCACGCGTTGGATGGTTCCGCGGCGCGCTGCCCGTCACTCCGTAACCGGCTTCGCGAGCCCCGAAGGCAGCGTGGTGATGCGCTTGACCTCGCGCGAGTCGAGCCAGTTCGGGCTGCGTGCGCAGTAGAGCACCATCGGCAAGGCGTCCTCGCCCCAGAAGAGCTGCTTGTTCATCCAGAACGTCGGCACGCCGAATACGCCCATCGCGATCGCGTCGTTGGTATTGCGGCGCAACTGCGCGCGCACGGCTTCTTCCTCGATCAGCGACTCGCCGTGCGCAATGCCCACGCGCTCGCAAAGCTGCTCGAAGCCCTCGTCGCTCGACGGGTCTCGCCCCTCGCGCCAGATGAAGCGGAAAATCTCGCGCACGCACGCGAAGTCGCCGCCCGCCGCGATGGCGAGCAGCATCGGCCTGACCGAGTCGAACGGGTGTGCGGGCGGCATCTTGAACGGAATGCCGAGTTGCTCGGCGCGAAAGAGCGCGTGCCGGTAGGTGAAGATCCGCTTGGCGGGGACCGCGGCGCTGAGCGGCTGGCCCCAGTGGCGGTATAGCTCGGAAAGCAGCACGGGCGTCGGCACGAAGTCGAAGCCGGGCCACTTGTCCTGCTGTTCCAGCAACAGATACGAAAACGGCGACACGAAGTCGTAGAACCAGGCCGGCTGGCTGGCGTCGATGCCGTCGATCATGCTGTTTCTCCTCTCCAGGGCGATATCCGGGCCATTGCTTGCATGGCCCATTGTTCGGTTCAAAATGCGTGCAGCGGCGCTAATGCGTGCGCTCGCCTGTTTCATTGCTGCCGCTTTCGTTTGCATGGCTCGCCTCTGTACCCGCTGTGCCTGCCTCGTTGCTACCGTCTTCCGGCGCCTCTGCTTCTTCGGCGCTTTCCGTTGTCTGCTCTTCTTCAGCCCCAACGCTTGCGTCCGGCGCTTCGCGCGTCCCGGTCAGGCGCGCACGCACGAAGCCGATATGCTCGCGCAGCACGTAGAACTGCTCCGCGTAGGCGAGCGGCATTTTCATGCCGTTCACCGATTCCTCGATCTTGTCGAGCTGGCGGATCAGCGCCCGGCGCTCGGTGGGCGAGTTGTCGGCCATCGCGGCGCGCTCGAGTGCGATGAGCGAGCCGTACCAGCGGTAGATCCGCGATTTTACCCGCCAGGCGTAGAGCGAAGGCACGATCCGCAGGCCCGGAATCAGCACGACGATGATCGGCACGAGCAGCACCACGAGCCGGTCGGCGAGGCTCGCCACCCAGAAGGGCAGCACGCGGTAGAGGAAGCTCTTGCCCGACTTGTAGTAGCGCGCGGCGTCGGCGCTGATCGGGAAGTCCTGGGCGCGCGGCGCGGGGAATTCGCCCGCACGCTGCAGCAACGTGGAGCGCCCGTGCACTTCCTTGGCCGCTTCGATCAGCAGATCGGAAAGCGCGGGATGCAGCGAGTCGCGCGCGACCAGTTCCGCCGTGGGCGCGATGAAATGCAGGGGAGCTGCCGGCAGGTTGCGGCCGAAGTCGAACGCGCCCATCGGGATCGTGATGGCCGTGAGGAACGGAAAGCGCCGCGCGTAGGCGTCGGCCTGGACAAAGTCGAAGAAGCGCACGCCCGGCATGCGCATGAGGCGTCCCATGACGGGCGGCTGCGCCGAGTCGCCCGCGAGAATCGCGACGTCGATCTTGCCTGCCACGAGTTCGCGCGCGGCGTCGTCGCCGGAAAGCGGCAAAAGCTTGGTCGGGCCGCCGGGCTCGATGCCGTTCGCCTTGAGCAGCGTGAGCGCAAGCTCGCGCGTGCCGCTGCCCTCGGCGCCGATGGCGATGCGCTGGCCTTCGAACTGCGAGAGCCGCGTGGCGACGGGGCCGTGATAGAAGACCACGAGCGGCACGTAAGCCACGCTGCCGAGCGAGACGAGGCCGCCTGGCACCTTGCTCGCGAGGCCGTCCTGCACGAACGCGACGTCGACGTTCGACTTCGGGTCGGCGAGACGCTGCAGGTTCTGCGCCGAGCCCTCCGATTCGAGCACGTTGAGCGTGATGTTGTTGCGCGCGAGGATGGCCTTGTACTTTTCCGCGGCGTTCCAGAAGGTGCTGCCCTTGGGCCCCGCGCTCATGGTGAGCGTGTTGGGCGGCGCGGGCTGGATGAGGCGCACTGCGAGCCAGATGGCCGCCGCGCTCACGAGCAGGATGGGACCGAACGTGACAGCCAGGTCGCGCCACGAGATCGCCACGAAGCGCGCGACGAGACGGGGAGGAGGTTTGCGGCCGGTGCGGGACTTCATCGGGGTGGGGCGGGCCTCGGGTAGTTCGGGGGAGTGCGGGTCGGGTCCGCGTCGGGACCGGCGCTGGCGCCGGGTCGGCTCAGGCGCGCGCGCCGCGCGGGCTCTGTGGTGCCGATGGTACATGAGATTCGGCGTTGCGGCGGCATGCCCGCGTGCCTCGCGGAACAGCTTAAGCGCATGCCGCATGCCCTTAAGCTAAACTCTTTGCGCTTGCGCCACAGCCAGGCTAAATTGTGGTTCGCCTGCTGCGCTTCGCAAAGCGCGCCGGGGCCCGGGAGTGGTGGAGAAGTTGAACGAGCGGGCTCGCGCGAGCATCAATTCATAACAACAGGAAACGGGCGCAGACCTGTTCCGGCGGGTGTAATTCGACGTCCTTTCATCCTTTTGCCTCTCGAATCGCGTCCAGACCCTGGCCGTGTACGCGCGCGTTGCGCGCTGTGCGCTGCCATCGGTAGTGGTAACAGCCGTCAGACCATGGCTGACGGGCGGCCTTCGAGCCGTTCGCCGGCAAGGCAGGCGGTCTTATTCCAGACAACAACCCGCAACAACGCGAAGACACAAGGAGAAAACATGAAATCGGTCGCTATTCTGAAGACGCTGGGCGTGGCACTGTGCCTGTCGGTGGCTTGCAGCGCCTCGTACGCGCAGGACAACTCGGCGAGCGCACCCGCGGCTACGACGGCCGCTCCGGCGACGTCGGCCAAGAAGGCCGACCGCAAGCTGGGCTACACCGTGCGCAAGGCGCTCTCGAAGACCCAGGGCCTCGACGTTTCGAAGCTCAATGTACGCTCGCACGGCGGCGCGATCACGCTGACCGGCACGGTGCCGGATCAGGGCCAGATCGACAAGGCTGGCGAGGTCGCGCAAGGCGTGACGGGGGTGACGTCGGTGACGAACAAGCTGACGGTCCGAGTGCAGCAATAAGCGCTGCACACGCCCTGGAAACGGGGCGTCGGCTGCAGGCGATCGCAACAAGCGGCAAAAAAGCCCGGCCTCTACAGGCCGGGCTTTTTTTATGCGCGTATGACTGGCAAGTACACGTTTGGCGTGTGTTTGGGGGCTGTTGTCACTCGAAGCCGTCGGCTTGTACGCGTCGCGCGTGAACCGGCTGCGTGGATCGCTCCCCGCATGCGGCTTCGTCATGTTGCAGTGCAGCCGCCAAAGTGTAGTTTGACACACAGTCTTCCCGCCGTTGGGGGTATACCGTGGGTATCGCGCGTCTTTCCCGAGGTCGAGCGCGGCCTCATCGCTGGAAAGCAGGAAATCGCCATGACCATTCATACCTACACCGACTTGCCGCTCGTCGACCGGGCGGCCTTCGAGCTGGCCTGTGCGCGGCACGGCTTTGCGCCCATGCAGTTCGACATTCGCGGCGAAGCCGATCCCAACGACCCGGAACATGGCGACATGCTGATCGTGCGGCGCGGCGCCTGGGCGCAGGCTTATCGCATCGATGCTCGCGGCCAATGGCTGCGCCAGTTCGAGGTCGATCTCAACGGGAGATTTTTCCGGCAGGCGCCCCACGCGTAAGCGCTTGAGGCGCGCGGCGCACGACGTGCGCGGCGTTCAGGAGAGCACGAGGCGTACGCCCACGAGCGTGAGCGTCGCGGCGAGCAGCACGCGCAGCAGCTTTTCGGGCGCTTTTGAGGAGAGCATGCTGCCGATCGCGATCCCTGGCAGCGAGCCGCACAAGAGCGAAAGCAGCATGTGCCAGTCGATCGAGCCGAGCAGCCAGTGGCCGGCGCCCGCGAGGAGCGTGAGCGGCACGGCGTGCGCGACATCGGAGCCGACGATGCGCACCGTGGGCAGCGCCGGGTAGAGCAGCAGCAGCACCGTCACGCCGATGGCGCCCGCGCCTACCGAGGTGAGCGAGACGAGCACGCCGAGCACCGCACCCGTGAGAATCGTGAAAAAGAGCGTGCGCGCTTCGCCCGGCCCATGGCGGTGGCGCGAGGCGAACGCGGCGAGCTGCGGGCGGAAAATGAGCGCCACGGCCGTAATGAGGAGCGCCACGCCCAGCACGGCCTGGATCAGATGCCCCGCGCGCGGCGTGTCCATGCCGTAGCGGTGCAGCAGGATCAGCGTGATCGTCGCGGCGGGCACGCTGCCGGCTGCCAGCCGCAGCGTCACGCGCCAGTCCACCGAACCCTTGAGCCCGTGCACGAGCGTGCCTGCGGACTTGGTCGCCGCAGCGTATAGCAGGTCGGTGCCGACTGCCGTGGCCGGATGCACGTTGAAGACGAGGACCAGGATCGGCGTCATCAGCGAGCCGCCACCCACGCCGGTCAGGCCGACCAGAAATCCGACGAACAGGCCGGACAGCGAATACAGCAGATCGATATGGGGGAAGGACATCGCGCGCGAGGAGGCCGGTTCAGGGGGCTACGCCATTGCCTGCCGCGTTGGGAACAGCGCGCGCCGTAAGCGGCGCGTCAGGCTGGACAACGGCCAGGGCTGGCGGCGAAAATCCGCTATTGTCGCAAAACCGGCGGCTTGGCGCAGGGTTAAGCGAAATCAGGCGCGCGGCGCCTTGCTTTCAATTACCTTGGCTTCGTTCCACTGGCAGGATGCGGGCCAGATGCCGGTTCGCAACTTCACGTGCCTTGCGCATGCCTTCACGCACAGGCGCGTGCCGAACAGCGCCGCGAAGGACTGGCGCCGCCATAACCAGAACCCGACATGAATCCCGGCATCCTCTACGCGTTCGCTGCATTCGTTCTCTGGGGGCTCTTCCCCATCTACTTCAAGACGCTGCACCAGATCCCCGCGCTCGAAATGCTCGCGCACCGCATGGCATGGTCGCTCGTGTTCGTGATCGCCGTGCTCGTCGTACGCCGACACTGGCGCTGGTTTGGGCCCACGCTGCGCGACCGCCGCCTGCTCGGGCGCTTCGTGGCGAGCGCCGTGCTGCTCTCGGCCAACTGGGGCATCTATATCTGGGCCGTCAATGCCGGGCACATCGTCGAGGCGAGCCTTGGCTACTTCATCAATCCGCTCATCAACGTGCTGTTCGGCTATGCGTTCCTGCGCGAGCGCCTGCGCCCACTGCAATGGGCCGCCGTGGTGCTGGCCACCGCGGGAGTAGTCTGGCTCACCTGGCAGAACGGCGCGCCGCCCTGGATCAGCCTCGCGCTCGCCGTGACCTTCGGCGGCTACGGCCTTTTGCGCAAAACCGCGCAGCTCGGCGCGCTCGAAGGCCTCGCGCTCGAAACCGTGCTGCTCTTTCCCGTTGCGGTCGTTTATCTGACGATCGTGGGTCTCGCGGGCGAGAGCCACTTCACGCATGCCTCTCGCGCTCTGCAATTGCTGCTCGCGGCCTCAGGCCCGATCACAGCGGTCCCGCTGCTTCTCTTCGGCGCGGCCGCGCGGCGCATTCCGCTGTCGATGCTCGGTCTGATCCAGTACGTCACGCCCACGCTGCAGTTGCTCACGGGCGTGCTGATCTACGGGGAGCCGTTCGGCGCGGTGCGCGCCGTGGGTTACGGCGCGATCTGGGTCGCGCTCGGCGTGTATTCGCTCGAAGGCGTGCGCAGCCTCGTGGCCGCGCGCGAGCGCCGGGCGGCGTGAGGGCGCTAGCGGCGGTGCGCTGTCGGGCATTGGCTGACCTGCCGGCGGCGCGGTAGGATGCCAGGACGATGCGCTGCACGATCGTGGTGAATCGCGTGTCCTTTGCGCGGTGCGGTCGCGATCCGCAGTGCCTTAACCCTCAGTCAATCCCCCGTGGAGTGCCCCGCGCATGAGTATCGAAGCCGTTCGCCGGTTCGAGGCAGAATTCGCACCGCGCATTGCGGCGAAGCTGGCGAAACAGTTCGGCCCTTCGGTGCATGTCGATGTCGTGCCCAACGCCGGGCATGGCCATCCCACGCGCGTGCGCCTGCGCGGCGTCGCGAGCGAGCACCGGCATCCGTATGTCTACCCGCTGAATGTCTCGCTGACCTGGGACACCGAGGAGATCGAGCGTCTCATGGAGCCCGGCGGCGAAACGCGCTTCGAGCACTACCTCGAAGCGACCGGGCGCAAGCTCGCGTCATGGGAGTCGGCGCGCTCTGTCGATTTCGCTTCGCGCACGCAAGGCGAGCCCGAAGTGCTGCTAGGCGGGCTCGATTTCGAGGGCTAAGCGCGCCGCCTTGGCCCTCGAGTTTCATCAACCGCGTGCAGCCCGCGTGAGCCACTCGCGGCCCTTGAGCATGCCCCACCAGTAGAAGCTCGGCAGCACGCTCGCCTTGAGCAGCCACATGAGGCGGCGCGGCCGCGTGGGGTCGAGCGGGAAGGTGGGCAAGAGACGCCCGCCATAACCGAACTCGGCCAGCACGACCTTACCCTTCTCCACGGTGAGCGGGCACGAGCCGTAACCGTCATAGCGATACGCCAGTGGGGCTCCCGCACGCGCGGCGAGCAGGTTCTCGGCCACGATCACGGCCTGCTTGCGCGCGGCCGCGCCGGTCTTGGCGTTCGGCGCGGAGCACACGTCACCGAGTGAGAACACGTTCGGATAGCGCGGATGCTGGAGCGTGGCGTGATCCACCTCGCACCAGCCGGCTTCATCGGCGAGCTGGCTGTCGCGGATGAAGTCGGGCGCGACCTGCGGCGGCACGGCATGCAGCATGTCGAAGCGCTTCTCCACACGCGTAACGTTGCCGTTCGCATCCTTCACTTCGAAGGTGGCGATACGCGCCGGGCCGTCCACGGCCACGAGATTCGAGGAGAACGCAAGGTTCGCGTTGTAGCGCTTCACGTACTCCATGAGCGGCGGCACGAAGGTCGCCACGCCGAACAGCACGGCGCCCGCGAGATTGAACTCCACATTGACCTGGCCGAGCACACCCTGGCGCTGCCAGTGGTCGCACGCGAGGTACATGGCTTTTTGCGGCGCGCCCGCGCACTTGATCGGCATGCCGGGCTGGCTGAAGAGCGCGGTGCCGCCCTTCATCTGCTGCACGAGCTGCCAGGTGTAGGGCGCGAGGTCGTAGCGATAGTTCGAGGTCACGCCGTTCTTGCCGAGCGTTTCCGTGAGGCCCGCAATGCGCTCCCACGCGAGCCGCAGTCCCGGCGCCACGATGAGCTGGCGGTAGGCCACGCGCACGCCGCTGTCGAGCTGCACGACGTTCGCGTCCGGCTCGACGCGCGTGGCGGCTGCGCGGAACCACTTCACGCCCGCAGGCATGACGCTCGCCATGGGGCGGCGCGTCTTCGTCACGTCGTATGCGCCGCCGCCGACCAGCGTCCACGCGGGCTGATAGTCATGGTGATCGCTCGGCTCCACGATGGCGATCTTCAGGTTCGGCTCGCGGCGCAACAGGCTCGCGGTGACGGCGATGCCCGCCGTGCCGCCGCCGATCACAACGACGTCCCAGGTTTCGCCCTCCCACGTGCAGGCCGCCGTCGCGGCGCGCGCGGCGTTAGCGGTTTGCGCGGCCTGGGTGGGCACGCCTTGCTGCGCGAGCCGATAGAGGCTCGTGGCGCGGTTGCCACTGCGACAGTACGCGAGCACGGGGCCGGGCAGATCGACCAGCAACTCGGCGAAGCGCGCAGCGTCTTCGGCGGTGATTTGGCCGGGCTTCACCGGCAGATACGCGAACTGCAGACCGAGCTGCGAAGCCGCGGCGCGCAGTGCCTGCGACGTGGGTTGCGAGTCGCCGCCTTCGCCATCGGGCCGGTTGCAGATGATCGAGCGATAGCCCGCCGCCTGGATGGCGGCGAGGTCGTCGGGCGTGATCTGGTCGGCGCTAGCGAAGCGCGCATCGTGTGGCGTGATTTGCATGTAATTTTGGTCCCGAGGCTGGTGCGGCGTAGTGCTGCTTTAGTGCGGTTTGGTGCTGATCGATGCGGCTTCTTGCGAACGGCGGCGCTGTTCGAGCACGGCGTAAATCGCCATGCCCGCGAGCATGGCGGCGACGAAGAGCCAGGCGCGCGGCTGGCCGCTGCCCGCGGCGACGAGTGCGGGGCCGGGGCAGAAGCCTGCGAGCCCCCAGCCCGCGCCGAACAGCAAGGCGCCGCCAACCAGCCGGCCGTCGATTCGGCGCGATGTCGGCAGCTGAATCGGCGCGCCGGCGAGGCTCGACGCTCGCGTGCGCGCGAGCCAGAAGGCGGGCGCGGCGACCGCGATGGCGCCGGCCATCACGAAGGCGAGCGAAGGATCCCAATTCCCGGCGAGATCGAGAAAGCCGAGCACCTTGGCCGGATTGGCCATGCCTGAGACGAGCAAGCCGATACCGAACAGCAAACCGCACGCGAACGCGCTGAGTTTTCGCATCTCAGCCTCCGATCAGGTGACGCACAGCGAACACGGTGGCGAAGCCCGCCGCCATGAACGCGCCCGTGGCGACGAACGAGCGGCGTGAGCCGCGCGCGATCCCGCACACGCCGTGGCCGCTCGTGCAGCCCGAGCCGTAACGGGTGCCGATGCCGACCAGCAGGCCCGCCGCGACGAGCGTGAGCGCGGATGCATCGATCTGCATTGTCGGAAGCCCCGCGCGCAGCCGCCACAGCAACGGGGCGGCAACGAGGCCGATGACGAAAGCGGCATTCACGCCGCGCTCGCCGCCCGAACCCGGCAATGATCTGCCCAACAAGCCACCGAGCAAGCCGCTGATACCGGCGATGCGGCCGTTCACGAGCACGAAGAGCGCGGCGGCAGCGCCGACCATCAGGCCGCCCGCGAACGATGCGTAGGGCGTGAAGTGAGCGAGGTCGAGACTCATGCTGGATGGACCTTCAGACGCCCGCAATAGAGGCTCGAGAGCGTTTGCATGACCTGAATGACTTCGGGGCTCGCGAGGCGGTAGTAGATGTATTTGCCTTCGCGGCGCGTATCGACGAGGCCTTCGTCGCGCAGTTTGCCGAGATGTTGCGAAAGACTCGGCTGATGCACGCCCACCAGCTCCTCGAGTTCGCCGACATTGCGCTCGCCTTCGGTGAGCTGGCAAAGCAGCAGGAGACGGTCTTCGTGGGCCAGCGCCTTGAGCAGCGCGCAGCACTTTTCGGCGGATTCGCGCAGGGCCGCGAGCGCTTCGGGCGTGAGTGGTGAGTTCATGGGTCGCCTCGTTGGACGAGGTTGCAAGTCAATGATCCAGATTATACTTTGTCTAAAAACATTATATAAATTTATAATATGTGCTTCAATAGAGGGTCATCTTTGCGGAGTCGTTGATGTCCAACCCTGCCCAGCTACAAACCCTCGAGCCCACCGTCGAGCCCTTTTTCGACCCCGTCACGGCCACCGTCACCTACGTCGTGCACGCCGGGCGCGGCACAGCCTGCGCGATCGTCGATCCGGTGCTCGATTACGATCCCAAATCGGGCCGCACGTCCACGGAATCGGCCGACCGCGTGATCGCGTTCGTGCGCGATTACGGGCTTCACGTCGAGTGGCTGCTGGAAACGCACGCGCATGCCGATCATCTTTCGGCGGCGCCGTATCTGAAGGCGCAACTGGGTGGGCGCATCGCCATTGGCGAGCACATTCGCGACGTGCAGGGCGTGTTTCGCGCGGTGTTCAATCTGGGAGAGACGCTCAGCCCGGACGGCAGCCAGTTCGACGTGCTGTTCCAGGACGGCGAGGCATTCCAGGTCGGCGCTTTGGAGGCGCGCGCGTTGCACGTGCCCGGCCACACGCCTGCCGATCTCGCGTACCAGATCGGCAACGCCGTGTTCGTCGGCGACACGCTATTCATGCCCGACGTGGGTTCGGCGCGCTGCGACTTCCCGGGCGGCGACGCGCACACACTCTACCGCTCGGCACGCAAGCTGCTCGACCTGCCGGGCGACACGCGGCTCTTCATGTGCCACGACTACCCGCCGGCATCGCGCGGGCCGTGTTTCGAGACCACGGTGAGCGCGCAGCGCAGCGGCAACGTCCACCTGAACGAGACCGTGAGCGAAGAGGCGTTCGTGCAGATGCGCACCGCGCGCGACCGCACGCTCGCCATGCCGAACCTGATCCTGCCGTCGATCCAGGTGAATATCCGCGCCGGTCGCATGCCGGAGCCCGAAGCCAATGGCGTGCGATATCTGAAGATTCCGATCGACGCGCTTTGACTCTTTGCGGAGTGATTTCCGCAATGTGCATTTCAGGAGGGCGGAAAAACGCTTTTGATCACTCGCTGCCCGCGCACTTCGCCGTTCAGTTCGCGTCCTCGTTGACCGGCAAGTCGCCGGCCGGTTCCTCCTGGGTGTCCGTGCCCGTATCGTTCGCGCCGGCAGTGCGCGATCTGCGCAACCGGATGTCCGGCACAGCGTGCAATAGACGACGCGCGTGCCTGTGCAGCGGCCAGTCGACGAACTGGTAGAGCGCGGCGCCCATCGCCGTTGCCACGATCATCGTGAGCACCACCCCGAGCGGCGCAGTCGGGTCAAAGCCCTCGATAGCGTCCGGCAGCAGCTTGCGTGCAGCTTCCACACAGTATGGATGGCTCAGATAGATGGCATAGCTCGCATTGCCGATGAATATGGCTGCGCGAGTCAGCGGGCCCGAGCCCATCGCCGATTCCAGGTTCAGTGTGCTGCCGATTAGCACGAAAGCCGGAAGGCCGTAATAAAGCAACGGTGCGGTGGAAAGGTCGTGCCAATTGATGTAGGCCATCCAGCCATAGGCGGCGACTGCCATGCATCCGGCAAGCGGTGGCTTGATCGGGATTCCGAACTTCCAAAGCTGGTAGGCCATGAATCCGAGCGGGAACTCGAATAAGCGCTGATTCGAATAAAATGCGGTGAACACGTCGCGCGAGTTCCATGCCTTCGCTGTGCAAAAGATCGCAAGGATCAGCGCCGAAGTGAACAGCAGGCGGTGACGGCGCAGCAGCATCAGCGAAACGGCCGTCACGACGTAAAACAGCATTTCGTAGTTCAGCGTCCAGCCGACGAACAACATCGGGAATATCTGGCCACTTTCCTTGCGATAGGGAATGAAGAAAAGCGACTTCAGCAGATTTGCAAAGTCCGCTGTGGTCGAATTCAACAACTCGGGCGCGATGAGTGCCCCGACGAATACGCTCAGTGTCAACACCCAGTACAGCGGCACGATGCGGGCAATACGGTCCGCGAGAAAGCGCTGCGTGGTCAATTTTGGGTTATCCAGCACGAGCGCGATGACGAATCCGCTTATCACGAAGAAAATGTCGACGCCGAATTCGCCAAACGTGTGTGCTGTCGGCGACATGATGTGAAAGAAGATGACCGTTGTCGCTGCAACGGCGCGCAGCACGGTAAGGGACTGTAGCTTTTGCATGGTGGATGCGCGGTCTGCGCGTTCGCCAATGGCGGCCTGAGCGGGATGTGCTGCGTTTGATCGCGGCTATTCTGACATCGCGGAAAGGCACACAAATGCGTACTTTTGTGTGTGACCGTACAGAACTCAGCAATTAGTTAAAGAGTTACCTTGTCCGAAATTCGAAAGCGTCTGTCCACTCAGCGGGATGCCGGCAAACTAGACTTCCGTTCAATGCGCTGCCGCCTGTGACCCACGGAAAGGCGCGGCGCCCCTGAACCCACGGAGTCCCGCAATGAAAGCCATCCAGTTCAAGACCTTCGGCAAGCCCGACGTACTCGAATTCATCGATCTGCCCACGCCCGCGCCCAAAGCCGGCAGTGCGCTCGTGCAGGTGCGCGCCGCCTCGGTCAACCCGAGCGACGTGAAGAATGTTTCCGGCCATTTCGAGCACACGGTGCCGCCTCGCGTGCCCGGGCGCGACTTCAGCGGTGTCGTGGTGGCGGGCCCCGACGAGTGGCTCGGCGCCGAGGTCTGGGGCACGGGCGGCGACATCGGCTTCACGCGCGACGGCACGCACGCCGAGTTCATCGAGGTGCCGGTGGCCGCGCTTGCGCGCAAGCCCGCGGCGCTCTCGCACGCGCAGGCCGCGTCGATCGGCGTGAACTTCGTGGTGGCCTGGCTTGGCACTGTCGATTACGCGCGCCTCACCGAAGGTGAAACGATCGCCGTGATCGGCGTGTCGGGCGGGGTGGGCGGCGCAGTCACGCAGATCGCGAAGGCGCGCGGCGCACGCGTGATCGGCGTGGGCCGCGAGGCGCCGCTTGCCGGTTCGCCGGCCGCGCGTCTCATCGACGCCTTCGTTCCCATGAACGAGCACACCGCCGAACGCGTGCGCGAGTTGACGGGTGGCGCAGGCGCGGACGTGGTCTACGACGCCGTGGGCGGCGTGGCGTTCGAACTGGCGCTCTCGCTTGCGAAGCGGCGCGGCCGCGTGGTCGAAATCAGCGCGACGGGCAAGCGGCGCGTGGAGTTCGATCTGATCGACTTCTATCACAACGAGACGCAACTGCTCGGCGCCGATAGCGCGAAGCTCGGCGTGGCCGATTCCGCACCGCTCATGCAAGCCATCGCCGAAGCGTTCGATGCCGGCCAGTTCGAGCCGCCCGTCGTGGCCGCGCACTTTCCGCTCGCGCGAGCACGCGAAGCCTACGAGGCGGTCGCCGCGGGCACGGCCGGGCGCGTCGTGATCGACATGGCGTGAGCGACGCTCGAACGAACGGGAGACGAAGATGAAGGGCTATCTGGTGTCGTTCGCGGTCGGCGCACTCGCGGGGCTGCTCTACAACGTGCTGCAGGTGAAATCGCCCGCGCCGCCGACCATCGCGCTCGTCGGTCTGCTCGGCATGCTGGCGGGCGAGAACGTGATCGGCGTCGTGCGCGCGTGCGTCGCGCATCTCGCGGGGTGAGCAAGGCAATCCTCACTCACCGCGCCGGATATCACTCCGCGCGGACTTCGCTGACGGGCTGGCTCACGCCTCGGCCCGCACGAGCCGCTCAGGCAGACGCGTGCGCAGTTCGCGTGCGTCGAGCGCCGCGAGATCCTTGTCGAGTTCGAGCGTGACGAGGCTGCGCGTTTGCGCGTCGATTGCCTTGCGCAGCACGCCGAGGAACGCGGGCGGCGCCGCGAGCACGAGCGTGCCGTAGCGCGCGTCGTTGCGGGCCTTCGCGAGCGTCGTCGCGATTTCCGCCGCGAACACGGTGGCTTCGTGGTCGTGCTGGCTGGTGTCAGGATCGGTCGCGCTGCGGCCGAAGCCGACGCGGTCGGTGGTGCGTCCCGGCTTGTCGGTCACGAGGTTCTCGTCCGACATGCGGCCTTGCAGATGGAGCAGCGTCTCGACCTCGTCGATGGCACCCAGCGGGCTTTCGGCGGCGAAAATGCGCGCGGTCACACGGTTGGCGACAACAATCCAGATCGTTTTCGACATGTTCGACTCCCTGCCATGGCACCCGGCGCATGCGGCCGCCGGGCGGTTGAGTGGACTCGGGCCTCGCGGCGTAAACGTCAAGGGTAGCGCGCTTCGGGCCGCACGGCGCGGGAAGTGCCGCCGCGCTCGTCGGCGCGCCGCTGGCGCTCGCGCGAGACGCGAAAGTGTCGGAACAGCGAGCCGCGTGCCCGCTGACGTCTAGCCCTTCCAGAATTCGGGAGGATGATTCTTGCTGGCGCTGGATTATCTTTTTCTGCGGAAGCGCCTAGCCTTTAGACTCCGCAGCGCGCTGCAAAGGAGTCCGACATGAGCCCGAACGACTCGACCGCCTCGAATGCCGATCGCATCCTCCGTTTTCCGAGCGACATCGCCTTCACGCCGACGGTCAAGGCGATGCAGGAGCGCCTGGGTTCGCGCGAGCTCTATGCGAGCGTGGAGCGCGATCACGCCTGGGGCGTGGCGCTCACGCCCAAAATCCAGGAATTCATCGCCGCGCAGACGAGCGTATTCCTCGGCACCGCGAATACCGAAGGGCAGCCGTACATCCAGCATCGCGGCGGCCCGGCAGGCTTTCTGCACGTGGTGGACGAGCACACCATTGCCTTCGCCGATTTCATCGGCAACCAGCAATACATCACGCTCGGCAACCTCGCCGACAACCCGAAGGCGCATCTGTTCGTCATCGACTATGCGCGGCGGCGGCGCGTGAAGCTCTGGGGCCGCGCGCGCGTCGTCGAAGACCCGGCGCTGGTCGAGGAATTGATGCCTGCGGGCTACAAGGCGCGCGCCGAGCGGGTGATCGTGTTCACGGTGCACGCGTGGGACATGAACTGCCCGCAGCACATTCCCCAGCGCTTCGAGGCGGCGGACGTGAAGGCAGCGTTAGACGAGCGCGACGCGCGCATACGCGAACTGGAAGAGGCCGCGGCGCAACGCGAGGCCCGCGTACGGGAACTGGAAGCGGAAGTCGCGCGGCTGCGCGAGCGGGCGCTCGCGCCGTGATTCGCGCACAGGCGGCTTACTTGGCCTTTTCCGCCGAGTTGGTGATGGCCTGACCGCCCTTCGAAAGGTCCTCGCCTGCGCCTGCGATAGTGTTGCAGGCCGCGAGTGTTACAGCGAAGAGTGCAAGCGCAAACGCGAAATAGCGGCTCATATGGGCTCTCCCTGAATCGAATAGACGTCAAAGCGTCGGATGGAAGCGGCGGCGGGCATGGCGAATGCGCGCCGTCCTTCCTTTCGATTCTACGCGCGAAGCGGGGCCACATGCGCCGACGCTGCGCGCCAGCGCCGCCTGCATGCCGTCGAGCCGCTTTCAGCGCTTGCGCGTCCTGCGCACGACGAGCCACTTGGGCGAGCGAAAGCGCACGATGCTCACATAGAGCCACACGTAGGTGAGCGCGAACAGCACGACGAAACAGAAGAGGTGCAACGTGTGGCGCCAGAACAGCGTGGCCGGAATCACGGCGATCAGGCAGAGCAGCCACAGGTAGGGCGAAGTGAGCGAATTGCGCCGCGTGAGTTCGCGTGCATTGCGCGCGCCCACGACCCAGCGCATGAGGCGCTTGTACACGAGCATGTGCAGGTGCACGCCGTCGGGAATGCCGGGCGACATGCCGCGCACGAACTTCTTCCGGTAGATCGAGAAACATGTCTCGAAGATCGGATACATGAAGAGCAGCACCGGATACCAGGCCGACACGTCGCGGTTGCGCATGACGAGCAGGATCGACAGCTCGGCGAGCATGAAGCCGATGAAATACGCGCCACCGTCGCCGAGGAAGATCAGGCCAGCGGGGAAATTCCACATGAAGAAGCCCAGCACCGCGCCCATCATGATGAACGACGCGGAGAGCACGACCGGATCGTGCACCTGGAAGGCCACGTAGGCTAGCGAGGCGAACATCATGAACGCGACCATCGAGGCGAGGCCGTTGAAGCCGTCGATGATGTTGATCGCGTTGGCGAGCGCCGCGACCGCGAGCACGGTGATCACGAAGGAAATCGCCGCGTAGGAAAGCAGAAAGTCGAGCGGCGGCACGCTGATGCGCGTGACCGCGATGCCGAGGAACCAGAACGCGAGCGCGGCGGCGGCCATCGTGCACAGGAGGCGCGCAAGCGGCGAGACGCGCTTGGTCAGGTCTTCGATCAGCCCGGAGGCGAACGCGGGCAGCCCGCACGCGACGATGCCGAGTATGCCGCCCGAGACGGCCGGATACGCCCCGTGCAACTGCGCGGCCGCCACGATCAGCCCCGCGAGGATGCCCGTTCCGCCGATGCGCGGTACGGGACGCACGTGGAATTTCTGCACGCCGACGAGATCGGAATCGACGGAAAACCTTTCATGCAGATGCGCGTAACGCACGATCAGCAGCGTGACCAGCAAGGAAACGAGAAAGCCGAGGGCAAAACTGAGCATGAAAGGAAACCGCGACCGGAAGAAGGAATGCGCGATTATACAAAGGCGGACAGGCTGCCCGCCCCGAACCTCTTGCGGTCGGCGCCGCGCTCAGGTTCCCGGCGCGTTCGCGGGAGTGATTTCGAGCAGGATGACGTGGTCGGGTATTTCCACGGTGAGTTGGCGCACGTCGCGATGGATTTTGTGCGGTTCCGCCGCCGGAGCGAGCGGATCGTAAATCTCGACACGTTTTGCCGTTTCGCCAAAGTCGAGACCGACGCGCGCGGGCGGGCTGGTGAGCGGCTTTGCTGTCGCACGGTCCCAAATGAGCGTTTCGTTCCAGAGCACCAGCACGAAGCGGCCGTCCTTCTTCTGCAGCAGCAGACTATTCGCCGATTGCGGCATATCCGAAAGCGTATAGGCGAGCGTGTTGCGCGTCGCGGCGCTGGCGCGCCGCGTGGTGTTGGCGTTCAGGAACGACGTGAGATTGCGAATGGCGTAGGCCACCGGCTTGGGGCTATTGTCGTTGCGAAAGAGCCCGTAATGCATTTCATCGTTCTTGTGTGACGGATCGGGCTTTTCATCGAGCAGTTCATAAACATAGAGCCGCTTCACGCCCGCAGAAGCCGCATCCATATAACCGTTGAGGACGCCCTTGGCCTGCGTGTCCTCGTCGACGCCGAGCATGTACCAACCCGCCTGCGGCAATGAAAAGTAGCCGAACTCGGTGATGACGAGCGGCAACTGATATCTCTGGCCCAGGTGAATGGCTGCAAGCATCCATTTGTCGCCGTTCGCGTTCCAGAGGGGCTGCTCGCCGTTTTGTGGGTAGACATGCTGATTCGCAAAGTCGGCCGAAGCCGCACGCGTCTCGACTGACTTGGGGTCGAAGCCGGTCGCGTCGTATACGGGCACCGCCTTGAGCTCCGGCATGGCGTGTACGCGTGCGTAGAGGTCGCGCTGCACAGCGAGCCCGGCTGCAGCGCCGGTTAGCCCCTGGTAAGCGACTGGAAAGTTGTTGAGTTCGTTGGGGCCTTCGATGGCCGCAACGCTGCCGGGCACCTCGGTATTCAACTGCGCAACCTGCCCGATGTGCTTCTCGAAGTCCGCGCCCATCAGGAAGTTGAATTTCACGCCGCGCTGCGCGAGATAGACATAGCTGGAGAACGGGATGGAAGAGCCGGGCGGGTAGTCGCGGACGTGGTGAATGCCGAGCCACGCCATATCGTCGGCGACGTTGTGCACGTTGACATACGCGCCGTCGGTATAGCTGACGTGGGTGTCGACAGCGAGCGTCTGGAGGAATTCGTCGGCTGGCATGGCGTGCACGGTGTCGCCCGCGTGCACCGCCGATACGCATGCGAGTGCGCAGATACCTGCCGCGAAGCTTTCAATGGCACGCATGCCGAACGGCCAGGTCCGTTTCGCGTGGCTCGCGTCGCGCGAACTGGCGGTATCGGTGAGCAGACGATGGGCGGTTGCTACGGAATGCATCACGGCGTATTCCTCGCGTGGAGCGGTTGCCGGCTACCGATTACGCGCGCTTGCTCGCTCCACGCCGGCATTTTCAATTGGCTTACCCACTTTGGAGGCGCGGCCAGAAAGCATTGTGCCGCGTCATTGGCGACATCATGTGTGCGACGGCGAACGGATAGACACTCCACGGGAGATTAGATTCCGTCTATCACAGATGTCGCGATCGAATAATGAAAATAGAGTCGATAGTCGCGACTTCCAGGGTAAACATTAAGGAATCCTTCATATCAATTGACCGAACCCGGCATCACGAGAGACGTAGCGTTATGTGCGTTTGCGCACATAACGCAACGCTCGCATTGTGAGTTGCAGAGCGCCTCCAGCGTGGTTCGGATCATGAGGCCGCGACGATCAGAAACCGTTGGTGGGATTGCGCACGGTTCCTGCGTCGCTCGCGCCGTAATGTGTTGTCGTGGGTTATCGGGGCAGGCGCCACGTGACGTATGGATCGCCTGAGACGGGGACTTACGTGCGTTCGCCGGTGGCGGACGACTGCCAGCCCATGAACGTCTGACGAACACGACACGCACTGGGGTAGGGAAATGTCAGAGTTAACGCAACGGTCAGAGTTTGCGCAACGTACGGTCGACATCGTGCTGCAACGTACGGTCGATGTCGTGCTGATCGTGCTCGGCGCCATATGCGCCGTACACCTGAATCTAAATTCCGGACAGGTGGCCGAGGTGCATCACCCCGATCCCACGCTGGTGGCATTTTGCGCGGCGCTTGCACTCTCGGTCTTTCCCGCTTGCGGGACCTATGGCACGCGTGGCAGCCGCTCGCTTTTCAGCGTCGCGGGCCGCACGGCGTTCGCCTGGCTCGCGGTGCAGCTTTGCGGACTCGTGCTGCTTTATGCGATTCATCACGATCATCTGCTGGCGTTGCCGTGGTTCATGTACTGGACATTGACGACGGGTATTTCGCTGCTGCTGTCGCACACGCTGTTCTTTTCGGAATTCAGCGTGCTGCGACTGACCCGTGAATGGTGGCGCCGGGAAGCTTACGAGGCCGGTTCGCGCGACACGGTTCGCAACGCCGTCATCGGGCACGCCTTGAAACGCGTCTTTGACATAGTGGCGGCAGTGAGTGCGATCGTCCTGCTCTCGCCGCTGCTCGCCGTGCTCGCGCTGCTGGTCAAGCGCGATGGCGGTCCGGCGCTATACGGCCATACGCGCGTAGGCCGCCATGGCAAGAAATTCCGCTGTCTCAAGTTCCGGTCGATGGTGGTGAACTCGGAGCAGGTGCTCAAGGATCTGCTCGAGCGTGATCCCGAAGCCCGCGCCGAATGGGAGCGTGAATTCAAGCTCAAGAACGACGTGCGCGTAACGCGGATCGGCCACTTTCTGCGCCGCTCGAGCCTCGATGAACTGCCGCAGCTCTGGAACGTCCTGCTCGGCCAGATGAGCTTTGTCGGCCCGCGCCCGATCATCGACCAGGAGCTGGAGCGCTATGGCGAGGCGAGAAAGTACTACCTGATGGCCACGCCGGGTATCACGGGCCTGTGGCAGGTGAGCGGGCGCAACGATATCGACTACGCGACGCGCGTTCTGCTCGACGTTTCGTATGTGGAGAACTGGACCTTCCGGAAGGACATCGGGATTCTGTTCAAGACGTTTTTTGTCGTGATTCGCGGAACTGGCGCGTATTGAGCTGCGAGCGAGCCGCAAACGAAAGTGAAAGCGGGCTGCAAACGTGTTAGAGCGAGACGCGGTTGGCATACCAGGTATCCGGTTCACACGGCATGACCCGGAACGCGTGTAACGGATTGGGGGTGTTGCGATGGGACTGAACGCGATGAACTGGATCGGGACTGCGCACGCGCGTGTCGTGCGGGATTTTGGACTCGCGGGCGCGCTGCGCCGCGGGGCCGCTTGTGCCGTTTGCCTGGCGCTCACGGCGCTGAGCGGCTGCGCTCTGGCGCCGGGCATGACCTACACTTCCGGCGCGGCCGGCTCCACGGCGAACCCGGGTGCCGGTGCGGCATCAGGCGCGGCGGTGCCCGATAGTGTGGTGGCCAAGGGAATCGCTGGTGCACCGTCCGGTACGCTCGTCGAGATCACGAGAGACCTCGTGGACAAGGAGGCCGCGGCGCGGCCCAAGGGCATTCCCGCGGACGTGCAGCAGATGTTTGCCAAGGCCACTCCGTATGAAATCGGCCCCGGCGATATTCTCACCATCGTTGTGTGGGATCACCCCGAACTCAACCTGCCCGCGGGCGGCGGCGGCGGCGACGGTCCTTCAGGCGCCAGTTCGGTTGCGTCCGGCTACACCGTCGATACCAACGGCTTTATTCAGTATGCCTATATTGGTCCGCTGAAAGTCGCGGGCCTTTCGGAAATGGGCGTGCGCGACATCCTCGCGGAGAAGCTCGCGAAATACGTGCGCCAGCCGCAGATCACCGTACGCATCGAGACCTATCGCAGCAAGCGCGTGTATCTCGACGGCGAGGTCAAGACGCCGGGCGTCCAGGTGCTCAACGACCGACCGATGACGTTGCCCGAGGCGATCAACCGGGCCGGCGGCTTCACCAGCAATGCCGATCGCTCGCATGTGTCAGTGACACGTGGAGACACTACCGTGGATATCGATATGCCGGCGATGATTCGCAAGGGGTTCAATCCCGACCGGATCATTCTGCACGATGGTGATCTCGTGCGGATCTTTGCACAGACGGACAGCAAGGTCTTCGTGGTCGGCGAGGTCGAGCGTCCTGGCGGCGTGATGTTCAATAACGGACGTATGTCGCTCAACGAGGCGCTTGGCAACGCGGGGGGGATCAACCAGTCGTCGGGCGATGCTTCGCAGGTGTATGTCGTGCGTGGACGCGATACCAGCCAGCCGACCGTGTTCCATCTCGACGCGAGCAGCGCTTCTGCGATGGCAACGGCCGATTCGTTCGAGCTGAAGCCCAACGACGTCGTGTTCGTCGATACGTCTGCTCTCGTGAAGTGGAGCCGTGTCATCAGCCTGATTTTGCCGACGACCCAGGCCGCGGCGACGAGCCGTGCGATTGGATACTGATGTGCACATGAACAATACAAACCACACGAACCGCGTCAGTCGACCTGTTCGCTCTCGGGGGAACAAGATGAATAACCGCGACTATCTGCTCGAAGGGCCTGCGGAGACGATCATGCCGATCGCCCCCGACGGCGGCCATATGGGCAATATGCTGGACACCCTTTACGCTGGCCGCAAGACGATCCTGATCGTTACGCTGATCTTTACGCTTGTCGGCACCCTCTACGCGGTACTGGCGTCCCCCGTCTATCAATCCGACATGCTCATTCAGGTGGAGGAGAGCCCGAACGGGGCAAAATCGGCGCTGGCCGATCTTTCCTCCCAGTTCGCGGTCAAGACCCAGGCATCGGCGGAAATGGAGGTATTGCGCTCGCGGATGGTCGTGTCGTCCGCCGTGGATGCGACGAAGCTCTATATCAAGGCAACGCCGCGCTATTTCCCCGTGGTGGGCCGCTGGGCTGCGCGACATCTGAGCCTCGGCAACTGGTCGGGATGGGGCGGTTACGCCTGGGGTGACGAGGCGATCGAGGTCACGCAATTCGACGTGCCGACGCGCCTCCAGGGCAGACCGTTTGTCTTGACCTACCGGGGCGAGGGGGCCTACACGCTCGAGGGGGGCGGCATCACGCTCGAAGGGAAAGTGGGAGAAGCGCTGCACGCGCCGACGGTGGGTGGCTCGATCGACCTCGTCGTCGGCCGGATCGACGGGCAACCGGGCACGGTCTTCAACGTGATGCGCCTGTCCGAACTGAGCGCGATCCAGGGGTTGCAGACGGCAATCGCCATTACGGAAAAGGGCAAGGAGTCCGATGTCATCGGCGTTGCGCTGGATGGCGAAGACCCGGTACTCACCAGCAACATTCTTAACGCGGTCGGCAACGAATACATCCGGCAGAACGCTCAGCGCACGCAGGAAGAAGCGGAAAAGCAGATTGCCTTCCTCGACCGTCAGTTGCCTCTGCTCAAGGCGCAGCTGGAGAAAGCCGAGAACGATTTCAACACGTTCCGCTCGGCGCACGGCGCCGTCAATCTGGATGCCGAAGCTTCGGCACTGTTGCAGAGTTCGGCGCTGGCGCAGCAGCGTATCGCCGATCTGCAACAGCAACGCGCGCAGGCGATGGCCCGTTTCACCGACGACAACCCGGCTCTCGTCGCCATCAACGGGCAGCTGGCCGAAGCGCAGAAGTCGTTGGAACACCTGGCCGGCCAGACTCGCGCCCTGCCGCCGGTGGAGCAAGAGGTCGTGCGCCTGCAGCGGGAAGTGACCGTCGATACGAACATCTACACGAATCTCTTGAACAACCGCGAGCAGTTGCGTCTGATCAAGGCAGGCCGCGTGTCGAATGTCCGCATGATCGACGCCGCGGTGCCGCCTGAAGGACCGATTCGGCCGAAGCGCGCAATTATCGTGGTTGCGGCCGTGTTTACCGGATTGTTTGCCGGCGCCGCGCTCGTGCTGCTGCGTCAGAGGCTCAACCGCGGCGTCTCCGTCGTGGACGAAATCGAATCGGGCACCGGGCTGGCAGTCTTTGCGGCCGTACCGCGCAGCCGCATTCAGCATTCGATTGCGCGCCGTTTGCCTTACGGCGCGCCGGGTGCGAACACGGTGCTCGCGCACACGGCTGTATTCGACCCGGCGGTCGAGAGCCTGCGCAGTTTCCGCACGGCGCTCGAGCATTCGCTGGAGGACGCGGACAATCGTGTCGTGCTGCTGGCGGGGCCGACACCGATGGTCGGCAAGTCGTTCGTCTCGGTCAATCTGGCGGCCGTATTCGGTGCGTCCGGCAAGCGTGTGCTCCTGGTCGACGCGGATCTGCGGCGGGGCTCGCTGAACCAGCATATGGCGGTGCCGAGTATGCCGGGCGTCACCAACATCTTCGAACACTGCCAAAGCTATGACCACGTGGTGAATCACGACGTGATGCCGGGCGTCGACTTCGTCGCGACCGGTGGTTATGTGACCAATGCCAGCGAACTGCTGCAAAAGGACGCTTTCAGGAATTTCGTGGCATGGGCCAATTCGACGTATGAGCTCGTGCTGATCGACGCGCCGCCGATTTTGCCGGTAGCAGACGCCGGGATCATCGGAAGGCTGGCGGGCACCGTGTTCGTGATCGCGCGCCAGGGCGCGACGAGCGTGAGCGATCTGCGCGAGTCCGTGCGTCGCTTCGAACAGGTTGGCGTGCCGATTCGCGGCGTGATCTTCAACGACATGACCTCGCGTCCGGGACGCTATGGCAACGAATATGCCGCGTACGGCTATTCGAGCTACGGCTTTGCCAAGGATACGGGGAGCGCGAAGGCGGAGTAGCGGGTTACTGCCGGGTGTCCAATATCGCCCGATCTCTTCGTCGATGGCCGCGCCGCGGTCCATCGAATTGCCAGTCGAGCGGCCCCTCATGGGCTGGAGCGGATTCGCACTGCTTCAGCCCACTTCACCGGCGGCTGTGTGACTGTCCGCCCGCACGCGGCGCGAACTCATCACGCCTTTCAGTCACTGGTCATTTGACCGGACCCGTCAATCGCATTAGCGGCGACTTTCCATCGCAATTCGCAACTGACTCTCCGAGACCGGCTTTGGATGCGTGAGTTGGCGTGACATGAGCGACGGCGAACATTCGCCGGTGCGAAGACCGGCCACACTTCAAGACATATGAATTGCATGGCGCGGCCCGTTGAATCCGGCCGTGAGCAATGCCTTCCACCTTGGGATGAAACACGTGCTTGCCCCCAACCTGATGATTAACGGCCGCTTTCTGGGTCGCCGCGCGACGGGTGTCGATCGCTTTGCGTTCGAGACGATCCGGGCGCTCGACCAGTTGATCGAGCTGCGCGATCCACGCGTTGCCGGATTGCGGACCGAGATCATCGTTCCCGAAGCGCTGGCCGCCATGCCGAATCCGTTCCGGCACGTCGCGTTGCGCGCGAGCGGAAAGGGCGGTGGCCTGCGTTGGGAACAACTGGCGCTGCCGCAAGCCGCACGCGGCCGGTTGCTGCTCAATCTCTGCAACTCCGGACCCCTGTGGTATCGCCGTCAAATCACGGTGCTGCACGACGCGGCGCCCGCGCGCGTGCCGGACAGCTACAGCCGGTCCTTCGTTGCCTGGTATCGCCTGATGGCGCCACGTCTTGGCCGCATATCGCAGCGTGTGATTACCGTGTCGGAATTCTCGCGGCGTGAGCTGTGTGACGCTTACCGGATTCCGGCAGACAAGATCGGCGTTGTGCCGGAGAGCGGCGAGCACATGTTGCGTGTGCAACAGGATGCAGCTCCAACTTCAGTCACGCTCGACGAACGTCCATTCGTGCTTGCGGTGGGAAGCCTCAATCGTCACAAGAATTTCCAGCTCGTGGCCGAGGCGGCGCGCCTCATTCGTGACGCGCAGTTCGACATCATCGTGGTAGGCGGGGGCGACGCACGGGTCTACGGAACGGGCCAGGATGCGTTGCCCGCGTTCGTGAAGCATCTCGGATACGTGAGCGATATCCAACTCGCTGCGCTCTATCGGCGCGCGGCGTGCTTCGTGTATCCGTCACGCTACGAGGGCTTCGGGTTGCCGCCGGTCGAGGCGCTGGCGCTTGGCTGCCCAGTGATCGCTTCGCGGCTGCCGGCCGTCCAGGAGGCGTGCAGCGACGCCGTGCTCTACACCTCGCCAGACGATCCTGCGGAGCTGGCGAGCTTGCTCGAGCGAATCACGAGCGACGCCGCGTTACGCGAGAATCTGCGCGAACGGGGCCGCGCACGGACTGCGGAGCTCACCTGGCGAGCGACTGCGACCAGGTTGATCGAGGAGATCTCGCCGTGGCTAATGTGACGCTTGCATCCAATCTTGCGAACGACACGCGCCGATTCGGCCGCGTCGCGCTCGTGCATGAGTGGCTTGTCACTTACGCGGGGTCGGAGAAGGTCGTGGAGCAGATTCTTCAGCTCTTTCCACAGGCCGATCTATACAGCGTTGTCGACTTCTTCCCGGAGTCGCAACGGGGAGTGCTGGGCGGAAGGCATGCAACGACTTCGTTCATTCAGCATCTGCCGCGGGCGCGCAAATCGTTTCGCACTTACCTCCCGCTCATGCCGCTGGCGATCGAGCAGTTCGATCTGTCGTCCTACGATCTCGTGATCTCCTCGAGCCATGCTGTCGCCAAGGGGATTTTGACCGGTCCGAACCAGGTGCATGTCAGTTATGTGCACTCGCCGATCCGGTATGCGTGGGATCTGCAGCACCAGTATCTGTGCGAAGCCGGGCTGCAGCGCGGCATGAAAAGCTGGATCGTGCGTGCGTTGCTTCACTACATGCGTATCTGGGACCAGCGCACGGCGCATGGCGTGGATGCCTTCGTCGCCAATTCTGCCTTTGTGGGGCGACGCATTCGCAAAGCCTACGGCAGCGAGGCCACTGTGGTCTATCCGCCCGTCGATGTGGAGCGGTTCGAATTGGGTGACCAGCACGAAGACTTCTATTTGATTGCCTCGCGCATGGTGCCATACAAGCGGATTCCGCTCATCGTCGAGGCATTCGCCGCGATGCCGTCACGGCGTCTCGTGGTGATCGGTGATGGCGCAGACTTTGCGCGTGTGAAGGCGTGTGCCACGCCCAATGTGACGTTGCTCGGCTATCAGCCCGATGAGGTTCTGGTCGACCACATGCAGCGTGCGCGGGCGTTCGTCGTCGCGGCGGAGGAAGACTTCGGCATTTCGGTTGTCGAGGCACAGGCCTGCGGCACGCCGGTCATCGCTTTGGGTCGTGGAGGCTCGCGGGAGATCGTGGTGGATTCGCCGGACCCCGAACGCGGCACGGGGCTCTTCTTCAGCGAGCAAAGCGTGGCATCAATTGTCGATGCGGTGGAGCGCTTCGAGCGGCAGCCGCCGCTCAAGGCGGAAGTTTGCCGCCGCAATGCGATGCGCTTTACGGAAGAGCGGTTCAAGCAGGAGTTTCTCAGTGTAGTGGAACGCGCGATGGATGCCGACAAAGTGCTCGCCGACACGCCGCCTGTGGTGCGGCGCTGGCATTCAGCCTGAGTCGGCACAATAACGAGATCGTTCACGCACGAATGCTGGGTGAACGCATAGGGGTTTCGGCAAGTGGAACTGACGATATTCGGAGTCATCGTGTTCGTCGCCGGACTGGCGGCGCTCTACGTGTCGTATCGCGGCGCGATTTACGGCATGGCGGCGTTTTCCCTGTTTGGATGTACGCTCGCGCTCAGCCTGGGCGGCATCGGCATTTTGCCGGCGCAAGTCTTTCTCGCGTTCTTCGCACTCAGGGCGTTCAATCTCGTGGGCGGGAAGGGGCTCGCTGACGCGGTCGCGCAGGGCAAGCCGGGCTTCTGGCTGCTCTGCACCTGCGTCTGGGGTGTTACGGGTGCCATCCTGCTGCCGCGTTTGCTGAGCGGCGCAACACTCGTGTTCCCTGTCGACCGCAGCAGCCAGTTCATCGTATTGCAGCCGCTTGGCCCTGTCTCCGGCAACTTGTCTCAGACGATCTATTGCATCGCCGACGTTATAGTGTATTGCTCCATGTTTGCGTTCCTGCAATATCGCGGCGTATACCGGACGCTCGCCAACGCCATCTTCCTGCTCGCCTCGCTTGACGTGCTTGCCGGCGTGATCGATATCGTTGCGCACGCGGCGGGCCTCGACGTTCTCTCGGTAATCAAGACGGCGCAGTTCGCCGATTTGACCGGCCAGGAAATGGCCGGGATGGTTCGCATCAGCGGCACGTTCAGTGAAACGTCCGGCTTTGCGGCATTTACGCTGCCGATCTTTGTCTTTTGCCTGAATCTTTGGCTCGTCGGCTATCGCCCGAAACTGGCCGGTCCGCTCTCGATTGCAACAGGATGCCTCCTGCTGCTGTCGACTTCGGGAACCGCGTATGTCGGGTTAGGGGCGTATCAGTTCGTACTGCTCCTTAGCCGGCCCGCCGTGATCTCGCGTTTCGCCCCCGTACGCAAGCAACGGCTGTGTGTCATTTCGGCATGCGCGGGTCTGTTGGGCGTGCTCTACGTAATCGTCTTTTTGCCGGGGGTGGTGAAAGTGCTCAGTGATTTCGTCGACGCCGCGATTCTGAGCAAGGCGGGTAGCGACTCCGGTGTCGAGCGAATGGGCTGGAATTCTCAGGGCATCACCAACTTCTTCGATACGTATGGAATAGGTGTTGGACTGGGAAGCATTCGTGCGTCGAGCTTTCTGGTGGTGCTGGTGGCAAGCCTTGGCATCGTGGGTGTGGTGTGTTACGGCACGTTCCTCGGCAAGACTCTGCTGACACCGGTGCCTGCCCATTACCCCTTCACGGAGCGAGCCGTCGCTTATGCGGCGCGGCACGCCATGATCGCGACGTTGATCGTCGCATCGGCTTCGCTTAGCGTCTTCGAGCTGGGTTCTTGTTTCTATATATTTGCGGCCGCAGCGGGCGCACTCTCGCCGCGTGTGCTGCGACGTGTGCCCGCGCGCGGCGGATGGGTTGCCAGGGGGGCTCATGAATAAGGTTCACTCGTCGCTGTCAAAGCTTGAACTGCTGGCTGTTTATTTCTCGTACGCAATACGCTACCTCTACCCACTCGTTCTCATTCCTTATTACGGAAGAGTGCTGGGTTCGAGTGGCTACGGGGTGGTATTGGCCGGACTGTCGCTTTCCAGTGCACTCTGGCTGGTCGTCAACTTCGGATTTTCGACCATCGGGGGACGGGATATCGTCCATACCGAAATCGCGAGCGAACGCGATACGATTTTTCGGGATCAATTCACGGCCCGGCTGCTGTTGTCCATTCCCGGTGCGATCGTCGGAGGCATCGCGGTTAGCCGGTCGGAAATCATTGCGAATGTGCCGCTTGCGGGTATTTTTGTCGTTGCCGGAGGGCTGCTGTCCGCCTTCAACATTGGCTGGTATTTCACCAGCACAGGACGCCCGCGCACCAATGTCTTGATCGAAGTACTGGGGCTCCTGCTTTCGCTCGCACTGATCTTTACCTTCATTCGGAAGCCCGTTGATGTCGACCGCGCGTTTCCCGTGATTTTTACCTCCAGCATGATCCAGACGCTGGTGGCATATTGGCTCGTTCGAAAAGAATACAGCGGCTTCCTTTCACCCGTGCGTGCGGCCATGGGTCTGATCAAGCGCTCGGCCACGATCTTCATCTACAGCGGAACAGCGGTTTTGGTGCTGGATGCATCCACCTACATTTTGTCGCTGCTGGCCGCGGCCCAGGAAGTGAGTGCCTTTGGTCTCTCTGAGCGCCTGGTGGGTGCCGCATTGAGCATCATGGCGCCCGCCGCGCAGATTCTGGCGCCGAAGGTCATGTATCTGGTGACCCGTAACCCGGCCCGCGCGAATCTGCTTGCCCGGCGGACATTCGCCGTCTTCTTTGTCGGAGCGGTAGCCGGAGTGATCCTCACGCGATTGCTCTCTGAATGGCTCATACCGCTGATATTTGGGCCGGAGCTGCGTCATGCCGTCCCGGTTCTCAATATCATGGTGTTCATTCTGCCGCTTACCGTTTGCACGCGGGTACTCGGTATCTATTTCCTGATTCCCCGGAAACTTGAAAAGCTGCTTGCCTGGAGCGGTGTGATCAGCGCGGTGGTGAACCTGATGGCGGCCATTCCGCTTGCCAGCCACTGGGGCGCCGCAGGTATGGTCTACGCGCGGATACTCGCGGAAGGATCATTGCTGGTTATGTTGATTTTCGGGATCTGGAAAGCAGGCCTGTTTCGGGAGATTCTCGGAATCAACGAAGGTTTCTCTTTGCCGGCGAGATTTGGAAGATGGCTCGAATGACGAACGCCGCGAATCGCTTTGCGCATGCGTTGTGGTGTACGCGTGAGATCTGCGGGTGCATTCGGCAGGCAGGAGTGCGATGCCTCGCGTGTCGATGCTGCGTCCTCCGCATTCCTGCGGGCAATGATCGATGAGGTCAATGATGGAATCGAGCTTCAGTTCGCGAGTCACGATGGCCGAGCCAATGAGTCAGCCTTCACCTGGCAAAGATCCGAGAATCTGCCTGATCTTCGCCACTCGTGGTCGCGCAGACATTCTCAAGGACGTCGTTGCCTTCGTCGACTTGCAGACGGTTAAACCCGATCTGATCATCGTCTCTTGCGTCTCGGACGAGGACGTTGGCGACCTGTCTGTCCAACCCGGCTTGATCGTGCTGAAGGGGCGACCGGGACTTACGACGCAACGCAATCATGCATTGGATCATGTGCCGGACGACGTCGACGTCGTGATTTTCCTCGACGATGACTTCCTGATGCATAGCGAGTGGATTGCGGAAGTCCTCAAGGCGCTGGATAGCGATCCATCCATTGCTTGTGTCACCGGAACCGTCATCGCGGATGGCATTCATGGACCAGGTTATTCCGTCGAAGAAGGGCGCGCCATCGTTGCGAAGATCGGCGACCTTCCGGAAAGGTTGATCGTCGCGCCGACCGGTGGCCCGTACGGGTGCAACATGGCGTTCCGCGCCAGCAGCATCGCTGGTCTGCGCTTTGACGAGCGCCTCGTTCTCTATGGCTGGCAGGAGGATCGTGATTTCGGAGGCCAGATCTGGAATCGGGGCTATCTCGTCGTGCGTATCAATACTGCGCTCGGTGTGCACATGGGAGTCAAACGCGGCAGGGTATCCGGATGCAAACTGGGTTATTCGCAGGTCATCAATCCGTTCTATCTGGTGAAAAAGAAGACCATGCCTTTGCGCCCGGCGGTCGATCATGTCATACGCAATATCGCGAGCAACATAGTGCGAAGCTTTGCACCGGAACCCTGGATCGACCGGCGAGGGCGTCTCATGGGGAACCTGATCGGATTGTGGGACTTCTTTCGTGGAAGGCTCACGCCTGAGCGACCCGAGAGCTTTTAGCAATCAAGCCTCTGAGGGGACTTCCGATTCGGACAACATATTAGTAGCGGAGAAGGTTTTCTATAGGGCTTGTGTTAGTCGCACGCGATGAACAAAGACTCCCATTTGGCAGTGCCAGATTGCCTGCGCGGCCTCGCAGCCATATCGGTCCTGCTCTTTCACTTCAATCACTGGCTGGGGATCCCATGGTTGGCCCCCAACGCCGGTATTGCTGTTGACTTCTTCTTTGGCCTGTCGGGTTACGTCCTGTGCGTGGCGTATCGTGGCCGCTTCGAAAGAGGGATGAGCGGTGCGCTTTTCGCGCGTATCAGACTCATACGGCTGATGCCGATGATCGTGATCGGAACCTTGTTGAGCGCATCGTATCTCGCGGCGAGATATGTTCTGCTTCACGATTCCGACGTTTCTCCAGGCTGGCTCGCGGCCGCCACGCTCCTTGGTCTATCGTGCATTCCGGTCTTCGGTGCTCCGCATGCAATTGGAGGGCCGCAGGTGTTTCCGCTCAATGGCCCCGAATATACGCTGTTCCTCGAGCTGGTCGTCAACGTCTTCTGGATGCTCACACGCCGATTCGACGGAATAAAGTTTGCGCTCACCATGGCGATCGCAGGCTACGCGCTTACCTCGGTATTCGGTATGGGAGGTGATACGCCGCAGACTTTCCTGTCCGGCTTTCCACGGGTGTTCGGCGCTTATTATCTGGGCGTCCTGCTTTATCACTGCCATGTGAAATTCGGGCTGCTCTCGTTGAAGATCTGGAAGTCGCTTTTTCTTCCAGCGTGCGTCGCAACCATGGTCATTATGGGGTGGAATGGCCAGATCCCGTTCTTCGTGCAGTGGCTGTGGGCCGCCGCCGTGATGCCGTTGCTGATCCTCGGCGGATCTTCGATTGCGCTCACCGGGCCCGTACGGACGGTCGCGCTCGTTCTTGGGGAACTGTCGTATCCCGTGTACGCGTTGCATTACCCCACGTTTGTCTGGCTCAACGGCGTCTATCAGGAGTTGATGCACAGAAAGGATCCGATTCTGGAGGCCGCCGTGTTCTTGCCCGCGATCCTGCTGACCAGTTATCTCATCATGCGTTTCATCGATACGCCCATCCGTGCGTGGCTCGTATCCCGATTTGGCCGATCGACGCCTAAACCGGTTCTCGACGCCACGGCCGCCGATACTCCCGTTTGAGCCGGTACGCGGAGGCTGGCTATGCACGCGTTTGCGTGCGGTATCCAGCAGTGCTGCGCCGGGTGGGTCGATAGCATACCCGTCGGAGAAAGCGGCACTGGCCTGCGGAAGGACGGAAATCGCGTAGCGCGAATCTTGCTCGAAACCTCTGGGCTATCGTTGCGGCCGCTTGAGCTGCCATCTGATCGATTGCCGGGCCATTGACTGAAGAGAATTGACGCTTGAACGTGGAGGGGGGTTATGAAAACGATCGCGTCGAAGACGATAGCGTTCAATGGCAAGTTCTTCGGGGCAGCGCCGACGGGCGTGCACAAGGTTGCCGAGCAACTCGTCGCTGCGACCGATGCGCTGATTGCGGCGCAAGCCGGCAGCGGCGTCGATTGCGCCCTCGTAGTCAGAGACCGCGTCGAGATTCCGCGTTACCGGAACATTTCGTGCGTTCGCGAGAGTCGCTGGGTTCGCAAGATTCACCGGATCGCGTGGGAGCAATGCTATCTTCCCCTGGCTCGCAGAAGGGACTTCATTCTTAATCTGTGCAATCTCGGGCCTTTGCTTCATCGGGATTCGGCGACGATGATCCACGATGCACAGGTATATTCGGCCCCAGAATCCTATTCGCTTCCTTTCCGGCTTTGGTACAAATCGCTCTACTTTTTTATCGGCAAACGTCACAAGATCATCTTTACCGTATCCGAGTTCTCTAAAGCCGAGCTGGTGCGTTATGGCATTGCAAACGCGGACAAGATTGTCGTCGTGCATAACGGCTGCGACCATGTTCTGCAGGTCCAGCCGGACGCGCGACAACTCGCGGCGTTGAGCCTGAAGCCGCGGCGCTATGTACTCGCACTCGCGAACACCCAGAAACACAAGAACGTCGGCATTTTGCTCAAGGCCTTCGCAGGCGCACAGCTGAGCGACGTCGAACTCGTGCTGTTCGGCAGTGCGAGCCAGGCCGACTTCGAAAGTCTCGGGCATGTCGTGCCTCCCAACGTGCGATTTACCGGCCGCATTAGCGATGCCGAGCTCGTTGGGCTGATGACCCACGCCGGCGCACTCGCCTTTCCCTCGCTTACAGAAGGGTTTGGTCTGCCTCCGCTGGAGGCAATGGTGCTGGGTTGCCCGGTCGTCGCTGCACCGTTTGGCGCGCTTCCGGAAGTTTGTGGCAAGGCGGTGCTTTATGCTGATCCGTTCGACGCGGACGCCTGGCGAATGCATATTTTGACCGTACTCAACGATGAGTCCGTGCGGCAGTCACTGATATCCGCCGGACGCCGGCAGGCTGGTGGCTTCACCTGGAGACAGGCGGCGCGCAGCATCTTCGAGACCGTGAAGGCCGTGAGTGGCTGAATTCCTTATAGAAAAGCGATGTTGGGGGCACGTAATGTCTATTGATGTCGACTTCTCATTGGCGCTCAATGATCGAACCGGCAAGCTCTTTCTGGGGAAGGACATCATTTCAACGCTCGGCACCAGGGTGACGAGGGTCCACTACGGCCGATTTCACGAATTTCCCCATAGTGATCTGATGCGCCGGATCGTGGGCCGCCTGACCCACAAGGAAACCATTGCACGGGTCAACAGGTCGCGGCTCGTTTCACTCTTGCCGGTCATTCGCGATCCACGCCCTACGCTGCATCTCGATCCACTGAGCGTCGTGCGCCATCGCCTGGAAGCGCGAGACATTGTGCTGTGCCACGATGTGGGTCCGATCACCCATCCAGAATACTTCGCACCGGGTGTCAATGAACTGTACGTTCGGGCTTATGACGAGATCCGGCGAATGAAGCCCCATATGGTCTTCGTCAGCAAGACTTCGCAGCGGGAATTTCACGCGCTGTACGGCAATGACTTTGCCTCGTCGAACGTCATCTATATTCCAACCCGTTTGGGAGTCAAGAAAGGAGAGGGGCGTCCGGTGGAAGGCGTTTCGCGCCGCTTTCTGCTGACGGTGGGGAGTATCGGCGATCGGAAGAACCAGGCTCGTTGTATCGAGGCGTTTTCGGCAAGCGGGCTCGTGGAGAAAGGCTGGCAGTATGTCCTTGTCGGAGGGCGCGAGTCCGGCGCCGACGTCGCTATTGAACTTGCCAGGCAATCTCCGGGTGTCGTGATGCCGGGTTATACGAAAGATGAAGAACTTCGTTGGCTTTATCGCAACGCATCCGGCTTCGTGCTGATGAGTCTGCTGGAAGGATTCGGAATGCCGGTGATCGAGGCGATAGAGCACGATTTACCATGCCTCGTTTCCCGTGGGAGCATTTTGACGGAAGTTGGCGGCGGCGCGATGCTGTGCGCCGATCCGCTTGCTCGCGAATCGATCGCGTTCGGTATGCGTTCGCTAGCCGAAATGCCGGACGAGGAGCGTGGTCGGCGGATTTCGGAGGCGCGCGCGCATCTCGAGCTTTTTGCGCGCGAACCGATACTCGCTAGCTGGAGAGCACTGGTTGAAAAGGTCGGTTGATTCGCGGGATCGTGCTGGACCCAATTGCAAGGGGGCAGTGCGGGGTCCGTGGGCAGCAGTGTGCGTGCAACAACAAGGCCCGCCCCGGCGAGCCGGGGCGGGCCACGGCAACACGTAAGACTAGTCGCTTCCTTGCAGGGCCGACTTCGCAACGCGGCGGGCGGTATTCACCGCCGAGAAAGCCGCGGCCTTGGCGCGATCCCGCACGCCGCTTCGTCCGGGCGGAGTGGGGTTGAGACCAAGCTTGCGCAGGTAATAGTTGGCCCGATAGACATCCGCGCGCAGCGTGTTGAGAAACTGAAAATTTACGCTCAACGTCACCGAGATATTGTCGCCGTTCTTCAACCAATGGGGGCAATTGACAGGAACGTGAACGCCGTTGCCGGGGGCCAGTTTGTACGTCTTCGCCCTGTCCTGCAACTCGGGTCGATAGTTCGGCGCGTTGTGGTCGATCGTCCAGAATCGCTCGAGTTCCTCTTCGGGAAGCACCTGCCGGTCTTCGCGATCAAAGACGTACAAATCCTTTTGACCGTGGATTTGAAGGATGAAATTGCATTCCCGATCGATGTGATACGCCGTCACCCGCTTCGGTGACGTCACGAAAATGATCAGGTCTTCGCGCTTGATCTGCGATTCGATGTCACCGCCAACCATACCCTTGATCTCCGCCATCGCATGCCTGTACAGCTCGGCGTAGGCTGGATCTTGTTGCGGGCCTCTGAAAATGAACCAGGCGTTGGAGTCTTCCAGCTGCTTTAACGCATTGAGCGGCGAGAACGCACGATTCGTATCTTTCCATTTCTGACCGGGCGCGACGTCACCCATGTCGAAATAGAGGTCATCTGGGCGCGTTTTCAGGGTTCGCTCCGCCAATTCCATCAATTGAGGAAGCTGAAAGAGCGGATGGGACGCCAGATGGTGGGAGACGTCGAAGCTCTTCCGCTCGAAATTCTCCCGAAACACCGAGGAATCCGCGTCGATCCATTTGTCAGGCAATGTCGCTTCGAGAACGGGGGGGACGGCGGTAGTCTCCATGTGATCGCTCCTCTTAGTCTAATGAGGGATAAGCAATACCCTTTGGCACCTGGGAACCCAATTGCGTGGGACGTGAAAACGACGGATAACTAATTACTTGCGACCGTGGGTTTATTGGCCACATCGTCGAACTTGTAAAGCCACGCGGGCGTTCCCTTCAGGGCTACCCAGCCAGGACCGGGCTCAATATTCGGCATTGCGAGGGACACGACCGCTCGCGCTCCGGTTTGATGGAACGCTTGCATGATCTCTTCACGCTGTTGCGCCGTAAGCTTCGTCCAGAATGTTTCACTAAAATTCGGCCAGAGGACTTCGTCTTTGCGATCGAGGCGGTTACGGTCCTGCGGCTCGATACGGTACGGCAGACCGCCGAACTCGGCGACGATGCGCAAGCGTGAGACATAGGCCCAGCTGACTCTGACAGTGGGATAGCTATCCCGTATCACGGCGACCGGATCCCCCGGCTGCAACCCGGAGGCCGTGAGAGCGTCAGCAATCCGCCATTTCGGGTCGTCGTGAAAGTCCGATCGATTAACCGCCGCCACGAACGAAGGCCCGTCGGTCATGGCAAGCTCACCGAGCGCGCCTGCGCCATAGATGATGACGAGCGCTGTGGCGAGCAGGCGGCGCGATTGGAGGGTTGCGTCGAGCAATGGCGCCCATGTCAGAAGCGCAATAACCAAAACGAACGCACTGAGATAACGATCTTCAACGTGAACAATAAAATAGGTGGCGAAACCTCCGACGGTTGGCAGCAGCAATGGCCAAACGCGGATGATTGTCTTGAGGAGCGATGCTCGCCATGACCGTCTGGCAACGATAAACAAGAGCGCTGCGGCGAGCGAAAGCACCGTTGGATGTTGCTTGAGTATCTGCTGCAAGCTCCACAGCGACCGGCCCATTGCTATCAATTGCATCTTCAAACTGAAGAACGTCTTAAAGCCTTTGTACCAATATGCGACGTCGTTATAGGGTGGGTACGTCGTGTGGAAAGGCGTACCAAAGCCGAACACCGGCAAGCCCGCTACCAGTTGACTGGTCGGATGGATTGGCCGGCCGAACTGCGCCGGTCCGCCTTGCCAATTGGTCAGGTGAGGAAGCTCGTTTACGTGCCAGGGGACATTCAGGGCACCTGAGGCGCCAAGCGTGAATTCCCCATAGGACCAGGAAATCCCGGCGATGTAGACCGCAAAAAAAACACCGAAGGTTCCCGCTACCGCACCGAGCGATTTCCACAGGCCGCCCCTCGTGCAGCAATAGATGAAAAGCGTCAACACGAACAGGCAGGCAAATGGAGTGAATACCCCCTTTACCCAAACGCCTAGACCCAGAACCAGACCAAGCAAAGTCGCAGTCAGCAGGTCTTTGCGACGAATCAGGGAGAGAAGCAGGCCGGAAGCCAGGAGGAAGCCGGTGGTGACAAGCAAGTCCGGGCACGCGGCTGAAACGGAATCAAGCGCGAGGCAGGCGCCAAGAAAAACGCAAACCCCAATCCAGACGGTGAACGGGTGCTTGCTCAGCGCAAGCGAACCAGGCCAATACAGCGCGAGCGCACTGCGGATCAGTCCGCGCCAGGCGGCATAAGCAACGAGATAGATTACCCAGTTGATTGCCGTTATGGCATACCACTCGCCGTCCGGCGTGGGGGCGGCCAACGCCCGGGCGCCGGCAACCAATGCGGGATAGCCGGGATTCCAGAACGGGTTGAATATTTCGCGCCAGTCGAGGTGCGTGACGGCCCAGCTGACATTGAGATAGGAGATCCAGTCGCCATAATATTGTGTCCGACCGTAGAGGCCTTCGACGATACCGAGTATGCCGACGACGATCCAGGACAGGATCAAATGCACATTCCCCCGTGACCACTTTATTGTCATGTAGCACCTCCACGCCTGCAGCTAGAAGATCAATAGATAAGGGAGTCAACCGCCCAGTGGTCCAATCAGCAAAATGAGCTATTAACGCCCAATATCAATCGAGGTGTGAGCACGGGCCGATATCCGCCTTGTCGGACGCAAACGCCGCTACGGTCTGGAACGATCCAGCACAATGTGGCGAATTCTCGGAAACGATGGCGTGTTTCTGCACGCCTCGTTCATCGCTCGATGTCGCCCCGGCCGTCATATGACAGCAGGGCATCTCGCTTACGTTCGTGTAGGCAAGTCACGCGATGAATTTAGCCGGTGGAATCGAACCTCTCTGTGCGTTGGGCAACGCGGCTTTCGATCGAGCGAGGCGGATTCATCGGCATATGCGTGCGCACAGACAAGATTCCCAGGTTCGCCGAAAGGGGAGTGGCGTTCAGGGCGGCGGTGCGTCGCCTGCCGTCGGGACCTGATTCGACGCACTGGAGGCCGCGCCGGAAAAGCGCCCCTTTTCGTTGAACGTCCACGCCGAGTTGAGCAGATAGGTCAAGCCGAGAACAAGGGCAGTCGTAACCAGCTGCGCAATGAGATAGTTCAAACCAAGACTGGTGACGAAGAACTTCATGCACACACCGTTCATCAATACGCCGAGCAAGGCGATGATGGCGAACTTCGGTGCGGTCGACAGGGGATTGCTCTTGCTTCGGAACGTGATCTGGCGGTTGAGGCTGTAGTTGACGATCGCGCCGACGGTCGCCCCGGCCATGGAACTGACCGCCGGGGAGGCAAGACCGGAGTGGACCATCGCAATCAAAATCGCATACTGTGCGACGGTGCCGATCGCACCGACGCCCGCATAGACCACAAACCTTCTTGCCGCGCGCAGATCAGGCATCGCTCGTGCCCGCAGATTGATAGCGGCGGCGGATCAGATAAACCGGCCGATTCTTCGATTCGTAGTAGATGCGGCCGATGTATTCGCCAAGTACGCCTATGCCGATCAACTGAACCCCGCCGAGCAGGAGCACGGCCGAGATCAATGACGCGTAGCCAGGTACGGCGACCCCTTGAATCAAGGTTCGCACAATGAGAAACGATGCATACATAATCGCGATACATGCCACGAAGCTGCCGACGTAAGTCCATACGCGGAGCGGCAGCGTACTGAAACTCGTGAAGCCCTCCAGCGCGAAGTTCCACAGTTTCCAACCCGAAAACTTCGACCTGCCTGCGAGGCGAGGCTCGCGCACATACTCGACGATTGCGGTCCGGTAGCCGACCCAGGCAAACAGGCCCTTCATGAAGCGCCGCGTCTCGGGGAGCTGTTTAAGGGCGTCCACGACCTCCCTCGTGATCAAACGGAAGTCACCCACGTTCTCCGGGATCTTCGTGTCGCACATCGCGTTGTGTATGCGATAAAAGATTGCCGCGGTCTGGCGCTTGAGGAAGGAATCCGTCAGCCGGCTCACACGTTTGGCAACGACGACGTCGTGGCCTTCGCGCCATTTCTCGACCAATAGCGGAATGATTTTCGGCGGGTCCTGCAAATCCGCGTCGAAAGGAATCACAATGGCGCCGCGCGCTTCGTCGAGCCCTGCCGAAAGCGCGGCCTCCTTGCCGAAGTTGCGCGTCAGGTCGATGACACGGATGCGGCTGTCTTCCTTCGACATGCCGATCAGCATGCGCAGCGTGTCATCGCGGCTGCCGTCATTCACGCAGACGATTTCAAACTCGGTTCCGTCTATCGATTCGAGTACAGGAATGACCGTGCTGAAGAACGCGCCGATCATCTCCTCCTCGTTATAGAACGGTACGACGAGCGACAACAGGCAGGGCTCGCTAACCGAGGGAGCCTCCGCAAGCGCAGGATTGGACCGCGCAGTCGTCTCGCGCGCGCCTGCCGGCGAGGTTGACGCTTCCCTCAGGAGAGGCTCCGGAGCCAGAAAGTGAGGGCGGCCGATATAGTCCATGATTACCTCGCGCAGATGCCGCGGTTGTCCGACTGGCGTAACGATTTCATCGCAGGCGTTCAGCGTTTGACCAGACGCCGAACCGCATTCAGCGGGGACTTCAATCGGGTCACCGGCGAGTGAACGACTTCCGCAAATGTTTTGGGATGGCGATGTTCGAGCGTCGAGATGACTTTTCTTTTCAAGCTGTCACGCAATGGCGAAACACCGGGTGGCAACGGCTTCAGCCCCATCATGCGCAGAACGTAGTTAGCCTGATAAACCCGCGCGCGCTGCTCGAGCGACCTCATGCAGTAGTTGATGCTGATACTCACCGAAATGTTGTCGTCGTTCTTGACCCAATGCGGCGCCAATGAGGGGTGATGCACCACTTCACCCGGGTTGAGCCGGAAGATCGTGCCGCGACTCTGCAGTTGACGACGATAACGCGCGGCCTCGAAGTTGCCCGCGTAGTAGCGCTCCACTTCCTGGTCAGGCACCAGCTCGCGATCGGTAGCCGGGAAGAGGCATACGTCTTTCGAGCCCTGCAACTGGAAGAGGAAGTTGGTTTCGTGATCGATGTGGAAGGGCGTCGAGATATTCGGCGACGAGACCAGCAATGTCATCGTCACCAGGGTGATGTCGCTGCGCAGCGGGTAACCGGACAACTCCTCGAGCTCGGCCGTAATCGACTCAAGGACATGGGCGTAGTCCGCGTCGTAAAGGTGTGCCTGAGTCAGCTTGATCCATGAGTCGTTTTCGTGAACGCTCGCAAACGCCTCTTTCAGCCGCGTGCTATGCGGCATGGCGCTGAACCTGGCTTCCAGCGAACTATTCTTGAAGTTGATCGCGCGGACGTTGCCATTCTTTTCAAGCATCCGCAGGGCGACCTCCTCGATCCTTGGGATCTCGAACAAGCCGCTCTCATGCAACAGATGATTGAATTTGAACGGATGCAGATTGAAGTTGTTTTTGAATTCCTGATTGCAAGCGTGCAGGAATTTTCCGTCTGAGGTGAGCTGGGGGGATGCATCGGCCAACGCCGCACCATTGCTAGTCACAGACATGGCACACCTTTGCAGGTTAGAGGGATATTGCTTGCAGGCTACTATCGCGCCCGTGGGCCAGATGTGCGTTGACGAACATCCAAGCCGGTTTTGGCGTTTACCCGGGATGTGCGGTCTAGTTGACAGCTTCCTGCCTGGTCACCGAAGTTGTGTCGGCGGCTCTGAAGCTTGGCCTGAGAAAATCGACGACCTCGGCGTCCGTGATCGGTTTGATGTGCAGCCCGAAAGCGGCGTTCAGTGAAGTGACAAAGAACTGGGTCCAGAGCGTGTTCCAGACTACGCCGGCATGGCTGTCTGAAAGGAAGACATTGTGCGGATCGTCGCCGGACGTATTGGTGATGGACCAGCCAGGCGAGAGATGAACCGTCTTGTAATTTGGACGCCCTTGATCGTCGCGCTGGCCCCACATGCTTCTGAACCACGCTTCATCTTCGAGAACATAGACATGGCGATCTGCTGCGGCGAGCGCGCGCAAGCCATTGTTGAAGCGATCTATACCGGCGTCGATATTGGCTATCTCTCTTGCGGATTGCCAGCTTTCGAACTCGCCCGGCCAATCCGCGCCGCTGGCCGCAGTCGAGAGAACGACATAGGTATCCGGGTGATATTTGCGGATCAGCGCGACGGCTTCGCCAATTGACTTGATGCAAGCGTCGATCACGGCCGCGGGGTGCGATGCAGATGGATCGCGTGACATCTCATCAAATAGCTCGTGGCTGCTGAGATCGTTGTCACCGATCCGGATGAACACGATGCCGCCTCGCCAGGCTTGTGGTTCTGTGTCCATCAAATCGACGAGACGGATCGCCTGGCGCTGCGATTGCCCCATCAACTGGCTGCAGGTCGCGCCGCTAACCGCGAAGTTATAGCGGTAGTCCTGTTTAGGGGGCGTGCGGGCGAGCGCACCCAAAGCTTCGCTGGCGATGGCCCGATACTTCCCGGTTCCCCACGCGCCCCATTTGCCCTGGTCGATCTGGTCTCCCCGCAACTGGGCAAGCACCTCGGTCCACTGCCAGGTGGTCGCGCGCCACTTGCCCCCTCGCGCGCGCGGATCTCCCAACATGAGAGTGTCGTGGTAGGACTGGCTATTGGAGTCGCCAAGCACGGCGAGGCGCACCCTTCCCGATGGCGGCTCCGACGCGTTGGCGACGGCGACCGGCACACGGCGAAACAGACCGGGAACGGCTAGTCTGACAAAAAGGCCGGTGACGGACAGTGCGCCGAAAAGCGCGACCAGCAACACCCTACGCGAACGGGACATAGGCCATTTACCCTATCGTGGCGCACCGAGATCATGGCCCTTCAAGGGCGTTTTCCTGTTCGTCGTGCGCGGTTTCGGCAAAGCGGTCGAGTAGTTGCTTGCCCATGACCGCCGCGCCGGCCGCGCGGAACATCTGGTTGTGCATGCCAGGAACCTCGGTGACGACCAGTTTGCCGCTGATCACTTCACCCCAGCCCATGTCGTGCGCAAACAGGCGGCCCTTAAGCACCTGACCGCTGCGGAAGATCTGGACATTGCCGTCGTAGGTCTTCGGACGATATCGCACCTGCTGCTCGCGCAGATAGCCGATATTGCGGCCATACCAGAGGTTGTCGTCGATCATGTTGTTCGCGCTGTCGTTCTTCAGGAAGCCGAACTTCACCGCAAGCTGCGTCAGACGAAGCCAGCGAACGGTCCGAAACTGCTGGAGGAACGCAATCATGGACATCTCGCCACGCTTCGCAAGGCGGTAGTCGCGCGGGATGTCGTCCATGCGCACCTGGACTTTGCGCAACAGGCGATCGTACCAGGGCATCGTTTCCCGATACCCCGGGCACCAGGAGTCGGTGAGGACGACGAGCTCCACCGTTTCGCCTTCGCGGCGCAACTGGTGAGCCGCCTCCAGCGCCATCGCGCCCAGCACACAGTAGCCCATGAGAATATAAGGGCCGCTTGGCTGGATCAGTCTGATGAGTCGCACGGCGTCCGCGGCGAGATCCTCGAAAGCGCGCAACGGGAAGTTGGGCTGAGGCGTCTTCGGCACCATGGGAACGTCGACGATGGGCCGCACGTCGCCAACCTGTTTGGCCAGTTCATACAAGACCGCGATGTTGTTGAGCACGATGACGGGCGTTTGCGAACCCTCCTCGTTGAAGCGCACGACGTTGTGCGCTTTCGCCTCCAGCTCCGCACGGCTCATAAAACCGCTGACGCCCACGCCGCCCGCGACTTGCGCCGTGTCGTTTCCGGCGGCGGGCGCGAGCGCTCGCTGCGGCATGACTTCGGCGGCTTCCAGCACCTCGCGCCATTCAGCCAGATGCCGGTCGATCGTCTCGATGTCGTAGAGGTCCGTGTCGCCCTCACAGGAGATGCGCCAGCCTTCTGGGCGCCGCACCATGAAGAAGTTGAGGTCGTAGAGCGCGCCCGCGTTGAAGGAGGGCGAAGTCGTCGCGGCGAAATCCTGGCGGCGGACCTCGTCGCCCATGCCGACGAAGCTTTGCTGCAAAGCGAAGTTGACCGAGCATAGCGGCGGCCGGTTCATATCCGACACTTCGCCGGCCATCTCCATCATCTCTTCGAACGGCACGTGCAGATGCTCGATAGCGTCGCTGAGCTTGGCGCCACACTGTGCGGTGACATCGGCAAGCGTACTGCCCTGGGTCACATCGAGGCGCAAGATCACCGTGTTGATGAGCGGCCCGATTACACCTTCGAGTTCCTGCTGATCGCGCACCGACATCTGCGTGCCCATGGCGACTTTGGGCTGCCCAGTCGTCTTTTGCAGCGACATCGCGAGGCCCGCAGCCGCCACGCTGAAGAGCGTCACGCCTTGCGCCTTGGCTGCCGCGATCAGACGCTCGCTCATCTCGCCCGGCAACAGAATCGAGCGAATGACGCCCTGGAAGCGCCGCTCCGGCGGCCGGGGGCGGTCGCCCTTTACGTCGAAGCGGCTGAACCCTTTAAGCTCCTGACGCCAATGGACGCGAGCGCGATCGATCGCCGCACTGGCCAGGAACTCACCCTTCCATAGTGCGTAATCGCCATGGTGCAGGTCGACATCCGCGTACTCGGGTTCATGGCCCGCGTGCAACGCCGCGAGTCCTTCCACGAGTTCGCGCACGAGGATCGCGAAGGACCAGCCGTCCATCACGAGCGAATGGAACGTCAGCTGCAACTCGCCTTGCGTGCTCGACCTTGGCAACCACACGGCCCGGAAGAAGGACGCCGACGACAGGTCGAAAGGCGTGCGTGCCTGCTCTTGCCCCACGCGCTGAGCCTCGGCCAGCGCGGCCTGTTCGTCCAGACCGCCGAGATCCACTACCTCGAGCCGGAACGGGGCGCGGCTCCAGACCTGCTGGCGCAGCCCCGCACCCGTCATCAGGAAGCCGGTGCGCAAGATCTCGTGCCGTACTACCAGTTCGCTGAGCACCTGTTCGATGCTCGCGGCGGTAAGCGGCCCCGACAATTGCAGCCGGAAGGCGATGTTGAGCGCGGAGGCCTTAGGCGACGCCTTCTGCTCGTGCCAGTAGCGTACCTGGCAGGCGGTCGCCGGGAAGAGGGCGTGGCCCGCCTCGACCTCCTGCACAGGTGCGATATTCAAGGCTATCGAATTCATCGCTCAGGCTCCCTCGGCAATCCTGCGCTTGAAGTTGAGGATCGACGGCCGCGCCACGGCGGGCGCCTCGACCGGCTCGTCCGTCTGCGTGCCGTCAAGGCTCGCGGCCAGCTGCTCGATCGTGACGTTCTTCATGAGCTGACGCGCATCCACGCCCAACCCGCGCTCATTCATTCGTGCAACGATGCGGAAGAGCTGGAGGCTGTCTGCACCGAGGCTGAAGAACTTCTGATCGATACCCACCTGCTGCAGGCCGAGCACCTCGCCCCAGATCGCGGCGATGGTGGCCTGCGTCGGCGTCATGACCGCGGGTTCGGCTGCGGCGACCACGATTTGCGCGGGTTCGCTCGCCTCGGGCTCGCGCGCCGCTGGTTCGACCGGCACCGGCGCTTGCGGCACGACCTTGAGCGCGGCATGCGGCTGGCGCACCGGCGCGGCCACCATGTCCGCCGTCGGCACGGGCAGGCCCTTGCGGTCGAGCTTGCCGTTGCTGGTCTGAGGCAGCGCGTCGAGCGTCATCCACAGCGTCGGCACCATGTAGGACGGCAGTTGACCGGCGACATGCGCCGCGACTGCGCTCTGATCCGGCTTGTCGGAGCCAGCGCCGACCAGGTAGCCCACGAGACGCGCGCTGTCGGCCACGGTATGCAGGGCGACGGCGGCTGCGGCAACACCGGGAGCCTTGCGCAGGGTGGCCTCGATATCCTCGATCTCGATGCGGAAGCCGCGCAGCTTGATCTGCTGGTCGCGACGGCCCAGGTGCTGGAGCGAGCCGTCGGCGAGCCGTTTCGCGAGATCGCCGGTACGGTAGAGCCGGCGCGGCGCGGCGCCTTCGACGGCAACCGACTTGAAGGCGGCATCGGTCAGGTCGGGGCGGTTGAAATAGCCCTTCGCCAGGCCTTCACCGCCAATCCACAGTTCGCCGCTCACGCCTTCGGGCGCCAGATGCAGGTCGTCGGTCAGCACGTGCAGGTCGGTATTGGCGAGCGGCGCGCCGATCACCACCGGTGCGTTCGCAACGACACGCGAGGCGGAGGACCAGATCGTCGTCTCGGTCGGGCCGTAGAGATTCCACACCTCCGCGCCAGTTGCGAGCAGGTCGTCGGCGAGGTCACGCGGCAACGGCTCACCGCCGCACAGGATCTTGAAGCCCTTCGGCGCCTTGAAGCCGGCCTCGAGCAGCATGCGCCACAACGAAGGCGTCGCCTGGAGCACGGTGGCGGCTTCTTCCGTCAGGCGGGTCACCAGCTCGAAGCCGGTGCGCACTTCCGCGTGGCCGGCGATGAAAGTCCGGCCGCCGGCGATGAGCGGCAGGAACAGCTCGAGACCCGAGATATCGAAGGAGAACGTCGTCACCGCGACGATGCTGTCCCTGACCGTAAAGCCCGGCGCGTGCGCCATCGAGAGCAGGAAGTTGCTCAGCGCGCGATGGCCGATCTCCACACCCTTGGGCTGGCCCGTCGAGCCCGACGTGAAGATCACGTAGGCCGAATCCGCGTCCGTTACGGCGGGCAGCGCCACAGTCTCGTCGTCGTCCTGCGCGAGGAGCGCCTCCACGTCCAGCACGCGATGCGCGCCCGGTTCCAGCACCGTGAGGCTTTCCTCGTCACTGAGGATAGCGGCGATGCCAGCGCCATCGAGAATCTGGCGCAGGCGTGCAGGCGGCATCGTCATGTCGAGCGGCACGTAGGCGCAGCCCGCGCGCCACACGCCGATCATGGCGGCCACAATCATGGCGCTGCGCTCCATCGCGAGGGCGACGCGTGAGCCCGACGCGATACCCGCCGCCATGAGCCGGCGGGCGATCTGGCTGGCGCGCGCATCGAGTTCGCCATAGGTCAGGCTCGTCGAGTCGTCAGATACGGCCGTCGTATCCGGGGCCTGCCAGGCCTGCGCGGCGATCAGCGCCGGGGTCGTCTGCGAGAGATCGTAGTCGCGCTGGGAAGCGTTCAGCTCGTCACGCAGATGGTGGATTTCCGCATCGCTCAAGAGCGGCAGCGCTGCGACAGACGTTTCGGCATCGCGTGCGATTGCCGTCAGCAAGGTTTCGTAGTAGCCGAGCCAGCGCTGGATCGTCGTTTCGTCATAGACGTCGGTGTTGAAGTCGCAATCGAGACGCAGACCCTGTGCCGATTCGATCACGTTCAGGAACAGATCGAAGTTGCTGTAGGCCTTCGCGTTCGGCGCGAAGTGCGTGGTGACGCCTGCCATGTCGAGTTCGCCGTCGACCTTTTCCAGGTTGAACTGCAGATCGGTCAGCGGCAGCCGGTTGAGATCGCGCTTGATGCCGAGATCGCGCACGAGTGCGCCGTAGGTGTAGTTCTGGCGGTCGCCTGCGTCGTAGAGGTGATCGCGCACTGCCTTCATGTGCGTGGCGAAAGGCTTCTCGCGGTCGAACTTCACGCGCAGCGGCAGGAAGTTGACGCAGTGACCAACCAACAGCGCTTCGCCCGCTTGCGACTGGCCAGCCATCGGCGCGGCGATCACCACATCGTCATTGCCGGACAGACGGCCGAACAGCACCTGGGCCGCGCCGAACAGCGTGGCGAACAGCGAGCAGCCCTGCTTCGAGGAAGCGGTCTTCACTTGCTTGAGAAGATCGGCTCCCAGATGGCGGGTCGTCGAAGCGCCGTTGAAGCTCTTGCGTTCCGGACGCGGGCGGTCGCCGGGCAAATCGGGTTGCGGCGCCGGGACGCGATGGACGTTCATCCAGAACTCGCGCGTTTCCTTCTCGACGCCGATCTCGTCCTGCGCCTTGGCGAAGGCAAGGAAGCTCTGCACCTCGTCGAGTTCCGGCTGCGTGCCCCAGACTTCTGCGGCGTAGAGCGCAGCCAGATCGCGCAGGATGATGTTGATCGACCAGCCGTCGCAGACGATGTGATGCGCCGTGAACACGAACGCCCACTTCTGCGCTTCGAGGCGAACCAGTGCGGCGCGCGCGAGCGGGCCTTGGGTCAGGTCGAAGACCTCGCGGGCTTCCGCGTCGATGATGGCCTTGAGCTCGCCCGCCGGATCGGCGTGAGTGGAAAGATCGATCGGGACCAGCGGCACGGTCGTCGTCGGTTCCGCGAACATCATGTCGCCCACGCGCGAGAAGTGCACGCGCAGCGCATCGTGGCGGGCAACCGTCGCGGCGAAGGCGCGTTCGAACGCGGCCTCGTTCAGCTTGCCATTGAGTTCGAGCGTGAACGACTCATTGAACGCGAGCGAGGCTTCGTGGCCTTGTTGGGCCGACATCCAGATTTCCTTCTGCGGCTCGGTGAGCGCCGATTGCGTGAGCGCCGGTTCGGCCTGCGTCAGCGCCGCCGCATCCTGCACGCCGCCGAGAATGCCGACGCGCTGGAGCGCATCGATACTCGCGATGAAGGCGTCGCCGATCTTGCGGATGTCCTCGTCCGAATGGCTCGTCGTCAGGAAGCAGGGGAAGCCTTCCATGATATGCACGCCGAGGTAGCGCATATACGGATAGAAGAGGCTGCCGAGGCGATCCTCGCCCGCGAGATTCACATAGAACCAGCTCGAGAAGGATTCGGCCCGCGTGGCGATGCCGACCTTCTCCAGATGCGCGTTGACGCGCTGCACGAGGCCGGCCATGCGTTCGCCGAGCCCTTCCTGCAGCGCCGGGCCCGCTTCCTTGAGGTGCAGGAGGACAGCTTTCATCGCGGCCAGCACGACGGGATGGCGCACGAACGTGCCTGCGAAGAACGTCGGCGGAACTTCGGGTACCGAAGCATCGCCGAACTGCCACTGACCACCGTCGAGCGCGTCCATGTACTGCGTGGTGCCGGCGAGCACGCCGATGGGCAGGCCGCCGCCGACCACCTTGCCGTAGGTCGCCATGTCGCCCTGGATGCCCCACAGGCCTTGCATGCCGGCCGGATGGACGCGAAAGCCCGTCACGACCTCGTCGAAGATGAGGGCCGACTCATTGGCGGCCGTCACGTCGCGCAACTGCTGCACGAACTCCTTCGGACGCAGATTGGGATGGCGCGACTGCACCGGCTCGATCAGGACGGCTGCGATATCGTCGATATTTGCCTTGATCCACTCGAGGCTTTCGGGGCGCGCGTAAGGCAGCACGACCATGTTGCCCACCGAGGTCTGCGGAATTCCGGGGGCGAGCGGGAATGCGCGCGGCACGCCCGCTTCGCTGCCCGGCTTCACGAGCACTTCGTCGAACTGGCCGTGATAGTCGCCGTCGAAGCAGACCACCTTGTCCTTGCCGGTCACCGTGCGCGCGAGACGCATCGCCGCCATCACGGCTTCCGAGCCGGTATTGCAGAACGTGACGCGCTGATGGCCCGTCATCTCCGAGAACATCTGGGCGACTTCGCCGGCGAGCGGCGACTGCGGTCCGATAGCGAAGCCTTCGGCCAATTGCGCGTTGACCGCGGTAACCACGAAATCGGGCGTGTGGCCGAACGCGGTCTGGCCGTAGCCGTTGACCACGTCGATGTATTCGTTGCCGTCCACGTCCCAGATCTTCGAGCCCTTCGAGCGCTGGGCGACGATCGGATAGACGAGTTCCTTCCATTCCTCGCGGAAGCCGCTGGCGGTACGCGGATCGGCAAGCACGGCGCGATAGGACTGCGTACGAGACTTGGAAGTGGCAGTTTTGGCCGAGTAGCGCGCCGCCAGATCGGTGATGAACGCCTGCTGCGCGTCGGTCATCTGGGCCGAGTGCGAGGCGCCGGGCTTGTACGCGGTGAAGCGCGACGGGCGGTTCTCCTCGAACTTGATCTCGGGGCCGGCGGCGTGCGCGGGCGCGGCGGCAGGTGCGGGCGCTGCGGCGGCAACGACCGGGGCGGCTGCGATGGCCGGGGCGGCGATCTGAATCGCGGCGGGCTGCTGCACGGCCAGCGGCGCACCTTGCAGCACCTCGAGCTGACGCGCCATCACCGACTGCATCGCGGCGAGCTGGTCGCGGATCACCGACTGGAGGTCGCCCGTGGCTGGCGCAACGGCCATTTGCACAGCCACAGGCGCACCCACCGGTGCTGCCGCAATGGCGACGGGCGTGGCCGCGGCTTGAACAGCGGCCGGCGCAGCAACCGGCGCAGCCTCAGCCGGCACTTCCGGATCGGGCGGCATGGCGCCATCGAGGAACTGCGCGAGGGCAGGCAGCGTCGGATAGTCGCTCATGATCTGCCGGAAGCTGATCGTGACGTCGTAGCGGCGGCGCAGCTGCCGCGATACTTGCCCCATGAACAGCGAGTCGTAACCGAGATCCCAGAAGGTCACGTCCGGATTGGACGTATCCGGTGCTTCGCCGGACATTTCAGCGAGCAGCGACGCCAGTTCGGCAATGAGACGCGGTTTGCGGTCGATTTGGACGGTTTGGGCCATGGCGGTCTGGGGAGTATCGATTAGGGCTTCGGACGAGGCTTGTGCGGCAATCGCTGGGGCAACGGTCGTCGGCTGGCGTGAAGAGGCGGTTGCCGGGGCGTCAATCCAGTGCCGTTCCGGCTCGAAGGGGTAGGTCGGTAGCGAAACGCGGCGGCCGGTTTCATCCCGCAGCGTTTTCCAGCTCGGCGTGACGCCGTTCAGCCACAGGCGCCCGGTCGCCTCGGCGAGGACGGCAAGCTCGCGCTCGCGCGTTGCGAAGTCGGGCAGCGAGGCAATCGCGCCCTGATGCCGGTCCTTGGGCAAGCCCTGCAGGACAAAGGTCGAGAGCGTGCGGCCCGGGCCGATTTCGAGCAGCAGCGGCTTGCCCTCTGCCGTGACCGTGGCCAGCGCGTCGCTAAAGCGCACGACATTGCGGCAATGGCTGGCCCAGTACTGTCCCGAGACCGGCTGATCCATCGCCGCCCACTGCCCGGTCACGGAGGACACGTACGGAATCTTCGGCCGCGCGAAAGACAGGCTGTTCGCGACCTTGGCCAGATCGTCGACGACGCCCGACATCATGTGCGAGTGGAACGCGTGCGAAGTGTGCAGACGTCGATGCTCGATGTCGCGTGCCTTGAGCGTGGCCTCGAATGCCTCGATGGCGGCGAAGGGGCCTGCCACGACGCTGAGCGTCGGCGCATTGATCGCGGCGAGATCGACATCCGCGGGCAACATGGGGCTGAGTTCGGCCTCCGACAGGCGCACGACCAGCATCGCGCCCGGTTCGGCGGACTGCATGAGCGCGCCGCGTTGCGCGATGAGGCGCAGCGCATCCTCGAAAGCGATCGCCTCCGCCACGCAGGCCGCAACCAGCTCGCCGACGCTGTGGCCGATCATGGCTGCCGGCTTGACGCCGCGCGAGATCCACAACTGCGCCAGCGCATATTCGACGAGGAAGAGCGCAGGCTGTGCGTAGATCGTCGAGCGGATCGGGTGCGGGGTATCGTCGCCTTCCGGGGCTTCGCTCAACAGCAGCGTGCGGATGTCCAGGCCGAGATGGGGGGCGAGCGCCTCGGCACCCTTGTCGATCCACTCGCGATAGACCGGCTCGGTGCGATAGAGCGCGGCGCCCATGCCCGGATACTGCGCGCCCTGGCCGGGGAACATGAAGACGACTGCAGGCGTGGCCTGCGGGGCCTGTGCTTCGATCGCGCCTTTCTGGAGCTTGGCCTGGGCCTGCTCCACGCTCTCGGCGACCACGACGGCGCGGTGCGCGAAATCGCGGCGGCCCGTTTGCAGCGTCGCGGCCACGTCGGCTAGTGCGATCTCCGGATGGCTCGCGAGATGGGTGGCGAGATTCGCCTTCGCCCGTTCGAGCGCCGCCGTGCTGCGGGCCGACAGCGGCAGGATCTGAGGTTGTTCGCTTTGCTCGCCCGAGGCGTTGCGGCAAGGCGCCTCCTCCAGCACCACATGGACGTTCGTCCCGCCGACGCCAAGGGAACTCACACCGGCGCGGCGCGGCGTGGCGCCATCAGCCCAGGGACGCACTGCCGTATTGAAGAAGAACGGACTGTCGGTCAGGTCGATGCCGGGGTTGGGCGAGCGGAAATGCGTGAGCGGCGGCAACGTGCGGTTGCGCAGCGCGAGCGACGCGGCGATGAAACCCGTTACGCCCGCGGCCGCGTCGAGGTGCCCCACGTTGGCCTTCGCCGAGCCGAGCGCGCAGAACTGGCCGCCCTCGGCGCCGCCCAGGCGGAACGCCTGCACGAGGCCCGCGAATTCGATCGGATCGCCAAGCGGCGTAGCCGTGCCATGGGCCTCGACATAGCCAATCGAGGCCGGGTCGATGCCAGCCTCGGCGTGCGCGATGGCAATGGCGCGGGCCTGGGCATCGACGCTCGGTGCGGTGAAGCCGACCTTGTCGGAACCGTCGTTGTTGATGCCCACGCCGCGGATCACGGCATAGATCGGGTCTTCGTCTGCGATGGCGTCTTCGAGACGCTTGAGCAGGACGACGCCCGCGCCGCTGCCGAACACCGTGCCTTTCGCATCGGCGTCGAACGGACGGCAGACGCCGTCGGGCGCGCCCATGCCGCCCTCTTCGTAGAAGTAGCCGCGCTTTTGCGGGAAGGTGATCGAGACGCCGCCGGCCAGCGCCATGTCGCAGCGTCCGGCACGAAGGTTCTCGACGGCGAGGCTGATCGCGGTGAGCGAGGTGGAGCATGCCGTCTGCACGGAGATGGCCGGCCCCGTGAGCCCGAGCTTGTAGGCGGTGCGGGTGGCGACGAAATCGCCGGCCCCAACGAGCTTTTGATACTCGCCGATCTGGAACTGGCTCGTAAATTCGTCGATGACCGCGCGATCGGACAGGATGTGCTTGAGGAAGTACGTGTTCATCGACGTGCCGGCGAACACCCCGACGGCGCCGGTGATCGTCGCCGGGTCGTATCCGGCATCTTCGAACGCTTCCCAGGCGATCTGGAGGAAGAGGCGCTGCTGCGGGTCGGTCAGCGCGGACTCGCGCGCGAGCATGCCAAAAAAGCCGGCGTCGAAGTGATCGACATCCGCCAGTATCGGCCGCGCCTTGACATAACTCGCGTCGCGGCGCGACTTGTCGTCGAAACTGTCCTCCAGTTCCGCCAGGTCGAAATGCGTGATGCAGTCGCGCCCCGCGAGGATGTTCGCCCAAAATTCGGAGACATTGCGCGCGCCCGGAAACCGCCCGGACATGCCGACAACTGCGATGGCTCCGCTTTGCGCGCCTCGGCGTTGACGGATTGCCTCTTTGCTTGCTGCTGGGAGCGTCGTGCGCAGCTGCGCAGCCAGCGCCTCGACATTGGGGTGACGGAACAGATCCACCAGCGCGACCTTGGCTGCGACGTCGCGCGCGATGATGGCGTGCGCGCGCATCAGATCGAGCGAGCGCAAGCCGAGGTCGAAGAAGTTCGCGCGGCGGTCGACGGATTTGCCTAGAAGCCCTTCAAATACGGACGCGAGCTTGTCGGCAACATCATCGTCGACGGGCGAGGCCGCTGCGGATGTTTCGGATTGCGTATCGATTTCCGCAAGCAGCGCTTTGCGGTTGATCTTGCCATTGGGCGTCAGCGGAAAGTCCGGCAGCACACGCAGCTCCGACGGCATCATGTAGTCGGGCAGGGCGGACTTGAGATAAGCGCGGATTTCTTTCAGGAGAACGTCAGCGTCCGCAGCATCGGCTTTCACGAAGCCAGCGATGGCCTTGCCCATGCGGCCATCGAACGCCGCCACGGCCGCGTCGGCCACGCCGGGCGCCACGCGCAACGCATGTTCGATTTCGTCGAGTTCGATGCGTTTGCCTGCAATCTTGATCTGCCGGTCGTTGCGGCCGAGGAATTCAATTGCTCCGTCCGCGCGGCGGCGTACGAGGTCGCCCGTGCGATAGAGCTTGGCGCCGGGAGCGAAAACGTCGTCGACGAACTTCTCGGCCGTCAGTTCGGGGCGGTTCAGATAGCCGAGCGCGACGCCGTCGCCGCCCGTGACCAGTTCGCCGACTTCTCCATCGGCAACGGGCACGAGCTTGTCGTCCACGATGTAGGCACTCGTGCCCGCGATGGCGTAGCCAATGGGAATGGCATCGCCATGCGCGAGCGCCTCGCCTTCTCGCGGAATGCGATAGCAGCAAGTGAAGGTCGTGTTCTCGGTCGGGCCGTAGCCATTGATGATCTGCAGACCCGGATGAGCCTCCATGACCTTTCGAACATGGACGGGAGACAGCACGTCCCCGCCCGTCAGCGCCTCCTTGAGCGGAAGAAAGGCTTCCAGCCGATAGTCGGCGAGCGCATTGAAGAGGCCAGCCGTGAACCAGGCGCTGGTAACGCCAAGTCGCGCTATCTCGGACGCGATCGTGTCGAGAGAGGGCTGGACCTCGTTGATGATGGCGGCACAGCCGCCGTTCAGTAGCGGTCCCCAGATCTCCAGCGTGCTTGCATCGAAGGCGAGCGGCGCGAGGTTGAGGAAGCGCGTGTGGGGCGAAAGCTCGGTGAACGTCTGGCCCTGCACGAGGCGCAGGATCGCGCGCTGCGGCACGATCACGCCCTTGGGCTTGCCGGTCGAGCCTGAGGTGTACATCACGTAAGCAGCGTCGTCACGAGTGCTAGCGTGGAGCGGCGCGGGCTCGGCCGCCTCGGCCGCCGCCACGACATGCTCGAGATCGACGGAGACGCCGTTCAGTTCGCCAACGCTGGCGAGCGCGGCCGCTTCAGCGATGATGAGCTTGGGCGAGCAGTCGGAAACGATGAAATCGAGCTGCGCCTTCGGATAGGCGCGGTCCAGCGGCACGTAGACGGCGCCCAGCCGCAGGATCGCCAGCATCAAGGCGAGCGTGTCGCGGCTGCGCGAAACCATGATCGCGCAGCGCTCGCCGGGCTCCAGTCCCATTTCGTGCAGGACGGTGGCGAGCCGCGCCGAACGTTCGCCGAGGGCGGCGTAATTTTCCTCGCCCGTGGCGTCAATCACAGCAAGATGATTGCCGAACTCGGCACATATGGCATCGAAGCGCGCTGCCACGCCAGGCACATGATTGGTCCCGCCCGGCAAAACGCCTGAAAGTCCATCTCTGTGTGACATTTGCTACTCCCCCACAATTTTGACGAAGGTCCCGTGCTGAGCAAGGCGAGGGCGATGGGCTCGCGGCACTTGCGCAAAACGGCAGCCGGTCACAGGAAGCACAAGCGCCAGGCGGCTTTGCGCACCCGGCTCGTGTCCCAACTTTAAAATTTGCTGTAGGAGGAAGTTAATCTTCCGCGGGATGCCTATCCGTTCGCCGTCGCACACATGGTGTACTGCAACAACACATCGCACGCACACGCTGGGGCCCACGGGAGAGGGGATTGGCGCAACGCGATGCTGGCTTTCCCGCCCGTTGCTGTGCTGAGGGGCGAGGGCGGCAACCGTCAAAAGGAGGCTTGAGCGCTATCTGTGTCCGTCGAGTTGCACCAGCTCGCTGGCGACGACGCGCCGTTGCATCGACCTTCTGCGCAGTACTCCCATCGCAGGGCGCTCGACCAGCAGATGGAAGATGTATGCCGTCGCAAGCCCGACCGGAAAGAGTCCAATCGACCAGAGAATGCTGACCTGCCTTGTCCCATGAAACAGACATGAGGCCAGAAGCATGAAGATCGGTATGTGCACGATGTAGAGCGAATAGCTGAAATCCCCGATTTTCTCGAGCGCGCGCATCGCGAGGCCGTGGTTCGCGTGCGCATGCAGCATCACGACGAATAACGGCGTGAACGCGAGCGCCCAGGGCAGGCACCAGAGGTATCGCGCATCTCGCATCGACGCGACACAGCCGAACACCAGCAGGATTGGCGATGCGACCAGCAGGTACCGTCGGGGAAAACGCAGTCCTCGCACCTCACGTTCCGCGATCCACGCGCCGAGGTACCACGAAGACCAATACGTCGCGAAGATGAGCGTCCCGCGCCGCTCGAGCAGCACATAGGAAACCACACTCAGCGCCATGAGCCACGCGAGCAGATGATCCGGCCCAAGCCGCCGCTGCGCGGCCAGCAGCAGCGGATAGAGCATATAGAACTGAACCTCAAGCGACAGGGTCCAGAGCACGGTATCCGAACCGTAGACTGGCGAGGCGACGCCCTGTATCCCAAGCAGATTCGCGAAGAAGGTCCGCAAACTCAGATCGCCTAATTGCTCGTTATGCGGCAAATAATGGAGACTGATGCTGTCGAGCGCGAACGTAAGCAGTAACGCGCAAAACAGCACGGGATAGATGCGGATGAAACGCCGTAACAGGAACTCTCGCGCGTCGAGCCGGTACTGCGGATTGCGTGCGAGCCGCACCGCCTGACTGTGATGAATGCAGTAGCCACTGATAACAAAAAAGATCGGTACGCCGATCGGGCCCCAGACGAACGGGATCGACAGGTAGGCCAGCACCGTGTCGAGCGAAATCGCCCGGTGATGCCCCGCGATGAACGCCCGAATGCCAATCCACGTAAGCAACCGGCAATGAAAATACGCGACAGCCATCGCGGCGACGCCACGCATCGCATCGATCATGCGCGCTCTGTCAGCATCTCCCCCAGCTACGGCCTGGTTCATGGCATGTCTCGCCTTCGCGTGGCTTCGCCAAACGCTTGCGGCGTGCCCGCGCGTTGTTATGTGCTTCCATGGATTTAAGCGAGGCGGCGCCGAAACCTCTGTGCGCCGACATACATAATTTATGCGCAATGGGTATGCATGTCCCGTGGGGCGACGCTGAGACTGTCGTGGCCGACCCCTTGCAGGTCAATTCATCTCGACGATTGACCATTCGGCGCGCCTCGCGGCCACCGCTCCCGCGCACGTCCGGCCGGATGTCAAGGCGCGAACGCGCCAATGCGCCGCTTCCTGCGCCTCGCCGCCGACGAAGCGCGGTGTCGTGTCGCCGTGAGCGGCAAGATCGAACTCGAAGTGCTCCGGCGGCAGAATGAAGCCGGTGCCGAGCGCCTTCAGGCAGGCCTCCTTGCGTGCCCACGTTTCAAAGAAAACCGTTTGCCGTTCTGATGCCGGGAGCGCGTCGAATTGTTCGCGCTCGCGAGCGGAGAAGACTTGAACCGGCATGCTCTCCTCGATTGCGCGAATATGTTCTACGTCGATCCCCACCTCGAAACCGTTCGAAACGGCGAGCGCCGCCGTATTCTCGCTGTGGCTCAGGTTGAAGCAGATCCTCCATCCGGCAGGTTGGCTCGTGCAAAACGGTTTGCCTTCCGGCCCATACTCGAGTGCGACCGCCCGCGCAGGGAGCCCAGCATATTGGCCAAGAATCTGTCTGAGTTTTCCCCGTCCAGTCACGTAGCGGCAGCGATGCAGCTCGAAGCGAAAGTTGCCGGCCCGCTCGTGTTCCTGCGCGGATAGCGTCTTCCAGTACCGATCAAATTCACTTACGCAGGCGTCGAGGTCCCATTGCCAGACATGGACTTCTTGCATGGTTGGCGGTGTGAGTGGCGACAAGGACATTGAGGGCCTGGTTCGGCTTGCGGTGGGAAGTGTCGGTGCGGCACGGGGCTGCGCGCCACCCGGTTGAGTGCGCAACGAGTGGCCTACGCACAAGAGAATGTACAGATACAACTCTAGCGGATTTGTTGGGCAACCCACGGAACGAGACTTGCGACACGGCCTACGATCCATCAAAGCGTGTGAAATTACGCTGCACTGCGTGCGCGCATGTGTACGGGGTTCGACGAGCCGACGCGGCAATTGCCGAAACAAGGCGTCGACACAAAACCTGTGAGGCTCTCCGAAAGCAGCTGGGCTGCCTGGTCCTTTGTGACTTGATGCGGCGCCGGACGAATCGTCTATTGCTGTGGCTTCCAGAACGCCTGTCGATTGCGTTCGTTATTGAACTGAGTCAACTCCATGGTCTTTGAAATGATTGGTCCGAAACCCGTTTGGGGGAGGTTTGCCAATCTGGTTTGTATGGAATTAGAAAGTATGTTTAATTTTTGTGTAAGAAATATTTCCGGATTCCTAACGGGTATCTCTGTTCAGGTAAGAAACGGTAAGAATATGTGTGATTGACGTGCTACCAGATCGAGACCGATAGTTTCACTCTTTGCACGAGGAAGTTGTCGAAATTCAGATTCGAGGTGTGGGATGCGGTGTGATTTTGACAATGTCTACAACGTGAGTGTGATCATTCCACACTACAACAGCCTTGATTTGCTTTGGGTGGCAATAGACTCGATTTCCAGTCAAACCGTTGTTCCGCGGGAAATTATTGTCGTCGATGATGCATCGGGGCTGCAGTTCGAATTGCCGAGTCGTTGCGGAGACAACATTGTCTTGCGCCTGATTCGCGCAAGCGAGAACCATGGTGCGGCATGGTGTCGAAACCGGGGCATTGAGGAGGCCACCGGTGATCTGATCGCCTTCCTCGACGCTGACGACCGATGGCTTCCGAACAAACTCGAGCGCTGCATCGCCGCGTTCGGCCCGAAGCCCGAGGGGAACGAAGCGAAGGTGCTCTTCAGCAACGTCGTGCTAACGGACACCGGGCGGCGCATCCTGGGCAACCGTTCGCCCTACGATGGGCAGTCGATGCTCGACTTCATCCTGCTGGAGGGGGGCTATATTCAGACATCGTCGATCATGATGTGGCGTCATCAGTACCCGCTGATCAGCTTCGACGGGTCGTTGCGCCGTCATCAGGATTGGGATTTTGCCATTCGAGCTGAAATGGCCGGTTGCGTATTCGTTTATCTGCACGATGCACTGGTGGAGTATTCCTTGAGTGAAAGCCCCGCCAGAATATCGAAGGCCGTCAGTTGTGAGCCGAGTCTTGTATTTTTCGAAAAATATAATAAACAGATGTCAAAGGGGCATGTCTCATCGTTTATATTTAATGTTCTGATTTACAAGAAAATGAGTATTGCCTTGAGACTTGCCATTGTTGAGCGAGTTTTGTTAAGAGAGATAGAGATTCCCAGCAAGGATTGGGCGTCGCACTTTGCGAGGCTGCTTATCGGGTGGGGCGGTGTGAATTTAATCAAGCAGTTAAGACGAATAATCCAGGCTGAGGATTATTCGACTTGAGTTTCATCGGCCTCGAAAAATAAAAGTCATAGCCGGCGGCCCGGCAAGCTTGCATATCCTGTTTCCTCCCCTCCAGATTGCCGCCTTGAAGTTCGAAGTGCTCGTCAAGGGCTGGTTCCTCCCCCTTTTTTATCTCCCCGATCGGTCCCGTTTTGCTGAGGACGTTTATAAACGTCGTGCGTGCCGTCGTAGGGATCATCCGGTCGGGGTTGTGTATGTCGGCGCACAGATGGTGCATCTGCGCTCTGCTCTAATCTCAAGGCCGATGCCGCCTGCGGGTGGAGAACGTTTCGACTTCGAGGTCCTAAATGCGTCAATTTGTCCGCGATTTGTTTTACTCGTCGGTCGCCGATAAACAGGTCAATTTACCGCTACCGCCGACGTCGCTCGCGATCCATTCTCGCAAGCTCAATATATTGCTGCTCGGCACGTGTTCTGTGGAGATGCTCGTCAAGCGAAGCGCAAACTCCGGGCACAACATCCGGCACATACTGATGGGCTCGAGACGCCATGCGCCGATCCCGGACGCCGCGCCGACCGATGACGTCGTCGTCGTGAATCTCACGCTCCGCCACATTCTGGGCGAAGTGACGCAAATGTCCGAACCTGTGGTGGACATGGTCTTTTCTCGCCTGCGTTCGGACGAGGAAGCGCGCTTGTTGCTGGAGAGAACAGGGGAATATCTCGCTGAGAAAGTGGCGCAGGTCGCCGCGCAGATCACGACAGCTCCGCTCGTCTTCATGTCGTTTTTCGAGCCGAGCTTCAATTACGACGGCGATCTCATCGATCCATTCGCTGTGACATCGCCCGGATATCTGGTGCGTGAGATCAACCGGCTTCTGTCGGACGCTGTGCGCAAGACAAACAATTGCTACTTTCTCGACGCCAACGAGATACTGAATTTTGTCGGCCGCCGGCACCTGCAAGACGATGTCCTGTTGAGCAGCTCCCACGCTTCGTTCATCAACGATTGGGACTTCAAGCTGGACGCGAATCGGCTGATTGCGCCCAAAGCGATTGGCAATATCCTGACATATGAGGTCGCGTCCCGCGAATTTACCCTCGCGTTCCTTTCCCGGATCGAAGCGATAGTCAAGGTCATCGAGCAGCGAGACCCTGTGAAGCTGATTATTGTCGACCTCGACGACACCATGTGGCGCGGCGTGGCAGCGGAGGGCGAGAGCGTGAGTCAGGAGCAACGCATCGAAGGCTGGCCTATCGGCCTCGCTGAAGCCTTGCTGTTCTTCAAGAAGCGCGGCGGATTGCTGGCGATCTGCAGTAAGAACGAAGAAGCGCCAACCATTGAACGGTTCAACGCCATCTGGCGCGGCGCCATCACCATGGACGACTTCGCGTGCGTGCGCATCAACTGGAAACCCAAGTCGCAGAACATCCTTGAAATCCTCAAGGAGGTGAACCTGCTTCCAGGCAACTGTGTTTTTATCGACGACAACGACCGTGAGTTGTCGGAGGTGAAGGCGGCGATTCCTGCCATACGTTGCCTCGGCGGCAATCATTACGACTGGCGGCGAATCATTTTGCGATCGGCCGAAACGCAGGTCCCGATCGTCACCGAAGAGTCAGCGCGCCGCACCGAACTCGTGCGCGCGATCTCGCAGCGCGAAGCCAGTGCCGACGCGAACAACGGTGTTTCGCGGGAAGAGTGGCTAGCTTCGTTACAGCTTCGCCAGTCATTCTTCTTGATCAAGACTCCACAATCCAGACACTTCGATCGCGCGTTCGAGCTTATCAACAAGACGAATCAATTCAATACGACCGGGAAAAGATGGGAGCGGTCGGAGTTCGAGGCGTTCATCAGCCATGGCGGGTACTGCGTGGTCTCTTCGCTGCGCGACAAATTGATCGACAACGGCATCATCTCTGTTTGCCTGATCAATGGCGAAAAGATTGTCCAGGTCGTTCTGTCGTGCCGCGTGTTTGGGCTCGGCGCAGAGTTGGTCGTCGGGGCGATTGCTACGCGGTTGGCGCTGAAATCCGGATCTGAAGTCCGCGCTGAGTTGGTCGATACCGGAAGGAATGCGACCTGCCACGACTATTTCAAACGGCTCGGGTTCTCCCAAACGGCCGTGGGTTTGTACTCGCGCACCGCGAACGAGCTGCCGTCCTATATCGAGATCGAGAATCTGGGCGCGGCGGAGTTTCCTCCTGTGCGGATTTAAAAGAGACGTGTAAAAAACCTCGACCTTCCCGATAAGTCGTGTCGCTCGTAATCTTCAGCCGCATAATCCGAGGCGTTGAGTATGGCAAACAACATCAGGAAGTGGGTGGGTGTGCTCACCATCGCCGCATGCTGTGGCTGGGTGCTTCGTGTCGGCCTGACGCAGCCCGATCACAGCGGGTTCAACTGGGACGTCATTGGCTATGTGGCGTCCATGTACAAGCAGGACGGTCTTTCCGGCGAACCATTGAGGCGTGCTGTCTTCGAGAACGTACTTAAGGAGGTTGGTGAGAGCGACCTTGAAAAGCTGACGGCGGGCGCCTCCCGAAGTCAGCATGGTTCCAGTTCGGCGGAACAGGTCCCTGATGCCACTTATCGCGCGACAGTATTCAACGATCCCGTCTCGCTCGAACAGCAAATACCTTTCTACTCGATACGCGTGCTGTATCTGCAATCGATTCGAATCGTCGATCATTTCGTCCACTCTTATTCGAGTTCATCGATTCTCGTCAACGCAATCTACGCGGCACTTTGCGTACTCATAGTGGCCCTGTTGCTCGAGCATTTCCGGATTTCGCAGCTGTATCTTCCGGCAATTATTTATATTTCGAAACTTACGACCATCGGGCGCATCTCCTCTCCGGATGCTCTTGCTTGCTTGCTATCGCTGCTGGCACTGCTGCTTCTGGTGAAGCGCAGCAGATGGGTGTTCGTGGCGATCGTTGCACTTCCATTGGCCAGAACCGATTTCGTCATTTTGTCGCTGATCCTGTGCTTGTTTTCATTCCGGTTGTTTCCGATACGCATCACGTTGCTTTCTGCAGCGCTATCGGTTGGGTTGCTTGTTGTCGACAATCATCTCAACGGAAACTACGGCTTCTTGCGGGTGTTCAACTTCACGCTATTCGGTGTCGACCCGTATCCAGCGACTATGGAAAATTCAGCGCGTCTCACAGACTACGTGAATGCGTACATATCAGGTGCGAAGAGATCGCACAGCCAACACCTCCTTGTCTACATGTTTTCATTGGTGCTTTTTGGCATGCGGTTCTATAGACGAAATCCGCTTGCTGAACCGGACTATATATTCATCGCGTCAATGCTTTTTGTTTCCTTGCATCTGATTCTCTTCCCGCTCTATCTGGAAAGATTCTTTGTGTTCCCTGTGATTGTTTCGCTGATTTTCATGATCAACCGGATGGCAGAAGGGGCCGGCCTGGCAGCCGGACGATTGAGGCACGCCTGACATCGTGGCGTTCGCGCCGGGATGTTCACGTTGCGCTGGCGCTATGCGCCTACTCCCGCGGGGCAGGACGCGAGAGAGCGCCCCTTCCCGAGGGAACGCTCAAAGGCCAATGACAGGCTATTGCCGCAGCCAGCAGGACATAGGTCGCGAGGAAGTAGTAGGTCAAAGAATGCACTCGAAGACCAAACAAACCTTCAAGGCATAGCGGCAGGATGGTCAAGAAGGGGAAAATCCTCAAAAATATGCCCACCCAGCCATCACCTCGGGACGAAAGAATCATCGACAAATAAAGGCAAACGGAAAAAACGCTGAAATCGTACGACATCAATCTTGGATTCAGCAGAATGAGAATTGCGAGAAAATAGAACAGCTCGCCGGCGGAGCTGATCCGCAGAGAGCTTTGTGCATGCCGGCCCCGAAGGGCCATCGACGCCAGCACGACGAGAAGCATCAGAAGGAGATGGAGGACAAACCCTACTTTCCCCATCCCAAACCTGGAAAAAACGCCAAGAATCGAGATTCCGGCGTCCCCATGGTGAACGATCTGACCGTAGAGGGCGCCCTGGAATCCCTCCCATAGTTGCGGGTAAAAAACAGGTTGGACTATGTAGATACCGGCGACTGATATCAGCACCGCGACGAATGCGAACAAGTTGCGTCGGGGCAGAATGAGATACAGCAAGGCGTAGGCAAGAAAGTAGGGCTTTATGGCCGCGAAAAATATGATCGCGATGGCATGCGGCGTCAGCGTGTAGAACGACCGGTGCTTGTACAAAAAATATGACAGTGACACGAGCAGCAGGTGCGCGAAGACGCTTATGTTGCCTGTCTGGATCGAAGCAAAGCCAGAGCCCCCAATCAGGAAACCAAGAATCAAGCAGGGAGCCAGGCGATGGTATGGAATGAACGATCTGAGATTGATGCAAACGCAAACAATTCCGGCTGCCGAGGCTAGAACCAGGAGGGCAAAGGAGATCGGGAAATCGATGGCCGAAAATACCTTGAGGAAGACGGGCGGATACACAAAAGGAAAGTCGCCTGCTGCACAAGCGTAGGGGTTCGGTCCAGACGAATAGCAGTTCAAACCTTTCTCGTAGACGTGGTAGTCCCAGAAAAATGAGCCGGTTTTACTGCTGAACGCGAGAACCAGTAAGAAGCAAACGGCCGCAGATAAACTCCATAGTAGCCATGCCTTGTCGTCGTTAACGCTCGTCGTCTCTAGCTTCAATTACGTCCCCATCTCGATCAGTGACTGTCAAAAATTCGGCGGTAAAGCGTGAAGGGCCGCAGTGTGGCTTCGCTCGAATAGCGAAGACGCAAACACTGTCCACAGGTTGTCTGGAAAGACCACACGCGCGCCTTACTGGACTGAAAGGACAACCGTAGGGCATGGTGGTGCGTGGGTCTGTACGCCACCGTACGTCGCCGACCCGCGCCAATGCGAAGATGCGTATCGACTTGCGGGTGTGTTGTGCGTCGTAGCGGAACACGTCGGAATGCTTCATCGATGCGTTCAGTCGGCCCGAGGGCATTGGCTCCTGGGCCTGCCGCCATAACGGGAAGTGCACCGCGCCCCGCTTCTCGTCGCTGGCGCGATATCAGATAGCGAGCAGCATGCTCAGGCCGGAAAGTGCAATCACGGCGAGGCTCGCACGATCCTTGAACGCAAATACGATCGGGTCGTCGTGCATCATGCCGCGAAACGCGCACATCCAGATCCGGCTCACCCAGAAGAGCGTGAGTGCAAATGTGGCCCACAATGCTTTCGGGTGGTGATACAGGGCCTTCATTTCCGGCGTGTTCAGATAAAGTGCGAGCACGAGCACGGCGAGGTACGCGGAAGCCGTGCCGAACGAGCGCAAGATCGAGATGTCCTGCGTGATGTAGCCGCGGCCGGCGGCTTCGGTCTTGCCTTCGCGCACGATCATGTCGAGTTCGACATAACGCTTGACCATTGCAAGCGAGAGGAAAATCGGCACACAGAACAAGATTAGCCAGTACGACAGCGGGATGCCGGTTGCCGCGCCGCCGGCGATCACACGCACGGTGTACAGGCACGCAAGCGTGAACACATCGACAAGTGTCATGCGCTTGAGCGCAAACGAGTAGGCAACGGTGGTCACGAAATAGGCGGCCATTACGACGCCGAACTCGCGTGGCAGCAGTATTGCGAGACCGCCCCCGGCGGCGAGCAGCCCTGCAGTGAGCACGATGCCGAATTTCAACGACAGCTTGCCCGACGCGAATGGTCGGCTGCGCTTGCGCGCGTGCCGCCTGTCGGCGTCAAGGTCGAGCATGTCGTTAAGCAGGTACACCGACGAAGCGGCCAGGCTGAACGACAAAAAAGCGATACAGGCGGCAGCGAGTGCGGAACGGTCCGTGAATTGGTGTGCGGTGAGAAGCGGCACGAAGATCAGGACGTTTTTCACCCACTGATGCACGCGCATTTCCTTGAGCACGAGCGGAATCAGCCGGCGCTTTTCCTCGAAAAAGATGATTGCAGCATTTGTCTTGCGGGCCGCGGCGGCAATGTGCTTGTCGCCGACTACGATCGCCTGGCGGGCCTGGCGCCAGACGGGCAAGTCTGCACGCGCATCGCCGCAGTAGTCGAAGCCATGGTCGCCGAACTGCTCAACGAGCGCTCGCGCCTTGTTTTTGCCGAGCAGGTTGTTGCTGACCGTGCTCGCGAGCACACCGGTAAAGAGACCAATATGTGTGGCGATTTGAGAGGCGAGGCGCTGGTTGGTGGCGGTGCACAGATACAGATCACGCCCGCTCGCCCGCTCGTCGCGCAGCCACGAGAGCAGCTCTGTGTTGTAGGGCAGCACGCCGACGTCGATGTTCACGCGTTGTGCGATCTGCTCTTTCAGGTAGGCGCGCCCGCGCAGTGCCCAAGCGAAGCACAGGAAGATCGACAGCGGACTCTGCTTGACGAGTACGAAGAAGGCTTCAAACAACAGGTCGGTGCGCGTGAGCGTTCCGTCAAGGTCCACACACAGCGGGACAGGGTGTGCTGCGGGCGTGGCCATGTTCATTCTCCGTGCCGGGACAGGAACAGTTGGACCGGTTGTCGGGGCGTTGGTCGGAGCGCAGCACAGCCCGCGCTCGCATAGTCTGCGATCCGGAAAAGGATCGTAACGATGGCGGCGTAGGGCCTCTGTGCTGCAGCGCACATGTGCTCAGGAAAAAACGAAGCGTTTGTCGAGGTGGTATTTCGTGACATAACCGATCACCAGACCGAGTGCGCCACCAGCCAGGCGCGCGATTTCCTCATGAAAGAGCGCATCCGCGGCGAATTCCACCGCCCAGAAAACGACTGTCGTGCCGAGCCCCATGGCAACGTACAGCGTGAACGTGCGCACACCGTGTGCAACGCTGCGGTGCTCGTAGCGGAATATCCACGCCTTGTCGAGCAGGTATTTGACGACCAGCCCGACGCCTGTTCCGATGCAGACCGAAATTGCAACTGCATACAGGCCCTGGTACAGGTGGAACGCGAGGCTCTGGCTGCCTAAATTCGCGCCGATTGAAATGGCAGCGAACACCGCGTACCAGAACACGAGCCGCGAACGGCTGAGCGTCATGCTGGCGGCCGGGCTGCTCACAGGGAAATCCTCTTGAATACGAAGCCAGGCAGCGAGCGGATCACGAGCATGATTTCCGCCCAGAACCACGGCGTATAGATCGAATCCTTTCCGCGCTCCACGGCACGCACGATGTCTGTCGCAACGCGCTCGGGCGAGGCGACGAGCGGGCCCGGCAGCGCGAGTCCGGCTGTCATTGGCGTGTTCACAAAACCTGGCTTGATCGTCAGGACTTTCACGTTCGACTTGAAGAGCCGCGCGCGCAGCCCTTCGCAGAAGGTCGTCACCGCCGCCTTGGCGGTGCCGTAGACGTAGTTGGAAGGGCGACCGCGGTCGCCTGCCACCGACGAGATGACGGCGATCGAACCGCTCTTCTGTGCCTCGAACACGGTGGCCAGTAGCGTTAGGAGTGCGATCGTCGAGAGGGCGTTGACGGTGATCTCGCGCACCGCGGCCTGTGGATCGCGTTCGCACTCCGACTGGTCGGAGAGCGTGCCGTGTGCGAGTAGAACGATGTCGATGCGGCCAAGCTCTGTCATCGCGGCGTCGAGCATGGCGCGGTGCTGTTCGAAATCGTTCACGTCGAGCACGAACGTGCCGACTCGACCGGCGCCACGTACGCGCAGGTCCTGAGCGACTGCGTCTAGACGCGTCGCGTGGCGCCCAGCCAGCATGAAGTTCGCCCCTCGTTTGACCCATTCTCGAGCACAGGCTACGGCGATGGCGGAGGAGCCGCCCACAATCAGAATGTTCTTGTCCATTACCGGGTTGTCCGTTGCCAGAAGCGCGACATCAAGGCCGGGTCGCGCAGTTGTTCGAGGGCTTGCCATGCGGGATAGGCGGCACGAAAATCCGCACCGGTCATGTGGGCATCCTTGGCCGGATATTGGCGGCCGTGCGCTTCACGCACGATCGCGTCGAGTCGCGCGAAAAGCGTCGCGTTGCGCGTGTCGTGCTGGGGAAAGTCGAGGGCGAGCGAAATTCCCTGCATCGGGAACGAGAGCAGCCCCGGAGAGACGAGCGGACCACAGCGCTTGAGCACCGCAAGGAAGGAGCCCGCGTGGGTCGAGGCGATCGCGTCGAGGAACGCATGCAGAGCGTCGCGGGCCGTGTTATCCGGCACAACGAACTGATACTGCTGAAAGCCGCGCCGCCCGTACAGACGGTTCCATTCGCCGATGCTGTCGAGCGGATAGAAGTAACTCGCGCAATTAACTACGGCGGCCCCTGCCTTGCTCGCCGCGCGGCGGTAGTAGAACTCGTTGAAGAGCTTCAGCGTGTAGCGGTTCACGGGAGACCACGGCGGGGCGAACGGCACGCGCCGCACGGGGCGGCGCGGCATGTCGAAGCAATGGTCGGTTGCATGGTCGGCGCTGACATAGATGCCGCGCCCAAGCGAGGCGCCGCGTCCTAAACAGTCGATCCACGCCACGCCATACTCGTGCTTTGCGTCGTACTCGTTCGACAGCGCAAGAAACTCATCGAGATTGCCGAAGGGACGTGTGTGGGTGGCCAGGCGGCTCGACTCGACGGGCATCAGTTGCAGCTCGACCCATTCGACGATCCCTGTCAGGCCAAGGCCGCCGATCGTTGCGCGATAGAACTCGGCGTTTTCCTCGGGCGCGCATTCAAGTGGCTCGCAATCGGAGCGCAGCAGCGAAAAGCGACGCACATGTCGTCCGAAGGTGCCGCGCACGTGGTGGTTTTTACCGTGCACGTCGTTGGCGACCGCGCCGCCGAGCGTTACGAATTGCGTGCCGGGCGTGACAGGCAACATCCAGCCGCGCGGCACCGCAAGCTCGAGCAGGTCGCCAAGCGTGACGCCCGCTTCCGCCCGAATGACGCCGGTTTTCCAATCCGCTGCAATGAAGCGGTCGAGGCCGCGAAGCATAAGGACGTGGTCGGTGGCGGCAAGACAGCTGTCGCCATAGCTGCGACCATTGCCGAAGGGCAACGTCGTGCCGAAACGCTTGGCGGCGTCGCGGAGCGCAGTCTGCGCGTTCTCTCGCCAACCAGGCTCGCGGCCGGTTTGCGGTGCATACGGGTAGTGGCCCCAGGAACTGAGCTTCGAGACGCTCATGACGTGCGGTCGCCGGTTAATGGATTAACAGTACGCGCATATTAGGGAGGCTGCGCGGGGATTACCGTTCGCCGGAACACAAAGGCCGTCCTCCGGCACGCGAACTATGCCCTGACCGCAGCGTTCTGGATCACAGGCTCTGCATTCGATCTCGATACGTTCCTCAGGAAAAGCAACGCGTAGCGTCGCCGAATCAGAGGCGAGCGAACTGCCTGGCGACCTCGTGGTCCGAGCCCTGTATTTCTATCGCATCTCTGAGGTGCGCAGCTTTACATGGCGGAACAAGCCTGCCATTTGTCTGTGTACAGACGATTGCGATCATGTATGGCCGGGACCAACATCCATGTCTGCTGATGCGGGTCGTCCGCGTCGCTCATCTTCTGGGTGCTCGTGTTCATCGCTGTTTCCGCGATCTGTTGCAGGATGCTGATGCAGTGCCCGATTACTTGCAAAGCAGCAGCAGGCGCTCCTGGTCCGAGCACGCCCGTGCATTGACTTGTTCTGTGGCGACGGCGCGCGGCGGCGCAGCCGCCTGCATCGCGGCGCGATGCGCGAAACAAGCCTTCAGACGTTGCTCAACGGGCGGATAGTATTGCCAGCCTTTGCCGAGGGCCGGCAGTTCGAGCTTCACCTGCTTCCACTTCGGGTGGCCGTGCTCCTGCAGGTTGTCGAAGTTCGCGCAGAGCGAGTCGGCAAAACGCTTCAGTTTGCCGACCGTATCGCGCAGGTTGTAGTCATAGGTGACGAGAAACGCTTTGACCGTCCACGTCGGTACGTCTTCCTTGAGCCAGTTCGGGTAGCTCGACACGTGGATCGTCGCGGGGTAGTAGGTTTGCTTTGCGCGCGCCGTCTCCGGCGCGTTCGGATCGACGCGCAGGAAGCGGATCTGCTGCAGCAACTCGGGGTTCATGTCGGTAAAGAGCTTGGCGGGTTGCCCGGCGACAATGATGGCTACATCGATCTTCTTGACGATGAGCGCGGCTAGTGCGTCTTCGTTGCTCAGGTGCTGCGCGTTCTGCTCGGGAATCGGCTGGCCGAACATGAGCCGGTACAGCGTCGTCGCCGACTGCGCGGTGCCGCTGCCGATCAGGCCGACGCTGATCACCTTGTCCTTGATCTCGTTGATCGTCTTCATCGGCGAGTCGTTACGCACAACGAAGTAAATCTCTTCGTCGTAGAGCGGCATGATGAGCCGCAGCGGTCGTATCAGCGTGCCGGCCTCTTCGTTGCCGGAATTGGCCATGTCGACGTAGGCCTGGTAGACGTCGGACTGCACGAGCGCGAGCTTCACGCCGCGCTCGAAACGCATGCGCTGCACGTTTTCCGCCGAGCCTTTCGACGGGATCACTTCGAGATCGATGCCCGCCGGCTGCGCGACCCATTTCGCCAGGTCCTGGCCGATCTGGATGTACGTGCCGCGCTCCTGGCCGGTCACGATCTTGTAGTTCGCGCCTGCCGCGGAGGCGAGCGCGAGTGTCGAAAGGAGCAGGGTGATCAGCGCTGCCATCCCCGCGAGCATCGTTTTCAGCATGGTCTCTCTCCCGCCTTGGATACGTTGTACGGCAGACTTCGATTTAATCTGTAATCGGTTTCAATGCGTGCCTTCGGAGGATGGGGCGTCCTTCCACCCAAGTTGGCGAATCGCGCGCTCCTGGGTATCGACGCCGTCGTCGTTGCTGCCGGGGACGGTGGCGCCGGCGGCAGCGGATTGATTCGCAGCAGCCGACGTATCGCTCTCCGCGCCTTCGACGTCCGCTGGATGTCCGTTAGCTGACGTGCTGGTCGCGCTCGGCAGCGGGGGCGTTGACGCGAATGGGGCCGGGGCGTTCGGTGCGGCTGGTGTGGCTGCGCCCCAATCCCGCGACGACGGCAGCGGAACGCTGCTTGCGTCGCGCGGCGGCGGTGCGGCCGCGTCCGCCTGTGCGGCGCCGTTCGGCGTACGGAGCGGCGACCAGCCTGTCGCCAGGATGGCGCGCTCCATCAGCGATCGTGCGCGCAGGCTGCCCGGATCAATCGCGAGCGCCTCCGATGCCTGTTCTCGCACGCAATCCCAGGCACGTTGCGAGGCACATCGGTCCGCGCTTTGCAGCGCATCATCGCGGCGTTGCGCCGCCGGTGCGCTGTGGCGGTGTATCTCGCGCGCTTCCTGATTGTCCGCGCCACGTGGAAGTGCGGCATTCCCGTTTAGCAAGCTTTTCTCCGCAGGACTCGCGCGCGTGACGCGTACTTCTCTTTCCTGGCCGCGCCTTTCGCCGTACAGCAGAAACGCGGCGTATGCGATTGCGACAATGAGCCACGCGAGCAAAACGCCCTTCACGAAGAGCCCTTTGCCGGTGCGCCAGAACGGGCGGTGTTCTTCGAGTTGATAGTGGTGCAAATAGTCCGCGTGCACCGGCGGGCGATTGGATGCGGCCGCGCCGGCAAGTGACACCTTTGCAACGGCAGGCATAGGTGCTGCCGCGGAACCAATGACTCTTAAGGTGGCTTTCGGGCGCGCGTGCGCAGCCATGTCGAGCGGGCGATCCGTGCCGCAGTAAGGGCAGGAATCGACGTACTGATGGAGCGCCCCGCCACAGAACTTGCACGGTGTAGGGAAACTCTGCTTACGAGTCATCTGAGCGGACATGCTGTCGTTCCACCGTCATGGCGACGCCATTTCGGCATGTTCAGGATCGTCGTTGAAGCGATCGGCGAGGCCTCGCGGAACCCACGATCTGCATGCGCAGGAGAGCGGCGGTGCCTGACCGGGCGCAGCCGCTCGAAAGATCATATGAGTGATTCTCCGTTCATACGCTGATTGCCGGTGTTGCCTACCGCACATATGCGCTGCCCGCGGGTCGACCTGACTGAAGTCATCTGGCGCAGCCGACTGCCCGTGAGCAGTGGGGCACGATTTGCTGGTTTGTGGTCCGCCAACAAACCGGTTGTGCGGATAAATGGCGCCCGATCATGGCAAGATTGGGGATTTCCCCGAGAAGCGTCCCGGATGACACGGCAGGCCGGGGCCCGCCTGCTGGATGCCGTTGCTTCCAGAGTCATGCGGTTTCTTGTCGGGTCAGGTATTGTGGCGACCTATCGTATTGTTTTCATTGAATAATATTTCGATGTGGCACTCAAATCCGACATCCAATGGTTGTAACTTGAGCTAGCAAAAGTGCCTCCGGGGTTGAATCAATCTCAACGGAAATTCCCCATTCCGCCCCTTCTTGAATTTGTCACTGCCCGTCCATATAATTAGCACTCACCGCATGAGAGTGCTAACAACTCTGGTGCTATCAACATCTCTGGCTGGCGGTTACCGGCAGCCAGGTTTTCTTGAGTCTCTTCAAGTCCCAATCAACAGAGGAACATCCATGAACCTTCGTCCTTTGCATGATCGCGTGATCGTCAAGCGCCTGGATCAAGAAACCAAGACCGCTTCGGGCATCGTGATCCCGGACGCAGCCGCAGAAAAGCCGGATCAAGGCGAAGTCCTGGCCGTCGGCCCGGGCAAGCGCGACGACAAGGGCGCCCAGATCGCGCTCGACGTGAAGGTCGGCGATCGCGTCCTGTTCGGCAAGTACGCTGGCCAGACCGTCAAGGTCGATGGCAACGAACTGCTCGTGATGCGCGAAGAAGACATCATGGCCGTGGTGAACAAGTAAGTTCATTCCACCGCTCACTATTCAAGAATCCAAGGAGTTAGAAGATGGCAGCTAAAGACGTCGTGTTCGGCGATTCCGCCCGTTCCAAGATGGTTGAAGGCGTGAACATTCTCGCCAACGCAGTGAAGGTCACGCTGGGTCCGAAGGGCCGCAACGTGGTCCTCGAGCGCTCGTTCGGCGGCCCGACGGTCACCAAGGACGGTGTCTCGGTCGCAAAGGAAATCGAGCTCAAGGACAAGCTCCAGAACATGGGCGCGCAAATGGTCAAGGAAGTCGCTTCCAAGACCAGCGACAACGCCGGTGACGGCACGACGACGGCTACGGTTCTGGCCCAGTCGATCGTCCGCGAAGGCATGAAGTACGTCGCATCGGGCATGAACCCGATGGACCTGAAGCGCGGCATCGACAAGGCCGTCGCAGCAGCAATCGAAGAGCTGCGCAAGGTCAGCAAGCCCTGCACGACCAACAAGGAAATCGCTCAAGTCGGCTCGATCTCGGCAAACAGCGACACGTCGATCGGCGACCGTATCGCTGAAGCGATGGACAAGGTCGGCAAGGAAGGCGTCATCACCGTCGAAGACGGCAAGTCGCTGCAAGACGAGCTGGAAGTCGTCGAAGGTATGCAGTTCGACCGCGGCTACCTCTCGCCGTACTTCATCAACAACCCGGACAAGCAAGTCGCCGTGCTGGAAAGCCCGTTCGTCCTGCTGTTCGACAAGAAGATCTCGAACATCCGCGATCTGCTGCCGGTTCTGGAACAAGTCGCGAAGGCTGGCCGTCCGCTGCTGATCATCGCTGAAGACGTCGAAGGCGAAGCTCTGGCAACGCTGGTCGTCAACAACATCCGTGGCATCCTGAAGACCGTCGCCGTCAAGGCTCCGGGCTTCGGCGACCGCCGCAAGGCCATGCTGGAAGACATCGCGATCCTGACCGGTGGTCAAGTCATCGCTGAAGAAACCGGCCTCACGCTCGAAAAGGCAACGCTGGCCGAACTGGGTCAAGCGAAGCGCATCGAAGTGGGCAAGGAAAACACGACGATCATCGACGGCGCAGGCGAAGCCGTGAACATCGAAGCGCGCGTGAAGCAAATCCGCACGCAGATCGAAGAAGCGACGTCGGACTACGACCGTGAAAAGCTGCAAGAGCGCGTTGCCAAGCTGGCAGGCGGTGTGGCAGTGATCAAGGTTGGCGCTGCGACCGAAGTCGAAATGAAGGAAAAGAAGGCACGCGTGGAAGACGCGCTGCACGCAACCCGCGCTGCCGTTGAAGAAGGCATCGTCCCGGGCGGCGGCGTTGCGCTGATCCGTGCACGCACGGCAATCGCCAACGTGAAGGGCGCCAACGCAGACCAGGACGCCGGTATCAAGATCGTCCTGCGCGCAATGGAAGAGCCGCTGCGCCAGATCGTCACGAACGGCGGCGAAGAAGCTTCGGTCGTCGTGGCAGCAGTTGCAGCTGGTCAAGGCAACTACGGCTACAACGCAGCGACCGGCGAGTACGTCGACATGGTCGAAGCCGGCGTGGTCGACCCGACGAAGGTCACGCGCACTGCACTGCAAAACGCAGCTTCGGTTGCTGGCCTGCTCCTGACGACGGACGCAGCTGTTGCTGAAGTGCCGAAGGAAGATGCTCCGATGCCTGGCGGCATGCCCGGCGGCATGGGCGGCATGGGCATGGACATGTAATTGCGATCCGGAGTTGGTGCTTCAGCTGCCGACCAGAGTTAGCGCTTCAGCGCTTACTTTGGTCCCATGCAAAGCTCCTACTCCGGTCCCAGGCAGAGCCAAGGCTTCTGCCGAAATTACATCGACGTGCAGGGAGCACCCCGCGAGGCGTGTTTCCCTGGCCCAAAAGAAAAAACCCGCAGCGATGCGGGTTTTTTTTCGTCTATGCGGTTCGCGCGGCTGGCCTCCGCGCAGAAGGCCAAGCAGCAGTCTTATTCTTTCGCTTCGCCGGGCGAGGCTTCGTCCGCGTCCGTATCGTTGCTGCGCGCCCAGAAGAACCGATCCGGCAGCCACGCGCCCATGCCTGGCCTGAACGCGTTCTGCACGGCCTGATACACATATTCCTGCGCCTCGCGTACGGCCTCGGGCGGCTCCTGCCCATTGGCGAGCAGCGCGGCAATGGCGGCGCCGAGCGTGTCCGTTACGCCCATCATCGGCTGCGTTGAGCGGTCCCACAGATCCTGGCGCAACTGGCCGTCTTCGCAATAGAGCGTGTTGACCACGCGATGCGTGCCCGTTTCCATCGCCAGGATGAACTCGCAACCGGTGGCGAGCAGGTGTGCGATGGCGGCGTCGACGCTGGGCGCCTCTGCGTCGCCGTCTGGCTGTGCGAGCGCGATCAGCGTGGCGGAGTCGGCCACGAGCAGCGTGGTTTGCGGCACGAGCAGGTCGGCCATCGCTTCACGCAGTTCGTCGGCGGCGAGCACGTGTTCGTCGTCGAGCGTGAAGTCGGGGGCGAGGATGAGGGGCACGTCGTCGTAGTCGGCGACCACTTCGGCGATCGCGCTCACGACCTCGGCGCGCGCGCCCGCGCCGACCTTGAATGCCGCGATCGGCATATCTTCGAGCAGCATGCGCGCCTGGGTGGCGACGGTTTCCGGATCGAGCCCGGTCACTTCGTCGCAGCCCGCAGAGTCGCGCACCGTGTAGCCGGTCAGCGCGGTGACGCCATGGCAGCCCATGCTGGCGAGCGTGAGCAGGTCGGCTTGAAGTCCGCCGCCGCCGGTCGGGTCGGAAAGGCCGAAGGTGAGGACGATGGGAGGGGTGTCGCTGGGCATGAACGTGGCGAGATGGATTGGACTTCGGGTGCGGCGTACCGTGCCGTCATAAGAGAATGCTTCAATTATGCGGCCTATCGATGAATCCGGGGGACGGATGACCCCGGCGCGCGCGAGGATTTTTCCGCGCTGCGCGAGCTGCTCGCGGCAGCGCGCGGCGTTTGATCCCGTGCAGGTCAGTTTTCCTCTTGCTAGGCATGGAAACGGCAACAAGGTACCATCATGGCTCTCGTTCCCCTGAATTTTTCCCCGACTGGTTTCGGACTTTTCGACGCGGCATAAGAATGGAATATAGAAGCTGGATGTGCCTGATCTGCGGCTGGATTTACGACGAAGAAGCCGGTTTGCCAGACGAAGGCATTGCCCCCGGCACGCGCTGGGAGGATGTCCCGATCAACTGGACCTGCCCTGAGTGCGGCGCGCGCAAGGAAGACTTCGAGATGGTCCAGATCTGAGCGCGTTGCTCAGATAGCTGGCGATAGCCGGCGCGCAGTCTGGCTGCAGATTCCAGAAGTGTGGCGGGTGTGGAGTGCGGTGTCGCAACGGCGGGCACCGTATTTGCGCTTGCCGTCGCGGTTGTCGACGTCAGCGTCGACGCTATTGTCGAGATCGCCCGCCTGGTCGGCCCGCTAATGTTTTCGGCGCTGCCCTATGAGTCATCTTTCAAGCTCTGATGTGCGGTTCGAAGCATTGCCGAATCCGCGCGGCGGCACGGTGCCGTTCGCGCACGGCGCGCTCGCCCAGGCGCTTGCCGCGCTCGAAGAGCAGCGTGACGTTGCCCGTCCGCTGCGCCAGGCCGCCCGCACGCTGCATGACGCCGGCTGGCTTGCCGCCTCGCGCTTTGCCGATACGCTGCTCCTCGCTTCCCCGCTCGCGCTTGCCGCGCCGGTGCCCGTGGAGCCGCCGCCGGGCTTGCCCGCGCGGCCGCTTCATGCGCCCGAGGAAGCGCAGGGCGCTGAATTCCGCGTGTTGTTCAGCCAGGCGCTCAAGGAACTCGTCGCCGCGCTCGAACGCCGCAATCTGCGCGAGCTGGCATGCTCGCCCGCGCTTTTCGCGCGGCAGCACGCGCTCGTGGCTGCACTGGCGGAGCATGTGCCGGGCATCGCGCTCGCCTACGAGGATGTGGCGCTGCTGGGCCGGCCGCTCGCGCCCGCCACGCTGCATCCGCAGCCGGCTCAGCGCTTTGGTCAGGTGCGCGCGCGCTTCGAGCAGGCGCTTTTGCATGCGTTGAAATCGCAGGTCGACAACGGCAGCCGTGCGGCCAATGCGCTCGCGCTCGCGGCGTTCGACGAGATGGACGCCTGCATGGCCGAGCTATCGAGCCCCGATCCTTACGACTTCTGGCGGCTTGCCGCTGCATGCGCACGCGCGCTCCGGCGCGGCGTGGCCTCGTGGGGCGACGAGGGCGTGCGGCGTCTTTACGCGCGCTGCAATCTGCTGATCGGCGAGCACGCGCACGGCCTGCGCTTCGCGCCGCAAACGCTCGTGCGCTCGACGCTAGCGTTGCTATGGCGCGACTACGCGCTCTTCGGGGCCGCAGCCGAAGACACCGCCGACGTCGATCTGCTGCATGACTATGGCTTGACCGTGGAGTGGCACATCGCCGGCACGCAGGCCTCGGAAGCGCTGTGGGAAGCCGGCAGCGCGCAGGCCGGCGCGCTCGCAGCGCGCGTGGCGCCCACGCGCGAGCTGGGCGCGCTGGTCGTGAATGGCAACGCGTATGAAGATTTTCTGCAGACTGCCGATGCGGCGATGATCGCGCTCGGCACGCACTCGCGCACGCTGACGACGCGCGGTGCGGGCGGGGCCGCAGAGCCCGCCGACGCGCTCGTCGCGGCCGAGGCGGCGTACCGCATCGGCGCTGCGGCCTGGGCGCTCGGGCTCGGTCACGTCGGCCAGCTCGCGGATGCGCTGGGCCTCGCCTGGCGGCGCACCGCGCACGCGGCAACGCTCGCGACGCTCGAGGCGAAGGGCGCGCCGTCGGTTCAGCCGCCCGGCGCCGAGGCGATCGAGCACGCCAGCGAGGCGCTTCGCGCCATGCTGCACAAGGTCGCGGCGGGCATCGCGCAGCCCGACGCCACGCCCGCGGTGCGCGGGCTTGCGGCGGCGATCGTCAGCGGCGTGGCGCAAACCGCAGCGCAAACAACCGCGCACTGAATGGACGGGCGGGCGGATCAGCGGCGTGCGCGAGGCCGCCCAGGCGCCGGGCATCGGCCTTGCGCCGTCGGTCCATTGCCTTGCAAGGGCACAGCATGCGCGTGTTAGAGTGAGCCATTCCCTGCAATGCGCGACGCGTAGCGGCTGGCAAAGTGCGAGGCAGCCATCGGGCGCCCGACCTCCGGCCTGGCAGCGTGCCGCCATTGCGCATCGTCTTTGCTAGAATTCAAACCATGTCCAAGAGTAACGATCGCATCAATCTGACCAACCAGTTCCTGATCGCCATGCCGAACATGGCGGACCCCACGTTTTCAGGAACGGTGGTCTACCTTTGCGATCATTCGGAGCGCGGCGCGCTCGGTCTCGTCATCAATCGGCCCACCGACATCGATCTCGAGGCACTCTTTTCCCGCATCGACCTCAAGCTCGAAATCGAGCCGCTCCTGCACGTGCCCGTTTATTTCGGCGGCCCGGTGCAGACCGAGCGCGGCTTCGTGCTGCACGCGCCCGCCGAGGGCACGAGCTATACGTCGTCGATGTCGGTGCCGGGTGGCCTCGAGATGACCACGTCGAAGGATGTGCTCGAAGCCGTTGCCAACGGCAGCGGCCCTGAGCGCTTCCTCCTCACGCTCGGCCATGCCGGCTGGGGCGCGGGTCAGCTCGAAGACGAAATCTCGAAGAATGGCTGGCTCACGGTCGAGGCCGATCCGAAGATCGTGTTCGACGTGCCCGCCGAAGAGCGTTTCGAGGCGGCGCTCGCGCTGCTTGGCATTTCCTCGACGATGCTGTCGGGCGAGGCGGGTCACGCATGAGCGTGGCCGCTGGGCGAGGGGCCGGCGAGGCCACCTTGCTTGCGTTCGATTACGGCGAAAAGCGCATCGGCGTGGCGCTTGGCAATGCGCTCACGCGCAGCGCCCGGGCGCTTACCGTCATTCCCAACAAGAGTCGCGACTACCGTTTCGAAGCGATAGGCGAGTTGCTGCGCGAATGGCAGCCTGATGTGCTCGTGGTCGGCTTGCCGTGCCATCCGGATGGCACGCCACACATCATGACGCAGCACGCGAAGCGCTTTGGCAACCAGCTCAACGGCCGCTTCGGTCTGCGGGTGGTGTGGGTGGACGAACGCTATTCGTCCGTCGATGCCGAAGCACGGCTGCGCGAGCGTGGCGAGCGCGTCGAACATGTCGACGCCGAAGCGGCCTCCGTGATTCTCCAGCAGTACCTCGACGAACTCCCGCTCTGACTAGCCCGCGAGTTGCCCGATGATCATTCCCGACGCTGAAGCGCTGTACTTCGCCCTTCTCGACGAGATTCGCGCGGCGTATCACGCCGATGCGTTTGGCGCGCCCGGCGGCGTGGCGATCGTCGGCATTCATAGCGGCGGCGCGTGGATCGCCGAGCGGCTCGCGCAGGACGTCGGCGCGCTCGAGTGGGGCGTGCTCAACGTTGCACTGCATCGCGACGACTACGCGAAAAAGGGCCTGCACAGCAAAGCGAGCCCAACGGCGCTGCCGTTCGCGGTGGAAGGCCGCCACATCCTGCTCGTCGACGACGTGCTGTACACGGGCCGCACCGTACGTGCCGCGCTCAACGAACTCTATGACTACGGGCGGCCGGCCTCCGTCGAACTCGCGGTGCTCGCCGAGCGCGGCGGGCGCGAGTTGCCGGTGTCCGCGCGTTTCACCGGCGGCGCAGTGAGCGTCGGTGCACACGAAACGCTCGTACTTGCGCACAACCCCGACGGCCGCTTCGCCTTTGAAGTCGAGCAGGGCAGCGGTAGCTGACGCGCGCATCGAACACATTCGGCGGCAGCGACGGCGGTCCCACAGGCATTCACGCCGTCCACACGCCGCCTATCACACCCAGGATTCACGCGATGAACACACAGCCCACGTCCGCCGCGTCCCCAGCGGACGACAAGCGTTTTCGCTACGGCTTCCTCAAGGGCAATCCGCAGCTCACGAAGAATGGCGAGCTCAAACACCTGCTGTCGATCGAGGGCCTCTCGCGCGCGATCCTCACGCACGTTCTCGACACCGCCACGCAGTTCGTGAGCGTCACCGACCGCGACGTGAAGAAGGTCCCGCTGTTGCGCGGCAAGTCGGTGTTCAACCTGTTCTTCGAGAACTCCACGCGTACGCGCACCACGTTCGAGATTGCGGCCACGCGTCTTTCGGCGGATGTGCTCAACCTGAACATCAACGCTTCGTCGACGAGCAAGGGTGAGTCGCTGCTCGACACCATCGGCAATCTCTCGGCGATGCACGCCGACATGTTCGTCGTGCGCCACGCGTCGAGCGGCGCACCGTACCTGATCGCCGAGCACTGCGCGCCGCACGTGCATGTGATCAACGCCGGCGACGGCCGCCACGCGCACCCGACGCAAGGCCTGCTCGACATGTACACGATCCGCCACTACAAGCGTGACTTTACGAACCTGCGCGTGGCGATCGTGGGCGACATCCTGCATTCGCGCGTGGCGCGCTCGGACATCCACGCGCTGACCACGCTGGGCGTGCCCGAGGTGCGCGCCATCGGCCCGCGCACGCTGTTGCCGGGCGGCCTCGAACAGATGGGCGTGCGCGTGTTTCATAACCTCGATGAAGGCCTGAAGGATGTCGACGTCATCATCATGCTGCGCTTGCAGAACGAGCGCATGAGCGGCGCGCTGCTGCCCTCCGCGCAGGAGTACTTCAAGAGTTGGGGCTTGACGCCCGAGCGCCTCGCGCTCGCCGCGCCCGACGCGATCGTCATGCATCCGGGACCGATGAATCGCGGCGTGGAGATCGACTCGCAGGTCGCCGACGGCCCGCAGTCGGTGATCCTCGACCAGGTGAGCTTCGGCATTGCGGTGCGCATGGCGGTGATGGGCATCGTCGCCGGTAACAACGATTGAAGCGGCGAGAACGACAAGGGCAGCAGATGAAGATCCATATTCAAGGCGGCACGCTGATCGATCCAGCGGCCGGAACCGAACAGCAGCAGGACGTGTACATCGAAGCGGGCAAGATCGCCGCGCTTGGCGCGGCGCCTGCAGGCTTCCAGGCAGACAGAACGCTCGATGCGCGCGGCCTCGTGGTCGCGCCGGGTCTCGTCGACCTGAGCGCGCGCCTGCGCGAGCCGGGCTACGAGCACAAGGCCACGCTCGACTCGGAGATGAACGCGGCACTCGCTGGCGGCGTGACGACCCTCGTGTGTCCGCCGGACACCGACCCTGTGCTCGACGAGGCCGGCCTCGTCGAGATGCTCAAACACCGTGCGGGCAAGCTCGCGCGTGCGCATGTGCATCCGTTGGGCGCGCTCACCGTGGGGCTGAAAGGGCAGGTGATCACCGAGATGGTGTCGCTGACCGAGGCGGGCTGCATCGGCTTCACGCAGGCCGACACGCCGATCGCCGATACCCAGGTCCTGCTGCGCGCGCTGCAGTATGCGAGCACCTATGGCTACGCCGTGTGGCTGCGGCCGCAGGACGCGTATCTCTCGAAGGGCGGTGTGGCCGCGAGCGGCGCGCTGGCTTCGCGCCTCGGCCTCTCCGGCGTGCCGGTGAGCGCGGAGACGATCGCGCTGCACACGCTCTTCGAACTGATGCGCGTGACGGGTGCGCGCGTGCACGTGCAGCATCTTTCGTCTGCGGCGGGCGTGGCGCTCATGCGCGCCGCGAAGGCCGAAGGCCTGCCCGTGACCTGCGACGTGACGGCGAACCATCTGCATCTGATCGACATGGACATCGGCTATTTCGATGCGCAGTTCCGGCTCGACCCGCCGCTGCGCCAGCAGCGCGATCGCGAGGCGATTCGCGCGGGTCTTGCCGACGGGACGATCGACGCGATCTGTTCACAACACACGCCCGTGGACGACGACGAGAAGTTGCTGCCGTTCGCCGAAGCGACGCCGGGCGCGACGGGCCTCGAGCTATTCCTCTCGCTGACCGTGAAATGGGCGCAGGAAGCGCGCGTGCCGCTCGCGAAGGCGCTCGCCCATGTGACGTCGGCGCCGGCTGCGGTGATGCAACGTGACGCGGGACGGCTCGCCGTGGGCGCGAGTGCGGACCTCTGCGTGTTCGATCCCCATGCGCACTGGCGCGTCGAGCCGCGCGCGCTCAGGAGTCAGGGACACAACACGCCGTTCCTCGGCTACGAGCTGCCCGCCGTGGTGCGCGCAACGCTCGTGGCGGGCCGTGTGGCCTTCGAGCGCGGGTTCGATTGAGTTGCGATCACGCATGACAGATTTGTGTCATGCAGGTCTGCTACGATTTCGCGATTCAGCCTATCGTCAAACATGAGCCTTTTCATTCGCAAGACCCGGCTGCTCGCGCATCTGCTGCGCGGCGCCTGCACCGTGGCAATGCGCTTTCCGCGTGCGAGCGCCGATCAGCGCCACGCCATGAACCGCGCCTGGTCCCTCAAGATGCTCGAGCTGTGCGGCCTGAAGCTCGTCGTGCACAACGACGCAGCGCGGCTCGACGCGGGCGCGCTCGTCGTGAGCAACCATATCTCGTGGATCGATATCTACGTGATCAACGCGTGGCGTCCCACGCCGTTCGTTTCGAAGGCCGAGATCCGCAACTGGCCCCTCATTGGCTGGTTCGCGCAGAACCTCGACACGGTGTTCGTCGAGCGCGAGAAGCGCAGTGACGCGAAGCGCATCATGCATGAGCTGGCGGCGCGGCTCGAACGCGGCGAGCTGATGTGCGTGTTTCCCGAAGGCACGACCTCGGATGGCCTCGCGCTCAAGCCGTTTCACTCGAATATGTTCCAGGCGGCGGTATCGGCTGGGCGGCCCGTGCAGCCGCTGTGCATTTTGTATGAAGATGCGCAGGGGCGGCAGTCGGTGGCGCCGGCGTATATCGACGACCTTTCGCTGAAGGACTCGCTCGACGCGATGCTTAAGTCCGGGCCGCTGACGGCTCACGTTTATGTTGGTGAGGCGATCGAAGCGGGGGATGACCGGCGCAAGCTGGCGGCGCGGGCGCAGGAAGCGGTGGGGCAGGCGTTGGAGACGATGCGGGGTGAGGCGGTGCTTCCGCATGGAGTGGCGCAGGCGACTTGACGCCAGATGGCGTGTGCCTGTGTGAATCCGGGTGCTTTAGCCGTTCGTCGCGCGACAACTCTCGCAGGGCACCTGCGTGAGGATGCGTGCGCCCGGATCGTCGACGAGGTGGATTGCCGAAAGCTCCTCGCCCCAGACGCAGCCCGAGTCGAGCCCGACCAGGTTCTTGCGCAGGGTGAGGCCAAGCGCTGCCCAATGACCGAACACCACGGTAATGTCTTCGGTCTTGCGCCCCGGCACGTCGAACCACGGCATGAAGCCCGGCGGCGCGGAGTCGAGCCCGCCGCTGGTCGAGAAGTCCATTACGCCGTCGCTATCGCAAAAACGCACACGCGTGAGCGCGCTGCAGGTCACGCGCAGCCGTTCGATGCCCTTGAGGTCCTTGGACCAGCGGTTCGGCTGGTTGCCATAGAGGCCGGCAAGTGTTTCCCGCCAGTTGTCGCGGCGCAACGCTTTTTCGAGTTCGTGCGCGAGTTCCATCGTGAGATCGACGTCCCATTGAGGCAACACGCCTGCATGCACCATCAGCATGCCGTTCTCGTAGTGCGCGATCGGGCGGTGGCGCACCCAGTGCAGCAGATCTTCCGCGTCGGGCGCACTCAGGATGTCGTCGATGGTGTCGTCTTTCTTGGCCTTGCGGATGCCTGCCGAAACCGACAGCAGATGCAGATCGTGATTGCCGAGCACTGCCACGCCGCGCTCGCCGAGATCGATCACCTCGCGCAGCGTCTCGAGCGACGCGGGACCGCGATTGATCAGGTCGCCAGCGAACCAGAGCGGCGTGTCCGGAGAAGGGGCGGCTTTGGCGAGCAGTTCGCGAAACGGGGTGAGGCAACCCTGTAGGTCGCCGAAAGCGAGAGGGGCGGGATGCGGCGCTTGCTCTTTCATTCGGTTGATTGCTTGCGGTGTACGGCGTGGCGCGAGGCAATGACGGTATCACAAGATGCGTGCCGTCGCGTGACGTTGCGGAAACCAGATAATGCATGGCGGATGAACGATTCGACCCCGGCATGGCACGAAAAATGCCAAACGAATTTGTCAAGCTGTTTCAAGATGTTAGGGGGGTGGCGTTCGTGCGCGGTATCCTTATAATTCTCTACCTATAAAATTAGAACCAGAATCTGCGGGGGTAGTTAAGGCTGAATCAGCTGGATCGGGCGCTTCTCCCGCACGAAGGCTATTTCTACAGTTAGCTTTCAGGCCATCTGGTGTAAAGATTGACGCCAGAATTGCTTCCGCACTCGCGCAATACAAGGAGTTCCATGATTCTGGTTACGGGCGGTGCCGGCTTTATCGGCGCCAACTTTGTGCTTGACTGGCTGAGTCAATCGGACGAAGCCGTACTGAACGTCGACAAGCTTACCTACGCGGGCAATCTCGGGACGCTGAAGTCCTTGCGGGACGATGCGAGGCACGCGTTCGCGCGCGTGGACATCTGCGACCGCGCAGCGCTCGACGCGCTCTTCACCCAGCACAAGCCGCGCGCGGTGCTGCACTTCGCGGCCGAAAGCCACGTCGATCGCTCGATTCACGGTCCGGCTGATTTTGTTCAGACCAATGTCGTCGGCACCTTCACGTTGCTCGAAGCAGCTCGCCAGTACTGGAGCGATCTGCCCGCCGCCGAAAAGGCCGCGTTTCGTTTCCTGCACGTCTCCACGGACGAAGTGTTCGGCTCGCTTTCGGCAACCGACCCGCAATTCTCCGAAGCCACCCCGTATGCGCCCAACAGCCCGTACTCGGCGACCAAGGCGGGTTCTGATCATCTCGTGCGCGCCTACCATCACACGTACGGCCTGCCCACGCTGACGACGAATTGTTCCAACAATTACGGCCCGTACCAGTTTCCCGAGAAGCTGATTCCGCTGATGATTGCCAACGCGCTCGCCGGCAAGCCGCTCCCGGTGTACGGCGACGGCCAGAACGTGCGCGACTGGCTCTACGTGAGCGACCATTGCAGCGCGATCCGCGAGGTGCTCGCCCGCGGCACGGTTGGCGAGACCTATAACATCGGCGGCTGGAACGAGAAGAAGAATCTCGAAGTCGTGCACACGTTGTGCGACTTGCTCGATGAACTGCGCCCGAAGGTGGCGGGTTCGTACCGCGATCAGATTGCCTACGTGACCGATCGTCCGGGCCATGATCGCCGTTACGCGATCGACGCGCGCAAGCTCGAGCGCGAACTCGGCTGGAAGCCTGCCGAGACGTTCGAAACCGGGCTTGCGAAGACAGTGCGCTGGTATCTCGACAATCAGGCATGGGTCGATGACGTCGTGTCGGGCGACTATCGCAAGTGGGTCGAGACGAATTATGCGAAGCGCGGGTGAGGAACAAGGCGATGGCACGTAAAGGCATCATTCTCGCGGGCGGCTCCGGAACGCGGCTGTATCCGATCACGCACGTCGTGTCGAAACAGCTGCTGCCGGTGTACGACAAACCGATGATCTACTACCCGCTGTCGACGATGATGATGGCGGGCATTCGCGACGTCTTGATCATCTCGACGCCGCAGGACACGCCGCGCTTCGAGGCGATGCTCGGTGACGGCAGCCAGTGGGGGATGAATATCCAGTACGCGGTGCAGCCGTCGCCCGACGGACTCGCGCAGGCGTTCATCATCGGCAAGGATTTCGTCGGCAACGATCCGTCGGCGCTGATCCTTGGCGACAACATTTTTTACGGACACGATCTCGCAAAGCAGCTCGAGCATGCTAATGCGCAAGAGAGCGGCGCGACGGTGTTCGCCTATCACGTGCACGATCCCGAGCGCTATGGCGTGGTCGAATTCGATCAGTCGTTCCGTGCGGTATCGATCGAAGAGAAGCCCGCGAAGCCGCGTTCGAACTATGCGGTCACGGGGCTGTATTTCTACGATAACCGCGTTTGCGATATCGCCTCGGACATCAAGCCTTCGGCGCGCGGCGAGCTCGAAATCACCGATGTGAATTCGCGCTATCTTGCTGACGGTGCGCTCAGTGTCGAGATCATGGGGCGCGGATATGCCTGGCTCGATACCGGTACGCACGATTCGCTGATCGAGGCGGCGACCTTCATTGCGACGCTGCAGAAGCGCCAGGGTCTCGTGGTTGCGTGTCCCGAGGAGATCGCGTATCGCAAGCAGTGGATCGATGCGGAGCAGGTGTTGAAGCTCGCCAAGCCGCTGGCGAAGAACAGCTACGGGCAGTACCTCCAGAACATTCTCACTCATCAGGTTGCATGGCTATCCAGGTAACGGCGACGGCACTGCCCGAAGTCAAGATCATTGAGCCCAAGGTGTTCGGTGACGCTCGCGGGTTCTTCTACGAGAGCTTCAACGCGCGCGAGTTCGCCGAGCACGTGGAGCAGGGCGTCGAATTCGTGCAGGACAACCACTCGCGTTCATCGCGAGGGGTGCTGCGCGGGCTGCACTATCAGATCGAGCATGCGCAGGGGAAGCTCGTGCGTGTGGTCGAAGGCGAAGTGTTCGACGTCGTGGTCGACGTCCGCAAAAGCTCGCCGCGTTTTGGCAAGTGGGTTGGCGTGCATCTGTCGGTCGACAATCATCGCCAGCTGTGGGTGCCGCCGGGTTTTGCGCATGGCTTTGTCGTGTTGTCGGAGTCCGCTCAGTTCCTGTACAAGACGACCGACTACTGGTACCCGGAGCACGAGCGCAGCATCATCTGGAACGATGCAGATATCGGCATCGCATGGCCGATCGAGGGCGAGCCGCTGCTGGCGGCGAAGGACGCGGCCGGCGTGCGTCTGGCCGAAGCCGAACTCTACGCTTGAGGCCGGTATGAGTCGGGAAATGACGATCCTCGTGATGGGCGTGAACGGCCAGGTTGGATTCGAGTTGCTACGTTCGCTGCAGGGGCTCGGCCGCGTGGTGCCGTGCGACAGGTCGACGCTCGATCTCGCCGATCTCGAGCGTGTGCGGGACTTCGTGCGAGACCTGAAGCCGTCGCTGATTGTGAATCCCGCTGCGTATACGGCGGTGGACAAGGCCGAGACCGATACCGAGGCTGCGCGACGCTTGAACGTCGACGTGCCGCGCGTATTCGCGGAAGAGGCTGCGCGTGCCGGTGGCGCGCTCATCCACTATTCGACCGACTATGTGTATGACGGTGCGAAATCGAGCGCGTACGTGGAAACCGACGCAACGAATCCTCAGAACGTGTATGGGGAAACGAAGCTCGAAGGCGAATGCGCGATTGCGGCGACGGGATGCGCGCACGTGATCCTGCGCACGAGTTGGGTGTACGGCCGGCGCGGTAAGAATTTCTTGCAGACGATGCTGAAGCTAGGCGGCGAGCGGAAAGAATTGCGAGTCGTAGCGGACCAGATCGGCGCGCCGACCTGGGCGAAGACGATTGCGGCTGCGACGTCGCACATCGTCGCACAAGGTGCAGCGGCAGATGACACCGACTGGTGGGTGCGTCGTTCCGGCGTCTACCATCTGACGTCGGCCGGAGCGACGTCGTGGCACGGCTTTGCAGAAGCGATACTCGCGGCTGCGATGGGCGCTGAAGCGCCGATGGTCTTGCCGATTCCTGCGAGCGACTATCCGACGCCTGCGAAGCGGCCGGCCAATTCGAGAATGTCGCTGGACAAGCTGACTGAGGTGTTCGGTTTGCGGATGCCGGATTGGCACGATGCGCTGCGGCTGTGTTTGGCTGAGTAGATCAGACAGCAGTTTGAGAAGGTTGCGCTCTCAACCTTGAAGTTTCATCAAGATGATTAACTGAATGACGGATCCTGTTTATTACCTCCATATCCCGAAAACGGGGGGAACTTCGCTTACCTCTTTTCTGGATGATCAGTTCGATCCGGAAGAGATCTGTCCGGGGCAATTGCTTCCGGACCTGTTCGCCCTCCCATTGGAATCGATGGAGCGGTACAGGTTGTTTCGCGGGCATCTCTGGCATGGACTGGACGCATACGTTGGGCGAAGCCTGACCTATATCACGATGCTGCGCGATCCGGTCCAGCGTACCGTTTCGTGGTATTTGCACGCGAAGCGCGACGCAAATGCATACCGGCACCAGCAAATGAAAAGTGAACGATGGTCGCTGCTGGATTTCGTTCGGGATGCGGAAACGAACTGGGATACCGTCAATACGCAGACTTTATTTCTGGCGGCCGATTTCGACTATCAAAAGTTGTCTCGCGATCCGGTCGGGTACGGACAAGCGGCCGTCAAGAAGTATGCGGCGCGTGGACACGACCGGGAATTGCTAGGCCTCGCCAAAAAACGGCTTGAATCGTTTGCGTTTTTCGGCATCACTGAGCGAATGCGCGACTCAATGAGTCTGCTTGCACACAAACTTGGATTTTTTCCGAACTTCTCGGTACCCAGATTGAATACCTCGTCGAATCGATCGGGAATTGACGAGTTGTCTGCGGAGGAAGTCGCGGCGATTCGCGAACTGACTGTGCTCGATCAGGAATTGTATGTTTGGGCTTGCCAGCTCTTCGAGGAGCGCATGGGCGAGATGATGAGTTCGCTGTTGATGGAGAGCTATCGACGGGCGGAAACATTGGTCAAGAAGTCCTGGCACGAGCCCATTGCCGAGCATGCTCGAACCCACTTTGGAGTGACCGTGCTCTCTGCACCTTCGTGCGTGGCTGCGGATGAGCAGTTCCTCGTGCAGGTCGGGTTGCGCAATCAGTCCCGATACCAGATTGCCAGTCGCGCGCCGAATCCGGTGCATGTTTCGTATCACTGGCTTGACGCTAAGCGTTCGCAGGCCGTGGTGTTCGACGGCGAGCGAACCAGGCTGCACACGTCTTTGATGCCGGACGAACAAAGGGAAATGCAGGCGCTCATCGTGGCGCCATCCATCGCCGGGCGGTACGTTCTGCGATTGACCCTCGTTCAGGAGGGTGTCGCTTGGCTCGACGACGGCGATTCGAGCACCTTCGGTGAGGTTGAAGTAACCGTCAGTTAAGGTTTTGCTTTCAGGTATGACAGCTCCCTGTCGATTTGGCTACATTGGGGGGCGATCATTACCTTGCGTTACGGGCGACGGTAGTTCGGCGGATATAATCCCTGCCCGGCCCGGTTTGGCTTGTTAAGCCGACACTACTTTGGCGGTTCATCAATACCAATATAAGTGGCGGAGGGTTTCCTTCGCCAGCGGATACTGAATCTGGAGTGAATGTGATGTTAATCCCCGTCATCCTGTCCGGTGGTGCTGGTACGCGACTTTGGCCGGTTTCCCGTGAAGGGCATCCAAAACCGTTCATGAAGCTCGCCGATGGCGAGAGCCTGCTCCTCAAGACATACTGTCGGGCGGCAGCGGTCGCCAGAATCGACGCGCCCTCGCAGCGCGGGGAGATCTTGACGGTCACGAACCGCGACTACTACTTCATGAGCAAGGACGAGTTTGCTTGCGCGAAGCTCGGCGAAACTCAGTCCGGCGCGTTCATGCTCGAGCCGATGGGCCGCAATACGGCGCCTGCCGTGGCCATGGCAGCGTGCTACGTGGCGGAAAAGTACGGGCGCGATGCGCTGATGCTGGTGCTCGCCGCCGATCACCTGGTTCAGGACCAGGCGGGTTTTGCCGCGGCCGTTGCGAGTGCGGTCGAATTGGCGAAGCGCGACAAGCTGGTGACGTTTGGTATCGTTCCGACGAGCCCGGACACCGGATTCGGCTATATCGAGGCGGGAGAGAAAATCGGCGACGGTCGCGCGGCGCTACGCTTCGTCGAAAAGCCGGACGCGGTGAAGGCTGCCGAATACGTTGCAACGGGCAACTACTTGTGGAATTCGGGCATGTTCTGTTTCAAGGCCGGGGTGATCCTCGACGAGATGAAACGCCATGCCCCCGATGTCGCGGCAGCCACCGAATCGTGCTGGGCATCGTTGCACACCGACAAGTCGGCAGGGCAAATGCTCGAGATTCCTGCCGAGACGTTCGAGAAGATGCCCGATATTTCGATCGACTACGCGGTGATGGAGCGCTCGTCGAACGTGGCCGTGGTGCCGTCCACCTTCGGTTGGAGCGACATCGGCTCGTGGGGTGCGATTCGCGATCTGGTCGCCCCGGACCAGGACAGCAACCGTGCTGTCGGCGACGCCATCTTTGTCGATAGCCACAACACCTACGTGCAAAGCCCGGACCGCCTGGTGGCGGCGGTGGGTGTGGCCGACCTGATGATCATCGATACGCCGGATGCCTTGCTGGTTGCGCATCCCGATCGCGCGCAGGATGTGAAGCAAGTGGTGGCCTGCCTAAAGAAGCAGAATCACGATGCCTACAAGCTGCATCGGACCGTTAGCCGTCCGTGGGGTACCTACACGGTCCTGGAAGAGGGGCCCCGCTTCAAGATCAAGCGTATCGAGGTCAAGCCGGGCGCCAGCCTCAGTCTACAAATGCATCATCACCGCAGCGAGCATTGGATCGTCGTTTGCGGGATGGCCAAGGTCGTCAACGGCGACAAGGAAATCTTCGTTGGCACCAACGAGTCCACGTACATCCCTGCCGGCCACAAGCATCGCCTCGAAAATCCGGGCGTGTTGGATCTCGTGATGATCGAGGTGCAGAGCGGCGAATATTTGGGAGAAGACGACATCGTCCGCTTCCAGGACGTTTACGGGCGGGCGTGATGTTAGGGATGTTCAAAGTTCTTTGGGCCTATCGCGGTTTCGTTCTGGGAAGCGTCAAGCGGGAATTCCAGTCCAAGTACCGCAATTCCTTGCTCGGCGCGGCTTGGACCGTGCTCAATCCGCTTGCGATGATCATCGTCTACACGGTGATCTTTTCGCGAGTCATGCATGCTCGCTTGCCTGGGGTGGATAGCACCTTTGCCTATAGCATCCACTTGTGTGCCGGTGTGTTGCCGTGGGGCATGTTTGTCGAAATTGTCAGCAATGGTCAGAACACATTCATCAACAATGCGAACTTGCTCAAAAAGCTGAGCTTCCCACGGTTGTGTCTGCCGACCATCGTGGTGATCAATGCGCTGGTCAATTTCGCGATTGTGTTTGGGTTGTTCACGGTGTTCCTGCTGATGTCGGGCAATTTCCCTGGCGTGCCCTATCTTGCCGTCGTTCCACTGTTGACTCTGATGACGTTGTTTGCCATCGGTTTGGGGATCACGCTTGGGGTGTTGAACGTGTTTTTTCGCGATGTGGGACAGTTCTTCGGGATCGTGCTGAATTTCTGGTTCTGGCTTACACCTGTCGTATATGCGGCCGACATTTTATCCAAGCCTGTACAGGCAGCGTTGCGCTTTAACCCGATGGCATCCGTGATCGAAGCCTTCCAGGTCGTGATGGTGCAACATATCTGGCCGGATTGGTCGACGCTTTTGTTTCCGTTTGTATTGAGCATCGGACTGTGTCTCGTCGGCTTCAGCTTGTTCCGCAAGCATGCGGGTGAAATGGTGGACGAACTCTGATGGGTACCATAACCGTTACTAATCTGGGCAAGGCGTACAAACAGTATCCGACGCGGTGGTCGCGTCTTATTGAGTGGTTGGATCCGCGCCGCAAGCCTCGTCACACGCTGCACTGGGTGCAGCGTGACGTGAATTTCTCGGTTCGCGCCGGCGAGGCGCTAGGGATCATCGGTATCAATGGTGCTGGCAAGAGTACGTTGCTGAAAATGATTGTCGGCACCACGCAACCGAGCGTTGGCAGTGTGACCATCACTGGTCGTGTTGCCGCGTTGCTGGAGTTGGGGATGGGCTTTCATCCGGACTTTACAGGGCGTCAGAACGTCATGATGGCCGGGCAACTGCTCGGTTACAGCGTCGAAGAGACTGTCGCGTTGATGCCGGAAATCGAGGCGTTCGCCGAAATCGGCGAATACATTGACCAGCCGGTGCGCGTGTATTCGAGCGGGATGCAGGTGCGTCTCGCGTTCAGTGTCGCGACGGCTCGCCGTCCTGACATCCTGATCGTCGACGAGGCGCTCTCGGTCGGCGACGCGTATTTTCAGCACAAGAGCTTCGATCGGATTCGGAAGTTTCGCGAGCAGGGCACGACGCTGTTGATCGTCGCTCACGACAAGGCTGCGATTCAGGCCATCTGCGACCGTGCGATCCTGCTGAATGCGGGGCGGCTGGAGATGGAGGGGCCACCTGAGGCGGTCATGGATTACTACAACGCGATGCTGGCTGAGCGTAAGAACCATGAGGTCAAGCAGGAGAAGCTGGATGACGGAACGGTGCAAACCATTTCGGGAACGGGTGAAGCCGTGATCGAGGAGGTCGCGCTGCTGGACGTTTCTGGGCAATCCATCGAGATCGCCGGAGTCGGACAACCGGTCGCGTTGCGAGTCAAGGTCAAATGCGTGCATGCGATACCCGAGCTGGTGGTCGGGTACATGATCAAGGATCGGCTGGGGCAGACGGTATTCGGAACGAACACCTATAACTTGAAGCAAGTGTTGTTTAACTTGGCCGCTGGCCAGTCGCTAGAGCTGAATTTTGAATTCATGGCCAATCTTGGCGTCGGGAGTTATTCGGTCGCTGTGGCGCTGCATACCGGGAGTGCCCATCTCGCCAATAACTATCAATGGCGCGATCGCGCGTTGATATTCGATGTTGCCAACGTGAAGATGGACGAGTTCATCGGAGTGGCTTGGCTGCAGACGACAGTGAGGAGCGTGTTGTAGTGGATAGTTTCTATCGAGCATTTGAAGATCGGTACCGAGGCTCGCGCGAGTTGATCAAAGGTCGGCTGGCGCAATACGCGCCGTTCTTCCAGCCGCTGGCGACGCTGTATCCTGGGGCGAAAACCTTCGACTTGGGTTGCGGCCGTGGCGAGTGGCTGGAGCTCATGAGCGAAGCCGGCTTTGACTCGACCGGCGCGGATCTGGATGCAGACATGCTGGAAGCCTGTCGTGAGCGCAATCTGCCCGCGATTCAGGCCGATGCGATCGAGCATCTTGCATCGCTCGAATCGAATAGTTGCGCGTTGATCTCGGCGTTCCATGTCGTCGAGCATATCAGCTTCGAGCAATTGCAGTCTGTCGTTTCGGAGGCGTCGCGGGTATTGCGGCCTGGTGGTTTGCTGATTTTCGAGACACCGAATCCGGAAAACATCGGCGTCTCGACCAACGACTTCTATCATGACCCCACGCATCAAAAGCCGATTCCGTCCCTGCTGTTGTCTTTCGTAGTCGAGCATGGTGGATTCGACACGGTAAAGACGGTCCGGTTGCAGGAGTCGCCAGCGTTGCGAAGTCCTGATCATGCGGTGCGCCTGCTGGACGTGATTCGCGGCGTGAGTCCCGACTATGCCGTCATCGCGCAAAAGGCTGCCGATCCGGAAATCAAGGAGAGATTTGCGCAGGCCTTTGCGACTGATTACGGTTTGTCGCTGGGGCAGTTGGCCGACCGTTATGAAGCGCGAACTGATTCTGTGCGGCTCCTGATGGAAAAAATCGAAGCACGTATCCAGCGGATGGATGAGCGGTTGCAACTGGTCGAAGTGGAGGAGCGGCAGGTCGCCGAGGGGCGGCTTCAGATCGTGGAGGAACGGCATCGGCATGCCGAAGTGGAGCAACGGCAGGTCGCCGAGGGGCGGCTTCAGCTCGTGGAGGAACGGCATCGGCATGCCGAAGTGGAGCAACGGCAGGAAGCCGAGGCGCGGCTTCAGCTCGCGGAGGAACGGCATCGGCATGCCGAGGAACTGCGCCAGCGCGCAGAGAGCCAGCTTCGCGACGCGGAGGCTCGGGCTCAGCATGCCGAAGCGCAGGCACAGCAGGCGAATGCGCTGTTGCATGCCGTGCAGCACAGCACGTCCTGGCGTGTGTCGGCACCGGTGCGTATTGTCGGCGCTCCGCTTCGAAGATTAACCTCTGCAATCAGCGAACGCAGATTGCTATCAGGGACCAAGAGGCGCATCAAGACCGTACTGAGCGCCGGGGCGAATACGTTGACGAAGCGGCCGGCATTGAAGCGTGTTGCACTCAGGCTCGTGAAGCTGAGTCCAACGTTGGATCGTCGATTGCGCACTATCGTGACATCGTCGGCGGCCAACGCCGTCAGTTCCTCTCAGTCTCAACGAGAATTGTCGCAATCGGCGCGTGAAGTGCTCGAGGAGCTCCGGGCCACCGTTCGTGCTTCTGAATCTCGGTGATGATGCTCATAACCGATCGGATATAAGTGCTCGAATACCTAAGATTCAAGTGGCGATATTTGTTCCCGATGGCGATGTTCCGGCATTGCCCTCAGAGGCAAATAGAACCTCAGCGCTTGAGCGGTGTGCCAGCGACAATGCTACGTGTTGCTTTGGAAACTACATCCTCTATGCGTTCCCGGGCCGTGACGGAGTCGCGGGTGTCGATTGCTCAAGTAAAGTAGGATAAGTATGCGAATCGTTATTGACATGCAGGGAGCGCAAACGGAGAGTCGCTTCCGGGGCATCGGGCGCTATACCCTTTCTTTGGCGCTTGCCATTGCCCGCAATGCGGGACACCATGAAATCTACTTGGCTCTCAGCGGACTTTTCCCTGAATCCATTGAGCCGATACGCCAAGCATTTCGAGGGCTGGTGCCACAAGAGCGGATCCGCGTATGGCAGTCGCTGGGGCCGATGCGTTGGACTGAGGCGGGAAATGCGTCGCGTCGCGCCATCGCCGAACGGGTGCGAGAGGCTTTTCTGGAGACGCTCGATCCCGATATCGTGCTTGTCACCAGTCTGTTCGAGGGGTTGGGAGACGATGCAGTCGTCAGCATCGGCGCATTGGGCGAACCGCTGCCGACCGCGGTCATACTTTACGACCTAATTCCGCTGATCAACCCGGACGAGCATTTCCGCAAGAATCCTATTTATCGTGGCTATTACGCTGATCGCATTGAAAACCTGAAGCGGGCGCGTCATCTTCTTGCCATCTCGGAAAGTGCCCGGCAGGAAGCGTTGGGAGCATTACCCTTTTCGCCCGAGACGGTGACCAATGTGTCGGGTGCTTGCGATGAAATGTTTACCCGGATCGTGCCCGATGCAGATCGGTTGGCGGCTCTGAAGAAGCGTCTGGGGGTGACCAAGCCTTTCATCATGTACACAGGGGGAGCCGATGCTCGCAAGAATCTCCCGCGTTTGATCGAAGCATTTGCGCAACTGCCTGATGCCTCGCGTCAACGCCACCAGTTGCTGTTTGTTGGCCGAATGCCGCTTCCGGAATTGAGCGTGCTTCGCACGCATGCACAACGCGCCGGCCTCCACGCTGACGACCTGTTGTTCAGCGATTTCATCGATGATGAAGATTTGCTGGCTTTGTTCAGTACCTGCAGTCTTTTTGTCTTCCCTTCTCTGCACGAAGGTTTCGGCATGCCGCCGCTGGAAGCGATGGCATGTGGCGCTGTGGTGATCGCGGCCGACAGTACAAGCCTTCCGGAAGTCATGGGCAGCGCCGAGGCACTGTTCGATCCGCTGTCGGTTTCATCCATGAGCGCCAAGATGCATCAGGCGCTGACTGACGAGGGCCTGCGTGCCCGACTACTGGAGAACGCCAGGATTCAGGCGAAGGCCTTCTCGTGGGATCGCAGTGCCAAACTCGCATTGCAGGCCATGGCTACCTTCGAGCGAACCGGTGAGCCCCGGACTGCGCAAGCCGTGACCTTCGAGCGCACGACACTGTTCGAGCCGCGAATCAAAAGGATCCTGCTGCTCAAACTGGATCACATGGGTGATCTGTTGCTGGCGGTGCCGGCTATTTCTCGGCTGCGTGCGCGATACCCGAAGGCCAGTATCGATATTGTAGTGGGTAGTTGGAATCAGGCGTTGGCCCAAACTCTGCCATTCTTTGACCGGGTGTTGACGCTGGACTACTTCAAGCGCAAATCGTCGTTGCAGGCAGAACTGCATGATGGTTCGTTAGCTGAATTTCTGAGGCATTTGGGTTCCTACGACCTGGCTATCGATTTGAGGCGCCAGCCCAATACACGATTCGTTCTGGCGCAAGTTGATGCTGGACTCAAGGTTGGCTATGGCAGCCTCAATCCAACCATCGATGCCACGCTCGACATCTTGCTGCCCACGTATCCGGATGTACCGTTTGCGGAAACACCGTTGAATCGCATCTCGATTAGTGAGCAGATGTTGGCCCTTATCGATGCGCTTCCGGCTCACCCCTCTGACTATGTGGTGTTGCCACCACTCGTAACTCCTTTGCAAGAGCATGCTCGCGCAGTCGCTCTGTTTCCTTACGCCGGCGGGGATGTCAAGGAATGGCCCGTTGCGCGATTCCGCGAATTAGCCCGCCGACTGGCTGCGGACGCCGCGGTGGAATTCGTCAGTGTTTTCTTTGCCAGCGTCGCCGAGGCTCAGCGTTTCAGCTTCAATGGCCTTGAGAAAGTGGTGGTTCATGCCGGACTCAGCATCCCCGAACTCATGCAGCGTCTCGCTGGCCACCAGCTATGTGTCGCCAACAATTCTGGTGGTGCGCACATGGCGGCCTATCTGGGCGTGACGGCGCTGGGCGTCTATGGCGGCCTGGAAACAGCGCGCGAATGGGCGCCGGTGTTCGGCGACAGCTATGTCCTGCACCGCGATGCAGCCTGCTCACCCTGCCACATCGCTGCGCGAGGCGACTGTCCACACAAGTTCTTTTGCCTCGATGACATCTCCGTGGAGGACGTGTATGTTCGTTGCCGCGAACTGCTTGTTCGGAATGGTGCCGCGCTTCCGGCGGCAGAGTCACGTCCGAGTATCCAGTCAACGCGCAAAAAGCTGTTTCAGGCACTCGCACCCTTGGTACGTCAATGCAACGAAGACGAATTGAGTCAAGTGGCGCAGGCTATAGCGCTCAGTTTGCCTAAGCGAACGCGTCGTGCACTGTTTGTCGATGTGTCGGTGCTTGTTCAACATGACGCCCGGACAGGGATCCAACGCGTCGTGCGGAGCATTCTGAGCGAGTTGCTAAGAAACTCACCGAAGGATTTCGAGGTGTGGCCGGTCTTTGCAACGCATGATCGAACGGGCTACTTTTATGCAAGACGTTTGCGTTCGCAATTCATGGGTCAGAATGATGCCGGTACCGTGGAGGAGGATCCCATTGATTTCCAGACAGGTGATGTCTTTTTGGGGCTAGATCTATACCCATCTGTCGTACCGGTTCAAGAAGCGTTCTTTGATGAAATGCATCGCCATGGTGTTCGTATCCTGTTTGTGGTGTACGACCTCTTATGCGTGCAAATGCCTAACTACTTCTCGCCCGGGAGCATGGAGCTGTTCGAGCAATGGCTGAATACGATCTCCCGTTATGATGGGGTTGTTTGCGGATCCCGGACGGTGGCGCACGAATTCACGCAATGGCTGCAGGAGCACCATCCTCAGCGCGAAGAGGCATTTGAAGTCGGTTGGTTCCACTACGGGGCGGATGTACAGAACTCGCGACCGAGCTCGGGCATGCCCAGCGACGGGCCTCGTATACTCAAGGCACTACGCGCAGCGCCCAGCTTTTTGATGGTGGGGACGGTTGAGCCGCGTAAAGGACATGCCCAGGCGCTGGCGGCTTTTGAGCAGCTTTGGCAAGAGGGTGCTGCAATTAATCTGGTTGTCGTCGGCAAATCCGGGTGGCTGATGGAAAAGCTGGTCGAGCGTCTGCAAGCTCATCCCGAGCTTGGAAGACGGCTATTCTGGCTGGAGAGCATTAGCGATGAATACTTGGAGCAAGTCTATGCGGCTTGTTGTTGTTTGCTTGCGGCCTCGGAGGGCGAGGGCTTCGGGTTGCCGCTGATTGAGGCTAGTCGCAAGCATCTGCCCATACTGGCTCGCGATTTGCCGGTGTTCCGTGAGGTGGCGCTGAGCCACGCTCACTATTTCAGCGCCCGCAGTGGTGAAGAATTGGCGGAAGCCGTGACACACTGGCTCGCGCTGTATCGACAAGGCACGCATCCGAAATCCGAAGGAATGCACACACTGACCTGGCAGGACGCTGCCCGGCAGTTGCTGGACAACGTATTGCCGACGCGTCGGGTCACCAAAGCCGTTACCGGCACGGAAATATCCGTCGAGACTCAATGACATCGCCGTCAACCATCTGATAAAAATTTTGCAAGAGAGTTATGGACTTAAGATGAGTTCTCAAAGTATGAAAGTTTCTATTATTACCGGCATCACTGGCCAAGACGGTGCCTATCTCGCCCAGCTCTTGCTTGAGAAGGGCTATAAGGTCTATGGCACATATCGCCGCACCAGCTCGGTGAACTTCTGGCGAATCGAAGAGTTGGGTATTGCGAAGCACCCCAACCTCCATCTGGTCGAATACGACTTGACGGATCTGTCGTCGAGCATCCGCCTGCTGCAATCTACCGGCGCGACCGAGGTCTACAACCTCGCCGCGCAAAGCTTCGTCGGTGTGTCCTTTGACCAACCGGCAACCACGGCGGAGATCACCGGCATCGGCCCGTTGAATCTGCTCGAGGCCATCCGCATCGTCAACCCTAAGATCCGCTTTTACCAAGCGAGCACGTCCGAAATGTTCGGCAAGGTGCAGGCTATTCCGCAGATCGAGTCGACGCCGTTCTATCCGCGCAGCCCCTACGGCGTCGCGAAGCTCTACGCACATTGGATCACGGTGAACTATCGCGAGAGCTACAACATCTTCGGTTGCAGCGGCATCCTCTTCAACCACGAATCGCCCCTCCGTGGCCGCGAGTTTGTGACGCGCAAGATCACCGACTCCGTCGCCAAGATTAAGCTCGGCCAACTCGACGTACTCGAACTGGGCAATATCGACGCGAAGCGTGATTGGGGTTTCGCGAAGGAATACGTTGAAGGCATGTGGCGCATGTTGCAAGCTGACGAACCGGATACCTACGTGCTGGGCACGAATCGTACGGAGACCGTACGCGATTTCGTGCGCATGGCGTTCAAGGCAACCGGAGTCGACCTCGAATTCAAGGGGCGTGACGAGAACGAGACCGCGATCGACGCCGCGACCGGCAAGACGCTCGTCAAGATCAACCCGAAGTTTTATCGTCCGGCCGAAGTGGATCTGCTGATCGGCAATCCGGAGAAGGCAAAGAAGCAACTGGGCTGGGAGCCGAAGACGACGCTCGAGCAACTGTGCGCGATGATGGTCGAAGCCGACCTGCGCCGCAACGAGCGCGGCTTCTCGTTCTGATGCACCTCGGGCGCCGGTGACGGGGCTCGCCGGCTGCATGAGCCGTGCTTTTGCACGGTTGTTTGCTGCAGTGGGTGATCCCGTCGTCGGGTCGCTTAAAAGAATAATGCGGAAAGACACACCGCGCTGGATGTACAACAAGGGGCATGGGTGAAGGTTGGTTTTGGTACGACGGCATTGGCCCGTAGCATTGCGCATGGCGGGGTGGACGGCATTGGCTCGTACACCCGGGAGCTGGGGCGAGCCCTGCTTGCCGGCGGCGGGGTCGATCTCGTCCCCGTCGGCTTTCGTGCGTTCGTCGGCAATGACGTGTTGCCGGGCGCCCGGCCGCCCGTCAATCTCGGCCGCCACGCGGTCATGGCGACGCTGGGCGCCGTGAGCCCGTGGAAGTGCGTGGCCGAGGAGGAGCTTGTGACGCAGCACGTGGACGTGTTCCATGCGACCGATCACCTGATTCCAAAGCTCTCTGCGATACCCGTCATCGCGACCTTGATGGATGCGATTGTATTGTCGAATCCCGAGTGGACAACCGTGAAGCTGGCTGCGTTACGTCGTTGGCTCTTGCGGCGCTCGGGCACATGGGCGGATCATGTGATCACGATTTCGGAGTATTCGAAGCGCTCGATTGTGGAACATTTCGGTATCTCGGCTGAACGCATTTCCGTCGTTCCCTTGGGTGTGCACCCGCGGTTTTTTGGACAGATCGACCAGACGGCCCGTGACGAGGTGCTGAAGCGGTTAGGCCTGCCGGAGCGGTTCTTTCTGTGTCTGGGGACCTTGCAGCCGCGGAAGAATCTCGATCGTGTCATGGATGCGCACTCCAGTCTGCCGCCCGGGTTGCGCCGAGAGTTTCCATTGGTCGTCGTAGGAATGGCTGGGTGGGGGTGTGAAAGCCTTGTCGCCCGGCTGCGCGCAAGCGAAACCGAAGGCAGAGCCCGCTGGTTGCAGTATTTGCCGGATTTCGACGTGCGTGTCCTGATGCAATCGGCCAGTGCGCTGGTGTTCACGTCGCTTGGCGAGGGTTTCGGACTGCCGGTTGTGGAGGCGTTCGCGTCGCGTCTTCTGGTCATCGCGTCCAATACAACCTCCGTTCCCGAAGTGGCGGCAGATGCCGCCATTCTGGTTGATCCCTGCAGCTCAGGTGAAATTGCCGATGCCATGCGCCTCGTGATCGAGGGTCCTCGCGAAGCGGACGTGATCCGCGAGGCTGGGTTGGCGAGAGCGCGAGCGTTCACCTGGCAGGCGTGCGCCGAGAAGACCCTGGCAGTTTATCAATCTGTCCTGGATGGTTCATGTCGCTCCTGACTCAATCTGCCTCGGGACAATGCAGCGTGACGTTGGGGGTAGATGTCACCTGGATGGTTGGCAACTACCGTGGCATGGGACGATTCGCGCGTCAGCTCATCGAGCCGGTGAGTGCGTCGGTGCTGGGTCTCGCGCCAAGCGGCGTGACCACCACGGATTGGCCATGCGTTAGTGATGGCCGCGGTTTCTTTCCATGGTGGGAGCAGGTCGAGCTGCCCCGCCTGTGCGAAGCGCAGAAGCTGGATTACCTGTTGTGTCCGTACAACACTGGACCATTGCGATCTACGGGCCGGACCCGCCTGATCTCGGTCATATATGACCTAATCTATCTGCAACCCTGGCGGGTGCTGCCTCCGTCGAGATCCCTGTATCAAACGTTCGGGCGGGTGTACAGGCGGCAGGTGGTGCCCCGGCTGGCTCGCCGCGCCGACGTCGTGCTGACTGTATCCCGCTTTACCCAGCGGGAACTGGTCGAGCAGTTCGGACTGTCGGAAGAGGATGTGCACCTCATTCCGTGTTCGATTCCGGATGACTGGTTCGCTCGTCCACTCAGTGAGGCAGCTCGCCAACCCTATCTGTTTACCGTGGCGGGCGAAGTGCCCAGCAAGAACGTCGATCGCCTCCTGCAAGCGTTCGCGTTGGCGAGGCCGACGCTGGATGACGACATCAGGTTGCGCATTGCCGGGATCAAGTCGGCGCATCACGAATATTTCCTGCGGCGGGCATCTGCACTGGGACTCGCAGGTCATGTCGAGCTGCTCGGGTATGTATCCGACCAGGAGCTGAAGCTGCACTACCGTCAGGCACGGGCATTCATCTTTGCTTCGTTGTTCGAAGGGTTCGGCATACCGCTGTTGGAGGCGATGGCATCGGGTACGCCTGTCGCGTGCAGTAACACGACTTCGATGCCCGAGATCGTTGGTGGGTCCGGTCTGCATTTCGACCCATTTTCGGTTGGCGAGATGGCCGAGCAGATCCGCGGCATATGCAGCGGTGGCGAAACATTCGAGGCGAGAGTCCGCAACGGAGTGGACCGCGCGCGTCTGTTTTCGGAGTCGATCGTCGCCCCGTCGATTCAGGAGTTCTGGGAACGTTTGTCGTGACCACAGAAAAGAAAAAGCTGCTGGTGCTGACGCCCAGACTTCCCTACCCGGTGATCGGCGGGGACAAACTGAGGATCTATCACCTCTGCAAGGCGTTGTCGCGCCAATATTCGCTGACGCTGCTGAGCTTGTGCGAGTCGCGCGAAGAGGTGGACTGCGAACTGCCTGACGACGGCGTATTCGACCGGGTCGAGCGAGTTTTCCTCTCGAAGGCGCGTTCGTACGTCAACACTCTGCTTGCGCTTCCCACGCGGACGCCATTGCAGGTCGCTTACTACCGGAGTCGGGCATTTGCTGCGGCAGTTGCACGGTTGATGCCTTCGCATGACGGCGCACTCGTCCATCTGGTGCGCTGCGCTGAGTATGTGCGCAAGTCGGACAAGCCGCGGGTTCTCGAAATGACCGACGCGATCTCGCTCAACTACAGTCGGGTCAAGCAGCTCAAGAATGCACGGGGGCTCAAGTCGCGCGTGCTCAGTCTTGAGGCTAAACGCTTGCACGATTACGAGCGCACGATCGTCAACGACTTCGATTTGTCCGTGCTGGTTTCGCAGACGGATAAGGACTATCTGTTTCCTGGCTCGCATGCCAGGAATGTGCTCGTGTGCTCGAACGGAGTCGATCTGTCCGGGTTGCCGTACTCGGTGCGTAGCATGGCAAGCCGCGTGCTGATTTTCATCGGCGACATGCGGACCGTTCAGAACGAGGATATGTGCCACTTCTTCGCGCAAGAGGTGTTGCCGTTGCTGCGCAAGCGCGCGGATTACCGGTTCAGGATCGTGGGTTCGATTTCCCCCGCGCTTGCGGAGCGGTTCAGGGCATACGACGGTGTTGAGGTGACAGGGCGGGTTGCGTCGGTGGCAGATGCGGCTACGGATGGCGCAATTGGTGTGTGCCCGATGCGAATCGGAGCGGGCGTGCAGAACAAGATTCTGGAGTATATGGCGTTGGGGTTGCCTGTCGTGGCGACTTCGTCTGGACATGAGGGGCTACACGCCGAGGCCGGTCGAGATCTGATGATCGCGAACACACCGCAGGAATTTGTCGATCGGATCGAGTGGCTCATGGACAACGAAGCCGGAGCGGTTGAAATGGCTGCGCACGCCAGGAAGTTCGTTGAGCAGGAGCACGGCTGGTGGAGAATGGTTGCCCCGCTTCTTGCGCGGCTAGGAACCCTGCTTGCGTGAGATTTGGTATGCCGGGCGAGCGGAATACCATTCGGGGTGTCCACATATTGCCTTGGTGTCCACCCCGACCGTCGTATACTTCATTTGGACCCTCCGGTTTGCCTGTGAAGACCTCTATGATCGTCCATCTGGGCACTTTGATGTCGTCGGCCCGTATGGGGCCGCCTCCTCTCAGCGTTCGCTACCGGATAGGTGGGGGCACTCATTCCATTTGTCGCCGCCCAAACGGGTCATGGTGACGCTTCGATCCACAGCTTTTGCAGGCCAATTGCGAGCTTCCGACCATCTGGGCTTATCCCGAGCTCGCTCGGGGACACCGGTTGTGGCGGGCGAATCTCGATGCGTTGTGCCCCGTTTACGCTATCAAACTCTAAAGAGAACTCTTGCATATCGGTGGTTGGAACAAAGCTCTGAATTTGCTGACCGATGACCACGATAACCGGGTGCCCTGAATTCGGACCGAAAGCCTTAGCACGCAGGTGAAGGATAAAGCGCTTCGGGAGTGGCTCCGTGAACTGTAGAATGACCTCGGGGGAAATATTGGCGTCCGACCAACGCCCCCAACTCTCCGGGTGCGACAAGCCATCGAGGTTACTTACAAAGGTTGGCAAGCCGAAGCGCGCAAAGTCAATTCCTTCAACAAGATTTCCGTGATACCTGACGCCAAACGCGTCCACGATAAATCCTGCGCGCTCCATGATTTGCTCAGGTGACAGGTTGGGAGGAAGCCTTTCGATGTTTTTGCCGTTCGCTCTTAAGTCGAAAAAAACTAGGTAGCCGTCTTCACTGATTATCGCGGGCGAGTGCACCAGAATGCGAGCAAGGTCCGACTCGATCGCAGCACCTCTATCTGCGTAGCCACGCCGGTCCAAATAAAGTCCGCTAAAGCCGATCTTCCGGGCAATCTCGATTTGCTGGCTCAGAGGCTCACGTGCCAAAGCACGGAAAAAAAGATCACCGGATCGGCCCTTCATCACCCCGTAGCTCCACGCGAGCGAGGACGAGTGCAGATACCCTCTGGCGAGATCATATGTTTGTAGTCCATTAACCGGCGGAGTTTCGGGAAAGCCGACGTAAGGGAGTTGATAGATCGCGCTTCCCCGGGGGAGAGCGCGTTCGATCTTGGCGATGAACTGGGCGTCACTGCGATATTCGGCCTGACTTGCAGCAAGGCCCGCGATCGACGGCGGCGCAGTCTGATCCCATGCAGCAAGGCCCGCGGTCGACGGCGGCGCAGTTTGATCCCATACCGCAAAAGCGCAAAGGATGATGCTAACGACTGCAGCCGACGGAGTGAAGCTATTGCGATACTTGCCGCACATGAGCCATTGCTCCACTAAAAGTAATATTGCAGTAATCGAGGTGAATGCTATAAAAACACTAACTCGATTCCATGCGCGGATTAATGGGCTGATTAGCAGGCTAAAGATCGATGAAAACCCACCTACGGTGCAAAATAGTGTTAGCGACAACGTGAGTACGGCAAGTGCATGGAGCCGATCCTCAGCGCCTTCCTTGCTTTCTCTATGCACTATTAGAGCGATAAGTAGTGCGACGAAACCTGCGCTTCCAATGATTCCGAGGGATGCAGTGCTGTTTTCGTTTACAAACGGAAAGTTTGTTGAATATGCATGATTCAAATTGGAAAAAGCAGGAAGACGATGTCCAGAGCGAGGCAGCAAGAGTTGCGCGATCTTTAAACCGTATATTTCTGTTTCCCGCAGACTTCGATCTGCTACCTCCAGATTTACACCGTGTTCGGCGCGATAGATGATGTTGGGAGTCAAATTCGCAACTATGCCGACAGTTACAATTGCCACCGAAATCACGCAGGCCCCGATGGACCTGATCGAATGCGTACGGGTGTAGCGCACTATTCCAGCAGTCAAAAATGTAAGGGTGCCAAAGAAAGAATAGTAGACGCCGAAGCAGGAGAGGGCCGCTAAGATGGCAACGTCAAGGATTCGGCTCGATAGCGGGCGCCTCTTGTCGATATAGGTGAGCTCGCCAATATAAATCCGGTACGCATACCAAATGAAAATCGGTGCAACAAAATACCACGTGTAAAAAAGATGGCCGGCACGCAGAAAGTGAAATGGCAAGATTGAGAAGATGAATCCACCGGCGAAGCTAAAGGATCGAGATAAGGACAATCTTCGTAGAACAAAATATGTGGCGACGGCATTTATCGGGAATCCTGCAAGATAGTAAATATTGAGCGCCATTCCGGCGCTCCCCGAAAAAATACCAAGAATCTTCAATATAAGAATGCTTCCAGAGTCTGGTATTGGATAGTCGTAAAGATCCGCGCCAAATGGTGCGCCCATCAGGTCGGTATGAAAAATCCACGGATTTTCCATGGCGCGTTTGATCCAAGTAAGGATCAGCAATCCATCACCCCTGTAGGTAAGCGGGACATGGATGGAAAAATGCCTCCCCCCAATGGCTAACCATCCAGTGGCTAGTGCTGCCACAGCCAATACGGTCGGAACACCCCACGCCACCATTTTATTTTTTATTGGTGAATTCACAGTCAACGTGTTTTGTACGGTGAGATTGGTCACAGAGCTAAGTCCAAGGATTAGGCGGTGGGCGCAATGGAGTCCGACTTTTCGGCGACAGTCGATTTAGCGTCGACCGATGAGGCAATGGCATTAATTCTCTCGCGTTCAATGACTAAGGGACGTTTCTGCGCATAAGTCAGAATTGCGCCGACGTACTCACCCAGCAACCCGATGAAAAACAGTTGCACTGACGAAAAAAAGAACAGCCCGATAAGCATCGGGGCGCTCCCCATCGTGAAGCTGTTCCAATACAGCAACTTCAACACCAGGTAAACGAGCGACAAACAGAGGCTTACGCCCGACAGGAAAAACCCCCCGATAGCAGCAAGCCTGAGTGGTACCTTCGAATGCGAGGTGATACCAAGCATTGCGATGTCATACAGGGTATAGAAGTTGTTCTTCGAGATCCCGCGTTTGCGTCGCGGTTGCACATAAGACAACTGGACCACGTCGAAGCCGATCTCGCAGATGAGCCCACGGAAATACGGATAGGGATCGTCAATCTTCCGCAGGATTTCAATAATCTGCCGATCGTAAAGCCCAAATCCGGTGAAGTTTTGAATGAGCTTGACGTTTGCAATGCGCGTGACTAAACGGTAGTACATGCGGCGGAGAGCAAAAAAGAGCGCGGACTCTTTCGACTGAGGCTTCACCCCGATCACGATCGGCGCACCTTCGAGCCACTTCTCGACAAAATCACGCATCAAGTCGGGAGGATCCTGGAGGTCGGCGACGAGGAGAATGACAGCGTCGCCCTTAGCCTGCATCAGTCCGTACATCGGAGAGCGGATATGCCCGAAATTTCGCGCGTTGACGATCACACTAACGGCAGGGTCTGTCGCCGCAATACTGCGCAGCTTGCTGACAGTCGCGTCTGTGGACGCATTGTCGATGAACAGGTGATCGTATGTCACACCGGGAATCGTCGAGAATACTCGGCGAGCCTCGTTGTACACCGCCTCGATGTTTTCCTCCTCATTGAAACAGGGAGTGACGACCGTAACGTGCTTCATGGGAAATTGAAAACAAACTGACGGTTAAGGATGAATGCAAGCAGGCTGAGTGGAATCAGCATGAGTGCATTTGCGACGTAAATGCTGGCGCCATGATCTAGCAACAAACGTACGCCGCCGAGATTTACCAGGTAGACGACACAATAGACGCCCACGAAACGCCAGAAACGCGAGCGAGGCGCACCAGAGAAAACCAGTCGACCTACGCTCTGGAAGTTAAACAGGACGCCACCGACCGTTGCGAGGCCAATTGCGATTGGGTAGACGACGCCAACATAGGTGAGTACGGCGAACAACGAGTAGCCGAATGCGGTGTTCAACCCGCCGACAACCAGAAAGCGAGCAAGCTGAATTGCCGTTTTTCGCATTGGCTCGCCAGCGAGGCCATCCTCGCTTCCCGTCTCGCCTACGAACTCGTCGGGCTTACTGTTGGAATTGGGCGCTTGCATCAAGTGCCTTTCTGATCCGTTTCTCAACACTCTCAGGGGCCAAACCGTGGCTCTCCATCAGATACGTATAGTTACCGCATATCTCGCTGAAACGATCTTGAATGCCGACGCGCACAAATGTTCCAAGGTAGTGACCCATCAACGTTTCAGCGACCAGGCCGCCAAGTCCGCTGTAGATCGAATGTTCCTCGAACGTGACAATTGCCTCTCGGCCCTTGGCCAAGGTGCGCAGTGACGATTCCGGGAATGGTTTGAGACAAGGGGCGGAAACGACGTCTGCATTGCCCAGTGCTGCAGCCACTTCTTGTGCCAGCTTGACGCCAGAGCCAGTGGCAACGAACAGAAAAGGCGCGCCAGTGTTAGTCGCCGCAATCAAATCGCCGTTTGACCAGTTGCTTAGAGGCGCACTATGGATGTCACCGAGGTCGGCCTTGCCAATTCGAAGGTACGCGGGACCCGGATTGCGCATGATACGCTCTGCGCATGCAGTCAATTCGAATCTGTCGCAAGGCGAATAAATCGAAATTTGGGGTACAGCGCGCAACGCGGCGATATCTTCGGTGGATTGATGGCTAGTGCCAAGCTGCGCGTAAACGACTCCAGCTCCGTCGCCGATAAAGGTAACGGGCAAATTCTCATAGCAGACATCGATCTTGATCTGCTCAAGCACGCGGATCGGTACGAACGCTGCCAAGCCATAGACGATCGGGCGGAACCCCGCCTTCGCGAGTCCGGCAGCGACGCCAACCATATTTTGCTCGGCTATGCCGCAATTCAGATACTGATCGGGACATGCGTGCCGGAACGCATCGAAAAGCGCGTAACCGTGGTCGCCTGTCAGCAGCAACACCTTGGGGTCTTGTTTGGCTGCAGATACCAATGCGTTCGAAAATGCATCTCTCATTGCTGGCCTCCCAGTTCAGACACGGCAGCTTCATAGGTCTGGGGTGTGAGCCGCGTGTAGTGCCAGATATTGTCGTGTTCCATGAACGAGACGCCTTTCCCTTTGACTGTCTTGGCGATTAGCGCCTTTGGACGTCCGTTCTTCTGGTTTTTGAATTGCTGATAGGCGGCACCAATCGCAGGTTCGTCGTGGCCGTCGATGCTTAACGTGTCAAAATCGAAAGCCGCGAACTTCGCGGCTATATCGCCAAGGCCGATGACCTCATCGGTCGAACCCATGGCTTGAAAACCGTTCACGTCCACAATTACTACCAGGTTGTCCAGTTTGAACTGAGCAGCGAAAAGGGCAGCTTCCCAGATTGGCCCTTCGTTCAATTCGCCGTCTCCAACAAGCGCGTAGCACATTTGCTCCGTCTTTTTTCTCTTGGCACCCAATGCGAGTCCGACGCCAACAGACAGACCGTGTCCTAACGAACCGGAAGTGACTTCGATACCCGGCACGTGTGTATCTGCCAGCCCTTTAAGATGGGTGCCGTTTCCGAAATACCGAGCGATGTCCTGCGCCGCGAGCCAGCCGATTTCATGCAGGCAGGCATATTGCGCCATAACGCCGTGCCCCTTACTGAGCACCATGTAGTCGCGGCGTGCGGAGCGTGGGTCGTTTGCATCGAAGCGCAAATGGCTTCGATAAAGCACTGCAAGCAACTCCACGATTGAAAATGCGCAGCCAATGTGGACTGTCGACCCCGCAAATGCCATATCCAATATGGTCTTGCGCAGGCGAACTGCATCGAATTTCGTCATGCCGTGACCGCCATGCGGTTCCAGTTGATGGTCTTGAGTAAGGCGTCTTCGAGAGGCGTTATTTCTGCGACATTGAGGACTCTGCGCGCCTTTGTCGTATCCGGAACGTACCTCGGGGCGGGGGCGCCTGTCGGGGATATGCGCGGCGTCGCCGGGATGTTGGAGCCGCACTGGGCTTCGATCATGCGTGCCAGATCAATAATCGAAACTTCACGCTCGGATCCTACGTTGTATGCCTGGCCGCGTTCGCCGGAAAGCAACATCTGAAAGAGCCAAATGCAGGCATCCGCCATATAGAGATAACTGCGCATCGGGCACCCGTCACCGTTGATGGTGATAGGGCGACCAGCCAAAGCATCACGAATAAAATTTCCAGCCGCGAACGGGCCGTCAAGCGGGATGCCAGGACCAATGAGTGCGTAGATCCGGGCAATAGTGGCGAACATATTGCTCTGGCGCCCGTACGCCGACACCAGCCATTCCGCTGCGCGCTTGCCTTGACCATACGCAGCGCTCACATCGAGCGGATCGGGTGCTCCGCTAAATGTCTCCGGTACGTGGGTGAGCGCTGGCGGCTGAGTACCATATATCGCGCCGCTCGATGTGAGCAGAAAGCGCGACGCGCCGTGTGCCTGGGCGAAGTCCAGCACATTTCGCGTACCGATGATATTCGTGTCGAATATTCGTAGCCTGTCCGACGCCTTCGCTGGATCGGCAACATCAGTTGCCGCATGAATGCATAAATCGATTGGTCCGGCGTTTGCCCTGAAATCCGCCACATCGCCTCTGATCAGCGTTACTTCAGCGCTATTGAATAGATGAGGCGCGTGGCCTTGTGCCTTGTCGGGGTCACGACTCAGCGCGACGATTTCGATCCTGCTACCGCGTACGCGGTTGGCATGCTGCACCACCTCGAGCAGCCAGGAGCCGATAAAACCTGTTCCACCGGTGATGAAAAGCCGCGCGCGATCGAACGCAGACCAGACCTCGGCGGTCTGGTCGACGATCAAATCGAGATCCTCAACGGGCAGCGGCTTACGCATATTTTTAAATCAGAAGTTGACGCCGAGGAATGTTTCGATCTTTTCGGCGACGAAGTCGAGCATCTCCTTGCTGAGGCCAGGGTACACGCCGACCCAGAAGGTGCGGTTCATGACGATGTCGGTATTCGTCAGTTCGCCGCTGACACGGTATTCCCTGCCAATCATGTACGGCTGACGCGTGAGGTTGCCAGCGAAAAGCAGTCGCGTACCGACCTTGTTCTGATCGAGGTAGTCAAGCAGGTCAACGCGGTTGAACTCGGCTTCTGGCTTCAAGGTAATCGGGAAGCCAAACCATGACGGATCGGAATTCGGCGTCGCGTTGGGCAAAATCAGAAAGTCCTTGCAGCTTTGCAACCGGTCATGCAGATATGCGAAGTTCTCGCGACGCGCCTGCACGAAACCATCGAGGCGATCCATCTGCGCGAGCGCACACGCCGCCTGCATGTCCGTGATCTTCAGGTTGTAGCCGAGGTGCGTGTAGGTGTACTTGTGGTCGTAGCCTTCTGGCAAGTTGCCAAGCTTCCAGCAGAACCGCTTGCCACAGGTGTTGTCCTTGCCAGGTGCGCAGTAACAGTCGCGCCCCCAATCGCGGAACGATTCCGCGATCAACTTGAGTTCGGGGTTATTCGTGAAGACAGCGCCGCCTTCACCCATAGTGATGTGGTGCGCGGGATAGAAGCTGAGCGTGCCGATATCGCCGAACGTACCTACGAGTTGACCGTTATAGGTCGCGCCAAGCGCATCGCAGCAGTCTTCGATGAGCCACAGGTTGTACTTCTTGCAAAGGGCGACGATGACTTCGAGATTGTAAGGATTGCCCAGTGTATGAGCGAGCATGATCGCTTTCGTCTTCGGCGAAATGGCTGCTTCGATCTTGCTTGCGTCGATGTTGTACGTACCTAGTTCTACGTCGACAAAAACCGGTACTGCGCCGAACTGGATAATAGGATTGACGGTGGTCGGGAAACCCGCCGCAACTCCGATTACTTCGTCACCGCGTTTGATCGCGCGATCGCCGAGCCTCGGGGAGGTCAGCGTTGAGAACGCAACCAGATTAGCGGACGAACCCGAGTTGACGGTAATCAGGAAATTCACGCCGAGATACGCTGCGAGTTTCTTTTCGAACTCGTCATTGAAACGCCCGGTCGTAAGCCAGCCGTCGAGCGATGCTTCGACCATGAGCTCCATCTCGCGTGCGCCAATCACCTTGCCGGAGGGCGGGATCACGGTTTTTCCGGGTTCGAATGCGGGCCGTTGCGTGGCAAGCGAACCGTACTGCTGCACGAGTTGGATAATCTGCTCGCGGATCTGATCTTTATTCATGGCAGGTAGTCTTAAGACTGAGTGTATTCGTCAATTTGGGCTAGTGTAACTGCGCGCATATCTTCACCACGGGCGGCGGCCTTGTACCAGCTGACAATGTTGTCGAGTGTCCGGTCGAGACTCCACCGGGGGCGCCAGCCGAGGCGCGTACGCGCTTTCGAGCAGTCCAGTTTCAGATAAGTGGCTTCGTGCGGGTGCTCATTGCCGTCCAGCTCCCAGCGCGCATTGTCACCCCATTGTGATGTGAGCCGCTCGACGATCGCTTGAACGGGCTGAGCATCCGAATCGTTTGGCCCGAAGTTCCACGCGTCGGCGTGACGCGGCCCAGCGGTATACAGGCTTTCTGCGAGGGCGAGGTAACCACTGAGTGGTTCGAGGACGTGTTGCCACGGCCGAATCGCGTTCGGACTGCGGATGCTGACTGTCTCTCCATTGCCGATTGCGCGAATGATGTCGGGGATGAGCCGGTCTACTGCCCAGTCTCCGCCCCCGATGACATTGCCTGCGCGAGCGCTTGCGATTGCTACGCCATGTTTGTCGTAAGCTGCCGGATTGAAGAAAGAGCTACGGTAGGCGGCGGTGACCAACTCGGTGCAGCCCTTGCTGCTGCTGTACGGATCGTAGCCACCCATTGCTTCGTTTTCGCGGTAGCCCCATTCCCATTCCCGATTCTCGTAACACTTGTCAGTGGTGACAATAACGACGGACCGCACGGCGGGGACGTGTCGAACAGCCTCGAGCAAGTGCACTGTACCCAGTACATTCGTCTCGTACGTCTCTACCGGATTCACGTACGATTCGCGCACGAGTGGCTGGGCTGCCATATGAATCACAACGTCGGGCGCAGCCTCTTTGATCGCATTCAACAGGAACTCGCGGTTGCGTATATCCCCGATGATCGATTCAATGCCGTCAGCAACCCGCGCAAGCGCGAACATGTTCGGCTCGGTAGTGGGGGCGAGCGAAAAGCCCGTGACTCTGGCGCCGAGCGCCTGCAGCCAGAGCGTCAGCCAGCCGCCTTTGAAACCGGTATGCCCCGTAAGAAAGACTTTCTTGCCACGCCAGAATGAGTTGTCCGTCATCACCACACCTTCCAGGGCGCCTTGCCACTCTGCCAAAGCTCTTCCAGGTAATTCTTGTCCCTCAACGTATCCATGGGCTGCCAGAAGCCTTCATGCTCGTACGCTGAAAGTTGACCACTACTGGCGAGTTGTTCCAGCGGCTCGCGTTCCCAAATGCATTGGTCGTCCGGGATCAGGTCGATCACCTTCGGCGATAGCACAAAGAATCCGCCATTAATCATTCCGCCGTCGCCCTTCGGCTTTTCCTTGAACGAGCTGACTTTGTTTTCCCGGATATCCAGTGCGCCGAAACGGCCTGGCGGGTAAGTAGCGCTGAGCGTCGCAAGGGTTCCGCGCTGCCTGTGATACTCCATGAGCGTATTGATGTTGATGTTGCTAAGCCCATCACCGTAGGTGAAGCAAAAAGATTCCTCATCCTTAACGAAGTCTTTCACCCGACGCAGACGGCCGCCCGTCATCGTCGATTCTCCGGTGTCGACTAACGTCACCTTCCAGGGCTCGGCATATTGCTGATGAACCTTCATTTCATTCGTACGCATATCGAACGTCACATCCGACATATGAAGGAAATAGTTCGCAAAATATTCCTTGATCACATAGCCCTTATAACCGCAGCAGATCACGAAATCGTTGACCCCGTAAGCCGAGTAGATCTTCATGATGTGCCACAGAATCGGTTTGCCTCCGATTTCTATCATTGGCTTCGGGCGATTGGCTGTGTCTTCTGAAATTCGAGTCCCAAGTCCGCCTGCGAGAATGATGGCTTTCATCGAAATCCTGTGGTGTATTCGGTAGATTCTGGGCGGCAATGATTGGCTTACGGGCCCGAGCGACGGAAGTCGCAAAACTGCACGGCGATTGACCGTTGAGCACTTCGCGGCTATTGGGGCATCATCCCTGCAGCTTACTTTGAGTGATTTTGTAAGGTCTTGGAAGCGGAACCGGTGCATTATATTGTTCCACTCTGGTGTTGCATAGCAACCACCGAACCGCGGCTTTGTGCTGCTTCGAAGCGCTTCAGGCTTCCATCGACATGCTCGGCGAGGCCAGCGGATCGATCTCCAGGATGGTCGGATCAGTTCCAGCCCGTTTGCTGATGCAGGCCAGCGGTCGTTGCATACCTGTCGGGTACCGTCCCTTGACGACCCCTGAGATTTGTCGCTTTGCGTGCGTTGCGTTTACGTTGAAAGTACATGCGTCTAGTTCTGTTGGTAATGCCGCAGACCAAGACTCAAAGCGGAGCAAGTGGCGCTCCTCTGCCACCATGATTTGCACGCGGTCAACTGCATTCGATCCAGCCCCGAGGTGCCCATCCGTTACACTATTGTTATGCGCTAATCGTGCGCCGACGCCGTACGATCGTGTTCCTTTACCGGCCGTATTCGTATTTTTTCCGTCTAAAATTACCTGGAACCAACACCAATGCATGTCGTGGTAACGGGCGCGAATGGCTTCGTGGGCCGCGCCTTATGCCGTACCCTGGTCGAAAACGGACACCGCGTAACCGGTATCGTTCGCCGGGCCGGCACGGCACCGGCTGGCGTCGTGGAATGGGTTCATGGCACGCCAGAATTCGCCGATATCGACATGCACTGGCCGGCGCCGTCCGGCGATGTCGACTGTGTCGTGCATCTTGCCGCGCGCGTGCACGTCATGAATGAAGCAGAGAGCGACGAGACGCAGCGAGCCTTCAATGCGACCAACGTCGAAGGCACCCTGCGCGTCGCGCGCACCGCGCAGCGCCATGGCGTGGGGCGTTTCATCTACGTGAGCAGCATCAAGGCAATCGCGGGCAGCGGGGGCACGCGCGAACCGCTGCGAGAAGACGCGCTCGCGCAACCCGACGACGCCTACGGCCGCTCGAAGCTTGCGGCGGAACGGTCACTGGTCGAGCTGCGCAGCGAGACGGGACTCGATGTCGTGATCGTACGGCCACCACTCGTCTATGGCCCGGACGTCGGCGCCAACTTCCGTAAGATGCTCGATGCCGTCTGGCGCGGGACACCCTTGCCGTTGGGCGCCGTGGATGCCCAGCGCAGCCTGCTGTTCGTCGACAATCTGGCCGACGCGCTCATGCACTGCGCATCCGACGCACGCTCAGCAAACGGTTGTTTTCATCTGGCAGACGATGTCGCGCCTTCCGTCGCGGACCTGCTGCGTGCCATTGGCAGGCATCTCGGCCGCCCGGCACGGCTCATACCGGTGCCCGTGTCACTTCTCAAACTCGCCGGCAGGCTCACGGGAAGAACCGCGCAGATCGAGCGTCTCACCGAAAGTCTGGTTCTCGATACATCGGCGATCCGGCGACAGTTGTCGGGCTGGCACCCGCCGTCCACGCTAGACGAGGGACTGCGCGCGACGGCCGACTGGTATCGCGCATGTCGCAAGGAGCAGGGGCGGGCATGAGGGAGGTTTATGACGTAGTCACAACATCCGGTTGGATCGTGCTGCTTACGGTCGCGGCATCGGCTCTGGCAAGTTTTCTGATCCTTCGGGGCTTGCTTTCGACCGGTCTCGCCTGGCGTATCGCGACCGATGTGCCGAATCATCGCTCGCTTCACGTCAAGCCGATTCCGCGCGTGGGCGGTTGGGGGATCGTACCGGTCGGCCTCGCGGCGCTCTTATGGCACGCATCGCAGATGTGGTTGATCGCGGCGGGAGCGGCGGCGCTCGCCTTGGTGTCGCAGATCGACGATCGTCGCGATTTGCCCGCGCGCATCCGGTTTGCCGTCCATTTCGCGGCAGTGGTCGCGCTGGTCGTCATCTGGCCGGCGGACGCACCTTGGTGGCTGCTCGCAGGCATCGGCTTCCTGATGCTCTGGCTGATCAACCTGTACAACTTCATGGACGGCGCCGATGGTCTCGCGGGCGGCATGGCCCTGTTTGGTTTCGGGGCCTACGCGGCGGCGGCGCTGGCCGCCGCGCATCCGTCGCCGGCGTTGGCAGAGGCGGGCGCCGCCCTCGCCGGGGCATCACTCGGCTTCCTGTTCCTCAATTTTCACCCGGCGAAATTGTTCCTGGGTGACGCCGGCTCGATCACGCTCGGCTTTCTGGCGGGCGCACTCGGCTACTGGGGCTGGCGCGGCGCCGTCTGGCCGCTCTGGTTTCCAGCCTTGGTTTTTTCCCCGTTTATTGCGGATGCGTCGATTACATTGCTGAGGCGCGTCTGTCGTGGGGAAAAATTCTGGCAAGCGCATCGGGAGCACTACTATCAACGCATGGTGCGCTCGGGTATCGGTCACAGTCGCACCGCAATCTACTGGTATGCCGTGATGTTTGCGGGTGTCATCGTCGCACTTTGGGCGCTGGGGCGGCCGACGTGGCAGCAATGGCTGATTTTTGCAGCGTGGTACGGCGTTCTGGGGTGCTGTGCGGTCGTCATCGATAGGCGTTGGCGAAGCTTTCAGAATTCTAACGAGAAATAGCCGAGCTTTGCGGTTGATTCTTCCCTTTAAATGCTGACGCATCTGTAACACGGCTGAGACGTTTGTTTCTTCAGGGAAATTCCTGCGGCGCGGCACAAGGATTAAGATCAGCGCGCGGTGCGCTCCGATCGTTTGGTACCCCGTCAGGCTTGCGGGCATAATAACTGCTGCGGCGCCGCGGCATGGAGCGGGTCCCTGTGGCAGCAATGGCCAAGTTTAGGTGCGTGGTCTGGAGATTTGCCTCCCAGGAGATCGTCATCGATCTTCATACGGCAGGCTCCCCAGAATCTGACGCGAAATAATTTCGAGGTTTGCCGCCAATGTTGCGATCCAAGGCATCTTGGTTGTCGTTCGGTGTTTTCTTCTTCGACATGCTGGCCGCAGTGGCGGCATGGCTCGTCGCGTACGTCGTCCGCTTCAACGGTGAAATTCCGGGTCCCTTTTTTAAGGGCGCATGCGTTGCGCTCTTCTGGGTCCTTCCCGTCTACGGCGCGATGTTTCGCACCTTCGGCTTGTACCGTGGCTTGTGGGTATTCGCGAGCCTGCCCGATCTGATGCGCATCGCGAAGGCGATCGTGGTCGGTGCGCTCGTCGTCATGATCGGCGCGGTCATGTTTCAGCCGAAACCGATCATTCCGCGCTCGGTCCTCCTGCTTACGCCGATGCTGCTGTTCCTCGCAATGGGCGGCGCGCGAGCGATCTACCGGGCCAGTAAAGAGTTCTATCTGTACGGCGGTCTTGTCGGTCGCGGTAAGCCTGTGCTGATTCTTGGTGCGGGGGGCGCGGGCGCGAGCCTCGCGCGTGAGCTGTCGCGCTCGGGTGAATGGCGCCTGGTCGGTCTGCTCGACGACGACGTCGCGAAGCGGGGTCGCGAGATCTATGGCTACAAGGTCCTCGGCACGATCGACGAGATCGCGCACTGGACGGAGACGCTCAAGGTCGAGCATGTGATCATCGCGATCCCGTCCGCGCCGATGGAGACGCAGCGACGCCTCGCTACGCTCTGCGTGCGCCTTGGCGTCAAGGCGATGGTCTTGCCTTCGCTCACGGCCCTGATGCCTAGCCAGGGTTTTCTTTCCCAGATTCGCCAGATCGATCTGGAAGACCTTCTCGGCCGTGAAGCGGTCAACATCGACACCGCCCACGTCGAGGCGCTGCTGCGAGAGCGCGTGGTGATGGTCACGGGCGCGGGTGGCTCGATTGGCTCCGAACTCTGCCGCCAGATCCTGAAGTTCCAGCCCGCGCAACTCATTGCATTCGACTTGTCCGAGTACGCGATCTACCGCCTCACCGAAGAGATCCGCGAGCGCTTTCCCGACCAGGCGATGATCTCGTTCATCGGCGATGCGAAGGACTCGCTGCTCCTCGACCACGTCATGTCGCGTTACGCCCCGCATATCGTCTTCCATGCGGCGGCATACAAGCACGTGCCGTTGATGGAGGAGCTCAACGCATGGCAGGCCTTGCGCAACAATGTACTTGGCACGTATCGCGTCGCGACCGCGGCGATCCGCAACAACGTGCGCCATTTCGTGCTGATCTCGACTGACAAGGCCGTGAATCCGACCAACGTCATGGGCGCAAGCAAGCGTCTTGCCGAGATGGCGTGCCAGGCGCTGCAGCAGACGAGCGAACGCACACAGTTCGAGACCGTGCGCTTCGGAAACGTACTGGGTAGCGCGGGAAGTGTCATCCCGAAGTTTCAGCAGCAGATTGCGAGGGGCGGTCCTGTGACCGTCACGCATCCGGAGATAACCCGCTTTTTCATGACGATTCCCGAGGCGGCGCAGCTCGTGCTTCAGGCATCGAGCATGGGGCAGGGCGGCGAGATCTTCATTCTCGACATGGGCAAGCCCGTCAAGATCGTCGATCTGGCGCGTGACCTGATCCGTCTTTATGGCTTTGCAGAAGATCAGATCCGTATCGAGTTCAGTGGCTTGCGTCCCGGCGAAAAACTCTATGAGGAGTTGCTGGCCGATGACGAGATGACCGCGCGTACGGCGCACCCGAAGCTGCGTATCGCGCGGGCGCGCGAGGTGCCGGTCAATCTGCTGGACGAATTGCTGCCGTGGCTGATGCAGCACCGCGTTCCGGGCGACGACGAAGTGCGCCGCGACCTCCGCCGCTGGGTACCCGAGTACCAACCGTCGAGCGTGTCGAAGCTCCAAAGTGTGGGTGGAACGTCGGTGAGAGCCACTGGCTGATTGCGGGAGCGAAGCGGCCAGCGCGCCTCGCGATAAATTGGTTATTTTCCGCCAATGCCCGCGCGAATATTCGCGACCTTGTGCGATCGTTCTCTGACGCGGCGAATATCAAAATGGCGGTCACGCACCAAGAAATCAACGATATGGTCAACACAAGTTTCGACCGTATTATCTTGCGTGTGCAGAGTGATATCTGGGTGAGCCGGCGGGTGATAGGGTGAGGCGATACCGGTGAACTGTGCGATCTCACCGCGGCGGGCACGTTGATATAGCCCTTTGGGGTCGCGCTTCTCGCAAACTTCGAGCGGAGTGTCGACAAACACTTCGACAAACGCGGATTCGCCGACAATGCGCCGTGCATTTTCCCGGTGCTCGGGCTCGGGAGAAATGGTCGCCGTAACGGCTATAAACCCCTCATTGCAAAACAGCGCCGCCACGTGGGCCACGCGCCTGAGATTTTCCGTGCGCTCGGCGGCGCTAAAACCAAGATCTGAATTGAGGCCCGTACGCAACACGTCGCCGTCGAGCATTGTTGCTCGAAGGGCAAACGTTTGCAGTCGACTGACCAACGCGCGCGCGACGGTCGACTTGCCCGCTCCGGACATGCCGGTGAGCCAGATGACAACTCCAGCCGACGTTGCTGTATTCACTTCCTTGCCGCCTCGATCAACGTAAACCTGATTCGCATTCTAACGTTTCGAAGCAGTTCTTGTAACGCGGATGTAATAATCTGCAACAAAATCGCAGGCTTGTAACTTTAGGTAATGAGTGGCTTGCGAGGGGGAAACTGCGGTGTCCCCGTCCCCTTGTTGGCAATGACTGAAAAGGCACCCCTAAATACTGGCAATCGTGGTGCCCGGCTTGGGCACGACCGATGGTTTGGTCATGGATATGCCGCAACGATTCTGATTCGCGCGGACGTTGCAAACGACTACTGCATGCCGTATAGACCGATAGAGTTATTCGCCGACGATAGCGTTGGAGCCGTCACCTCTTACTTCTACGAACAACACCGGAGCATCGATAGGCGTGTGGGTTGAGGGCGGCACAATTTTAGCGGTCTCACTCGGGCAGAAATGGTTGGTCTACATACGGTCACTATTATGTGTTGCCGCGAGGCAAGAGCATTGTCGTGATGCACTCTGTCTCGCCGAGCGAGGCGTACACGGGGTATTGACCCGGAATCTTGCTGATGTCACGATGTTCCCGCCTTACCTAGTGGTAAGCATGCGTAATAGATGAAAACCTTTTGAAGGATCTATTCGTGACACAGCAAGACATTGCCATCGGGGCCAAGCATTATTCGATATCTGCTGACCAGGACTACTGGAAGCATCTGGGCGTGCGGTTCGAGCCAAATACGACCGCACTTCTGCAGTGCCTCAGTAGCGACGACTCCAGGATTCTCGACATCGGCGCGAACGTTGGCATGACCGGCATTCTTTTCGGCCAGTTGGCGGCGCGCGGTAAGGTCGCCGCAATCGAGCCGGTGCCGGGGGCCTTCAGGCTTCTCGAAAGCAATCTGGCAAGCGCCGGGTATCAAAATGTCAGCACGTTCAACTTCGCTCTTGGCAATGCTGAGGGGGAGGTGGTCATGCAGGGCAATCCGAACAATCTGTCCGGCTCCTTCGTCGTCAGCGCACACAGCATTAACGATGGGTTTCACTTCCGCCAGGCTGTGAAACTGCACAAGCTTGACGGTGTTTTCGATACCCTAGGTCTCGATCGTTTGGACCTGGTCAAGATCGACGTTGAAGGGTACGAGCTTGATGTTCTGGAGGGAGCTGCGCGGACGCTGGCCAGATACCGGCCGATCGTCACACTCGAGATGAACCACGTCGCGCTTAATCTATGGCGCCACATGTCGCTCCCCGCGTTCCGAGCGCGCCTGCTAGAGATCTTCCCGTACGTCTACGCCGTGAACGAAGGCAGCTACTTGGATTTCCGGGACGAGAAACACGCGCATGACGTGCAGTTCCGGCATCTGACGAGTTGGCAATTTATGGACCTCGTAGCTGGGTTCGACGAAGCTGCCTTGACGAGCCGCCTTAACCGTCTTGCAGACATCCGCCAGACCAACGAGCTCGACTACGCGACCGCTCATCCGCCCGCAATTGTGCCGCCGGCGCCTGAAATGGTGTCCAACGAAGCTCTGGACGATGCCAGAAATCGGGTTGCCCAACTCGAAATAGAGCTGGCTTCGATGCAGGAACAAATCTCCAAAATGGTGCCCAAGGAAGCTCTGGACGATGCTAGAAATCGGGTTGCCCAACTCGATATAGAACTGGCTTCGACGCGGGAACGAATCTCCAGCATGGAGCACTCGCACAGCTGGATGGTGACCGCCCCCCTGCGCGGTGTCAGGAAAATACTCAACAGGCAATAGGTCGATTGAATATCCGGGCAAAGCCGCCTTCGGGCGGTTTTTGTTTTGTGGGTGGCAAGATACTGATCGATCATGGGCCACCGGAGGAATGAACGCTCTCCGCAAATGCTGCGGAGTCGGGAGCGGCTCGCGCTGGCTTTCGCCATGACAAAGGGCTTGGGCCCGATCGAACCGATGCTTGAAATTGCGCACGACAAGACTGCTACAACATGTGGCTTCCAGATTCTTGTCGCTGTAGATGGGAGCGTCAGACAACGCCGGTTCGACGACTGGTCTACTTGTTGCTACAGGCGACTAGCGCCCATAGGCCGAACTTCGGCGCTCAGTAGGCTCGGCGTTGCCGTTTCGAGAGGGTTTCGGCCCGACCGGCGCCTGTATGCCTGCCCAATGCTGAGAGCAATTTCACCGTGGGTAAGATCGATGAAATTTCAGTCGAAAATATCACCGAGGTGGTCGTGGGCTTTTGCGAAGCGCAAACTGCCCAAAACCAAACTGATACAACACTCCAGACAGTTCGCCCTACAACCGCTCGGATTTAACATCCGAGCGTTCCGTAATCGCCGCGAGGACGGCCAGCATGGTCGTGTAGAAAGACACCGTGCTCTTCAGGTCGAACGTCTCGACGGTCAGCCCAAAAACGAAAAACATCAGGACGAAGGACAGCCCCATGAGCGCTGTGCGCCGCGTTGTCCTCGATTCGGACTTGAGCTTCGCCGCGAAAAATATTGCGGGCACGATGTAGATCGACAGCAGCGCGAGGCCGCCCACAATGCCGTAGTTGGCCATGTAGGCGAGCAACTGGTTATGTACTTCGCCTTCGCCGAATGCGGCCGCCTTCGGGGTGAGCGCGCCTTGCTTGGCCATCGAGGTCATCTTGTCGCGGAACCCGTCGCCACCGAGGCCCAGCACCGGATGTTCAGCGATCAGCGTCGAGGCTGCCTCATATAGCTGCAGGCGGATGCCAACCGAGGTGTCGCGGTGGCCCTGCGTGTACTGCGCGAGGTCGGATGACACGTCGCCGACACGCTGGCGTACCGTCCCCGACAGCCCGTACACCATCCCGAGCAGCAGCGCGACAGTCACCGGCATCAGCACCTTCCAGTGAAGTGGCTTCCCGCGGCCGAGTTCCCACACGATCAGTACGGCAACGAGAGGGATCGCAGCCCAGCCACCACGCGAGCCCGACAGCAGCGAAGCGGCAAGGCCGGCAAACAGGCCCGCGAACTTGAGCGCACGCATGAACGTCGAGTCCTTGCGCCACCAGTTCAGCGCAATCGCCGACAGCACGCCGAGCGCGACTGCGAGATCGCCGAAATGGATCGGATTCAGGAACGCGCTGCCGATGCGTCCGTCGCCCCAATCGCGCGGCAGGATGACGGCAATCACGAGCGACGAGAGCGCCCCCAGCGTAAAGGAGAGGTCCGCCCAGGCGAAGGTCCGCAGCGGCGCGCGCCGCAGCGCGAGAAAGATCGGGACTGCGAGCAGGAACCGCGAGGGCGAATCCCAGGTGCGGAGCAATGGATGGTCGTGCGAGAGCGTGCTGAGTGCCACGGCGGCAACAGGGGCGCACAGTGCAACGCACAACGCCAGCCCGAGACGGTCGGGACGCGCGTAGCCATACGGCGCGCCAGCCGGCCGCCAGCACAACGCCGCCAGGGCTATGACACCCGCACCGATCGATACGGCGCTCGAGGCGCCCTGCACGAGCATTGCAATAGAGGGAAAGCCAAGCAGGAAAGCCGCGGTCAGCCAGTCGCCGGGCTCGGTGCGTCGGGAGTCAATCGTCACTGCTGTCTGCATCGCTACACTGCTCTTGTCGGTAAGGGCGGGACTGACTACATCTCCCGCATTACGTCCCCAATTCGCACCCTCTCGGTTACGAAGTAAGACGGAAACCTGCCATTGTACGCACACATTCCACCCGCTCGCGTTTTCCCCAAAAAATGCGCACATCAGGACGGTCACCGTTCTAAAAATAAGGGAGCGACTACCCGTTGAGCTTGACATAAGCCAGTATGCGCTCCAGGATCGCACCTCCGGGCAGCCAAGCTGCACAAGAATAAATATTATGCGGATGCAGGCAGCCTCAAGCGCTCCAAATGCGATTGCCCGCCGTGGGCATGATGAACAATCAGAATTTCGCAAGGCACTTCGATTCGACCATGGGGCAAAAGGGCGCCGATGATGAACCTGCGCGCCGCAATTTGAATCTCGGATTAATCGATGTTTCAAAACCGCTCGCGAAGAACCCGCGCATGGCATCATTCGCATACTTGAGGGAAAGAACATCGTGAAATCAGCAATCATTACTGGCATTACCGGCCAGGACGGCGCCTATCTGGCGGAGCAGCTTCTCGAGAAGGGCTATATCGTCTACGGCACTTACCGCCGGACGAGCTCCGTCAACTTTTGGCGTATGGAAGAGCTTGGCGTCGCGCATCATCAAAAACTGCGCCTCGTCGAGCACGATCTGCTGGATGCGGGCAGCTGTATTCGCCTGGTGGAGCGCGCTCAGCCCGACGAGGTCTACAACCTCGCCGCGCAGAGCTTCGTTGGCGTGTCGTTCGAGCAGCCGGCGCTCACCGCGCAGGTGACCGGAGTCGGCGCCCTGAATCTGCTCGAGGCGCTGCGCATCATCAATCCGAAGGCGCGCTTCTATCAAGCCAGCACGTCGGAGATGTTCGGCAAGGTGCAGGCTATTCCTCAGACGGAATCGACGCCGTTCTACCCGCGCAGCCCGTACGGTGTCGCCAAGCTCTACGCGCACTGGATCACGGTGAATTACCGTGAAAGCTACGACATGTTTGCGTCGAGCGGCATTCTCTTCAATCACGAATCGCCGCTGCGCGGCCGCGAGTTCGTGACGCGCAAGATCACGGATTCGCTCGCGAAAATCAGCCTCGGCCAGCTCGACGTGCTCGAACTGGGCAACCTCGACGCACAGCGCGACTGGGGCTACGCGAAGGAATACGTGGAAGGCATGTGGCGCATGTTGCAGGCCGATCAGCCCGATACTTATGTGCTCGCAACCAACCGCACGGTAAGCGTGCGCGATTTCGTCAACGCGGCGGCGAAGTGCCTTGGCATCGAGATCGAATGGCAAGGCACCGCGGAAAACGAAATTGGACGCGATGGCAAGAGCGGCAAGACGATCGTGCGCGTGAATCCCGCGTTCTATCGGCCGGCCGAAGTCGACCTGCTCATCGGCGATGCACAAAAGGCGCACGACGACCTTGGCTGGGCGCCGAAAACGTCACTTGAAACACTGTGCCAGATGATGGTTGAAGCGGATGTCGCGCGTAACAAGAAGGGGACGTCGTTCTGATGGCTTCAGTGCTGATTACAGGAGCCGAGGGCTTCACGGGGCGTTATGTTGCTCAGGCATTGCGCGAGCGCGGCCATCAGATTTCGAGTCTCGTGCGACGCTGTGATGAGCCCAAACCTGACGTGTACGCGTGCGATCTTCAGGATCGCGCGGGGCTCGCAGAGGTGGTGGCGCGTGTGCGTCCGGACTGGGTCGTGCATCTGGCCGCCATTTCGTTCGTCGGGCACGGCAATCCCGGGGAAATTTACGCGACCAACGTCGTGGGATCGCGCAATCTGCTCGAGGCGCTCTCCGCGAGTGAAAAGAAACCTTCGGCGGTGCTGCTTGCAAGCAGCGCGAACATTTATGGCGCGGGCCCGCTGGGCCTGCCGATCCCGGAGACGGCGCCGTATCATCCTGCGAACGACTACGCCGTAAGCAAGGTCGCGCTCGAATACATGGCGCAACTCTGGACGGACCGGTTGCCGATCATCACGGTGCGCCCGTTCAATTGCATCGGCGTGGGCCAATCGCTGAGCTTTCTCGTTGCGAAGATGGCGGATCACTTCCGTCGGCGTGCGCCGGTCATCGAGCTGGGCAATCGCGATGTGGCTCGCGACTTCTCCGATGTGCGCTGGGTGGCCGACGTGTATTGCAGGCTGCTCGAAAAGGCGCCAGTCGGCGAAGTGTTCAACGTGTGTTCGGGCCATGCGGTCACGCTCACGCACGTGCTGCAGACGATGTCCACGATCACCGGTCACGATATCGAAGCACGGACCAATCCCAACTTCGTGCGTGAGCACGAGGTGAAATCGCAGTGTGGCGATAACCGCAAGCTTTTGAGTGCCATCGGCCAGCTCGATGCGCCGACACTCTACGACACCTTGCAATGGATGTTGTCCGATAGCAGCGCCGCCTGATGGTGGCGGGCAGGGTGCGTTCTGCCTGTTACCGATACATCGCGCCGAGGTACTGCGCTCGAGTCATTCTTTGCAGCCGCGCCTGCCCGACAAACCAGCGCGGCTGCATTCAGCCTTACTCAAACCCCCGCGGATTCTTCTCCTGCCAGCGCCAGTGGTCCACGCACATGCGCTCGATCCCGAACTCCGCTTTCCAGCCGATGACGTTTTCCGCCGCGACCGGATTCGCATAGCATTCGGCGATGTCGCCGGGCCGGCGCGCCACGATCTCATAGGGCACAGGGCGCCCTGAGGCCTGTTCGAACGCCTTCACGACTTCCAGCACGCTGTAGCCGCGCCCAGTGCCAAGATTCACGACCAGGCCTTCGCCACGCGCGGCAAGCGCATCGAGCGCCTTGAGGTGGCCCTTCGCGAGATCGACCACGTGAATATAGTCGCGCACGCCCGTGCCGTCCGGGGTCGGATAGTCGCCGCCGAACACGCGCAGCTTTTCGAGTTTGCCCACTGCCACTTGCGCGACATAAGGCATGAGGTTGTTCGGAATGCCCGCCGGATCCTCGCCGATCAGCCCGCTTTCATGCGCGCCCACCGGATTGAAATAGCGCAGCACGGCGATGCGCCACTCCGGGTCCGAGATCGTGACGTCGCGCAGGATCTGCTCGGCGATGAGCTTCGACTGGCCGTAGGGATTCGTTGCCGAGAGCGGAAACGATTCGTCGATCGGCGAGCGTTCGGGCATGCCGTACACCGTGGCCGAAGAGCTGAACACGAACTGCTTCACGCCGTGCTGCCGCATTACGTCGAGCACCACGAGCAGTCCGTCGACATTGTTGCGGTAGTACTCGATGGGCTTTGCCACCGATTCGCCCACGGCCTTGAGCGCCGCGAACTGAATCACGCCGGTAATGCGATGTGCTTCGAAAACGCGCGAAACGGCAGCTGCGTCGCGCACGTCGGCTTCGTAGAACGCCACGGGCTTGCCTGTGATCTGCTCGACGCGCTTGAGCGATTCGCTGCTGCTGTTCACGAGATTGTCGATGGCGACCACCTCATAGCCGCCATTGAGCAGCTCGACGCAGGTATGCGAGCCGATATAGCCCGCGCCGCCGGTGACGAGGATGGTGCCCTTTGAGTTCGTCGCAGTCATGCCGTGTTCGTTCCCGTGAAATCCAGACTCGATCAAAAAGTCGACCCGGTGATTTCCCGGATCAGTTCCCGGTAGCGTTGTACCACAACGCGCTCATCGAATTCTTTCTCGATTTTTTTCCGGCCCCGTCCGGCCATGGCGGCGCGCGCCGGCCTGTCGAGGTCCAGCATTTGTGCGAGGCTGGCGGCGAGCGCGGCGGCGTCGCGCGCTTCGCACAGCAGGCCGTTCACGCCGTTGGCAACCACTTCGCGGCAGCCGGGCACGTTGGTGGCCACGATCGGGCGGCCCATCGCGCTCGCTTCCATCAGCGTGCGCGGCACGCCCTCGCGGTACGAGGGCAGCACGACGCAATCCGCATCGGCGATAAAAGGGCGCACATCGGCCGTTTCGCCCAGATATTCGATCACGCCTTCGCGTTCCCAGGCGGCGACTTCTTCGCGAGAGATCGCGCTCGGGTTGTCCACACCCACCGGGCCGAGCAGCTGGAAGCGTGCGTGCGGATAGCGCGCGCGCAGCGTGCGTGCGGCCTCGACGTACTCGCCCACGCCCTTGTCCCAGAGCAGCCGGCCAATCAGAACGAAAGCAAACTCCGCGCGCTCGGGCAGTGGCGTGAAGGGGAAATCGTCGAGATCGACGCCCTCGCCGTGCAGCAGCCTCGCGCGTTCGGGATGTGCGAGGAGATTGCCATCCTTGAAGGCGGCTTCGTCGTCGCGATTGAGGAACCACACTTCGCGCGGGAAGCGGAACGCGAAACGATACAAACGCTTGGCGACCTGCGCGGCGCGGCTCTTCTGGATGAATACGTAACCGAGGCCCGTTGTGACCGCCACCGAAGGCGTGCGCGCGAGCCAGGCGGCAATCGATCCGTAGATGTTCGGCTTGATCGTGTAGTGGAACACGACGCCCGGCTTGAGCGCGCGATAGTGGCGATAGAGCGCCACGAGCGTGCGCAGGTCGTCGAGCGGATTCGTGCCCTTCGAGGCCACCGGCAGTTCGACACAGCGGCAGCCCATGGCAGCGAGCAGCTCGAACGTGCGGTCGCGCGGCGCGATCACGGTGACTTGAGCCCCGCTTTGCGTCAGCGCAAGCAGGAGACCCCGGCGGTAGGTGTATATCGCCCATGCGGTGTTGCAGACGACGGCGATGTGAAGCGACTGTGCGCGTGAAACGGGGTTCGGCGCGCTTGCCGCTGAGTGGTCGTTGAAAATCACGTGCGCGAGAGTGGTGCTGCTAGAAGAGAAGTGGATGACAAGTTCGGGCGAACAGGCAGTGTACCGGCAAAATCTCCCTCGAACACACGCTGCGCGACACGTGCCTTCGAGGGGGCGCGCCTAGGTGATACCGGATAGCGCGGAGCATCTCGTGGAAAGTCTCCGAGCGATGCCGCGTTGCGCGGGGAGTCACGTTGCTCGCTGCTTTTAGCTGGTCGCATCGCTGATGCAACGGGTTTCAATCACGAGATCGTTGAGGCTTAGATGGTAAAGAAGCGGTGCCGCGTAAGTCCCTGAACTGAGATGCTGCCTTCGCGTCTTCAACTAAAAACGTTTGTCTGCTTGACATTGTGGAATTTCTCTGAAATTGTGCGGGCGTTGGATTGCTGTGTGACCAATTCGCATTTGGGAACGCACACTTTGATCTCGCTGCATATACAATTCCCGTCTTCGTTCGAGTCGAGGCACTGTTCGCCTTGGTGGAGCCGAGCCAGCTGATCGCGATCTCATCGGCTTCATGGAGGTTGATTAACGCGTCGCGAGCACTGCTGGCGGCGTCTTTGGTGTCTCATCATGAAGCCGACGGAACAGTACGCGCACGGAAGCCCGTGCTAGACACGCGGCTCATGTTCGCGTCGAGCCAGGACGACGCGTTCGTGAGCGTCACTGAATGGACCGCCTTCAAGGCGCCCGATTTCGCGCATTTGAAGAAGGTGCTCAAGGCACCGCGGATCTTCGACGGACGCAATCTGTACGAGCCCGACGCCATGGCGGAGCTCGGCATTGACTATCATTCGATTGGGCGACCCCATGTCAATCTCGCAAACTCCGCAGCCTGAAGGCGCACCCGTCGCCGCCATCGCGCCCGAAGTGCGCGTCGTGCCGCGCGAAAAGCTCGCGACCTCGCGCGTGCTGGTGGTGGGCGACGTCATGCTCGACCGCTACTGGTTCGGCGACGTCAACCGTATTTCGCCGGAAGCGCCGGTGCCGGTCGTGCACGTGCAGCGCAAGGAAGACCGCCTGGGCGGCGCCGCGAACGTCGCGCGCAACGCGGCCGCGCTCGGCGCGCATGCGGGCCTCCTGTGCGTGGTGGGCCACGACGAGCCCGGCGAGCGCATCGTCGAGCTGCTCGACGAAAGCAACGTGAACGCGTATCTCGAGCGCGATCCCGCCTTGCCGACCACCATCAAGCTGCGCGTGCTGTCGCGCCAGCAACAGCTGTTGCGCGTGGACTTCGAAAACACGCCCGCGCACGAGATCCTGCTCGCCGGCCTCGCGCGTTTCGACGCGCTGCTGCCCACGCACGACGTGATCCTGCTCTCCGACTACGCGAAGGGCGGGCTCACGCACGTCACGCAGATGATCACGAAGGCGCGCGCCGCGGGCAAGGCGGTGCTCGTCGATCCCAAGGGCGACGACTGGGAGCGCTATCGCGGCGCGAGCCTCATCACGCCGAACCGCGCGGAGCTGCGCGAAGTGGTGGGCACGTGGAAGTCCGAGGAGGACCTGCACGCGCGCGTGACGAAGCTGCGCCGCGAACTGCAGTTCGACGCGCTGCTGCTCACGCGCTCGGAAGAGGGTATGACGCTCTTTTCCGATGACGGCGCGCTGCACGCGGCGGCAAATGCGCGAGAAGTGTATGATGTCTCGGGCGCCGGCGACACGGTGATCGCGACCGTCGCGGTCATGCTGGGTGCGGGCTTGCCGCTCGTCGAAGGCGTCGCGCTCGCGAATCGCGCGGCCGGCATCGTGGTCGCCAAGCTCGGTACGGCCACTGTCGACTACGACGAACTCTTTCAATAACGTTGCGCACGCGGGCACGCAGCGCTCGCACCCCGGCCGGAATTTCCGCAGCGTTTTTCCGGCGGGGCATCAACCTCGCGTGAACCTCGTCACCGCAGACCTATCATGACCCTCATCGTCACCGGCGCGGCCGGCTTCATCGGCAGCAACATCGTCAAGGCGCTGAACGAACGCGGCGAAGACCGCATCATCGCCGTCGACAATCTCACCCGCGCGGACAAATTCAGGAATCTCGTCGATTGCGAGATCGACGACTACATCGACAAGACCGAGTTCGTCGAGCGCTTTGCGCGCGGCGATTTCGGCGACGTGCGTGCGGTGTTCCACGAAGGCGCCTGTTCGGACACGATGGAAACCGACGGCCGCTACATGATGGACAACAACTTCCGCTATAGCCGCACCGTGCTCGACACGTGCCTCGCGCAGCGCGTGCAGTTTCTGTATGCGTCGTCGGCGGCGATCTATGGCGGCTCGACGCGCTTCGTCGAGGAGCGCGACGTGGAAGCGCCGCTCAATGTGTACGGCTATTCGAAGTTCCTGTTCGACCAGGTGATCCGCCGCGTGCTGCCCACGGCGCAAAGCCAGATTGCGGGCTTTCGCTATTTCAACGTGTACGGTCCGCGCGAAACGCACAAGGCGCGCATGGCGTCGGTGGCGTTCCACAACTTCAACCAGTTCCGCGCCGAAGGCCGCGTGAAGCTGTTCGGCGAATACAACGGTTATGCGCCGGGCGAGCAGACGCGCGACTTCGTCTCCGTCGAGGACGTGGTGAAGGTGAACCTGTTCTTCTTCGATCATCCGGAGAAGACGGGCATCTTCAATCTGGGCAGCGGCCGTGCCCAGCCGTTCAACGACATCGCGACGACCGTGGTGAACACGCTGCGTGCGATGGAAGGCAAGCCGGCGCTCTCGCTCGCGGAGCAGGTCAAGGAAGGGCTGATCGAGTACATCCCGTTTCCCGACGCGCTGCGCGGCAAGTATCAGTGCTTCACGCAAGCGGACCAGTCGAAGCTGCGCGCAGCGGGCTACGACGCGCCGTTCCTGACGGTGCAGGAAGGGGTGGATCGTTACGTACGTTGGCTCTTCGCTGGCTGACAGCCCTCGCTCGTAGATGCCAATGTGAACGCGGATCAGCACTACTCGCGCGGCGCGTCACCGTGAGCAAAAAAAACGCTGATCGCGCAAAGGGCGAAGCACGATGAAGCATATGGCGCGGGCGTTTTTTTGGCACTGTTCGAGCGTGCTGTGCGCAGCGAGGTCGTTGGTGCGTGAGACCTTGCTCAATGTTCTCGTAGTATATCTGTACGCGGCGGCGCTCTATTGCGGGCGTGGATTGTTGTGCCGCCGGGCGAAAGCCTGGATCGCCGTGACTGTCACGGGAACTCGAATCGGTGCACATGTGCCCTGAGACGCACAAGCAAGGTTGAGGCAGGGCCGGCTGGTGCCGCTGTAACGTCCGCTTGGTTTCGCTAAAACTTCCACCGCAAGGCGCGCATTCGTTGCGCGCGCCGCTTTCCGCCCTGCCTTTCCGCGCGGATCCGAATCATGCTTCGTTCCCTTGCCGCCCTCCTGATCTTCCAGTGTCTCGGCGAGAGCGTGTCCTACGTGTTCTCGCTGCCCGTGCCCGGTCCCGTGATCGGCATGCTGCTCCTGTTCGCCTTCGCGTTGATGCGGCCTGCTGCCGCCGAGGCCATCGAGCCGACCGCGCTCGAATTGCTGCGACATCTCTCGCTGCTCTTCATTCCGGCGGGCGTGGGCATCATGGTGTCCGCGCAGGCCGTGCGCGGCGAGGCGCTCGCCGTGATCGCGAGCCTCGTCGTGAGCACGACGCTCGGCATCGCGGTGACGGCGCTCGTCACGCGCGCACTGCTGCGTCGACAGCGTCGCAACACGACGGCCGGGGAGGGCACAGCGTGAACAGCCATCTGCCCATCACGAAGCTCGACGCGATCTGGGTCTACCTCGCCGCCACGCCGCTGCTCGGCTTGACGGTGACGCTCGTCGCCTATCTCATCGCCATCAATATCTACGCGCGGGCCAAGCACAATCCACTCGCGAACCCGGTGCTGATTGCCGTGGCGCTCGTCGTCGCGGCGCTCAAGATCACGGATACGCCGTATCGCACGTATTTCGAGGGCGCCCAGTTCGTGCACTTCCTGCTCGGCCCCGCCACGGTCGCGCTCGCACTGCCGCTCTATCGTCAGTGGGACAAGCTCAAGCGCGGCGCACTGCCATTGCTCGGCGGGCTCATTGCGGGCTCGCTTACGGCGATCGTTTCTGCCGTCGGCGTCGCGAAGCTCTTCGGTGCTTCGCATCAGACTATTGCGTCGCTTGCGCCCAAGTCTGTCACCACACCGATCGCCATGGCCGTTGCCGACAAGGTCGGCGGCATCCCGTCGCTCACTGCCGTGCTCGTGATATCGACGGGCGTGTTCGGCGCGGTGACCGCGCGCTGGATTCTCAACGTGATTCGCGTGCGTGAGACCGAGGTGCGCGGCTTCGCAATCGGCGTGGCCTCGCACGGCATCGGCACCGCTCGTGCGTTTCAGGTGAGCGAGGAGATGGGCGCATTTTCCGGGCTCGGCATGGGTCTCAACGGTGTGTTCACCGCGTTCGTCGTGCCTGTATTGCTGCCGGTCCTTCTGCGGTGGCTGTAGAATAATTTTCGGCGCTGGTGGCGCGCTGCTCCACTAGGAACTTCGGCAGACCGATGGTTTAGGCGCCTAAACGGCTAGAGCCGGAATGGTGCTGTTTCTGTGAAGCTTTTGAGCAGATTCTGGCCCGCAGACGACACCGTCGTCGGTTCAAATGGTTCACATTTTGCACTTCTTTATAAGCTATTGATTTCAAAGGGAAGCAGGAGCTTGAAGTAGGGTTTTCGTTTAGGCGCCTAAACCAATAATTGCGCTATTTAATTTAATAGTTCGGAGATCAAGAGCTTTTTGACTCTATGGTCTGATTTCTGAATGGCAATCCGCCCCAAAAACTGACTTTCGACATGGTACGTTAGACCCGGTGTGAAGCAATTAAGTCTATGCCCGGCTGCTGAGCCGCCTCATGAAAACGTCGATTTGCCTACCAACTATCAAGGTATTTGCGTACCCGCGCCGACTAATCGCTACGCCTGGCGCGTGCCCTGTATCCCCGAAACGCAATCCGTCAGCTTTAGGTGCCTAAGTTGGTTGGACTCCGATGGTGCCGAGTTTGCCGAGTTTTTTGTTATCGCATCTGCCCGCGCGTTTGCACGGTTTGCACGCCCGAAAATGTTGAAAGGGGTGAAATTCGCCGTTAAATTAGCGAGTTAGCGGGCACGACGAGGTGTCGATTTCCTGCACGCGCCTGCAACGCGTGGAGCAGAATGGTGCTGTTTTTGAGAAGCTTTTGGTTGACCCGCCTTTGCTAGGTTCTGGCATTCCGTTGCACAAATTGCACACGCACCTTTTTTCTCGCCACGAAAAAGTATTGCAAAATCAATTATTTGCACAAGAATTGGCTGAGCTGTCAGCGTTTAGGCGCCTAAACGGCAGCAAGCGAGCAGCGTGTGTGTCGACCTGTTGATGCCGTCCCTTGAAACCTCACGGGCCTTAAACGATGACTGTTATGAACGACGATCTGGAAATCCGTAGAGCGCGTAGTTCCAGCGACCACAGGCGCCTTCGCTCCAATCCCGCAACGACGCCGTGGGACCTGGGCGACAACTATCGCCGCTGGCTTCAGACGGGAGTCTGGCCGTCTCAACGTGCGTTGGCGGCGGCGCTCTCTGTCTCCGGAAGCCATGTGTCCCGGTGCATCTCCATCGCACTACTCCCAAAGCTGGTTTTGGACGCCCTTGGGGGGAAAAAATACGTCAGCTTCAAGCTCGGCAAGGAACTATCGAAGCTGGTTCGAGAAATCGAACCCTACGATTTGAAGAAGCACGCGCTGAAGGTAAGAGGATTGAAACTCGTCGACCCCAATGAAATCTTGCAAGTTCTAAGAAGCGGCGATGGCCCTGGTCGTCGAAATGCGCGTCTTTTGATCTCCGCTGATCGCAGCGGGAAAGTGATACGCATTGAGGGCCCAGACGTCGAGAAGTTGACTCGAAATCTCGGCGTGGTAAAAGACGCGATCAGGGAATGCCTGAATGGTATCAATACGATCTCCGGATTTTTTGGTGACATGAGAGCTGAGCACGATCCAAACCTCGAAAGGCCTTGACGAGTCGCTCCGGAGATCTCATGTTGGGTGCAGATGTTTGTCCGCGATAAGACCCCGTCAGCTCCGCTGCAAGCCGCATGACGATCGGTAGGCTGTAACGTTTGGTGCGCGATCAGATAGTCGACCGGTTCCGACGTTTCTCGTGTGCGCCGATCGCCATCAATTACTCGCGCGATGCCCTGTTGGGCTGCAATCATAAGAGCCCGTTTCGGGCGTGGTCGTGGGACGATGCGGAGGTCCATACGCCGTAAGTCATCTGGAAATTCTCTCCAAGGGCCGAGGCCGCGCGTGGTCCCATCGGGAACGAAGATTCACAATATGCGAAACCGTTGGTTATCCACGAGGCCAGTCGGCATCATTCGCCGACCATGAATTGTCGCTGTGCCCCTCGATAGGCCGAACTCGATTTCTCCTTTGGCACGACGCGTGCCATCCGGCGGTATGCCTGTTTAGGCGCCTAAATGCCTAAACCCGGAATGATGCAGTTTTTGTGGAGCTTTCGGCTTTGCTCCGTCGATAGAAGGCGGAAAGCAATCGGCTCTCTTGCCAGCTGTACTGCTTTCAACCTTTCAACAAATCTGGAGAGCGGTCGCGTCCCCGTTGTAGTAGGTACAGCGTCGCTCTATCTGCTCTATCTACCCTGACTGCGACCGGTCGTACGGATATCGGTTGGTCCGCGATTGACGCTGCTTCGGCGTGGGTAGAGCCGCCCCATAAATCTTTGGAGTTGATTCGATTGAACTGAGTCTGCACAAGCGTGAAGCGCGGTCAGCGTGCACTTGCGGCGCGGGATTCCGGCACGGTGGCTCGCGATAGAGCGCAAGTGGTCGCTTCGCCGGTGGATACCCGAGTGACGTGCAAGGTATTGCAAACGATAGCGTTAACGCTGCAGAAAACCGCAAGACGACCCCGGCAAACCGATCCCTGCTGTCGTTGGGTCGTCTGCGCGCGGGCGTTCTCCGTACCTGTGAGTGTGCTTGCTACGTGCCAGGCGCGGGACTCCATAAAAAACTTGACTTCGCGGAAGAATGCTCGAATAGGTCAGAAATGCTGTCTGATTAAATCAATTGACGCAATAAATAAACTTAAAAGTCTATAAATCATACGGACTAGTTCTTTATTCGCAAAAAAGTTGCAGGCGCCTGCAACTTTTTGTGCCCTCATTGAGCGTAAATAGCGTTATAGCTATTTGATTTTAAAGGGATACGCGTGGAAAGCAGGTCGTTCTATCAGTGTGCAAATTTTGGAACACTTTTCGCGCCGTTTGGATCGTTCTCTGGTTCAGCGCGCGTCTAGTGGAAAGCTCCAAAAAAACATCACCATTCTGCGAAAACCGTTGCAGGCGCCTGCAACTCGTCGCCTCGCCAGATCCCGTTGCGTAATGGTATGCAAAATAGCTCGGCTTTTACGGGCCGGTGACAGCGAGCAAAAGCCCCTTGTTCCTGTGCGCATTCATCGACTTTCTCTCTCGTCGTACTGGATAGACTCGATACAGCAGAGTCGGAGTTAGATAGGAAAACGAAGCGAAGGAAAAGCTCGTCTCCGACTTTCGGACAATCCTGTCAACTCCACGCTCAAGGACACCGAACTTGAAAACCCCCGTCTTCGCCGTTGACGTCGGCTACGGCAATACGAAGTACGCATACCGCGATGTGAATGGCGCGGTCACTAGCGGCATTTTTCCGTCACTCGCGCCGCTGGCCGCGAGCCGCACGCTTTCAGCCTACGGTGAGAGTGTGTTTCCCACACGCAAGGTCGCAAAGATCTCGATCGAGGGCATCGAATACGAAGTTGGCCCTGATGTGCCGATAACTGCGGCTTACGGCAGGACAGGCCGCGCGCTCGCAGACGCCTATGTGTCGACCGACAACTACGCGGCATTGCTTTTTGGCGCGTTTCATTTCGCCGGTGTCACGCACATCGAGCGTCTTGTCTTGGGCCTGTCTGTTCACAACCTGGAAACATATTCAACGGAGCTAAAGCTGCTGTTCGCTGGAGAACATGACTTTGGTCACGGCCGCGTCGTGGTCGAGAAGGTGGTAGTCATCCCACAGCCTTTGGGTTCGCTTGCGTTTGCTGCCAGCGGGCGCCGCGGTGGCTTTGGACATGACGATGCGCACCTTCTGGTCGATGTAGGCTACTTCACGACGGACTGGATCTGCGCGAAAGGCTTCACGATGGACGATAAACGCAGTGGCGGCATTCCCGGTGGCGTATCACACGTTTGTCAGCGGATCGCGAAACTCATTTCACGTGACGAAGGCGAGCAGGTCGACGACATCGAACGTATCGATAAGGCGTTGCGAGAGAGGGCCCCCTTCTATTTCTATGGCAAGAAGATCGATCTCGCACGGTATGTCGCATTGGCCGACCCGATCATGACCAGCGTTGCGACCGAAATGCAGAACGAAGTCGGTCGCTTGCACGACATCCGCTCGATCATTCTTTCGGGCGGTGGTGCAGCGCTCTACAGCATTGCAATTCGGCACACGTTCCCGCGTGCTGTCATCGAACTGATTGACTCGCCATGCCTCGCAAACGCGCACGGATTCCTGATCGTCGGCGAGGCTGGACTCGCGCGTGAACGGGAGGTGGCATGAACAACAAAATTGAGATGACGATTACGATCAATCCTCTTGTTTCGCCGCTGCTGTACGAACGATTGAGTAGCTGCACTACGCCTCGCGAACGCGCAGCAGTATTCAGATCGCTTGCCGAGGCGGAACTTCGTGAACAGCTGATGCAGCGTACGCGAGCATCACAGCGCGAATCGGTATTGTCCACTTCGGCGCGCCCCAAAACGTCGAGGTTACCAGTGAGCGACGCGATCGCGACCGAAGACTTCCAGACTTTGACCGCAGATGATGCGGCGCACGTTGCGCCGAAGTTCAGCGTAGAACTGCTCAATCAACTGGCCGGTTACCTCGACTAGCTCTGCGAACTTGACTTTCCCAACAGCGTGCAAGGATGAGTTCTGACCCAGGTGACGCAGCGCGTCGCGCTGTGCACCCGGGTGTCTACGTCAAGGAAAAAATCGACATGGAATACGAACGCCTATACGCCATCCTTCAAGGCCAACGTCTGGATGAGCCACTCTCCTGGATCTATCTTGCGGCGCTGGTCGCAGTGGCAATCGCGGGTTGGAAATTCGGCGGAGTTCTTTTCGACGCACGTCAGCGCCCGGAGGACGAGCAATGAAAGGCCTCCAGGCAGCAGTGAGAATATTTCTAGGCTGGCACTGGCTTGCGCGCCGTGCTTCGATTGCGATCTTCTGCTATCTGCTCGCGCTTGTCGGTCTGTTGTTTTACGCAGGGGGTATGCCGGAGGGCGGCAAGTTTCTTTTTACTGTTGGCAGCTTGGGCTTTAGCTGGGCGATCGGATTCCTCTATCTGATACGAATGATTTTTTCCCTGCTTCTGCGGTGCCGTCGCCTGTTTATGTAGATCTGGACGCTTCGGACGGGCCACGAAGCAGTGGCTCGCAACAGAGGGGAAACACCGTCGCCCCGTCTTTTGCTCTACCGACCTTTGTCCATCGGATCGGATCAACGGAAGCGGCGGTTCCTCACCAAGCGCTGCTCGAATCGAAGGCGCGCGTGTCCAACGATGCGAGCGGATCGGCGATACAGCTCAACAATTCGCCTTGTCAGCGGCGGGCCTTTAAGTTTACAGGGGGGAAAGGGCCGGAGACGAGTTCCGTGCTACTGGCCGAACCTCTGACTCCTTCCACGGAAAGACGACTGGGGCCCGCTTTTTACACCAGTGAATTGCACTCGTGATAGTCGGACCAGCACGCCCAACGCCCGTTCTGCATGAAGAAGCGCGGCGGAGTTCTGCACCGGCTGCGGGACGTATGGCGAGAAAGCCGAGTGATTTTGGGCTTTTATCGCCAGACCAAGCGCCGAAAGCTCGACAGAAATTGCATCATTCCGGGTTTAGCCTTTTAGGCGCCTAAACGAAAAATTGGCGAAACGGCGTGCGCTGCTCCAGGGGACACAGAGTTTGCCTATGCACGGGGACAGTGTCTTGCGGCGACATGAGGGGCGGTTCCCAGCATCAAGCGACTGGAGCCAGCGCGCGCCTTGCCTGGACCCACTCGCGGGCGCCTGCGCCGACCGGGTTTCAGCAGAAATTGACAGACTGGCTGGGGCAGCCCTTCGTCGCGAAGAGGGGCTGCCGCAGCCGTGATACTCTCAATACTGGTGTCATCTACGGACGGGGAATGACGATGGATTGGAGTTTCTTCGCACTGCCTGTCGCCTTCGTGCTCGGTGCTTTGGGCCTGGTCATGGACCACAACGGTCGCAAGGCGGACCGCGAACGCGCAACCGGTGGGCGGTGATACAACGGAGATTGAATACAGATTTTCCAAGCTCGTAGCTAACGGTAGCGTTCGCGGATCTCCTCATGCATAGCATGTGCCGCACGCTTGTCGCCAACAGGCGACCCCGGAAGAGCAGGGGCATGTCAAATAGTGAAAGGAGCGGCTTATTCCCGCGTCCCTGTCAATGGACGACTAAAACGAGGCGATATGCTCGTCTTTATGAAGCAATCGTGGGAATTTCCGCCAGAAAGTAGTGCAATCGTTGCAAACCCAGAATTAAAGGTTGCCGGCAGTCGCGTGTCGGATTGTTGGGGCGCGCACTAGTGGCTCCTCGACGACGAACGGCGGATCAAAAGCTGCGTGAAAAGCATCATCATTTCGCTAAAAGCGTTGCAGGCGCCCGCAACGCTTGGCCGCCCTTCACGTCGCACGATGGTTCTAACATAGCTCGGCTTGGCATTGCCGCGCTGTTCGTCGCATTTGGGCTGTGCGGCCTTGCCATTATCCGGGATCGAAGCCGCCAGCAAAGCTGGGAGCGCCGTGCAAACAAAAGGATGTACTCTCCGCGGAGGAAATAACAATGAGCTTCGCCGTTTTTACTTTGATTGTCGGGTTGGCCATCTGCTGGTATGGCGGCTATATGACCAGGAAGGGCCGGGAGGCGGACCGTGAACGCCGTTCGCGATCGGACTGAACGGATGACAGCAGCGTGAGCCTCAGCTGTCCCGCCGTTGTCGCGCATTCGAGTGCGGTTATTTACATTGCTGCGAGTTCTTCCGAGCGTTTGATGCCCGGCGCCTAGGCGTGCACGGGTAGCTTGAGTGGCTATCTAAGTCGAAGGCTGGCAGGCACTCTACATTGGGCGCATCGCAGTGGTTGGAACAGGATGCGCACTTTTCGACGAACAGGCGAGGGCGGCTGCTGATGGTTAAGCACGTACACTGGCGCGGTGTTACCCTATGACTGGAACGCATCGACGTCGGAGAAGCATGATGGGCTGGAGTTTTGGTGCACCGGGAGTCGCTATCTTACTAGTCGCAATGGGCCCGATCATGGATCGCAACGGTCGCAAGGCCGACCGCGAACGCGCAACTCGAGGACGTCGATAACAACGGAGACTTCATATGGGTTTCGGCATTGTCGCGATGATCGTCGCGTTGGGCCTGTGCGGTGTCGGCATGCTCATGGAGCGCAACGGTCGCAAGGCTGACAGCAAACGTGCCAAAAGAAGACATCTAGTCCGCGGAGAATAATCATGAATTTTGGACTCTTTGCTCTGGCTATTGCGTTGTCTTTCTCCTTTTACGGCGGCTATATGGTGAAGAAGGGCCGTGAGGCGGATCGTGCGCGCCGCTCGCGGACGCAGTAAATGTGCACGCGCAGCCTTACTCTATACACCGCTATAGTTTACTGTCAGAGACGATAATGGGCTGGAGTTTCGCGGCCTGGCAGTCGCCATCACGCTCAGCGCGTTTGCCTTAGGTTTGGGCCATAACGGTAGCAAGGTCGACCACGAGCGTGCAAACAGAGGGCGTCGACTCCACGGAGAATGAGCATGGGTTTTGCACTTTTTACTTTGTTTGTCACGTTGGTCATCTACTTTTACGGTGGCTATATGGTGAAAAAGAGCCGTGAGGCAGATCGCGAGCGCCGCTCGCGTTGGCACTGAACGCACGACTGCTGTTTCGGCTTTCGCTATCGATTTCAATCAAGGCCGCGTTTTCGTACGCGGCCTTCTGTATTTCTGGCTGGTTTCGTGGATTCAAAGCTTGGACTCCTGCGCCCTACACGCCGTGCGTTACACCTGTCAGCGTAACCGACACACCTCGCAGCCTGTCTTGCGTAGATGGTGCGAAGGAGCGTTGCCTGCTTCGGTGCCTTACCCGGAGCCGCTCGCCGGTTGTGACATCACGACGAATGAACGGAACGTGAAGAATGTTGCGTTCCAACGCGATGCCGGTTCTTGGCATGTGCCGACGCCATTCCATTTGAAAATCGTAGCCACTCCATAACGTCGGTGCCGCCGGTGTCTTGGCTGGCATCGTACTGTTGTCACTTAGATATCCTGATGACATTATCCGCCGCAAGCTTGACTTTGCGACGGGCGCGGAATACTAGGCTGGCGAACGTCCTCCGCAACGAGGCGATCGCTAACCTCGCTAACAGGAGAGTTGAGATGATGTTCGATGAAACGCCTCGATGCCAGCGTGTCCGGGATCTCGGGTTTGCTGCACACAGATGCGGTGTTGAGATGGCGCACGGACTACACGACGAACCATGCGTCTTCAATGGGGCAGCGGATGGTTTGCGTTGTCGCCGTTGCTTGATCGGATGCGTTGACAAACGGGACAGCTGGATAGCTTCCTATGTCCGTACGAGGCTAAGAATGATGGCGGGCGATATCTTTTCGGTATCGCGCCACACCGCCGACTTCACTGCGCGTGCGTTGCAGGATCGTTTCTTCTCGGATACCGATGTCGTGCTGAAACGAGTCCTCGACCTTGCCGCTCTACGGTATCTGCGCGATGGTTCGATTACTGTCACGCAGGAGGACGTGACAGACGCGTTGCGCTTGTTACTCATGGAGGCCAGTCGCCCGTAAAGAGTCGGACAGGCGAGAGCCCGGATCCGAATCGGTACACGCCGGATCGTGCATAAACCGATCGACGGACACTGAGTGGAAGTGCGCCGTCGATCCCCTTTGTAGCGGCGTCGTTACGCCATGTTGTGTTGAAAGCCCTTAATCAAGCGCTGTCGCCTTCGTCCGCTTACGGTTCGTCGTTGGGGCGAATTCGGCACGCCACTCATCCTGCGAAATGCACGGTAGTCCGAGCGCCTCAGCGACGCGTTTGAACGCGCCCGCCGTGTCGAGAAGATCGCGCTGCGCGATTACCTTGTGGGCGAGTCCATGCATGATTTTCTCGGGCGCGCCATTGAGTCGCGCCGCGGTCAATTCGGTTTCGAAATCGACAGCGCGGTTCAAGACAGCGGCGATCGGCATCTTGAATTGCTGAGCCTTCGCAAAAGACGTTGATCCCGGTAGCGTCGCCTCGGGAAATAGCGTGATCTCCGCTTCGCGCGCATATTCGGCCACGATGGGGTAGACTTCCTCGAGGGCGGCGTTCGCTGGGGCGTCGGTACAGAGGATCCTGATGCAGGACGCAGCCACACCCGCCGCACCTAATTCCGCAAGCGTTTCTACGGCAGCCTGCTGTGATGCGGTGTCCGGAGACGTCGACACGATGATCGTTTTCAGTTCGGTAAGAACAGGGCGCCTTGCCTGGATGAATGCGATCATGGCTTTCCGGTCTTCAGGCGACACGTCGATAATTCCCCCGCGCCGGGATGTCATCAAGGTGCAGTAGTGATCCTGAAGTGCTGTTTCACTTGCCGCCAAATGTATGTTGCTCCCTTGTTCGTCGGACATATGAAGCGGGCGGGGATTGATAAGCAATCCTCCAGTCTGTGCGTGAAGAACTTGCGCTGCTGAAGTTTGCGCGGCACCGTTCGAGCTTTGAAAGTGAGCCACAATCAGATGAGTCATGGTTGATCCTTCGATGGTTGTAGATGGAGCGATGAAAGGCATTAAGAACGTTGCTTACTTGCGATTGACGTCGGCGCGAACCGTATCCTGTGCATACGCTTCGCGCTTGGCCTGGCGTCTGCGACTACGGGCGAGTTGCGAGGATTCGAGCGGCTGGTAGGTTCGCAAGCGAAATGCGTCCCACTGTCGGTTCTCGATGGGGCGACGAATACGCGGGATCACAACGGAGCGCAGAACTTTGCCGCTGTAGCCTGCGTGCAGGCATACAAGGAGCACCGCGCTAAGTGCGACCAGCGCGTCATCGACATGGCAGTCCCGGTAGTCGAGATGGCGCGCGTATGCATGAAGCGCGTCTTCCGGAATATCGAGGATGGAAGTGGGCGATAGGCCGCGCGATTGGAGGAAATCTTCAAACTGTCGCCATAGTGGTAGCAGCGTATTGACGGCGTTCTCGCTACTGTATCGGTTAAGCGCGCCGCGCGCTTCCTCTGTGAGTGGGGATTCCAGCACGTTGTCTTGCTCCTTTGTAAGTGTTTGGTTCGTAGCCGTTAGGTAATTTGTAGTGCAGATTAAAAGAGTTTTTGTCTGAGCCTTTTTCCTCCATGATTCGTTTGAAAACGGCGTCCACGTGCTGGCCTTCGCCGCCTGTCGGCAGGGTCGTGAGACGCGGATCGATCCTCGGCGCGTCGCGTCGCGGACTCCGTCGCGCTGTTCGGTTGGTTGCGGGGAACGAAGTCGCTCGGCAAATGGATTTTTTCTGGGAACCGATGGCGGATCTCCCAGCAGTAGACCTCAAGAATCATCTTCACCCGCGACGGTCCGTGACCGAGGCGGTCCGAGAGCTGGGTCAGTACATCGACAGGTGGTACGCCGCGATCCAGTGCGGCGTTAGCGAAGTCGACCGCATACGTGAATCGCAGACTGTGGCTCGCGAGTTCCCGACGCATTGGCAATTGCTCGAAGCGTGATTTCAGGCGGGACTTCGCGCTTTTGAGATCGTCGTGGCAGCCGCTCACCAACTCAAAGTCGCGATCGCGGCAGAACGCCAGCGCTGCGTTGATTGCGTCGAGCGTCTCGTCGATATGGTCGGCCAGCACTTCGGTGCGGCGCGGGCGGCCGTTCTTGGCTCCGCGTTCGACAGGCAGGCGCCGATCTCCCTGCAAGATTAGATCTCGCCACGTTTCCAGTGATTTGCCGCACATGAGTGCCTCGCGCATGCGAAGTCCAAGCCAACGCATCAGGCGAATCACGTGCACGACGCTGCTGTCGAACGCCTGCGCTGCGGCGAGCAGGTCGCTGAATTCCTGGGGCGTACGCGCTCGATGCTTGCCATGCCGGTCTCGTCGCTCGAGCTGGAGGTCTCGACTGCGGGTTGAGCGGGACACATCTTGGCCGGCCGTACCTTGAATCACTGAGAGCGACGCTCGATAGTTCGCGAGGGTGCCAGGTTTCATCGCCCCGGCAACGAGGAACCAGACGAAGTATTCCAGCATCCAGTCTTCCGCCTGGTCCACCGCTTCCAGTGTGTGGCCAACGCGCGCGGCGAAACGTGAGAACTCGCTCCAGTGCAAGCGGCGGTGCTTCTGTGAGTCTTTGCTTCCGCCGGCGTCCCGACTCATCTGCGCGGCGTGGTTGACGCCTCTTGATCTTCGTCCCATAGGGTTCCTTTCCTGTGGCTGGCTGGTTTCTCCGCCTGTACTTCAGCCTCATGCGCGGGGCGGCGACGCACATGAGGGCACCCTGTTGCCACCGGCTGCGGTGGCGTCGTGTCCGCAAAGGACACGTGATTGAGCAGGGCCAACGAGGGTGCGACGTTGACCTGCTGTGATTCGGAAGTGCAAAAAGATGGGCAGAGGCGGTTTAGCTGAGGGTCCCCGGTTAGAACCGGTGGAAAGGTCTGCGCTTGGAAATGAGAGCCCCGGGGGCGGTATGAACACCTTGCGTCGCAAGGCGACGCATTCGATGTTCAACCGCATTTCTGTGCATGCAGCACGTGGGCGATGACGGCTCGCGTGAGGGCGAGCACGATGTGGGCGGATTCTCGGGTGAACAAGTCACGTCGGGATCGCGCTTGAGGGCGTGTGAACGGGTTGATGTGCGCCAGAGCGGCGCGTGGCAGACCAGAACGTTCGATGAGGTCCAGCGTTTCAGAGATGCGAAGAAGGACCACGATTGTCCGCAAGCGGACAATTGAGACATGCTGCTGATCCCGGTTGCACCAGGAGCTCAGTCATGCCTTCGGGTAGCCCCCTTCGATTTGGGCAAGTAACGTGTGTAGCGTTCAGGCGGGAAAACAGAATCCCGCACAAAAATGCCACACGACGCTTCGGAGAGCACTTGGCTCCAGCAATGCGAGGAAAGGATGAGCGATCAATGAATCGTCGGTGACCATCATTGCGTTGGCCAAAAGTGAGGCTGCAAGGCCTTCTTTTGTGCAAGTCAGATCTGTTTAGCGCCTTGCGGCGCGCGACTTTTCAAAGGTGTCGCAGGACCGTCAGCGGATAGACCGTCGGTGCCGGTTAGCGACTTATGAAGGGAGGTAAGCTTCGCGTGAGCTCACACCAGGGTTGTTGAACCAGCAGGCGTAAGCGACGACGAGAATGATGAGGCGACCTGGAAGCCGCGTGCAGTCACGAAGCGACCATGCGGGGGGTAGCACGAATGCATAGGATATTCGCCTGCGTCGGCGACAAAACCGACCACTCGACGAGCTCCCCGAAAGAGAGCATTGCATTCTTCGGTCCAGCCTGGTGAGGCTAGATCAACGTCTCAAAAGAATCTTGGGCGATAAGAGCCCTTACCCGCAAAAAGCGGTTTAACGGTCGATGCTCTGGTGAGCGACAGCAGCGACATTTAATCTCAATCATATGAGGATAGTCAAGCGCTTCCTTCGCGATGTGCATCTGCCATTACGGTCCTCGTTCCGTTTCCGGAACCGTGCTGACGACCGTTGCCCGGTAGACTTTGCGGCTTGCGCCATGCGCGGGCCGCGCCCGGTGTTACGCCGCGCGGCAAGGCCGTGTCCCAGCAAGCGCGGGCAAAGGCACTTGCCACGTTTCCCATGCCGTGTCCGCGGCTCAAATGCGCGGGGAGCCATATTGGGCTCTGTTGGCTGCCGGCGCGGGTCTGGACGGGTTGGGTGCGTGTTGAGTTCATCACCCTGACGCAATTCCACAACGAACAGCAGAATCGCCGCTGTTCTGCCTTGCTACGTCCCTTGGGCAAACAGCGCGCGCTTCATCTTCTGCAAGGTGCGGTACGGCGTCACGAAGTGAAGCAGGCTCTTCGCCACGCCCGCCCAGTCGCGCCAGTTGAGCACATTCAGATAACGCAACTGCAGGCGCAACGTCGATACAATCTGCCGGCGCCGCTTCGTCGCGCTGATACCGCCTTCGTTCAGCTCATAGTAGAGCCCAAGTTCCGGCAGATTCGCGCACTCGTAGCGCTCCATCAGTCGCAGGAACAGGTCGAGGTCCTCGGCGGCCGGATATTGCACGCGATAATTGCCCACGGCGAGCACGGCATCGACGCGCAGCATCACCGAAGGATGCACGAGCGGCGAGCGCAAGAGGCGCGTGCGCCGCAACGCGCGCGCATCGCTGCTCGGACGCAGCATGAAAAGCGGCTCGCCCGCGCGATTGACCACCTGGGTCCACGTGCCGAGCGCCGCGAGCGTGGGTTCCGCTTCCATGCGCGCGCGCTGTTTCGCGAGGCGCTGAGGCGCGGCGAGATCGCCTGCATCGATACGCGCCGCATAGCGAAACCCGCGCGCCGCGAGCGCCTCGACACCCGCCTGCAAGGCGCGCTCGATGCCACCGTTCTTCGCCATGCGCAAGACTTCCACGCACATGCCGGGCACCTCGGGCGCGACGATGGCTGGCGTGCTGCCATCGTCAACGACGAGCGCATAGATCGTTGCATCCTCACCGAACGAAGCGAGCGTGCGGGCAACGTCGTCCTGACCGTTGTAAGCGGGCATGAGCACGGCGACATCGGCAAGCACGCCCTCGCGTGCATCGCGCAGTGGAAGCGCGGCAGAATTCATCATGAAACGAGTTTGAAGCGGATGTAGTAGAGGTTCACGCAGGTCGCCGCGAGATAGCCCGCCGCGAGGCCGCAGAGCGCGCCATACGAGTCGAGTCGCGGTATCGCCACGAGATTCACGGCGAACGCCACGGCGAGCGCGAGCAGCCATTTCGCGAGCAGCACGAATTTCGCCTGATATTTGAGCACGACGAGGTTGCCGATGGCTTCGAGTCCCGCCGGCACCGAAAGCCACACGGCCCAGCGGAAGATGCCGATCGCGCCTTCATAGTCCGGCCCGAACACGCGGCCGATGATGAAACCCGCGAGCGCATCGAGCACGAGCGCGCCGGCCACCATCAGCACGGCCGTCATCGCGAAGAGGCGCACGAGGTTGCGGCGCAACTGCGCGGTCTGCTGCACGCGGTAAACGAAGGCGGGCGCGATCGTCTGCGAGAGCATGAGCGCGAGCGTGATCCAGTTCTCGTTGAGCTGCTGCGCGGCCGAGTAGCGGCCAAGATCGGCGAACGAGATCGTGCGCTCGAGCATCAGGCGGTCGAGCTTCAGGAACAGGTACATGCAGATGAGCCCGAGCCAGAACACCGTGCCCGCGCTTGCGAAATGCTTGAAAAGCGAGCGGTCCACGTGCCAGCCGAGCTTGCCGCCGTGGCGGCGCCGGAAGTAGAGCACCAGCGCCGCGCCAATCGCCGCCGATTCCAGCGCCCAGAGCCAGCCGAAGGTCGCGGGCGCGAACGCCGCGCGCGCAAGCAGGTACACAAGCAGCGCCTTGATCACGGCCGTCGTCATGCTTGCGAGCAATTGCGGCTTGCTGTAGGTCATGCTCTGCAGCCACGCGTTGATCACGCCCACGAACGGCTCACGAAACAGCATCGTCACGGCAAGCCCGGCGAGCATGGCGCCGACCATCGGATCGGTTACGCCGAGCGCAATGCCCGCCCACGTGACGAGAAGCGCCGCCGCCGACACGCCAATGCGCAGCGCAAACGCGCTCCCGAGCACGGTGCCGAGCTGCCCCGGCGGCCGGTTGACGATGGTGGGCACGAGAATCTCGGCGCCGCAGACCCAGGTCACGGGCGCGAGCACGAGCAGTAGTGTGTTGGCGTACTGCCACTTGCCGAATACGTCAGGGCCGAAATAGCGCGCGAGCACGCCGCTGATGACGATAGCCACCGCGATCTGCGTGACGCGCTCGAGGCCGAGCCACACGATGTTTGCAAACGCGCGGGCGACGTCGGGATTGCCAAAGCGCTTGAGGCTCAGCATCGCGCCTCGCTATGGCGGGCGGGCCAAAAAACGGGGCAGGCACGCGGGATGCGCAGTCTCTCCGCCATTTTTGACGAATATTTTGGCAATAAAAGAAAACGGCGAAGCATTAAAATGGGTGCATACCACTGCCGAAAAACGGCAATTATAGTTTGTAACGGAACCCACTTTTCGTAACTCCAGAGGCTTACAGTCGCCTGTCTGTGTTACGAATAGACCCGAAGTGCCATCAGGACGTGAGCCTCAACGTCAACTACCCCACTCTGAAAGGTGGAGCTTGAGGTGGTATGTCAAGCTCGGGTTGACCAGACCGAGTGCCGCAAGGCGCTACGTTGCGCAGAAGACAGTAGACCCACCGCCGGATGCTTCACCCAGTCCGGCGCACTGGAAGGGGCGGTTGCAGACAAGCGACCGGGTAAGTACGAAACGGATCGTCCCCGTCAGCTTTATCGCTGGCACCTGCTGCGCAACATCGTCGAGGGGAGACTTCCCGCAAGGGATGCGTCACAAGGCCCGTAAGGGCAAAAGCTTTACAGGAGCAGCCGTGGCCGTATTTGTGCTGGATCGAAGGGGTAAACCGCTGATGCCCTGCACCGAAAAGCGCGCGAGGTTGTTGCTCGCCCGTGGCCGCGCGCGCGTGCATCGCGTCATGCCTTTCGTGATCAGGCTCACCGACCGCAAGGCCGACGCCTGCTCGTTCCAGCCGCTGCGCGTCAAGCTCGATCCCGGTAGCAGGGTCACCGGCATTGCGCTCGTGCGCGAGGCAGATGACGGCATTGCCGTGCTTAACCTCTTCGAGCTGGTCCACCGTGGCCGCCAGATCAGCGAGGCGTTGACAGCTCGGCGGGCGTTTCGTCGCCGTCGTCGAGGCGCCAACCTGCGCTACCGTGCACCGCGCTTTCTCAACCGCAGCAAACCCGAAGGCTGGCTGGCGCCGAGCCTGATGCACCGCGTGCACACCACGATGGCGTGGGTGAACCGCATCCGCCGCTTAGCGCCGGTCGCAGCGCTCTCGTCGGAACTGATCCGCTTCGACATGCAGGCGCTTGAGAATCCGGAAGTCTCCGGCGTCGGGTATCAGCAGGGCACGCTCGCGGGCTACGAGGTCCGTGAGTATCTTCTCGAGAAGTGGAACCGTACTTGCATCTACTGTGATGCCACGGATCGCCCGCTGCAGGTCGAGCACCTCACGGCCAGGGCGCGCAATGGCAGCAACCGCATCGGCAATCTGGGGCTTGCCTGTGGCGGCTGCAACCAGGAGAAAGGCTCGCTCAACGTGCGGGAGTACGTCAAGGATCCGAAGCGTCTCGCGCGCATCCTCGCCGCCGCCTCGCGTCCGTTGAAAGATGCCGCAGCCGTCAATGCGACGCGCCGGGCGCTAGCCGATGCACTGCGGGCCACCGGCCTGCCGCTCGAACTCGCCTCAGGTGGGCGCACGAAATTCAACCGTGTCACGCACGGTATTCCGAAAACCCATGCCCTCGATGCCGTGTGTGCAGGCTGCGTCAACGCGGTCCGCGACTGGCAGCGCCCGTCGCTGACGATTGCAGCGACCGGGCGCGGCAGCTACCAGCGTACGCGCCTTACGCGCTACGGCTTCCCCCGGGGCTATCTCATGCGGCAGAAGCAGGTGCAGGGATTCCAGACCGGCGACCACGTGCGCGCTGACGTGCCGCACGGCAAGAGAGCTGGCGTCCATACCGGTCGTGTTGCGGTTCGCGCGACTGGCTCGTTTAACATCCAGACAGCCACCGCTGTCGTTCAGGGCATTAGCCATCGCCACTGCACGCTCATTCAGCGTGGTGACGGCTATGCGTACCTTCAACCCAAGGATAGCTTCCGACAGGAAGACGCGGGTGATGGGCGTGCTTCGCACGCCGCGCTATCCCTCCCCGGCATGAATCCGGGGTTTCTCGCGCAATCTGATGATTTCGAAATCGATTTTCAAGGCATATGACATTCGCGGCGTGATCGGCAAGACGCTCGACACCGACACCGCGCGCGCCATTGGCCGCGCCTTCGGCAGCGAAGTGCGCGCTCAGGGCGGCGACGCCGTGGTGATCGCGCGCGACGGCCGGCTCTCGGGTCCCGATCTCTCGCGAGCGCTGGCCGACGGCCTGTGCGAGGCCGGTGTGGACGTGGTCGACGTCGGCATGGTGCCCACGCCCGTGGGCTACTTCGCCGCGAGCGTGCCGCTCAAGCTCGCGGGCGGCGAGCGCAACGTGGACTCGTGCATCGTCGTGACGGGCAGCCACAATCCGCCCGACTACAACGGCTTCAAGATGGTCCTGCGCGGCAAGGCCATTTACGGCGACCAGATCCTTGCGCTGTATGACCGCATCGTTGCAGATCGTTTCGACGCAGGCGAGGGCAGCTACACGAAGTACGACATCGCCGACGCGTATGTCGATCGCATCTTGAGTGACGTGAAGCTCGCGCGCCCGCTGAAGATCGTCGTCGACACCGGCAACGGCGTGGCCGGCGACCTGGCGCCGCGTCTTTTCAAGGCGATGGGCTGCGAGCTGGTCGAGCTCTTCACGGAAGTGGACGGCAATTTCCCGAACCACCATCCGGACCCGGCGCACCCCGAGAATCTGCAGGATGTGATCCGCGCGCTCAAGGAAACGGATGCGGAAATCGGCTTCGCGTTCGACGGCGACGGCGACCGTCTGGGCGTCGTGACCAAGGACGGCGAGATCATCTACCCCGATCGCCAGCTCATGCTGTTTGCCGAGGAAGTGCTTTCGCGCAATCCGGGCAAGCAGATCATCTATGACGTGAAGTGCACGCGCAATCTCGCGAAGTGGGTGAAAGAGAAGGGCGGCGAGCCGCTCATGTGGAAGACGGGCCACTCGCTCGTGAAGGCGAAGCTGCGCGAAACCGGCGCGCCGCTCGCGGGTGAGATGAGCGGTCACGTGTTCTTCAAGGACCGCTGGTACGGCTTCGACGACGGCCTGTACACGGGCGCACGTCTGCTCGAAATCCTCTCGCGCGTGGCCGATCCGAGCAAGCTGCTCAACGACCTGCCGAACTCGCACGCTACGCCCGAGCTGCAATTGAAGCTCGAGGAAGGCGAGAACTTCGAGCTGATCGGCAAGCTGCAGAAGAACGCGAAGTTCACGGGCGCCGACGAGGTCATCACCATCGACGGCTTGCGCGTGGAATACCCGGACGGCTTTGGCCTTGCCCGCTCGTCGAACACCACGCCCGTGGTCGTGATGCGCTTCGAGGCCGATAACGACGCCGCGCTCGCGCGCATCCAGGCCGACTTCAAACGCGTGATTCTCGCCGAGAAGCCGGACGCGAAGCTGCCGTTCTGACGAAGACGTTCCGGCGGCCCGCCGCTACGTAGACAGCGAGCCCGCACACGACCGATTTAACGGCTGTGTGCGGGCTCGCGAACGTTTACGGGCTCGTTGTGACTGTCGCGCGGCAAGCTGTTCGCCCATACTTCGGGATACAAGCTGTCGCGAGGCACGACCGGCACGAGATGCGCCGCCAGACTGAATGGCGGGGCGTCGCGGTCTCCCGGCCCGAGCGTCGCGCATGTCGAGGAGGGCCGGGGGATGCTGCGTGTCATCGGGTTCAGAACCAGGTTCGGAGTCGCTGAAGTCATTGCGACCGGCGATCGTGTCTCGATTGCCTGGGCCAATCAGGCGGCATGATCGTGCGCGACGATTCCATCCATCGCGATTCCCGGCCATTGCACGCGGCGCCCGCCTGGCTCGACGGGCAGCGTATCTGTATTTACGCGGCCTTCGTGCTGCTGGTGAATATTGGCTACTTTTCGCTGCGGATCTGGTTTGGATGCATCGACCGGATACCCAACGTCAGCCCGCCAGGTTGGGATTTCGCCGTATTCTGGAGCGCCTCCTGGCTCGCGTTGCATGGGCCGGCAGCCAGCGTGTTCGACACTGCCCTCATCGAGCGGATCGCGTTACCGCTGCAGAACATGCTGCCGACGCCCTTCGTCACGCCGTGGACCTATCCGCCCACGTTTTTGCTGGTCATGCTCCCGGCCGCGTTGCTGCCTTTCTCCGTCTCGTGTCTCGCCTATGTATCGGCAGGCATGGCCTTCGCATACCACGTGTGCGCGCGCATCCTGCCAACTGTGCGGAACCCGTCATGGTGGCTGTCGGTTGTCGCTTTTCCTGCCGTCTGGGTCGCGGCCGGCGCCGGGCAGAACTCATTTTTGACTTTTGGGCTCTTGGGGCTGGGACTCATCTCGCTCACCAGGCGCCCATGGCTCGCAGGCATTTGCTTCGGATTGCTGGCCATTAAACCGCAGCTGGGCCTCGTGATTCCCATTGCGTTGCTGTTCGGCAGGCATTGGCGCGCCTTCGTCTCGGCGGCGCTGACTGTCGGCGCGTTTTCCGCGCTCGCCGGGCTGGTGCTCGGATTCGACACGTTCTCCCGCTTTGCGCAGGCATTGCCCGCCTTTAGCCAGTTCGTCGTCGAGTATTCAGACCGGTGGCCGCGCGGCATATCGACGGCGTTTGGCGCGGCGCGCCATTTCGGCGTGGCAGTGCCGACCGCGTATGGCTTGCACGCGGTCGTGGCGGCGCTGGCCGCTAGCGCCGTCGCCTGGCTTTGGGCCGTGCGCGCGCGATTCGAGTTGCGGGCGTCGGTGCTCGTGCTCGCCACACTGCTGGTGCCGACCTATGTGATGCCCTACGACCTGCTTCTGCTCGGCTTGCCGATCCTGTGGCTCGTGCGCGATGGTGCCCGCAACGGCTGGATTCGCGGCGATGGGGTCGCGGTAGTGAGCGCATGGCTCTCGCCGCTCGTCTTCTATACCCCTGGCGATTGGGCGGCCGGCGTTTATGTACCGGTCATCGTGTTCGCTTTGTTGATGGTCGTCGTGCGGCGCCACCTTGCGCAACAGGCTGCGCACGCTGGCGAGCGGCAGCTGGCAGATATCAATGCAGGGACCGGGTTAGCTGCAAAATAATGCCATTCAGAGCTGGTACACAGCCAGGTGGCGTCAGAGGCGCATCGCGTGAGTTCACGCTGGCGTTGACTTACGGGGGACAACATGAGTAACGATCAATCGAGCACCGGTGCCGGGCACACGCCCAGTGATTCGGGCGGGCTTCTCGCCATGTTGGTGTTGCTGTATTGCCTTCCTTCGATCATCGCCTTCCAAGGTATGCACCGTAAGCGACGCGCCATCACGAGGCTTAACATGCTGCTCGGATGGACCGTGCTCGGCTGGTTTGCCGCTTTCCTGTGGGCGCTGACTGCCGTTCAGAAGGCGGGATCTGCAATGAGCGATCGCGCGCGTGCAAATGCGAGAATCGACAAGGAAGTGCGGACGGTCTTTCGCTGAGTTCACTCCACATCCACACATCGGCGGTCGCACGCTGCAGCTTGCGGCCGGCGAACGCCGCGGCCCCGCACGTCTATTTCGCGTGGTCGCGTGAGGCGCGTATCAGTATCAGAACGAGCCACGCAGGGAGGAGGAATGCCGCCCATGAGTGCGTGGCTGTCGTATTGCAGATCGAGAGAAACGACAGCAGGGGCGTGAACCACGCCAGCGTCACGAAGGCATAGTCCATAGCGGAAAGAGACGTTGATGAGTGGCGTGCATTAGCGTGGGCGCAAATGCACACGATAGGTAGAAGCAGCCAGGCGAGATCGTAGTACACGAGATAGGGCTGAATCATGAGCGTGGTGACGATGGCGGCCGCCGCGAGCAGTTCCCGGTTCATCCGGCGCGCCCAGGCCATCGAAGTGGCCAGCACCGCCGCAAGGGCGATTGCGATGTGTATCGAGTACGCCGCGCCAGCGCCTACGCCGGCCGCACGCAAGAACGCGAAGACAGTGGGCATGGCACGCCAGAGATGGCCTTCGCCTTGTACTAGTGCGACATCCTGAAACCACGCCGCGGCTTGAAAGAACTTGATCCATAGCGACCAGCCAAACAGGGCGGCGCTTGCGGCGCTGAGGACGGTCGCCGTCAAGATCGTTGCGGCGCAGGCTCGATAATGGCGGCCGCACAGAAAGAACAGTGGGAACAGGATGCCCAATTGAGGCTTGATCACGAGCATGCCCGCACAGATACCTGCAAGAATCGGCGCAGTCTCGAGGATGCCGAGCGCACCGGCCGCCAGTGCAAGTGTTAGCAGAGAGTTCTGCCCATAGACCATCGTTACCCAAATGCCCGGAAACGCCACGACCGTCGCCCAGGGCAAAGTATTCTGTCTCATCAGCGGCATGCAGGCGAGCAAGCACCCCGCAACGCCGATACCCAAAAAGAGTGCGTACGAAGCGGCGTAGGGCAGCGATGCCAGCGGGTACACGAGCAACTGAAACGTCGGCGGGTAGATCCACGGTCCGAACATATCCGCCAAAGGCGTGCCCGCCTGCAGCGACGCCTCGCAGGCCAGTAGCCGTTGGTTGTCGAACGCTGCCGCAGCCCCGTGGCGCAGTGAAACCTCAGAGGCGCACCAGAAGACCCGAAAATCCGAACCGGGGAGCGGGACCCCTTCTTTATGGAGGCCCCAATAGCACACCGCCCAGATTCCGATTAGCGCCGCCTGCAAGATGAACAATGCCGCGCTGTACAACCTGATTCGATCACGGCTCAGCCACGGCTGTTGTTTTGCCGTAGCTGTCTTGTGGCTGGCCTGGGTCGCAACGCGCATCGCGAGGCCCTGCGAATTTACCGCGACCCTTGATCGACGCATCTTCATCGGCCGGCTGCGCGCACCTGCGACGCGTCACGCCAGCGAACCAGTTCCAGCGGTGCGCTATGGGGACGGGCCTCTGCGCGTTCGACTGGCAGGACGCTGATGCCGGCACGCGACTCGTAGCGCCGGCGCACGAGGTAGACAGGTCGCTCTTTTGACTCGTCGTAAATACGCCCGACGTATTCGCCAATGACACCGATGCCGACCAGCTGTATGCCGCTCATGAACAGCACCACGGAAACGAGAGAAGCGTAGCCCGGCACGGGATTGCCGAACAGCAACGTGCGGCCGACCATGAACGTACCGTAGCAAAACGCGAGCGCGGCTATCGCGCCGCCGATATACATCCAGATACGCAACGGCACGGTGCTGAAACTCGTAATGCCTTCGAGAGCAAAATTCCACAGGCGCCAGCCAGAGAACTTGGTTTTGCCCGCGCTGCGTGGTGTGCGTTCATAGTCGAGCGTGACCGTATTGAATCCGACCCACGCGAACAGCCCCTTCATGAACCGATGCCGCTCCGGAAGACTGCGCAGCGCATTGACCACTTGACGATCCATGAGTCGGAAGTCGCCCACATTTTCGGGGATCTTCAATTCCGATAGTGCGTTGTGGATGCGATAGAACAACGCTGCGGTTGTGCGCTTGAGAAAGGAATCGCAGGCGCGGCTCGCGCGCCGGGCGAGTACGACTTCCGCGCCCTGGCGCCAACGCTGGATCATCTCCGGGATCAACGAGGGCGGATCCTGCAGGTCTGCATCGATGACGACGACAGCGTCGCCGGACGCTTCGTGGAGACCCGCTGTGAGTGCAGCCTCCTTGCCGAAGTTGCGCGTGAGATCGATGACCTTGACGCGCCGGTCGCGTTGGCTCACGAGGACCAGCTTGTCAAGTGTGGCGTCTCGGCTGCCGTCGTTGATGCAGACGATCTCGAAGCGCACGGATTCAATGGACTCCATCGTCGCGATGATCTGTTCGAAGAACACTTCGACGCCGTCCTGTTCGTTGTAGAACGGAGCGACGATAGAGATGAGCGGGCTCTCGAGCGCGAGTGCGGCGCGACGCACTTGCTCGTCGATAGGCATGTTCATGATGTTTTCTCCCTCTTACGACGAGGCTGCGGTGTTGGAGATTGCCTGCGCGCTTCGCTCGCGCGCGATCTGCGCGATCAGCATCCAGAGCGTGGCGATCGAGATGAGCGGGGTGAACGGGACGTGCAGATGAGAAACGAGCGTGAGGCCGGCTATGGGGGCAAGCCAGAGTACGGCCAGCCATTCCCGCTGTCCGCGCTGAAAGCCGTGGTCTCTCGCGTGATGGACCACCCATGCGATCACGATTCCATACCAGGTCAGGTCATAGTCATAGAGGTATGGGCTCACGAGCATGCTGGCGCATACGAGCACGGCGGCGCGCAGCCCGAAAGCGCTGGGCCGGCCCCACGCGTAGCAGACGGCGGCGGCGGCGCACAGGGCGGATACGGCCTGTGCGCCGCTGGCGAGCGCGGTTGGCGCATGGAGCAGCTTGAGCGCCGCGAACGGCGTGGGCACCCGAAACAGGAGGGCCCGTCCCGTTTCGACGAAGCTGTTGGCGAGCCCCATGTTATGAACGAACGCGACAAGCGTTTCGCTGCCGAAAGCCAGTACCGAGAGCCCCAGTGAAAGCGCCACGCCCACGCTCATTGCGACCAGTGCGCGCCACGAGCGTGAAGCCAGCAGCGCAAGCGGAATGAGCACGCACAGCTGTGGCTTCATCGCGACGAGTGCAAAGCAGAGCCCCGCGAGAATCGGGCGGCGGCGCAACAGGATCAGTCCGAGCCCAACCAGTGACGCCGTGAGCAGCCCATTCTGGCCGGACGTCAGCACGAGCGCGGAACCCGGGAAGGCGATTGCGAGAAGCGCGGTGCGCGGGTGAGGCGCGATCGTCTTGACCACTTTGACGAACAGGGCGAGCGCGCCGAACAGGAAGATGGGTGCAGAGAGCGTGAACGGCAGCAGTGCCAGCGGATAAACGAAGAGCAGGAACGTCGGCGGATAGAGCCACGGAAGGACGCCGACGGGCCGCCCCGCGGCATATTCCTCGACGGGCTTCAGGATGTCGAAGTTGTACGCATCCACCGCGTGTCCTTGCAGGGCGAGATGCGAGGCGCTCCAGAACGGCAGGCAGTCCACGGCAAGCACGCTCAGTTGCGGGTCTTTCAGCCATACGAGGTGATACACGTAGGCCAGCGCCACGCCAAGATAGTAAGCGAGCGCTGCGAGCGGGTAGACCCACAGGCGCGAGCCGCTCAACCAGTGCGAGCGGGACTGTTGGATTCCCAGGGGCAGAGCGGGCGTGGCCCTGGAAGTGCTCATGGAATCGCGGAAAGTCGTCTGGTTCATGGCGTGGTCTCTCGCCTATAGGGTGGAATCGATGCGTGCTCGACGGAGCACGGCGAGCAGCATGAGCAACAGGATCGCGGGTCCGGTTTGTGGCAGCCTGAGAATCTGGTTGACGAACTCGAACACTGGCAGGAGCCAGACGAGGAGCAGCACGGGTTGCTCGCCGCGCAGCCACCCACGGCGTAATCCAGTCGCGAGGAGACCTGCGCAAGACAAGCCGACCCACGTTAGTTCGTAGTGCCAGACATAAGGCGTGACGATGAGCGTGGCTGTTCCGAGCGCGGCTGCGCGCAGGGCGGGGTCACACGTCGTGCGCCAGATCTTCCATGCGCCGCAAGCAGCGATGACGGCAATCGCTGCCTGCATCAGTCCCGCTGCGACGAGCGACGCGCCAATGAGCCGCAGCGAAGCGAACACGGACGGCGAGGCGAGCCAGAAGCGGACGTCGTGCTCGAGGATGAGTTCGCGCGCCATGCCAACATTCCCTGCAAACAACCGAAGCGATGGAGAGCCGCAGAGCGCGATGCTTGCGATGAAAAAAAGCACGGCCGTCAAGGCGGCCCATCCAAACACTCTCCATGCGCGTGCCGCGATCAGAACGAGTGGGAACAGGATGCCGAGTTGCGGCTTGATCATCAGCAATCCGATGCAGATCCCGGCGATCACGGGGCGCCGGTCGATCGATGCGATCGCAAACGCGGCGAGCGCCGCGGTAATTAGCGCGTTCTGCCCGAAGATGGCACACACCATCACACATGGCATCGCGAGCACGATGTAGCGAGCGGCTGCGCTGCCAAGCGGGCCTTGTGCGAGTCCGGAAACGCGAACGGTTGCACAGACAAACGCGAAGGCGCTCGCGCCCAGGAAGGCGAAATAGGCAAGCGGAAGCGGCAACAGCGCGAGCGGCGTGACGAACAGGAGGAACGTGGGCGGATACAGCCAGGGGATGAATGCGCTCTTGGGTAAGCCACCCGTCACCGCGGCCACGATGCGGGAGAACGCCGAGTATTCGAAGACCGCGGAGGCCTGGCCGTGCAGGACTGCGTGGCTGGCGGACCAGAATACGAGCAGGTCGGAGCCCGGGCGCCAGCCGCCTGCATCGGCAAAGCCGTGAGTCACCCACGCCCAGAGCGCCACGAAGCCGACACCGATGACGAGCATGACGGTGCTGTAGGCAATGAGTCTCTCGCGCGAAAGCCAGGAGCACGCCGTCAACTGCAAGCGTGAGCCATCCGGCTCAAGTGGTCGCATTTTTTGTAGTCCCCGTTGAATATTTTCAGTGGGCGGTACACCCGCCTCGTTTTTCCCCGAACACGCAAGCAGTGCGCTGCATGGCAGGCAATTCCTGTGTGTTGCCTGGATTATTGGAAGACGAGTGCAACGGGAGCAATGCAGACTGCATTGTCAATGTTCGCGCGCGAACACTCGCCCGCAAAGTCGCCTTGAATGAATAAAGCGCTGAAAAAAAAGCGCGTTGCGTAGTGCGTCGACGGGGCGGATGTTGTCGGGTAACTACTGATTCTGGGGTGAAGGGTGCCGCAGGAGTTTTGTATAAACGCGTGCTTAATGCTCGTCTTCCTAACTAAAAAAGTAGTGGACTTATCAACGTAATGTCATGTCTGGCTAACTTATAGACGAACGATCGTATTGAAGTTAAAAGAGAATTGTTCCATAAATGCAGGGGTAAACGCGAGAGTTGAAGGTGAACCGAATGTGGGCGACAGAGTTTTAACAATCTCGAAGTGGTGGATAAAACATGCTTATGGCTGTCGACGCGTCGTCGTATTAAGCGGGCTGGGCCACATGCAGCGTGTCAATTTTTCCGATTTGGTGTGTTGAGGAACAGGAAATTGTTGCGCGTGTGGCGAAGCGCACAAAGTCATCGGTTTGACACGCGTAGAACTGCGCCTGTGGCTGCAGCACCGAACCCGGTACGTAGCCCGACCCACCCTCAAAACCACATGGAAACGGAATCGGGGGTTAACCATGTACACATCGATTGGAGATCACAAAATGCAAAAGATCATCGCTCAGGCAAAGACCTTCGCTCGTGACGAAAACGGCATCACGGCTCTCGAGTACGGGATGCTCGCGGGTCTGATCACGGTGCTGATCATCGCCAGCATCGCATCGATCGGCTCGACACTGAAGAACGTGTTCTCCGACGTTGCGTTCGCGATCTGATCGGCGCCGGGGCGAGTGGGCACCCAACGCAAGCCTCACTCGCTCCAATCGCTGAAAGGACCGGATTAAACACATTCATAACTCGCAGGGGATCAAAAATGCAAAAGCTCATCGCTCAGGTGAAGACCTTCGCTCGTGACGAAAACGGCATCACGGCACTCGAGTACGGGATGCTCGCGGGTCTGATCACGGTGCTCATCATTGCCAGCATCGCATCGATCGGATCGACGCTGAAGAACGTGTTCTCCGACGTCGCCTACACGATCTGACTGATGCGCGGGGCGAGTGGGAGTGGGTATGCAACGCAAACTGCACTCGCCCTGCATCTCACACCAAACAGGGGATCAAAAATGCAAAAGCTCATCGCTCAGGTGAAGACCTTCGCACGCGACGAAAACGGCATTACGGCGCTCGAGTACGGGATGCTCGCGGCCCTGATCACGGTGCTGATCATGGCGAGCATCGCATCGATCGGCACCACGCTTCAAAACGTCTTCTCCGACATCGTCAATACGCTCTAACCCGCGCGCTGGCGAGCGAGGTTGGTCATGACAAAGCAGGTGTAACCCGGGAGCGCACAAATGGAATTCACGATGCTGTCTGTTTCCTTGCCGCCGCAGCCGGTTCCGCTGTGTGTGATCGCGTTGGCGATCCTTGCGGCCAGCACGGACATCGTAAGTCGCCGGATTCCGAACCTGCTGATCGTGGTCGGTGTTGTCTCGGCGCTCGCGGTGCAGATCGCGCTGCGCGGCGCCGTTCCTGGCTGCGCGGTCTGGCTGGGTGGCGCGGCGACCGGGTTCGCGCTTCTGCTGCCGTTCTATTTGCTACGCGGCATGGCGGCCGGCGACGTCAAGTTGCTGATGATGCTGGGTGCGTGGCTCGGAGCGGCGGCAACCGTCGATATCGCAGTCAACACTTTCATCATCGGCGGGGTGTGGTCGTTAGGGGTTGCCCTGGTGCGCGGACAACTGGTGCGTCTGATGGGAAACGTCGCAGCGTTGCTCGCGGGAGCGAGCCGCGTCGCGCGCATGGCAGGTGTATCGCCAGGTACGGTGCGGGAATCGGTTGGATCGATTCCGTATGGTGTCGCGATCGCCGGGGGAACGGTTGCCGTGCTGTTCACGATGGTGAGCTGACGCACTGGCCGGTGCCCACGGGACAAGGGCCGGGTTTTCGGTCCGTCGATTACTAATGTTATGGAATGCTTACGGGGGATGTCATGAAAAACAGCCGCGCGTTCGTCATGCTCGCGATTGCTCTGCTGGCGGGTCTCGCCGCAGTAGTGTTCGCTTCCAAGTGGTTGCTTCAAACGTCGTCAGGCGCCACGGTACCCGTTGCCGTCGCATCCGACGACATCAATCTCGGCCAGCCGATCAATGAAACGATGATCAGAACGGTCAGCTGGCCAAAGGACAGCCTCCCGCCAGGGACATTCGCCATACCGAAGGATCTCGACGGGCGGGTGGTGCGCGCAAGCCTCACGCGGGGTGAACCGGTGCTCGAGTCGAAGCTCGCGCCCGTGGGCACCAAAGGCGGGCTATCCGCTGTGATCGGCGACGGACATCGCGCGATCACGGTCCGCGTGAACGATGTGGTCGGCGTCGCGGGCTTCGCGTTGCCGGGCAACTACGTCGACGTGATCGTCAACACGCAGGAGCCGGAGAAGAAGGCCGACACCCAGCAGCAGAGCATCTCGAAGATCGTACTCGAAAAAATTCTGGTGCTGGCCGTCGCGCAGCAGGTCAATCGCGACGACACCGCGCCCAAGGTCGTGAACGCGGTGACCCTGGAGGTGACGCCCGAGCAGGCGGAGAAGCTCGATCTGGCGCGCAGCGTGGGCACGCTCTCACTCGTCCTGCGCAACCAGGTGGACGACAACAAGCTCATGACCGACGGCGCGACCAAGCAGACTTTGCTCGGTGGTCCGCTGCCGCCGCCCGTGCCGCTGCCGGAACCGGCACACCCGGTGCGTGTGAAGTACGCCGAGCGTGCGCCGGCCAAGCGCAACTGTATCGGTGTGCTGTCGGGTGTGACCGGCAGTCAGGAGTGTTTCTGAAAGCAGGCAGAACGGCTGCCTGAACCCGGCGATGACCTTCCGGGCAGAGGGCGAGTGAGCGGTAAAGCCGCCATTAAAACGTAGGTAAGTACGGGGTATAACGATATGGATACCAAAGTAAACGTGGGGTCCACGGGGGCCCGCGACGGCGTTCGTCCGTGGCGCGTCGCAACGCTTGCCTGGGTTTGTGCCGGGTTGATGACTTCGACACCGGGCTGGGCACAGCAGGCAAACGGGAACGCAGGCCAGGAGAAGCCGGCCGCAAGCGCTGCGGTTCCCATGGGCAAAGGTCCCATGCAGATGACCATCAGCATGGGGCCGGCGCAAGGCAGCAGCGCGCCGCCCAAAGCGGTGGCGGGACCGCTGCGCGGACCGAACTGCGTGGGCCCCATTCGCAACGAGAGCAATGTGGTCGTGCCGCTTGGCAAGTCGACGCTCGTGCCGATCGACGAACCGGTGCGCAACCGTACGCTCGGCAATCCGGAGGTCGCGCAGGCGACCATGGTTTCGCCGCAAACGCTCTACATCGTCGGCCAGGCGGTCGGGACGACCAACATGATCGTCCAGGGCAAGAGCGGCGCCTGCCAGGTGATCGATGTGATCGTCAGCGCCGACTCCGGCGGCCTGCAGGCCGCGCTCGCGCAACTCATGCCGCAGGAGCGCGACATCCGCGTCTCGACGGCCGCCGACAACATCGTGCTCGCCGGTCATGTGTCGAGCGCGCAGGCCGCCCAGCAGGCCGTGGAAATTGCCCAGGTGTTCGGCGTGAGCGGTCAGAGCAATAACGGCGCGCACACGGGCGGTGTGATCAACATGCTGAGCGTCGATTCCCCGCAGCAGGTCATGCTCGAAGTGAAGGTCGCCGAAGTCGACAAGACGCTGATCGACCAGCTCGGCTCGGCCGTCAATATCCAGGGCGGCTTCGGCTCCTGGACGGGCGCGCTCGTGAGCAATCTGCTTGCGGGCGTCTCGAGCGCATTCGGTTTCTCGAAGGCGAACAACAACCCGCTCAAGTTCGCCATCGACGCGCAGAAGACCGACAACCTCGTGAAGATCCTTGCCGAGCCTAACCTCGTCACGATCAGCGGTCAGGAAGCCACTTTCCTCGCCGGCGGCAAGATCTTCATCCCCGTGCCGCAAAGCGGTGGCGGCACTTCCGCCACGGCGATCACGCTGCAGGAAGAGGAGTTCGGCGTGGGGCTCAAGTTCACGCCGACGGTGCTCAACGGCGGGCGCATCAACCTGAAGGTGGCGCCGGAAGTCTCGGAACTGTCGCCCACGGGCGTCACGCTGAGCGCGGCGAACGTGAGCGGCGTCACGATCCTGCCGCTCATCACGACGCGGCGTGCTTCCACCACGGTCCAGATGCACGACGGCGAGTCGTTCGCGATCGGCGGGCTTATCAGCAACAACATTACCGGCTCGCTCAAGGCCGTGCCAGGCCTCGGTGAGATTCCGGTGCTGGGCGCGTTGCTCAGGAGCACCTCGTTCCAGCAGGACCGCTCGGAGCTGATCTTCATCGTCACGCCGCACCTCGTGAAGCCGGTGGCAGACATCGCGCAACTCCAGATGCCCACGGACAGCTTCTCGCAGGTCCACGAAGCCGACGTGTACGCGACGGGCAACATGGAAGGCCGCGCGAATCGCAATCAGGGACGTTTTGCACCGCCCGCGCCCGCTGGCACGCAGGCCGTACCGGCTGAACCCGCACCTGGCGCTACGCCTGCCGTGCCCGCCGCACCTGCCGCACCACAGACGCCGGCTGCGCTGCCCGCACCGCAGGTCTCTTCCCGACGCGAAGAGTCGCCGGCGCCGACCGTGCCGGCGCCTGCTGAAGCGCTCGTGCAGTCCGTACCCACGCAGCAGGTGAACGCGCAGGCCCTCGTGCCTCCACCGGGTGAGGACAGCGCGGCGCGCGCGCTGCGAATCGAGCGCGAGGCGGCACGGATCGCGTCGAACGATACCTCCGCTCATTGACCAGGCGACCAGGAGACCAAAATGAAACTCGAAAACTTTGCATTCGTTCGCCGGTTCCTGCTGATCGCGCCGCTCGGTGCAGCGCTCGGTGGTTGCATGACCAGCTCGCCGATCTGGGAGGCGCACTTCGGGGAAGCCGTGCGCCACTCGATGCAGGCGCAAATCATCGACCCGGAAGCGGGCCAACACGCATCGCAGCCGGGTGTGGACGGCAAGTCGGCGGCATCGGCGATGGATAACTACGACAAGTCGTTCCAGCATCCGACGGCATCTGCGAACCCCTACACGATTGGCGTAAGCGGTGGCGGCGGTAGCCAGTGAGCGCCGTTACGCACACACGCGCAACTGGCCGGGAAGGGAACAACAGCGGGGACATACGATCATGATCGACATACTCATTACCTCGACGGACGCAGAGCGGCTTGCGCAGATCATGCGCACGATTGCGGGATGCGGCCCGTACCGCACGACGCGTAGCGTGGGCACGCCGTTCGATCTCGTGGAGCGCGGCGACACGCTCGACGCGTTCGACGTCCTGATCGTCGACGCGCGGGGTTTGCAGGAGGCACAGTTGCCTTCCGTGAGCGAGCTGTGCCGTCGTTGCGAACGGCTCACGTGCATTCTGCTGATTCCGGAGGCGTCGCCTGAGGAACTCATCGCGGCAATGCGCGCGGGCTTTCGCGACGTGGTCACGGGGCCGCCGGACGGCCGCACGATCGGCGAAGCATTGCAGCGTGCAATCGGCCAGCGTGCGCATGGGAGCACACGCACGTCGCGCATCGTCTCGTTCATGTCGTGCAAGGGCGGCGTGGGGACGAGCTTCATTGCGGCGAACGTGGCGCATATCGTCTCGCAGACGCAGAACCGTCGCGTGCTGCTGATCGACCTGAACCAGCTCTACGCGGACGCGGCGTTCCTCGTCACAGCGGAGACGCCGCCCTCGACGCTGCCGCAACTGTGCGCCGAAGTGGACCGCATGGACGTGGCGCTCTTCGAAGCGAGTGTGATGCATGCCGCCGGGAACTTCGACATCCTGGCGGGCGCGGGCGACCCGATCAAGGCGAGCGAGATGCGTCAGGACAGGCTCGAATGGGTGCTCGGCGTCGCCGCGCCCCGTTACGACTGCGTGATCCTCGATCTCGGTCAGACGATCAATCCGCTTTCCATGCTCGCGCTCGATCGCAGTGACGAGATCCACATCGTCCTGCAGGCGAGCATGCCGCATCTTCAGGCAGGACGCCGCTTGCAGGAGATCCTGCAATCGCTCGGCTACGGGCCGGAGCGCATGCGCCTGCTGCTGAACCGGCAGACGCGTCACGGCGAGCGCGTGCGCGAGGCCGCCGACACCGTGCTCGGCATGAAGCCATTTCTCGTCATTCCCGACGACGCGCGCGCCGTGGCCGAGGCCGTCAATCAGGGCGTGCCGATTGCCACCGCAGCGCCCGGCAGCCCGGTGACGCGCAGCCTGCGCACGCTGGCGTCGAGCGTCGCGCTCCCGAATGCGAACGGCGCGACTGCGCGGGGCAAGGGCGAATCCCTGTTCGCGCGCATGCTCGGCCGCCAGGCGCCGGCCAAACTCGGATTGATGTAAAGGAGAAAAGTCATGTCTCTTCGCGAGCAGATCTTTGCGCAGCGCCTCGAGCCGACGATCGTCGAGCGCGCCGATACGGGCGCCGCCGCCGCGGTAGCCCCGGCGACGCCGTCCCGGGTGAAGACCGAGGCGTACCAGAAGCTGAAGTACGACACGCATCATGCCGTGCTCGAACGGGTGGAACTCGAGCGTCTCTCACGCATGCCCCAGGAGCAGATCCGCAGCGAGATCAACGCGCTCGTGGGCCGCATACTCGAAGAGCAGAAGGCGCTGGCGAACGACCTCGAGCGCAAGCAGCTGGCCATCGACGTGTACGACGAGATGTTCGGCTTTGGCCCACTCGAGCCGTTGCTGCGCGACCCCACTGTCTCGGACATTCTCGTGAACACGTGGTGCCAGACTTACGTGGAGCGCCGCGGCAAGCTCGAACTCACCGATGTCAACTTCTACGACGACGCCCATCTCATGAAGGTGATCGAGAAGATCGTCTCGCGGGTGGGGCGGCGCATCGACGAGTCGAGCCCGATGGTCGACGCGCGCCTGCCCGATGGCTCGCGCGTGAACGCCATCATTCCGCCTTCGGCCGTGGACGGGCCGCTCGTATCGATCCGGCGTTTTGCGGTCAAGCCGTTGCTGGTCTCGGATCTGATCGAACTGCAAACGCTCACGCCGCCCATGGCCCAGGTGCTCGAAGGCCTCGCGCGTGCCAAGGTCAACATTCTGGTTTCGGGCGGCACCGGCAGCGGCAAGACGACCATGCTCAACGTGCTGTCGGGCTTCATTCCGAACGACGAGCGCATCGTGACGATCGAGGACGCCGCCGAACTTCAACTGCGCCAGGATCACGTGCTGCGCCTCGAGACGCGTCCGCCGAACATCGAAGGCAAAGGCGAGATCGCCCAGCGCGCGCTCGTGCGCAACGCGCTGCGTATGCGCCCTGACCGCATCATCCTCGGCGAAGTGCGTGGCGCGGAAGCGCTCGACATGCTCAACGCGATGAACACCGGCCACGAAGGCTCGCTTGCGACGATCCACGCCAACACGCCGCGCGATGCGCTCACGCGCCTCGAGAACATGATCAGCATGGGCGGCCTGGCCTTGCCGCCGCGCACGATGCGCCATCAGATCTCCTCCGCGATCTCGGTCGTCGTGCAGGCCGCACGCCTGACCGATGGCCGTCGCAAGATCGTGAGCATTTCGGAGCTGACCGGCATGGAGGGCGACATCATCAACATGCAGGAGATCTTTACGTTCAAGCGCACGGGCATGGATTCGAACGGCAACGTGCGTGGCCACTTCTGTGCGACAGGTGTGCGGCCGAAATTCTGCGAACGGTTCGCGGCGTTTGGCGTGAACCTGCCCGAGCAGATTTTCGATCCGGGCCGCCGTTACGACACGGTCTGATATTCACGACGTTCATCCGGGGGAGCGTGTCATGAGTACAACCTTCATTCTGGCAATCCTGCTGCTGTTCGTAGCGGTCGTGCTTGCCAGCCAGGGCGCGTGGGAATGGTGGAACAGCCGGCATGGCGCCGTCGCGCGCCGCCTCGAATCGCGCATCGAGGCCGTGGCGACGGGCGGGGTGGGGCGCAAGGAGGCGATGTCGATCCTCAAGGCGCGCAAGCTCGATGGGTCGACGTTGGGCCAGCGCATGCTGCTGCTCATGCCGGGCATTCGCTCGTTCGAGGCCTGGGTGCAGCAGTCGGGCATCAGCTGGACGGCATCACGCGTCATCGCAATGTGCGCGCTCATGCCGGTTCTCGTGATCGCAGCGGGGATGTTCGTCCATGTGCCCATTGTCATGCTGTCGACCGTTGCAGCGGTGTCTACGGTGCTGCCGTTGATGTACGTGCGCATTCGGCGCACGAAGCGGATGCAGCGCTTCCAGAAGCAGTTGCCGGATGCCTGCGACATGCTGGCTCGCGCGTTGCGCTCGGGGCATGCGCTCACGGGGGCGATCGACCTGGTCGGCACCGAGTTCGCCGACCCGATGGGCGCCGAGTTCCGCACCACGTTCGATGAGATCAACTATGGCGTGTCACTCAACGAGGCGTTGACGGCACTCGCGCAGCGCGTGCCGGTGGGCGATTTGCGTTACCTCGTCATCGCCGTGCTGATCCAGCGCGAGACAGGCGGCAACCTGGCCGAACTGCTGGACGGTATTGCGAGCCTCGTGCGCGAGCGCTTCAAGCTGTTCGACAAGGTCCGCGTGCTTTCCGCGGAAGGGGTCCTCTCCGCGCGGGTGCTGGGGCTGCTGCCGGTGGTCACGGGCGGGGCCATCTCCTTCGTGAATCCAGACTTTCTCGAAGTGCTGTGGCAGGACCCGGCGGGCGTGCTGATGCTTCAAGCCGGCACTGTGATGCTGCTGGCCGGCATGGTTTGGGGGCGGCGCATCGTGCGGATTCGCGTATGACGGTGCCACGTCCCGGGCCACTATCAAAACTCAAGGGGGGAGCCATGTTAGCGCTCGATTCGACGCGGTTGCTGTTGCTGGTTTGTCTCTTTGCCTGCGTGTTCGGCCTGTCTTTGGCCGCCATGTATGTCCTTGCACCCAAGGCCATGCGCCGGCGCATTGAACAGGTGGGCGGCGGTCGCGGCGCGCCTGTTCCTGGTATGCAGCCGGACGCCTCCAGCGAGGCCTGGTACGAAAAGCTCGTGCAGATTTCCGAGCCGCTTTCCCGGCTCTCGACGCCGAAGGAAGGCTGGGAGGTCTCGGCGCTGCGCGTGCGCCTGATGAATGCGGGCTGGCGCTCGCCGGGTGCCGTCGCGATCTTCTTCGGCACTCGCACCGTGCTGGCACTGCTGCTGCCCACGCTTGCAGCCATGTGGATGATTAGCGGCGGCGGGGCGGCAAGTTCGGTCACGCGGTTTGCAGTGGTTCTGGTGACGCTGGTGGCGCTCGGGTACTACCTGCCGGCACTGGTGATCGCGCGCGTGGTTGCGCGCCGCAAACGCGCGATCTTCGAGGACTTCCCCGACGCCATCGATCTGCTGACGGTCTGCGTCGAGGCGGGCCTCGGTCTCGACGCCGCGTTGATGCGCGTGGCGGAGGAGATCAGGTTGCGCAGCGCAGTGGTTGCCGACGAACTGGATCTCACGCTCCTCGAAATGCGCTCGGGTTACACGAAGGAAAAGGCATTGCGCAACCTTGCCATGCGCACGGGTGTTGAAGATGTCGACTCCTTCAGCACGATGCTCATCCAGGCCGAGCGTTTCGGAACGAGCATCGGCGATTCGTTGCGCGTGCTTTCGGACACGCTGCGTACGCGCCGGCGCATGCTTGCAGAGGAAAAGGCCGCGAAGATCGCGCTCAAGCTGCTGTTTCCGCTGATGTTCTGCATTTTTCCGGCGCTGATGGTGGTGCTGATGGGGCCGGCGATGCTGCACATCTACCGGACGATGCTGCCGACCATGAACGGCGGTTAGCGGGCGGCCGCAGCGGGTGACCAAAACAGAGCAAGCCCTGTACGGGCGATTCGATCGGGGGAAGTTATGGAAACTGCAAAGACCGGTGCGGCGAAGCTTGCGTTACGCGCGGCAAGGGGAAAAGGGCGCGCAGGGAGCCCGCGGCTTGGACGCAGCCGGCGCGCGCAGCGCGGCGTGGCTGCGGTGGAGTTTGCCCTTGTGCTGCCGATGCTGCTGATCCTGCTGTTCGGCATCACCGAAGTGGGCTTGTTCCTTTACGACAAGGCCGTGATCACCAACGCCAGCCGGGAAGGCGCCCGCGCCGGAGTCGTGCTGAAAAACCCGAAGCTGACCCAGTCCGACATCCAGACGATCGTGACGAACTACACATCGAACTATCTGCTGACGTTTGGCCAGCAAAATACGCCGGTGGTCCAGGCGAATGGCACCGGCGGCAGTTTCGGTACGCCGCTCACGGTGGTTGTCACCTACCAGTTCAACGGATTGGGTTTGGGAAGGATGGTGGATCCCGTCGCGGGCGCGATCACGCTGTCCGCCACGACCGTGATGAACAATGAATAAAGGGGACAATCATGCGCACGGGGAGCAGAAGGAAGCAGAAAGGGGCCGTGGCTGTGACTGTCGCGGCGTTCATGGTCTTTCTGCTGGGAACCGCAGCGCTGGCTGTGGACATGGGCAATTTGCTGGTCGCTCGAACCGAGCTCCAGAATGCGGCTGATGCGGCTGCGATGGCGGGCGCCGGTTGCTTGTACAAGCGAACGGAATGTAACAACACCACTGCCACTGAACCCACCTGGAGCGACGCCCAGTCGACCGCAGCGAGTTTCGCCGTTCCTGCGTCGTCGGCGCCGGCAACGAATCTGGTGCAGAACGCTCGCTTGCAGGTGGTATCGACTACGTCGGGCTACTGGAATGTCACCGGCACGCCGGCTGGTCTGCAAGCGCCCGGAACGTTCACGCCGGGCGCCAACGACATGCCTGCCGTTCAAGTGTCCATCGCCAAGGATGGGTCCAATACAAACGGTGGAGTTCTCACAATTTTGGGGGGATATTTCGGTTTCAGCGTTCTGAAGGCCAGCGCAGTCGCCACCGCTGTCATTTCCCGGCCAGGCTATGTCGGTAAAGCGGGGTTGTTCCCGATCGCGATTCCTCAGTGCATGTACAACAACTACTGGAATACGAGCACGAACTCGCCCGTGACCTACCAGGGCACGGCAATCCCGGGACAGACTGAGCCGCAGACAATGGGGCAGCCGTATGTGTTCGACATGATGTCGACCTACCACACGGACAAGTGTAGTCAGACTGCCCAGTGGACCTCCTTTAACATTCAAAGCGCCCAAAGTGCGAGCGCGACCCGAGATTTGATCACCTCAGGGAATCAGGTGCCGTTAGGCATTGGTGACCAGACCTGGATCCAGAGTGGCACGAAAGATACGCTCTTTCAGGCCACGCAGGCATGTAGCGATGTGCCTAACGGGAACGGAAGCTGTGCCTACGTGACGGTGGCAGTGGTCGATTCGGTGGCCAATCCGGGGCAAAACCAGACCATAGAGGCGTTTGCCTGCCTGCACATCATCAACGAAGTTGGCAACGGCACGAATGCCCACATCGTCGCCCAGATGAGCGCAGATCAGAGCAAGTGCCAGGCGGCAAATTCGGGTGGGGTCGGCCCGAACTACGGCGCGATTACACCGCCGAGGCTGGTGCAGTAAGCCGGTTTGTCGCCGCGGGCACAAGCGTCCTACGCACCGCGTGGCGCGAGCGGCGAGCCGCGCACGCCACCGTGCCGGTTTCCGTGGCGGCGGTTTCGATAGGCCCCGAGGCCTTTGGGGGAGCGACGCCCATGCCCGCGCTTTCTCCCCCCTTTTTCGCTTATCTTCGCCCGGCGCGCTAAAATTGCGGACCTTTTTAATTCGTCCGCACAAAGAGCCCTGAGCGTGCAAAAGATCCTCATCGTGCGCGTGTCGTCGCTTGGCGACGTCGTCCACAACATGCCCGCCATCGCCGATATCCGGCGGCGGTACCCCGACGCGCAGATCGACTGGCTCGTCGAAGAGAGCTTCCAGTCGCTCGTCGAGCTCGTGGAGGGCGTGCGCCGCGCGATTCCGTTTTCGCTGCGCCGCTGGCGCAAGGGCCTCTTCTCTGCCGCCAACTGGCGCGAGATCGGCGCATTCCGGCGCTCGCTCGCGGCCGAGAAGTACGACCTCGTGATCGACTGTCAGGGCCTCATCAAGACGGCCTGGGTGGGGAGCTGGGCGCGCGGGCCGCTCGTCGGCCTCGGCAACCGCACCGACGGCGCGGGCTACGAATGGCCCGTGCGCTTCTTCTACGACCGGTCGATTCGCATCGAGCCGCGCACCCACGTGGTCGAACGCACGCGCAAACTGGTTGCGGGCGCGCTCGACCTCGCGCCGCCGTCGCCTACCGACGACATCGAGTTCGGCCTCGACACCTACCGCGCCGCGCAGGCGCTCGCGGGCGTCGGGCTGAACCTGCCGGTGCCCTATGTGGTGTTCGTGCACGCCACGTCGCGCGCCGACAAGCAGTGGCCCGACCAGCACTGGATCGAGCTGGGCCAGGCGCTCGTGCGGCGCGGCGCGTCGCTCGTGCTGCCCTGGGGCAGCGAGGCGGAGCGCGCCACGAGCGAGCGCCTCGCGCGCGAATTCGGCGAGGCGGCGATCGTGCCGCCCAGGCTCTCGCTGCCTGCCGTGGTGGGTCTCATCGACGGCGCGGCGGCCACGGTGGGCGTGGACACGGGGCTCGTGCACATCGCAGCGGCGCTGAAGCGCCCGACCGTCGAGTTGTACAATTTCGCGACCGCGTGGCGCACGGGCGGCTACTGGTCGCCGGACGTCGTCAATCTGGGCACGGCAGGCCAGCCGCCAACGCTTGCGCAGGTGAAGGGCGCGCTGGCGGGCTTCGGGCTGCTGTAGCGGCGCGCCGCCGCGGCGCGGGTGCCCGACAAACTGAGGGGCTGCGGCGCGTCAAGGCGGTCCACTGAGGCTGCGGGTATAAGAATCGGCGCGCACGAGGGTGCACGGACGTGCACGAGCGCGCGCCAGGGCTTGGCCGGCATGCGGCGCGCGAGATGGCAATAAAGCGCACCACGCTCGCAGCGCGCCACACCGGCAGGCAATCAGATCCATCGCTTCCAGGGGCGACCATGAACGAATCCCAGATCATCGAAGTCACTTCCGCCGACTGGCATGGCCAGCAGCTCTCGCAACCGCGCGAGACGCTGCTCGACGCCGTCGAGCAGGGCAAGGTGCTGTATTTCCCGAACCTGGCCTTCGCGATCGAAGGCGGCGAGCGCGCGCTGCTCGACCCCGCGATCGCCGACCCCAAGCGCAAGAACATCAGCCTCGACCCGAACGGCGGCGCGCTGCACGGCGTGCTCGGCGATACCGTCACGCAGTCGGCCGTGCGCGCGCTGATCGCGCGTTACCAGACATGCGCGCGCACGCTGGTCGACGGACTCTTTCCCGAGTACACCGGCAAGCTGCGTGTCGCGCCCACGAGCCTGCGCCTGCATCAGGTGGAAACGCGCCAGACCTCGTGGCGCAAGGACGATTCGCGCCTGCACGTGGATGCGTTTCCGTCGCGTCCGAACTATGGCGAGCGCATCCTGCGCGTGTTCACCAACGTCAACCCGAACGGCGTGCCGCGCGTGTGGCGCGTGGGCGAGCCGTTCGAGGACATGGCAAAACGCTTCCTGCCCAACATCAAGCCGCAGTTTCCGGGCTCGGCATGGCTGCAGAACCTGCTGCACATCACGAAGTCGCAGCGCAGCGAGTACGACCATCTGATGCTCAATCTCCACGACGGCATGAAGGCCGATCTCGGCTATCAGAAGTCGAGCCCGCAGGAGACCATCGGCTTTCCGCCGGGCAGCGTGTGGGTGTGCTTCTCCGATCACACGTCGCATGCCGTGATGTCCGGCCAGTTCATGATGGAGCAGACTTTTTTCCTGCCGGTGAAGGAGATGGTGCATCCGGAATGGGCGCCGCTCGGCATTCTCGAACGCCTCAAGGGCAAGGAACTGGTTTGAATCCCCGCGCGATGAGCCTGTCAATCCACGCTTCCTGCCGCGCGGCCGCGGCGTTTCGCATGACCCTGGCCGACGCGGAGGTCCGATGCTGAGAGCGATCTATCGCGCGGCCTGGTGGCTCATTGCACCGCTCGCGGTGCTGCGGCTGTTCATTCGATCGCGCCGCGAGCGCGGCTATCGCGAGCATATCGGCGAGCGTTTCGGCTATAGCGCTGGGCGCTTGCCCGAGGACGACGCGCCGCTCATCTGGGTGCATGCCGTCTCCGTGGGCGAGACCCGCGCGGCGCAGCCGCTCGTCGACGCGCTACTGGCGGCGCGCCCCGATGCGCGCATCCTGCTCACGCACATGACGCCGGGCGGCCGCGCCACTGGCGAGCAGCTGTTCGGCAATCGCGTGCTGCGCTGCTACCTGCCGTACGACATGCCGCATGCGGTGCGGCGCTTCCTGCACGCATGGCGGCCGTCGCTCGGTCTCGTGATGGAAACCGAGGTCTGGCCCACGCTCATCGACGAATGCAAGCGCGCCGACGTGCCGCTCGTGCTCACCAACGCGCGCATGTCGGCGCGCTCGTTCAAGCGGGCGGCGAAGTTCGGCGCGGGCACGCGCGAGGTGTTCGGCGGCTTCACGCGCGTGCTCGCGCAAAGCCCCTCTGACGCGGAGCGTCTCACCGCGCTCGGCGCGCGCAATGTGGCGGTGCTCGGCAACCTCAAGTTCGACATGGCGAGTCCTCCGGCGCTAATCGCGCGCGGTCGCGAATGGCGGCGCGCGATCGGCGAGCGCCCGGTGTGGGTGGCGGCGAGCACGCGCGAAGGTGAGGAGGAACTCGTGCTGCAGGCCTTCGCGGCACTCAATGTGCCGGATGCGCTTTTGATCCTGGTGCCACGCCATCCGCAGCGCTTCGACGAGGTGGCCGCGCTCGTGGAGCGCAAGAACTACAAGCTCGAACGGCGCTCGCGCTGGGCGCCGGCCGCGGCTGCCGCGGCCTCCGCGCATGCGGGCGTGCGTTTGCTGCCGCAGGATGTGAGCGTTCTGCTCGGCGACTCGATGGGGGAGATGGGCGCCTATTACGCTGCCGCCGACCTCGCGTTCATTGGCGGCAGTCTCCTGCCGCTCGGCGGGCAAAACCTGATCGAAGCGTGCGCCGTGGGCGTGCCGGTGCTGATCGGGCCGCACGTGTTCAACTTCACGCAGGCCACCGCCGACGCCACGGCCGCGGGCGCGGCCCTGCAGGTTCAGGACCCCGCCGATCTCGCGCGCGCCTTGCACGAACTCTTCAACGACAAGCCGCGCCGGGTCGCCATGGGCGCGGCCGCAGCGGCATTCGCCTCGCGCCATCGCGGCGCGACGGCACGTACGGTGGACGTTGTGGAGGCGCTCGTCTCGGACGTATGAATTCGCGCGCGGTAGCGCGTGCGCCAATCGCGCAACGACAACAAGGGCGATCAAACTGGCAACGATCGCCGCTATGACTTTCTACATTCTCCGTATTTGACCGCTACGAATTTTCGTGTTGCGGTATTTGTCCAAAATTAATATAGCAAAACTAACTATCATCCACTGATCGTTGGTTGACGACGAGCATTGCAGCGCCAATGCAAAGCGCGAGCCCGTGGGAAAGTGCCACTGGAAAAGTAGGTCCCGCAAGCGCAACTCCGGAAGAGCCGGCGTCATTTTCACCTTGGGGTGTTTCGTTTGTTATTTGAAAGTCCGCTTTTTGAAAGGGACAAAAACGGACACGTGAAGGGCAATTTATAGACGCGTGAAGGGTGACATATAGACGCATGAAAGGGTTGGGTCATTGCGTGCCTTCGCGCGCAGCGATGCGTACGTATGCGCACATACGCTCAAGCCAGAGCGCGGGTGTACTGGGTTCACGTGGTTGATTTGCGTTCGGGCCACGTCTGCGTAAGGAACGCATTGCTGAATATCGGTATCGCTCCTGTCCGCTTCACCGATATGCAGTCATCGAAGGCCAGTTCATGTCACCGACGATTACCCCGCAAGTGCTGCCGGTTCCGTCCGCGACGGAAATCCTCGATAGTCCGTCGGGTCGGGCCGCGACCCATAGCGTAGCGACGCATGAATATCGTCCGCACGTCGACGGTCTGCGCGCGATCGCGGTTATGGGAGTGATTCTCTTTCATGCGTTCCCAAGCCGGATGGCAGGCGGATTTATCGGGGTCGACGTGTTCTTTGTCATCTCCGGATATCTCATTACCAGCATCATTCTCACGAATCTTGAGCGCGACAAATTCAGTATTGCCGATTTTTACGGCAAGCGTATCCGCCGAATTTTCCCTGCGCTTCTTCTTGTATTGTTCTTTTGCGCGGTCGCCGGTTGGCTCGTGCTGCTGCGAGACGAGTACCCGCAACTCGGGAAGCACATCGTCGGCGGGACTTCGTTCGTCCAGAATTTTGTCTTGTGGAGCGAGAGCGGTTACTTCGATAGCGGTCACGAGGCCAAACCGTTGTTGCATCTCTGGAGCCTTGCGGTTGAAGAGCAATACTACATATTCTGGCCCCTGCTATTGAGCTATGCGTGGACGCATCGCTGGCGATTCACGGTCGTGAACGGGGCGATCCTGGCGATGTCCTTCGGCGTCAGCGTATGGCTTGCCTGGCGGGATCCCGTTGCTGCCTTCTACTCGCCCCTTTCCCGCTTCTGGGAACTCATGGTTGGCGGCTCGCTTGCCTATCTCGCTTTGCGTCGCCCGGATCTGGGCGACCGATACGCCAACCTGCTCTGTGCAATGGGAGTGGGTCTCTTGCTGTCTGGATTCTTGCTGATCAATCATGAGCGGCCATTTCCAGGATTTTGGGCACTATTGCCGACGATGGGCACATTCCTCGTCATCGCAGCGGGTTCGGGCGCGTGGATCAATCGCACTATTCTCTCGAGTCGCCCATTCGTGACTTGCGGGCTGATTAGCTACCCGCTTTATCTCTGGCATTGGCCGTTGTTGTCTTTCGCGCATCTCGTCTGGCCGGACAATGGTCACCCCACGAAGATTGCCGTGGTATTGCTATCGGTCTTGCTCGCGTGGCTCACGCACCGCTTTGTCGAGAGCAAGATTCGCTGGCATCGCTCTGCGAATCGAACGGCGCTTCTGCTGGTTCTCGGCCTGGTGCTGATGATGGTTAGCGGCGTGGCGATCAAGGATGCGCTCATCAGTCCCCGCTTCGACGCTGTCAACCTCGCAACGCGGACCGGGTGGCACTTCCTGGCGTTAAGAAGTCCAGACGGGCAGGCTCGGGACGGCATCTATCCCTTGCACGAAGACCGGAAGACTACGACGCTTTTTCTCGGGGACTCGCATGTCGCCCAGTATGCAGAACGAGTCTATGCGGATGAGGAGCGGGACCCTTCAAAAAACGGGGCCATCTTTGCTGTCGCTGCGGCTTGCCCACCCATTGCGCACGTTCGCGATCGCAATTTACCGGTCGATTCAGACTGCGGGTCGGTCCGGCACGAGGCGCTGGCGAAGGCCGCGAATAGCCGAATCACGACGGTTGTGATCGGCGGATACTGGAGTTACTACTTCAACGCCGCGGGCTATTACCTGGCCAGCGGCCAAAAGGAGTTGAGTCTGGCCACGCCAGAAGGCAGAGAGGCCGCGTTCGCCGAACTCGATCAGGAAGTCAGGGAACTGCAGGCGCAGAACAAAAAGGTCTATGTGCTGCTCGACAATCCCATAGGTGACCCGTTCGACCCGCATGTCTTTTTATCGAGAATCGGGCGTTTCGACCCACGCGAGGCGGAGCGACGGGTGAAAGTCGATGGCCTGCAACAAAGCGTTCGCAAGGAACTGATCGCGCTAGCCCAGCGCGATCATGCCTCGATCATCGACCCCGAGGCGCGCCTCTGTGTGGATGAAGCGTGCATCCGCGTGACGGGAAAATGGTCGGCCCTCTATGAGGACCGATCACACCTGAATCCCGACTGGATCGTGAAAAACGCCGACTACATCGATCCGTCGATCTGAGGGATCGGTGGTGGGACGTCGATGTGTTCAAGCGCTTTCTGTGACCAGAAGGCCCCGTTTTTCTATGAACGCAATCACCTCACCGAGCCCCTCGAGCGCCTTCAAATTGCACATCACAAACGGCCGCTCCCCACGCATCTTTTTCGCGTCGGAGGCCATGACGTCGAGGTTCGCGCCCACGAGCGGCGCGAGGTCGGTCTTGTTGATGACGAGCAGGTCCGACTTCGTGATGCCGGGGCCGCCTTTGCGCGGAATCTTTTCGCCGCCCGCCACGTCGATCACGTAGATCGTGAGGTCAGAAAGCTCGGGGCTGAAGGTGGCCGCGAGATTGTCGCCGCCCGATTCGATGAAGACGATGTCCGCATCGGGAAAGCGCGTGAGCATCTGGTCGACGGCTTCGAGGTTGATCGATGCGTCTTCGCGGATCGCCGTGTGCGGGCAGCCGCCCGTTTCCACGCCCATGATGCGCTCGGCGGGCAGGGCGCCCGCGACGGTCAGAAGGCGCTGGTCTTCCTTCGTATAGATGTCGTTGGTAATGGCGACGAGGTCGTAGCGCTCGCGCATGGCCTTGCAGAGCATTTCGAGCAAGGTCGTCTTGCCGGAGCCGACCGGCCCGCCCACGCCGACGCGCAGCGGCGGCAGCTTCCTGGTTCGTTTGCTGGATGCGTGCGAATTCATGGTTCGTGTGTGTGTTTCAGGAGCGGAAAAGCCGCGAATACTGCGATTCATGGCGCGCAGACAGAACGCCGAGTTGCGGCGCGAAGGTGTTGAGCGCCTCGGGAGCCGTGGCGAGCGCACGCGTCACGGCTTTCTCGATTTCGGGCCGCAGCGCGACGATGATGCGCTGCCCGGCGAGCTGGCCGAGCGGCACCGCCTTGAGTGCGGCGGCGGTCTGGTTTTCGATCCAGCTGAACGCGTAGGCGGCGAGCGCGGCGTCTGGCGCGGCCTCATGGGCCCACGCGGCGAATGCGAAGGCCGTGGGTTGCGCAATGGGCGTCATGCGCTCGAGCGTGGCGCGCCGTTCGGCGTCGCCCCATTCGAGCTGCGCGCAGAGCTGGCGCAGCGACCAGCCCATCTGCGCGGTTTCGCGCCGCAGTTCCGCCGACTCGCGGCTCGCGACGAATTCCTCGTTCGCTACGACAAGGGCGCGTGCGTCGTGCGTGCGCCAGCGTTCCATCTGGTGCGCCACAAAAGGTAGCTCGCCGCTAGCGAGCACGTTCGCGAGGCCGCCCGCTATCCAGTGAGCGGCGTCGTCGGCGTTCGTGACGAGTTGGGCATCGATCGCGGCTTCGAGTCCCTGCGAGTAGCTGAACGCGCCGATGGGCAGCGCCGGCGACGCGAGATGCAGCAGGGCGGTTAGCTCAGCGATGTTCATGGCTGTGGTCGTGCGCGTGGCCGTCGCAATGACCGTGATCGTGTCCGCAATCGTGGTCATGCGCGTGATCGTCGCCATGAGCGGGATTGTGCGAATGACCGTGCGCGTGGTCGTGGTCATGCGCGTGACCGTGGTGCTCGTCGTACACGCGTTGCGCGAGCGCGTAGTCATCGGCGAAGGTTGCGTCGTGGCCGTGGCGGTGGCCGCCGCCGTATGCGCCCGCTTCGGGCTGGAACGGCAACTTCACGCGTTCCACCTGCGCGCCCAGGCGCTTGAGCATGTCTTCGAGGACGGGGTCGGCTTCGAGCTTGAGCTCGTCCGAGCCCACTTCCACGGGCGTATGGCGATTACCGAGGTGATAGGCGGCGCGCGTGAGCGTGAGCCGGTCGGGCGCACGTACACGCAACACGCTTTCGGCCGCCGCGATCACGCGCACGAGGCCGCCGTCGTCGGCCACGAGCAGGTCGCCGTCGCGCAGCACCGTGCCGCGCGGCAGCACGACACCCACTTCCTCGCCCGTGTCGAGCGTGGCCGCGAGGCGGCTCTTGCAGCGCGCGTCGTAGGGCAGCGTGAGCGTAGGCGCCCGCTTCACAAGAACGGGCGCGAGCTTCGCATTGAGTCGTTTGTCGATCGTGCGCATGGCTAGACTTTAGAACAGGAAGTAACGCTGTGCCATCGGCAGCACCGTGGCGGGCTCGCAGGTGAGCAACTGGCCGTCGGCGACGACCTGGTACGTTTCGGGATCGACGCTGATCGTGGGCTGCCACGCATTGTGAATCATGTCGGCCTTCGTCACGCTGCGGCAGTTACGTACCGCCACCACACGCTTTTGCAGGCCGTAGCGCTCGGGCATGCGCTTGTCGAGCGAGAGCTGCGAAACGAAGGTGAGCGAGGTTTGTGCGAGCGCCCGCCCGCGCGTGGCGAACATCTCGCGGTAGTGCACGGGCTGCGGCGTGGGAATCGAGGCGTTCGGGTCGCCCATCTGCGCGAGCGCGATCATGCCGCCCTTAAGAATCAGCGAAGGCTTGATGCCGAAGAAGGCCGGTTCCCAGAACACCAGGTCGGCCCACTTGCCGGGCTCGAGCGATCCCACTTCGTGCGCGATGCCGTGCGTGAGCGCGGGATTGATCGTGTACTTCGCCACATAGCGCTTCACGCGGAAGTTGTCGTGGCGCGCGCTGTCCCCGGGCAGGGCGCCGCGCTGCACCTTCATCTTGTGCGCGGTCTGCCACGTGCGGATGATGACTTCGCCGACGCGGCCCATCGCCTGGGAATCAGAAGAAAGCATCGACAGCGCACCGAGATCGTGGAGGATGTCCTCGGCGGCGATGGTCTCGCGGCGGATGCGCGACTCGGCAAACGCAATATCTTCGGCAATCGACGGGTCGAGGTGGTGGCACACCATCAGCATGTCGAGATGCTCGTCGAGCGTGTTGATCGTGTACGGGCGCGTGGGGTTTGTCGACGAGGGCAGCACGTTCGCTTCGCCGCACACCTTGATGATGTCGGGCGCGTGGCCGCCGCCCGCGCCTTCGGTGTGGTACGTGTGGATCGTGCGGCCCTTGAAGGCGGCCACGGTCGCTTCCACGAAGCCCGACTCGTTGAGCGTGTCGGTGTGGATGGCCACCTGCGTGTCCGTTGCGTCCGCCACGCTCAGGCAGTTGTCGATGGCGGCGGGCGTCGAGCCCCAGTCCTCGTGCAGTTTCAGGCCGATCGCACCCGCGGCGATCTGTTCTTCAGCGGGCTTCGGCAGGCTCACGTTGCCCTTGCCGAGAAAGCCGAGATTGATCGGCCAGCCGTCCGCCGCCTGCAGCATGCGCTCCATATGCCACGGGCCCGGCGTGCAGGTGGTGGCGTTGGTGCCCGTGGCGGGGCCGGTGCCGCCGCCCAGCATGGTCGTCACGCCCGAGGCGAGCGCTTCGTCGATCTGCTGCGGGCTGATGAAGTGGATATGCGTGTCGATGCCGCCCGCCGTGACGATCTGGCCTTCGCCCGCGATCACTTCGGTCGCGGCGCCAATGGGAATCGTCACGCCTGGCTGCACGTCCGGGTTGCCCGCCTTGCCGATTTTCCAGATGCGGCCGTCCTTGATGCCGATGTCGGCCTTCACGATTCCCCAGTGATCGACGATCACGGCGTTCGTGACCACGGTGTCCGCGACTTCTGCGTGCACCCGCTGCGACTGGCCCATGCCGTCGCGGATCACCTTGCCGCCGCCGAACTTCACTTCGTCGCCGTAGACGGTGTAGTCGCGCTCGATCTCGATGATGAGTTCGGTATCGGCGAGACGCACGCGGTCGCCGGTGGTGGGGCCGAACATCTCCGCGTAGGCGCGGCGGCCGATCTTCAATGTCATGTCGGATTCCTGATGAATTCGCCTGAATTCGCTGGCCGCGCTCAGAGCGGGCCCATCACCTGGCCGTTGAAGCCGTATACGGCGCGCTCTCCCGCAAGCGCCACGAGTTCGACGGTGCGCTCCTGTCCTGGCTCGAAGCGCACGGCCGTGCCCGCCGCAATGTTCAGGCGAAAGCCGCGCGCGGCTTCGCGATCGAACGAGAGGGCGGCGTTGACCTCGTAGAAGTGGAAGTGCGAGCCGATCTGCACGGGGCGGTCGCCCGTGTTGGCCACCTTCACCGTGATGGTTTCGCGGCCTGCGTTGAGTTCGATTTCGCCGTCGTCGATCAGCATTTCGCCGGGGATCATGGCTGGCTCCTCCCGGCTCAGGGGATCGGATGGTGGACGGTGACGAGCTTGGTGCCGTCGGGGAAGGTCGCTTCGACCTGAATGTCGGGGATCATCTCGGGCACGCCTTCCATCACGTCATCGCGTGTGAGCAGGGTGGTGCCGTAGTGCATGACCTCGGCGACGGTCTTGCCGTCGCGGGCCGCTTCCATCAGCGCCGCGCTGATGAAGGCGACGGCTTCCGGGTAGTTGAGCTTGAGGCCGCGCTCGCGGCGCCTTTCGGCGAGCAGCGCGGCGGTGAAGATCAGGAGCTTGTCTTTCTCGCGTGGCGTGAGCTTCATCGCGTCATCGTATTGGGTCGGTTGGGGCAAGTCTGTCGACCCAGCTTACGGGAGCGAGGTTACGCGCAGCTTGCGGCCTCGCGCGCGGCGCGCACGAATCGATGCAAGCTCACAGCAAGGTGTGTGCCAATGAAGGGGACAGCGTGAGTGCACCAATCACGAGGTGCTTATGCACCGCGATGGCGATGTTGCGCTGCGTTATCGTGCGTGGAGGCGCCGATGCGCACCGCCGAGGTGCGTATGACGTGCGCTCAAGTCGTCCACAAGCGCAGCGGCGCGGCCTTCACGCCATGCACGAACGGCCGCAGCGCCGTCCAGCATTGCGTGAGCGTGCTCTGCAGCGGTTCCATCGACCGACCGACCACGCGCACGAGCACCACGCCCGGCGCGATGCAGGTCGCGCCCGAGCGCAGCGCGTCGTCGAAAGGCAGGATGGCGGCGAGGTCTTGTGCGAGCGCCTCGTTGCACGCGGGGCCGATCGCCCACAGCACGCCGAAAGCGGGGTAGCCCGCGAGGCCTTGCGGCGCGTCGCGTAGCGGGTCGTTGGCGTCGATGAGGGCGCGCTCGAGCCAGAGCAGTTGATCGTCGGCTTCGCCTTCAGGCGCCGCGCGCGTCACGCGCGTGAGCGCTCGCACCATGCCCGCCGACCAGCGTTCGCCCGCGGCCTGGCGGCCCAGTTGCGTCGCGTCCCAGCCGATGGCCGTGGCCCCCGCGCCGAGCGTGAGCGCGAATTCGAGTTCGGTGTGGGCGTGGTCGAACACGAGGTTATTTTGCGGCAGCCAGTCGAGCTTCGCGCCCGCGCCCACGCGCACGTTGATGCGCTGGCGCGCCACGCGGCCGTTCGACTTGTACCACTTGGTGGCGCCCGGCGTGGTGAGCACGGCGTGAGCGCCATCGCCGACACTCACGTCGATGTCGAGCCGGTCGCCGCCCGCGATGCCTGCTGGCGGATGCACGATCACCGCGTGACAGATCGCGTCGCCTTCGGGATAGAGCGGTCGTTGCACGCGCAACGGCCCCACGTGCAGGCGATGCGTGAGCGCGGTGCGCGCGCCCTGGCGCTCGAAGCCGAGCTCGAGTTTCGCAGCCCATTCCTGATGCACGGTGCTGCGAAACGTGGTGTGGGCGAGTGCGGCGTGATCGACGTGGAGCGACATGCGTGACGAGGGAAAAAGCGGGGATGGCGTGGAGGATAGCACGCGTGCTCGCGAGCGCTGACCAGGGGCCAGGGGGCCTGTGCGTCAAATCCGATTGCATGTCGCGCCGGCGGCCAGCGCTCAGATAGCCTTTTCCGCCGTCAGCAAGTTTCACGAGCCCGCGCGAGGCCACACCGTACGCCTCGGTGCCGATTGCGACCGAACAAACCACTGGTGAGATGACGAGTCCCCCCGTGGCTGAAGAACGTCACATCAGCCTTCATGCTTACCGCCTGCTCCAGCAGGGACTGGGCCACTGGACGCATACTTCGCCGGCTGATCCTGGACATTGTCGATCCGCGCGCTCGTCATCCGCCATCTCATCGCTGACGAATGAGATGCCAGAGTGAGCAACACACCGGAACAGCCAGCGCGCGACCGTCGGCATGTCACCTCACGCGGGCAGTGATGTCTGCATTGTCCGTTGATCGGCCCTGATCCGGGAGAAAAGATGGACGTCGTGAAATGCATCTTTCCAGTAGCCCCATTGCCGCATCACACCTTCTTCCACAAATCCCAAGCTTCTCAGAAGTCCAATCGAGGCGTAGTTGTCGAGGTTCGTGATCGCCTGGATACGGTTGATTTGCCAGTGGTCATATGCATGTGCAATCGCCGCGTTTAGCGCTTCGCGCATCAATCCCTGTCGCCATGAATGACGTTCCAATTCGAAGCTAATACTTGCGGAATAGAACTTGGAATCGAATCTAAACCCGCATGAGCCAATGAAACGCATGCCGCATTTCGATACGATGGCCCAGCGCACACTTAGTCCTTCCGCCAGCTCTTTGAGCATAGCTGAGACAAGCAGCCGGGCATCGTCGATGCTGTTTAGCGGCGCCAAGTCGTAAAAGCGCATCACTTCGCGATCGGACCAGATTTCGAATATCCTTTGGGCGTCGGACATCTCGATCGGGCGAAGCTGAATCCGGGCTGCGTAAGAGACGTCGACCTCGGTAAAAAGTGGAAGCATTGGTTTGTCGCGCGTTGACTAGCTTCGATGAAAAAGGACCGGCAGAGTGCAGCAAGCTTTCGACACTCGCACAGAAGCGCCCACCACTGTCATAGTTCGCGACTTGCAACAGCATGATCATGAGGCTATCCGAGTGCACGCCTGCAGGTCTGTGAAGCGGGATTCAGACATCCGTTTTCGGGTTACGCGCGCAAAACACGGTAGAACTGGGCGACTGAATGAAGCATAGCAGCCAGGTCGGACGAGTTTTTCGGCGCCTCAGCGCGGATACTTACCATCTTTTACGAAGACCACTCTATGTAACCTGTCGTAACCAGAGGGCGCATAACGATACTGCCAGGTCCCTGCTAACGGCAGTGTGGTGATGGAGTCGGAGTGCTGGAAGTCCGCTTGCTGCCAATTCTTTTCGTCGAGCCATTCGCAGCTTTGTCACCAGAAGTCCAAGGCCCCGTTGTTTGCCGTAGCACGGAATGCGGCGCAACGCATTAAGCGCTCCCAGCGGCGCTACTTTGTTGCCCACGCCAGTCGGACAACGGCCAGTTCGTCTCTGCCTGGTGAAATTCCGACGTGATACCAGTCTGGAAGATTGCGACCGCACGGTGACTGCGCGTTCAGTGCTGTTCCGGTTCTCCCGGACTCCCTGTTGCAGGTAGAACGAACAGGCGTTCGTCCCATAAGACCGGCAGCGCTTCGGATACGACGATCCGCGCAGCGTCTGGATGGGCGGGATTTACCAGCGCGTTGGACTCGGCACGTGCGACTACAGAAGGCACGATCAGGACCGCGGAGCGGCATTCCTCCAGCCAGCGGTTTCCGAAATCACGTGCGATTTCAGTGGATGGCCCGTCCCAACCTGCAGGCAGTGTGCCGGGGGTGAACCTTTCGACGGGAAGATCATCAGGAACCTGCGCCTCGACCCAGACGTGTGTCTTCGGCACTTTGCCGATCCGTGCGTGTACCAGTACCTCGAGCATGGCTCCAGCGAACGTGAGCGCGCCATAGATCACGGGACGGCCGGGGCTGTTGAATCGACCGCCAACGAGCATGGCGCCGGTGCCGCTCCATAGCGGATGGCGCCTGTCGGCAATGCGGAAAATCCTCATCAGGCCGGTAGCCCGTAGAAGAGCTTCCAGAGGAGTTCTTCCACGCGGCGCGCACCCAGCTCGGTCAGGGCAACCTCAAGGGGCACGCGCCCCTCCAGCAAGGGGTGGGGCGTGGCAAGGAAGGTGCGTGCGTCCGCCGGATCGTCCCAGACGTAGGCCGCGCTCGCGTAGACCCGTGCGAGGCGCTCTGTCTTCTCCGATTCATCAGGTGTCAGCCTGTCGCGACGGCGCTTGTAGGTTGCCTCAGGGACGATGCGTGCCTGGAGCGCGCGCCTTGCCTCCGCGGTCAGGGCGATCTGTTCGACGCCGTTACGCAAGGCGGATTTGGGCAGGCCTTCTGCGACCTGCGCCTCAAGTTCGGCGATCGAATGGGGCACCGGACTCAGTCCCATGACTGCAGCGATCTTCTCGGGGGAAACGAGTTGCATGGCGCGCTCCCGTCGTAAATCAAATGAGCCTTCATTATAGCTCATTTGAGCTCGCCGCGATCAAGGCTGACTACCCGGCCTCCATCTCAGCTAGCTCAAGCCCGGCGCCGCCGCGCATAACGGCAATGCGGGGATGACCGCTGCGTACCGGGGAGATCGGATGGCACATCGTCGTCGGCGGGCAGGGCGCTCAGGTGCGCGCAGATCACGCACTCGTCACACTTCTCGTCGGGCCTGACGCATCGCTCTGGCCGCGGAGACGGGCCCAATCTGGCCAGCATGCGCGCGTTCCATCGCGCGTGGCCAGAGGCAGGGATTATCCAGACAGCGTCTGGAAAATCCCTGCCGGCAGACTTGCGTGGGTGCGTAAAATGGCTGATGCCGGCACCTCAGTCAATCGATGCGGTCATAACTATCTAGCGCTTTACGCTGCGTCCCAAGGAAAGGGTGCCGAACTGAAGCTTCGAGGGCCGCTAAGGCGGCTAGACGACAGGCGTCTTCACTCACGGGGAAGTCGATGCTCTCAGGCTTCAAACCGCAATCAACTCCCGCACCCCATCCGCATCCATGCTCGCGCCGGCGCCGCCCGCCACGATTTCGCCGCGGCTCATCACCCAGTAGCGGTCCGCAATGGCCTTGGCGAAGTCGTAGTACTGCTCGACCAGCAGCACCGTCATGTGCATCTCTTCCACGAGCCTGCGCAGCGTGCGGCCGATGTCCTGGATGATCGAAGGCTGGATGCCTTCGGTCGGCTCATCGAGAATGAGCAGCTGCGGATCGCTCATCAGCGCGCGGCCGATGGCGAGCTGCTGCTGCTGGCCGCCCGAGAGGTCGCCGCCGCGCCGCGCCTTCATGTCCTTGAGCACGGGAAAGAGTTCGTAGATATGCGCGGGCACGCTTGACGGCATGCGCTTCTTGCTCGCCGCGCCCACCAGCAAATTCTCTTCGACGCTCAGGCGCGGAAAGATATCGCGCCCTTGCGGCACGTAAGCGAGGCCCTGCGCCACCCGCGCGTGCGTGGGCAGCTTCGTGAGCGCTTCGCCGCGCCACGCGATCGAGCCGTTCTTCGTCGGCACGACGCCCATGAGGCAGCGCAGCAGCGTGGTTTTGCCCACGCCGTTGCGCCCGAGCAGCACGGTGAGTTCGCCCTCGGGCACCGTCATCGAGACGTTGCGCAGGATGTGGCTGCCGCCATAGTACTGATTCAGCGATTCGATGGTTAGCATAGCCGATCGGTTGAAAGCGGGCCTAGCGGCCCAGATACGATTCGATGACCGCTTCGTCGCGCTTCACGTCGTCGAGCGTGCCGTGCGCGAGCACGCTGCCTTCGGCCATCACCGTGACGCGCCCGGTCTCACCCGCGAGCGCGGCGACGAACTCCATGTCGTGCTCGACGACCATCATCGAGCAGCTGCCGCGCAGGCGGTTGAGCAGCGTCGCGAGTTCCATGGTTTCGTCGTCGGTCATGCCGGCGGCGGGCTCGTCGAGCAGCAGCAGTTGCGGCTTTTGCATGAGCAGCATGCCGATTTCGAGCCGCTGTTTCTGGCCGTGCGAGAGCTCGCCCGCGAGGCGCCGCGCGTCGCTCTCGAGCCGGATCACTTCGAGCGTTTCCTCGATCTTCGCCTGCGCCTCGCGGCCCAGGCGCGCGCGCAGCGTGGCGAACCAGCCCTTGTCGGCCTTCATCGCGAGTTCGAGGTTCTCCCACACGGGATGCTGCTCGAACACCGTGGGCTTCTGGAACTTGCGGCCAATCCCCGCGCGCGCGATGGCGGGCTCGTTCATGCGCGTGAGGTCGAGCGTCTGTCCGAGGAACACCTTGCCCGCATCGGGCGCGGTCTTGCCGGTGATGACATCCATCATCGTGGTCTTGCCCGCGCCGTTCGGGCCGATCACGCAGCGCAGCTCGCCCGCGTCGATCACGAGCGAAAGCTTGTTGAGCGCGCGAAAGCCGTCGAAGCTCACGGTCACGTCTTCGAGATACAGGATCGTGCCGTGCGAGATGTCGATCGCGCCGGGTTCGACCACGTGACCTAGTTCGGCCACGCCGGAGAGGGCGATTTCGTCGTACTTGAGGGCGTCGTCGAACGGGTTGTGGTTGAGCGGGTCGCTGATCACGCTATGTCCGTTCATGGGCGTTCGCTCCGCGTGGTGATCCGGTTCCGGATGAGTTCGATGAGTCCCATGATGCCGTTGGGCAAAAGGAGCGGCACGAGCACGAACATCAGGCCGAGGAAGAACAGCCAGTACTCGGCGAAATGGGCGGTAAAGAAGCTCTTTGCGCCGTTCACGGCGAAGGCGCCGATGATCGGTCCGATGAGCGTGCCGCGTCCGCCCACGGCCACCCAGATCGCCATTTCGATCGAGTTGCCGGGCGACATCTCGCTCGGGTTGATGATGCCGACCTGCGGCACGTAAAGCGCGCCCGCGATGCCGCACAGAACCGCCGAGACGGTCCACACGAACAGCTTGTAGCCAAGCGGGCTGTAGCCGAGAAACATGAGGCGCGTTTCGCCGTCGCGCACGGCGCTCACCACACGCCCGAGCTTCGAGGTGACGATGGCGCGCGCGCCGAGAAATGCGAGCACGAGCACGGCGAACGTCAGGAGGAACAGCACGGTGCGCGTGCCCGGATGCGTGATCGGCATGCCCGCGATGCGCTTGAAGTCGGTGAAGCCGTTATTGCCGCCGAAGCCCGTTTCGTTGCGGTAGAAGAGCAGCATCGCGGCGAACGTCATGGCCTGGGTGATGATCGAGAGGTACACGCCCTTCACGCGCGAGCGGAACGTGAAGAAGCCGAACACCCAGGCGACCACAGCGGGCACGAGCACGACGAGCAGGAGCGCATACCCGAGGTGCTGTGTGCCTTGCCAGTACCACGGCAGCGCATGCCAGTCGAGAAACACCATGAAGTCGGGCAGGTCGCTGCCGTACTTGCCGTCGTGACCGATCTCGCGCATGAGGTACATGCCGATGGCGTAGCCGCCCAGCGCGAAGAAGAGGCCGTGGCCGAGGCTCAGAATGCCGCAGTAACCCCACACGAGATCGAGCGCGAGCGCGGCGATCGCATAACACATGAGCTTGCCGCCCAGCGTCAACGCATACGCGGAAAGATGCAGCGCGCTCGCTTGCGGCAGCACCAGCGCGCAAAGCGGCACGCCCACGCCGATCACGAGGATCAGCACGATGAGCGCGAGCCAGGCACGCGGCGAGAGCAGGGCCGGCCGCGCGGGCAAGCCAAGGGCGAACGTTTCGGCACCGTCGCTTGAAGGTCGCGAGGCGCCCAGCGTGTGACGCGTGGAAGAGGAAGTGACGCTCGTCATGTCAGGCCTCCGCGCTGCGGCCCTTGAGGGCGAACAGCCCCTGCGGACGCTTCTGGATGAAGAGCACGATCAGCACGAGCACGGCGATCTTCGCGAGCACGGCGCCCCAGAACGGCTCGATGGCCTTGGAGACGAGCCCGAGACCGAAGCCGCCGATCACGGTGCCCGCAATCTGCCCGACGCCGCCCAGCACCACGGCCATGAACGAATCGATGATGTAGCTCTGGCCGAGGTCGGGTCCGACGTTGCCGATCTGCGAGAGCGCGCAGCCGCCGAGGCCCGCTACGCCCGCGCCGAACGCGAAGGCCCACGCATCCACGCGCGCGGTGCGCACGCCCACGCAGGCGGCCATGCGCCGGTTTTGCGTGACGGCGCGCACAAAGAGGCCAAGACGCGTTTTCGTGAGGACGGTCCAAGCGATGCCCACCACGATCAGCGAGAACGCGAGGATCGCGAGGCGGTTGTACGGCAGGATGAGGTTGGGCATGACAGTCACGCCGCCGCTCATCCACGAGGGGTTTTCGACCTGCACGTTCTGCGCGCCGAAGATCATGCGCGTGGCCTGAATGAGGATGAGGCTGATGCCGAACGTGGTGAGGAGCGTTTCGAGCGGGCGGCCGTAGAGGTGGCGGATCACGAGCCGCTCGATTCCCGCGCCCACGAGCGCCGCGGCGACGAACGAAGCGGGAATCGCGAAGAGCGGATACCAGTCGAACGCGCCGGGCGCATAGCGCTGCACGAGCGTTTGCACGACATAGGTTGCGTACGCGCCGATCATGAGGAATTCGCCGTGCGCCATGTTGATGACGCCGATGAGCCCGTAGGTGATCGCAAGGCCGAGCGCCGCGAGCAGCAGCACGCTGCCGAGCGAAAGGCCCGCGAACAGCGTGCCGGCGATCTCGCTGCGGCGCTGGATGGCGTCGAGCGCGTCGATGCCTTGTTGCGCGGCGGCGCGCACATCGGCGTCGGGCTCGCTGTACGCGCCGCTCGTGTTCTTTGCAACGAGCGGGCGCAGCAGTTCGTACATGTCGAGGTCGTGGCGCGCCGCGACGAGTTTCGCCGCTTCGAGGCGCGTGGCCGCATTGGGGTCGTGCAGCGCGGTCATCGCCCAGAGCGTGTCGAGACGGCGCTTGAGCGCCGGGTCGGTTTCCTTCGTGCGCGCAGCGTCGATCAGCGGCTTCATGGCCGGGTCGGGGTTCTTGAGCAACCCGTTAATGGCCGCCCGGCGCGTTTCCAGGTCGGGCGAGGCGAGTTGCAGGCCCGAGACCGCGCCCGCTACCTTCGAGCGCAAGAGGTTGTTCAGCGTGATGGGCTGCGCGCTCGAGGCGACGTTTGCGGCGACGGGCTGACCCGTGGCGGCGTCGCGCGCGCTTTGCCCGTCCGCGCCATCCTGCACGAGCACTTCGCCCGAATCGGTTGCCGTGACGCTGTCGTCGGCGAGCGCTTTGAGCAGCGCATGCGAAGCGGCGTCGTGCGTGGCGATGAGTTTGTCGATGGCCGCGGATTTCGCGTCGAAGTCGTCGCCGCCGAGCGGCGCGACGTCGGCTGCATCCAGTGCGTGCGCGCCAGTGCATAGCGCCGTGAAGAGCGCAGCCGCGGCGAGCGCGTGGCGCAAGCCCGCGCGCGCGGACCTCGGGAGTGAGTGAGCCATGGTGCTTTCTTTTTTGGTGCGGATCACAGCGCAACAGCCTGAAGTTACGCCGCGGCCCGTAGACAGGGCACGCGAGCGCGCGCCACGTTGCGGCGCGGCGCTCGCGAAGACAACGTCAGGCCACGCGCGAGCGGCGCAGGAAGGCGGGCAGCGCGTTCGAGGTGACCACATCCGGCTTGCCTTCGTTGCCGGCGATGAACGGGCTCCACGGCTGCGCGCGCACGGCGGTCTTCGTTTTCCACACGACGTTGAACTGGCCGTCGCCGCGAATCTCGCCGATCATCACGGGCTTGTGCAGGTGATGGTTGCCGTCCATCGTCAGCGTGAAGCCCGAGGGCGCTGCCACGGACTGGCCGATCATGGCCACGCGCACCTTGTCGACGTCGGTGCTCTTCGCCTTTTCCACGGCCTGCTTCCACATGTGGATGCCGACGAAAGTCGCTTCCATCGGGTCGTTGGTCACGCGTTTGCTGCCGCCGGGCAGGTTGTTCGCCTGCACCCAGGCTTCGAACTGCTCCTTGAACTTCGTGTTGTTCGGGCCTTTCACCGACATGAAGTAATTCCACGCCGCGAGGTGTCCCACGAGCGGCTTCGTGTCGATGCCGCGCAACTCTTCCTCGCCCACGGAGAACGCGACCACGGGCACATCGGTCGCCTTGATGCCCTGGTTGCCGAGCTCCTTGTAGAACGGCACGTTCGAGTCGCCGTTGATGGTCGACACGACCGTGGTCTTGCCGCCTTGCGAGAACGTCTTGATGTTCGCGACGATGGTCTGATAGTCGCTATGGCCGAACGGCGTGTAGACCTCCTGAATATCGCTGTCTTTCACGCCCTTCGAGTGCAGGAAGGCGCGCAGGATCTTGTTGGTCGTGCGCGGATACACATAGTCGGTGCCGAGCAGGAAGAAGCGCTTCGCGCCGCCGCCTTCGGCGCTCATCAGGTATTCCACCGCCGGAATGGCCTGCTGGTTGGGCGCCGCGCCCGTATAGAACACGTTGCGCGACATCTCTTCCCCTTCGTATTGCACGGGGTAGTAGAGCAGGCCGTTGAGTTCCTCGAACACCGGCAGCACCGACTTGCGCGACACCGAGGTCCAGCAGCCGAACACGCAGGCCACCTTGTCCTGGGTGAGGAGCTGGCGCGCCTTTTCGGCGAAGAGCGGCCAGTTCGAGGCCGGATCGACCACCACGGGCTGGATCTGCCGCCCCATCACGCCGCCGTTCTTGTTGATGTCGGCAATCGTCATCAACGCGGTGTCCTTCAGTGAGGTCTCCGAAATGGCCATCGTGCCCGAGAGCGAATGCAGGATGCCGACCTTGATCGGCCCGCTGCCGGTGTCCGCGTGCGCGAACGGCATGCGCCCCGCGGCCGCGAGTGCGCCCGACATCGTCCCGAGTTTCAACAGACTGCGACGTTTCATTTTTGTGCCTCTTGTCCGTGAGTGAGTCGTGGGCCATGGCGCGTGGTCGTTGTCGTCTTGCGCGCCGCCCGGTGTGTGTGGCGTGTCTTGCGCATACCCTTCTGCAAGCGTTGTGCCAGCGCGAAGGTCAAGCGCCAGGCTTGCCCCATAAGGCGCGCGGCGATGCGGGGCGCATCGGCGGCCATGGAACGGGCGGGCGATTGTGGTGCAGTGAGATGCATGTTCGGGCGCGCTGCATCGTCTCAGTGCGCGCATGCATGAAGCGGGACGAACGGTGCGGCAGGGCGCGCTGCATCGTTGTGCATGAGGGGCATGCCGGTGCGGCACGCCGTGGGCCGGAGCGAGCGGCCCACAAATGACAAAGGGCGCGGCCTGAGCCGCGCCCTCTCGCGCCGTTTGGTTAAGCTGGCGTGCGCCTGCTTAGTACGTCGGCACCTTGGGGTCGACCTGACGCGACCAGGCGTCGATGCCGCCTTGCAGGTTGAACACCTTCGTGTACCCGCGCGATTCGAGGAACATCGCCACCTGGGCGCTGCGCGCGCCGTGGTGGCAAATGCAGACGATCTGCGCCTCGTCGTCCAGTTCCTCGCTGCGCGCGGGGATCTCGCGCATGGGGATCGACAGGCTGCCGGCGATCTTTGCCGTTTCGATTTCCCACGGCTCGCGCACGTCGAGCAGTACGGGAGTCTCGCGCGAGGTGTCGGCAAGCCATTCGGCGAGGGCGGGGGCGGTCAGATTCTGCATGGAACACTCAATCGGGTAAGTAAGCCGGGCTGCCGTGCATGGAACCCGGCAATGCGGCAGGTTGGCAGCGCCTTAGAACTTGAAGCGCGGCGGATGCACGGCGTTCTGCAGCGGCTCGACGTATGTTTCGAACACGCCGGCAATGCGGAACTGCTTTTCGTCGATGCGCGTGATGATCTGCGCTTCCATGACGGGCGCGCCGCCCACGAAAGCGGCCAGACGCCCGCCCACCTTGAGCTGCTCGAGCAGTTCCTGCGGCACGACCGGCAGGCCGCCCGAGACGCAGATCACGTCGTACGGCGCATTCGCGGCCCAGCCGCGTGCGCCGTCACCGACCACGACTTCGGCGTTGAGCACACCGTTCTTGACGAAGTTCGCGCGCGCGAATTCGGCGAGTTCCGTGTCGATCTCCACGGTCAGCACCTTCTGCGCCCGGTGCGCGAGCAGCGCCGCCATGTAGCCGGAGCCCGCGCCGATTTCCAGCACGCTCTCGTGCTTCTTCACCGCGAGTTCCTGCAGCACGCGCGCTTCGACGCGCGGCGCCATCATGTGCTGGCCGTTCGGCAGCGGCACTTCGAGGTCGGCGAACGCGAGGGCGGTATAGGCCTCGGGGACGAAATGCTCACGCTTGACGATCGAGAGCAGGTTCAGCACGTCCTGGTCGAGCACTTCCCAGGGGCGAATCTGCTGTTCGATCATGTTGAAACGCGCTTGTTCGATGTTCATGGTGACTCGGCGTTGTGGTCGGGATCGGTTCGGGTCGAAGCCCGGCGAAAAAGGGCGTCGGGCAATCGGAGAATTGTAGCAAACCGGCTACTGGCCTGGCCGCGCCGCCGGCAGCCCCAGGGGATTCCGGGGGCATTGGCGGATCGGTGTTTGTCCTGGCTACGTGCGCCTTGCGGTTTTGCGGTTCTCGTACCAAAAATGTAATCGATTACATTTTGACGCGGCCAAACGGCTCACGCTTCGGCCGCCGCAGGTTTCCGAACCGGTCACCAACGCCTTTGCCCATGTCCGCTCGCTCGTCCAGAACGTCGCCACTGCGGCCGCTGCCGCAAGCCGAAGACGCCAGCGCCGCCACCGCCTCGCGCGGCGGGTCGATCGCGGCGGTGGCGCAGCGCGCGGGCGTCTCGGTCGCGACAGTTTCGCGGGTGCTCAACGGCCATGCGAACGTGCGCGCCGCCACGCGCGAGCGCGTGCTCGCCGAGATCGAAACGAGCGGCTACCGCGTCAACGAACTCGCGCGCAACCTGCGCACCGCCGAAAGCCGGCTGCTCCTGACGATGGTGCCCGACTTCGGCAACCCGTTTTACGCGGAGATCGTGCGCGGCATCGACAGCGTTGCGCGCCAGCACGGCTTTTTCCTGCTGCTGTGCGACACGGGCGCCGACGCCGGCCGCGAGCGCAGCTACTTCGACCTGCTGCGCCGCCATCGCGCGGACGGGGCGATCTGCCTCGACCCGGCGACCGTGCAGCACGCGCTGGCCGCCGAATCGACGGCGCTGCCGTGGGTAGCCTGCTGCGAGTTCGATCCGGACGTGGGCGTGCCGTACGTGGGTATCGACAACTACCGGGCCGCGCACGACGCCGTGCGGCATCTGATCGCGCGGGGGCGGCGCCGTGTCGCGCTCATCAACTCCGACGAGCACTACCTCTACGCGCAGCAGCGCCGCGACGGCTGGCGCGACGCGCTCGGCGAAGCGGGCATCGCGATGTGCGACGCCTGGCGCGTGAACGTGAACTGCCTCGACTACGACGCGGGTGCGCAGGCCGCCGCCGCGCTCATGCGGTTGCCGGCAGGCGAGGCGCCCGACGCGATCTTCGCGGTGTCGGACACGCTCGCGGTGGGCGTGGTCAACGGCCTGCGCGGTGCGGGGCGGCGCGTGCCGCACGACGTCGCCGTGGTCGGCTTCGACGATATCGCGCTCGCCGCGCAGATCGACCCGCCGCTCACGACGATCGCGCAGCCCATGCGGGAGCTGGGCGAGACGGCCGCGCGCCTGTTGCTGCGGCGTTTCGCCGACCCGCGCGCGAGTGTGCCGGGCGTGCTGCTGCCGCACAGGCTGGTGGTGCGCGAGAGCGGATGAAACGCAGGAAACGTAGACGAGCACATAGGAGGGGAGACCAGCGGTGTTCTGCTGTGCATGGGACCGGAGTCAGGGCTAAAGCCCTGACTCCGGTCGACAGGCGGGCGGCGTGAGCCGCTCGCCGCAACCCGCAAAGCCACAAGCGCCAGTACTGGAGGAGCGCACGCGCATGAGCGTCGCCGTGAAGTTCAACGACATCCGCAAGGACTTCGGTCCCGTGCGCGTGCTGCACGGCGTGAGCTTCGAGCTTGCGCCGGGGCGCATTCACGGGCTGCTGGGCGAGAACGGCGCGGGCAAATCCACGCTCATGAAGATCCTCGCGGGCTACGAGAACGCGAGCGCGGGCGAGATGCTGGTGGACGGCGTGGCGCGCCGCTTCGACGGCTCGCGCGAGGCCGAAGCCGCCGGCATCGTGCTGATCCACCAGGAGTTCAATCTGGCCGAGCACCTGACGATCGCGCAGAACATCTTCCTCGGCCACGAGAAGCGCAAAGGCTGGCTCGTCGACGACGCCGCCATGCGCCGCGAAGCGCGCGATCTGCTCGCGCAGGTGGGCCTCGCGCGCGACCCGGACGTGAAGGTGCGCGACCTCATCGTCGCCGAAAAACAGCTCGTGGAGATCGCCAAGGCGCTCTCGCGGCACGCGCGCCTGCTCATCATGGACGAGCCCACGGCCACGCTCACGCCCGCCGAAACCGCGCGCCTTTTCGCGCTCATGACGAAGCTGCGCGCCGCGGGCACGACGCTCGTCTACATCTCGCACAAGCTCGACGAGGTAGAGACCATCACCGACGACGTGGTCGTGATGCGCGATGGCCGCTTCGTGGCCGCGAGCGCGACGGCAGGGCTCGCGCGCCAGCAGATGGCGAACCTCATGGTGGGCCGCGACGTCTCCGACATGTTTCCGGAGAAAGGCGCGGCGCCCGAGCTTGCCCCCGTGGCGCTGCGTGTGGCACATCTCACCGTGCCGGGCTGGGTCGAGGATCTGAGCTTCGAGGTGCGCGCGGGCGAGATTCTCGGCTTCGCGGGACTCGTGGGCGCGGGGCGCAGCGAGGCGTTCGAGGCAATCGTGGGCTTGCGCCACAAGCACGCGGGCGAGATCGAGATCGACGGCCGCCCGGTGACGCTGCGCCATCCGCGCGACGCGATGCGCCACGGCCTCACGTACCTGAGCGAAGACCGCAAGGGCCGCGGCCTGCACATGAACCTCACGCTGCAGGACAACCTCACGCTCATGACGCTCGAGCGCTACGGCCATCCGCTGCTCGACCTCAAGGCGGGCCGCCGCGCGCTGGAGAAGGCGGTGCGCGACTTCGGCATCCGCACGGGCGACCTCGACAGCCGCGCGCGCATGCTCTCGGGCGGCAACCAGCAGAAGCTCGCGCTCGCCAAGTTCCTGCAGCCCGACCCGCGCGTGATCGTGCTCGACGAGCCCACGCGCGGCGTGGACGTGGGCGCGAAGCGCGACATCTATTTCCTGATCCAGCGGCTCGCGGCCTCGGGGCGCGCGGTCGTCGTGATCTCGTCCGAACTGGTCGAGCTGATCGGGCTCGCGCATCGCGTGGCCGTGATGCGCGCGGGCCGGCTCGTCGCCACGCTCGGGCACGAACATCTGAACGAAGAGGAGCTGATCGCTCATGCAACCGGCACCCACTGACGCGGCGTCCGAAGGCCGTGGCGCGCGCTCGGCCGCGGCGCGATTCGTGCACCGGCTCGCGGGCGTCGGGCCGCTCATCGGCCTGATCCTGCTGTGCGTGCTCGGCACGCTGCTCAACCGCGATTTCGCCACCGCCGGCAACCTGCTCAACGTGCTCACGCGCACCTCGTTCATCGGCATCATTTCCGTGGGCATGACGTTCGTGATCATTTCGGGCGGCATCGACCTGTCGGTCGGCTCGATGGCCGCGTTGATCGCGGGCGTGATGATCTGGGTGATGAATACGCTGGCGGCGAGCGAACACGCGTTGGCACCTTTGGCCATCGTCGCGATCGGCATGGCGATCGCGCTCGTGCTCGGCGCGGTGTTCGGGCTCGCGCATGGCTTGCTGATCACGCGCGGGCGCATCGAGCCTTTCATCGTCACGCTCGGCACGCTCGGCATTTTCCGGTCGGTACTGACCTGGCTCGCCGATGGCGGCGCGCTCACGCTGCAGAACAATCTCGTCGATCTCTACGGGCCGGTCTATTACGCGAGCCTCTTTGGCATTCCGGTGCCCGTGTGGGTGTTCGCGCTCACGGCGGCGGGCGGCGCGCTGATTCTCAACCGCACGGCGTTCGGGCGGCACGTGCAGGCGATCGGTTCGAACGAGCAGGTCGCACGCTATGCGGCGATCCGCGTCGATCGCGTGAAGTGCGCGACCTACGTGCTGCTGGGCGTGTGCGTGGGCGTGGCGACGGTGCTCTATGTGCCGCGCCTCGGCTCCGCCACGCCGACTACGGGCTTGTTGTGGGAGCTGGAGGCGATTGCTGCCGTGGTGGTGGGCGGCACGGCGCTCAAGGGCGGCGAAGGGCGCGTGGCGGGCACCGTGGTCGGCGCGGTGCTGCTCTCGGTCATCGCCAATATTCTCAATCTCACGAGCATCATCAGCGTGTATCTGAATGCGGCGGTGCAGGGCGTGGCGATCATCGCGGTCGCGTTCCTGCAGCGCGGCAGACGGTAAGGATGTCGAAGCAGATCTGGCAGGGCGGTGGGGAAGTAAAAGGAGGCAGCGAAAACTCAACGCAAGAACGGGCGCGGGAGCGCACGATAGGAGACGGCATCATGAAGAAGATGATTCGAACGATGTGTGCAGGCGCGCTGGCGCTTGGCGTAGCGGCGACGTTCGGTGCGGGCGCGGCGCGCGCCGACGACAAGGTCACGCTGGGCGTGGCGATTCCCACGGCCGACCATGGCTTCACGGGCGGCATCGTCTGGTGGGCGAACGAGGCGAAGAAGGACCTCGAAAAGGCGCACCCGGACCTCAAGGTCATCGTCAAGACGGCGGCGAACGCGCCCGATCAGGCGAACCAGTTGCAGGACCTCGTGACCGTCAACAAGATCAACGCGCTCGTGATCTTCCCGTATGAATCGGCTTCGCTCACGCAGCCCGTTGCGCAGGTGAAGAAGCAGGGCGTGTACGTGACGGTGGTCGATCGCGGCTTGACCGACACGAGCGCGCAGGACGCCTATGTGGCCGGCGACAACACGGCGTTCGGCAAGATCCCCGCCGAGTACCTCGCGAAGCAGCTGGGCGGCAAGGGCGATATTGTCGCGCTGCGCGGCATTCCCACCACGCTCGACAACGAGCGCTGGACCGCGTTCACGTCGGTGCTGAAGGGCTATCCCGGCATCAAGATCCTCGACGCGAAGTACGCGAACTGGAACCGCGACGACGCCTTCAAGACGATGCAGGACTACCTCACGCGCTTCAAGCACATCGACGCGGTCTGGGCCGCCGACGACGACATGGCCGTGGGCGTGCTCAAGGCGATCGATCAGGCCAAGCGCAACGACATCAAGATCGTGTTCGGCGGCGCGGGATCGAAGGATATGGTCAAGCGCGTGATGGACGGCGATCCGCTCATCAAGGCCGACGTGTCGTATTCGCCGAAGTTCATCTACGACGCGATCAAGCTCACGGCCGAAGCGCGTTTGCAGGGCAAGGCGTTGCCGCCCACCACGATCATTCCTTCGGTGCTGATCACCAAGGAGAACGCGAAGCAGTTCTACTTCCCCGATTCGCCGTTCTGAGGACGGGCTTGCGATGAAGACGATCAAGGGCCCAGCGATATTCCTCGCGCAGTTCCTCGGCGACGACGCGCCGTTCGACAGCTTCGCGCACATGGCCGGCTGGGCGGCCCAGCTCGGCTACAAGGGCATCCAGGTGCCCGCGGATGCGCGTCTCGTCGATCTCGCGCAGGCCGCGTCGAGCGTGGCGTACTGCGACGACCTGCGCCAGCAGGCCGACGACGCGGGGGTGACGATCACCGAGCTTTCCACGCATCTGCAAGGACAACTCGTGGCCGTGCATCCCGCCTACGACACGCTGTTCGACGGCTTCGCGCCGCCGCAGGTGCGCGGCGATCGCGAAGCGCGCACGGCATGGGCCATCGAGCAGTTGATGCTGGCCGCGCGCGCTTCGAAGAATCTGGGGCTCAGTGCGCACGTGACGTTTTCGGGCGCGCTGGCGTGGCCGTACGTCTATCCGTGGCCGCAGCGGCCGGCGGGTCTCGTCGAAGCCGCCTTCGACGAACTCGCGCGCCGCTGGCGGCCGATTCTCGACGCGTTCGATGCGGCGGGCGTGGACGTCTGCTACGAGCTGCATCCGGGTGAGGATCTGCACGACGGCGTGACGTTCGAGCGCTTTCTTGCGGCAGTGGGCGATCATCCCCGCGCGAACATCCTCTACGACCCCAGCCACTTCGTGCTGCAGCAGCTCGATTACCTCGCGTTCATCGACCTCTATCACGCGCGCATCAAGGCCTTTCACGTGAAGGACGCCGAATTCCGCCCCACGGGCAAACAAGGCGTGTACGGCGGCTACAGCGCATGGGTGGAGCGCGCGGGGCGCTTTCGCTCGCTCGGCGACGGGCAGATCGATTTCGGCGCGATCTTCTCGAAGCTCACGCAGTACGACTATCCGGGCTGGGCGGTGCTCGAATGGGAGTGCGCGCTCAAGCATCCGCACGACGGCGCGCGCGAGGGCGCGGAGTTCATCAAGCGGCATCTCATCCGCGTGGCCGAGCACGCGTTCGACGACTTCGCGGGCAGCGGCGTCGATGCGGCGCAGGTGAAGGGCGTGCTGGGCCTCTGAACGCGATTTTCGCAGGAGACACGCAATGACGCGAAGACTCAGGCTCGGGATGGTCGGCGGCGGCGAGGGGGCGTTCATCGGCGCCGTGCATCGCATCGCGGCGCGTCTCGACGACGGTTTCGAACTCGTCGCGGGCGCACTGTCGTCCGATGCGACGCGCGCGCAGTCGAGCGCCGAGGCGCTCGGCCTCGCGCGCAGCTACGCCGACTGGCGCGAGATGGCGAGCGTGGAAGGCGCGCGCGAGGACGGCATCGACGCGGTGGCCATCGTCACGCCGAACCATCTGCACGCGCCGGTGGCGCATGCGTTCATGGACGCGCGCATACACGTGATCTGCGACAAGCCGCTCGCGGTCTCGCTCGCCGAGGGCGAAGCGCTCGCGCAACACGCGCGCGACGCGAATCTCGTGTTCGCGCTCACGCATACGTATTCGGGCTATCCGCTCGTGCGGCATGCGCGCGAGATGGTCGCGGCGGGTGAGATTGGCGAGGTGCGCATCGTGCAGGTCGAGTATGCGCAGGACTGGCTCGCCAATCCGGTCGAGCGCAGTGGCGCGAACCGTCAGGCGATGTGGCGCACCGATCCGGCGCTCGCGGGGCCGGCGGGGTGTCTGGGCGACATCGGCACGCATGCCTATCAGCTGGCGGCGTTCGTGAGCGCGCTCGTGCCGGAGTCGCTCGCGGCCGACGTGCATACCTTTGTGCCGGGCCGCCGCGTGGACGACCACGTGCAGGCCATGCTGCGCTACGCCAACGGCGCGCGCGGCATGCTATGGGCGAGCCAGGTGGCGAGCGGCGCGGAGAACGCGTTGCGGCTGCGCGTGTATGGCACGAAGGCGGGCCTCGCGTTCGATCAGGAGGAGCCCAACCTGCTGTGGTTCACGCCGCAGGGCGGCGAGGCGCAGCGGCTCACGCGCGGCCGCGTGACGGGGGCCGCCGCACGGCACGCCACGCGCGTGCCGCCGGGGCATCCGGAAGGCTATCTGGAAGCGTTCGCGCAGCTCTATCGCGACGCCGCCGCGCAGATCCTCGCGCGCGAGGCCGGCGAGCCTGCGCCGCCCGCGAGCCGGCTACTGACGACGGTCGACGACGGCGTGGAGGGACTGCGCTTCATCGAGGCCGTACTGGCGAGCAGCGCGGCGGGCGGCGCCTGGCGCAGCATCGTGCGGCCGTGACTGGCCATCTGGATGAATTGAGGAGATAGGGCCTGGCAGTGAAAGTTGCGACATGTTTAACCCGCTTCAACGGTGAAGCATGTCCAACGTCATTCAATTGCATTACACTGCGTATTCGACGAAATCGCCGACGAAATCAGCGGCAACGACCAAACCAGGGAGCGAGTCGATGAACGCAAATGCATTGGTACAGGTTCGCATCGATCACGCGCTCAAGCAGCGCGCGGCTGAAGTGCTCGACAACATGGGGCTCACGGTATCGGACGCCGTGCGCATTCTGCTCACGCGTATCGCGAACGAGGGGGCGTTGCCGTTCGATTTCGCCGTCGATCCGGTGGCGCATGACGCGTGGTTTCGGGCGAAGGTCCATGAAGCGCTGACGGACCCGCGGCCGGCTGTGGCGGATGAAGAGGTGGAGGCGCACTTCGCGAAGCGGCGCGCGGCGGCGGCCGGCGAGCCTGGGCCCGCTCACAACCGCAAGACGAAAAGTTGAAGCCAGGCTGGTCGCCGCTCGCGCTGGCCGACCGCGAGGCGCTGTTCAACTTCACTATGACGAGCAATCCGCGCAGAGCGATCGCGTGGGACGAGCGGATTTCGGCATCCGTTCGACGTCTGCGGCTTTTTCCCAACCTTGGCCGGGTTGGCCGTGTGAGTGGCACACGCGAGCTGGTGGTCGAATCAACGCCGTTCGTGCTCGCTTACCGGTACGAGAACGAGGCGCTCACGATATTGCGCGTCCTGCATAGCGCGCGCCGCTGGCCCGACGTCATCGATTGAGCGGCGGCAGGGCGCCGCCGATCGTAGCGTCTATTGCCCCAGATACACGAATTTGCCCCCGCGTACCGTGCCCATCACGCTCGCGCGCTGGTCGAGGCCCACGTGGTCCGTCGGGCTCGTGTTCACCATGCCGTTGGGCACGACCACTTCGTGCGCGTGCTCGAGCTCGCTGCGCAACGCCACGCGGAACGCCTCGGTGCCCGGCTGCGCGGTCTTGAGCGCACGCGCAACGGCGTCCTGCAGGCGCGGGTACACGCCCGCCGCGTCGCCCGCGAATTGCGTAACCGTGCCCGGCCCGTACTTTGCCTCGTAGGCATCGACGAAGGCGAGCGCCGCCTTTTGGGCCGGCTGGTCGGCCGGCAGGGTGCGCGCCACCACCACGGGCTGGGTCGGGAACAGGGTGCCTTCCACGTCCTTGCTGCCCAGCTTGATGAACTCAGGCGTGGCGATGCCATGCGTCTGGTAGATCGGCCCCTTGTAGCCGCGCTCGATCAGCGTGCGTTGCGGCAGCACGGTCGGCGTGCCTGCGCCGGCGATCAGCATGGCGTCCGGTCTGGCCGCCATCAGCTTGAGAATCTGGCCCGTCACGCTGGCGTCGGTGCGGTTGTAGCGCTCGGTCGCCACGATCTGGATGTTGCGTTCCTTCGCGTACTTCGTGAATTCGTTGAGCCAGCTGTCGCCGTAGCTGTCCGCGAAACCGATAAAGCCCACGCTTTTCACGCCGTGCGCGGCCATGTAGCGCGTCATGACGTCGGCCATGGCGGCATCGGTCTGCGCCATCTTGAAGGCCCACACGCGCGCGCCCTGCTGCGGCTCGACCACCGAGCCCGAGCCGACCAGCGTGATCATCGGCGTCTTGCTTTCCGCCACCGGGTCGAGCGCCGCGAGCGCCGCAGGCGTGATATTCGGGCCGACGATCACGTCCACGTGATCTTCGTTGATGAGCTTGTGGATGTTGCGCACGGCGGCGCCCGGGTCCGAGCCGTCGTCGAGCACGATGTAGTCGGCCTTCTGGCCCGCGATCGTGTCGGGCCACATCAGCATGGCGTTCTTGCTCGTGATGCCGATGGCGGCCGCAGGTCCCGTGCTCGAGAGGTCGATGCCGACCTTGATGTCGGCGTGGGCGGCCGGGGCGAACGTGGCGGCGGCAAGGGCGGCAGCCGCGGCGAGCGGGCGCAAAAGCGTGTACAGCTTCATCCGTTGAGTCTCCTGTCGATCAGAGTTGGCGCTTCAGCGCCTTACTCTGACCCCATGCAGAGATGGCGAGAAGTGATGTTGTTGTAGTGCGGATTTTGTCTGATTTTTCTTCCGGCGCTCGCGCAGCGGCTTACAGCTCGTAGGTCTCGTGCTCGCCCTTGAGGGCCTGCTCGATGAGCTTGCGGTTCAGGCTCGGCGAAAGCAGCTCGACGAGCGTATACACATAGCTGCGCAGGTAAGCACCCTGCTTGAGCGCGACGCGCGTGACGTTGCTGCCGAACAGATGCCCCACGGGCACCGCGCGCAGGTGCCGGTCGCGCTCGGCGTTGAAGGCGATATCGGCCATGATGCCCACGCCGAGGCCGAGCTCCACGTAGGTCTTGATCACGTCGGCGTCGATGGCTTCCAGCACGATGTCGGGCGAGAGCGCGCGCAGGCGGAACGCGTCGTTGATCTTGGTACGCCCGGCGAACGCATTGTCGTAGGTGATCAGCGGATATTGGGCCAGATCGTCGAGCGAAAGCGGCTTGCGCTCGAGCAGCGGGTGGTCGGGCAGCATCACCGCCACGTGATGCCACGTGAAGCAGGGCAGCGACACCAGTTCCTTGTAGCCGGAGATGGCCTCGGTCGCGATGCACAGATCGGCCTGGTCATGCAGCACCATTTCCGCGACCTGGGTCGGGCTGCCTTGCAGGATCGACAGGTGCACCTTCGGGAAGCGCCGCTTGAACTCGGCGATGGCGGCAGGCAGCGAGTAGCGCGCCTGCGTGTGCGTGGCGGCGATCGTGAGGTTGCCCTGGTCCTGCGCCGCATAGTCCTTGCCCACGCGCTTGAGGCTCTCCACTTCCTGGAGAATGCGCTCCACCGAGGCGAGGATGATCCGGCCCGGCTCCGTGAGCGAGCGCACGCGCTTGCCGTGGCGCGTAAAGATTTCGACCCCAAGCTCGTCCTCCAGCTCGATGATCGCCTTCGAGACCCCCGGCTGGCTTGTATACAGTGCCTTGGCCGCTTCCGTGAGGTTGAAATTCTGGCGTACAGCCTCGCGGACGAAGCGGAACTGGTGCAGGTTCATAGATAACCCTTATAACCTGTTTGCATATCGACCTGATTTTTGAGTCGTTTGAAATATAAGGCGAGTTTATTACCATTCCTCCAACTTTTCCAATATGGATATCTGTTTTGGTCATTAGCAAATGACCGGCGCGATTGAAGGCGCGGCCGCCTCGCAGGAGGCAGGACAGAGCGGAAAGAGCGAAGTCGAGAAGTCGGAGCGCGGCGTAACCGGAACGCCGCGATTGAACCAAACCCTGGGGTCCCCGAATGTACCAATACGATCAGTACGACCAGACCATCGTCGACGAACGCGTCGCGCAATACAGCGACCAGGTCCGCCGCCGCCTGTCGGGCGAATTGAGCGAAGAAGAGTTCCGTCCGCTGCGCCTGCAAAACGGCCTGTACTACCAGCGCCACGCCTACATGCACCGCATCGCGATTCCGTACGGCAATCTGCGCAGCGACCAGCTCCGCATGCTCGGCACGATCGCGCGCGAGCACGACCGCGGCTACGGCCACTTCTCGACGCGTTCGAACATCCAGTACAACTGGATCAAGCTCGAAGAAACGCCGGAAATCCTGCGCAAGCTGGCCTCCGTGCAGATGCACGGCATCCAGACCTCGGGCAACTGCATCCGCAACATCACCGCCGACCAGTTCGCGGGCGTTGCGCCCGACGAGATCGTCGATCCGCGCCCGTGGGCCGAAATCCTGCGCCAGTGGTCGACGTTCCACCCCGAATTCGCGTGGCTGCCGCGCAAGTTCAAGATCGCCGTGTCGGGCTCGAAGGAAGACCGCGCCGCCGTGCAGATCCACGATCTGGGCGTGTATCTCGAGCGCAACGAGCAGGGCGAAATCGTCGCGAGCATCCTCGCAGGCGGTGGCCTTGGCCGCACGCCGATCGTCGGCGCCATCATCAAGCGCGACCTGCCGTGGCAGCACCTGCTGACCTACTGCGAAGCCGTGCTGCGCGTGTACAACCGCTATGGCCGCCGCGACAACATGTACAAGGCGCGCATCAAGATCCTCGTGAAGGCGCTCTCGCCGGCGAAGTTCGCCGAGCAGGTCGAAGAAGAGTGGCAGCACCTGAAGGACGGCCCCTCGACGCTCACGCAGGAAGAACTCGATCGCGTCTCGCAGTACTTCGTGCCGCCGGCATATGAAAAGATCGCCGACACCGACACGTCGTACGAAAAGCATTTGCTGGAAAACCGTGCGTTCGCGCGCTGGGTCGAGCGCAACGTGCGCCCGCACCGCGTGCCGGGCTACGCGTCGGTCACGCTCTCGCTCAAGCCGCGCAACATCGCGCCGGGCGACGCTACCGACGCGCAGATGGAAGCCGTGGCCGGCTGGGCCGACGAATACTCGTTCGGCCAGATCCGCGTCTCGCACGAGCAGAACCTGATCCTCGCCGACGTCAAGAAGCGCGACCTGTTCGCGCTGTGGGAAAAGGCCAAGGCGCAAGGTTTCGCGACCGCGAACATCGGCCTGTTGACCGACATCATCGCGTGCCCGGGCGGCGACTTCTGCTCGCTCGCCAATGCGAAGTCGATTCCCATCGCCCTCGCAATCCAGGAACGTTTCGACAACCTCGACTTCGTCTACGACCTGGGCGACCTGTCGCTGAACATCTCGGGCTGCATCAACGCATGCGGTCACCACCACGTCGGCAACATCGGCGTGCTGGGCGTCGACAAGGATGGCTCGGAGTGGTATCAGGTCACGCTCGGCGGCGAGCAGGGCAACGGCGCCAACGGCGCGCGCCTTGGCCGCGTGATCGGCCCGTCGTTCTCGGCGGAAGAGATGCCCGACGTGGTGCAGAAGGTGATCGACACGTTCGTCGAGCATCGCATCGACGACGAGCGTTTCATCGACACGTACGACCGCATCGGCATCGCGCCCTTCAAGGAGCGCGTGTACGCATCGCGCCAGCCGGCCCACGCTTAAAGCACGCAACGAGACTACGAGATTCGAGCAATGGCATTGATCATCAAAAAACGCGAGATCGTTGAAGACAACTGGCAAGTCGTGCGTGCGGCCGAAGACGGCGCATTGCCCGAGGTTGCCGCGCTGCCCGCGGGCAAGGTGCTGGTGCCGCTCGCCTACTGGCAGGCGCAGCGCGATGCACTGGTCGCTGCGCGCGGCAAGGACGAACTCGGCGTGTGGCTCGCGCCGGACAGCGAACCGGCCGATATCGCCGCCGACTTCGACAAGCTCGCGGTGATCGGCGTGGACTTCCCCGTGTTCCGCGACGGCCGCGGCTTCTCGATCGGCCGCCTGCTGCGCGAGCGCTATGGCTACCAGGGCGAACTGCGCGCGATCGGCGACGTGCTGCGCGACCAGCTGCGCTTTCACGAGCGCTGCGGCTTCGATGCGTTCGCCGTGCGCGCCGACAAGGACATCCACGACGCGCTCAAGGCGTTCACCGAATTCACGGTGCAATACCAGGGCGCCTTCGACGAACCGTCGCCGCTGTTCCGCCGCCGCGCTGCACAACAGGGCGCTGCGGCATGAGCACCGTCGCGAACGAAATCACGGCTGAGTTGCAGGCGAAGATCGGGCGCCTCGACGCGCTGCTCGATTCGATCGCCGCGCGTCACGCCGACGTGAAGCTGGCCAGCAGCCTCGCCGCCGAAGACATGCTGCTCACTCACGCGATTCTTTCGCGCGGCGTGAAAATCGGCATCTTCTCGCTCAACACGGGCCGCCTGCACGCCGAAACGCTCGGCATGCTCGACGTGGTGCGCGAGCGCTACGGCTACGAGATCGAGCAGTTTCATCCGCAACAGGACGCCGTGGACGAATACGTCGCCCAGCACGGCCTGAACGCGTTCTACGAGAGCGTCGATCTGCGCAAGCGCTGCTGCGAAATCCGCAAGGTCGAGCCGCTGAACCGTGCCCTGTCGGGCGTTTCCGCCTGGGTCACGGGCCAGCGCCGCGAGCAGTCGGTCACGCGCGCGGAGCTGCACGAGGAAGAACGCGACGAAGCGCGCAACATCGACAAGTTCAATCCGCTCGCGGACTGGACCGAAGCCGATGTCTGGGCCTACCTGCGCGCCTTCGAAGTGCCGGTGAACCCGCTGCACGCCCGCGGCTACCCGAGCATCGGCTGCGAGCCCTGCACGCGTGCGATCCGTCCCGGCGAAGACAGCCGCGCGGGCCGCTGGTGGTGGGAGTCGCGCGACACGAAGGAATGTGGCTTGCACATCACGTCCGTGTCGGCCATTCCGGTTGTCGCAGTGTCGTCCGAAATGTCGCCCGAAGTGTCGCCAATCGGCCAGGCGAACTAAGATTCAATTTTGTCGCGCCGTCGCGAAGACCGGCGCGCTACCGAATACCGAGTACTGCGCGTCCCGTAAAAAGGGCGCGAATAAACGAAGGATCCGAACATGAGCACCACGCTCGACTCAGCAGTGAACGCACCGCTCCAGGTCACGGCGAATCGCATGGACCATCTCGACTGGCTCGAAGCCGAGTCGATCCACATCCTGCGTGAGCTCGTCGCCGAATGCAGCAAGCCTGCGCTGCTGTTCTCGGGCGGCAAGGACTCGGTCGTCGTGCTGGCGCTCGCACTGAAGGCGTTCGGCCTCGGCGCGAACCGCAAGACCGCGCTGCCGTTCCCGCTCGTGCACATCGACACGGGCCACAACTACCAGGAAGTGATCGACTTCCGCGATCGCCGCGCAGCCGAAATCGGCGCGGAACTCGTGGTCGGTCACGTCGAAGATTCGATCAAGCGCGGCACCGTGCGCCTGCGCCGCGAAACCGATTCGCGCAACGCCGCGCAAGCGGTCACGCTGCTGGAAACCATCGAGCAATACGGCTACACGGCGATGATCGGCGGTGCGCGCCGCGACGAAGAGAAGGCCCGCGCGAAGGAGCGCATCTTCTCGTTCCGCGACGAATTCGGCCAGTGGGACCCGAAGGCGCAGCGCCCGGAACTCTGGAGCCTGTACAACGCGCGCCTGCACAAGGGCGAGCACCTGCGCGTGTTCCCGATCTCGAACTGGACGGAACTCGACGTGTGGCAATACATCGAGCGCGAGAAGCTCGAACTGCCGTCGATCTACTACGCGCACCAGCGCGAGATCGTCCGCCGCAACGGCCTGCTCGTGCCGGTCACGCCGCTCACGCCGATGAAGGAAGGCGAAGTCAGCGAAATGGCGCAGGTGCGTTTCCGCACCGTGGGCGACATCAGCTGCACGTGCCCGGTGGCGAGCGATGCCGACAACGTCGAGAAGATCATCGCCGAAACGGCCGTGACCGAGATCACGGAACGCGGTGCGACGCGCATGGACGACCAGGCGTCGGAAGCCGCGATGGAACAGCGCAAGAAGCAAGGTTATTTCTAAAGAGCACGCAGAGGAAAGAATAGACATGGTTACGACGCATCAACCTGAAGACCTCGGCGTGCTGCGCTTCATCACGGCGGGCAGCGTGGACGACGGCAAGAGCACGCTGATCGGCCGCCTGCTGTACGACAGCAAGGCGGTTCTGAGCGACCAGCTCTCGGCGCTTTCGCGTGCGAAGAACAAGCGCACGGTGGGCGACGAGATCGACCTGTCGCTGCTCACCGACGGCCTCGAAGCCGAGCGCGAGCAGGGCATCACGATCGACGTGGCGTACCGCTACTTCGCCACGGCCAAGCGCAAGTTCATCATCGCCGACACGCCGGGCCACGAGCAGTACACGCGCAACATGGTCACGGGCGCTTCGACGGCGCACGCCGCGATCATCCTGATCGACCCGACGCGCGTGACGGTCGAGAACGGCGTGACGCAACTGCTGCCGCAAACCAAGCGCCACAGCGCCATCGTCAAGCTGCTGGGCCTGCAGCACGTGATCGTCGCGATCAACAAGATGGATCTCGTCGACTACAGCGAAGCGACGTTCAACCTGATCCGCGAAGCCTATGTCGTGCTCGCGCGCCAGCTTGGCCTGAACGACGTGCGTTTCGTGCCGGTCTCGGCGCTCAAGGGCGACAACATCGTCGCCGCGAGCGAGCGGATGCCGTGGTACGCGGGCGAGCCGCTCCTCGACGTGCTCGAGCAACTGCCGGTCGCGCAGGCGGTGGGCGAAGCGCTGCGCTTCCCGGTGCAGTGGGTCGCGCGCCAGGACGGTTCCAGCGCCGACGACTTCCGCGGCTACATGGGCCGTGTCGAAGCGGGCGAAGTGAAGCTCGGCGACGCCATTACGGTGCTGCCGGCGGGCCGCAGCGCAACGGTGGCCGAAATCATCGCGCCGGTGCCGGGCGGCACGGCGCAGGTCGATCGCGCGTTCGCAGGCCAGACCGTCACGATCCGTCTCGCGGAAGACGTGGACGTTTCGCGCGGCGACACCTTCGTGCCGGCGGCCGATGCCACGCAACCCACGAAGAAGCTCGAAGCGGACCTCTGCTGGTTCGACGAGGAGCCGCTCTCGCCGCAGCGCAAGTACCTGCTCAAGCAGACCACGAGCACGGTGTTCGCGAAGATCGGCGCGGTCAAGCAGGTGCTCGACGTGCATACGCTCTCGCACGCCACCGACCGCCACGAACTCGCGATGAACGATATCGGCCGCGTGGCGCTCTCGCTGCAGAAGCCGCTCGTCTGCGACCTGTATGATGCGAATCCTGGCACCGGCGCGTTCGTGCTGATCGACGAAGCGACGCATCACACGGTGGCCGCGGGCATGATCCGCGCGTTCTCGGCGTAAGGCGCTGCGCGAGGTTGCGGCCGCGCGCGGCCGCAACAATGGATTCGAAGCATATGGGCAAGGTATATCTGATCGGCGCGGGACCGGGCGCAGCGGACCTCATCACGGTGCGCGGCGCACGGCTGCTCGCGAGCGCCGACGTCGTGCTGCACGACGCGCTCGTCGAGCCGGCCATGCTCGAGTACGCGCCGGCAACCGCGAAGTTCATCGCGGTGGGCAAGCGCTGCGGGCAGCGCTCCACGGCGCAGCACTTCATCAACAGGCAACTCGTCGATGCCGCGCGCGAGCACGCCGTGGTCGTGCGCCTGAAGGGCGGCGATCCGATGCTGTTCGGCCGTGCCGACGAGGAAATGCGGGCGCTCGAAGCGGCCGGCATCGAGTTCGAAGTCGTGCCGGGCATCACGGCGGCACTCGCCAGCGCGGCGACGCTGCAACGCTCGCTCACGCTGCGCGGTGTGGCGCGCAGCGTCGCGCTCGCCACGTATTCGCGTGCGGCTGGCAGCGAGGAGATTCGCGAGCAGGTCAACGCCGATTCGTTGGTGTTCTACATGGGCCGAGACAGCGCGCCCGAGATCGCACGCCAGCTGATCGAGGCGGGCCGCGCGGGCGCGACGTCCGTGGCGATCGTCGAAGCCTGCAGCACCGCGCGCGAGCGCACGCTCACACTGACGCTGGCAGGTCTCGCAGCGGGCGAGGCGCAGGACTGGCTCGACCCGGCGCAGCCGAGCCTGCTGATGATCGGCGAGGCGTTCGCCGAACGCTCAGGGCAGGCAGAGCGCGACGATGAAGCGCAAGGCGATGGTCAACATCGCCGCGCCGCCGCTTAACGCATAAGCGCCGCGCGAAACAGGCTCGCAAAGCAAAACGGGCTCGCTGAAAGGCGAGCCCGTTTTTTTATGCGTGAGCGGTTCTAGTCGCGGTCGTTTTCGATGCAGTACCGCACGATCGCATCGAGCACCGCATCGTCTTCGCCGACGGCGCCCGCACAACGCAGCCGCACATCCGGATGCTCGCTCTGGCATTGCGCGATCAGCGCGGGCAGATCGCGGCGCACGTGGCCGCCCTGGCCGAAGAACACCGGCACGACCGTGATCGTGTCGCAGCCTGCCGCGGCCTGCCCGGCGATGGCATCGGGCAGGCTCGGCGTCATCAGTTCGAGAAAGGCGAGGCCGACCGGCCCCGCATCGCCGCGCGTGGCGGAAAGCTTCGCGGCGAGCCGCTGGAACGGCTCCTGCCAGCGCGCGTCGCGCGCGCCGTGGCCGAAGAGAATCATGCCGTGCGTGCCCATGCTTGCGAGCCTGTGCGAATTAGCGGCTGAACTATCGGCTGAACGCTACCGGCATCAATGCCGGTCGACCCATTTGAGCCCGATCAGTCCGACCGCGAGATAGATGAGCCCCGGTGTCGCCGCCGTGAGCGGCGCGGGCCAGGTGTTCAGTGTACCCACGTGCGAGAACAGTGTGTTGACGAGCTGGAAGCTCATGCCGAGCATGATCCCGCCGAACACCTTCATGCCCACCACGCCGGCGCGCGTATGCAGATACGCGAACGGCAGCGAGAGCACGAGCATCACGAACACGGCGAACGGGTAGAGCAGCTTGCGCCAGAACGCGATCTGGTAGCGCTGCGCGTCCTGATGGTTCTCGGTCAGATGCTGGATGTAGCGGAACAGGTTGAACATCGACATGCGGTCGGGCGAAACGAGCAGCACCGAGAGAATGTTCGGCGTGAGCTCCGAGCGCAGCGAGTATTCGGGCGCCGAGGTCTGCTGGGCGCGATAGACCGGATTGAGCGCATCGACCGGCTGGTTCTGCGGCGGCGCCACGCCGATCAGTTGCGTATCGGTCACGTCCTTGAGCAGCCAGTGGCCCGGCGGCTGGAACGTGCCGCTCTTCGCGAGGCGCACGTTGGAGAGCCGGAACTGCGAATCGAATTCGTAGATGCGCACGTTCGTGATGGTCGCATCGGGCAGCAGCTCCCCGACGTTCACGAAGCGCGTGACCTGCTCGCCGTCGGCGCGCGCGGTGAGCGTGTCCTTCACCCACACGCCCGACTGGAAGTTGCTCGACACGGCCGAGCCCAACGCCTCGAGGCGCACGCGCTCGGAGAGCTGGTCGGTGTAAGGGCCGACGACTTCGCCGATCAGGTAGGTGAGCAGCACGAGCGGCACGCCGATCTTGAGCAGCGAGCGCAGCGCCTGGTTGGTGGCGAGGCCCGACACGCGAAAGATCGTGTACTCGGAGTTCGCGGCCATTTGCGCGAACACGTAGATCGCGGCGATGAGCGCCGCGACCGGGATGATCTCGTAGAGCCGCGAGGGCGCCTGGAGCGCCACGCGCAGCACCGCGTACTGGAATTTGTAGTTGCCGTGGCCGACCGAGTTCAGCTCGTTGATGAGGTCGAAGAAGAAGAACAGGCCGGAGAAGGCGAACAGGATGAAGATGAACGTCAGGTAGACCTGGCGAGCGAAGTATTTTTCGTAGATGCGCATCGGTCAGTTTCCCTCTCAGTTGCCAGGAGAGGCGCGCCGGAACATCGCGCGTGTAAAGAGCGGCCGGTTGCGCACGCGTATCCAGAAGATGAACACGACGAGCGCGAGCACCACGGCGTGCAGCAGGACGAGGCCGACGCCGAAGGGCATCTTGCCTTGCTCGATCTGCGACTGCACGACGTTGAGCAGGTTCGAATAGGTGAGGTAGATCAGCACCGCCATCACGAGATTGATCGTGCGGCTGCGGCGCGGGTTCTGGTAGGCAAGCGGAATGCCGAGCAGCATCAGGTTGATCGCGATGAGCGGCAGGCCGGCGCGCCAGGCGAGCTCGCCCAGGTTGTCGTTGGTCGGGTGGCGCAGGAGGCCCGGCGTGGACGTGGTGCTCGCCGAGGGCGTGTTCACGAGCGGCTGGCTCGTGATCTTCACGCCATAACGCTGGAACTCGCTGATGCGGAAGTCCGGGTGGCCGGGCTCGCCGTCGTAGCGGCGGCCGTTTTCGAGCACGACGAAGCGGTCGCCGCCCGTCATGGTTTCGGTGTGGCCCGTCTTCGAAACGATCACGCTCACCTTGCCGTTTTCCGTGCTCGTGACGAACACGTTCTCCACGCGGCCCTGGTCGGGGCTCATGCTCTCGATGAAGAACACGCGGTGCGTGGTGGGCGATTCGCGGAACTGGCCGGGCGCGAGCAGCGACACTTCATCGCGCTGCTGGAAGCGCGCGCGAATCAGCTTGCTCTGCGCATTCGACCACGGCCAGCCGATGAACGCGAAGAACACGATGAGCAGGATGATCGGCGCGGCAAAGGTGGCGACCGGCTTGATCAGGCGCGTGAGGCTCACCCCGGAGGAGAGCCACACGACCATTTCGGAATCCTTGTACCAGCGCGTGAGGACGAACAGGATCGACACGAACAGCGTGACGATGAGCATGACGGCCATATAGCCGATCACGGTGAGTCCGATCAGCACCAGCACGTCGCGCGGGTCGATCTGACCGGACGCGGCGAAGCCGACGATGCGGATCATCATCGTCGTCAGCATGATCGTGAGCAGAACCATGAACACGGCGCCGGCCGTGTACGCGAGTTCGCGCTGCAGGGAACGTTCGAAGATCATTCTTGATGGGCAGGGCGGGCGGACCGTGCCGGGAGGCGCGCAGCTCGCGCAACCGCCCAGGAGCCGCCGCGGGAAAAATAGCGGATAATTGCGGCTTTCATCCTAAGCCCTGATTTTATCCGAGGACAAGCGCGATGGACTTTAGCATAAAAGCCTGTGACTGGAGCAAAGGCGGGGACGGCCCCTTCCTGACCGGCAAGTCGGATTGTGTCGTGGTCGGCGTGTTCGAGGCGCAAACCCTGTCGGGCGCGGCGTTCGCCATCGACAGCGCCATTGGCGGCGCAATCGCGCGCGTCGTCAAGGCCGGCGACATCGACGGCAAGGCCGGCTCCACGCTGTTCCTGCCGGAAGTGAGCGGCATCGGCGCCTCGCGCGTGCTGCTCGTGGGTCTCGGCAAGCAGGACGCGTTCGGCCAGAAGGCTTACGGCGACGCGGTCAAGGCCGCCTGGCGGGCGATCCTCGGCACGAAGATCGCGCAGGTCACCTTCACGCTCGCGCAATTGCCGGTGAAGGAGCGCACGGGCGACTGGGGCGTGCGCACCGCCATTCTCGCGCTGCGCAACGAGACCTATCGCTTCACGCAGATGAAGAGCAAGCCCGACGTCTCGCAGCGGGCCCTCAAGCGCGTGGTCTTCAGCATCGACGCCGCCGAAGAGAAGGCCGCGAAGCTTGCGGCGAAGCAGTCGGTCGCGCTCGCCAACGGCATGGACCTCACGCGCGACCTCGGCAATCTGCCGGGCAACGTCTGCACGCCGACCTATCTCGCGGCCACGGCCAAGAAGCTCGCGCGCGACTGGAAGCTCAAGGTCGAGGTGCTCGGTCAGCGCCAGATCGAGACGCTCAAGATGGGTTCGTTTCTTTCGGTAACAAAGGGCTCGGTCGAGCCGCCGCAGTTCATCGTGCTGCACTATCAGGGCGCCAGCACCAAGGCCGCGCCCATCGTGCTGGTCGGCAAGGGCATCACGTTCGACACGGGCGGCATTTCGCTCAAGCCCGGCGAAGGCATGGACGAGATGAAGTACGACATGTGCGGCGCGGGCTCGGTGCTCGGCACGATCCGCGCGGTCGCCGAAATGGGGCTCAAGCTCAATGTGATCGGCATCATCCCGACCTGCGAGAACATGCCCGCGGGCAACGCCACGAAGCCGGGCGACATCGTCACGACGATGGCGGGCCTCACGGTCGAAGTGCTCAACACCGACGCCGAAGGCCGCCTGATCCTGTGCGACGCGCTCACCTATGCCGAACGCTTCAAGCCGGCCGCCGTGGTCGACATCGCCACGCTCACGGGCGCCTGCATCATCGCGCTCGGCCATCACAACAGCGGCCTCTTCTCGAAGGACGACGCGCTCGCGGGCGAACTGCTCGACGCGTCGCGCGAAGCCAACGATCCGGCCTGGCGCCTGCCGCTCGACGACGAGTATCAGGATCAGCTCAAGTCGAACTTCGCCGACCTCGCCAACATCGGCGGGCGTCCGGCGGGCAGCGTGACGGCGGCGTGCTTCCTGTCGCGTTTCACCGAAAACTACCCGTGGGCGCACCTCGACATCGCGGGCACGGCGTGGAAGAGCGGCGCGGCCAAGGGCGCAACGGGCCGTCCGGTGCCGCTGCTCGCCCAGTTCCTGATCGATCGTGCCGGGCAATGAGGGCAGGAATGGCGATTGCTGCCCACCTGACGGTGTGTAAAGTGGTGTGGGCATGACGCGCATCGATTTCCACACGAACGTCGGCGACTCGCTGCTGTATGCGTGCCGCCTCGTGCGCAAGGCGTATCAGGCGGGCCAGCAGGCGGTAGTGCTGGCCGAGCCCGCGCGCCTGCGCGCGTTCGACGAAATGTTGTGGACCTTTTCGCCGCTCGACTTCGTGCCGCATTGCATGGCCGACAGCCCGCACGCGGGCGAATCGCCCATCGTGCTGGCAGCGGATCTCGAGCGTGTGCCGCATCATCGTGTGCTGCTCAATCTCGGCGCCCAGGTCCCGCCACAGTTCGCACGCTTCGAACGTCTGCTCGAAGTGATTGGCGATGCGCCCGACGAACTCGCGTCGGGCCGTGAGCGCTATCGTTTCTACCGCGACCGCGGTTACGCGCTCAACAACTACAAGCAGGGCGGCTGAGGCCGGACGCGCGAGGCGTACCGGCGCAAGGCCGACTGCCCCGATCGATGGAGGTATACATGTCCGGCATGCACGACTCGGAAGATAGTGCGATTCCGCTCTTGAACGAGGTGATGGTGAGCGGCAATCCGCTGCGCGCGCACAACGTCGAAGAGGCGAAGAGCGCGACGGCCGCTGCCGTCCAGGCCGCCGTGGCCGAGCGCGAGGAGGGCCTGTTCGCGCACGACGCCGACGCGCTCGTCGAGCGCCTGCGCGGCCGTTGCCTGACCTGGCTCACCGGCGAAGGCCGCGCCGTGATCGAGGCGCGCTGCAGCGCCGCGATGCAGGAGCATACGAACTGGCTCGTGGGCCAGGTGTCGCGCGAAATCGGTCTTGCGCTCGAAACGGAACTCACGAACTGGGTGAAGGCCGCCGTGCGCGAAGAACTGGCGGCGCGCGCAGGGCGTCCGCCTTCGGCCTGATTCACTTGAGCGTGCGGCGGCGTGCAGTCGCTGGGCGCCCGCGCCATCACACCGTTCGCCTCACTTGAGCGTGAGGATCCAGCTCGCGAGCTGCGCCGCCTGTGCGGGGTTCAGCTGCGTGTTGGCCGGCATCGGCACGGTGCCCCACACGCCGCTGCCGCCTTCCAGAATCTTGTGGGTGAGATAGGCCTGCGCGTCGGGCTTGCCCGCGTACTTCGCGGCGACATCGCGCAGGGCGGGACCCATGAAATTGCGGGTCACCGAGTGGCAGCTCATGCAGTTCTGCTGCTGGGCGAGCGCGAGGCCGGTGGGTCCATGCTGCGCGCGGACCGGGGCCGCCCCGAGCGCGCCGGCAAGGCCGATGGCGAGCGCGGCGGCGAGCGTCGCTGTCTTGTTCTTCGCTTGCGACTTCCGTTTCATACTGGTCTCCGCCCGCGTATGCGCCGGCTGTGTCGTCGCATTATAAAAGCAAAGGGCGCACGTCCCGGACGTGCGCCCTTTGCTTTACTGCCGGCCGGGATTCGAGCGGCGCCTGGCCCGGCTTGGCCCCGCCTAGCCCGTCACCGCGCCCTGGTTCGCCGGGCGCGCGAGCGCCGCGTACTTCGCCATGACGCCGCGCGTGTAGCGCGGCGCGGGCTGCTTCCAGGCCGCGCGCCGGCGCGCGAGTTCGGCGTCGTCCACGTTCAGTTGCAGCAGGAGCGTGTGAGCATCGATGGTGATCGAGTCGCCTTCCTGCACGAGCGCGATCGTGCCGCCTTCAAACGCTTCCGGCGCGACGTGGCCCACCACCATGCCCCAGGTGCCGCCTGAGAAGCGCCCATCGGTGATGAGCCCGACCGACTCCCCCAGCCCCTTGCCGATGATCGCCGAAGTCGGCGCGAGCATTTCCGGCATGCCGGGCCCGCCCTTCGGGCCGAGGTAGCGCAGCACGACGACGTCGCCGGCCTTGATCTTGTCCGCGAGGATGGCTTCCATCGCGCTCTGCTCGTCGTCGAACACGCGTGCGGGGCCCGTGATGACCGGATTCTTCAGGCCCGTGATCTTGGCGACCGCGCCGTGCGTCGCGAGATTGCCCTTGAGGATCGCCAGATGGCCTTCCTTGTACAGCGCCTGGCTGATGGGGAAGATCACCTTCTGGTCCGCGCGCGGCGTGGACGGCACGTCCTTGAGTTCTTCCGCGATGGTCTTGCCCGTGATGGTGATGCAGTCGCCATGCAGGAGGCCCGCGTCGAGCAGGATCTTGAGCACCTGCGGAATGCCGCCGGCCTCGTGCAGGTCGGTCGCGACATACTGGCCCGAAGGCTTCAGGTCGCAAATCACCGGCACCTTCTTGCGCATGCGCTCGAAGTCGTCGATGGTCCATTCGATTTCCGCGGCATGCGCGATGGCGAGATAGTGCAGCACGGCGTTGGTCGAGCCGCCCGTCGCCATGATGAGCGCCACGGCGTTCTCGATCGACTTCTTCGTGATGATGTCGCGCGGCTTGAGGTCCTGCTTGACGGCCTCGACCAGCACACGCGCCGATTCCGCGGCCGAGTCGACTTTCTCCTCGTCGGGGTTGGCCATCGTCGACGAATACATGAGCGACATGCCGAGCGCCTCGAACGACGAACTCATCGTGTTCGCGGTGTACATGCCGCCGCACGAGCCGGTGGACGGGCAGGCGTTTTTCTCGACGCCTTCGAAATCTTCTTCGCTCATGCGCCCCGCGGTGAATTCGCCCACGGCCTCGAACGCCGAGACGATGGTGAGGGCCTTGCCTTTCCAGTTGCCCGGGCGGATCGTGCCGCCATACACGTAGATGCCGGGCACGTTGATGCGCGCGAGCGCGATCATGCCGCCGGGCATGTTCTTGTCGCAGCCGCCGATCACCACCACGCCGTCCATCCACTGGCCTTGCACGCAGGTCTCGATGCAGTCCGCGATGACTTCGCGCGAGACGAGCGAGTACTTCATGCCCTCGGTGCCCATCGACATGCCGTCCGAGATCGTGGGCGTGCCGAAGGTCTGCGGGTTCGCATCGGCGCGCTTGATGGCGTCGACGGCCGCGTCGGCCAGCCGCTGCAGGCCGGCGTTGCACGGCGTGATGGTCGAATGGCCATTGGCGACGCCGATCATCGGCTTGTCGAAGTCGGCTTTCTCGTAGCCGAGCGCGTAATACATCGAACGATTGGGCGAGCGGGCGACACCTTGCGTGATGTGCTTCGAACGACGGTTATAGGGCATGGGGACCTCCGGTGGATTTTGTCTCGGACGCCGGGTGTGGGTTCTGGTTCGGGGAGCGCCGGCACGTCTATCGAAGCATGCGATTTCGCGAGGGCGCTGTCCAATATATTATTCGTGGTCTATTGAGTCGTAAAACATATCAACATGACCACAGCGCGAGGCCGCCGCCGATGAATCCGACGATCCCCGATCTGCGCCAGCTTCGCTATTTCGTCGCCGTGGCCGAGGAGCAGCATTTCGGCCGCGCGGCGGCGCGCCTGTCGATGACGCAGCCGCCGCTCTCGCAGGCCATTCGCGCGCTGGAGGAGACGCTGGGCGTGGAGCTGTTTGCGCGCACGCGCCGTTCGGTCGAATTGACGGCCGTGGGCGCCGATCTGCTGCCGGAGGTGAGGCGCCTGCTGGCGAGCGCCGAAGCGCTGCGGCCGCTCGCCCAGAGCCTCGCGCGCGGCGAGGCGGGCGTGCTCGCGCTGGCCTTCGTCTCGACCGCCGACTACGGCTTGCTGCCGCTCTTGCTGCGCGACTTCGGCGCGCGCTATCCGCGTGTGCGCCTGCAGCTCGCCGAAGCCACGAGCGATGTGCAGGTGGAAGAGCTGGTGGCGGGCCGCATCGACGCGGGTCTCGTGATCGCCCCCGTGCCGCCACGCCACGCGGCCCAGCTTGCTTACCAGCCGGTCGCGCGCGAGCCGCTCGTGGTCGCCATGCCCTCGGCGCTGTCGGCGCGCCTTGGCGGTCCTTCAGCCGACGACTGGCACGATGAGCCCGTGAGCCTGCGCGATCTCGCCGATGCGCCGCTCGTCGTCTTCCCGCGCCATCTGGCCCCCGGTTTCTACGACACCATCATGGACTGCTACGGCGCGGCGGGTCTCGCACCCCTGATCGGCCAGGAAGCGATCCAGATGCAGACGATCGTGAGCCTCGTCTCGGCCGGCATGGGCGTGGCGCTCGTGCCGCAGTCGCTGCGCCATCTGCGGCGCACGGGCGTTGTGTACCGGCCGCTCGCCGGGGCGGTGCCGGCCATCGAAACGGGGCTCGTCTGGCGCTCGGCCGAGGTGAGCCCGGTGCTCGCGGCGTTCATCGAGATCGTGCGCGCGCATGCGGCGACGGCGGGCTGGCCGGCGCGCGAGGGCTAGCCGGAAGCCGGGCCGACCGCGTCGATCATCTGTCGCCGTTACACTCGCGGCGCAGCGCCAAACGTGCATTTTGGTTCGCGCCCCCTCGCGTCGGCGATAATGTCACGCCGTGACGCGCCGGCGGCGAACCTCGTCGCTTTGCAAACGTCCAACGTGCCTGGCCCGCTTGTGTGAGCGGCGCGGAACTGCTTACAACCCGATTTCAATCGATATCGCCGACAAGACTTCATCCACGATGCTCATCCACCCGAACTTCGACCCCGTCGCCATTCATCTGGGGCCGCTCGCCGTGCGCTGGTACGGCCTCATGTATCTCGTCGGCTTCATTCTGGCGATCGTGATCGGCCGTCTGCGCCTGCGTCTGCCTTACGTGGCCGCGCAGGGCTGGACCGCGAAAGACATCGACGACATGCTGTTCTACGGCGTGCTCGGCACGATCCTGGGCGGGCGCCTGGGCTACGTGCTGTTCTACAAGGCGAGCTGGTATTTCGCGCATCCGCTCGACATCTTCAAGGTGTGGGAAGGCGGCATGTCGTTTCACGGCGGCTTCCTCGGCGTGACGTTCGCGATGGTGCTGTTCGCGTGGCAACGCGGCCGCACCTGGCTGCAAGTGACGGACTTCGTCGCGCCGATGGTGCCCACGGGGCTCGCCTTTGGCCGTCTTGGCAACTTCATCAACGGCGAACTGTGGGGCCGCGTGACCTCGCCCGATTCGCCGTGGGCCATGCTGTTTCCGGGCGCCGCGAACGACGACGCCGCGTGGCTCGCCGCGCATCCGCAACTGGCCGCGCAGTGGCACCTGAACGAAGTGTTCGCGCAGTACCATCTGCTGCCGCGCCATCCGTCGGAACTGTACGAAATCGCTCTGGAAGGCATTGCGCTGTTCATCGTGCTGATTCTGTTCGCGCGCAAGCCACGCCCCGTTGGCGCGATTTCGGCCATGTTCCTGATCGGCTATGGTCTCGCGCGCTTCACGGTCGAGTTCGCACGCGAACCCGATGACTTCCTCGGCCTGCTGGCGCTCGGCCTCTCGATGGGCCAGTGGCTCTCGCTGCCGATGATCATCGTGGGTATCGGCCTGATGGCGTGGGCGTATCGTCGCGCCAAACGCGGCAAGGACGGCGCACAGGTAGCAGGCGCGAAGAGCTGACGCGCACGCGAACGCGCCACGCGTTTTAGCCCATGAAAAAGGCCACGGTTTTCACCGTGGCCTTTTTGCTTGCGTGGCTTGTATCGCGCGCTTTACTTCATCTGCACCGAGCCGGAGACGTTGACCGTCACCGTGGACGTGCCGCCTTCGAGCGGCACCGGTGCCGACATCTTCGCGTCAGCCGAAGCGGCGCGCGCGCTCATCATCATCATGGGGCGCGGCATCACGCCCGAGTGCCCCACGTTCACGTCGCGAATCGTGTAGCTGCTGTAGCCGAACGCGCGCGTGGCCGAAAGCGCCTGGTCACGGAACGAGGCGATGGCCTGGCCCGACAGCTTTTGCTCGGCGGCGCGCTGTGCCTCGGGCGACAGCGAGAATTGCACGTTGCCCACCTGCATGATCGACGAGAGATCGCCGGCGAGCTTCGATGCCGCCGCGAAATCATGCGACTCGAGCACGACTTCCGTGCGGCCGCGCCAGGCGGAGATGCGCCCGTCGCGATCCGTGGAAGGGAAGATCGAGAACTGGCCGGAATGCGCGGTCACGCCAGCGACGCCTCTGGCGCGTTGAAGCGCGGAGTCGGCTCGTTGATTGAGCGTCGCGGTGAGCGAGGCCGGATCGTTCGCTTCCTGCTCGTAGAACAGCGTAATGTTGACGACGTCCTGAGGCACTTCGGCGCTCGCCTGCGCAGACAGCGAAAGCACGCCCGAGGGCTGCTGGAAGCGCGCGTCGCTCTGTGCGAACGCGGCGCCCGGCGCGAGCGTCATGGCGAGGGGGAGGGCGGCAGCCAATGCGGCGGCGAGCGTAACGGCGGTTTTTCGGTTCATTGAGGCTCCTTGCAGAACTGGCGTCGCGCGCGAGGCATACGTGAGCACGCGCGACTGTGCGCGATTGTGCTTGAAGTCGCGCACGAATGCTGTGTGCGTGCCCGGCCGCCCTGCGTCGCGGCAGAACCGAACCGCATCACATCAGATGTTTCGTGATGAAGTTCCACTCGGCCGTCGTGACCGGCGTGATCGAAAGGCGATTGCCCCTGGCGAGCACGCGCATGTCCGCGAGTTCCTCGTGCTCGCGCAAGGCGGCGAGCGCAATCAGCGGGCACTTCTTCTTGAACACGACGTCGACGAGCATCCAGCGCGGATTCTCGTGCGTCGATTTCGCGTCGTAGTAAGCGCTTTTCGGATCGAACTGCGTGGGATCGGGGTAGGCCGTGGACGACACCTGCGCGATGCCCGCGATGCCGGGCTCGGGGCAGCTCGAGTGATAGAACAGCACGCCGTCGCCTTGCTGCATGGTGTCGCGCATGAAATTGCGCGCCTGGTAGTTTCGTACGCCGGTCCAGGGCAGCGTGCGCTGCGGCGCGTTTGCGAGGTCGTCGATGCTTGCTTCGTCGGGTTCGGACTTCATCAGCCAGTAGCGCATGAGTCGAAGTTCACGTCGAAAGGGGAGAGGGGCGAGTGTGCATGCCGCGACAAACGCCAATGCACGCCGCACAAAGGAAAACGGCATCGGACTGTGGTCCGATGCCGTTTGAATAGGTCCCCGCCATAGCCGCTAGGCCGGCATCCTGAACCGAGGGTTCAGAATTGGTCGCAGTTAGCAGCACTTCGGGTACATCAGACTGTGTGACGCGCACGCCCGTGCTACAAATTTCCGCAACCGTGCACATGGCATTGGTTCAAGGAATATATGACCTTGGCGAACCAGGCAGGGAAGCTGACTAAACTGTTTGGCAGCGTGTTTAGAAACGCGCGTTTCTAAACAAATCAACGCTACCTTTGAACAACATCATACCGCACGTTGCTGCGTAATACTGCGGCTTACAACCGCGGCGTACATCAGCGCTTATTGCACACCGTACTGGTGAATCACAGCGCCGAGTTGTTCGTTCATTTGGCGCATTGTACGACGGATTTCTTCGGCTGGGAATGCTTCCCCGTGACGCACGCTGGTTTGCAGGCGCAGCAGTTCCGAGGCGAGCGAGAGCGCCGCCATGACGGCGATGCGATCGGTGCCGCGCACGTTGCTGTGATTGCGGATCTTCGACATTTCGGCATCCACGCGCGCCACGGCTTCGAGCAGCGCCTGTTCCGTTTCCGGCGAACAGACGAGGCGATAGGTTTGGCCGAGTATCGTCGCTTCGATCTGCTTGGTGGTCATGCATTTTCTCCGTGGCGGGCCGCGTTGCTGTCGTCGTCGTTGCTCTGCGACGGCTCGAGCAGATCGAGCTGGTTGTCGCGCTCGTTACCGGCGCGTGCGCGTGGCAGCTTTTCGAGGATCGCGTTCAGACGCACCTGCGCATCGTCGATCTTGGCCGAGAGGGCATCGCGCTCTGCCTGCAGCGCGGCGCGCTCCTCGCGGACCTGTTCGAGTTCGGTGCGTGTTTCGTCGCATTGCGCACGCAGCTGCGCGAGTTGCTCTTCGAGTGCGAGGCGTGCTTCGTGTTGGCGCTGATTAATCTCGATCAGCCGCCCGATGTTTTGTGAGAGTGTTTCGAGTTCGTTGAGCATGTGCTGCGTCCTCTAAAGACAGGCATTCTAGCGCGGATTAACGCGTATTTTGATAATTGTGTCGTTTCCAGACGTAACAACCCGGCTTCTTACCCGAATCAGGCACAAAACCCTCGCTACGTGTGCTGCATACGCCGGGCGGGAACGTAATTTGCCAGGGCCGCGCACAAAGCGCATCGTCTCGATCGTGGTCTGCGCGTTATAACATCACGGATTCATGGTCTTTTGCCAGTGCTTTCGCGAACCGCTTGTGCCACGCGTCATGCAGAATCCCTGGCGACCAAAATACTGCGCTCTGTCGCGGCCTGCGTATACCCCTGCTGTCTTTCTGTGCGAGCTTGATTGAAATCCGCTGCCGAGTTCCCCGATGCGTTCCATGAGCCGCGATGAGTCCCATGCTGTGCCACCTGTGCCACCTGTGCAGCCGCTCCACGCGCTGCCGCGCCGCTCGATGAGCGCGCGCCGTGCGTGCATGATCTGGGGCGCGCTCGCAGCCGTGGCGCTCGGGGTGTTCGCTGCCTCGCTCGCAACCGGCAGCGTGAGCGTGACGTTTGCGCAGGCGCTGGCGGCGCTCGCTCCCGCGCATGACGTGCACGGCGCGCCGGACATGGCGATCGAAATCGTGCGTACGTTGCGCTTGCCGCGCGCGTTGGCGGGGTTTGCATGTGGCGGCTTGCTCGCGCTGGCGGGCGCGCTGCTGCAGGTGCTGCTGCGCAATCCGCTGGCGGAGCCCTATGTGCTCGGCGTGTCGGGGGGCGCTGCCGCGTTCGCGCTGGTCGCGATGATCGCGGGCGTGGCGTGGTGGGGCGTGCAGGCGAGCGCATGCGCGGGCGCGTTCGTTTCGATCCTCCTCGTGCTCGGCCTTGCGCGCCGCGAGTTATGGCGCGGCGAGCCGCAAGACAGCTCGCCGCGGCTGCTCCTGACGGGCGCGGTGACGGCCGCAGGCTGGGGCGCAGTGATCACGCTGCTGCTCACGCTCGCGCCCGACACGCGTCTGCGCGGCATGCTGTTCTGGCTAACGGGCGACCTCAATGGCGCGGCCACGCCATGGCCCGCGCTCGCGACGCTTGGCGTGGTCCTTGCGTGCATCGTGCCCGCCGCGCCAATGCTCAACGTGCTGCTGCGCGGCGACGCTGCTGCGCAGGCGCTCGGTGTGCCGGTGCTGCGTCTGCGCGTGGGCATTTATCTTGCCGCGTCGCTCGCGGCGGCCGCTGCCGTGACGACGGGCGGCACCATCGGCTTCGTAGGGCTCGTCGTGCCCCACATGCTGCGTCTCGCGTTCGGCAACGACCAGCGCATGCTCGTGCCCGCTGCCGCGCTCGCGGGCGGCGTGGCCGTGATGGGCGCGGACCTCGTCGCGCGTACGGTGGCGGCGCCTGCGCAGTTGCCGGTGGGCGTCGTGACTGCGCTCGCGGGCGTGCCCGTGTTCCTGTGGATGCTGCTCGCGAGGCGCGGACGATGAGCGATACGCATCCTTCCCTGCTCGCGGTCCACGCGCTCACGTTGCGTGCGGGCGCGCGCACGCTCGTGGAATCGCTCACGCAAAGGTTTGCCGCCGGCGAAATCTGGTGCGTGGCGGGCGCGAATGGCGCGGGCAAGACCACGCTGATCGGCGCGCTCGCGGGCCTGGGCGAGCCCTCGGCGGGACGCGTCGAAGTGGAGGGCATCGCGCTCGCGCAGTGGCCGCCGCTGCACCTCGCGCAGCGCCGCGCACTGATGCCGCAGGACCAGCGTGACGCCTTCAGCGCGAGCGTGATCGACACCGTGCTGCTCAATCGCTATCCGCATCTTTCGGGCTGGGGCTGGGAAGGCGACGCCGATCGCGCCGCCGCGCACGCCGCGCTCGCCACGCTCGGCCTCGAAGCGTTCGCCGCGCGCGATGTGCTGTCGCTTTCGGGCGGCGAGCGCCAGCGTGTCGCGCTCGCCGCCGCGCTGTGCCAGGGCGCGCCGCTCCTGCTGCTCGACGAGCCGCTCGCGCATCTGGACCTGCATCATCAGATTGCCTGTCTCGAAGCGCTTTCGCACTGGGTGCGCAGTGAAGCGCGGACAGTGCTGTTTTCGTGCCACGATCTCAATCTTGCGCGGCGCTTCGCAACGCATGCGCTCCTGCTCGACGGCCGCGGCGGTTTTCACGCAGGCCCTGTGCGCGATGTGCTCACGCCGGAGCGCGCGAGCGCCGCATTCGGTCATCCGCTCGTGCTGATCCGCGAGGGCGCGCACGAGGCGCTTGTCCCCGCACTCGGCTCGACATCTTCATCACCGCATTCGCCGGGATCGAACGGCGTGCACTAGTGCGCCGCTGTCGCCCGCATCACTTCGAAACGAAATACACCATGACGTCATCGCTTACCGAACTGCTCGCCGTCGAACCGCTCGACCTCTCGTTGCGCGACGAACTGCAACGCCTCATCGACACGAAGACCAAACCGCCCGGCAGTCTCGGCCGGCTCGAAACGCTGGCGCGCCAGCTCGGCATGATCCAGGGCACGACGCGCCCGAGCGTCGAGCGTCCCGTGATGATCGTGTTCGCAGGCGACCACGGCATCGCTGCCGAAGGCGTGAGCCCATACCCGCAGGCCGTCACCGCGCAGATGGTCGCGAACTTCGTGGCTGGGGGCGCGGCCATCAACGTGTTCAGCGACGTGGCGGGACTCACGCTCGAAGTCGTCAACGCGGGCGTGGCGACGCCGCTGCCGCCGTCGCCGACCCTCGTCGATGTGCCCATCGCGCACGGCACGCGCAACTTCGCGCGCGAGCGCGCCATGACGCGCGACGAAGCCATCGCCGCGCTCGCGGCGGGCGCCGGGCGCGTGCGCCATCACGCGGCACTCGGCACGAACGTGATCGGCTTTGGCGAAATGGGCATTGCGAACACGTCGTCGGCCGCTTGCCTGATGAGCCGGCTGTGCGGCGTGCCGATCGACGAATGCGTCGGGCGCGGCACCGGCCTCGACAATGCGGGCCTTGCGAAAAAGCGCAATGTGCTCGCGGCGGCGCTCGCGCATCATGCCGACGCGCGCGAGCCGCTCGACGTGCTTGCCGCGTTCGGCGGCTTCGAGATCGCGATGATGGCGGGCGCGTACCTCGAAGCGGCGCGCTCGCGCATGGCGATTCTCGTCGACGGCTTCATCGCCACCTCGGCGCTGCTCGTGGCCGACGCGCTCGCGCCGAACGTGCGCGACTACTGCGTGTTTGCGCACGCATCGAACGAAGCGGGGCATCGCCGCATGCTCGATCACTTCGGTGCGCGCGAACTGCTCACGCTCGACCTGCGTCTGGGCGAGGGCACGGGCGCGGCGCTCGCGGTGCCGCTGCTGCGCGCGGCGGTGGCGTTCCTGAACGACATGGCGAGTTTCGAGTCGGCCGGCGTCGACAATCGCAGTGATCGCCACGCCTGAGCGCCGCGCGATGAATCCACTGGCGGAACTGCGCTATTTCTTCACTGCGCTGGGCTATTTCACGCGCGTGCCGGTGCCGCGCTGGGTGGGCTTCGAGCCCGCGTGGCTCAACGCGGCGGCGCGCTACTTTCCGCTCGTCGGCGCGTTGATCGGGGCGCTTGGCGCGCTCGTCTATCTCGCCGCGTTGCGCGCGTTTCCGGCGAACGTGGCCGTGCTGCTGTCGATGGCCGTCACGCTCCTCGCGACGGGCGCCTTCCACGAAGACGGTCTCGCCGACTGCCTCGACGCATTCGGCGGCGCGTACGACCGCGAGGACGTGCTGCGCATCATGCACGATTCGCGCATCGGCGCGTTCGGCGCGATCGGCCTCGCGGTGGCGCTCGCGCTCAAGTGGCAGACGCTCGCGGCGCTGCCGCCGGCGCGCGCCGCGATGCTGATGATCGCCGGCCACGCCGCGAGCCGCGCTTGCGCGATCAGCTATCTCGTCTCGCTCGAGTATGTGCGTCCAGAGGGCAAGGCCAAGCCCGTCGCGCAGCGCATGAGCGTGCCCGCGTGGCTGTGCGCGTGCGTGTTCGGCTTGCCATGGCTGTTCTGGCCGGTGTGGTCCGGCGCGCCCGACTGGCGCGCGGGCGCCGCGACGCTCGGCGTGCTCGCGGTGTTGCGCTATGTGCTGGGGCGCTACTTCGTGCGCCGCATCGGCGGTTATACGGGCGATTGTCTCGGCTTCGCGCAACAGGTGTTCGAGATCGCCATCTACCTCGTGGGGCTCGCATGGATCTCGTTCTGATCCGCCATCCCGCCGTGGCGGTGGATGCGGGCATGTGCTACGGCGCGAGCGACGTGCCGCTCGCGGGCGACGCGACGCAGCAGGCCGTGTCGCTCGCCGGGCGGATTGCGGCGCTCGGCGTGCGCGAACCGCAGCGTATCGAAACGAGTCCGCTCACGCGCTGCGCGAGCGTGGCGGCGGCGCTCGGCGATCTGCGCGGCCCCACGCCGCAAGCCGAAGCACGCCTCGCAGAGATGGATTTCGGCGCGTGGGAGATGCAGCACTGGGACGCGATCGAGCGCGCGCAGATCGACGCATGGGCCGCGAATTTCGAGCATGCGCGCGAGCACGGCGGCGAGAGCGTCGCGCAGTTCGATGCGCGCGTAAGCGGCTGGTTCGACACGCTCGACGCGCGCGAGAAGTCCACCGTTTGGGCCGTCACGCATGCGGGCGTGATGCGCACCGTCACGGCGCGCGCGCTCGGCGTGCCGCTCGCGCGCTGCGTGCGCTGGCCGCTGGAGATGGGCGCGATCGTGCATTTGCGTTACGACGCGTCAAGCGCCCTGTGGCTGCTGGCGCGCTGGAACGCCTAGCGAGTCGATTCGGAGATCGAATCAATGCGCCGCGGCGTTGCGCGAGCGGGCGAGGTCGAGATCCTTGCACAGCTGCGCCGCGCCCTGCGCGATGCGCGGTGTGGGGCGCGTGAGCAGATCGCCGTCGATGGCGAAGAGATTGCCGTGGGCGACGGCGGCCAGCGCCGGCCAGGTACGCCAGCGCTCGAGGCTCGGCAGCGGGCGGTCCGGCGACGTCGCGCCTTGCGACGCGGTGACGATCGCATCGGGATTGGCGGCGAGGACGGCTTCAGTCGTTACCGTCGGCACGAGCGGTTCGAGCGCCGCGAACACGTTGCGGCCGCCGCAGAGCGCGATCACGTCGCTGATCATGTGCGAGCCGTTGAGGGTCATCAGCGGCTGATCCCAGACTTCGTAGAACACGCTCACGGGTGCGCGCTGCGCATAACGCGCGCGCAGCTGTGCGATGTCGCGGCGGTAATCCGTCGCGGCGGCCTGCGCGGTGTCTTCAGTGCCGAGCAGCGCGCCGAGGCGCGTGAGCGAGGTCGCGACATCGTCGAGCTTGTGCGGCTCGCTGAAAAAGAGGGGGATGTGCAGCGCGCGCAGACGATCGAGCTGTTGCTGCGCGTTGCCGTGACGCCAGACCACGATGAGGTCGGGCTTGAGCGCGGCGATGCGTTCGAGGTCGAGCGCGCGGTTGTCGCCCACGCGCGGCACCTTTTGCGCTTCGGGCGGATAGTCGCTGTAGGCCACGGCGCCGACCACTTTCGCGCCGCCGCCCGCGGCGTAGAGCAGCTCGGTCACGTGGGGCGCGAGGCTCACTACGCGCTGCGCAGGCGCGGGGAGGGTGACGGTGTCGCCCGCGTCGTCGATGGCGGTGACGCTCGCATGCGCGGCGCACGGCAGGAGCGTCGCGGCCAGCAGCGCCAACGCCGTGGTGGCCGCGCGCATCAACCGATCGCCCGCATGGCTTGCCCGAGTGCGCTTTCGAAGCGCTGCCACTCGCCCTCGGACGCGGGCAGGCCGAAGCGCAGGCTGGCCGGCGCGTCGAAGCGGCGCGTCCACACGGCGTGGCATGCGAGCGCGTCCTGCAGCGCGGGCGCGCGCGGGTCCGTGATCCAGGCGAACAGCGGCGTGGCGTGCGGCGTGAAGCCGTGAGCGCGCAGCAGCGCAACGAGGCGCGCGCTGTCGGCGGCGAGGCGAATGCGCATTTCGTTCTGCCACGCGCTGTCTTCGAACGCATGGGTGACGGCGTGGCGTGCCGGCCCGCTCACGGTCCACGCGCCCAGCTGTGCGCGCAACGCGGCCAGCAGGGCGGGGGCGCCGAGCGCGAAGCCGCAGCGCGCGCCCGCGAGCCCGAAGAACTTGCCAGGCGAGCGCAGCACGACGAGTCCTTCTCGGCTCGTTGCGCGCGCAAGCGTTTCGGAGCGCTCGTGGCCGAGGGCATCGGCAAAGGCTTCGTCGACGATCAGCGTGCCGCCGCGCGTCGCGAGTTGCGCATGCCAATGCAGCAGGTGGGCGGCAGCCAGATGCGTGGCCGTCGGATTGTTCGGATTCACCACGACGGCGTGCGTGACGGTATCGGGCAGCGCGTCCTGCGTGACGTCGAGCGGCACGATCTCATGGCCCGCGCGTGCGAACGCCGGTGCGTACTCGCCGTAGGTGAGCGGCGCGATGGCTACACGGGCGCGCGGCAGCAATGCCGGCAACGCGCGGATCGCGGCCTGACTGCCCGCCACCGGCAACACGTGGCGGGCGTCGGGTGCGCCGTAGTAGCGCGCCGCGCAGGCGGCAAAGCCGTCGCCGTCGTCGGGCAGGCGCCGCCATGCCGTGGGCGGCACCGGCGGCACCGGGTAGCCATGCGGATTGATGCCGGTTGAGAGGTCGATCCAGGCGTCCCAGGCGATGCCGTAACGCTGCGCGGCTTCGTGCAGATTGCCGCCGTGCGCGACGAGTGCGGTTGGCTGCTCAGACATGCGTCGCCACGCTCACGAAGGCCAGTGCGAGCAGCGCCGCGAGCCACAAAATGGTGGTGCGCTCGACGAGCCGCAAGGCCGCATCCACGTGCTGCGCGCGCGGCGGCGAGCCCGCGCCGAGCGCCGGGCGCTCCTCCAGCAAGCCGTGATAGACGGCCGCGCCGCCCAGCAGCACGTTCAGGCTGCCCGCGCCGGAGGCCATCACCGGGCCCGCGTTCGGGCTCTCCCAGCGATGCGCCTGGTCGCGCCAGCAGCGCAGCGCCATGCGCGTGTCGCCGAGCAGCGCGTAGCTCGCGGCCGTGAGGCGCGCGGGAATCCAGTTGAGCCCGTCGTCGATGCGCGCGGCCGCCCAGCCAAAGCGCAGGAAGCGCGGCGTGCGGTAGCCCCACATGGCATCGAGCGTGTTGGCGAGGCGGAACGCGAGGGCGCCCGGGCCGCCCGCGATCGCGAACCAGAACAGCGCGCCGAAGATCGCGTCGTTGCCGTTTTCGAGCGCCGACTCGACGGCCGCGCGCGAGAGCGCGGTGGCGTCCGCCCCGGCTGTGTCGCGCGAGACGATGCGGCCCGTCAGCTCGCGCGCGGCGGCGAGGTCGCGCCGGGCGAGCGCGGCGCCGATCGGCGCGATGTGCTCCGTGAGGCTGCGCGCGCCGAGCGCGAACCAGAGCAGCGCGACGTGCAGCGCCCAGGCGAGCGGCCAGGGCAGCAGCGCGCACAGCAGCGCGGCGACGATGACGGGTGGCGCAACGGCGGCGAGCCATGCGACGAGGCCGAGCGGTCGGCCGCGGCGGCCCGTGTTCAGGCGCGCTTCGATGCGGTTCGCGTACTGGCCGAAGGCGACGAGCGGGTGCGCGCGGCGCGGCTCGCCGAGCCAGCGGTCCACAGCGACGCCGGCCACGGCGAGCGCGGCGGTGACGGGTAGCGAGAGCATCATGAGGTCCCGCTCGGCGCCTTGAGCACCAAAGGCAGGCCCGCGGCGACGAGCGTGGCGCGGTCGGCGAGCGCCGCGATGCGCTGATTGAGGCGGCCGAGTTCGTCCACGTAAAGGCGCGTGGCCGCGCCCATCGGCACGACGCCCATGCCGATCTCGTTGCTCACCACGAGCACCGTGCCTTGTGCGCGCTCGCAGGCGGCGGCGAAGGCGTCGAGGCGCTCGCGCCAGTCGGGCAGCGGCGCTTCGGAATCGGCGGGGCAAAGCAGGTTCGCGAGCCACAGCGTGAGGCAGTCGATCAGCACGCACTGGCGAGGCCCCGCCGCTGTATCGAGGGCGAGAGCGAGATCGAGCGGCGCCTCGGCGAGCGCCCAGTCCGCGGGCCGCCGCGCGCGATGGTGGCCGATGCGCTCGGCGAACTCGGTGTCGGCCGTCACGCGCGCGGTGGCGACATAGGTGACCGGCAGGCCGCTCGCGGCGGCGAGGCGTTCGGCGTGCGCGCTCTTGCCCGAGCGCGCGCCGCCGACGATGAAGGTGAGATCGCGCGAATTCATCGCGTGATTGTAACGGCTGCGCCCAGGCTCGCTCTTGTCCCATCGCCCAATGTCGCGCCGTGGTCCTGCATCGGGCGGCGGGGCGATGGGATAATGCGCGTTCGCCTTCGCAGCCCACCCAAGCGCTTCATGACCGCCACGCTACCCGCCATGCCCCGCGTACCCAACGGCACGCTGATGATCCAGGGCACGACCTCCGACGCCGGCAAGAGCACGCTCGTCGCCGGCCTGTGCCGCCTCGCGCGCCGCGCGGGTGTGCGCGTCGCGCCGTTCAAGCCGCAGAACATGGCACTGAACAGCGCCGTGACCGTGGATGGCGGCGAGATCGGCCGTGCCCAGGCGCTGCAGGCCGTCGCCGCCGGCATCGAGGCGCATACCGACCTCAATCCGGTGCTGCTCAAACCCAACAGCGACCTCGGTTCGCAGGTCATCATCCACGGCAAGGCGCGCATGAATCTCAACGCGCGCGCGTACCAGGACTACAAGCCGCTCGCGCGCGAGGCCGTGCTGGCGTCCTATGCGCGTCTGCGCGCGCGCTACGACACGGTGTTCGTGGAAGGCGCGGGCAGCCCCGCCGAAGTGAATCTGCGCGCCAACGACATTGCCAACATGGGTTTCGCGGAGGCGGTCGATTGCCCGGTCGTGCTCGTGGCCGACATCGACCGGGGCGGCGTGTTCGCGCATCTGATCGGCACGCTCGCCTGTCTTTCGGAGAGCGAGCGCGCGCGCGTCAAAGGTTTCGTCATCAACCGCTTCCGCGGCGACCGCACGCTGCTGGAGCCCGGCCTCGCCTGGCTCGAGCAGCAGACGGGCAAGCCGGTGCTGGGCGTCGTGCCGTATCTGCACGGCCTCACGCTCGACGCCGAGGACATGCTGCCGGGCGCCGCCCACAGCGGCGCCCAGGCCGGCGGCGAGACGCTGCGCGTGGTCGTGCCGGCGCTGCCGCACATCAGCAACCACACCGACTTCGACGCGCTGCGCGCCCATCCGCAGGTCGATTTCACCTACGTGCGCACGGGCGAAGCGCCGCCCGCCGCCGATCTCGTGATCCTGCCGGGCTCGAAGAACGTGCGCGACGACCTCGCGTGGCTGCGCGCCCAGGGCTGGCAGACCGCGCTCGCGCGGCATCTGCGCTATGGCGGGCGCGTGATCGGCATTTGCGGCGGCATGCAGATGCTCGGCCGCGCGATTGCCGATCCGCATGGCGTGGAGGGCGAGCCGGGCGCGGTCGAGGGCTTCGGCTGGCTCGACTACGAGACCGTGCTCACGCGCGAAAAGACCTTGAAGAACGTGACGGGCGCGCTCGCGCTGGAGGGCGCGCAAGGGCATGCAGACGAGGGCCCGGCGCGCGTGGCGGGCTACGAAATCCATATGGGCGAGACGCGCGGGCGCTCGCTCGAATCGCCCGCGCTGTGGCTCGCGGAGGCAGACGCGGGGGCGACGCGCCCGGATGGCGCGCGCTCGGCGGACGGCCAGATTCTCGCGACCTACGTGCACGGCCTCTTCGACACGCCGCAGGCGTGCGCCGCGCTCCTGCGCTGGGCCGGGCTCGCGCAGGCGCGCGCGGTGGACTACCCGGCGTTGCGCGAGGCGTCGCTGGAGCGGCTGGCGGACACGCTCGCGGCGAGCCTCGATCTGGAGAAGGTGTTCGGCGTCATCGGCTAAAAGTGCAGCTAAAAGCGCGGCTGACCGGCTCAGTAGAGCACCATCTGCGTACAGCGGAACAGCGCGATGGTCTTGCCGTCCGGGCCGCTCACGGTGGCGTCCCAGACCTGGGTGCTGCGCCCGAGGTGCACGCCCTTCGCCACGGCCGAGATGGTGCCTTCGCGCGCGGTGCCGAGATGATTGCTCTTGATCTCGATGGTCGTGAAGTTCTTCGCGTTGGGCGGCAGGTGCGCGAGGCAGGCGTAGCCGCAGGCGGTGTCGGCGAGGCCGATCACCGTGGCGGCATGCAGGAAGCCATTGGGGGCGAGCAGGTCGCTGCGCACGTCGAGTTCGGCGCGCAGCAGGCCTTGCTCGAGGACCAGCGGCCGAAAGCCCAGCAAATCGGGCAGGCGGCCGCGCTGCCGCTCGAGCAGGGATTCGATCGTGATGTCGTGGCGTAGCGTGCTCATGGTCGGTCAGTCTCCTTGATTTGATATGAACATTGCAGGTGCGCGCTCGTGGGGGGCTTCGGCGGCGCGCAATTTGCCGATAATATCGGACGGTTGATTCGGGGCGCCGGCTCGTCTGCAAGGCGCCTCGCCAGGTATCGAACAACGCATCACGCAAAAATCACGGCAATCCGGCTGGCCTTGCGCCAGCCATCCTGACGGGAGCATTCATGACGGTAATCGTGGTGGCGAATCCCAAGGGCGGCGTGGGAAAGAGCACGCTGTCCACCAATCTGGCCGGCTATTTCGCCGCACAAGGCGAGTGGGTGGCGCTCGCGGACCTCGACCGGCAGCAGTCCTCGCACGCCTGGCTCGATCTGCGGGCCGCGACGCTGCCGGCCATCGAAAGCTGGCAGGTCGATCTGGACAACCCGGCGAAGCCGCCCAAGGGGCTCGAGCACGCAGTCATCGACACGCCCGCCGGCCTGCACGGCAACCGGCTCCAGGCGATCATCGAGCTGGCGGACAAGGTGATCGTGCCGCTGCAGCCCTCGATGTTCGACATTCTCGCCACCCAGGACTTCCTGAACCGCCTCGCCAAGGAAAAGTCCGTGCGCAAGGGGGCGATCCAGGTGGGCGTGGTGGGCATGCGGGTGGATTCGCGCACGCGCTCGGCCGAGCAGCTGCAGCGCTTCGTCGAGGGCCTCGAACTGCCGGTGCTGGGGTATCTGCGCGACACGCAGAACTACGTGCAGCTCGCCGCGCACGGCCTCACGCTGTGGGACGTCGCGAAGAGCCGGGTCGAGAAGGACCTCGACCAGTGGCAGTCGATTATCGGCTGGGTCGACGGCAAATAAGCACGCCGGTACGGCGGCGCGGGCCCGGTGAGCCGCGCCGGCCTGACCCGCGTGTCAGCTCCAGGCTTGCGTGGGCACGTGGTCGCGGCTGCCCTTGATGCGGTTGTTCTCGTCCACGAACACGAGGTCCGGCTTCCAGCCGGCCTTGAGCTCTTCCTCTTCCACGTTCGCGAACGCCGCGATGATCACGAGGTCGCCCAGTTGCGCGCGGCGCGCGGCCGAGCCGTTCAGCGAGATCATGCCGCTGCCGCGCTCGCCCTTGATCGCGTAGGTCGTGAAGCGCTCGCCATTGTTGATGTTCCAGATGTCGATACGCTCGTTTTCGACGATGTTCGCCGCTTCGAGCAGGTTTTCGTCGATGGCGCACGAGCCTTCGTAGTGCAGCTCGCAGTGCGTGACCGCGACGCGGTGGATCTTCGACTTGAGCATATGGCGTTGCATGGAGGGTCTCCTCAGGCGAGCGGGCGCGCGGCCCGCCGCGGGTAAGCGGAATCTGGGGGGATCGGGTGAAAGCGGGACGGCGCGGCCGCCCGCGGCCCTCAGATCTCGAGGTTGTCGATCAGGCGCGTCGCGCCGAGCTTCGCGGCGGCCAGCACGACGAGCGGCGACTCGGCGTCGCCGGCCACGCCCGGTGCGGGCGGCAGCAGGTTCGCACGCTTGCGGATCGCGATGTAGTCGGGCTTCCAGCCGCGCGCGGCGAGCGTCGCCATGGCGTCGAGTTCGAGCTGCTGGAAGTCGCGGCGGCCCGACAGCACCGACTCGCGGATCGCGCGCAGCACGCCCGCCAGTTGCGGCGCCTCGGCGCGCTCGGCTTCCGTGAGGTAGCGGTTGCGCGAGCTGAGCGCGAGGCCGTCGGTGTCGCGCACCGTTTCGGCGGCGATCACCTCGGTCGGCAGCGCGAACTGGTTGCACATCGCGCGCACGATCATGAGCTGCTGGTAGTCCTTCTTGCCGAACACGGCCACGCGCGGCTGCACGCACGACATCAGCTTCATGACGACCGTGCACACGCCCTCGAAGAAACCGGGGCGGAATTCGCCTTCCAGAATGTCGCCGAGGTCGTGCGGCGGGCGCACGCGGTACTCCTGCGGCTGCGGATACATGTCGCGCTCGGTGGGCGCGAACAGCACGTAGACGTTTTCCTTCTGCAGCTTCTCGATGTCGTCCTGAAGCGTGCGCGGATACTTGTCGAAGTCCTCGTTCGGGCCGAACTGCAGCCGGTTGACGAAGATACTCGCCACGACCGGGTCGCCGTGCTGGCGCGCGAGGCGCATCAGCGAGAGATGGCCTTCGTGCAGGTTGCCCATGGTCGGCACGAACGCGGTGCGGTTTTGGCCGCGCAACTGGTCGCGCAATTCCTGAATCGAGCTAATGACTTTCATGATCGGATGCTTTATGCCTCGCGCGGGGCAAGACTTGGGTTGCACGGCCGCAAGCCAGAGACCCGGACGAAGGGCCGCGAGCGGACGTCGCGCGCCCGGTCCGCGCGAGTGGCGCGGTGTGCCCCGTATATGGGACGAGACCGGGCAGGCGCGGGCGATTGTAGTGGATTTGTGAATGCGGCGCACCCGCCTCGGGTAGGGGGTTGTCCTGGCGTTCCGCTGTGCGGCCCGGCGCAGGCATCTGCGCGATGCGGTCCTATTTATTGGCTCGCCGCGCGCGGACCCGGGCAAGGCCGGGCCGAGGATCAGGCAGGCAGATACGCGAGCCGCACGTAGATCGGCGCGAACGGCTCGGGCTGGGTGATCTCGATGAGCGATTCGCGCGACAGCTCCAGCATGGCGATGAAGTTCACGATCACGACGGGCACGCCGCGCGTGGTGTCGAACAGCTCGGAGAACTCCATGAAGCGCTCGCCCTGGAGCCGGCGCAGGATGATGCTCATGTGCTCGCGCACCGAAAGCTCCTCGCGCGAGATCTTGTGATGCTGGACGAGCTTCGCGCGCTTGATGACGTCGGCCCACGCGGCGCGCAGGTCGTTGCTGTCCACGTCGGGAAAGCGCGGCGTGATGCTCTGCTCGATATAGACCTCGGCGCGCAGGAAGTCGCGGCCGAGCTGCGGCAACTGGTCCAGGCGCTGGGCGGCGAGCTTCATCTGCTCGTATTCGAGCAGGCGGCGCACGAGTTCGGCGCGCGGGTCCTCGGCTTCCTCGCCGGTATCGGCCTTCTTGACCGGCAGCAGCATGCGCGACTTGATCTCGATGAGCATGGCCGCCATCAGCAGATATTCGGCCGCGAGTTCGAGGTTGGTCTTGCGCAGTTGCTCGACATAGCCGAGGTACTGGGTCGTGACCTCCGCCATCGGGATGTCGAGGACGTTGAAGTTCTGCTTGCGGATGAGGTACAGCAGCAGGTCGAGCGGGCCTTCGAAGGTCTCGAGGAAGACTTCGAGCGCATCCGGCGGGATGTAGAGGTCCTGCGGGAGCTTGAAGAGCGGCTCGCCGTAAAGGCGTGCGAACGCGACGCCGTCGACCGTGTCGGGCGTCGAGTCGGTCGTGGGCGTGGTCAGCGCCTCACCGGGCGTTTGTCCGGCGGCGTGGCCCGCGTGACTGGCCGCGTGCTCGCCTGCGGGCGGCGCGCCGGCCCCGTCGGCCTCGGCCATCAGAAGTTCTGGTAGTAGACGTAAGACGTCTGCTTCACGCGCGAAGCCTGCTGGCGCTCGCGCTCGTCGAGGTCGATCGGCTGCTTGTCCCACAGGAGCGCGCGGCCCTTGCGTTGCTGTTCTTCGAGCTGCGGCTTTTGCTGCTTGAGCTGGTTGATGAACTGCGTGATGTCCGACTGATACATGGCTGACGTCCGTCCAGTAAGGCGGGGCGCCTGATTGCGCCGCGCCGCTAATTCTGTCGGCGGCAATTTTACCGCAAGCCAACGCCGCGGAACATCCGCCCGGGCGGAATGCGTTGGCCATCCCCGAGGCCGCCCCGCGCGTGCCATCGGCCCGGCCGCGCCCGCCGTTGTGGCACGCTTTGCACCTCCTCCTGGGGTTTTGACGCGCCGATGTGGTGAAATAACGCGTTTGCGCCCGTTGCCGCTTCCCGTGCCCTGCGCGCGAGCGGCGCAACCGGTGGCAACCAGTTCTACGACGGCCGGAGGTGGCGTTTGGCGGGATGGGTGATCGAAGCATTGTGCGCACGGCGGCGCCCCTCGCGGGCGGCGCGGCCACGGCTCGCCGCGTGCCTGATCGTGTGCCTCACCGTGTGCTCCGCCGTGGCGCCGCCCGCCCGGGCCGACATCCTGACCACCCTCCTGCCGTGGATGCGCCCGCGCACCTACTACGACGTCGAGATCCAGGCCTCCCCGCGCGACCTGCGCAAGCTGCTCGAGACGCACCTCGACATTGCGCGCTTTGCCACGCGCTCGGACGTGAACGAGGACCAGTTCGAGTTCCTCGTGACCGCGACGCCGCAGCAGGTGCGCGACCTCGCCTCGACGGCGGGCTATTTCACGCCGGTCGTACGCACCGACGTGCGCACGATCGACGGCCGGCGGCACGTGCGGGTGAGCGTCGACGCGGGGCCGCGCACGACGATTTCGTCGGTGAAGCTCGTGTTTCGCGGCCCGGTCCTCACGGAAGACCCGGCGCAGGAGAACACTGCGCGCTTCGCATTCTCGTTGCACGAAGGCGACGCCTTTACGCAGTCGGGCTGGGACGACGCCAAGAACGCCTCGCTCAAGGCGCTGCAGGCGCGCCGCTACCTCGGCGCCAAGATCACGTTTTCGGAGGCGCGCGTCGATCCGCTCAGGCATGACGCGCAACTTTCCGTAACGTTCGACAGCGGGCCGACCTTCACGCTGGGCAAGCTCGACGTTTCGGGCCCGCGGCGCTATCCGGGCTACATCATCGACAACGTGAATCCGCTTTCGCCGGGCGAAATCTACGACCTGAAGCGCGTGGCCGAACTGCAGCGCCAGGTGCAGAACACGCCGTACTACGCGAGCGTGGCGATCGACGTCGACGCGAACACGCAAAAACCGCTCGAGACGCCCGTGCACGTGAAGGTGAGCGAGTTCCCGTACAACAACTTCCGCGGCGGCGTGGGTTATTCGACCGACACCGGCGCGCACGTCCAGGGCTCCTACACCTACCTGAACACGTTCGGGGCGGCGTGGCCATTCCAGGTGCAGGGGCGGCTCGACCAGATCCAGAAGTTCGGTCAGGTCCAGCTTTCGATGCCGCCGGGTCCGCGTGCCTGGACCAACAGCCTCGTCGCTTCCTACACGACGACCGACGTCTCGGATACGAACATCTATAGCGCGCGTGTCGGGGTGCAGCGCACGCGCACCTCGCAGAACATCGACTACGCGTACGCGCTGATGTTCTACGACGACCGTCTCACGCAGAACGTCGGGCCGTCCTCGCGGGCCTATGCGCTCGTGCCGACCTGGGGCTGGACGCGCCGCAACGTCGACGATCCGCTCTTTCCGCGCTCGGGCAACATCATCCGCATGGAGGCGGGCCTCGCGCTCAAGAACGTGGGCGCCGAGCAGAGCTTCCTGCGCGCCTACATGCGCGGCCAGCAATACCTGCCGATCGGCCACAGCGACATCATGGTGTTCCGCGCGGAGCTGGGCGGCGTGTTCACGAGCGGCCCGTCGAGCGGCATCCCCGCGTCGCTGCTGTTCCGTGCGGGCGGTTCGAACTCGGTGCGCGGCTACTCGTTCCAGAGCATCGGTAACGACCAGTCGGGCTCGATCCTGCCGACCAAGTATCTCGTCACCGGCTCAGTGGAGTACCAGCACTGGTTCAGCCACGACTGGGGCGGCGCGGCGTTCTTCGACGTCGGCACCGCCACCGATACCTGGGGCGAAAAGGAGTTCGATCCCGGTGCGGGTATCGGCGCGCGCTGGCGCAGTCCCGTCGGGCCGGTCAACCTCGATCTCGCCTATGGTTTTCGCACTCACAGCGTGCGGCCTTATCTGACACTCGGGATCGCCTTCTGATGATGACGCGCTCGCTGCTCCGCTTCGCAACGCTTCCTGCGCCGCACGGCGAGGGGGGCGCATGAGCGCGCGCCGTTTTGCTGCGGTGGCATGGCAGCCCGCCACGTTCGCGGTGCCGCCGGGGGAGGCTGGGCGCAGCCCGGACGATGAAGCGCGCGGGGAACCCGGCGGCCATGGAGGCAATGGCGGCGACGGCGGCGCGGGTGATAAAAATGCGCCGCCGCGGCGCCGCGGGCCGCGGCTCTGGAAGGCGCTTGCCTGGGCGATCGTCGTGCCGGTGCTGCTGGTCGGGCTCGTCGCCGGCTTGCTCTATGGCGTGCTGACCACCGAGCGCGGCACGGCCTACGCGTGGCGCGCAGCAGTCAGGCTGCTCGACGGCAAGCTCGCGGGCCGGTTCGAAGGCGGCACGCTCGCGAGCGGCGTGCGCTTTTCCAACCTGAGCTGGCGCGGCACGGACGGCACCACGTTCAAGGTCGACCGCATCGGCGGCCAATGGGAGCTGCAGGGCTTCGGCCAGAAGCCGTGGCGCTTCGTGGTGGACTATCTGCACGCCGGCGACATCGAGATGCGCATCGTGCCGTCGCACGAGCCTTCCTCACCGATGAAGCTGCCGGAAAACCTTCAGTTGCCGCTCGGGCTCGAGATCCGCGACCTGCAGGTGGACAAGCTTACAGTGCACGAAGGCACCTCGACCAACGAGTTCTCGCACTTCCAGTTCCACGGACGCAGCGACGGCCGCCATCACGAGGCCGCCATCGAGCGTCTCGACACGCCCTTTGGCGCGGTGAGCGCCGAGGCGAAGCTCGATGGCGTGCGGCCGTTCGCGCTCACCGGCGACCTGGGCTACTCCGGCAAGGTGAACGGCGAAGACGTGCAGGTCAGCGCAAACCTCGCCGGCTCGCTCGAGGCGCTCACGGCCGATGTCGAGGCAAGCGGCATGAAGCTCACCGGCCGCGCGCACGTGGAGGCCACGCCGTTCGCTTCCGTGCCGCTGCAGCGCGTCACGCTCGCGTTCGATCATGTCAATCCGCAGGCGTTCGCGCCGGGCGCGCCGTTCGCCGACCTCGCGGTGCGTGCGCAGCTGCAGCCGGTGCCGGGCGGCACGGCGGGCGTGCCGGCGGCGCTCGCGGCGGTGGCTTCGGGGGCGGCGGCGGTGTCGGACGTGACGCCGGCTTCCGCGCCGGCGCTCGCATCGGCGCCGGCGGGCGGCGCGAAGCCCGATGCCGCGGCGGCAGCCTCGGCCGCGGCCGACGCGGCCCGCGCGCGCAGCAACGCGGCGGGTTTCACGGTGGCGGGCGCGGTCTCGATCGTGAACGCGAAGCCGGGCGCCATCGACGAAAAGTTGCTGCCGCTCATCGACGCCCACGCCGACGTCGTGCTCGATGCGAAGACGCAGCGCATCCCGAAGCTCGCCGTGCGTCTCGTGAAAAACGCGACGGTCACCGGCGGCGGCACGATCAGCGGGCGCGACGGCCGTTTCGACCTGAAGGTGGCCGGGCTCGACCTCAACGCGATCCAGTCGAGCGTGCGCGCGACGCAATTCGCGGGGCCGGTCGGCGTGCGGCTGAACGGCGACGTGCAAAGCGTCACGCTCGATCTCGCCGATCCGAGGGCGGCGCTGCGCGTGCAGGGCAAGATCACGCAGGACCCCGCGCGCCTGTCGCTCAACGACGTGCGGCTGACTTCGGGGGCGGGGCGCATCGACCTGTCGGGTGCGCTCAAGCACGACGCCAGCTCCACCTATCAACTCAAGGCGGTGCTGACCAATTTCGATCCGCTGTCGCTCACGTCGCAAACACCGGCGCGCACGGCCGCCAAAACACCTGCGCCGGCCGCCCGGCCGCGGCCCGCGCCCCAGTCCGCCGCCGATGCGTTCAACCCGCAGCGCAATCTCGCGCTCAATCCGGCGCTGAACCCGTCGCTCAACCCCGCACAATCGGGCGAGCAGGCCGCCGAGCAAAAGCGCGTCGAGAACGCGAAAGAGAGCAGCCCGGGCGGGGCGGCCGAGCCCCACGCGAAGCCGCGACCGGCCACGCGTCCCGCAGCGCGGCGCATCGAGGCGCGCGTGAACGGCACGCTCAACGCGAGCGGCACGCTCGCGCCCACCTTCACGACGCGGGCCGAGTTCAAGCTTGGCCCGAGCGTCTACGACGACCTGCCGCTCACGGGTCAGGGCCTCATCCAGCTGGCAGGCTCGCGCATTCTGCCAAGCCGCGCGAACCTCTCGGTCGCGGGCAATACCGTGGATCTGCAAGGCAGCTTCGGCGCGCGGGGCGACCGCCTGCGCTTTCGCGTGGATGCGCCGCAGCTCGACCGGCTCGGCTTTGGTATCGCGGGCCAGCTCGCGGCGAACGGCGACGTCATCGGCACCTTCGCCCATCCCGACGTCTCGCTCGACTACAAGGCCGACCACGTGGTGTTCGGCGATAACCGCGTCGGCCATGCCGAAGGCCGGGCGCTCGCGCGCGACGGCGCGAACGGCGCGCTCGCCTTCAGCACCGACGCGAGCGACATCGCCGTGGCGGGCGTCGATATCACGACGCTCACCGCGCGCCTCGACGGCACGCGCGCGAAGCACACGCTCACCGCGAGCGCGAAGGGCAAGGTCCAGGGCCAGCCGATCGACTTCGTGGCGGCGGCCAACGGCGGCCTCCAGGACACGCGCGAAGGCACGCGCTGGAACGGCACGGTGACGCAACTCGAGAACCGCGGCGTGCCCGGCGTGAAGCTGCAGTCGCCGCTGACGGTGAGCGCGGGCCCCGGCAAGGTCACGCTCGGCGCGACGCGCATCACGGGGGAAGGCGCCTCGCTCGAGCTGAAATCGTTCGATCTCGACCATGGCCGCATCCGCTCGGCGGGCACGCTCACCAATGTGTCGCTCGCGCGCATCATGCAGATCCGGCAGCAGTTCACGGGCGTGCCGTCCACGCTCAGGACCGACCTGATCTTCGACGGCGACTGGGACTTCTCCGTGGGCCCGACGGCCACCGGCTACGTGCAGATCAAGCGCCGCTCGGGCGACATCACGACCGAGGTCGGCCGCGGCTTTGCCTCGCTCGGCGTGGGCGACCTCAACGTGCGCGCGGCCTTCAGCGGCGGCAACCGCCTCACGCTCACGGCGCACGCGCTGGCGAGCCGCGTGGGCATGCTCGACATCGACGCCTACACGACGCTCATGCCGCGCGACGGCATCCTCACCGTCGCGGACGAGGCGCCGATCGGCGGCACCATCAAGGCGAACGTGCCTTCGCTGAGGAACACGGGCGGCATGCTCGGCCCGACTTACCTGCTCGACGGCCATCTCGCGCTGCAGCTCGCACTCGGCGGCACGGTCGCGAAGCCGAACCTCACGGGCTCGCTGGTCGGCGACGGCATCTCGGCCACCATGGTCGACCAGGGCGTGGAGCTGAAGGACGGCGTGATCCGCATCGCGCTCTCGCAGAACCTCGTCGACTTCCAGCAGGTGGAGTTCCACGGCGCAACGAGCGGCACGCTGCGCGCGAAGGGCCAGGTGCGGCTCGACAACGCCGAGCCCGATCTCACCGCGAGCATCGTCGCCGACAAGCTCGAGCTTTTCGCTTCGCCCGACCGCAAGCTGTCGCTCTCCGGCAGCGCGAGCATCGCCAACGGCGGGCATCTGGGCGGCATGCAGATCGACGGCAAGTTCACGGTCGATCGCGCGCTGTTCGACATGCCGGAGTTGCCCGCGCCGTCGCTCGGCGACGACGTCGTGATCGTGCGCCCCGACGGCACCACGGTCGGCGGCAGGCCGCCCATCGAAGAGACGGCGTCGACCAGGCCCGCGCCGCGCTTTGCCCCGCGCGCGAACGTCGACATCGATCTCGGCCACGACTTCCGCTTCCGCGGGCAGGGCGCGGATCTGGGCCTGGCGGGCACGATTACGGTCAATAGCGCGCCGGACGTCCCGCTGCGCGCGGTCGGCAACGTGCGCGTGACCGAAGGCTCCACTTACACGGCGTTCGGCACCAAGCTCAATATCGAAAACGGCTTCTTCACGTTCAACGGGCCGGTGGGCAATCCGGGCATCAACATTCTCGCAATGCGGCGCAACCAGCAGGTCGAGGCGGGCGTGCAGGTCACCGGCACCGTGCAGGCGCCGGCGGTGCGGCTCGTTTCCGAGCCCAACGTGCCCGATAACGAAAAGCTCTCCTGGCTGCTGTTCGGGCACGGCACCGACCAGGGCAACAACCTCGGCCAGCAGAGCGCGATGACGACGGCGCTCGCCCTGCTCGGCAGCGCGCAAGGCAAGCGCATTGCGCAGAGCATCGGCCTCGACGAATTTTCGATCGGGCGCAGCGAGGTGGGCCTGACCGACACCGAGGTCGTGATGATCGCGAAGGCCATCAACCAGCGTCTCGTGATCGGCTATGAGCAGGGCCTGCAGTCGGCGTCGAACGCGGTGAAGGCCACGATCAACCTCTCGCGCTACTGGTCGCTGGTGGTGTACGGCGGCACCTTCAACGGTGCCGATATTCTCTATACGCGCCGTTTCGATCGGCTGCGTCGCTAGCGCCTCGAAAAATCAGGCGCAAAAAAAACGCCCCTCGCAAGGGGCGTTTCGCATGACATCGGCGAGCGGGTTTTACTTGACCCGCATGCCCGGCTTCGCGCCGCTATGCGGCTCGAGAATGTAGAGACGCGGTTCGGCCTTCTCGTCGGCGGAAGACGCCGCGAGCACCATGCCTTCGGACATGCCGAACTTCATCTTGCGCGGCGCGAGGTTCGCAACCATCACCGTGAGCTTGCCCTTGAGGTCTTCCGGCTTGTACGCCGAACGGATGCCCGAGAACACGTTGCGCGTCTTTTCCTCGCCCACGTCGAGCGTGAGTTGCAGCAGCTTGTCCGACCCTTCGACGATATTGCAGTCGACGATCAGCGCCACGCGCAGGTCGATCTTCGCGAAGTCGTCGATCGAGATGACTTCCGGCGTTTCATCGGCGGCCGGCTTCTTCGCTTCCTTGGCGGCCTTCGACTTCTTGTTCGCATCCGCAGCCGCGGCGGTGGGCGCATCGGTCGCCTGCAGCGAATCGCGGTTGGCGGCGAGCAGCGCTTCGATCTGCTTCGGATCGACGCGCGTCATCAGGTGCTTGTACGCGTTGATCGGCTGATGCGACGAGAGCGCCTTGCCTGCATCGGCCCAGGTCAGCGGCTTGATCGCCAGGAACTGTTCGACGCCTTCTGCGAGCGTCGGCAGCACCGGCTTCAAAGCGAGCGAAAGCAGGCGGAACGCTTCGAGGCTCACGCTGCAGGTTTCGTGCAGCGCCACCGGGTTGGCCGGATCCTTGGCCTGCTCCCACGGCTTGGCCGTATCGACGTAACCGTTCACGGCGTCGGCGAGTTCCATCGTCTGGCGCAGCGCGCGGCTGTATTCGCGCGCTTCGTAGTGCGCAGCGATTTGCGCAATCGCGCCGCGCAGTTGCTCGAGCAGCGGATGCTGCATCGCGCTATCTTGCACGCGGCCGTCGAAGCGCTTGATCAGGAAGCCCGCCGCGCGGCTTGCGATGTTGATGTACTTGCCGACGAGGTCGCTGTTCACGCGCGCCTGGAAGTCTTCGAGGTTCAGGTCGAGGTCTTCCATCGTGCTGTTGAGCTTCGCGGCGAAGTAGTAGCGCAGCCACTCGGGGTTCAGGCCCGTGGTCACATAGCTTTCCGCCGTGATGAACGTGCCGCGCGACTTCGACATCTTCGCGCCGTCCACGGTCAAAAAGCCGTGCGCGAAGACGTTGGTCGGCGTGCGGTGGCCCGAGAACTGCAGCATCGCCGGCCAGAACAGCGTATGGAAATACAGGATGTCCTTGCCGATGAAGTGGTACTGCTCGGTCTTCGAGCCGGCCTTCACCCATGCCTCGAAATCGAGGCCGCGCTGCTCGCACAGGTTCTTGAAGCTCGCGTAATAGCCGACCGGCGCGTCGAGCCACACGTAGAAGTACTTGCCGGGCGCGCCCGGAATCTCGAAGCCGAAGTAGGGGGCGTCGCGCGAGATGTCCCAGTCGGCGAGCTTCGATTCGCCCGACTCGCCCAGCCATTCGCGCATCTTGTTGGTCGCTTCCGGTTGCGCGAGGCCGCTCACCCAGCCGCGCAGGAAGTCTTCGCAGCGCGGGTCCGAGAGCCGGAAGAAGTAGTGCGTCGAGGTCTTGCGGATGGGCGTCGCGCCCGAGACCACCGAGTACGGATTCTTCAGGTCAGTGGGCGCGTAGGTCGAGCCGCACACTTCGCAGCTGTCACCGTACTGGTCCTTCGCGCCGCACTTCGGGCACTCGCCCTTGATGAAGCGGTCCGGCAGGAACATGTTCTTGACCGGGTCGTAGGCCTGCTCGATGTCGCGCGTCTCGATGAAACCCGCTTCCTTGAGCGCCAGATACACCGACTCGGAGAGCACGCGGTTCTCTTCGGAGTCCGTCGAGTAGTAGTTGTCGAACGACACGCCGAAGCTGTCGAAGTCGCGCTTGTGCTCCTGCCACACGCGCGCGATCAGTTGCTGCGGCGTGAGGCCTTCCTTCTCCGCGCGCAGCATGACGGGCGTGCCGTGCGTGTCGTCGGCACCGACGTAGTAGACCTCGTGGCCATGCATTCGCAGCGCGCGAACCCAGATGTCCGTCTGGATGTACTCGACCAGGTGGCCGATGTGGATCTGGCCGTTGGCGTACGGCAGAGCAGACGTAACGAGAATCTGGCGGCGGCCGCTTGGATTGGCATGCGCGCCGGCTGCTGCGAGGTCGGTGGCGGGTGCTGACATAAGTGAGGGGAAGTCCGATATTGCGGGGGAAAGCGCGATTTTAGCAGGGCGGGCGCAGCGCCGTTCGGCGAGCCGGTGGACGCTCGTATGCGCAATGCCTGGAGGGCGCGCGGGCTGCGCAAGCCGCGGTGATGCTGCGATGCACAAATTGCAGCCAAAAAAAACCGGGGCAAGATTGGCCCCGGAGCAACAACGACAAGAGGAGAATGGTGACGCGGCGGCACTGCCGCACACGTACCGTAAAGACAGACAGCACGTTTTCCCGAGAGTTCGAAAAATTTTTCGATTCTCTTCCAATGCGTTGAAGCGGGGGTCGGATGGCCGTCCGGCAAGGGTTGCGGACGCGTCTTCGGGGCGCTCGAAATGCAAACGGGACGGCATGATTGCCGTCCCGCTGATGCGTCGCTGTTTTTGCTGCGCAGTCGCCGGCAACCGCGTTCCCGGCGACTGCGTCGGGCCAGCTTAGCCGCCCTGGTGCTGCGACGTCGCGCGCAGGTACATTTCCACGCGACGGTTAGCAGCGCGGCCCGCTTCGGTGTTGTTGTCGGCGATCGGTTGCGTATCGCCGAGGCCTGAGGCCGACATGCGCTGCATCTGAATGCCGCGCGAAGCGAGGTAGTTCACGACGCTCTGGGCGCGGTTGACCGACAGCGTCTGGTTGTAGGCGGGGGAGCCCGTGTTATCCGTATGGCCGACCACCTGCGCAACGACTTCCGGGTTCTGCTGGAGCGTCTGCGCGACCTGGTCGAGCACCGGCGCGAACGACGGCTTGATCGCGTAGCTGCTGGTGTCGAACGTCACATTGCTCGGGATGTCGAGCTTGAGCGAGCCGTCCGGCTGCTCGGTGATCTTCGTGCCGGTGCCCTTGGTGGCGCCCGTGAGCTTGTTGTGGATGTTCTGCCAGTTGTAGCCGGTGATGCCGCCGACCAGTGCGCCAGCGCCAGCGCCGATTGCCGCGCCCTTGCCGCCGCCGAAGATGGCGCCGATCGCCGCGCCCGTGCCTGCGCCGACACCGGTGCCGACGGCCGTGTTGGTGCCCTGCTGCGTCGCGCAGCCGGCGACGAGCGCGCCGGCCACGGCGAAGACGGACAGGCGAGTCAGGATTCTTGTGTTCATTTGCTTTCCTTTCTTGAGTGGAACGGACGCTGCCCGCGGCGTTCGCGGCCCCGCATGCGAACAGGGTCTTCGAACGGTGCGCGGCGGCAGCTACTACAATGACGCCTTGAGGTTGGCGCCGCCAGGCGAAAAGCCGCTGGGTCGCGGCTTCGAGACCCCCTGGTCGGCACACAAAATCGATGCTGCCGCGAAGCGTGCCCTGCCGGGCAATTTTGCGCAATGCAGCTTAACAATTTCTTTCGATTTCCGGCGCGTAGGCGATCAGTCCTCACTCGGATCGGCGCTAACGCAGACCGGCATTCTCCCCACGGAGTTTCAATGAGCATAGATCGGGCTTTGGTCGACGCCGCGCTCGCGGCCTTGACGGATCCGAACACGGGTCATCCCTACACGGTGGCCAAGGGCGTGCGCAACGTCACCGTCGATGGCGATACGGTCGGCGTCGAGATCGTGCTCGGCTATCCCGCGAAGAGCCAGTTCGACGCGGTGCGCGCGCAGATCGAGGCGGCGCTTGCCGCCGTGCCGGGCGTGCAGGCGAGCCGCGTCGCGGTCAGAAGCGAAATTACCGCGCATACGGTACAACGCGGCGTGAAGCTGCTGCCCAACGTGAAGAACATCGTCGCCGTGGCCTCGGGCAAGGGCGGCGTGGGCAAGAGCACGACCGCCGTGAATCTCGCGCTCGCGCTCGCCGCCGAAGGCGCTTCGGTCGGCGTGCTCGACGCGGACATCTACGGCCCTTCGCTGCCGATGATGCTCGGCATCGAGGGCCGCCCCGAGTCGCCCGACGGCCAGTCGATGAATCCGCTCGAAGGCCACGGCGTGCAGGCCAACTCGATCGGCTTTCTGATCGAGCAGGACAACCCGATGGTCTGGCGCGGCCCGATGGCGACGTCCGCGCTCGAGCAGCTGCTGCGTCAGACCAACTGGCGCGAGCTCGACTATCTCGTGGTCGACATGCCGCCGGGCACCGGCGACATCCAGCTCACGCTCTCGCAGCGCGTGCCCGTCACGGGCGCCGTGATCGTCACGACGCCGCAGGACATCGCGCTGCTCGACGCGAAGAAGGGCCTCAAGATGTTCGAGAAGGTGGGCATTCCGATTCTCGGCATCGTCGAGAACATGGCCGTGCACATCTGCTCGAACTGCGGCCACGCCGAGCACATTTTCGGCGCGGGCGGCGGCGAGCGCATGGCGAAGGAGTACGGCGTGGAAGTGCTCGGCAGCCTGCCGCTCGACATCGCGATCCGCGAGCAGGCCGATTCGGGCCACCCGACCGTGGTGGCCGCACCCGAGGGGCCGGTGGCGGCCACCTATCGCGCGATCGCGCGCCGCGTGGCGATCCAGATCGCCGAGCGCGCCCGCGACATGACCTCGAAGTTCCCGACCATCGTCGTGCAGAACACCTGAGCGCCGGTGCGGGCCGCCGCGCTCGTGCGGCGCCCCGCGCATGGGGACAGATAGGCGCGCGACGCGCCGCGTGCGCGGTATCATGTGGGCTTCATCGGGTCCGGTATGGCGGCAGCAACGGGGCTGCCGCCGCCCGGCAAGAGGATCGCATGGATAAAGGACACGACAGGCAAGCGGGGAATGCGCAGGTCGTCAGGATGATCGCCCTCGTCACGCTCTGCGGCTGCGCGCTGCTGGCGGGCTGCACGAGCTTCATGGGGCAGCAGGAGAAGCGCGCGGTCGCCCAGTTGCTGCCCACTGTCGGCAGCCAGGTGCGCGGCACGGTTTCGTTCGTCGAACACTCGGACGGCGTGCAGGTGAGCTACAACCTCGCGGGCCTGCAGCCCGACAGCGATCACGCATTGCAGGTGCACGAGCGCGGCGACTGCAACGCCACCGACGCCTCGAGCGCCGGCGCCGTGTTCGCGCCCGCCGCGGAGCGCCTGAAGCCCGGCGTGCGCGTGGAAGGCGATCTCGGCAATATCCATGCGGATTCGAACGGCGTGGCGTCGGGCTTTATCGTCGCACCCGACGTCTCGCTCGACGGCGTGCGCTCCGTGCTGCAACGCGCGGTGATCGTGCACCGGGACGCCATCGACCCGTACGCGTACCCGCAGCGCGGCACCGGCCCGGCGCTCGCCTGCGGGCTGATCCGCGCCCAGTGAGCGCGGCGTTTGCGCCGGCGCGAAACGCAGTTCCAGGCATGGCGATCCACATCGCGTAAAATAGGCGCCTTTCGCACGCGGCGTGCGCCCGGTGGGCCCGTCCGCATGCTTTCCCGACCCGAATTTCTCGTCAAGTAGCGAACATGGCAATCAAGTCCGACAAGTGGATCCGGCGCATGGCCGAAGAGCAGAAGATGATCGAGCCGTTCGTGCGCGATCAGGTCCGTATGTCGGAAGACGGCCGCAAGATCGTGAGCTACGGTACCTCGAGCTACGGCTACGACATCCGCTGCGCCGACGAATTCAAGATCTTCACGAACATCAACTCGACCATCGTCGATCCGAAGAACTTCGACGAAAAGTCGTTCGTGGACTTCAAGGGCGACGTCTGCATCATCCCGCCCAATTCGTTCGCGCTCGCGCGCACGGTCGAGTATTTCCGCATTCCGCGCAACGTCCTGACCGTATGTCTGGGCAAGTCGACCTATGCGCGCTGCGGGATCATCGTGAACGTCACGCCGTTCGAGCCCGAGTGGGAAGGGTACGTCACGCTGGAATTCTCAAATACGACACCTTTGCCTGCGAAAATCTACGCGAACGAAGGGGTGGCGCAAGTGCTGTTCTTCGAAAGCGACGAGATCTGCGAGGTCTCGTACGCGGATCGCGGCGGCAAGTATCAAGGCCAGCACGGCGTGACCCTGCCGAAGACCTGACGAACCAGACCCTGCCACCGGACACAACGACATACGGGGACCGCTGCGCGTCATATGCAGCGGTCGTTTCTTTTGGAGAATCGCCCATGAAGTTCCGTTTTCCCGTCGTCATCATCGACGAAGACTTTCGCTCCGAGAACATCTCGGGTTCCGGCATCCGCGCGCTGGCCGAAGCCATCGAGAAAGAGGGCGCGGAAGTCCTCGGGCTGACGAGCTACGGCGACCTCACGTCGTTCGCGCAGCAGTCGAGCCGCGCCGCTTGCTTCATCCTCTCGATCGACGACGACGAGCTCCTGCCCTACGTCGAAGGCTCGGACGAGGAAGCGCCCGAGCACGCCCCCGCGATCGTCGCGCTGCGCGCGTTCATGGAAGCGGTGCGCAAGCGCAACTCGGACATCCCCATCTTCCTGTACGGCGAGACGCGCACCTCGCGTCATCTGCCCAACGACATCCTGCGCGAGCTGCACGGCTTCATCCACATGTTCGAGGACACGCCGGAGTTCGTCGCGCGCCACGTGATTCGCGAAGCGCGCGTGTATCTCGACGCGCTGGCGCCGCCGTTCTTCAAGGAACTCGTCAAGTACGCCGACGAAGGTTCGTACTCGTGGCACTGCCCGGGTCACTCGGGCGGCGTCGCCTTCCTGAAGAATCCGCTCGGCCAGATGTTCCACCAGTTCTTCGGCGAGAACATGCTGCGCGCCGACGTCTGCAACGCGGTCGAGGAACTCGGCCAGCTGCTCGACCACACCGGCCCGGTCGCGGCCTCGGAGCGCAACGCGGCGCGCATCTTCAGCGCGGACCACGTGTTCTTCGTGACCAACGGCACGTCCACGTCGAACAAGATCGTCTGGCACGCAACGGTCGCCCCCGGCGACATCGTGCTGGTGGACCGCAACTGCCACAAGTCGATCCTGCATGCGATCACGATGACGGGCGCGATTCCCGTGTTCCTCACGCCCACGCGCAACAACTTCGGCATCATCGGCCCGATTCCGCGCGACGAGTTCAAGCCGGAAAACATCCGCAAGAAGATCGAGGCGAATCCGTTCGCCCGCGAGGCGCTCGCGAAGAATCCGAACGTGAAGCCGCGTATTCTCACGATCACGCAGAGCACGTACGACGGCGTGGTCTACAACGTCGAGATGATCAAGGATCTGCTCGGCGACATGCTCGACACGCTGCACTTCGACGAAGCCTGGCTGCCGCACGCCGAATTCCACGAGTTCTACCAGGACATGCACGCGATCGGCGCGGGCCGTCCGCGCACCAAGGCGCTGGTGTTCGCGACGCACTCCACGCACAAGCTGCTCGCCGGCATTTCGCAGGCCTCGCAGATCGTCGTGCAGGACTCGGAAGACAGCGCGTTTGACCGCCACCGCTTCAACGAGGCGTATCTGATGCACACGTCGACGTCGCCGCAGTACGCGATCATCGCGTCGTGCGACGTGGCCGCCGCGATGATGGAAGCGCCGGGCGGCCCGGCACTGGTGGAAGAGTCGATCGCCGAAGCGCTCGACTTCCGCCGCGCCATGCGCAAGGTGGACGCCGAATACGGCGACGACTGGTTCTTCCAGGTTTGGGGGCCGGACGAGCTGGCAGAAGAAGGCATCGGTTCGCGCGAAGACTGGATGCTGCGGCCGAACGATCACTGGCACGGCTTCGGCGCGCTGGCGGAAGGCTTCAACATGCTGGACCCGATCAAGGCGACCATCGTCACGCCGGGTCTGGACGTCGACGGCGAATTCGGCGAGACCGGCATTCCGGCGGCGATCGTGACGAAGTACCTGGCCGAGCACGGCATCATCGTCGAGAAGACGGGCCTTTACTCGTTCTTCATCATGTTCACGATCGGCATCACGAAGGGCCGCTGGAACTCGATGGTCACCGAACTCCAGCAGTTCAAGGACGACTACGACAACAACCAGCCGCTGTGGCGCGTGCTGCCCGAGTTCGTCGCGCAGCATCCGATGTACGAGCGCGTGGGCCTGCGCGATCTGTGCCAGCAGATCCACAGCGTCTACCGCGCCAACGACATCGCGCGCCTCACGACCGAGATGTACCTCTCGAGCATGGAGCCGGCGATGAAGCCTTCGGACGCCTTCGCGAAGCTCGCGCACCGCGAGATCGACCGCGTGCCTGTCGACGAACTCGAAGGCCGCGTCACGTCGATCCTGCTCACGCCGTACCCGCCGGGCATTCCGCTGCTGATTCCGGGCGAGCGTTTCAACAGGACGATCGTGAATTATCTGAAGTTCGCGCGCGAGTTCAACGAGCGCTTCCCGGGCTTCCATACCGACATCCACGGGCTCGTGGGCGAGACCATCAACGGCCGCATCGAGTATTTCGTGGATTGCGTGCGCGCCTGAACGCGCAAGGGAGGGGAATGTTGGGTGGTTCATCGGCGCGGCTAGCGCGTTACTTTGCTGCGATGGTATCGACGCTGTCGGCGATTTCGGCCGCCACGGTGCTGTTCGCCGTGGCGCCGGCGGCGCGCGCCGAGGTTGCGGCGGCCGATCCGATCGATACGGCCATGCGCACCTGTCTCGCGCGCGCGGACCGGTCGTCGACGGCCGGGCAGATCCAGTGCATGGACGACGCGCGCAGCGCATGGCGCAAGGCCGCCGACAACGCGCTCACGCAACTGCTCGCGAAGCTGCCGGCCGCGCAGCAAAAGCGCTGGCAGCTGAGCCAGCAGAAGTGGGCGTCCTGGCGCGACGCCGAAGACACCATGCTCGGCGCCGCGTTCGCGACCACGAGCGGCAGCACTTACCAGCTCTACGAGGCGGACATGCGCCTGCAGCCGGTGCGCGATCGCGCGCTCGCGCTGCGCAACCAGGCGACGACGTACGACGGCGACGCGCCGAAGGTGCGCGCCTGCAGCGCCGACGCGCGCTGCGAACACGTGAGCTACGACCTCAATCGCTACTACCGTCAGCTCTATGCGCGCATGCCGAAGCACGCGCGGCCTGCGGTCTCGCGCGCGCAAAGCGACTGGCGCGCGTATCGCGACGCGACCACGCCGCTCATCGACGAGCATGCGCGGCTCGATCTGCTAGGCGGGCGCCTCGCGACCTTGAAGCGCCTCGCCGAAACGGTGAACAACCACTGAGGCCGCGCCTTCAGTCGAGGATGAACTGCTCCGGCGCGCGCGCCGGCAGCGCGGTAGGCTCGCCCATCAGGTCGTGCAACGCGACCTCGATGCCGGCCGACATCAGGTTGAGCGCGAGGTCGTTGTCTTCGGTGCCGAACGGGTCTTCGAGCTGCGAGGCGATCGCCTCGTGGGCCATGAACGCGTAGGCCACGAACACGGCGAAGATCGGCGTCAAACCGCCGATGCTGTCGACGAGGCCGAACGGCAGCATCGCGCAGAAGAAGTACACCGTGCGATGAATCATCACCGTATAGGCGAACGGCAGCGGCGTGGAGACGATGCGCTCGCATCCGCCGATCACATCCGAAATGCCATTGAGATTGTGCTCGAACGCGAGCACCGCGTAGCCGTCGAGGCGACCTTCGCGCGTCTCGCGCTGGATCCATTCCGAGGCGCACAGCATGAGCGTAGCCGGGCGATAGCGCGACGCCATCACGCGCGCGAACAGCGCGGGCGGCAGGCGGGGTTCGAGATCGGCGCGCGGGTCGGTGTTGCGCAGTTGATGGCGCAGTGCATGCGGCAGCGCAGCGAGCAGACTCATCAGCTCGCGGGCCCGTTCGCGCGTGGCGGCTTCGTCGCCGCTGCACGGGAGCGTCAGTGCCTGGCGCACCAGCGAGCGCGTTTCGTTGAGCATTTGCCCCCAGAGCTTGCGGCCTTCCCAGTAGCGGTCGTAGCTCGCGCTGTTGCGAAAGCCGAGAAACACCGCGAGCGCGATGCCGATCAGCGAGAACGGCACGGTGCTCAGGTTGACCGTGAGCTTGAGGATGTGATCGTGCGCGGCCACTGCGATGATCGACAGGACCAGCACGATGAACAGGCGCGGCAGAAGTTGCGGCAGCACGGAACCGCGCCACGCGAGCAGCATGCGGAACCAGTGGAGGTGAGGGCGGACGATCATGGGGCAGGTGGTGGGAGCGAAGACGAAACCTGACGGAGCGAGTCGTCAGTATGGCGCGGGATCGTAGGCCATGGCGCGCGACTGCCGGGCGCACACTTCCGCCATTTTGCTGCGGGTACAGCGCGCTGTCATGTGTGTCCTCGAGCGCCTGGTCGCCTTGTGCGCCGCCCAAAAACAAACCGGGCGCGCGACGTTGTCCGTCGCGCGCCCGGTTAGGCTTTGAGTGCGGGCGTTTTCCACCCGCCATGCTGCGCTTACTTCAGTGCCGCGCGCGCTGCCGCGATGGCCGCACGCACCTGCTCCGGCGCGGTGCCGCCCGGATGGTTGCGCGCCGAGACCGAGCCTTCGAGCGTCAGCACTGCGAACACGTCTTCGGAGAGCAGGTGCGAGACGGCCGGCAGTTCGCGGCGCATCTCGTCGAGCGTGAGGTCGGCGAGATCGCAGTTGCGGTCCACGCAGATCCGCACCGCGTGCGCCACGGCTTCGTGCGCGTCGCGGAACGGCAGGCCCTTCTTGACGAGGTAGTCGGCCAGATCCGTGGCCGTGGAGAAGCCTTGCAGCGCCGCCGCGCGCATCGCCTGCTCTTTGACCGTGATGCCCGCGACCATCTCCGCGAAGATGCGCAGCGTGTCCGCCACGGTATCGACGGTGTCGAACAGCGGCTCCTTGTCTTCCTGGTTGTCCTTGTTGTAGGCGAGCGGCTGGCCCTTCATGAGCGTGAGCAGCGCCATGAGATGGCCGTTCACGCGGCCGGTCTTGCCGCGCGCGAGTTCCGGGACGTCCGGGTTCTTCTTCTGCGGCATGATCGACGACCCCGTGCAGAAGCGGTCGGCCAGATCGATGAAGCCCACGCGCGGGCTCATCCACAGCACGAGTTCTTCCGAGAAGCGCGAGACGTGCGTCATCACGAGCGCGGCCGCCGCCGTGAATTCGATGGCGAAGTCGCGATCGGACACGGCGTCGAGCGAGTTGGCGCAGATGCCGTCGAAGCCCAGCGTCTTCGCCACGGCGAAGCGGTCGATCGGATAGCTCGTGCCCGCGAGCGCCGCCGCGCCGAGCGGCAGACGGTTCACGCGCTTTCGGCAATCCACCATGCGTTCGGCGTCGCGCGTGAACATTTCCACGTAGGCGAGCAGGTGATGGCCGAAGGTGACCGGCTGCGCCACTTGCAGGTGCGTGAAGCCCGGCATGATCGTGCCCGAGTGCTGTTCGGCGAGGTCGAGCAGCGCGCCGCGCAGGTCGCCGAGCAGGCCGCCGATGCGGTCGATCTCGCCGCGCAGCCACAGGCGGATGTCGGTCGCGACCTGGTCGTTGCGCGAGCGGCCCGTGTGCAGGCGCTTGCCCGCGTCGCCGATCAGGGCGGTCAGACGTGCCTCGATGTTCAGGTGTACGTCTTCGAGGTCGAGCAGCCATTCGAATTCGCCGCGCTCGATCTCGCCCTTGATCTTCGCCATGCCGCCCTGGATGGCGGCGAGGTCGTCGGCCGAGATGATCTTCTGCGCGGCCAGCATCGACGCGTGTGCGAGCGAGCCCTCGATATCGACGAGCGCGAGGCGCTTGTCGAAGAAGACCGACGACGTATAGCGCTTGACCAGCTCCGACATGGGTTCGGAGAAGCGAGCCGACCAGGCTTCGCCTTTTTTGTGCAGTTGGGACGTCATGGTGATGGGGCGTGAACGAGCAAGCGGTGAGAAGGCGTGCCGCGCGGCGCATTGCGCTGCATTGCGTCAAGCACGGCGGGAAAGATCACGATTTTAACATTGGCGCTCTGCCGCAACGCCGCCAGGCGGCCCGCGCCGCTCAGAGCCGCACCAGCACCACGAGCTTGAGATCTTCGCGGTGCGCGGGCTTGAAGGTGATCTGGTCGTAGGCGATGCGGCCGTGGCGCGGATGGTTGAACTCGCGCCGGCCGCCCTCGCGCTCGAACACGTCCTGCGAGGCCCAGAAGCGCGCGAAGTCGTCGCTCGCGGCGATCAGCGAGTCGATCAGCGCGCGCGTGGGCGCGTCGTTCAGGTGGCGGATGGAGTCGGCGCGGAACTCGGCGGCCAGGCGCCGCGCGCGCGTTTCCCAGTCGACGATCAGCTCGCGCCCGAGCGGCTCGGTGAACGTGAAGCGCAGCAGGTTGCGGTCGTGCTCGCCGTCGAGCCAGCCCGTGAAGAGGTCCGCCGCATGCGCATTCCAGGCGAGCGCGGTCCACTGGCGGTCGAGCACGTAGGCGGGGGCGTCCACGAGTTTCACCGTTTGCAGCAGCGTGGCGGGCGCGTCCGCGGCGGTGGCCGGATCGGGCTCGGCGGGGTCGCGCTGCGCGGCCAGCTCGAACAGATAGGCGCGTTCGGCGCGCGAGAGCCGCAGCGCGACGGCGATGCGCGCGAGCGCGTCCGCCGAGGCCGAAACGGGGCGGCCCTGCTCGATCCACGTGTACCAGGTCGGGCTCACGCCGCACAACTGTGCGACTTCCTCGCGGCGCAGGCCGGGCGTGCGGCGGCGCGGGCCCGGCGGCAGGCCGACCTCCGCGGGCGAAAGACGCTCGCGATGGGCGCGGATGAATTCGCCCAGCGCGCGGGCGGGCGTCGCGTCGAGGGTTTTGCCGGCGGCGGCGGGCGAAGCCGGGGAGGGCGTGTCGAGGCTCATTGGGCGTGGGGCTAGTGGCGGCGATACCAGAATAATCGCTTAACTTGTACTGGTACAAAACGGCCTCTATTGTAGCGGCTGACGTGGCGACGGGCCGCCTCGTCAGCCAGCCCGGAGATTGCAGAACCCTCGGCGTGCGGCGCTTGCCGCTTCGCGCCCCACATAAAGCACCGCATAAGAACCCGCAAAAGGAGCATGCGATGAAGCATCACGATCAGGTCGCCGACGCATTCGGCTCGACCGCCGCCGCCTACCTCACGAGCCAGGTCCACGCGAGCGGCGCGGATCTGGAGAACCTCGCCGCGACCTTCGCGGCCACCTGCGGCAATGCGACGGTGCTGGACATGGGCTGCGGCGCGGGCCACGCGAGCTTCGCCGTCGCGCCGCACGTGCGCGAAGTCGTGGCCTACGACATCGCCCCGCAGATGCTCGCCACGGTCGAAGCCGCCGCGAAGGAGCGTGGCTTGACGAGCGTGCGGACGCAGCAGGGCGCGGCGGAAACGCTGCCGTTCGCCGACGCGAGCTTCAACTGGGCCGTGAGCCGCATGAGCGCGCACCACTGGCGCGACGTGCCGCAGGCGCTGGCCGAAGTGCATCGCGTGCTCAAGCCGGGCGGCCGGCTCAAGTTCATCGACATCGCGGGCATCGACGATCCGCTTTACGACACGCATATTCAGGCGATCGAACTGTTGCGCGACGCGTCGCACATTCGCGACTACCGCGCCGACGAGTGGCTCGCGATGCTCGACGCCGCCGGCTTCGACGCGAAGGTGAGCGAACGCTGGCGCATTGCGCTCGACTTCGATACGTGGGTCGCGCGTATGCGCACGCCGCCGGAGCGCGTGACGGCGATCCGCTCGATGTGGGAGCGCGCGCCCGATGAAGTGCGCCAATACTTCGATGTGCAGAGCGATTCGTCGTTCAAGCTCGACGCCCTGATGATCGAGGCGACGCGGCGCGATTGACGCTCGCCTGAGGCAATAAAAAACGGCGTCGTGACCGCGAGGGCACGACGCCGTTTGCACATCAGCACAGTTCGAACGCTCAACCCGTATTGCGCAGCCCCGCCGCAATCCCGTTGATCGTCAGATGAATACCGCGCCGCACGCGCGGGCTCGGGTCGCCGGCGCGATAGCGCTTGATCAGTTCCACCTGCAAGTGATTCAACGGATCGAGATACGGGAAGCGGTTCTTGATCGAGCGCGCGAGCAGCGGGTTGTCGGCGAGCCGAACGGCCGCGCCCGTGATCTCGCCGAGCACCTTCGTCGTGCGCTCCCATTCGGCCACGATGCGCTCGAACACGAGCTTGCGCAGCTTCTTGTCCGCGACGAGCTGCGCGTAGCGCGAGGCCACCGCGAGGTCGGTCTTCGCGAGCGTCATGTCCATGTTCGAGAGCAGGTTCGAGAAGAACGGCCAGGTCTTGTACATCTTCTTGAACATCGCAAGACGGCGCGCGCGCTCGGCGTCGCTGCCCGCATCGTCGAGATACGAGGCGACCGCGCTGCCGAAGCCGTACCAGCCCGTGAGCAGCAGGCGGCACTGGCCCCACGAGAAGCCCCACGGGATCGCGCGCAGATCGTCGATCTTGCGGTTCTTCGGGTCCTGCAGCTTGCGCGAGGCCGGGCGGCTGCCGATGTTCAGCTCGGCGATTTCCGTGATCGGCGTGGAGGCGAAGAAGTAGTCGGTGAAGCCGGGCGTCTCGTAGACGAGCGCGCGGTAGGCGGCCATCGCGGCGTCGGAGAGCGATTGCATCGTCTCTTCGAATGCGGGCAGCTGGTCGGGCGCGTTGCCCGCCCCGCCCAACGGCAGCAGCGTCGCTTCGAGCGTCGCGGCGATCACCGTTTCGAGGTTGCGGCGGCCGATCTCCGGATTGCCGAACTTGCTCGCGATGACTTCGCCCTGCTCGGTCAGGCGGATCTGGCCTTCCACCGTGCCCGGCGGCTGCGAGAGGATCGCGTTGTAGGTCGGGCCGCCGCCGCGGCCCACCGTGCCGCCGCGGCCGTGGAACAGACGCAGCGTGATGCCGCGCTGCTTGTACAGCGCGACGAGCGCCAGCTCCGCGCGGTACAGCTCCCAGTTCGAGGTGAGGAAGCCGCCGTCCTTGTTGCTGTCCGAATAGCCGAGCATGATTTCCTGCTCGTTGCCCTGGTGCTCGACGATGCCGTCGAGGCCCGGCAGCGCGAGCAGGTCGCGCATGATGCCCGGCGCGTGGCGCAAGTCGGGAATCGTCTCGAACAGCGGGATCACCATCAGCGCGGCCTTCGCGGGGTCTTCCGCGTGGCCGAGGCGTCCGCTCATGAGGCCGGTTTCCTTCTGCAGCAGCATCACTTCGAGCAGGTCGGAAACCGTTTCGGTGTGCGAGATGATGTAGTTGCGCACCGCGCGCGCGCCGAACTTCTCGCGCGTCACGCGCGCCATTTCCAGCACGCCCAGTTCGCTCTTCACGAGCTCGGAATAGTCGAGGTACGGCGAGCGCAGCGTGCGCGGATCGGCGAGCTGCGCGAGCAGCACGATCTGCTTGTCTTCTTCGGAAAGCGCCGCGTAGTCGGCTTCGACACCGGCGCGTGCGAGCAGCTCGGTAATCACGGCTTCGTGGATGTCCGAACTCTGGCGCAGATCGATCGAGGCGAGATGGAAGCCGAACACGTCGACGGCGCGCATGAGCGGCGCAAGCCGCGTGGTGGCGAGCGACGCGCCGTGATGCTCGGCGAGCGAATCCATCAGGATATGCAGGTCGTGCGAGAACTCGTCCGCATCGGCGTAGGGCTTGGCGCGCACGGGCGCGGCGTTGCGGCCCGCGCTGCGCACGGCCACCACGCCTTCGCCCAGCCGCACGCGCGCGCTCGCGGCGACGCGCGTGTACACGCCGATCAGCGCGCGGCGATACGGCTCGTCCACGCGGTGCGGCGACTGGTCGGGCGAGGCTTCGGCCAGCGCCTTGAGCTCGTCGCTTGCGCCCGCGAGCAGGTTCGACACCGAAAGCTCGGCGCCCAGGCGGTGCACTTCGTCGAGGTAGTGCTGCAGGATCACCTGCGCCTGGCGCTCGCTCGCCTCTTCGAGCGTGGCGGCGGTGACGTTCGGGTTGCCGTCGCGGTCGCCGCCGATCCAGCTGCCCATCTGGAAGAAAGCGGGCAGGCGCGCCGAAAGACCGTGCTCCTTCAGCTGCGTTTCGATCTCGCTGTAGAGCGCCGGGATCTCGGTGAGGAAGGTCGTGTGGTAATACGAAAGCGCGTTTTCGATTTCGTCGCCCACGGTCAGGCGCGAGTCGCGCAGCATGCGCGTTTGCCAGAGCGAGGTCACGCGCGCGCGCAGGAGCGACTCGTTGTGCTCGAGCTCGCGATGCGTGAGCGGCTGGTCGCGCTCGGCGAGCAGGCGCGCGATGTCGTGCTGCGAGTCGAGCGTGCTCTTGCGCTGCACTTCCGTGGGGTGCGCGGTGAGCACGGGGACGATCAGCGCGTCGTTGAAGAACTGCTGGAGCACCGGCGTCGCGGCCGCGCCCGCCAGCGCGAGACGTTCGAGCGAATGCGCGATGGTGCCCGCCTGCGGCGCCGAGCCCGCGAGGTCGTGAATACGGCGGCGGCGGTTGCGGTGGCGATCTTCAGCGATGTTCGCAAGATGCGAGAAGTAGCTGAACGCGCGCACGACCGTCACGGTCTGCTCGGGCGAGAGCGCGCGCAGCTGCTTGTCCAGCGCGAGCGCGTCGGCGTTGTCGTCCTCGCGGCGAAAGCGCACGGCGGTCTGACGAATGGTTTCCACGACGTCGAACACGGCGTCGCCTTCCTGCTCGCGCAGCACTTCGCCGAGCAGGCGGCCCAGATAGCGGATGTCTTCGAAGAGCGGCTGGTCCTTGTCGTCGCGCGCGCGGCCATTGCGCGGAGCGCCGGCGCTCGCTTTCGGAGCCTTCGCCGCCTGCGCGGCCTTCGTCGCTTTTTCGGCCTTCGGCGTCTTCGCCGCCTTGACAGCCTCGGCGGCCGGTTGGGTCGTCGTGGATTTCGTGGTCTTCGTGGTCTTCGTCGTTTTCGCCGGTTTCGTGGACGGCGTGGCCGATGCGGCCTTCGAAGTTGCGTTCTGCGATGCGGTGTTGCGGCGCTCTGCGCGCGCCGAGCCTGAAGACTTCACGATGTTTTCCTTGAGGCTTGCCAGGATATGGGCAGGTTAGTCGGAGAACTGCCAACTGCATGGCCGCGGCGCGTGCCGGGCCGTGTACTGCGGGTGCAACCTGGAGAGGGTGGAAGGTGCCACCCTGCGCGAGCCGTGCGGATAGGGCAGAGGCGGCGCGGCCCGCCAATGGCGGTGCGCCGGGTGCAGGCCTTGCGGGAGAGTGCGCCGCTGCGAGGGCGAGCGCAAGCCGAAGCGGCGCCGCGCGGGCCGCGTATGTGCCAGCCGCATGCCAGACGCGCGCCAGTTTGCCTACGATGGGTATAGTAAGCGCCGCTGCAACGCCTGAGTCTCTTCCTTGCCGCCGCCCGCGCCCTGTCAGCCTGTCCCTGCGGGGAGGCGGTAAAAAGGGCGCGTGCTAACATTGCCTGTTATCCGATCCTGCTTTTCATCCCGTCATTCGATGTACTTGCCATGAACTCCGAGACGTTATCCGCGCCCATGCCCCGCACCCTGGTGATCGCTTCGCGGGAGAGCCGCCTCGCGATGTGGCAGGCCGAGCATGTGCAAGCTGCGCTGCACAAATTATATCCAGCCTGCGACGTGAAAATTGTTGGAATGACGACACGCGGCGATCAAATTCTCGACCGCACGCTCTCGAAGGTGGGCGGCAAGGGTCTTTTCGTGAAGGAACTGGAGCAGGCGCTCGCCGAGGGCCGCGCCGATCTCGCCGTGCACTCGCTCAAGGACGTGCCGATGGAGCTGCCCGAAGGCTTCACGCTCGCGGCCATCATGGAGCGCGAGGACCCGCGCGACGCGTTCGTCTCCAACGACTACGACTCGCTCGCCGCGTTGCCGGCGGGCAGCGTGGTGGGCACGTCGAGCCTGCGCCGCGAGTCGATGATCCGCGCGCGCTATCCGCATCTCGACGTCAAGCCGTTGCGCGGCAATCTCGACACGCGCCTCGCCAAGCTCGACCGCGGCGATTACGCGGCCATCATTCTCGCGGCTGCGGGCCTGAAGCGCCTTGGCCTCGGCGCGCGTATCCGCGCGCTCATCGAGCCCGAGGACAGCCTGCCGGCGGCGGGCCAGGGCGCGCTCGGCATCGAGATCCGCGCCGATCGCGCCGATATCGCCGCATGGCTCGCGCCGCTGCACGACGACGCCACCGCGAAGGCAGTCGAAGCCGAGCGCATGGTTTCGCGCGCACTGGGCGGCAGCTGCACGGTGCCGCTCGCGGCCTACGCGCAGTGGCACGACGGCAAGCTTGCGCTGCGCGGCACGATCGCCACGCCCGACGCGAGCCGCGTGCTCGCCGCGCAGGAGGCCAGCGCCGCGTCCACGGTCGACGAGGCCATGGCGCTCGGCCGCCGCGTTGCCGACGACCTCATCGCGCAGGGCGCGCTCGAGATCGTGCGCGCACTCGCGGACGCGGCGCAGGCCGCCGATGGCCCGAATACGGCGCCCGCCAGTGGCGCCGCCGCCCACAACCCAACCGGCACGGGCGAAGGCCCGGCCTCCAGATGATGGCCGGCCCCAGGCACCCGTACGGCAACCCCAGCCAGCCCGACGACTGGGGCGGTCCGGGCGACGCCTCCGCCGGCGCGAAGCGCGCGTCGACGGCAAGCGGCGATAACAGCAACGGTGGCAATGGTGACGGTAAGCCATTCACCGTCGTGATTACCCGGCCGGCCGGTCAGTCGGATGGTCTCGCGGGGCAACTCGCGCAGCACGGCATGCGCACGCTCGACTTCCCGCTCATCGCCATTGCGCCCGTGACCGACGAAGCGCCGCTGCGCGCCGCGCTCGGCGCGCTCGAACGCTATGCGCTCGTCGTGTTCGTTTCGCCGAACGCCGTCGATCGCGCGTTTGCGTGCTATGCCTCGGTCTCGTCGATCTGGCCGCCCGCGCTGCCCGTGGCCGTGGTCGGCCCGGCGAGCGTGGCCGCGCTCGAGCGGCACGGCGTGGCGGCACCCGACCATCGCGTGGTGAGCCCCGCGGGCGCGGGGGACGAAGAGCCCGCGCGTTTCGATTCGGAGTCGCTCTACGCGGCGCTCGAAAAGAGCTTCGGCGTGGACGCCTTCGCGGGCAAGTGCGTCCTGATCGTGCGCGGCGATGGCGGCCGCGAGTGGCTCGCCGAGCGTCTGCGCGAAGCGGGCGCCGAAGTCGAGACCGTGGCGGCCTACCGCCGCGTCGTGCCCGAGCCGCCCATCGCCGCCTGGACCCAGGTGCACGCGCTGCTCGAAGGCGCGCCGCACGCATGGCTCGTCACGAGCTCCGAGGGCGTGCGCAACCTGGACGAACTCGCGCGCGAGCACCTCACGGCGGGCGAGATCGTCGAGCTGCGTCATGCGCCGCTCGTCGCGCCGCACCCGCGGATCGCCGAGACGGCGCGCTCAATGGGTTTTGATAGGATTACGGTGTCCGGCGCGGGCGACGAACGCATCGTCGAGACGCTGCTAGGCCTCGCTTCTTCCGTTGTTCAACCGGTTCAGAACACTCCGGCCCAGGCGCCGACCAACCCACGCATGACAGATTCGAACAACTCAAGCAGCACAGCTAACCAGGGCGCCGTCGCGACGGGCGCGTCGGCATCGGGCAGCGCATCGGCGCGGCCTTCGTATGCGTCGTCGGGCGCGGGCTCTTCCGCGCCGCTGACGCCGCCGCCGGGCGCGGGCAACGGGCGGCGCGGCGCAGGCTCGGCGCTGCTGTGGCTCGTCCTGGTGCTGGTCGCGGCGGGCTCGGGCGCAGGCGGCTATTTCCTCAATCGCAAGGTCGACAACCTCGGCATGCAGGCCATTCAACGCCAGCAGGCGAGCGAGCAGCAGACCGCCGCGCTGCGTGCGCGCGCCGACCAGGCCGTTGCGGGCGCACAGCAGGTCGACAAGCAGATCGCCCAGCTCGAAGGCAAGATCGCCGACGCGCAGAATTCGCAGCAGGCGCTCGCGCAGCAATACGCCGATCTGTCGAAGAGCCGCGACGACTGGACGCTCGCCGAAGTCGGCCAGATGCTGTCGAGCGCGAGCGAACAGCTCCAGCTCACGGGCAACACGCAGCTCGCACTGTTCGCGCTGCAAAGCGCCGACACGCGCCTCGCCGCCTCGGACAACGCGCAGGCCATCGCCGTGCGCAAGGCGATCGCGCAGGACATCGACAAGCTCAAGGCCGCGCCGTCGACGGACCTCACGGGTCTCGCCATCAAGCTCGACACCGCGCTCGGCCAGATCGACTCGCTGCCGCTTTCGGGCGAGGCGATCGTCGCGCATACGAAGCCCGAGGCTGCGCAGCCCGCCGATATCGCCCAGGTTGCCGCGGCGACCAACCAGCCGAAATGGAAGGTGTGGATCAACACCTTCGTCGACGGCGTGGGCAAGCAGATCGCGAGCCTCGTGCAGGTGCGCCGCATCGACAACGCGGACGCCATGCTGGTGTCGCCCGATCAAGGCTACTTCGTGCGTGAGAACCTGAAGCTGCGTCTGCTGTCGGCGCGCCTCTCGCTGCTCTCGCGCAACCAGGAAACGCTCAAGTCCGACCTCGCGGCCGCCGACGCCACGCTCGCACGCTACTTCGACGGCGCGTCGAAAGACACGCAAACCGTGCGCGGGCTGCTCAAGGAAGTGAACGACGGCTCGGCCGCCGTTGCGCTGCCCACGCTCGACACGAGCCTGAAGGCGATCCAGCAATACCGGAGCCGGGGGTAAGACATGGCGATCCGTGGACTCCTCTGGCTCGCGCTTCTCTTCGCGATCGCCGTCGCGCTCGCGACCGTCGGGCGCTTCGACACCGGGCAGGTGCTGCTCGTCTATCCGCCGTATCGCGTGGACGTCTCGCTCAACCTGTTCGTGGTCGGCATCGTGGTGGCGTTCCTGCTGCTGTACGCGATCCTGCGATTCGCGCGCAACATCGTGACGATGCCGCGCCGCGTGGCCGCCTACCGCGCGCGCATGCGCGCCGAGAAGGCGCACTCCGCACTGCGCGACGCCGTGGGCAATCTCTACGCGGGCCGCTTCTCGCGCGCCGAGAAAGCCGCGCGCGATTCGCTCGCCGACGCGAAGAACACGAGCGCCGCGGGCCTGATCGCCGCGACGGCCGCGCATCGTCTGCATGAATACGCGCGCCGCGACGAATGGCTCACCCAGGTCGACGACCCCGACCTCCAGGAAGCGCGCCTCATGGCGACCGCCGACATGCGCGCCGACGGCCGCGACGCCGATGGCGCGCTCGCCGCGCTCACCGAAATGCGCACGCAGGGCGGGCGCCGCATCCACGCGCAACAGATCGCACTGCGCGCGCAGCAGCAGCTCAAGAACTGGAGCGAAGTGCTCAAGCTCGTGAAGACGCTGGAAAAGCGCGAGGCGTTGCACCCGGCCGTGGCCGTGCGCCTGCGCCAGCTCGCGGCGGAAAATCTGCTGCGCGACCGTCGTCACAACGCCGATGCGCTGCTCGAGCTGTGGCAGTCGCTCTCGAACGTCGAGCGTCACTCGCCGCGTCTCGCCGACTGCGCCGCCGAACTGCTGATCGCGCTCGATCGCCAGGCCGACGCACGCAAGATCGTCGAGGAAGCGCTCTCGCAGAACTGGGACGCGCGTTTGCTGCGCCGCTATCCGGACACGGCGGGCAGCGACGCGCTGCCGCTCATCCAGAAGGCCGAGGCGTGGCGCAAGGAACGTCCCGAGGACGGCGACCTGCTGTTCGCGCTGGGCCGTCTGTGCCTGAAGCAGCAACTGTGGGGCAAGGCGCAGTCGTTCCTCGAAGCCGCGCTCAAGTCCGCCGACGCCACGCAGAACGAACCGCTCAAGATCCGCTCGCATCGCGCGCTCGCGCGCCTGCACGAGCAACTTGGCGACGGCGAGAAGGCGGCTTCGCACTACCGCGAAAGCGCACTGTCGATGAACGTGGTGTAAAGCAGCCCGCCACGAATCAGAAGCCGCAACGAAAACGGCCGCCTGCAAAACAGGCGGCCGTTTGTTTTGGCTGAAGCCGTAATGCGGTTAGCGGTTCACGAGCTTTGCCGGCGCCGAAAGCGCGAGCAGACCGCCCAGGATCATGAACGCCGCGAGCATGTACATGCCTGAGTCGTTGGCCTTGGTGGCCTCTTTGAGCCAGCCCACCGCATACGGGCTCAGGAAGCCCGCGAGGTTGCCGATCGAGTTGATGAGCGCGATGCCGGCCGCCGCGCCCGTGCCCGCGAGCCAGGCCGTGGGCAGGCTCCAGAACAGCGGCAGCGTGGTGAGAATGCCCATGGTCGCGATGGTGAGCGCCGTCATGGCGAGCGTCGTGTCGTGCGCCCACGTGACCGACAGCACGAGGCCGAGCGCGCCGATGGCGGCCGGCACGGCGATGTGCCAGCGGCGCTCGCGCGTGCGGTCGGCGCTCTTCGCCACCAGCACCATGCCGACCACGGCCGCTGCGAACGGAATCGCCGAAAGCAGGCCGATCGTGAGCGCGTCTTTCACGCCGGTCGCCTTGATGATGGTGGGCAGCCAGAAGCTTACGCCGTAGAGGCCCATCACGAACGAGAAGTAGGTGAGGCTCATCACCAGCACGCGCGCGCTCGTGAGCACGGTCATGATCGGCGGGTCCTCCTTGGTGGCATCTTCAGCGGCGATGTTGCGTTCGAGCAGCGCGCGCTCTTCATCCGTGAGCCACTTCGCTTTGCCGATGCGGTCGTCGAGCACGAAGAACACCAGCACGCCGACGATCACCGAAGGCAGCCCTTCGAGCAGGAACAGCCACTGCCAGCCTTGCCAGCCGTTCGCGCCGTCAAAGGACTTGAGAATCCAGCCCGACACCGGTCCGCCGATCACGCCCGACAGTGCGATGGCCGTCATGAACCACGTGGTCATGCGCCCGCGGCGGTGCGCCGGATACCAGTAGGTGAGATAGAGGATGATGCCGGGGAAGAAGCCCGCCTCGCACAGGCCGAGCAGGAAGCGCATCACATAGAACATGGTGGGCGTGGTGACGAACATCGTCAGGATGGAGACGAGGCCCCACGTGACCATGATGCGCGCGATCCACACGCGAGCGCCCACGCGATGCAGGATGATATTGCTTGGCACTTCGAACAGAAAGTAGCCGATGAAGAAAATGCCCGCGCCGAAGCCATAGACCGCATCGGAGAGATTGAGCGCCGAACTCATCTGCAGCTTGGCGAAGCCCACGTTGACGCGGTCCAGATACGCGACCACGTAACACAGCATGAGAAGCGGAATGAGGCGCCACGCGACTTTGCGGTACGTGGCTTCTTCGAAGGCGGAGGGCGGGGCGCCCGCTCCCGCTTGCGGCAGATGATTCGCTGGACTGGCCATGGTGTCTCCTTAGCGATCTTGCTCGTTGGCGTGTTTGTTGTATTGCCACCTTGATATGGCGGGTATTCGACGCGAAAGCACGATCATTCTATACGCGCCGCCGTGGTGCGACGGCGCGTAAATGTCGGGGAAAACACCGATCGGTCGGCTAGCGGGCGCCACTAGACGCAGCGCCCGCCATCCACTTCGATGCAGGTGCCGGTGATGAACGCCGCCTCATCCGAGGCGAGATAGAGGCACGCGTTGGCGACGTCTTGCGGCGTGGAAAAACGCCCGAGCGGAATGGTCGCGACGAAGCGCTGGCGGTTCTCGGGCGTGTCGGGCACGCCCATGAACTCGGCCGTGAGCCCCGTATCGCCGATCACGGGATTCACGCAGTTCACGCGGATCTGGTCGGGGCCCAGCTCGGCGGCGAGCGCCTTGCTGGCGACGATCATCGCGCCCTTGCTGCCGTTGTACCAGACGAGCCCGGGCCGGGGCCGGATGCCGGCCGTCGATGCGATATTGACGAACGCGCCGCCGCCGCGCTCGCGAAAGTGCGGCACGAACGCGCGCACGCTCCAGTAGAGGCCCTTCACGTTGACCGCGTACACGCGGTCGAACTCCGCTTCGCTCACTTCGAGCACCGGCTTGTTGCGATGCGTGGTGCCCGCGTTGTTGACGACGATCTGCACGCTGCCGAAGTCTTCGATCGCCGCCTCGCGCAGCGCGTGCCAGTCGGCTTCGCGCGTGATGTCGCCCTGCACGGCGATGGCCTTGCCGCCTGCGAGCGCGATCTCGCTCGCTACGCGCTCAGCGGCGTCACCGTTCAGATCGTTGATGACGACGTTCGCGCCTTCGCGCGCATAGGTCCTGGCGATGCCTTCGCCGAAGCCCGAGCCGCCGCCCGTCACGACGGCCGTCTTGCCTTTGAGTCGCATGGTGTCTCCGTTTATGTTTATCGACATGATTCAGCCGTGCCGGATCGCGATGGTCTTGAGCACCGTGAAGCCATAGAGCGCTTCGAAGCCCTTTTCGCGCCCGTGTCCCGAGTGGCGCGTGCCGCCGAACGGCAATTCGACGCCGCCGCCTGCGCCGTAGTTGTTGACGAACACCTGGCCCGCGCGCACGCGCCGGGCGAGACGCATCTGGCGCGCGCCGTCGCGCGTCCAGATGCCCGCGACGAGGCCATACGGCGTGCCGTTGGCGAGCTCGAGCGCTTCTTCCTCGCTCTCGAAGGGCATGGCCGCGAGCACCGGGCCGAACACTTCCTCCTGGGCGAGGCGGCTTTGCGGCGGCACGTCGCGCAGGAGCGTCGGGACTTCGTAGAAGCCGCCGCTCGGCGCATCGGCTTCGAGCTTGCCGCTTGCCGCCGTGGCGATGCGGCTCGCGGCCGCTTCGTCGAGAAAGCCGCGCACGCGCTGGCGCTGCTTCTCGTTGATGAGGGGGCCGCAGTCGAGATCGGCACTGGCCGGGCCCACGCGCAACTTGCCGAACGACGCGGCGAGGCGGTCGATGAGCGGCTCGTAGGCGCTGCGCTCGATCAGCACGCGGCTGCCTGCCGAACAGGTCTGCCCCGCGTTCTGCACGATGGCGGCGACGAGCACGGGCAGCGCGGCATCGAAATCGGCATCGGCGAAGACGATTTGCGGCGACTTGCCGCCCAGTTCGAGCGTGACGGGCACGTGGTGTTCGGCGGCCATCTGCGCGACGAGCTTGCCCGTTTGCGGCGAGCCCGTGAACGAGATGTGGTCGATGCCGGGATGCGCGCTGAGCGCCGCGCCCGCCTCATGCCCGAGCCCGGTGACGATGTTGAGTGCGCCCGCGGGCAAGCCGGCTTCGCGCGCGAGTTCGGCCACGCGCAGCAGCGACACGCAGGCGTCCTCGGCGGGCTTCACCACGCACGCGTTGCCGGTGGCGAGCGCCGCGCCCACGCTGCGGCCGAAGATCTGCATCGGGTAGTTCCAGGGCACGATGTGGCCCGTCACGCCGTGCGGCTCGCGCACCGTGAGCACCGTGTAGCCGGCCTGGTAGGGCAGGGTTTCGCCGTGCAGCTTGTCGGCGGCGCCGGCGTAGAACTCGAAATAGCGCGCGAGCGCGGCGGCGTCGGCGCGCGCCTGCTTGAGCGGCTTGCCGGTGTCGCGCGCTTCGAGTTGCGCGAGTTCTTCCTTGTGCTGGCCGACCAGGCCCGAGAGCGCGAACAGCAGTCGCCCGCGCTCCGCGGCGCTCAGTGCGCCCCAGGCGCCTTCGAAGGCTTTGCGTGCGGCCGTGACGGCCGAGTCGATGTCGGCTGCATTGCCGCGCGCGAGCTGCGCGAACGGCTGGCCGGTGGAGGGGTCGATCGCGGCGAGCGTCTCGCCGCTGGCGGGCGATTGCCATTCGCCGCCGATGAAGTGCTTCGCTTCTTCCATGCATGCGCCTCGTAAATGGGGAGGGAAACGCAAAACGGGAAACGTCGCCGAAACGTGACTCGGATCACCCGATGGCGGGCCGCGCCGGCAGATCGATTATCGCGCCAATTTCGGGCGCCACGCGCAGCAATTCAGCAGGCACTTCATCTGCGTGCGGGAAAGCCCTGGGCCGAACTGCCGGCCGCCCTGGCCGATTGGCTATAATGGCGTCCATCCTCCAACGTCCGCGACGTTCGGTTCCGTGCTGTTTTTCCGCGCGAGCCGTCGATTTTTCCCCTTCTCAACAGAGAGCGCTCATGAGCTTTGCAAATGTCCCCGCCGGCAAGGATCTGCCGCAAGACTTCAACGTGATCATCGAGATTCCCGCGCAAAGCGATCCGGTGAAATACGAAGCCGACAAGGACCTGGGCCTGCTCGTCGTCGACCGTTTCGTCGGCACGGGCATGCGCTATCCCGTGAACTACGGCTTCATTCCGCAGACGCTCTCCGGCGACGGCGACCCGGTCGACGTCCTCGTGATCACGCCGTTCCCGCTGCTGGCAGGCTCGGTGGTGCGTTCGCGCGCGCTCGGCATGCTGCAAATGACCGACGAGTCGGGCGTCGACGCGAAGCTGATCGCGGTCCCGCACGACAAGGTCTGCCCGATGACGGCCAACCTCAAGTCGCTCGACGACGTGCCCGAGTACCTGAAGGACCAGATCAAGCACTTCTTCGAGAACTACAAGGCGCTCGAAAAGGGCAAGTGGGTCAAGGTCGAAGGCTGGGTCGGCATCGAAGCCGCCCACAAGGAAATCACCGAAGGCGTGGCGAACTTCAAGAAGTAAATCGCGCTGCAGGTTTGATCGAAAACCGCACGTGCCTGTCAGGGCCGTGCGGTTTTTTCATGGGCGCGCGATCAGCCCACTTCGGCGACGTCGCGCAGTTCGGGCCCCGGCAGGATATCGAATCGCGCGGGCCTACCCACCGCGTAGCCTTGCGCGTAGTCCACGCCCATCGCGATCATCCAGTCGACGATGGCGGCGTCCTCCACGCACTCGGCGATCGTCAGCTTGCCTGCTGCGTGCGCGACCTGGTTGATCGATCGCACGATGGCCTGGTCGAGCGGGCTGTCGATGATGCCGCGTATGAAGCTGCCGTCGATCTTCAGATAATCGACGTGCAGATGCTTGAGGTAGTTGAACGACGACATACCCGCGCCGAAGTCGTCGAGCGCGAAGCGGCAGCCCTGCGCGCGCAGGCGTTCGATGAGCGTGATCGCCTCGTCCAGGTTCGTGATGGCGGCGGTTTCGGTGATCTCGAAACACACGCGCTCGAACGGGATGGACCAGATGCGCTGCTGCTCCTCGATATAGTCGGCGAGCTGCTCGTCGCCGAGCGAGGCGCCCGAGAGGTTGATCGACCAGGTGCCGTAGTCGTGGGTGCCTTCGGCGATCATCGCGAACGCGCTCGCGATCACCCAGCGGTCGATGGCCGGCATGAGGTCGAAGCGCTCGGCCGCGCCGATGAACGCGGAAGGCTCGACGAGCGCGCCTGAGGCGGACTGCATGCGCAGCAGCAGTTCGACGTGCGTGTCGTCGGCCGCCGATGCCGATGTGGACGATTGCGCGAGCGAGAGGATCTTCTGGCCGAACAGGCAGAACTGGCCGTTCTCGAGCGCCGCCTTGATGTCGGAGACCCACGCCATCTGCGCGTGCGTTTGCGAGAGTTCCTCGTCGTCATAGCGAAAGCGGTGCACGCGGTTGCGGCCTTTCTTCTTCGCCATGTAGCACGCCACGTCCGCGGCCTTCATCACCTCCTTCACGGAAACGAGCCCCGCCGCGTCGCCGACGAGGCCGATGCTCACGCTCGTCTGCACGATGCGCCCGGCGCCCGTGAAGCGGATCGCGGCAATGCCCGCGCGCAGGTTCTCCGAAAGCAGCGACGCGTGCGCGGCCGTGCAATGCGGCAGCACGACGCCGAATTCGTCGCCGCCCAGGCGCGCAATGATGTCCTCGCCGCGCAACTCGCTCTTGAGCACGCGGCAGACCTGGCGGATCAATTCGTCGCCGGTCGAGTGGCCGCAGGTGTCGTTGACGACCTTGAACTGGTCGAGGTCGAGGAACATGACCGCATGGCCAGGCTGTCCGGCAGGTGCGCTCGCGCTCTCGTCGAGCAACGCGGCCAGACGCCGCTCGAATTCGCGGCGGTTGTAGATGTCGGTGAGCTCGTCGTGGGTCGCCTGGTAGGCGAGGCGGGCGGCATGCTCGCGCAGCGCGCTCACGTCGTAGAGCACGATGACGGTGCCGATCACGCGGCGTTGCGCGTCGCGCAGCCTCGACACCGAGTAGTCGACCGCGAGACGCGAGCCGTTCGGGCGCATCACGTGCAGACTCGCTCCGCCTGCGTTGCCTGCCGCCTGAGAATTCATCAGGAGATCGAAGCGCTGCGGTTCGTGCGCGTCGTTGCGCAGATCGCAGATCGCGTCGAACGGTTGCGCGAGCATCCCGGCGGCCGCGCGGCCGAGCATGCGTTCGGCCACCGCGTTGCAGTAGGTCACGCGCGCGTGCTCGTCGGTGCGGATCACGGCTTCGCCGATCGAGGCCAGCGTGACCTCCGCCAGTTCGCGTTCGGTATAGGCCTTCGCTTCGGCGGTCCTCAGCTCGGAAATGTCGAACAGGCAACCGACCATGCGCACGGCGCGCCCGCGCGCGTCGCGCACCGCCTGGCCGCGCGCGCGGCACCAGCAGTAGCTGCCCGCGAGCGTGCGCAGACGAAACTCCACATCGAAAGTCGTTGCGCGCGCAAGGTGTTGGCGCAGCGCGTGGCGCACGAGCGTGAGGTCGTCCGGGTGGACGAGCTGGGTGAGGCCCGTGTCGCTTTCGAAGCGCGTGCCCACATCGTAGCCGAGCTGCTCGTAGAGCCAGTTCGAGAAGTAGCATTGCCGGCTGCCGACCTCCCAGTCCCAGAGTCCGGCGTTGATGCCTTCAAAGCCGAGCGTGAGGCGCTCCTCGTTCTTGCGCACTTCGGCTTCGAGGCGGTCGCTGCGTGCGAGCGCGCGGCGGATGAATTGCGAGAACACGCCGAGCAGCACGATCGCGGAGGCGGCGAGCGCGAGCGTGAGGAGCGAGCGTGTGGCGCGCGCGGCGTCGTCGAGCGAGCGGGAAAAGCCGCTTTCGATGGGCGCGAGCTGATTGTCGATCTCGCGCAGTTCCTGCACGAGGCCGGTGGACTCGGGCGCGTGCAGTTTGCCCGCCTGCACGAGCGCGTGCAGGCGTTCGCCGGTATCGGCAAGACGCAGGATATAACGGTCGCCGATCTCCCAGAAGGCTACGGCCGGGCGCATCCACGGCGTGTTCTTGAGCGTGCGGTAGCCCCAGGTCATGCCGTCCATATCGGCGGGCGCGATGCGGCCCAGCTCGAAACCGTGCCGGATCGCCGCGGTGTCCGGCTGCGCGCGGTTCATCTCTAGCCGCGCCGCACGGTCGCCGAGCGGCACGGCAATGCCGGCGAGGAACGCGCGGTAGTCCACCTCGTCGCCGGTGCGTGCATAGCGCTCCAGCGCGTGAACCGCGTCCTTCTGACCCTTCGACCAACTGCTTTCCCCCGCCACATAGGCAAGCAGGATCGACATGATCGAGAGGCTGACCGCGGCGATCGCGGCCATGACGGCAGCGAGCAGCCATAGCGGCAGCAGGACCGCGGTCGTGCGCCGCAATCCGTGCCAACCGGGGGCAAGCTGGCTCGTCTCCGTTTTAATGGGTCTCTTCATGCTTCACCGGTCCCTTCGGCTTGCGAGGTGAAATGAGAGCGCACGCCGGGGGCTAAGACCGGCGTCTTGTGAGCAATAACGGCGAGGGCTGCGGCGGCTTTAGGCTTTAGACGGCGCGTTCGATGAAAAGAGCAAACGCTCTTGGCGCGAGGCGTTTGCTCATTCGGGCGCTGCGGTTTCCGGGGCTTCTTCCGGGGCCGGTGGGGGCGGCGGGGGCAGGACCGATTCGAGCGTGCGCGCGCCGCGCGCGAGCGCGCGCTTTTCGCGTGGGGTGAGGCGCTTGACCCAGTACTCGGCGCTCGAGGCGCGCGCACGGTCGGCGAACTCGAATTGCGCGAGCACCTGCACCGGCTTGCGTGAGCGCGTGTAGCGCGCGCCCGTGCCGCTCGCGTGCTGGGCGAAGCGGGCGGCGACGTCGATGGCGATGCCCGTGTAGACGCTGCCGTCGGCGCATTCGAGCATGTAGAGGAACCACGGCATAGTTCTGGAAGCGATGATCGTTATGGGCGAGCGTGTTTCAGGACACACCGCGCGTGAATTTTACGTACGGGCAACGCGCGCATCACGCTCGAAAAGGATTGCGCTCATTGAGTTCGTGCATGTAGGCGTGAATGTGGTTCGTCTCGCTCTCGAGAAAGCGCGCGACGGCATCGGAGAACGCCGGATGGGCGAGCCAATGCGCCGAGCGCGTGGCGGTGGGCAGGAAACCGCGCGCCATCTTGTGTTCGCCTTGCGCGCCGCCTTCGAACACGTCGAGCTTTTCCTCGATGCAGAATTCGAGCGGCTGATAATACGCGGTCTCGAAGTGCAGGCAGGGCACGTGTTCGAGCGCGCCCCAGTAGCGGCCATAGAGCGTACCGCCCTGGCCATTCTCGCCGCGTTGCCAGACCACGAGCGAACTCGCGATCGGCTTGCCTTCGCGCTCGGCGATCACGAGCAGCAGATTCTCCGGCATCGTCTCGCCGATCCTGCGAAAGAAGTCGAGATTCAGGTACGGCGAAGAGAAATGCTCGCGGTAGGTTTGCCGGTAGCAGCGGCTGAAAAAGCGCCACTCGGTGTCGCTGATGTCCTCGCCGCGCACACGCCGCATCGTCACGCCCGCGTCGTGCACCTTGCGGCGTTCCGCGCGGATGTTCTTGCGCTTCTTCTGCTCCAGCGTCGAGAGGAAGTCCTCGAAGTCGCGATAGCCGTCGTTGAGCCAGTGAAACTGCACGCCTTCGCGCTGCATCATGCCGAGGTCGGTCAGCGCCTCGGCGTCTTCGGTGGTCGGAAAGAGCACGTGCAGCGACGAGACGTCGGCCTGCTCGGCGAAGGCGAGCAGCGTCGCGGCCAGATGGCGGCGCGCGGTTGCATCGGCGGCGATCAGACGCGTGCCCTGCACCGGCGTGAACGGCACGGCGCACAGGAGCTTCGGGTAGTACTCGAGGCCGTTGCGCTTGTACGCGTCGGCCCAGGCCCAGTCGAACACGTACTCGCCGTACGAGTGGCCCTTCAGATACACCGGCGCGGCGGCGGCGAGGCGGCCCGTGCGCGTGTCGGTGAGCGTGACGAATTGCGCGGCCCACCCCTCGTTGGGCGTGGTGCAGCGCGTGGCGTCGAGCGCCGCGAGGAATTCGTGGCGCAAAAAGGGCGTAGGCTGCGCCTGGCGCGCGAGCAGCGTGTTCCATTCGGCGGCGTCGACCTCGGACGGTGAGCCGAGGATGCCCGTGCGATAATCGAAATGTTCCTGTTTCATGCGTGCCCGTTGGCGTGGGATGCGGCTTGGGTCGTTCAGCAGCGCCTGCCGCGGCAAACGGTCATGGTAAAGCAAACGTCCCGAGCGGGTGAGGACCGCCGCGCTTCGTGCAGCGGCGTCAGCCGGGCAGCATCGAGCGGTTCCAAAGCGGCATCAAGCGGTGTCAAGCAGCCCGAACGTCAGAGCGCGCGCTTGCGTGCGCAGCGCGCCCGCCTCAAGGTTATCGAAATGAAAGAGCGCTTCTTCAATCTCTATACGCACGGCTTTGCGCGCGTGGCCGTGGGCGTGCCGCGCTGCCGTGTGGCCGATCCCGCATTCAACGCCAGCGAGACGCTCGCGCTCGCGCGCGAGGCCGCCGCGCAGGGCGCGGCGCTCGTCGCGTTCCCCGAGCTTGGGCTTTCGGCCTATACCTGCGACGACCTGTTCCATCAGCAAGCGTTGCTCGACGCCTGCGAGCGTGCACTCGCGCAGATCGTGGAAGCGTCGGCGGTGTTGCCGATCGTGATGATCGTGGGGCTGCCGGTGCGCGCCGGGCATTCGCTCTTCAACTGTGCAGCCGTCGTGGCGGGCGGGCGCGTGGCGGGCGTCGTGCCCAAGAGCTTCCTGCCGAACTACGGCGAATTCTACGAACCGCGCCAGTTCAGCGCCGCCGATAGCGCGAGCACCGACACCGTGCGCCTCGCCGGCGCGGACGTACCGTTCGGCGCGTCGCTGCTGTTCGAGGTGCCGCAGGTTGCGGGTCTGCGCTTTCACGTGGAGATCTGCGAGGACGTCTGGGTGCCGATCCCGCCGTCGTCGTTCGCGGCGCTCGCGGGCGCTTCGGTGCTCGTCAATCTTTCGGCGTCGAACGTCGTGGTGGGCAAGGCGGGCTACCGTCAGCAGCTGGTCTCGCAACAGTCGGCACGTTGTCTCGCCGCGTACCTGTACACCTCGGCGGGCAAGGGCGAATCGACCACCGACATGGCCTGGGACGGCCACGCGCTCGTGTGCGAAAACGGCGAACTGCTCGCGCAGTCGGAGCGCTTCTCCGACGACTCGCACCTCATCTTCGCCGATGTCGATCTCGCACGGCTGCAGCAGGAGCGCATCCGCCAGACCACGTTCGGCGATTCGATCCGCCGCCACGCCGATGAAGTCGCGAAGTTCCGCGTGATTTCATGCGAGCTGGCCGGCGAGGGCGCATGGCAGCGCGACGCGCTCGCGCTCTCGCGCCGCGTGGAGCGCTTCCCCTATGTGCCGGCCGATCCGAAGCGGCGCGACGAGCGTTGCAACGAGGTCTACAACATCCAGGTGCAGGCGCTCGTGCAGCGGCTTTCGCAGGCGGGCATCAAGAAGGTGGTGATCGGCGTCTCGGGCGGGCTCGACTCCACGCATGCGCTGCTCGTGTGCGCGAAGGCGATGGATCGCCTCGGGCTGCCGCGCGCGAACATCCTCGCGTACACCATGCCCGGGTTCGCCACGAGCGAGCGCACGCTGCGCCAGGCGCGCGAGCTGATGGCGCTGGTGGGCTGCACGGCACGCGAAATCGACATTCGCCAGAGCTGCATGCAGATGCTCGAAGACCTCGGCCATCCGTACTCGGAAGGCAAGGAAACCTACGACATTACTTTTGAAAACGTGCAGGCCGGCGAGCGCACGAATCACCTGTTCCGCCTCGCCAACTTCAACCACGCGATCGTGATCGGCACGGGCGATCTCTCCGAGCTTGCGCTCGGCTGGTGCACATACGGGGTGGGCGATCACATGTCGCACTACAACGTGAATGCGAGCGTGCCGAAAACGCTCATCACGCACCTCGTGCGCTGGGTGGCCGAAACGGGCCAGATTGGCCAGAACGGGGAGAGCGGCCGCGACGTGCTCGAAGCGATTCTCGCCACCGACATCAGCCCGGAGCTGATCCCCGGCAAGTCCGATGGCGCGCCCGAGCAGAAAACCGAAAGCACGATCGGCCCCTACGAGTTGCAGGACTTCAACCTCTACTACACGCTGCGTTTTGGCTTCGCGCCTTCGAAGGTCGCGTTCCTCGCGCGCCACGCGTGGGGTGACCGCGAAGCGGGCGCGTGGCCCGAGAACGCGAAGGTCGCGCGCAATCAGTACGATCTCGCGTCGATCAAGCGCAATCTGCGCATTTTCCTCGACCGCTTCTTCCGCCAGAGCCAGTTCAAGCGCACCTGCATTCCGAATGCGCCGAAGGTCGGCTCGGGCGGCTCGCTCTCGCCGCGCGGCGACTGGCGCGCGCCCAGCGATTCGGAGTCGGTGGTCTGGCTCGCCGATCTGGAGCGCGTACCCGACGAAGCGGGCGGGGCGAGCGCGGCGCCTGCGGGCAAGCCCTCGGCGTGAGCCCCGGCCGCACAGCGTAGAATCCCGATATGTACCGAAATTTCCGACAAATCCGATAACGAGACGAGGTTCGCCATGAAACGCATTACTGCCGTGATCAAACCGTTCAAGCTCGACGAAGTGCGCGAGGCGCTCGCCGAAGTGGGCCTCACGGGCTTGACCGTCACCGAGGTCAAGGGCTTCGGCCGCCAGAAGGGCCACACGGAGCTTTACCGCGGCGCCGAATACGTGGTCGACTTCCTGCCGAAGGTGAAGATCGAGGTGGTGGTCGCGAGCGACCAGGCCGACCAGGTGATCGACGCGATCATCGGCGCGGCGCGCACCGGCAAGATCGGCGACGGCAAGATCTTCGTGACCGACGTGGAGCGCGTGATCCGCATCCGCACGGGCGAGGAAAACGAAGCGGCGGTTTGAGGCCGCGCGCCTTCGAACACCGGAAGCACCCATAGAAAAAGGGACGGCGCCGCCTGCGCGGCCCGTCCCCAGAATAAAAAACGGTGCGATACCCTTTCGGACATCGCACCGATACGCGCCTCTCGCAGCAGCGTGAAAACGTCGATGTAGCTGTTCTTTCTACACTCGCTTCGAATTAGAACGAGTGCTGGATACCTGCGTACACGCCAACCTGGCTGTGGCCCGGAACCGGGTTGCCCGTGCTTGCGGCCGTACCGAAGTTGTTGGCGTTCAGGCCGAAGTTGGCCGTCTTGCTGTTCTGCACCGTGCCTGCCTGGATGTCGAGCAGCGTGCGCTTGGACAGGTTGTACGAGCCGCCGATCGTGTACAGCGTGGCGTTGCCGCCGCCGTTGTTCGCATTGACGTGGTAGACCGCTGCGATCAGGGCTGCAGCCGGCGTCATTTGCCACGTCACACCGCCCCACTCGTGGTCGAGCGTGGTCGGCTGGCCGATGATGCCCGGATTCATGCCCGACGAACGGATGGCTTCGTAGCCGCCCTGAACCTTGAACGCGCCGAGGAACAGGTTGAACATGGCCATGTAATCGCGCGAGTAGGCGAATACGCCGTTGCCGTTACCTTGCGAGGTCGAGAGCGGCGTCTTCGTGCTGCCGTCCAGCGCGTTGTACAGGCCGCCGAGCTGACCATTGTTCGGATTGCGGATTTCGTCATACAGGCCGCGGATCTGGAACAACGAGCTCGTGTAGGTCAGTTGCAGGCCAGCTTCGCGACCCGACGGCGTCGTGTTGTTGCCGTTCCAGTTCGTCGCGTTCGAGAACGCGTACTGGCCGTACACGTCAAAGCCGTACCAGTTCGGCGACTGGTACGAAATGTTGTTGCTCGATTGCGGCCAGTTGCGGCCACGGACCATCGAAGCCGACGACCAGTTCGACTGACCGAACGGGTCGAAGTCCCAAATGCCGTTGGAGATGAACAGCATGCGGCCAGCCAGCAGCGTACCGAACTGGTCGTTCGCGACGCCGATAGTTGCCCAGCGATTCCAGAGCGAGCCGGCCGAGCCGAGCGAGCCGTTCGCGGTGCTGAAGCTGCCTTCCAGGTGGAACAGAACCTTGTTGCCGCCACCGATGTCTTCAACGCCCTTCATGCCCCAGAGGCTGGTGCCCCAGTAGCCGCTTTCGAGCTGAACCTGGCTGGAGCCGTGGGTGGCTTGACCATTTGCGCCGCTGCCGGCACCAATGCCGTTCATATACGCCACACCCATGTCGAGGCGGCCGTAGAGCGTGACGCTGCTTTGTGCATGCGCGATCACGCCAGCCGACATCAATGCTGCGGCGAGCAAAGCTTTCTTCATCTTCTCCTCCATACCCTGTCAAAGAGTCAACCTTAGTACTGCGAAAGACGTCCGTGCGCTTGGCGGCGCTGCGAACAGAAATCGTCGCGTGAGGGAGAATTACCCCGAGGACCGGCGTACGGGCTGGTGCCGCTGCATGACCCGGGCTGGGTCGTCTTGCAGGTCCCCTGGTTGACTGGCATCTCCCGTTCTTTTTGAAGTGAAACTACTTTTAATGAACTTTGTTTTGCTACTTTGGTTACTAATTTAGCAAAAAAGGTCCGCGCTGGCGAACTAATTCGTGCTCGCACCCCGGGATGTCGTCAAATTGCAATATGGTCTTCCTGGATGGTGGTCAGAGAGGTACTACGAATATGTCGAAAACCTTGTGGGACAAGGGACTCACGTCAATTGAATGGCTGAGTTCAGGATTGCCACTATTGACGGGGGATTTCACAAGGAGTAATGCGAAAAACGCCGTTTTTGCGGCTAAACGGACGGCTTTTCGAGGACGAAAGTCCCAAAAAGAAAAGGCGCTGTAAGCGCCTTGTAAAACTACTTTTACTACATCGCCGAAAGGCGGCGACCCTGTGAGTCGTCTTACTTGAGGCTGCCTGAAAGGAACTGGCGCAGGCGCTCGCTCTTCGGATTGGCGAAGACCTCGGCCGGCTGGCCTTCCTCTTCTACGAGTCCCTTGTGCAGGAACATGACGTGGTTCGAAACGTTGCGCGCGAAACCCATTTCGTGGGTGACCACGATCATCGTGCGGCCTTCCTCGGCGAGCTTCTGCATGACCTTGAGCACTTCACCCACGAGTTCGGGGTCGAGCGCCGAGGTCGGCTCGTCGAACAGCATGACGTCGGGGTGCATGGCGAGCGCGCGGGCAATCGCCACGCGCTGCTGCTGACCGCCCGAGAGGTGCGAGGGGTATTGCTTTTCCACGCGCGGCGCGAGACCGACTTTCTCCAGATAGGTGCGCGCGCGATCTTCGGCTTCCTTGCGCGGCAGGCCCAGCACGTGCACGGGCGCCTCGATCACGTTCTCGAGCACCGACATGTGCGACCACAGGTTGAAGTGCTGGAACACCATGGCGAGCTTGGTGCGCACGCGCTGGAGCTGCTTTGCGTCGGCGGGGTGCAGGGCGCCCGTGCGCTTGTCCGCGCGCGTGGCGACTTCCTCGCCGTCCACCACGATGCGCCCTTCGTTGGGCTGCTCGAGGAAGTTGATGCAACGCAGCATCGTGCTCTTGCCCGATCCGGACGAGCCGATCACGCTGATCACGTCGCCGGCATTGGCTTTCAGGGACACGCCCTTGAGGACTTCGTTGTCGCCGTACTTCTTGTGGATGGAGTCGACGAACAGCTTCTGCTTCTGGGAATTCATCAATTGACCTTTAAACACGCCCTCGCGGGCTCACTTGCCTTGCGGTCGCAGGTACGCGAGCCAGCGGCGCTCCGCGCGGCGGAACAGCCACACGAGCGTGAAAGAAATGATCAGGTACAGGAGTGCAGCGATGCCGAACGCGCCGAACGACTGATACGTCGCCGAGTTCACGTCGCGCGCGATCTTCAGGATGTCCGGCACGGTCGCCGTGAAGGCCACGGTCGTTGCGTGCAGCATCAGAATGACTTCGTTGCTGTAGTAGGGCAGGGCGCGGCGCAGCGCCGAAGGCAGGATCACGCGGCGGTACAGCGTGAATTGCGACATGCCGTACGCGCGCGCGGCCTCGATCTCGCCGTAGGGCGTCGCCTTGATCGCGCCCGCGAAGATTTCGGTGGTGTACGCGCAGGTGTTGAGCGTGAACGCCAGCAGCGTGCAGTTCATGCCGCTCCTGAAGAACGCGCTCGTGAGTTCGTGGTTGCGCACGATCTCGAGGCTGTAGAGGCCCGTGTAGCACAGCAGCAGCTGCACGTAGAGCGGCGTGCCGCGGAAGATGTACGTGTAGAGCCACACGAGCCCGGCGAGCCACTTCTTCTTCGACACGCGGGCCACGGCGAGCGGCACCGAGAGGCAGAAGCCGAGTCCGATCGAGATCACGAGCAGCCATAGCGTGATGGCCACGCCGCTGAAATGATAGCCGTCGGAGAAGAGGTAGTTGCGCCAGTATTGCTGGATCAGTTGGACGAAGTCTTGCATGGTCTTGGCCTCGCGCTATTTATAGATCCGCCTTGCGCACACCGGTGGAGTAGCGCTTGTCGAGATACATCAGCACGAAGTTGGAGACCGTGGTGATGACGAGATAGATCGCGCCGGCGAGCAGCGTGAAGAAGAAGAAACGCAGCGTGCCCTTGCCGGCGTCCTGGCTTGCCTTCACGACGTCGGCGAGGCCGATGATCGAGACGAGCGCCGTGGATTTCACGAGCACCTGCCAGTTGTTGCCGATGCCGGGCAGCGCGAAGCGCATCATCTGCGGGAACATGATGCGCGTGAACACCTGCCAGCCCGTCATGCCGTAGGCGTGGCCCGCTTCGAGCTGGCCGCGCGGCACCGCGAGGAACGCGCCACGGAAGGTTTCCGTGAAGTACGCGCCGTAGATGAAGCCCAGCACGACCACGCCCGCGAGGAACGGATCGATGTCGATCTGATCCCAGCCGAGCATGTCGGTGAGGTTGTTCAGCCAGATCTGGATGCTGTAGAAGAGCAGCAGCATGAGCACGAGATCGGGCACGCCGCGAATGAGCGTGGTGTAGAGCGTGCCCGCGCCGTGCGCGACGCGGTTTTTGGAGAGCTTGGCCGCCGCGCCGATCAGCCCGAGCACGAACGAGAGCGCGAGCGACAGCACGGCGAGCTTGACGGTCTGCCAGGTGCCGGCGAGGATCAGCGGGCCGTAGCCTTGAAGAAACATGGGCAAGTCCTTGACGGTGCGTTTCTCACACCGCGAAAGGCGCGGCTGTCTGCCGCGGTTCAAATCCGGTCATGGCCGCGCGTTTTTTAGCCTGGTCGCGCGCGGGCCGATGCGATTGCGCTCGTGAGCGCGCCTGTGACTGTATACGAAGCCCGGTGGCGGTCTATCGGGGAGCCCCCGGGGCTTTGATGTGTCGTGGCGCGAGGCGCGAGCGGTGGGTGTCTCGTTGTTTATTTACCTGCGTGTGCGTTCCCGTTCACTTGCCTTTGTAGATATCGAAGTCGAAGTACTGCTTCGCGATCCTGTCGAACGTGCCGTCCGCATGAATCGCGGCCAGCGCCGTGTTGAACTTCGCTTTGAGTTCGGCGTCGTCCTTGCGCAGGCCGATGGCGGTGCCGTCGCCGATCGTCGCCGGGTCTTCCACTTCCTGGCCCGCCCACGCGAAGCCCTTGCCGCGCGGCGTTTTCAGGAAGCCGAAATCCGCCTGGACCTCGTCTTGCAGCGTGGCGTCCAGGCGCCCGGCGATCAGATCCTGGTAGACCTGATCCTGATTCTGGTACGAGATCACGTTCACGCCCTGCGGCGCCCAGTGCGCCTTTGCGTACGCTTCCTGGGTCGAGCCCTGCTCGACGCCCACGTTCTTGCCCTTGAGCGAAGCCGGCGTGGGCAGGAGCGGCGAGCCCGCGCGCGCGAGCATGCGTGCGGGCGCATCGAACATCTTCGCGGAGTAGTCGATCTGCTGGGCGCGCTGCGGCGTAATGGTCAGCGACGACACGATCGCATCGAACTTGCGGGCCTTGAGCGCCGGGATGATGCCGTCGAGGTCGTTTTCGACCCAGACACACTTCACGTTCATGCGCGCGCACAGGGCTTTCGTGAGGTCGACATCGAAGCCGACGATCTGTCCGTTCGGCGCTTTGGATTCGAACGGCGCATAGCTGGCGTCCACGCCGATGCGAACGGTTTTCCACTCTTTGGCGGCGGCGCTGCCTGCGATCAGGGCGAGCGCCACGCACACTGCAAACTTCTTCATCATTCTCCTGTCGAGCCGGAGCGCGTGCCTTTTTAGCACTGACTCCGTCCCATGCACGACTGATACGGGTGGCGCGGCGCGGTAAGGGGCGCGCGGCCGACGCAAGGCGGACCGGCTCGTGGCCGTTGGCCGCCATTCTAGGCGATCAAAAATGCGGGTCGGAAAGCGCGACGCACTCCGGCCCCGGCGGCAGCGCGCGCTGGCGGGGCGGGGTAGCCGCCACGGGGTGTCCACCCCGCGCCATCAAGCTCACGCTGGCCGAAAAGCGCGGTATTTTACCCGAAGCCGGAGGGCGTGCGGGTCTGACGCAGGGCGACGCCGGCAACGCAGCCCATTGATGTTGCTGGCGAAACGATGCGGTGCGCCGCTGCGGATTGTGCAAGCGGGCCGCCGCCCTTACCTTCGGATATCGACATGATTGACCGGAGATTGCCATGCTGACCATCCGACGCGCCGACGAACGCGGCCACGCCAACCACGGCTGGCTCGACTCGTACCACAGCTTTTCGTTTGCCGACTATTTCGACGAAGCGCATATGCACTACGGTGCGCTGCGGGTGCTCAACGACGACCGTATCGCGGGCGGCCAGGGCTTCGGCGCGCACGGCCATCGCGACATGGAGATCGTGACCTATGTGCTTTCCGGCGCGCTCGCACACCGTGACAGCATGGGCAACGGCTCGACCATCCGCCCCGGCGACGTGCAGCGCATGAGCGCCGGCACCGGCGTGATGCACAGCGAGTTCAACGGCTCGAAGGAAGAGGAAGCGCACCTGCTGCAGATCTGGCTGCTGCCGCGCGAGCGCGGCGGCGCGCCCGGCTACGAGGAAAAGCGCTTCGACGACGCCGACAAGCGCGGCCGGCTGCGCCTCGTCGCCTCGCCAGACGGGCGCGACGGCTCGGTGACCGTACAGTCGGATGCCTCGATCTACGCGGCTCTGGTGGACGGCGAGGAGCGCGTCGGGTACGCGGTGCCGGCCGGGCGGCGTGTCTATCTGCATGTGGCGCGCGGCGCGCTGGACGTGAACGGCCAGCGCCTCGAAGCCGGTGATGCCGCGATGATCGAGGCTGAGGCGGCCGTCGCGCTCGCAAACGGCGCAGCAGCCGAAGTGCTGCTGTTCGATCTCGCCTGAGCCTTTGACGGGCGGCGGCAAGCGGTCGTCCGCGCCATGAAAAAAGCGCCGCGGGGTGCGAATCCCGCGGCGCTTTGTCGCGCTTTTGCGCGCGCGTGTGTGCCGATTACTGCTGCGCAGCCGGTGCCGAAGCGCCGCCCTTGTGGTGCTGCTCCCAGCGCTCGTGCATCTGCTCGTGGCGCTGCTCCATCTTCGCGAAACGCTCCTTGATCGCCGTGCTCACGGTCGTCTTCTGCTGGTCGTTCAGGCCGTTGTAGAAGGCGAGCCAAGCTTGCGTGGTTTGCTCGCGCAGCTGCTGGTTCTGCTGCTCGACCTGTTCGTGCGCCGTGTGCATGGCGTTCAGGTCGAGGATCGGCTGGTTCTTCATCGAATCGAACTGCTGCTTCATCTGTTCATGATTCTTGCGCATGGCCTGACCGTTCTGCTTCATCGTGTCGAGCGCGGCCTGCCATTGCTTTTCCTGCGCGGCGTTCAGGTTCAGCTTGTCGTGCAGCTTCTTGAAGCCGAGCATGAAGTCGCCGTGCATGCCGGGGCCGCCATGCATGCCCGGACCGCCGTGCATCATGCCGGAACCGCCCTGGGGCGGCGGCGGGGTCTGGGCGTTGGCGGCGGTGGCGCCCACGGTGAGCGCGAGCGAGGCAGCGGCGATGGCGAGAAGGCGCGAAGTCGTCTTGTACATGGTGATGCTCCTGACAAATCCATGAGGGTTTTATCCGGTCTGGCGCGGCGCTTTCGGAAAGTGGTGGCGCTCGCAACCGGTGTCCCTAGCGTATCGACCCGGCAGGCGGCGCGTGTTACGTGGCGGGCCGCCGAGATTACGCGACATTACACGCGCCTTTCGCGGTAACACCTCGTAACCCAGCTGGAAGAGCTGTAAGCAAACGGCCCGTGCGCGCGCGTTACACTTCATCCCATGGCTACTCAAATCCTTGTCGTCGACGACGACCTCGAACTACGCGACCTCCTGCGCGACTATCTCGCGCGCCAGGGCATGGAGGTCTCGGTGCTGCACGACGCCGGCTCGCTGGAGCGGCGGCTCGAGCGCGAGCGCCCGGACCTGATCGTGCTCGACCTGATGATGCCGGGCGTCGACGGCCTGACCGCGCTGCGCAAGCTGCGCGCAGCCGGCGACGACATCCCCGTGATCATGCTGACGGCGCGCGCGGACGACGTGGACCGCATCGTCGGCCTCGAACTCGGCGCGGACGACTACCTCGGCAAGCCGTTCAACCCGCGCGAGCTGCTCGCGCGCGTGCAGGCGGTGCTGCGCCGGCGCCGCACGGTGCCTTCGGCCGCGGCGCCCGAGCAGCGCGAGCCGTACGCGTTCGGCCGCTTCACGCTCGACTTCCAGTCGCGCACGCTGCAGCAGGAAGGCAAGCCGATCATGCTGTCGGGCAGCGAGTTCGCGCTCCTGAAGATTTTCGTGAATCACCCCATGCGTACGCTCACGCGCGAGCGCCTGCTGGAGTTGCTGCACGGTCCCGAGTACGACGGCACCGACCGCGGCATCGACGTGCAGGTGTGGCGTCTGCGGCGCATTCTCGAAAGCGACCCGTCCACGCCGCGCTTCATTCAGACCGTACGCGGGCGCGGCTACGTGTTCGTTCCCGACGGAGAGCAGGGCAACCATGCGCCGGCCGGTTGATTCGCTGTTCGGGCGCCTCGCGGTCATCTTCATCGGCGTTCTGCTGGTGTCGCATGTCGCCTGGTTCACGCTCATGCGCGTCGAACACAATCAGATGCAAACGCGCTACGCCGTCGAGGAAGCGACCTTCCTCGTCGACGCGGTGCGCCAGCACGTCGAGCGCGAGCCCGACCAGCCGCTGCCTTCGCGCGTGCAGCTCGTCGATCCGGCGAGTCCCGCCGTGCCGCCCGTCACCGAACGCATGCCCGAGCCGCTGCGCCGTTTCATCGACGACGTGCGCGAACGCATGCCGCCCGGCACCGACGTGCGCGTCGGGCCGCCCGGCGGGCCGCCCACGCTGTGGGTGCGCGGGCCGCAGGACGCCCGCTGGATCGTCCTGCCGGGCCAGCCGCTGCGCATCATGCGGCCGCTCGACAAGTTTCTGCCCTGGGTCATCACCATTTTCGCCACCGCCGTGATCGCCGCGCTCGTGGCCGCCTGGATGCTGCAGCAGCCGCTGAGCGCGCTCGCACAGGCGGTGGGGCGCTTTGGCCGCGGCGAGCCCGTGCCGCCCGTGCCCGAACGCGGGCCGCGCGAGCTGCGTCAGCTCACGCTGGGCTTTAACCAGATGGTCAAGGAAGTCGAGCGTACGGAGAAAGACCGCGCCGTCATGCTCGCGGGCGTCGCGCACGATCTCAAGACGCCGCTTGCCCGGCTGCGCCTGCGCGCCGAAATGATGGACGAGCAAAAGGTGCGCGACGGCGTGGTGCGCGACGTCGAGTCGATGGCGCACATCGTCGACCAGTTCCTCGTGTTTGCGCACGACGGCGCCGATCGCAGCGAGCCCGTCGAGGTCGACGACCAGTGCGAGCGCATCGCGCGCAACCACCGCACCGCGAGCGGCGAGACGATTGCGATCGAAACGCGTCTGCGCGCGGGTCCGGAGTTTCGTCTGCCCGCGGCCACGCTCGAACGCGTGGTCTCGAACCTGCTCGACAACGCGCATGCGTATGGCGCACCGCCCGTCGTGATCGAGAGCGAGCGCGGCGCGACGGGTTTTTCGCTCACCGTGCGCGACCACGGCAAGGGCATCCCCGACCAGGAACTGACGCAGGCGAGCCGGCCGTTCGTGCGTCTCGACCCGGCGCGCGGCGGCAACGGCCACAGCGGCCTCGGCCTCGCGATCGTCGAGCGGCTCGTGCGCCGCGCGGGCGGCGAACTCTCGATCGGCAACGGCGAGAGCGGCGGGCTCGCGGTGCGTATGACGTTTGCGTTCGACGTGGTGGAGCGCACCGTCACCGAGGCGGCGCAGATCTGGTAAATCGCGTGGGAATGGTTTGGCGGAAGCCCGCACCGAACAGGCGGGACATGGCCGGATGGGCTCGACGTGGTACTGAGCTGGTATGACCAGGCGGGAACCGGACGTTCCGCCCGAAGGCGCCGCCAGAGCGACGCCAGGATAAGCCACGTCAGGTCGGGCGCAGCCGCTCAGGCCGTGAAGAGCGTGTCGAGCGCGGCGGCGGCCTCGTTGTCCACCGTGTTGTAGGTCACGGTGTCGGCCTCGAAGATGTAGTGCGTGGTGTACTTGCCGAGGCGGGCAAGAATCTCTTCCTGAATCAGCTCGGGCGTGGCGTCGAGTTTCAGGTACCACGCGGTCGATGACAGGCGCGTCTGGAACGCGCCGTACTCGACCATCAACTGGTCGAACGCGAGCGCATCCTGATCGCGGCAGACAATGACCAGATTTCCCTTCATGCATGCCTCCAGATTTGTGCGGAACACCGAAGTGGCGCGGTTTGACTCATGCGCACCGGATGGACTGGCGCGCACCGTTCATCCCATGATACCGCGCCTCGCCGGTTGAGCCGGGCGAGCCCCGCAGCCTGGTACGGGCATCCCTCGTGTGACTCGTTGCGCAAGCTCGTTGCGCACTCACCAGGTCGGCGCCGCGGCGCGCGGCGGCACGACGCCCTCGGCCGTCATGGCCTCGCAACGGTCGCGCCCGGCCGCCTTCGCCATATAGAGCGCGAGGTCGGCGCGGCTCATCAGACGCTCGGGCTGATCCTGCGCGGCCGCAAGTTCGGTCACGCCGATGCTCACGCTCACGCTCGCTTCCTCGGGCAATTCCACGCACATGCGCTTGCCCACCTGCTCGCGCAGGCGATCGAGCACGATGAGCCCCGTGGCAAGTGAGGTCGCGGGCAGCAGGATGCCGAACTCCTCGCCGCCCAGGCGTCCGACGGCGTCGTCGGCGCGCAGTTCGGCGCGGCAGGTCTCCACGAAATGCTGGAGCGCGCGGTCGCCCGCCGGGTGGCCGAAGCGGTCGTTGATCTGCTTGAAGTAGTCGAGGTCGGCAATTGCCATGCACAGCGGTTGGCCTGCCGCATAGGCCGCATCGATCTCGCGGCGCAGCAGGTCGAGGAAGTAGCGCCGCGAAAGCGCACCGGTCAGCGCGTCGTGGCGCGCCTCGGCGGCGAGCAGGGCGTTCGCGGCCTGCAACTGCCCGGCGAGGTCGCGGCTCGCATGGTGCAGACGCCGCTCGCGCACCCACGAGACCGAGATCACCGCCGCGAGCGCCGCGGTGCCCGCGAGCGTGAGAAAAATGAGGAGCCGGTCGCGTTGGTGGTTCGCGATCAGCTCGGACCATGCGTTGACCGGATCCACGAGGTGTGCCGAGAGCCCGGAGTTCAGGCCGCCGCGCTGCTCGTAGAGGGCTGGCGCGCGTTGGCCCGGCAAGGCGATCATTTGCGCGGCGTCGGCGCGCGGGATCCACGGCGCCTCGCTCAACGCGGTTTTCGATGCCGGGCGCAACTCGAGCGGCGCGAAGTGCTCGCGCAGATAGGTGTTCACGCGGTCCAGCGCATTCATCTCGGCGACGTGCGAGCCGGGCAAGGCGCGTCCTTCGAGCGCGCTGTCATGGGCCATGATGATGACGCCATTGTTGTCCGCGACGAAGGTGCCCGGGTGGGTCACCCAGTGGCGCAGCCGCGCGATGCTGACCTTCGCGACCACGGCGCCGACCAGCAGGCCGTCGTCATAGGCGGGTGCGGCGACGAAAATGCCGGGCTCGCCGCTTGCCGTGCCCACGCCGTAGGCTTCGGAGAACGCCCCGAGCAGCGTGTCGTTCAGATACGCGCGCGGACGCATGTCCACGCCGACGTAGGAGATTTTTTCGAGCGCATTGCTCGACGCGATGCAGATGCCGTTCGCGTTGACGAGCCAGATTGCATCGAGCCCGGAGAAGCCCTGGGCGTCGTGGAGAAAGCGGTCGACCCCGGCGAGCGCCGGCACGCCTTGCAGCTCCTTGCGCCGTGCCAGTTCCGTCGATTCGCTCGACGCGGCATAATGCGCGGCCTCGGTGAGTGCCTGCTGGACGACACGGGTTTCGGCCATCGTCGCCGGAATGGCGCGCGACATGGCGAGGTCGCTGGCGATCACTTCGGCCATGTTGTCCACGACCGAGCGCATCATCTGGCGCTGTGCGGCGAGCGCGGCCTCGAACTCCTGGCGCACCATGCGGTCCGCGAGCCAGTCGGCCGCCGCCCAGCAGACGAGCGCGACCACCACGACCCCGAGGGGTCCGGCTGCCTGACGCAAGAGTCTCCTGTTCATCGGCCTTCTGGTTCGTGAGTGGTATGGAGGCGTGGGTATCGGCGCCCGTGGGCGTCGGTGCGCCACCGACGGAGCGTGTCGATTTTACCCCTCGAACGGGGCTGGCGAGCCCGCTCTCGAAGCGTCGGCGCGGCGTTGCGAGGCGGCGCGAGCGGGCGGCGGCGCGAGCGTGGATCGCTAACATGCAAGCCGCATGCCGTCAGCACGGCGATACGCGGCGATGAGCGCAGTGGAGGGGGCGCAAGCGTGGTCAGAGCGGTTGCGTGCGCGGGGTTTGTGCGTGAGTCAGCGTGTGGCGCGCAAGCGACGCCCTCTGGCGTTGGCGGCCTGAATGAGGCAAGCGCGGAGGCGGATGCGGCGTCGTTGTGTCATCAAGGCGTCATCGATGCGTCATCACGATGACGTGCAGAAGCCGGGCGCGGCGCGTTCTGGAAGCTCTCCAGAAGGCCGGCGAAAGCGCCGCGAAAGCCCGTGTAGCCTGGCTTTCACGGCGTACCGGACGCGGTTGTGAGTGTCATCGAGGTTGTAGTAGTGTCGTGCCGTTTCAGTCGAGGCAAGCCCAGTCGCCCGCCGCCAGTTGCCAGCCGCAACTGCGGCGCGGGCGGTGCGTACCACCGCGGCATCGTCGCCGTGTCATCAACGCCAACGAAATTCTGAGTCCATGCGCCTTGCCTTTGTCGATCCGCCATCCCCGCAGCTCGTGCAGTGCCTGTCCGGCGGCACGGACGTCATGTCGTCCGCCTTTCTGAAACCTGGCGCGGAGGGCGTCTGAATGGAGTTCAGCTTCAACCTGAACCGCACGGCCAACGCCTCGGCGTGGCGCGTGCTGCCGAACCGCTGGGACTTCGTGGCGTTCCCGCTGATGATCGGCCTGATCGCGATGGCGGCCGTGGGCTTTCACGAAACGATGGCGCCCATCGCCACGTTGAAGGCGCAGCCCATTTCGCTCGATCCCGCGAACCTGCCCGAGTACGCCATGCGCACCACGCTGCGCATGCTCGCGGCCATGGTGGCCTCGCTGATCTTCACGCTCGTCTACGGCACGCTCGCGGCGAAGAGCCGCCGCGCGGGCCAGGTGCTCGTGCCGATTCTGGACATCCTGCAGTCGGTGCCGGTGCTCGGCTACATCTCGTTCACGGTCACGTTCTTTCTCGCGCTGTTTCCCTCACGCGTGCTGGGCGCTGAACTCGCGGCGATCTTCGCGATCTTCACGAGCCAGGCCTGGAACATGACCTTCAGCTTCTACCAGTCGCTGCGCACGGTGCCGCGCGATCTGGATGAAGTCTCGCGCGGGTTCCACCTGACCGCATGGCAGCGCTTCTGGAAGCTCGAAGTGCCGTTCTCGATGCCGGGCCTCATCTGGAACATGATGATGTCGATGTCGGGCGGCTGGTTCTTCGTGGTGGCCTCCGAAGCGATCACGGTGGGCAACAACACGATCACGCTGCCGGGTGTCGGCGCGTATCTGGCGCAGGCGATCGCGGAAAAGAACCTGCATGCGGTGGGCTGGGTGATTCTCGCGATGATCGTGGTGATTCTCGCCTACGACCAGTTCCTGTTCCGCCCGCTCGTGGCGTGGGCCGACAAGTTCCGCATGGAGAACACGAGTTCGGGCGACGCACCCGAGTCGTGGCTGCTCGACCTGATTCGCCGTACCCATCTCATTCATCAACTGCTCGTGCCGCTCGGCTGGCTCTTTGCCAAGGCGGCGCGCATGCCGATCAAGCTGCCGTCGTTTCCGAACGTGACGTTCGCCGCGCCCGTGGCGCGCGGCCGCGCCGGCTTGCGCGCACGCATCGGCGACGCCGTGTGGGCCGTGCTCGTGATCGCCTTGACCGTGTTCGTGGTGTGGCGTGTGGTGACCTTCGTACGCACGGGCGTGACGCTCGACGAAGTGTGGCACGTGCTCGGTCTCGGCTTCATCACGCTCTTTCGCGTGATCTTGCTGATCGCCATCGCTTCGGTGATCTGGGTGCCGCTCGGCGTGCTGATCGGCCTGCGCCCCGCGCTCGCCGAGAAGGTGCAGCCGCTCGCGCAGTTTCTCGCGGCGTTCCCGGCGAACCTGCTGTTCCCGGTGTTCGTGATCGTGATCGTGCGCTTTCACCTCAACCCTGACATCTGGCTGTCGCCGCTGATCGTCCTCGGCACCCAGTGGTATATCCTGTTCAACGTGGTTGCAGGGGCCAGCGCCTATCCGAACGACTACAAGGAAGCGGCGAAGAACTTCCATATTCGTGGCTGGCAGTGGTGGCGTCAGGCTATGCTGCCGGGCATCTTCCCGTACTACATCACGGGCGCCATCACGGCTTCGGGCGGTGCGTGGAATGCGAGTATCGTCGCGGAGTTCGTGCAGTGGGGCGACACGAAGGTCGTCGCGCACGGCCTGGGCGCCTACATCGCGCAGATGACGGCGGCCGGCGATTACCCGAAGATCATTCTCGGCATTGCCGTGATGTCGCTCTTCGTCACGCTGTTCAACCGCCTCCTGTGGCGCCCGATGTACACGTACGCCGAGTCCCGTCTGCGGCTCGACTGATCGACGACTGATCGAACAACGAATGATCGAAGGTAACGCGATGCAAAACCCCAAGACGCTGAGCGCCGCGCACGGCGATGTGCAGACGGCCCCGAACCCGCCGCGCCTCGGCGAAGAAATTCTGAACGTGAAGGACGTGTGCCGGGGCTTCAACAAGACCCAGGGCGAACTGCTCGTGCTCGACGACGCCAACCTCCAGCTGCGCGAGGGCGAGATCGTCGGGCTGCTGGGCCGTTCGGGCTCGGGCAAGTCCACGCTGCTGCGCATCATCGCGGGCCTCATCTCGCCCACGTCGGGCGACGTCACCTGGCGCGGCAAGCCGCTCGAAGGGCCGGCCGAAGGCGTGGCGATGGTGTTCCAGACCTTCGCGCTGTTCCCGTGGCTCACCGTGCTGCAGAACGTGGAAGCGGGCCTCGAAGCGCAGGGCGTGGGCGCGCGCGAGCGGCGCGAACGGGCGCTGGCGGCGATCGACCTGATTGGTCTGGACGGCTTCGAAAACGCCTATCCGCGCGAGCTTTCGGGCGGCATGCGCCAGCGCGTGGGCTTCGCGCGCGCGCTCGTGGTCGACCCGATGCTGATGCTCATGGACGAGCCGTTTTCCGCGCTCGACGTGCTGACCGCCGAAACGCTGCGTACCGACCTGCTCGACCTGTGGACGCAAGGCCGCCTGCCGATCAAGTCGGTGCTGATCGTCACGCACAACATCGAGGAAGCGGTGTTCATGTGCGACCGCATCCTCGTGCTGTCGTCGAATCCGGGCCGCGTGGTGGCCGAGATCAAGGTGCCGTTCAAGCATCCGCGCAACCGTCTCGACCCGGTGTTCCGCAAGCTCGTGGACGACATCTACGCGAAGATGACCGCGCGTCAGACCGACGAGACGACGAAGAAGGGCCTTGAACTCGGCAGCTGGCTGCCGCGCGTGTCGACCAACCTGATGGCCGGTCTGATCGAAACGCTCGCGATGGCGCCGTATCACGGCCGTGCCGACATGCCGGAAATTGCGCGCTCGCTGCATCTGGAAGTGGACGACCTGTTCCCGATCGCGGAAGTGCTGCAGAACCTCGGTTTCGCCGACGTGCGCGAAGGCGACGTGCTGCTCACGCCGCCCGCGCGCGTGTTCGCGGAGTTCGGCACGCAGGAGCGCAAGATGATGTTCGCCGAGCATCTGCTGCGCCACGTGCCGCTCGCGGCGCGGATCAAGAAGGTGCTCAACGAGCGCCCGGGGCATCGCGCGCCGCGCGTGCGTTTCGAGCAGGAACTGGAGGACTTCCTCTCCGACGGCGCCGCCGAAGAGACGCTCGACACCGTGATCGACTGGGGCCGTTATGGCGAGATCTTCTCGTATAACGACCAGTCGGAAATCTTCAGCCTCGAAGACGTGGAGTCCTGAGCGACGCGCGCATCGCCAGGCATAAAAAACGGTCGCGGGGCGCGTTCACCCGGCGACCGTTTTTCGTTTGCGGACAAGGCGCGCTATTGCAGCGTGCCCCAGCGCTCTACCGCGGGCTCGGCCGTGGCCCACTTCCAGCCCGACTGGTCCTGACAGGCGCTCGCGGTGAACCACTGCTCGGGCGCGTCGGCTTTCTCGCCGTCCTGCACCGAGAACACGAAGTCCTTGCAGAGCGTGAGGGCGTTGGCGAACGCGCGCGTCACGCGCACCTGGCCGTGGCCGTTCTCCACGGGCAAATCGTGCTTGATGCGCCAGAGGTCCATGCCGCCCACGGGCAGGCGGCCGGCCGTCTCGGCGATCAGCGCCTGCTGGTCCGCGTGCATGCTCTTCATGAAGCGGCCGACGGCTTCGTCGGTGGCCGCCTGCACGGCAATGCCCACGCCGATGCCGACGGCAGGATTCGCCGTGACGATGCCGGTGGCCGCCGCCGCCGCGGCGCCGCTCGCCGCGCCGATCGACGAGCAGCCGCTCGCCGCGAGCGCGACGCCCGCGCAGAGCGCGGCCAGCGCGATGAGCTTCACGGGGCGTGACGTCGGCGAATCCGTTGCACCGTGCCGTACGCGCTTCGCGCGCGCGTTCATGCCGCTCATTGCAGCGCACCCCAGCGGGCGGTGGCGGGTTCGGCCGAGGCCCACTTCCAGTTGTCGCCGTCGCGGCATACCGAAGCGACGAAGAACGCGCTCGAGGCGGGCTTGTCCTTCGTGGCCTCGTGATCGACCGAGAACACGATCTCCTTGCAGTCGAGCGCACCGCTGCTGATCGTGCGGCTCACCGTGACGCGGCCGTGCTCGTCGTCCTCGATCGGGAACGAGTGCGTGATCGACCACGGCGCGACCGCGCCGACTGCGAGCGGGCCCGCCGCGTGGGCGATGCTGTTCTGGGTGTTGGTGTGGACGACGCGCTCGGAGTACTGCACGCCGGCCTTCGCCGCGGCCACGGCGCCGAGGCCGATGCCGGTCGCCACGGCGGCGTTGCTCGTCACTTTCGAGGCGACCGCCGCGCCCGCGATACCGGCGCCGGTTTGTGCGCCTTCGGAGTAGAGCGAGCTGCAGGCCGAGCACGCGAGGCTCGCGATTGTGGCGAGCAGCGTGAGCGACATGACGCGTCGCCAGCGAGGATGAGCGGAAGGGAGCGGGGGCACGCCGGCGATCGTTTCCATGACCGCGGCCGACACCGCTGGCGCAACGCGCGCCCGAGCACTTCGTTCTTGCATGATGATTCCCTGCCGCTAGCCGGATAGCGCCGCGTTGCGCGGATATCCAGCATGTTTTGCTTACTTAACGTGCTGCGGATTGTGCAGCACGGGATTGCTTACGGGGATAGGTAAAGTGCAAGAAATTGCAAAAGGGCGTGCACGGCAGGCCGATCTTTGATCGGCTTGCCGTGCGGCTCCCGCCTCGCCGCGCAACGAGCGTGCCGCGATGAGGCGGGGGAGGGGAATCAGGCTTCGTTCGTGTCCGGGTCGGCGGGTGCTTCGCTTTCGCCATCGTCGGCGCCGTAGCTGCCGAGCCGGTTGTAGAGCGTCTTGAGGCTCACGCCGAGCGTGCGCGCCGCGAGACGCTTGTCGCCGCCGCAATACTTGAGCGTGCCGAGAATGATCTGCTTTTGCGCATCGGCGAGCGGCGTGCCGATCCAGACGCTCATGGCGTCGCCCTGGGTGACCGGCTTCTTCACGCGCGGCACCAGCTGCGGATGCGCGATCTCCACGACCTTCTCCGCGAGGATGAACGCGCGGTACACGGCGTTTTTCAGTTCGCGCACGTTGCCGGGCCACGACCAGTTGCGCACGGTTTCGAGCGCGCGCTTGCTGAACGCCTTTTGCGTGCCTTCCTGGTCGTTCAGCTCGGTGAGGAAATGCTGCGCGAGCAGTTCACGGTCGCGTTCACGTTCGCGCAGCGGCGGCGCGCGCAGCGGAAACACCGCGAGCCGGTACATCAGGTCCTCGCGCAGGCAGTTTTCCTTCACGGCCGTCACAGGGTCGCGGTTGGTGGCGGCGATGATGCGCACGTCGCCGCGAATCGCTTCGTTGCCGCCCACCGGAAAGTACTCGCCGGTTTCGAGCGCGCGCAGCAGCTTCACCTGATGCAGCAGCGACATCTCGGTGATTTCGTCGAGGAACAGCGTGCCGCCGCGCGCGTGCTCGAAGTGGCCATCGCGCGCCTGCACGGCGCCCGTGAAGCTGCCTTTTTCGTGACCGAACAACTCGGCCTCGATCAGCTCGTCGGGAATCGCGCCGCAGTTGACCGCGATGAACGGACCGTCGCGGCGTTCGCTGTGCGAGTGAATCGTGCGGGCGATCAGTTCCTTGCCCGTGCCCGATTCGCCGACGATGAGCGCCGTCGCCTCGGTTACGGCCACGCGGTCGATCTGCGCATACAGATCCAGCATGACGGCCGACGAGCCGTACAGCAGACCGTACGACTGCAATCCCGCGACACGCGCATCCGCGTCCGCCGCGGTATTTCCGTTGTTTTCGCTGTTGCGTTTGGTGGCGGCGGGCGAGCCCGGCTCGATTGACGCCATAGGGATGTTCGTCCTGCAAAGGTAGTGCGGGGCGTCCGCTTCTACGCGCATCGGCGTGCTTCTGCGCGTATCGGCGAACAGGCCCTGCGGTCCGGGGCTGGCCGTCCAGGACAGGTGCGGAACTTGCCGCTCCGACGGCCGCGAGGTTTGCGTCTGCGAGGTTGGCATCTCGTTTTCGCGTAAACATTTAACCACTGCCGCGCCTGACAGGGCAATGGACCTGTCCAGGCACACCGCGAGCGCGTGTGGCACGCATCCTGCTGCGGAACTTGAAGCGCCCCGCGCCGTCTGCATGAATAGGGGCAGCGCATCGGCCACGCCCCGGGCGATGTCATTCGAGTCAACTCGCGTCTTCCGTCTTTGACGAGGCGTATCTGGGAGAAAGCGATATGTCGAAGAACCGCAGCGGTTTGGTAGGAACCCTGGTGACCGTCGGCGCGCTTGGCGCGATGGCGGGCATGCTGGCCTGGCGTTTCTCGCAGCGTCATCGCATGCAACGGCAAACTTTTTATCGCGATCTGAGCCGCTGGGAGGGCGAAGGCGGCTCGCTTGCCGACACCACGGGCAACAACGGACTGGGTCCGGAAATGGCCATGGCCGGGGGCGCCTCGGACGCGCCGGCACATGGCGCGAAGAGCCGGATGCCGAATGGCGTGAACGGCGCGAATGGGTCCGCTGGCATGCCGTGGCCGTTTCCGCACAGCTAGAAGGCGGGCGTGGCAGGGCCACGCGAGAGCCGTGCCCGCTTGTCTCGAATAAGTCTATAATAGTCATATCAACAACAATCGAGGTTCGGGCGGCCCGCAGTTGACGGTATTGTTGCTCAGTTGTAGCAAAACCGCGCATATTCAGGCTTTTGCCGCCTAGGGCGTGCGTCCGACCGTTTCGTGCTCCACTGCAGCGCAATCACGTGCGTCGCGACTTCCGCGGTGCCGGGCAAGGTTGTCCGGCACGCTTGCGAAGGGCGCGGCGCTCGCGCTTTGGAGCCATTCACCTATCAAGGCTGACGAGACGCGATGCCACATGTATTGATTGTCGATGACGATGCGGAAACCCGCGAGGCGCTGGCGGCCGTGGTGAGCGACGACGGGCTCACCACGGCGCAGGCAGGCGACCTGCGCGAGGCGCGCATCCAGCTCGTGCGGCAGACGCCGGACGTGGTCTTCACCGACCTGAAGCTGCCCGACGGCAGTGGCACCGACCTGTTCGAGGATCTCGACCCGCGCTCGGGCGTGGAACTCGTGGTCATCACCGGGCACGCGACGGTCGAGACGGCCGTCGATGCGCTCAAATCCGGCGCGATCGATTACCTGGTCAAGCCGATCAACCTCCAGCGCGTCAAGGCGATCCTGAACCGCCTGCCGCGCGCGGGCGACCTCAAGGCCGAAATCGGCACGCTGCGTGGCGAGCTGCGCCGCATGGGGCGCTTTGGCCTGATGCTCGGCAATTCGCCGACCATGCAGGAGGTCTACGACCAGATCAGCCGCGTCGCGCCGACGCCCGCCTCGGTCATGCTGGTGGGCGAATCGGGCACCGGCAAGGAAGTGGCCGCGCAAACCATCCACCAGTTGAGCCTGCGCCGCAAGCACGAATTCCTCGCGGTGAACTGCGGCGCGATCTCGCCGAACCTGATCGAGTCCGAGATGTTCGGTCACGAGCGCGGCTCGTTCACGGGCGCCGACCGGCAGCACAAGGGCTATTTCGAGCGCGCGAACGGCGGCACGCTGTTCCTCGACGAAATCACCGAAATGCCGATCGAGCTGCAGGTGAAGCTGCTGCGCGTGCTCGAAACCGGCATGTTCATGCGCGTGGGCACGACCAAGGAAATCGAGACCGACGTGCGCCTGATCGCGGCGACCAACCGCGACCCCGAGCAGGCCGTCGCCGAAGGCAAGCTGCGTCTGGACCTGTATCACCGCCTCAACGTGTTTCCGATCAGCCTGCCGCCGCTGCGCGAGCGCGGCAAGGACGTCGAGTTGCTCGCCCAGGCGTTCCTCGACGAGCTCAACGAACGTCACGGCACGAAAAAGCAGTTTCCCGCAGCGGTGCGCGACATGCTGGCCGCGTACCCGTGGCCGGGCAATGTGCGCGAGCTGAAGAACTACGTGCAGCGCGCGCACATCATGTCGGGCAACGACGGCGATTTCACGGCCACGGTGCCGCTGCAGATCTCGCTCTCGAAGCCGATCGCCGGCACGGCGGTGACGATCCCGTTCGGCACCTCGCTCGCCGATGCCGATCGCCAGCTCATCCTCGCGACGCTCGAGCAGTGCGGCGGCGTGAAGACGCGTGCGGCGGAAATCCTCGGCATCAGCCTGAAGACGCTCTATAACCGTCTTGTGGAGTACGGCAACGAAAGCGCCGGCAAGGGCGATGCGCCCGCGCGTGTAGCCGGCGCCTGAGCAGCATGAGCGAGCGTGCCCATGTGGCGCGCTCGCGCGGGCGGTACGACGCTTGCAGTGTGAGTTTCGCGTCCATGATGAGGAGCGAAAGATGCCGAGCTGCAAAACCACTGATGCCGTCCGCGTGAAGCCCTGGCTCGCGCATACCCCGCAGCCCGACGAACCGCCGCCGGATCAGCCCGGCGAGCCCGACGTGCCGCCCATCGGCGATCCACCGGAGCCACCGGGTGAAGTGCCGCACGCGCGACCCCGATTCGACCCTTCGGTCTCCTCTCGATTTCATCTCTCGCCTGGCGCATTGCCCGCCACGTGAGCATCTGCTCACTCTGGCTCGAGAAGCGATCCGCTGATCGTGATGTTTTTATGTACTAGTTACAAAGGCGCCACCATTTTTACCGGCGAATTCACGCGGCGAACCCTAGACTATAAAAAAGCGCCACGGCCGCGTGGCCGCCTTCCCGCTGGAGGCATCGACATGAGACATCCTGCCTTGCGCCGCTCCGCACGTTACACGGGCAAGCGTGGCCCGCGCGATTCGCAAGAGAAAAGCAGTCCGCAACCGTCGAGCGCGCCGGACCCCGCGGGCCAGAATCGCGCCGCGCCTGGCGTGCCGCCCGACGGCGAGCACAACCAAGGCGGGGCGCGGGCTGAGGGCATCGAGTACCAGCGCGATCTCGGCTCCGAACAGGACGCCTGATCCGCTTCGAACCGCGTCTCACCGCGCGCTGTTGGCAGGCCGGTTTCCTGGCCTGACAGATCACCGGGGTATTCCGTTCTTGCGTGCTTGCCGCGCGGAATTTGCTCGCGCCATCGTTTATGAGAAAAGATTTTTGCTCCAGACCCTGCCGAGCCGGCACGCGTCTTGCATACGTACCTGAAGCATCGTCTTCGGACCCAACGAAACAGGAGGTAGAGCCGCAATGGGCAGACTGATCGTGGTATCGAATCGCGTTGCGCCGACCCAGGAGGGCCGTCCCGCAGCGGGCGGGCTCGCAGTCGGCGTATTGGACGCGCTCAAGGAAACCGGCGGTGTGTGGTTCGGGTGGAGCGGCGAAACCGTCGCGGAGCCGTCCGCACCGGTCATCGAGCAGCAGGGCAGCGTCACCTACGCGACGGTGGGTCTCACCCGGCGTGACTATGACCAGTACTACAAGGGCTTCTCGAATACGACGCTCTGGCCGACGTTCCACTACCGCAACGACCTCGCGCGCTACGAGCGCCAGGAGTACGGCGGCTACCTGCGCGTGAACGTGTCGCTCGCGCGCCAGTTGCAGCCGCTCATCGAGCCCGACGACATCATCTGGGTGCACGACTATCACCTGATTCCGTTCGCGCGCTGCCTGCGCGATCTCGGGGTGAAGAACCCGATCGGCTTCTTCCTGCACATTCCGCTGCCGGTGCCCGAAGTCATGCGCTCGGTGCCGCCGCACGAAGAACTCATGAAGTTCATGTGCCACTACGACGTGGTCGGCTTCCAGACCGGCGCCGATCGCCAGGCGTTTCTCGACTACATCGAGCGCGGCGGTCATGGCACCGCAAGCGACGACGGCATGGTCCACGCGTGGGACCGCTTCCTGAAGGTCGGGGCGTACCCGATCGGCATCTATCCGGACGCCATTGCCAAGGCCTCGTCGCAGTTCGCCGACCGCAAGGCCGTGCGCAGCCTGCGCGAAGCCATGCGCGGACGCAAGTTGATCATGAGCGTGGACCGGCTCGACTATTCGAAGGGGCTCGCCGAGCGCTTCCAGGCGTTCGAGCGCCTGCTGCAGAACGGGCCAGGCTGGCATGGCCGCGTCTCGCTCCTGCAGATCGCGCCGCCGACGCGCTCCGACGTGCAGACCTACCAGACGATCCGCCGCAATCTCGAAGGCGAGGCGGGCCGGATCAACGGCCGTTTCGCGCAGCTCGACTGGACGCCGATCCAGTACCTGAACCGCAAGTACGAGCGCAACCTGCTGATGGCGCTATTCCGCGAGGCGCAGGTGGGCTATGTCGCGCCGCTGCGCGACGGCATGAACCTCGTGGCGAAGGAATACGTGGCGTCGCAGAATCCCGACGATCCCGGCGTGCTGGTGCTTTCGCAGTTCGCGGGCGCGGCCGAACAGCTGCCGGGCGCGCTGGTCGTGAATCCGTACGACCTGAACCAGACGGCCGAGGCGCTCGAGCGCGCGCTCTCGATGCCGCACGCCGAGCGCGTCTCGCGCTACAACGACATGATGGCGTCGCTGCGCGAGAACAATCTTTCGGTGTGGCGCGATACGTTCCTCGCCGACCTGCGCAGCGTCGCGACGGCCGCTTCGGTCACGGCCAGGGCGCGCAATGCCGCGCCGGCGGGGAAAGCTCCCGTGCAAGCGAGCGCGCCCGAACAGGCGCAGCGTGCGGCGCGCGCGTAGCGAGGCATTGGCGGTTAGGGGCGCAGCGGGATGCATGCCGCCCCTGGCCGACTAACCACTCTCGGCGCAAATGGATCCGCGCGGCGGCCTTCGGGCCGCCGCGTTTTTTTGCGTCCGCGCAATCGCTACCCGGCGATACGCGTCGCGGCGTGCGCTCAGACCCGCTGGCCGCTCGGCGCGGCAAACGGCATCGGCGCGCGGGTCGGATCGAAATCGGCCCAGTGTCCGTCGTGCCATTGGCCCGAGGCGCACTCGATATCGGCGGCGCCGCCGTCGCGCAGCAACTGCGCGGCGAGATCCTGGTTCTCGTAGCAGACGTGCACCGAGAGCAGCACGCCGTCGCTGCGCGTCTCGCGATGCACCCGCTCGTGGTGCATCGACATTTGCTGCGCAGCGGCTTTCGCGCCCACGCTCGCGCCGATGCGCGCCCCGATCCAGGCGCCCACGCCGGCCGCGATCACGACCGATGGCAGCGCAGCCGAGAACGCGCTGAAAATCACCACGCCCACCACGGCGCCCGCCACGGCGCCTGCGGTGATATTGCGGGTGTGATGCGGGTGCACGGCGGCGACCGTGGGCGGCGCGCCCATGGCCGTCCCCTGGACGCTGTGGCGCGCATGCTGGCCGCGCGGATTGACGAAGAACAGGTTGACGTCTTCTTCGAGGAAGCCGCCCGCGTACAGCTTTTCGGCGGCGGCTTCGGCGGCGGGAAAGGTCGTGAACCGACCAGCGACGATCAGTGACATGGGAAGCCCCCTTTGCCGGGTCCGGCAGGTTGACTCGCCGGGCGCGGCCGCGAATGCGGCCCGCCCTGAATCCATGTTAGTGCCTGCGCACGCGCAGGGTTAGGCCGCTGTTAGCCCGGCGTATGCGCCGCGGTGCCCGGCATCAGGCGCAGCAGGCTCACTACGGCCGCGACGGCAGCGAAGGCCGTCGCCACATAGAGCGCCGTGGTCGGCCCGTGCTGCGGCGCAACGCCGAAGATGAGCGCCACGAGCGCCGCGCCGAGCGTCTGCCCGGTGAGGCGCGCGGTGCCGAGCATGCCGCTCGCGCCGCCGCTGCGCTCGCGCGGCGCGGAGGAGAGGATTTGCCGGTTGTTGGGCGACTGGAACACGCCGAAGCCCGCGCCGCACAAGGCCATGCGCCAGCAGATATCGAACACCGCCGGATGCGCGCCGAGCGTGGCGAGCGAGAGCAGGCCGAGCGCGAACAGCGCGAGTCCGATGCCGCCGAGCATGCCCGCCGGATAGCGGTCGGAGAGCGCGCCCGAGAGCGGCGCGGCGCCGACGATGACGAGCGGCCAGGGCGTCATGAGGAGGCCCGTGTCGACCTGCGAGAAACCGAAGGTCTCCTGCAGCATGAAGGGCAGCGCGACGAACGCGAGCATTTGCGCGCAGAACGAGCAGACCGAGGTGCTGATCGACAGCGCGAACACGGGGTTGGCGAGCAGATCGACGGGCAACAGCGGCGCGGCCTGCGTGAGCTGGCGGCGCACGAAGAACCAGCCGATCACGATCGCGAGCACGAATTCGAGCGCGACGAGGCGATTGCTCTCGCCGTGGCCGAGGCCGTCGACGGCAAAGATCAGGAGGCCGAACACGATGGCGTTGAGCACGGCGCTCAAGTAGTCGTAGGGCGCGGGATGCCGCTCGTTCACGGGCAGCGCGCGCAGGCCCAGCACGAGCGCGGCGATGCCGATCGGCACGTTGATCGCGAAGAGCCAGGGCCACGTCGCGATGGCGAGCACGCCCGAGGCCAGTGTTGGTCCGACCGCGGAGGCGATCGCGACGACCATCGCGTTGATGGCGACGCCGCGACCGAGCTGCGCGCGCGGATAGATCATGCGCACGAGCGCGGTGTTCACGCTCATGATCCCCGCGCCGCCGAAGCCCTGCACCATGCGTGCGAACGCGAGTTCGGGCAGCGTGGTCGCCAGCGCGCAGCCGAGCGACGCGACGGTGAAGAGCACCATGCCGGCCAGATACACCCGCTTGTAACCGATGCGGTCGCCGAGCGAGGCGAGCGGCAAGAGCGAGATGGTCACCGAAAGCTGATACGCGTTGACGATCCAGATCGAGCTTGCCGCGCTGGCATGGAGATACCGCGCAATGGTCGGCAACGCGACGTTGGCGATCGCGCCGTCGAGCACGGCGAGCGTGATGCCGAGCGCGACCACGAGGATCGCGTAGTAACGCTGTGGAAAGGGCAGGCCGTTTTCGATGTCGGCGGTGGAAGCGGCGGAGAGTTCGGAAAGCGTGGGCATCGACGGGAGAGGCGGCGCGCGATGGAGGTGCGCCGCCGGCTGGACGTTGTTTTCTGGTGTGCTCTGGCGGCTTATTTCAGTTCATAGAGCCCGACGTAGGTGGTCGAATCCACCTCGTTCAGATGCGTCATGAAGCGCGCGACCGCGTTCGTCGTTTCCGGCGTGACGGGCAGTTGCGCCGCCTTGAGCGCATGCACGCGGAAGATGTAGCGATGGGGTTTGTCGCCGCGCGGGGGCGCTGCGCCGCCGAAGCCGACCGTGCCGTAGTCGTTGCGCACCTGCACCGCGCCCTGCGGCAGCAGGCTGCCGTCGGGCTTGCCGGCGTTGCGGGCGAGCGAGCGCACGTCGGGCGAAATGTTCACCACGACCCAGTGCCAGAAGCCGCTGCCCGTGGGCGCATCCGGATCGTAGACGGTGAGCGCGAAGCTTTGCGTGTCGGCGGGTGGATCGTCCCACTGCAGCGCGGGCGAGACGTTGTCGCCGTCGACACCGAAGGCCCGGTCGTCGAACTCCTGCGCCTTCGGCATGAAACCGTTGCTGGGAAAGTCATCGGACCAAAGTCGGAAATCAGCCATCGGGTGTCTCCTTCGCTTGGGGTCGTGGGACGGTCGCGCCAGCACGTGTGACGCGTGAAGGTGGGTGCGCAGCCGCTCGATCGAGTTTATCACCGTGGGCTCTACAGGCAGGGCCAGCTTCGCAGCGTGGCATGCGCGGCGCATCGGCTTGCGGTCACGCTTCGCGTGATGCCTGGCGAGGGCGCGTTACGAACGCGCCTCGAACCAGGCCGACGACTCGTCTTCGAGCCACGCGGCCAGCCGCTCGACGACCGCCTGCGGATCGTGCTGCGCGCCACGCAACGCGCATTCCCAGATCACCGCCACGCGCCAGCCCTGGGCGGCGAGCGCGGCGAGCGCCCTGGCGTCGTTCAGACGGTTGCGCGCGATCTTCTCGCGCCAGAACTCGGGGCGCGTTTGCGGCCACTTGAAGAGGGCGCAGTTGTGGCCGTGCCAGAAGCAGCCGTGCACGAACACGACGGCGCGCCGGCGCGGCAGCACGATGTCGGGCCGGCCCGGAAGCTCGCGCACGTTCAGGCGAAAGCGGAAGCCGCGCCGGTGCAGCAGACTGCGGATCAGCTTCTCGGGCTTCGTGTTGCGTCCGCGGATGCCGGACATCATCCGGCTGCGGGTCGCGGTATCGACGACGTCCACCATCGTCTGTCGCCTCGCTTCGGTTGGCCGCGGCGCGCGCGGGTCAGCGGCCTCCCGCCGTGACCGTCGCCGCGTTGCGTGCGGTGCGCGACGTGCGTGCCGTACGCGTGGTGCGCGTTGTGTGCGCAACCTCGGGAACCGTCGGCGCGTCTGCACGCGGTGCTGCGTGCTGTGCGGCCAGCAGCGCATCGAGGTGCGGCATCATCGTGCGCGCGACTTCGCGCATCACCGGCATCACCACGCTGTTGCCGAACTGGCGGTACGCCTGGGTATCGCTCACCGGAATGCGGAAGGTGTCGGGCAGGCCCATCAGCCGCGCACACTCGCGCGGCGTGAGGCGGCGCGGACGCAATCCTTCGCCTTGATAGACGAGGATCTCCGAGCCGTCCTTGTGGTAGCGCGCAGAAAGCGTGCGCGTGACGCTGTCGGGAAACGCGAGGCCGTAGCCGAAGCCGTTGCCGGCCGCGCGATGCTTCTCGGCGTATTGCTGCAGATAGGCCCAGAGCCCCGGCGTGAGCGTGTACTTCGGCTGCACGCGGCGCGCGCCGTGATCGAAGAAGCGCTCGCCGTCCCACGGCAGCAGTGGCTCGCAGCCGTCGGTGCGGTGCAGGATCGAGGCGAGCCGCGGGCCTTCTTCCGGCAGCGCGAGCGCGTCCCACGAGAACGCCGCCGGCTCGCGAAAACCGACGATGATGATGCGTTCGCGATGCTGCGGCGTGAAATGGCTGCCGTCGATCACGCGGTAGTGCACGTCGTAGCCGAGCTCGTCGCGCAGCACCTGGAGGATCACGTCGAACGTGCGGCCGCGGTCGTGCGAGACCAGGTTCTTCACGTTCTCGAGCAGGAATGCGGCGGGCCGCTTCTCGGCGATGATGCGCGCGACGTCGAAGAACAGCGTGCCCTGCGTGGTGCAGGCAAAGCCGTGCGGACGGCCAAGCGCGTTCTTCTTGCTCACGCCCGCGATCGAGAATGGCTGGCACGGAAAGCCCGCGAGCAGGACGTCATGATCGGGCACGTCGGCGGCCTCCACGGCCGTAATGTCGCCGATGAACGGATGATCCTCGCCGTAGTTTTCCAGATAGGTCTTGCGCGAGAACGGATTCCATTCGCTCGTGAAGACGCATTCGCCGCCGTGTGCCTCGAACCCCTTGCGGATGCCGCCGATGCCCGCGAACAGGTCGATGAAGCGAAAGCGCGCCGCCGCGCCATGGGCGTGAGCGCCGCCTTGCAGCAGCTCGCGCAGTGCGGCTTCGAGCATCGCGGGGCAGGGCGTCTCGCCCTTTTCCCAGCGCCGCACGGTCTTCACGTCGCGGCCGACGTGCGTGGCGATCTGCTGTTGCGTGAAACGCTTGCGTGCCTGCTGGAGCAGGTCTCTCGGTTCGGCCGTGAGCACGGAGTCCTCGTTAGGGTATTTTTGCGGACATTATGACCGATGGTCGACCCGCGGCACCAGGAATTCCCGAGGTGCGTGCGCAGACGAGCGCCGCGCAGGCGAATGCCTGCACGCGCGAGCGTCGAATTCAGGGGAGTCAGGAGTGTTGCGGGCCGGCGTTTGCCTGCTTCGCCAGAGGCGCGGAGGCCGAGGCGACGTTCAGCTCGTGCAGGTCGAGGATCAGCAGCAGGCTGTCGATTTCACACAGCTGCCCCTTGTTCACGTGACCGGTGTCGAGCAGACGGTGCAGGCGCTGGCGCCAGTAGAGCGCGGGGAGAATCGGCCCGCCGAAGTCGCCGGCGAGTGACAGCGGCATCACGCGACGAATGTGCGCGATATCCTGATCGATGAGGGTCGACATCATATGACCGGCGGGGAGGGGACGCGTGGAGTCCATAAAGGCCTTTACGGCACTATTTTTCCCTACTTTAGGGGTATTTAACTCGGTATTTACCCCTAATTAGCCGGTCGGATTCCGTTTATTCGGCGGCGGGCGGCGTCGCGCCTTGTACTTGCGCCGCGCTTTCGAAGAAACGCCGCGTCGCTTCGAACGCGTTCAGCATCTGCTCGGGCCAGGGCGTCTGCAGCATCACGGCCTGGTGGTTCTCGAACGCCGCGCCCAGCTGGCGGGCAAGTTCGGGCGAATTGAGGTGGCGCAGCAGCACGCTCACGGCAATGGCGGTGGCCTGGCTGGCTCCTGCCGTCTGCAGTTCGGAGGCGGTGAGGGCGGCGACTTGCTTGTTGATGTCCATGGAAAACCTGCTCGGGAAAGAGGGTGCGCGAGTGCGCGAAAGAGACGGGACGGGGATCTGCGAACCGGTTGCGGACTTCGCGGCCCGGCCTGCGCGGCCCGGCGTGGTGGCTGGGCGGCTGGTCCCCCTGGCAGGAATCGAACCTGCATCTAGCGCTTAGGAGGCACTTGTTCTATCCATTGAACTACAGGGAGCGCGAGGTCGAGCATGGCTCCGTTCGATCGCCATGTTTCCCAAGTGACCCGTCATGGCGCGGAGCGGCGTGCGAAGCAGTTCGGCCTTGCGGGTCCGAGCGATATCGCGGCGCAGGGCCAAGAGTATAGCAAACGCGTTCGGGCGCGAAAATGACGCCTCAGCGGCTTTGGCGGAGTCGTCGCAATCAGAACTCGACGACGGCGAATTCCGCCTTGCCGACGTCGCACAGCGGGCAGCGCCAGTCGTCGGGAATCTCCGCAAAGCGCGTGCCGGCGGCGATGCCTTCGTCGGGCAGGCCTTCTTCCTCGTTGTAGATCCAGCCGCAGATCAGGCAGACCCAGCTCTTGTACTCGATTACTTCGCTCACAGCGTGTCCTTCGTTTAGTCGATTCGATGCGCGGCCCGTCATGCGGCCCTTTATCTACAGGGCGGGCGGCGCGGGCGACCCGCGATGTTACCGGAAAACGGCTCGCGTGCCGCCGCGCCAAAGGGAAGCTAAACGCGGAGGCCCGGCCTGCGCGGCCCGACCTGCGCGGCCCGACCTCCGCGGCCCGACCTCCGCGGCCCGACCTGCGCGGCCCGGTACAATGCCCCCTTCAGGTCCATCGCACGCATCGCTTTCCATCCATGTCGCTTTACACCATCACAGGCGCGCAACTGGCGTTCGGCCACGTCGCGCTGCTCGACCATGCGGACTTTTCGCTCGAAGCCGGCGAGCGCGTCGGGCTGATCGGCCGCAACGGCGCGGGCAAGTCGTCGCTGCTCACGATCGTCGCCGATCTCGCCAGGCCCGACGACGGCCTCGTCACGCGCCAGCAGGAGCTTTCGACCGTCTACGTGCCGCAGGAGCCCGACTTCGACGCCGACGCCACGGTGTTCGACACCGTCGCCTCGGGACTTGCCGACGTGCGCGCGCTGCTCGACGAATACGACACGGTCGCGCACCAGCTCGCGGACACGCCCGAAGGTGCCGAACACGACGCGCTGCTCGCGCGCATGAACACGCTGCAATCGTCGCTCGATCACGCCGATGCCTGGAGCTGGCGCACGCGCGTTTCGACGACGCTCGCGCAGATCGGCCTCGAAGGCGACGCCCGCGTGGGCGCGCTCTCGGGCGGTATGCAAAAGCGCGTGGCGCTTGCGCGCGCGCTCGTCGTGCAGCCCGATATCCTGCTGCTCGACGAACCGACCAACCACCTCGACTTCGACGGCATCCGCTGGCTGGAAGAACTGCTCGTGGCGCAGCGTTCGAGCCTGCTCTTCATCACCCACGACCGCGCGTTTCTCGACCGCGTGGCCACGCGCATCGTCGAACTCGATCGCGGCAAGCTGCTCTCGTATCCGGGCAACTTCTCGCAGTACCAGGAGCGCAAGGCGCAGCAGCTCGAAGTCGAGCGCGTGGAGAACGAGAAGTTCGACAAGCTGCTCGCGCAGGAAGAAGTGTGGATCCGCAAGGGCGTGGAAGCGCGGCGCACGCGCAGCGTGGGGCGCATCGCGCGCCTCGTGCAGATGCGCAACGACCGCGCCGAGCGCCGCAACGTCCAGGGCAACGTGAAGCTCGACGTCGCGCAGGGCGAGAAGTCCGGCAAGATCGTCGCCGAACTCACGGACGTGACCAAGCGCTATGGCGGCCGCACGATCGTCGACAACTTCTCGTCGACGGTCATGCGCGGCGACAAGATCGGTTTCGTCGGTCCGAACGGCGCGGGCAAGACCACGCTGCTGAAGCTGATTCTCGGCGAGCTGAAGCCCGACGAAGGCACGGTGCGCGTGGGCACGAACCTGCAGGTCGCGTACTTCGACCAGATGCGCGCGCAGCTCGACATGGAAAAGAGCCTCGCCGATACCATCAGCCCCGGCAGCGACTGGGTCGAGATCAACGGCGCGAAGAAGCACGTGATGAGCTATCTCGGCGACTTCCTGTTCGCGCCCGAGCGGGCGCGCTCGCCCGTGAAGTCGCTTTCGGGCGGCGAGCGTAACCGTCTGCTGCTCGCGCGTCTGTTCGCGCGGCCCGCGAACGTGCTGGTGCTCGACGAACCGACCAACGACCTCGACATCCCGACGCTCGAACTGCTCGAAGAGTTGCTCACCGACTACGACGGCACCGTGCTGCTCGTTTCCCACGACCGCGCGTTCCTCGACAACGTGGTGACTTCGGTGATCGCGTCCGAGGGTGAGGGCAAGTGGCGCGAATACGTGGGCGGCTTTACGGACTGGCAGATGCAGAGTACGCGTGCGCAAGAGATTGCCGAGGCGCGCGCGCCAAAAGAAACGGCGCCTGCGGCTGCCGCTCCCAAGGAGAGCGCGGCGGGCCGCAATGCGCAGCGCACTGTGAAGCTTTCGTTCAAGGAGCAGCGCGAACTCGAGGAACTGCCCAGGCGTATCGAGGCGCTGGAGACCGAGCAGAAGACGATCGGCGCGAAGATCGAGGACGGGTCGATCTTCGCGAAGGACGCGGCCGAAGGCACGCGGCTCACCGAGCGCTATGCGGCGATCGACGAGGAGTTGCTCGGCGCGCTGGAGCGGTGGGAAGAGCTCGAGAGCAAGCGCAAGTGATGCGAGAGAAAGCGGCCTGATGAAGGCCGTTTTTTTTTGAAGCGGGCGGCCCGTACTCATCCGTTCAGCCAGTCAACCCCCAAGCAAATTGCCGTGCGAGCCCAAATCAGTACAATACCTCGCGAATTCGAACAACTGCGCGAACCACCGCGCCGCCGCGAGCGCACCTGCCACCGCGGCGCGCAGCCGGTTCACCCCGTTGTTTCGTATCGGTTTTTTTGAACGCTCAACGCGTTTTCCCCGCAGATGTCCACAGGACCTGTGGACAAGCGCGCGGACAACCCCCTGTGGATCACCATGTCAACGAAGAAGTCCAACGCTGGAAACACTGGCTATAGCGAAGCGTCGATCAAGGTGCTCAAGGGCCTCGAGCCCGTCCGGCAGCGGCCGGGCATGTATACGCGCACCGAGAATCCGCTGCACATCATCCAGGAAGTCATCGACAACGCCTCGGACGAAGCGCTCGGCGGCTACGGCCGTCGCATCACCGTGACGCTGCACGCCGACCATTCCGTCTCCGTCGAGGACGACGGCCGCGGCATTCCGTTCGGCCTGCATCCCGACGAGAAGGTGCCCGTCGTCGAGATCGTCTTCACCCGCCTGCACGCGGGCGGCAAGTTCGACAAGGCCGCCGGCGGCGCCTATACGTTCTCGGGCGGCCTGCACGGCGTGGGCGTCTCGGTCACCAATGCGCTGTCCACGCGCCTCGACGTGACCGTCTGGCGCGACGGCAAGGTCGCCGAAATCGGCTTCTCGGACGGCAACGTCACGAGGCAGCTCACCACGCGCAACGCCGCGCGCGACGACAAGAAGAGCGGCACGCGCGTGACCGCGTGGGCCGATCCGAAGTATTTCGACTCGCCCAATCTGCCGCTCGGCGAACTGCAGCGTCTGCTGCGCTCGAAGGCCGTGCTGCTGCCGGGCGTCGAGGTCGAACTCGTCATCGAGAAGACCGGCGAGCGCCAGAGCTGGAAGTATGAAGACGGCCTGCGCGGCTACCTGCTCGAAGGCATGGGCGGCGCCGACCTGCTGATCCCGCTGTTCGAAGGCGAGCGCTACGCCGACGCGCGCACCACCGACGACACCTTCGCCGAAGGCGAGGGCGCCGCGTGGGTCGTGGCGTGGAGCGAGGAAGGCTCGCTCACGCGCGAGTCGTATGTGAACCTGATCCCGACGCCGGCGGGCGGCACGCACGAAAGCGGCCTGCGCGACGGTCTGTTCCAGGCCGTGAAGAGCTTCGTCGAATTGCACAATCTTCAGCCGAAAGGCGTGAAGCTGCTGCCCGAAGACGTGTTCGCACGCGTCTCGTTCGTGCTCTCGGCCAAGGTGCTCGACCCGCAGTTCCAGGGGCAGATCAAGGAGCGCCTGAACAGCCGCGACGCCGTCAAGCTCGTTTCGTCGTTCTCGCGTCCCGCTCTGGAGCTGTGGCTCAACCAGCACGTCGAGCACGGCAAGAAGCTCGCCGATCTCGTCATCAAGCAGGCGCAGGCGCGCACGCGCGCGGGCCAGAAGGTCGAGAAGCGCAAGAGCTCGGGCGTGGCCGTGCTGCCCGGCAAGCTCACCGACTGCGAATCGACCGATATCGCGCGCAACGAACTCTTCCTCGTGGAGGGCGACTCGGCCGGCGGCTCCGCGAAGATGGGGCGCGACAAGGAATACCAGGCCATCCTGCCGCTGCGCGGCAAGGTGCTCAACACGTGGGAGACCGAGCGCGACCGGCTCTTCGCGAACAACGAAGTGCACGACATTTCGGTGGCGATCGGCGTCGACCCGCACAGCCCCGACGACACGGTCGATCTGTCGAATCTGCGCTACGGCAAGATCTGCATTCTTTCCGATGCAGACGTCGACGGCTCGCACATCCAGGTGCTGCTGCTCACGCTCTTCTTCAAGCATTTCCCGCAGCTCATCGAGCGCGGCCACGTGTGCGTGGCGCGCCCGCCGCTGTTCCGCGTCGATGCGCCCGCGCGCGGCAAGAAGCCCGCGCAGAAGCTCTATGCGCTCGACGAAGGCGAACTCGAGGCGATCCTCGACAAGCTGCGCAAGGACGGCGTGCGCGACACGCAATGGACCATCAGCCGCTTCAAGGGTCTGGGCGAAATGAGCGCCGAGCAGCTCTGGGACACGACGATGAACCCCGACACGCGGCGCCTCTCGCCCATCGCGCTCGGCGACCTCGACTACGAGTCCACGGTCGCGCGCATGACGATGCTCATGGGCAAGGGCGAAGCGGCCTCGCGCCGTTCGTGGCTCGAAGAGAAGGGCAACGAAGTCGAAGCGGATATCTGATACGCGCAGGCGCACACACGATTACGGACTGATTGAAACATGGACGATCTCTTTGCTGAAGTGACGGACGCCCCGAACGGCGACACGCTCACGCTCGGCCACTACGCGGAACGCGCCTACCTCGACTACGCGGTGAGCGTGGTGAAGGGCCGCGCGCTGCCCGATGTCTGCGACGGCCAGAAGCCGGTGCAGCGGCGCATTCTCTTCGCGATGAACGAAATGGGCCTGGGCGACAACGCCAAGCCCGTGAAGTCGGCGCGCGTGGTCGGCGACGTGCTCGGCAAGTACCACCCGCACGGCGACCAGTCGGCTTACGACGCGCTCGTGCGTCTCGCCCAGGACTTCTCGATGCGCTACCCGCTCATCGACGGCCAGGGCAATTTCGGCTCGCGCGACGGCGACGGCGCGGCGGCCATGCGCTACACCGAAGCGCGCCTGACGCCTATCGCCAAGCTGCTGCTCGACGAAATCGACATGGGCACCGTCGATTTCATGCCGAACTACGACGGCTCGTTCCAGGAGCCGAAGACGCTGCCCGCGCGCCTGCCCATGCTGCTGCTCAACGGCGCGTCGGGCATCGCGGTGGGTCTCGCCACCGAAATTCCGTCGCATAACCTGCGCGAAGTCGCGTCGGCGGCGGTGGCGATGATTCGCAACCCGAAGCTTTCGCATGCGGAGATCATGGAGAAGCTGCCGGGGCCCGATTTCCCGGGCGGCGGCCAGATCATTTCGAGCGATGCGGAAATTGCGGCCGCTTACGAGTCGGGCCGCGGCAGCCTCAAGGTGCGCGCGCGCTGGAAGATCGAGGAGCTCGCGCGCGGCCAGTGGCAGCTCGTGGTGACCGAACTGCCGCCGAACACCTCGGGCCAGAAGGTGCTCGAAGAGATCGAGGAACTCACGAACCCGAAGCTCAAGCTCGGCAAGAAGACGCTCACGCCCGAGCAGCTGCAGAGCAAGCAGACCATGCTCGCGCTGCTCGACGCCGTGCGCGACGAGTCGGGCAAGGACGCGCCCGTGCGCCTCGTGTTCGAGCCGAAGACGAGCCGCATCGACCAGGCCGAGTTCGTCAATTCGCTGCTCGCGAACACGAGTCTCGAATCGAACGCGTCGCTCAATCTCGTGATGATCGGCGCCGATGGGCGGCCGCGCCAGAAGGGCATCAGCGAGATTCTCGGCGAGTGGATCGGCTTCCGCTTCGCCACGGTCACGCGCCGCACGCAGCATCGCCTGACGAAGGTCGACGACCGCATCCATATCCTCGAAGGGCGGATGATCGTCTTCCTCAATATCGACGAGGTGATCCGCATCATCCGCGAGTCGGACGAGCCCAAGAGCGCGCTGATGAGCGCATTCGGGCTTTCCGAGCGCCAGGCCGAGGACATTCTCGAAATCCGTCTGCGTCAGTTGGCGCGGCTCGAGAAGATCAAGATCGAGAAGGAACTCGCGGAACTGCGCGAAGAGAAGGCGAAGCTCGAAGAACTGCTCGCGAACGATGCGTCGATGAAGCGCCTCATCGTGAAGGAAATCGAGACCGACGCGAAGCAGTACGGCGACGATCGCCGCACGCTGATCCAGCAGGAAAAGCGGGCGAGCTTCGAAGCGCGCGTGGTGGACGAGCCGGTCACGGTGGTCGTCTCGCAGAAGGGCTGGGTGCGTGCGCTCAAGGGCCACGGGCTCGATACGCAAGGCTTCACGTTCAAGGCCGGCGACGGCCTCTACGCGGCGTTCCAGTGCCGCACGCCCGACACGCTGATCGCGTGGGGCAGCAACGGCCGCGTCTATTCGGTGTCGATTGCGAATCTGCCCGGCGGCCGCGGTGACGGCGTGCCGGTCACGTCGCTCATCGAACTCGAAGCGGGCACGCATCTGCTGCATTACTTCGCCGCGAACGCGGAACAGCCATTGCTGCTGGCGTCGAGCAACGGCTTCGGCTTCATCGCGAAGATCGGCGACATGGTGAGCCGCGTGAAGGCGGGCAAGGCGTTCATGACGATCGACGAGGGCTGCGTGCCGCTCGCGCCGATGCCGATGCTGCCCGACGCGCTGCAGGTGGCGTGTCTGTCGTCGAGCGGCCGGTTGCTGGTGTTCGGCCTCGACGAGATGAAGACGCTCTCGGGCGGCGGGCGTGGCGTCACGCTCATGCAGCTCGACGACAACGAGAAGCTCGTGCAGGCGCTGGCGATCAGCGCGGCGGGCGTCGTGCTCGTGGGCACGGGCCGCGGCGGCAAGGCGGCTGAGGACCTGATGGCGGGCGCGGTGCTGTCGCCGCAGATCGGCAAGCGCGCACGCAAGGGCCGCGCGCCGGACTCGAAGCTCAAGGTCGTGACGGGCATGCGTCCGGTGTTGCCGCAGTAGAAGAGCGGCCCTGCATGGGGCCGGAGCGCTCTGCGTGGGACCGGAGTAAGCGCTAAAGCGCTAACTCCGGATCGCAAGGTGCTAAAGCACCAACTCCGGCCGACACATATCCGGCGCGAATTGTGGAGCGGCATGGAATAATGCCGCGCAAAGGCATGGGACGGGAGTGCGTTGCACTCACCCCCGTCGACCTGCCGCCGATAATGACACGTTACGAGGGAAATCAAGCATGGGCCACGCGATCGCAGTCGCGCTCTTTCTGCATCTGCTGGGCGTCGCCGTCTGGGTGGGCGGCATGATCTTCGCGCACTTCTGTCTGCGCCCGGCGCTCGAAGACCTCTCGCCGCAACTGCGCCTGCCGCTCATCGAATCGGTGTTCGGCCGCTTCTTCAACTGGGTGGGCGTCTCGGTCATCGTGATCCTGCTGACCGGCGGCTTCCTGCTCATGCAGTTCGGCGGCGAGCACGCCACCTGGCAACTGCATGCCATGGCGGGCCTGGGCGTGCTGATGATGCTGATCTTCGGCCACATCCGCTTCGCCGTGTTTCCGCGCATCCGCCGCGCCGTGCAGGCGCAGAAGTGGCCCGACGGTGCGCGCGCCGTGGGCACCGTGCGCCGGCTCGTCGTCATCAATCTCGTGCTCGGTATCGTGACGATCGGCGTTGCCGTGCTCGCGCGCGGGTTCTAATCGTTTCTCCTGCAACGTTCGCGGCTCGCGCCTGACGCGCTACAGGCGCTCCGCGAGCGCGTGGCGCTGCATGCAGCGCTCCATCGCGTCGAAGAACGCTTCTTCGGCCGCATTGCGCTTGCGTTCGCGATGCCACAGCAAGTGGATATCGACATCCACGAGCCCTTCCTCCGGCGGCAGCCGCCACAGGCGCTGCCGCGCCAGATCGTCCCGCACCGTATGCTCGGGCAGGCAGCCAATGCCGTAGCCCGCGAAGATCAGCCGGCGCACCTCGTCCAGACTCGGTGACGACGCCACGATCCGCCCCGTGAAGCCGCGCTGGTCGCGAAACACCGTGAGCGGCGACAGGCTGTCGCCAATCTGGTCGCTCGTGAAGGAGACGAAGTTCTCGGCGAGCAGGTCGTCCATCGTCAACTGCGAGAGCCCGAAGAGCCGGTGATGCCGGCCGCAGAACATCGCGTAGCGCTGGCGCAGAAAGCAGCGGATGTCCAGCTTGTCGATGGGCGTGCGGCACAGGCTCAAGCCCGCGGTCGCGGTCTTCTGCAGCAGCGACGAGATGATGTCCGACGAGCGCATCACTTCGATCTGCAGATCCACGCGCGGGTAGGCCGTGTGGAATTCCGCAAGAAATTCGTCGTACACGCGCGACTCGATGCGGCTCACCGTGAGCAGGCGGATCGAGCCGGTGATGTCGGCGGTGCGCTCGTCGAGCCCGGTTTCGAGCTGGGAAATCGTGCCGTAGATGTCGCTCGCGATGCGATAGACCTCTTCGCCCGCCTCGGTCGGCACGAACTGCGCGCCGCGGCGCTCGATGAGCTTGCGGCCGAGCGCATCTTCGAGGCGCTTGAGCGCCTGGCTCACGGCCGGCTGCGTGACGTACAGGCGCGCGGCGGCGCGGCTCAGGCTGCGCTCCTGCATGATTGCGAGATAGGTGCGCAGCAGGTTCCAGTCGAGACGGTCGTTGAGAAAGCGGGTGGTGTCGGCGCGCATGGACGGTCTTCCGGCGCACGGGTGCGCCAAGGGTATTAGTTAAATTTATGCGCGGAATAATAACGCGAAATTTGACTAATGATTTGTGGCTGGCGATAAAGCGTGCATGCAACACAAACGCATCCCAAACGCGCCTGAAGCCTGAAGGAGACCAACGCATGGCCAACCCACAACCCAGCACCCGGCAACCGGTGCGCGCCGCCGCCGCGGCGTTCATCGGCACGATGATCGAGTGGTACGACTTCTACATCTACGCCACGGCCGCCGCGCTCGTGTTCGGCGAGCTGTATTTCCCTTCTGAAGACCGCTTCGTGAGCACGATGGCGTCGTTCGCGACCTTCGCCGTCGGGTTCTTCGCGCGTCCGCTCGGCGGCCTGATCTTCGGCCATCTCGGCGACCGCATCGGCCGCAAGAAGGCGCTCATGACCACGCTGATGATGATGGGCGTCGCGACCGTTTGCGTCGGCCTGCTGCCTTCGTATGCGAGCGTGGGGATGCTCGCGCCGGTGCTGCTCGTGCTGCTGCGCGTGGTGCAGGGCATCGCCGTGGGCGGTGAGTGGGGCGGCGCGGTGCTGATGGCGGGCGAGCATGCGCCCGAAGGCCGCCGCACCTTCTTCGCGTCGTTCGCGCAACTGGGTTCGCCGGCGGGCCTGATTCTCTCGCTGCTCGCGTTCCGCTCGGTCACGTCGCTCGACAAGGCCGACTTTCTCTCGTGGGGCTGGCGTCTGCCGTTTCTCGTGTCGGCGGTGCTGCTCGTGGTCGGCATCATGATCCGGCTCGGCGTGAACGAGTCGCCCGAGTTCGAGAAGCTCAAGGACCAGCGCCGCACGCTCAAGCTGCCCGTCGCCGAAGTGTTCCGCTCGGCATGGGGCCTCGTGCTGCTGTGCATCGGCGCGAATACCATCGGCATTGCGGGCGTGTACTTCACCAACACGTTCATGATCGCCTACACCACGCAGTACGTCGGCATCACGCGCTCGCTGATTCTCGACTGCCTGTTCGCGGTCGCGATCATCCAGTTCCTCGTGCAGCCGCTCGCCGCTTGGCTCGCCGAACGCATGGGCGGCGCACGCTTCCTCAAGTGCGCGGCGCTCGCCGCGATGCTTTCGCCGTATCCGATGTTCGTGCTCGTGCAAAGCGGCAAGGTCGTGCCGATGGTGATCGGCATCGCGATCGCCGTGGTCTGCATGGCGAGCTTCTATTCGGTGATCGCAGGCTTCGTTTCCGGCGTGTTCCCCACGCGCGTGCGCTACTCCGCGATTTCGCTCTCCTACCAGGTGTGCGGCGCGATCGCGGGCGGCCTCACGCCGCTCGTCGGCACGTGGCTCGCGCATCGCTATGTGGGTCAGTGGTGGCCGCTCGCCGTGTTCTATACGTGCCTCGCGGGCGTTTCGCTGCTGTGCATCGTCGCGCTCGACGCGCGCCGTCACCAGCATGCGCTTGACGAGGCGCCCGCCGAGGCGCTGAGCACGCGCTGATGTTGTTCAGGTATTCGAATAGTTCGACTGAAATGGATGGACCGATGAAAGACCTTTTGCAGATCGACGGCCCGCGCCTGTGGGCGAGCCTCATGGAGATGGCGCGCATCGGCGCGACGGCGGGCGGCGGCGTGCGCCGCCTTGCGCTCACCGAAGAAGACCGGCGCGGGCGCGAGCTGTTCGCGCGCTGGTGCCGCGAGGCGGGCATGACGGTGTGGACCGACGAAGTGGGCAACCTGTTCGCGCGCCGCGAAGGCGATGACCCGCAGGCCGCGCCGGTGGTGATGGGCAGCCACCTCGACACGCAGCCCGAAGGCGGCCGCTTCGACGGCGTCTACGGCGTGCTCGCGGCGCTCGAAGTCGTGCGCGCGCTCAACGACGCGGGCGCACGCACCGTGAAACCCATCGAGATTTGCTCGTGGACCAACGAGGAGGGCGCGCGCTTCACGCCGGCGATGCTGGGCTCGGCGGTGTTCGCGGGCGCGATGACGCTGGCGGACGCCCTGGCGCGCACGGACGCCGACGGCGTGACGCTCGGCGCCGCGCTCGACGCCTGTAGCGCGCGCGGCACGCGTGCCGTGCAAGGCGTGGCCGTCGACGCGTACTTCGAAGCCCACATCGAGCAGGGCCCGATTCTGGAGGCGAACGAGACGACCATCGGCATCGTGACGGGCGGCCAGGCGATCCGCTGGTTCGACGTGAGTGTCACGGGCGTGGCCGCGCACGCGGGCACGACGCCGATGCGCTACCGCAAGGATGCGTGGTTCGGCGCGGCGCAGATGTCGCTCGAGATCGAACGCACCATGGCGCGCTACGCACCGCTCGGTCTGGTGACGATCGGCCAGGCGCAGATCGCGAACGCGTCGCGCAACACGATCGCGGCGAACCTGACGTTCACCGTCGATCTGCGCCATCCCGACGATGCGCAACTCGACGCGATGGAGCGCGACTTGCGCAAGCTATGCGCGGACGTGGCCGCACAGCGCGGCCTCGGCGTGCAGATCGCGCATTGCTGGACGAGCCCTGCCACGCCGTTCGACGCGCAGTGCGTCGAGCTGGTCGCGCAGGCAACGGCGCGCTGCGGTTATCCGCACGAGCGTATCGTGAGCGGTGCGGGCCACGACGCGATCCACCTCGCGCGCTACTGCCCGACCGCGATGGTGTTCATTCCCTGCGTGGACGGCCTGTCGCACAACGAAGCCGAGGACGCTCTGCCGGAAGACATCACGGCCGGCGCGAACGTGCTGCTGAACGCCGTCGCGGCGCGGGCGGGCATGCGCCTGGCTGTTGAAGTGGAAAACGCGGCCGACGCGTAAAAGAAATAGAAGGAGAACTGAACATGAAAACCTGGTTTCACCCCGATCAGCTGCTGCACCATCCGCGCGCCTATTTCTCGCGCGGCCAGTTGCGCGCGCCGCAGGAAGTGCCGCAGCGTGCCGAGCATCTGGTTGCCGCGGCGCGCTCGCTCGGCTTCGACGTGCAGGCGCCCGCCGACTTCGGCACCGCGCCCATCGCCGCCGTGCACGACATGAACTATCTGCGTTTTCTCGAGGACGCGCACACCGAATGGAAGCGCGTGCCCGAAGATTGGGGCGAAGAGGTGATGTCGAACATCTACGTGCGCGAGCCGAATCCGCTGCGCGGCGTGCTCGCGCAGGCGGCGCGCTATCTCGCGGACGGCAGTTGCCCCATCGGTGCGAACACCTGGCGCGCGGCCTACTGGTCGGCGCAAAGCGCGCTGGCGGCCGCCGCATGCGTGAACGAGGGCGCGCGCGAGTCGTATGCGCTCTCGCGTCCGCCAGGCCATCATGCCCGCGCGGACGCGGCGGGCGGCTTCTGCTATCTGAACAACGCGGCCATCGCGGCGCAGTCGCTGCGCAGCCGCTTCGAGCGCGTGGCGATCCTCGACACCGACATGCACCACGGCCAGGGCGTCCAGGAGATCTTCTACGGCCGCAGCGACGTGCTCTACATCTCGATCCACGGCGACCCGACCAACTTCTATCCCGTGGTGGCGGGCTACGAGGACGAGCGTGGCAACGGTGCGGGCGAGGGCTACAACGTCAATCTGCCGATGCCGCATGGCGCATCCGAAGCCGACTTCTTCGAGCGCGTGGAAGCGGCGCTGCGCGTGCTCAGGCGCTTCGAACCGGACGCACTCGTGCTGGCGCTCGGCTTCGACATCTACAAGGACGATCCGCAGTCGAAGGTCGCCGTCACCACCGAAGGCTTCGGCCGGCTCGGCACGGCGATCGGCGCGCTCGGCCTGCCTTCGGTGATCGTGCAGGAAGGCGGCTATCACCTCGATAGCCTCGAAGACAACGCGCGGGCGTTCTTCGGCGGCTTTGCGGGAGCGCGCTGATCAGCGCGTGAACGCGCGCTTCAGGCCAGCAGCAGCCACGCCCCGCACGCGAGTCCTACCGTCGCGTAGACCGCGTAAGCGGGGAGTTTGAGCTTGCCGAAGCACATCGCCGAGAAGACGGCCGTCAGCAGATAGGAAAGATGCAGCGGCACGTGCCGTGCGATATGCCAGACGGCGATCGCGAGGAACGCCGTGGTCGCGGCGCGCAGCACCCGCATGGCGTGCTCGAAGCGCGGGTTCGCCTTCATGCGGTGCAGGTGCCGCCGCGCGAGCACGACGAGGCAGCCCGACGGCACGAACAGCGCGAGCGTGGCGACGAGCGCGCCTACCCAGCCATCGACGAGATAGCCAAAGAACGGCACCACGTTCAGGAGCGGCCCCGGCGAAAGCGGCGAGAGCGTGAACGCCAGCGTGAAGTCGTCGTTGGTGATGCCGACCGCGGGCGTGACGAACAGCGTTTTCAACACGGGCAGCGCCGAAAAGCCGCCGCCGAACAGCGTCATGCCCGCACCCGCGAGACGCGGCCAGAGCAGCGCCGAGTCGAGCGCATGCGGCAGCGGCAGCGCGAACACGACGATCAATGCGGCCAGCGCGGCGAGCAACTGCACGTCGCGCCGCGTCACGCGCAACTCGAGCCGCTGCGAACGCACCGGGCTCGCGAGCCAGCCCGCGGCAAACGCGACGAGCAGAATCGCCACGTAGGCCGCGCCGCTCGCCGCGAGCGCGAGGGCGGCGCAGGCCGCGAGCGCCACGCCCCATTCGAGCGGGCCGCGCACGAGCGCACGCGTTTGCCGATACCAGGTCACGCCGATCAGCATCGCGAGCACCACGCTGAAATGGTCGAGCAGCGTGCGCGAGGCGACCGCATGCACGAGCGGCGTGCGGTAGAAAATGGCGAACAGCGTCATCAGCGCGAAGAAGGGCAGCACGCTCGCCACGCCGGCGATCCAGGCGCCCGCGCGTCCGCGCAGCGCATGGCCGAGTTGCACCGCGACGTTGCAGCCCACCGGCCCCGGCACCATCCAGGCGAGTGCTACCAGATCCGAGAACGCGGTTTGCGTGAGACGCGCTTCGCGCTCCACGTAATGCTGCTCGAGTTGCGCCATGAGCGCGAGGCCGCCCCATGAGACCGCGGAGACGGTCAGCACGACGCGAAAGAGTGTGAGGAGCGGTTCGTGGTGGTCGCGGATTGGCGCCGCGATCGCTTCGTCGGTGCGGGTTTGCATGGCTGCATCATGCGTGCGAAAGTCCGTGCGGGTCTGTGCGCGAAGGCACGCGGTTCGCGCAACTCACTGGAAAACGCGTGGACAATGCGCAACTCGCGCGATCGCGAGGCGTCAGCGCGATTGCGGCGCGTCGCTCAGGCGCTCGTTGCGGCGATCTTCGCGTGCGGCTTGCGTGCCCGCCGGCTGCGTCGCGCTGCACACGCCGAAGCGCTCGATCAGCGCGGCCACGCCTTCCACGGGCACGGGGCGCGAGAACAGGAAGCCCTGCGCCTCGATCGGGCCGAGCGCGGAGAGCCACGCGATCTGCTCTTCGGTTTCGGTGCCCTCGACGACTACCGTGAGCCCGAGCGAGCGCGCGAGATTGACGATCGCCGAGACCATCACGCACACGCTGCGGTCGGCAGGGATGGCCTGCACGAACGAGCGGTCGACCTTGAGCGTGTCGACGGCGAAGCGGTTCAGGTAGGAGAGCGACGAATAACCGGTGCCGAAGTCGTCGAGCGCGACGCGCACGCCAAGGCGCTTGAGCGCGAAGATCTTCTCCGATACCAGCTCCGGGTACTCCATCATCGCGGTTTCGGTGATCTCGAGTTCGAGCCGGTGCGCGGCAATGCCGGTTTCCTCGATGGCGCGCGCCACGGTCTCGTACAGGTCGCCTCGCCAGAACTGCACCGCCGAGATGTTGATGGCGAGCGTAAGCGACTCGTAGCCCTGCTGCTGCCACTGCGCGAGTTGCGCGCACGCGGTGCGGATCACGAAGTCGCCGACCGGCACGATGAGGCCCGTGGATTCGGCCACGGGAATGAATTCGCCCGCAGGAATGAGCCCGTATTGCGGATGGTTCCAGCGCACGAGCGCCTCGAAGCCCGTGATGCAGCGCCGGCGCAGATCGATCTTCGGCTGGTAGGCGAGAAAGAGCTGGTCTTCGGCGAGCGCCACACGCAGCTGCTGCTCCCACTTCATCAGGTGGTCGGCGCGGTGGGCGAGCTGCGGCGAGTAGAAGCGAAAGCAGTTGCGTCCGGCTTCCTTCGCGGCATACATCGCGAGGTCGGCCTTCTTGAGCAGATCGATTTCGCTTTCGTGCGCGACCGCGAAGAGCGCGATGCCCGTGCTCGCGTGCAGTACGAAGGCGCTGCCGCGCACGTCGAACGGATGCGTGAACGCGGCGTTGGTGGCTTCGGCGAGCGCGATGGCGCGTTTTTCGATGTCGTCGCCCTTCACGATCACCACGAACTCGTCGCCGCCGATGCGCGCGAGCGTGCCCGCGCCGCCCACGGCGTCGGCGAGGCGCGCGGCGCTCATCTGCAGCACGATGTCGCCGGCGTTGTGGCCGAGCGTGTCGTTGACCGTCTTGAAGTTGTCGAGGTCGATGAAGAGGATGGCGAGCCGCCCGAGGTTGCCCGGCTGCGAGACTTCATGGCGCAGACGCTGCAGCGTGGCGTAGCGGTTGGGCAGGCCCGTGAGCAGGTCGTACTGCACGAGCTGCGACATCTCGCGTTCGCGCCCGAGCAGCTTGCCGATCAGTCCCGTGGCCACGGCGAAGAACGAGAGCATGGCGAGCGAGATGAACGTCGCCATCATCAGGTAGACGTCGCGCGTGTGGTTGTAGTCGGCGAATTCCTCGGCCTGCGAGAGACCGACCAGCACGGCGAGCGGATAGCCATCGATATGGCGGTACGAGACGATGCGCGTGACGTGATCGATCGGGTCGACGTAGGTGCCCGACACATGCTCGGAAATCGGATACACGCCGCTCGCGGAGAACGTGCCGTTCGCGCGCTCGGCGCTGCCCGTGCGGCGCGCGAGCACGGCGCCGCTGTCCGAGATCACGGCGATCACGCCGTCGCGGCCGATCGCGGCGTTGTTGTAGAAGTCGCTCGTGAAGTAGCTCGGGTCCTCAGAAACCACGACGACGCCTGCGAACGAGCCGTCCGGGTGATTGAGGCGGCGCGTCATCTGCAGGGTCCAGTGGCCGGACACGCGGCCGAGCACCGGCTTGCTGATATAGAGCTGGTCGTCGTTCTCGTGCTCGTGCACCTTGAAGTGCTCGCGGTCCGAGAGGTCGATGGGCTTGGGATTCGGGTCGGCCGTGTTGGCGACGAGCGTGCCGTGCTCGTCGATGATCGACACCTGCACGAGCGAGTCGCTCTGCACCACGCCCTTTTCGACCGTGCTGCCGAGATCGAAGCGGCCCGGCGACTTTTCGAACTCGTACTTCACGAAGCGCGTGATCTGGTCGACCTGGTGGATCGCCTTGACGGTGTGCTGTTCGAGCGCCGCCGAGAGGATCGCCGCCGAGGCCGTGGCCTCGCGCATGGTCGCTTCCTTCTCGACTGAGAGACGCGTGAAGATGACCGCCCACAGCAGCACGAGCACCAGCACGCCGAGCAGCGGAATGGCGAGCAGCGCGCGCGGACGCGTGTAGGCCGGGCCAGGCGCGTTGCGCAGGCTCGAATCGCGCGAGAACGGACCCCGCGTGGTGCTCATCGCGGCCGCCGTAGGCGCGTGAACTCACACCGCGGATGCGGCGGCCGGAACGGCGAGGATGCGCTCGGTTGAGTCGGCGGCATGAATAGCGGATGGCTGGGGGAATACGTGCATTGCGCGCGCAATGCACGCCGGACGCGTCGTGCGTCCGATGTTTCGATATTACTGGTTGGGGAATGATTAAGGAAGCTGTGGTCCCTCGGGTATACGCGAGGGTCGCCTCAACGCGCGTGCAATGCCCATGTGCGGTGCATAGCTGCGAGGCGGTGCATCGTGGTCGATGCACCTTGCATGAAGCGGCGGTGCTGCTGCGGGCGCTTAGCCGAGCCGGCAGGTCCCGTCGACGACCGTCACCGAGTGGCCGCCAATCCAGATCTTTTTCGCCGCATCGTCATAGTCGACGCGCACGCGCCCGTCGCGGCCGAGCGCCGTGCCTTGACGCACCGTATAGCGTGCGCCCGGACGCCGGTTCTGCTGTTCGAGCAGCATGGCGATGGCGGCGTTCGCGCTGCCGGTGACGGGGTCTTCGCCCTTGCCGAGCCCGGTCATGAGGCAGCGCACTTCGAAGGTTGCGGGACCATCGGCCTCGTGCGGGCCGTAGGCGGCCACGCCATGTGCACCCACGCTCGCGGCAACGGCTTCGATCGCTTCGTAGTCGACGTCGAGCGCGAGCACCGCTTGCGCCGACGCGAGGCGCACGACGAGCCAGGGCGCGCCGTTGTCGACGCCGCAGGGCGCCGCTGAGAAGTCGATGGCTTCCGAGCGCAGCGCCGTGCGCAATGCGTCGAACTGTGCGGCGGCGAGCGGCGTCACGCGCGCGGGCGGCGCGGCGAAGGCCCATGCGCCGTTCTCCGCGGCGGCCAGATTGATGAGACCCGCGCCGCATTCCTGCACGAGGCGGCCGGGCGTCTTCGGCGCGCGGCCGCTTTCGAGGAACGCGTGCGCCGTGCCGAGCGTCGGATGGCCCGCGAACGGCAACTCGCCCTTGGTCGTGAAGATGCGCACGCGATAGTCGGCGCGCGCGTCGGCGGGAGCGAGCAGGAAGCTGGTTTCCGAGAGATTGGTCCAGCGCGCGATGGCCTGCATCTCGTCGCCGCTCAAGCCGTCGGCGTCGAACACCACGGCGAGCGGGTTGCCCTTGAAGGGTACCGACGTGAAGACGTCGACCTGTTTGAAGCGGACGCTGGGCTGGGTCATGGCGGGACGATCGTGGAAGGGGGAGAGCGGCGCAAGAGGCGCGCCAGGTTGCGCGAACGCACAACAGAAAATGCGGGGCCGCGCGCGGACCTCGATGCCGGTCCGCGCACGTTACCAAAGGTCGCCGATGCGGCTTACTCGACTTCGGCGATCAGCTCGATCTCGACGCATGCGCCAAGCGGAATCTGCGCGACGCCGAAGGCCGAGCGCGCGTGCTTGCCCTTCTCGCCGAACACGTCGGCGATCAGCTCCGAAGCGCCGTTCGTGACGACGTGCTGCTCGGTGAAGGTGAGCGTCGAATTCACGAGGCTCATGAGCTTGACCACGCGCTTGACCTTGTTGAGGTCGCCCGTGTGGGCGTGCAGCGTGGCGAGCAGGTCGATCGCGATCGAGCGCGCGGCGGCTTGGCCTTCTTCGGTCGTGAGCGACTCGCCCAGCTTGCCGGCCCACACCTTGCCGTCCTTCTTGGCGATGTGACCCGACAGGTACACCGTGTTGCCGCTTTGGGCGCTCATCACGTAGGCCGCGGCGGGCGCGCCTGCCTGGGGCAGGGTGATGCCGAGCTGTTCGAGACGGTCGTAAATGTTGATGTCAGCCATGATCAGGATTCCTCGTTCGGGTGTTGAGTCGGAAAAAGCCTGGCGCCATGCCAGGCATGTATCAGGCGTGCGCGCGGATCAGGGCCGCGAGCTTCGCGACGCCTTCTTCGATCTTCGCGGGCGGCACCGTGACGAACGACAGGCGCAGCTTGTTGTGTTGCGGCTCGTCGGCGAAGAACGGTGCGCCGGGCACGAAGGCCACGTTCTGCGCGACGGCTTCGGCCAGCAGCTTCATGCTGTCGATGTTCGAGGGCAGCGTCACCCAGATGAACATGCCGCCTTCGGGGCGGTTCCAGCTCACGCCTTCGGGCATGTTGCGCTTGAGCGAGTCGAGCATCGCCTCGCACTGGTCGCGATAGAGCGCGCGCACCTTCGGGATGTGCGTGTCGAGGAAGCCGTCCTTCACCACCTCGTAGACGATGCGCTGCGTGAAGCTCGGCGTGTGCAGGTCGGTGGCCTGCTTGGCCTGCACGAGCTTGAAGTGCAGGTCTTCCGGCGCGATGATGTAGCCCACGCGCAGGCCCGGGGCCAGGATCTTCGAGAACGAGCCCAGATGCACGACATGCTCGGGCGCGAGCGAGTGCACGGTCGGCAGCGGTTCGCCCGCGTAGAGCAGCGCGCCGTAGGGGTCGTCTTCGATCACGGGGAAGGGCGAGTGCTTCGCGAACTCCGCGAGCGCCTGGCGGCGCTCGAGCGGCAGGCGGCGGCCCGTGGGGTTCTGGAAGTTCGGGATCGCGTAGAGCAGACGCGCGCCGGCCGTGAGCTCGGGCGTCAGGCCTTCGGGCACGAGGCCCTTCTCGTCGGTCGGGACCTGGACGTACTTCGGCTCGTAAAGCGAGAACGACTGCAGCGCGCCGAGGTAGGTGGGCGTTTCCACGAGCACGGGGCTATTGGGGCAGACCAGCACCTTGCCGATCAGGTCGAGCGCCTGCTGCGAACCCGTGGTGATGAGCACCTGCGAGGGACGCACGGTCACGCCGCCCACCGAGTGGCGCGCGGCAATCCATTCGCGCAGCGGCATATAGCCTTCGGTCGCGCTGTACTGGAGGGCGCCCGAGGGGTCGTCGCGCAGGATGCGGTCGGCCGCGGCGCGCATTTCCTCGGCCGGGAAGCTGGCCGGCGCGGGCAGGCCGCCCGCGAACGAAATGACTTCGGGACGCTCGGTGACCTTCAGGATTTCGCGAATCGCCGAGCTGGTCAGCTTGATTGCACGCTCGGACAGTTGCCACGCGGGCGCGGCCTTGAGATCGCTCTGGTCCATGGGGTCTCCTTGTTGGGGTGAGGCGAGTGACGGATTCAGTGGCGGCATGGGGCGCGATCGCGCGCCGCCGGATGCCGCCGAAAACCTTGAATTATGACGCGAAACCGGCTCATGCGCGTGCTGGCGCGGGGGCCGTGCGGATTGCCGCGCGGCGGCCCAGCACGACCGTAGCGATCACCGCGGCGGCATAGAGCCATGCCGAGGGCGCGACCTGCTCGCCGAAAAAGAGTGCCGAGAACGCCATCGTGAAGAAAATCTGCAGCAGCTGCACCTGGCCCACGCGTGCCGTGCCGCCCATGGCGAGCCCCGCGTACCACGCGAAAAAGCCGATGAACTGCGAAAACAGCGTGACGTAGCCGAAGGCGAGCCAGGTCTTGAGCGCGACGGGGCCGGGATGCGCCACGTGATGCGCCCACGCGAGCCAGCCCACCGGCAACACGAGGAACGGCGCCGAGAGCACGAGCGCCCAGCAGATCACCTGCCAGCCGCCGAGCTGGCGCGCAAGGCGCGCGCCTTCGGCGTAGCCGAGCGCGCCGATGCCCACCGCGATGAGCATCCATGCGTCGCCCGCATGCAGCGAGCCGCCGCCCGCCTGGAGCGCGAACGCGACCACGAGCGCGCTGCCGATCAGCGCGCTGGCCCAGAACGCCTTCGAGGGCCGCTCGTGCGAGAGCCACGCGGCGTAGATCGCCACGGCGAGCGGCTGCAGGCCGTTGACGATGGCGCCGTGCGAGGCCGGCACGGTCTTCATCGCGAAGGCGGAAAACACCGGAAACGCGACGATCACGCCAAGCGACACCACGGCGAGGCTCTTGACCTGCGGCCACGTGGGCCATTTCTCGCGACGGATGGCGAGCAGCAGCGCGGCCGGCACGGCGGCGGCGAGCGCGCGGCCGAGGCCGTTCAAAAGCGGGTGGAATTCGGCGACGACGATGCGCGTCATCGGCAGCGTGAGGCTGAAGATCATGACGCCGACGAGGCCGAGCAGCATGCCTTGGGTTTCGCGTGCTTTCATCCGGGACTTTGCGCTCGACGGATCAACGTTCCGGCGCGCCGAGCGTGCGCGGACCGGACGGGGTTTCGAACTGCGCGACGAGCGCGGGCGAGAGGGCTTCCTCCACGGCGATCAGGTGCGCCGCGCCGAGCCACTGCAACTGCTCGCGCGCCGCTTGCGCCTCGGGGTGAAAGCCGGTGAGCGAGGTGAGCGCGATGCCGGTATCGGCCAGCACCTGCGACGGATGATGCGCCGTGTCCCACTGGATCAGCGAGGGCAGAATGCCGTCGCCCGCGCCTTGCCAGGACGGGAAGGCGCCGTCTTCCGGCACCGTGAGCTGCCAGCAGAAGTCGCCGCGCGTCATCGGCACGAGCGCGGGAATGCGCTGGGGATACTGCTCGCGCCAGCGCGCGAGGCGCTTCGGCGGATCGACGCGTGCCACCCAATGCGAGAGGTACGGCCCCTGTTCGAGGCGCGCCTCTACGGCAGGGTCGTCGAGCGCGAACAGGCGCGCGCGGGCGTTCGCGTCGCTGCTTGTTCCACTTTTCGCGGCCGGATCGACGGCGATCACTTCCAGATACGCGCCGCCCCACAGCCCGAGTAGACGGTTGTGGGTGCGCATGAGCGGGTGCGCGCCGCCGCCGGCGGGCGCGACGCCGAGCGCGTCGCTCACGTACTGCACGCCTTCTTCCAGCGTGCGCGCGGCAACGACGAGATGATCGAGGCGAAGCGGCGAGGCGTTCATGGGCGGGCGAGCGGAGCCAGAAGTTTCCAGGGGCCGGAAGAAAGAGGGCAGGCGCGTGCGCCTGAACAGTGTGCCGACGCCGCTACCGCATCCATACCGGTACGCATGCGATCAAATGTACCGGTATGGCTGCAGACAGTAACGGTACAATCGGCCCGATAGTGCTCTGTACAGTTCGAGTTCAGGGAGTCCTCATGTCCTCCGTACCGCTAGACCAGATTCCCGCTCCGCACGACGCGGCCACGCTCACGCTCGTCGACCAGCTCGTGCAGTGGGGCCGCCGCCGCATCGAGGAGCGCGTGTTCCGCCCCGGCATGCGCATGCCGTCCATCCGCAAGCTCGCGCTCGACAAGGGCGTGTCGCGCTTCACCGTGGTCGAGGCGTACGAGCGTCTGGTCGCGCAGGGCTACCTCGACTCGCGGCGCGGTTCCGGCTTTTACGTGCGCGAGCGGCTGGCGCTCGTGGCGGGCGGCGAACGCCAGCCGGTGGCCGCGGGCGTCCCGGCGCGCGCCGACGTGGTTGCCGCCCCCGCGCCACCCACCATCGACGTGGTCTGGCTGCTGCGCAACATGCTTCACACGTCCACGCGGCCGGAAAAAGGGCCGGGTCTGGGCTATCTGCCCGCGCGCTGGCTGGACGGCGAACTGCTGACCGGCGCGATGCGCTCGCTTGGCCGCCAGAGCGGCACGCAACTGCTCGGCTTCGGCTCGCCGCAAGGCTTCCTGCCGCTGCGCCAGCAGCTCCAGACGCGCATGGCGGAACTCGAGATCGGCGCGACGCCCGAGCAGATCGTGCTCGTGTCGGGCATCACCCAGGCGATCGACCTGCTCGCGCGCATCTACGTGCAGCCCGGCGACACGGTGATCGTGGGCGACCCCGCGTGGTTCCAGATGTTCGGGCGCTTCGCCTCGCAGGGCGCGCGGCTCGTCGGCATGCCGTACACGCCCGAAGGTCCGGACCTCGACGCGCTCGAAGCGCTGGTCGAGACCTGGCGGCCGAGGATGCTCGTCATCAATTCGGTGCTGCAAAACCCCACGGGCACCTCGCTGACCGCCGCGCAGGCGTTCCGCATTCTGCGGCTTGCCGAACAGTACGACTTCATCGTCGTGGAAGACGATATCTACGGCGACCTCTGCCCGGCGGGCTACCCGGCCACGCGCCTCGCGAGCCTCGACCAGCTTCGCCGCGTGATCTACCTCGGCAGCTTTTCGAAGACGCTCGCGCCGAACCTGCGCGTGGGCTATATCGCGAGCGCGCTCGACGTGACCCAGGCGGTGGCGGACCAGAAAATGCTCGTCGGCATGACGAGTCCGGAGCTCAACGAGCGCGTGCTCTACCGCGTGCTCACGGAGGGCCACTACCGTCGTCACGTGGAGCGCCTGCGCGGGCGGCTCGATGGCGTGCGCGACAAGGCCGCGCGCATGCTGGAGCGTGCGGGCTTGCGGCTCTTCGCGGCGCCGGGCGCCGGCATGTTCCTGTGGGCCGACACCGGCGTCGACGCGGACGCGCTCACCGCGGCGGGCCACGAAGCGGGCTTTCTGCTCACGCCGGGGAGCCTGTTCTCGCCGCACCAGTCGCCCACCACGTGGATGCGCTTCAACATCGCCAACTGCGGCGACCCGGCGCTGCCCGCGTTCCTCGCCGACTACCTCGAGGGCGTGGCCCGGCGCGGCGGCGGCGCGCAAACGTGAATTCGCGGGCGGCGGCTCTTGAAACCGGCGCCGTCTGTCCCCAACTGGGCGGGCGGCGCGCCGCGATGCGAATTGCCTCGAACTCGCGGCCACAAATTTGTCAGACTAGAACTGCAACGAAAGAGGACTCTCGAGCATGGCACAAGAAACCATGAGCTTCCAGGCAGAAGTGAAACAGCTTCTGCACCTGATGATCCATTCGCTGTACAGCAACAAGGAAATCTTCCTGCGCGAGCTGATCTCGAACGCATCGGACGCGGCGGACAAGCTGCGCTTCGAGGCAATCGCCAACAGCGCGCTCTACGAGAACGATCCGAACCTGCGTATCCGCGTGGGCTTCGACAAGGAAGCGCGCACCATCACGATCGACGACAACGGCATCGGCATGAGCCACGACGAAGCCGTGTCGCACCTCGGTACGATCGCGCGCTCGGGCACGAAGGAATTCTTCGGCAAGCTCTCGGGCGACCAGCAGAAGGACGCGGCGCTGATCGGCCAGTTCGGCGTGGGCTTCTATTCGGGCTTCATCGTCGCGGACAAGATCACCGTGGAAAGCCGCCGCGCGGGCCTGACGGCCGCCGAAGGCGTGCGCTGGACGAGCGCGGGCGAGGGCGAGTTCGCCGTCGAGACGATCGAGCGCGCGCAGCGCGGCACGACGATCACGCTGCATCTGCGCGAAGGCGAGGAAGAGCTGCTTTCCGCGTGGAAGATCAAGTCGATCATCCAGAAGTATTCGGATCACGTCGGCCTGCCCATCGAGATGAAGAAGGAAGAATGGGACGCCGAAAAGAGCGAGATGGTCACGAAGGACGAGTACGAGACCATCAACCAGGCGAGCGCGCTGTGGACGCGTTCGAAGAGCGAGATCAGCGACGAGCAGTATCAGCAGTTCTATCAGCACCTCGCGCACGACCATCAGAACCCGCTCGCGTGGACGCATAACCGCGTGGAAGGCCGCAGCGAATATACGCAGCTGCTTTACGTGCCGTCGCATGCGCCGTTCGACCTGTGGAATCGCGATCACAAGAGCGGTCTGAAGCTTTACGTGAAGCGCGTGTTCATCATGGACGACGCCGAGCAGCTGCTGCCGAACTATCTGCGCTTCGTGAAGGGCGTGGTCGATTCGAGCGATCTGCCGCTCAACGTCTCGCGCGAAATCCTTCAGGAAAGCCGCGACGTCAAGGCGATTCGCGACGGCGTGACCAAGCGCGTGCTGTCGATGCTCGAAGAGATGGCCAACGCTGTGACGGACGCCGAAGCAAGCGAAGAGGACAAGGCGAAGTACGCGACGTTCTGGACCGAGTTCGGCCAGGTGCTCAAGGAAGGCATCGGCGAGGATCATGCCAATCGCGAGCGCGTGGCGAAGCTCGCGCGTTTCGCATCGACGCACAACGACACGAACGAGCAGACCGTCACGCTCGCCGACTACGTTGCGCGCATGAAGCCCGAGCAGACGAAGATCTACTACGTCACCGCCGACACGTGGCAAGGCGCGACCCACAGCCCGCACCTCGAAGTGTTCCGCAAGAAGGGCGTGGAAGTGCTGCTCCTCACGGACCGCGTAGACGAGTGGATGCTGTCGTTCCTGAACGAGTTCGACGGCAAGCCGCTCGCGAGCGTGGCGCGCGGCGACCTCGACCTGGGCGCGCTCAACGACGAGGAAAAGCAGCAGCAGGAGAAGGTGAGCGAAGCGCTCAAGCCGCTCGTCGAGCACATGAAGGAAGCGCTCAAGGACAAGGCCAAGGACGTGCGCCTCACGTTCCGCCTGACCGATTCGCCCTCGTGCCTCGTGGCCGACGAAGGCGACATGAGCGGCTACCTGCAGCGTATGCTGAAGGCGGCGGGACAAAATGCGCCGCAGATGCAGCCGATCCTCGAAGTGAACCCGGAGCATCCGCTCGTGAAGGCGCTGCGCACCGATAGCGCGGACTTCGGCGACTGGTGCAATCTCCTGTTCGATCAGGCGTTGCTGGCGGAAGGCGGCGCGCTGGAAGATCCGGCCAGCTTCGTCAAGCGTACGAACGCATTGCTGATTGCCCGCGCCGGTTAACGCGCGCGGTTTTGCATGAGCAAAACCCCTTGCGGCTAAGCGCTGCAAGGGGTTTTTCTTTTGCGCGCCGCGCTCGCAGCGAACTGAAATCCTCGCAGCCTATAATGCGCGCCATGCCTCTTCGATTCGATGCCGCTAACGCGCACTGGCGCGTCACGCCCTTGCCCGCCTTGAGCGCCGACCAGAAGGACTGGCTCACGCGCGGCGGTTCGCTCACGGCGCATTTGCGCACGCTCGGCCACGTCGTGGTGCGGGTCACGCGCGAAACCGTCGACCTGCCCTGGCCCGATGAGTGCGCCGCACTTGGACTCGCGCCGCGCGAGCGCGCGTGGGTGCGCGAGATCGTGCTCGAAGTCGATGGCGTGCCGTTCGTCGCCGCGCACAGCGTGACGCCGCTCGCCGCGAGTCAAGGGGTGTGGCAGGCCATGCGCCGCTTGCGCACGCGGCCGCTCGCTGAGCTGCTCTATAGCGATAGCGGTGTGGCGCGCTCCGCGCTCGTGAGCCGGCGCGTGAGCGCGCGGCATCCGCTCTACCCACTCGCGGCGCGCGAGCTCGTGCTCGAGCCGACGCACACGCCGCATGCGTTCGTCGCGCGCCGCTCGGTATTCGAGCGCGCAGGCGCGCCGCTGCTCGTGACCGAATGCATGCTGCCCGCGCTGTGGTCGCGCCTTGCAAGCGGGCCTTTGGCGCAAGAAACCGGCGTGCATCTCGGACGCGAACGCGGCCCGCTCGATCACACCGCCTCGCGCGCGCATCACGCGTCGCGTTGAACGTGCCGCGTCCGTTGCCATGACTTTCAAGCGCTGCTTCGATCCCGTCGTCGATGCGCATACGCGTGTGCTCATTCTCGGCAGCTTGCCGGGCGAGGCGTCGCTCGCGCATCAGCAGTACTACGCGCACAAGCAGAACCGCTTCTGGCATCTCGTGGGCGAGGTGATCGGCGAGGATCTCGTGGCGATGGAGTACGAAGCGCGGCTACAAGCGCTGCGTGCGCATCGCGTGGGCCTGTGGGACGTCGTGGCGCAGGCGCGCCGCGAGGGCAGTCTCGATGGCGATATCCGCGATCACGAGGGCAACGATCTCGTTGCGCTCGTCGAGCGCCTGCCGGCCCTCGAAGCGATCGCGTTCAACGGCGGCACGGCGGCGCGTATCGGTGAGCGCATTCTTGGCGCGCCTGCGCGGCCCATGACGATTCTGCGCCTGCCGTCCAGCAGTCCTGCGTATGCGTCGATGAACTTCGCGGCGAAACTCGTGCAATGGCGCGCATTGGGCACGTTCACAGGCGACCCCGATGCGCGTATGCGTGCTGGCGCACACAGACGCAAGCGCGCTGCGACCTCGCCGCGCTAGCATGGTCCCGCGCCCGCCGAGGAGCACGCCCGTACCGCGGGGACACGAGACCGTGCGGGCGAGGCGCGCGAAGTGCCTGCCAAATCCGGCTCGAAGCGCCGCGAATGCTATGCTCTCGGTCGCCTGAGCAAATGCACCTGCATTTGCGTCCTCACAGCAAGCGATTTTCTACATGACGACTCTCATCAAGCGAGCCTCCGCCGAGGCCCGCGCATTCAAGCAAACCGGCAACGCGACGCAATCGGGCGAGACCGCGAGCAAGACCGCAAAGGTCACGAAGCGCCCGCGCCGCACCGCGGCCGCTGCCGACGCCGACGAACTCGACAACGCCCCGGTCATCGAAGCGCCGCGCAAGCCGCGTTTCGCGCCGGTCACGTTCTCGGAAGAGAACGGCGTGCGCTATCTGCACTTCGGCACGGAGTGGGTGCAGGGCGCGATGCGTCTGGCGAAGCCGCTGCACATCGAACTGGAATACGCGCAGCAGATGATGGCCTGGCTGCTGTTCCTCGCCACGCCCGAGCGCATCGTGCAACTGGGTCTGGGCGCCGCCGCCCTCACCAAGTTCGCGCACCGCTATCTGCGTCCCGCGAAGGTCGAGGCGATCGAGCTGAATCCGGCGGTCGTGGTGGCCGCGCGCACGATGTTCGACCTGCCGTACGACGACGCGCGCCTCACCGTGCGCGAACTCGACGCGTGGGACTTCGTGCAGGATCGCGCCAATCACGGCACTATCGGCGCGCTGCAGATCGACGTGTACGACGCGACCGCGCGTGGCCCGGTGCTCGACAGCGTGGCGTTCTACCGCGCCGTGCGCGCCTGCCTGACCGATGCCGGCGTCGCGACCATCAACCTGTTCGGCGACCACCCGAGCTTCGTGCGCAACATGAAGCGCCTGAACGAAGCCTTCGAAGGCCGCGTGATCGCGCTGCCCGAAGTGCACGAAGGCAATCGCGTCGCGCTCGCGTTCTCGGGCCCGGCGCTCGAGGTCTCCTTCGATGCGCTCGAAAAGCGCGCGCGCCTGCTCGAAAGCAAGCTCGGCCTGCCGGCGCACCAGTGGGTCAAAGCGCTGCGCGAATCGAGCGGCCAGCACGGCGCAACGTTCTCGATCTGATCCGCGCGAACGGCAGCAATGCCGTTGCGGCACGGAAAACCGGCTTCAGGGGCATCCCTGGGCCGGTTTTTTTTCGCCTGCTCGCCTGCATAGCGCATTTCCGGGCAATTATCACGACGCGGCGCAAGCCGTTGGCTCTTGACAACGTCCTCGGAATTGGGGTCCGCCCTGCTTGACCGTGCGGCGTGGCCTCGATACTCTTTTCAGCGCTTTCGGGGACCTTGCGGATTATCCGTCTGTGAGGCCATCGGCCGCCTCACGCCGGGCGGCGGACCGCAGACAAAGCAAGGCCGCATAACTACATAAGCAACGAGGAGACGTCATGGCTCACGACGCCGACGCCGGAAAACCAAGCAAGCATTGGCTGTGGCTTTTGCTGCTGCCCTGGATCGCGATGATCTGGGTGCCGTCGTACAACAAGATCGAGCCCACTTTGTGGGACTTCCCGTTTTTCTACTGGTATCAGCTTCTCTGGGTGCTGATCAGCGCTGCCATTACCGCGCTCGTCTACTTCAAGACGAAGACCCGCAACAAGGGCGATGAAGGGGGCGCGCAATGAACGTCACAGCAACCGCAGTCTTTATTCTGTTCTTCCTCGGCGTCACGGTGCTCGGCTTCTTTGCCGCACGCTGGCGCAAGGGCGATCTCGCGCATCTCGAAGAGTGGGGCCTCGGCGGCCGCCGCTTCGGCACGATCGTCACCTGGTTCCTGCTCGGCGGGGATCTCTACACCGCGTACACCTTCGTCGCCGTGCCGGCGCTCGTGTTCGGTGCGGGCGCAACGGGTTTCTTCGCGCTGCCGTACACGATCCTGATCTATCCGTTCGCGTTCGTCGTGTTCCCGAAGCTCTGGGCCGTCGCTAAACGCCATCAGTACGTGACCTCGGCCGACTTCGTGAGCGCGCGCTACGGCAGCCGCATGCTCGGGCTCGCCATTGCCGTGACGGGCATCGTCGCGACCATGCCGTATATCGCGCTGCAGCTGGTGGGTATCGAAGTGGTGATCGGCGCACTCGGCTTCGACACGACGGGCTTCGTCGGCGACCTGCCGCTCATCATCGCGTTCGCGATTCTCGCCGCGTACACGTACACGTCGGGCCTGCGCGCGCCGGCCATGATCGCCGTGGTGAAGGACATCCTCATCTACATCACGATCATCGTCGCGATCATCGTGATTCCCGCGCAGATGGGCGGCTTCGGCCACATCTTCGGCGCAGTGCCGCCGGCCAAGCTGCTGCTCAAGTCGCCGGACGCCACGAGTCTGAACGGCTATAGCGCCTACGCGACACTGGCGGTGGGGTCGGCGCTCGCGCTGTTCCTGTACCCGCACTCGGTCACGGCAATTCTGTCGTCGTCGTCGGGCAACACCATCCGCCGCAACATGGCGATGCTGCCGGCGTACTCGCTGGTGCTCGGTCTGCTCGCACTGCTCGGCTACATGGCGCTCGCCGCGGGCGTGAAGGACATGCCGGAGTTCGCGCCGTACTTCAAGGCCTTCGGTCCGAACTTCGCGGTGCCGGCGCTGTTCCTGCACTTCTTCCCGTCGTGGTTCGTGGGGGTGGCGTTCGCAGCCATCGGTATCGGCGCGCTGGTGCCCGCCGCGATCATGTCGATTGCAGCGGCCAACCTCTACACGCGCAACATCCACAAGGAGTTCATCAACCGCAACATGAATCACGAGCAGGAGACCAACATCGCCAAGCTGGTCTCGCTGATCGTGAAGGTCGGTGCGGTGGCGTTCATCCTGGGCCTGCCGCTCACGTACGCGATCCAGCTGCAGCTGCTCGGCGGTATCTGGATCATCCAGACGCTGCCCGCCATCGTGCTCGGTCTCTACACGCGCATGCTCGACTACCGCGGTTTGCTGATCGGGTGGGCGGCCGGCATTGCCACGGGCACGTGGATGGCGATCTCGCTGCAGTTGAAGGGCTCGATCTTCACGATCCACCTGTTCGGCATGGCGATTCCGGGCTACGCCGCGGTGTGGTCGCTGATCGTGAACCTCGTGGTCGCGATCGTCGTGTCGGCGCTCGTGCACGTGGTCGGCATGCAGAAGGGCGCGGATCGCACGCGGCCGGAAGACTATCTCGACGTCGTCGAGGGCTGATCCGCTCATGCCCGGCGCATGCCGCCGGGCTTGCGCCGTGCTTGTTTTTTTCCGATGCCCGCAACACACAGTTGCGGGCATTTGTTTTTCTGGTGCACGATGATCGCTGATCCGGCTCACGTCCAGCCCGTGCCATGGCCTCGTCCCAAACCGAATCCCGTTCCCGATCCGGGCGCAGCGGCGCGCAACACCTGCGAGCGCCGCGCCGCCGCTCGCGTCTCGCGCGCATGTGGCGCGCGTTGGCCTCGCCGTACTATCGCTACCGCAACGCCAAGGTGATCCACAGCGTGCGCGTGGGTCTCGCCATGCTCGCCTCGATTCTCGCGACGTCGGGCATCCATATTCCGCACGGTATCTGGGCGTCGGTCACGCTGCTCGTCGTGATCGGCGGGCTGCAGCACCAGGGCAACATCCGCAAGAAGGCCGCCGAACGCGCGCTCGGCACGCTGCTCGGCGCCGTGATCGGGCTCGTGCTCATCGTCGTGCAGGCCGTTACCGGTTCCCTGTGGCTCACTTACGTGCTGATGTCGCTCGTCGCCGCCGTGTGCGGCTACTACGCCATCGGCAAGCCGGGCTATGTCGCGCTGCTGGCCGCCATCACCATGTGCATCGTCGCGGGGCACGGCGACAACCTCATCGATACGGGCCTCTGGCGCACGCTCAACGTGATTCTCGGCATCGTGATCGCGCTCGTGTTTTCGTTTGCCTTGCCGCTGCACGCGACGTATTCGTGGCGCTACAGCCTCGCCGACAATCTGCGCGAATGCGCGCGCGTGTACGCGCGGGTGGCGGGCGGCGTGCACGTCGACACCGACGAGCAGGTGCAGACCTTCATGCGCCTGAACGCGCGGCTCGTGCAACTGCGCGCGCTGATGCCCTCGGTCGCCAAGGAGATCGACGTGCCGCTCGCGCGGCTCGAACAGGTGCAGCGTCTGCATCGCTCGCTGCTGAGCGCGCTGGAGATGCTCTGTACGGGCACGGGCAGCTATGAGCAGGCGCTAGTGCGCGTGGCGTTCGCCGAGCGCAGCGAGACCGTGCGCCGGGCGCTGCTCGCCACGGCGCGGGCGCTGCGCTTTGGCGGCGGGCGTCACCCCGAGGCGGCGCAGCAGGCGCTGCGCACGGTGGCGGCGCGGGGAGAGGGCAGTGGCGAGGGCGACCGGGCGGCCGAGCCCGTCAACGAAAGCATGCAGGGCGAGCCGCAGGGCTGCCCCGAGCCGCGGATGCAGGGACCCTACTGGCTCAGCCTGCGTGTGGAGGAGCAGGTGGAGCGCCTGCGCGCGCTCCTGCTCGAGACCGAGCCGCGCTGGAACATCGAGCGCGCCGCGACACACCGCATGGTGTGACGCCGGGCGCGCTCCTCCAGGCGTGGCAGCGATGGATCAGGCGGGCTGGTCGTGCGGCGCCGAGACCATCCACGGCACGCCGAACTTGTCGGTCAGCATGCCGAAGCCGGGCGACCAGAAGGTCTTCTGGAACGGCATCGTGACCGTGCCGCCTTTGGCCAGCGCGTCGAAGTAGCGTTCGGCCGTGGCGAGGTCGGAGCCGGTCAGCGAGACGCCGAAGCCGAGGAACTTGTCGTTCTGCGTCATGCAGCCGCCGTCGGACACCATGATTTGCGCGTCGCCGATCTGGAGCGTCGCGTGCATGATCTTTTCGGCGAATTCGGGCGGCATGGCGCGCGCGGGGTCCGGCGGCGCTTCCTTGAAGCGCATCTTGATCACTTCTTTCGCGCCGAGCGCTTCGCCATAGAACGCGATCGCTTCGTCGCAGTTGCCGGGGTAAAAGAGATAGGGCTGGATTTGCATCGTCGGTTTCCTTGCGGACGGGACGTTGGCCGGCCTTTATCATGCGATTCCGTGCGAGGGTGTGCACGGGGCCGGATCGTGCGGCGGGTTGCGCCGCTGCCCTGATTCTAGGCGCGCACGATGACGTGACCGAGCGGTGTGTCGTCAGGGTTTGCGAGAGTGCAGACGGGAACGGTCGTTGCAGTCCGCGCCGTAACACAAAGGGCCGCACATGCGCCATGTGCGGCCCTCGGTCATCGATACTGCGATGCGCGCTGCATGGCGCGCCTGCGCATTACTTCGCGCGCAGCTCTTCGATCATCTTTTCGAGCTTGATTGCGTCAGCGGCGAACGCGCGGATGCCTTCGGCGAGCTTTTCGGTCGCCATGGCGTCGTCGTTGAGCTGGAAGCGGAACGACGGCTCGTCCACGGCCACGCGCTCGATCTTCGCGTCCTTGAACGCTTCCGGCGAGAGCTTGCGCTCGACCTTCTCGTTGCTGTCGTGGAGCTTCTGCAGCAGGTCCGGGCTGATGGTGAGCAGGTCGCAGCCGGCCAGCTCGACGATCTGGCTCGTGTTGCGGAAGCTCGCGCCCATCACCTCGGTCTTGTGGCCGAACTTCTTGTAGTACGCGTAGATCTTGCGCACCGACTGCACGCCGGGGTCGTTCGCGCCGCCGTCCTTCGCGTCGTCCCAGTCGGCGCCCTTGGCCTTCTTGTACCAGTCGTAGATGCGGCCCACGAACGGCGAGATGAGCTGCGCGCCCGCTTCGGCGCAGGCGGCGGCCTGGGCGAGCGAGAACAGCAGCGTCATGTTGCAGCGGATGCCGTCCTTTTGCAGCGCTTCGGCGGCGCGGATGCCTTCCCAGGTGGAGGCGAGCTTGATCAGCACGCGCTCGCGCCCGATGCCGGCCTGCTTGTACAGGTCGATGATGTGGTGCGCCTTGTCGATCGACCTTTTCGTGTCGAACGAGAGGCGGGCGTCGACTTCGGTCGAGACGCGGCCCGGAATGATCTTGAGGATTTCGGTGCCGAACGCGATCAGCAGATGGTCGATGATCGACTCGAGCGATTCGCTCGCGTGATCGCGCACGGTTTTTTCGAGCAGCGGACGGTACTCGGCTTTCTGGACCGCCTTGAGGATCAGCGACGGGTTGGTCGTCGCGTCCTGCGGCTTGTACTGCACGAATTGCTGGAAGTCGCCCGTATCGGCGACGACGGTGGTGTACTGCTTGAGCTGGTCGAGTGCGGTAGTCATGTCAGGCCTTGTGGGCGCGTGCGCGCCTGCATCGGTGAGAGTTGAACGGCCGGCGCGCTTCAGGCGTGAACCTGGGGCGCGCCGGGCGGAACCAGAAAGGCGCTGCGCCTGCCGGCATGGCCCGCGCGGATTGGGCGGCAAGCCGGGTGGGGCGCATCTTGCCGCGCGTTTGGGCGCGGCTCACATCGTCATTTTATGGCGGAAACGCATGGCGTTGCGTTTCGCGCGGGCATGGGGCATGGCAAACGCGCCGCACACACCGTGCCAGCGGGGCTGGCGGGCGCATGCGGCGGCGGCTCACACGGGTCAGGCGCGCCGCGCGTTGAGCACGAACTGCGTGATGACGCCCGCCACGAGGCCCCAGAACGCCGCGCCGATGGAAAGCAGCGTGAGCCCGGAGGCCGTCACCATGAAGGTGATGAGCGCGGCTTCGCGCTCTTTGGGGTTCTGCATCGCGTTGGTGAGGCCGCTCATGATCGAGCCGAACAGCGCGAGCGCCGCGATCGACACCACGAGCGCCTGCGGAAACGCCGCGAACAGTGCCGCGATGGTCGCGCCGAAGGTGCCGGCGATCAGGTAGAAGATGCCGCACCACACGGCCGCCATGTAGCGCTTCGTGCGGTCTTCGTGGGCGTGCGGGCCGGTGCAGATCGCCGCCGTGATCGCCGCGAGGTTCACGCCGTGCGAGCCGAACGGCGCGAGCACGAGCGAGGCGATGCCCGTGGTGGCGATCAGCGGCGAGGAGGGCGCCGCCGTGTGGTCGTAGCCGTCGGCGCGCAGCACGGCGATGCCGGGCACGTTCTGCGAGGCCATCGCCACGACGAAGAGCGGAATGCCGATGCTCACCACCGCGGTGAGCGAGAACGCCGGCATCGTGAACACGGGTCTGGCCACCGCCACGCGGAAGTGGCTGAAGTCGAGCAGCCCGAGCATGGCCGCGGCGGCGATGCCGATCACGAGCGTCGCGACGATCGCATAGCGCGGCACGAAGCGCTTCACGATCAGATAGCCGAAGAACATCGTGAGCACGAGCGGCGTCTGCACCTGGGCGGCGTGGAAGATCTCGATGCCGATCTCGAACAGGATGCCCGCGAGCAGCGCCGCCGCGATGCCGGCGGGAACGCGCTTCATGAGCGTGTCGAACCAGCCGGTGAGGCCCACGGCCGTGAGCAGCACGGCGCAGACGAGATAGGCGCCGATCGCCTCGGCATACGGCACGTGCGGCAGCGAGCTGATGAGCAGCGCCGCGCCCGGCGTGGACCACGCGATCACGATGGGCGCGCGAAACCACAGCGACAGGCCGATGGTGGTCAGGGCCATGCCGATCGACAGCGCCCAGATCCACGAGGAGATCTGCGCGTCGGACAGGTGCGCGGCCTGGCCGGCCTGGAACATCAGCACGAGCGAGCTGGTGTAGCCGGTCATCATCGCGACGAAGCCGGCCACGATCGTGGCGACCGAGGTGTCGGCGAAGGGCCGCAGCGGTCCCGGCCTGAACGTCGCTGGCAGGTCGGGGGAAGAGGGGGCGGTCATGCGGGTGGTCTCCAGATTTTGCGTAGGTATGACGGCATCGGGCGGCGCGGCCTGAAGACACCTCAGGCACGCGCCGCCTCGAGAAAGCGGAAAAGGGCGGGAGTGCGGGCGCCTATTTGCTCAGTACGCGCATGGCCGTTTCGAGCCCGGCGACGGTGAGCGGGTACATGCGGTGGCCGAGAATCTCGCGGATGATCGACACCGACTGGCGGTACTCCCATAGTCGCTCGGGCTCGGGGTTGAGCCAGGCGAAATGCGGGAACTGGTCGGCGAGGCGGCGCAGCCACACGGCGCCCGCTTCGGGGTTGTTGTACTCGACCGAGCCGCCCGGCTGCAGCACCTCATACGGGCTCATGGTGGCGTCGCCCACGAAAATGAGCTTGTAGTCGGGTGTGAACTTGTGCAGCAGGTCCCACGTCGGCGTGCGCTCGGCGTGGCGGCGGCGGTTGTTCTTCCACAGGTGGTCGTACACGCAGTTGTGGAAGTAGTAGAACTCGAGATGCTTGAACTCGGCCTTGGCGGCCGAGAACAGCTCCTCGGTGCGCTTGATGTGATCGTCCATCGAGCCGCCCACGTCGAGCAGCATCAGCACTTTCACGTTGTTGTGGCGCTCCGGCACCATCTTGAGGTCGAGCCAGCCCGCGTTCGCGGCGGTGCTGCGGATCGTGTCGCCGAGGTCGAGTTCTTCCGCCGCGCCTTCGCGCGCGAAGCGGCGCAGGCGGCGCAACGCGACCTTGATGTTGCGCGTGCCGATTTCGACCTGGTCGTCGTAGTCGCGGTACGCACGCGCGTCCCACACTTTCACGGCGCTGCGCTGGCCGCCTTCGCCGCCGATGCGGATGCCTTCGGGGTTATAGCCGCCGTGGCCGAAGGGCGACGTGCCGCCCGTGCCGATCCACTTGCTGCCGCCCTCGTGGCGTTCCTTCTGTTCTTCGAACAGCTCTTTGAGGCGCTCCATGAGCTTGTCGAGGCCGCCCATCGCCTCGATCTGCGCGCGCTGTTCGGGCGTGAAGTCGCGCTCCAGCCGCTTCTTGAGCCAGTCTTCGGGGATCTCGAAGGCCAGTTCCGACTTCTTCTCCATGCCGCGAAAATACGCGCCGAACGCCTGATCGAAGCGGTCGAAGTACTGCTCGTCCTTCACGAGCGTCATGCGCGCGAGGTAGTAGAAGTCGTCGAGCGAGGGCGCGATCACGCGCGCCTTGAGCGCTTCGACGAGCGTGAGGTACTCCTTCACGGAAACCGGCAGCTTCGCGTCGCGCAGCGTGTAGAAGAAGTCGATCAGCATGCGGTGTCTCCGGCTTTCGCGCGCGGTTTTCCTGTCAACGGTTGTGGCGGTTCATGTAGATGAGGCGCTCGAACAGCGTCATGTCCTGTTCGTTCTTGAGCAGCGCGCCGGCGAGCGGCGGCATGGACTTCGAGCCGTCGGCCGCGCGCAGCGCCGAGGGCGGGATCTCTTCGGCGAGCAGGAGTTTGAGCCAGTCGAGCAGCTCCGACGTCGACGGCTTCTTCTTCAGGCCCGCGACGTTGCGCAGTTCGAAGAAGCTTTCCATGGCCGCGTTGAGCAGTTCCTTGCGGATGCCCGGATAGTGCACCTCGACGATCTGTTGCATCGTCGCCGGATCGGGAAAGCTGATGTAGTGGAAGAAGCAGCGGCGCAGGAAAGCGTCGGGCAGCTCCTTCTCGTTGTTCGACGTGATGATGACGAGCGGCCGCTGTTTCGCCTTGATGAGCTGGCGCGTTTCGTAGACATAGAACTCCATGCGGTCGAGTTCGCGCAGCAGGTCGTTCGGGAACTCGATGTCGGCCTTGTCGATTTCGTCGATCAGCAGCACGCTTTGCTCGTCCGACTCGAACGCCTGCCACAGCACGCCTTTGACGATGTAGTTGGCGATGTCCTTCACGCGTTCGTCACCGAGCTGCGAGTCGCGCAGGCGCGAGACCGCGTCGTACTCGTAGAGCCCTTGCTGCGCCTTCGTGGTGGACTTGATGTGCCACTGCATGAGCGGCATACCCAGCGCCGCGGCCACTTCTTCGGCCAGCATGGTCTTGCCCGTGCCGGGCTCGCCCTTGATGAGCAGGGGGCGTTTCAGCGTGATCGCGGCATTGACCGCGAGCTTGAGGTCGTCGGTGGCGACGTACTGCGATGAGCCTTCGAAACGCGTGGCGCGCATGGTGAATCCGCTCGCTGGGAAAAAAATCCCAGTATAAGTCAGATGGGGTGTTGCGTCGGCGCGCCACCGCGTATCGTTGGGTCCGCTCTTTGGGGCACGGTCGCGAGGGCTGCCAGCCGTCTCGCGACGGCGCGCGGCGAGTCCGTTGCGCGTGCCAGGGTTCCTCCGGGTTGTCTGCGGGCGAGGCGGCGCGCCAGGGCGCTGGGTGGCCGCCGCGGGCCCGTCGCGGGGCCTCGCCAGGCGCTCCGAGGCCCGCCAGGCGTGGCGCGGCCGGTGGACGGGCGGCGCGGCGTCGCGGTATACTCGGACCGATTTTTTTCGGCCTGCACGGCGACCCCAAAAGTAAAACAGCAGTAATGCGGCGCAGGCCGTGGCCTGCGGTTCGGGCGTTCGAATCCCCTCAAGCCAGGTTGGATGCTATGAAAAAAATTGTCGGCAAGCACGTCATCACGGGCGCAATCACCATGCTGGCGTGCTTCGCGGTCACGGCTCACGCGGACATCGTGGGCAACGCGAAGGCGGGTCAGGACAAGGTGGCGATGTGTATCGGCTGTCATGGTATTCCCGACTACCGCACCGCTTACCCCGAGGTCTACCACGTGCCCATTCTGGGCGGCCAGAACGCGCAGTACATCATGAACGCGTTGCTCGCCTACAAGAAGGGCGACCGGCATTTCGAGACGATGCACGCGATCGCGTCCTCGCTCACCGAACAGGACATCGCCGACATCGCGGCCTACTATGCGTCGCAAACGGCCGCGTCGAAAGACAATCCGAATAAATAACCGGCAGGTGGAGAACCCATGAACAAGCCCTACACGGCTATGCCTTCGTTTGCCGGTGCAACCATCAAGCTCGCGGGCGCCGGGCTCGCACTGGCCGCCGCGCTCGCGCTCAATCCCGCACACGCGGCCGACGCCGCCAACGGCAAGGTCCTCGCCGACAGCCACAACTGCGCGGCCTGTCACGGCCCGGGCCTGAACAAGCCCGTGAGCCCCGAATATCCGAAGCTCGCCGGCCAGCACGCCGACTACATCTACTGGGCGCTGCGCCAGTACCAGATGGGCACGAGCAATCCGCACCTCGGCCGCAACAATCCGATCATGCAGGCGCAGGTGCAGAGCCTTTCGCAGAGCGATATGAAGGATCTCGCCGCGTACATCGAGTCGCTCGGCGGCGACCTCGTCAACAAGAAGTAAGCGTGGGCGCGGCGCGCGCCATGCGTGCCGCATCATGCGAAACACCCCGCGTGGGCCTCGTTTTTGGCGAGGCGTTCGCGGGGTGTTTTTTTGCGGCCTGATTGCCTTCAGATATGCCGCGGTCGCGCTTCAATCGCGGGAAGCGCGGCGCTCGATGCGCATGAGATAGGCGTCGGTGTCGGGCGGCGTGTTCGTGCGTTGCGCTTCCCAGATCGTTTCGCCGAGGCATTCCATGATCGCGTGCTGCGCGTCGTGCGTGGAGCCGAGACGTGCCGCGAGCCGGTCGTGCGCGGCGCGGATGCCGGGCGGCTGGTCGATCGAAAGCTGCTCGCTGATCGCCAGATGCATCGACAGATGCAGGAACGGATTGCTCTGGCCGCGCTCGGGCGAGTAGTCCTGCGCGGCGGCCGCATCGGCGTCGGTGAGTTCGGCGTGATATTCGGGGTGCTCGACGATCCAGTCGGCGGCGATCGCCTCGAGCGGCGTGAGGATTTCGCCCGCGCGCTGCTTGCGCCAGGTCTCGGTGAAAAAGCGGCGGACTTCGTCGCGGCTGGGATTGAACATCGTGAGTCGGTCGTAGGGGTGAGGCGCCAAATCGTGCGGCGTCGCGCTGCGACGCCTGGATCGATCATTTTACGCCGGGGCGCTCGTGCTCGCTCAGAGCTCAGGCGGCGGCGTCTTCGGCTTGAACTCGCACAGCGGCTCGATCACGCAATGCCAGCATTCGGGCCGGCGCGCCTTGCACACATAGCGGCCGTGCAGGATGAGCCAGTGATGCGCGTCCTGGCGGAACTCGGCCGGCGTGAATTTTTCGAGCGCGAGTTCGACGGCGCGCACGTCCTTGCCGGGCGCGAGTCCCGTTCGGTTCGCAACCCGAAAGATATGCGTGTCGACGGCGAGGGTCGGTTGGCCGAAGGCCGTGTTGAGCACCACGTTCGCGGTCTTGCGTCCAACCCCGGGCAGGGCTTCGAGCGCCTCGCGCGTCGGCGGAACCTCGCCGCCGTATTGCTCGATGAGAATGCGGCACGTCGCAATCACGTTCTTGGCCTTGGTGCGATAAAGGCCGATCGTCTTGATGTAATCGGCCACCCCTTCCTCGCCCAGCGCGAGCACCGTTTCCGGCGTGTTGGCGACCGGAAACATCCGGCGCATGGCCTTGTTCACCGAAACGTCAGTGGCCTGCGCCGAGAGCATCACGGCGATCAGGAGTTCGAACGGCGTGTTGAATTCCAGCTCGGTAGTGGGATGCGGATTGAGGCTTTGCAGCGTTTCGTAGATGGCGCGGCGCTTGGTGGCGTTCATGCTCGTTGTGCGTGGGGCCGTTGCGTTGCGGAGCGCTATCGCGCGGATTTGTCGTCGTCGGGCGTCGAGTCCGATGTATTCGACTCGATGCCGATGCGCTTGCGGCGCGCCTCGGCCTCGTCGATCTGCGCCTGCACATCGGCGCTCACGTGTTCGACGTTGCGCGGTCCCACACCCTGTTCGGCCAGTTCCGCCTTCTTGCGGCGCGCCCGTTCGAGCGCGGCCTGGATGATCGCTTTCTTCTTCGCTTCGGCGTCGTCGGCGGGGGCGCTTGCGGGTGGCGTGGCGGCGTCTTGCGGCGCTTGCGGTGCGTGGGCCTGCGGCGCGCTCGTGGCGGCGCGGCGTGCGGCGGCGCGCGCCTCGGCCGCATTGCGTTCGGCGGTCTGGCGCGCGGCGCGCCGGTCATGCCGCACGCGGGCTTCGTCGGCCTGCTGCTGTGTCCATGCGTCCCAGCCGGTCGCCTCGCCCGTAACGGGAATCATTGCGATGCAGTCGACCGGGCAGGGCGCGACGCACAGGTCGCAACCCGTGCACTGATCCTTGACGATGGTGTGCATCTGCTTGGGCGCGCCCACGATCGCGTCGACGGGGCACGCCTGCATGCACAGCGTGCAGCCGATGCACAGTTGTTCGTCGATGAACGCCACCGGACGTGCGCGCTCCACGCCGTTGTCCGGATTGATCGGGATGACGGGTTTGCCGAGCAGCGTCGCGAGACGCTCGACGCCTTCCAGGCCGCCTGGCGGGCACTGGTTGTAGTTGGCGGTGCCGGCGGCGACGGCTTCGGCGTAGGGCCGGCAGCCGTCATAGCCGCACTTCGTGCATTGGGTCTGGGGCAGCAGATCTTCGATGCGATCTGCGAGTGTTTTGGGATCGTTCACGTTCGCTACATCGGGGCGGGGCGGGCGGTGGCGTGACCTTGCGGCGCAGGGTTTCGCACCGGGTCTCAAGGCGCGCACATGCACAGCGCCAAAGCCTGCATTATCGCCGATTTCCCGCATTGCCATCGGCGGGCCATGTGCCATAATCAAAGCGCTTAATGCGAAGCACCGTGCAGTCCAGGGGAAATCAATAGACGTAAGCGGTACATGTCGGGCACGGCAGGCAACGTGCTTCGCAGGAGGCAGACAGGGGGAAGAACGATGTCGGCTCGCAACGACATCAAACAAACAAGAAGGAACGCAAGACCGTAGGTCGGAGGGTGTCTGTCCATTAACCTGGCGCGCCCCGCACAACGTTGTCGATACCAGGGCGAGGAGAGGCCCGGCGCAGTATTGCCCGACAACGTAAACCGGACAACGCGGCTTAACGAGATCCTGCCACCATGAATCAGCCAAAAATCAAAAGAGATCCTGAAGGCACACGCCGCCGCATTCTGCTTGCCGCGGCGGAAGAATTCGCCAATGGCGGCCTGTTCGGCGCACGCGTCGACCAGATCGCGCGACGCGCGGAAACCAATGAGCGCATGCTCTATTACTACTTCGGCAGCAAGGAGCAACTTTTCACGGCGGTTCTCGAGCACGCATTCGGCGCGCTCAATGAAGCCGAACGCGCGCTCGATCTCTCGGGGCTCGCGCCCGTCGAGGCGATCACGCGGCTTGCGCATTTCGTGTGGGACTACTATCGCGACAATCCCGAACTGCTGCGGCTCGTGAACAACGAGAATCTGCACGAGGCGCGATATATGCAGAAGTCCACACGAATTCGCGAGATGATTTCGCCGATCGTGGCGACGCTCGGTTCGATTCTCACGCGCGGTGAATCTGCGGGACTGTTCCGCCCGAGCATCGATCCGTTGCGCCTCTATGTGACGCTGTCGGGCATGGGCTACTACATCGTCTCGAACCGCTACACGCTCAACGCTACGCTCGGTCGCGACTTCAGCACGACTGCCGAACGCGCGGAAGTCATTCAGCTCAACACGGAGATGCTGCTCGCGTATCTCATGCGCAAATAGCGCACGAGTCGCACGCGGCAAATTCGCGAGGCCGTTTCACGCTCCACAAACGCCGCGCGCCGTCCTGGGACGGCGCGCGGATTGTGCTGCTGGTGCGGTCTGCGTGCGCTCGAGTGAAGCGCAAGCCTTGGTCAGGCGACAGCGCCCTGTGCCGAGCGGCCGCGGGCAGACGCTTCCTTGCTCGTGTGGCCGGCGGCCTGCTGATGCTGGCGGATGAAATCGCGCAGTTGCGGATAGATGATCGTGCGCCAGCGGCGGCCCGAGAAGATGCCGTAGTGGCCGCATTTCTCGGCAGTCAGATGATGCTTGTTCGCCTCGGGAATACTCGTGCACAGATCGTGCGCGGCGCGCGTCTGGCCTGCGCCCGAAATGTCGTCGAGCTCGCCTTCGATCGTGAAGAGCGCCGTGTCGCGAATGTCCTGCGGACGCACGCGTTCGCCGGCCACGTCCCACGTGCCTTCAGCGAGGCTGAAATCCTGGAACACGGTGCGGATGGTCTCGAGGTAATACTCGGCGGCCATGTCGAGCACGGCGTTGTATTCGTCGTAGAACTGGCGATGTGCTTCGGCGTCCTCTTCGTCGCCGCGCAGCAGGCTCTTGTAGAAGTCCCAGTGCGCCGTGGTGTGGCGGCCCGGATTCATCGCGACGAAACCCGCGTGCTGCAGGAAGCCCGGATACACCTCGCGTCCTTCGCCCGGATAGTTCGCCGGCACGGTGTGGATCACGTTGTTCGCAAACCAGTCGAGCGAATGTTCGGTGGCGAGCGAGTTGACGGCGGTGGGGCTGCGGCGCGCGTCGATCGGGCCGCCCATCATCGTCATCGTGAGCGGGGTGTCCTCGCCGCGGCTCGCCATCAGCGAGATGGCCGCGAGCACGGGCACCGTAGGCTGGCAAACCGACAGCACGTGCAGATTCTTCGCGCCGATATGGCGGATGAATTCCTGGATATACGCCACGTAGTCGTCGAGATGGAACGGACCGGCTTCGAGCGGCACCATGCGCGCGTCGACCCAGTCGGTGATGTACACCTTGTGGTCCTGCAGCAGCGTGCGCACGGTATCGCGCAGAAGCGTGGCGTGGTGGCCGGAGAGCGGCGCGCACACGAGCACGGCCGGCTCGTCCTTGAGCGCGGCGACGGCGCCGGTGTCGTCGGCGTAGCGCTTGAAGCGCAGCAGGCGGCAAAACGGCTTCTCGATGATGGTCTGCTCGACGATCGGAATATTGAAGCCATCCTTCACGATCTGGCGAAGGTTGAACTCGGGCTTCTCGTAGTCCTTGCCAAGGCGATACAGCAGTTCGTAGCCTGCGGCGAAGCGCGTGGCGCCCGGCACGAGTGAAAACGGGCTCGTCGGATTCGAGAACGATTTCGAGGCGGCCTGGGCCCAGGCGGTCAGCGGGCTGAGCAACGCGCGCTGGAATTCACGGATTTGATAGAGCATGGGCGCTCCGGCATCTTCAAGGAGCGGTTCGCACCCGGGTCGCGCGCGGATGAGGCGCGGAGCAGATGCGGGCCGGCAAGGTTGGTCGGTCAGTCAGTCAGGTTGTTTATCGGCCGCCGCCCGGAGGGCTTTAGCGCGGGCACACCCGCAGGCGTCTCGCGGCTTGTGGCTGCAAGCGCGCTGCAAGGCGGTACACGCGTTTCGCCCCGTTGCCAGGCGGCGCGGGCGGTACTGTCCACCCGGCTGTTGTGCAACGCAGCATCCCTAGTGTACCCCAGCCCGCGAAAACGTCCAGGCGCTTTCGAACATTCACGATGCGGATACAACAGCTGGCTCGGCCGACGCGCCGCCGACCGCGGGATGTCCCGTCTCCTTCGCCATTTCCTGTTCGTGCCGCATGAGGTTCAGGCCCGTATGCACGAGCGCCACATGCGAGAACGCCTGCGGGAAGTTGCCGACCAGGCGCCCCGCAATGGGGTCATATTCCTCGGCGAGCAATCCCACGTCGTTGGCGAGCGAAAGCAGGCGCTCGTACATGCGGCGTGCATCGTCCATGCGGCCTTGCAGGGCCAGGTTGTCGACCATCCAGAAGCTGCACGCAAGGAAGGTGCCTTCGCCCGGCGGCAGTCCATCGTTGAATTCGGTGGTGCGATAGCGCATCACAAAACCTTCACACATGAGATCGCGCTCGATCGCCGCGACCGTGCCGGCGATGCGCGGATCCGCCGCGGGCAGGAAGCCGAGCAGCGGCATGAGCAGCAGGCTCGCGTCGAGATCGGTGCCGCCGTAGATCTGCGTGAAGGAATTCAGATCCTTGTTGAAGCTGCGCTCGCAAATGGTCGCGTGGATCGTCGAGCGCAGTTCGCGCCAGTGATCGAGCGGCCCGGGCAGCTCGAATTTTTCCGCCGACTTGATGGCGCGGTCGAAGGCGACCCACGCCATCACCTTCGAGAAGGTGAAATGCTGGCGGCCGCCGCGCGTTTCCCAGATGCCCTCGTCGGGCCTGGTCCAGATCGTCTCCAGGTGCTCGAGCATCGCGCGCTGGATCGACCATGCGGTGTCGTCGGCCTGCAGGCCGCCCACGCGCGCGAGGTGCAGCGCGTTCATCACTTCGCCGTACACGTCGAGCTGCAGCTGGCCGACCGCGTTGTTGCCCACGCGCACCGGTTTCGCGCCTTCGTAGCCGGGCAGCCAGTCGAGTTCGAATTCGGGCAGACGGCGCTCGCCGGCGAGCCCGTACATGATCTGCAGCTGCGAGGGCGAGCCCGCCATCACACGGCCCAGCCACGCGCGCCAGGCGCGGGCTTCGTCGTAGTAGCCGCCGCGCATCATCGCGAGCAGCGTGATGGTCGCGTCGCGCAGCCAGCAGTAGCGGTAGTCCCAGTTGCGCGTGCCGCCCAGCTGCTCGGGCAGCGACGTGGTGGGCGCCGCAACGATGCCGCCGGTGGGCTCGTAGGCCAGCGCCTTGAGCGTGATGAGCGAGCGGCGGATGGGTTCGGCCCAGCGGCCTTCCACGGTGCTGCGCGAGGCCCATTCGGTCCAGAAGTTCTCCGTGCGCGCGAGCGCCGTGAACGGGTCGCGCGGCGGCGGCAGCCGCAGGTGCGAGGCCGCATACGAAAGCGAGAACGGCACGCGCTCGCCTTCCTTCACGTCGAACTGCGCCACCGTGTGCATGTTCTCGCCCTGGAGGTCCACGGGCGTGCGCAGCACGACCGTGTCCGGGCCCACCGTGGCCTTGATGCCGCTCTCGTAGGTGAGGCGGCTCACCCACGGCACCGAAAAGCCGTAGTCGAAGCGCAGCACGAGCTGGCTTTCCATGCGCACGGTGCCGCGCCGGCCCACCACGATGCGCACGAGTTCGGACCAGCCGTTGCCGGGCGGCATGAAGTCGATGAGCGTCACCGCGCCTTCGGGCGTTTCGAAGTCGGTTTCGAGGATCAGCGTGTCGCCGCGATAGCGGCGCGTGGTCTTGATCTCGACTTTCGCGCCCTCTTCGGGCTGCGCGGGCGCGATGAGCCAGCGGCCGTTTTCCTCCGTGCCGAGGAGGGCGGCGAAGCAGGCGCCGGAGTCGAAGCGCGGCCAGCAGAGCCAGTCGATGGATCCGGCGCGGGAAACGAGCGCGGCCGTGTGGCCGTCGCCGATCAGTGCGTAGTCTTCAATGGGTGCGGGCATAGTAAGCAGATTGACAGCGTTGCTCGAAAACGAAAGCCGCTTGCCGCAGCGGCGCGGCATGCACGCACAAGAGTAGTGGCAGCGGGGCCGCCTGCGCAATGCGTTTTGCGCAGCAGCACCCGCAAATACTCATCTCGCCTGCGTCAACAAACGCCGTCGGGCGCGACCTGAGCGGGTCACAGATGCCCGCCCACGCCGAACAGCCCGATGACCCCGATGATGATCAGATACAGCGCGACGATGTAGTTGAGCAGACGCGGCACGGCGAGAATCAGAATGCCTGCGATGAGCGCGACGAGCGGCCCGATGGCGACGTGAATGTTCATGACGGCTCCCTGGTGGCGGCGGGTTTCGAACCTTTGCGTTGATGCCCTGGTTGCTTGTTGTTGCTTCGACTTAGGTCTGGACTCGTCGCTGCGCGCTTGCGGGGCGGGCGCTCGCGACCTCTCCTATACTGGGCCGGTGTCCCAGTTATCAGACGAAAGCGGGACGAATACGGTCGGCATGGCGACGAGGGCCGACTCGCTCCCCTGGATCGACAAGAAAAAGGAGGTCGACATGTTCCTTCGCCGTGCCGCCGCAAACGCCGTGCCCACGCCCTCCCGCTCATCCGCCGATTCAGGTAGCCTTTCCCGGTCGCGCCGGACTGAGCGCCGATCCGCGCATCTCCTCACCCAGCTCGTCAAAGGTGTTGTCATCATGGCTTCCGTCGCCGCGACGCATGCGTTCGCGCAATCCGCTTCCACGACCGCGCCCGCGCCCGCGCCCGCGGGCGGTGTCTACAACCTGATCGTCGGCACCTATACGGGCGGCAAGAGCGAGGGCCTCTACGTCTATCACTTCGATACGCAGACGGGCGACATGCAGCCGGTCAGCGTGGCGAAGACGGTGAACCCGTCGTTTCTCGTGGTGAGCAAGGACAACCGCTTCGTCTACGCGGTCAACGAGCTGCCCGGCGACAACGGTCCCGCGAGCCTGCGCGGCGACGTGAGCGCGTTCGGCTTCGATGCCGCAAGCGGTCAGCTCGCGTTCCTCAACAAGGTATCGGCGCAGGGCAACGATCCGTGCTACCTGAGCCTCTCGCCGGACGGGCGCTATCTGTTCGTGGCGAACTACTCGGTTGCGGCCGACCCGGGCGGCAGCTTCGCAGTGCTGCCCGTGCAGCAGGACGGCAAGCTGGGCGAGTCCGTGCTCACCGTGCACCACGAGGGCGGCGGCCCCGTGAAGGGACGTCAGGACAATGCGCATGTGCACTCGACGGTGTTTTCGCCGGATGGGCACTATCTCTTCACCCAGGATCTCGGCACCGACAAGCTGTGGACGTATCTCTACACGCCGGACGGCAGCCGCGGCCTCGTGAGCCCCACCGAGTGGCGTTATACCGATGTGAAGTCAGGCAGCGGTCCGCGTCACCTGATCTTCGGCAATGACGGGCGTCACGCGTATCTCACGAGCGAACTGGCCGCCACCGTGACGGTGTTTGCGTATCACGATGGCCACATGAAGCTGGAACAAGTGGAGAAGCTCGCGGAGCCGGGCTTCAAGGGAACCCAGGGCGCGGCAGCGCTCCATCTGTCGCCGGACGGCAAGTTCCTCTACGTGTCCAATCGCGGCGACGCCAACGACATTTCGATCTTTGCCGTCGATGGCGAGAGCGGCAAGCTTAGGCGCGTGGGGCGCCAGTCGAGCCTCGGCAAGTCGCCGCGCGAGTTCGCGATCGATCCGACCGGGCAGTGGCTGATCGTCGGCAACCAGAACAGCGATACCGCCTACGTGTTCCGCCGCGATCAGCAGACTGGGTTGCTCGCGCCGAACCCGAAGCGCATCGAGATCGGCTCACCGGTCGATTTCAAGTTCGTCGCGCAGTAACGGCTCGAGATGACGAAAGAAGGCGCGCGGCGCGCCTTCTTCCTTACTCGCCCTGGCCGCCGCCGGGCACGAGCACTTCGCGGCTGCCGTTGATGCCCATCGGCGAAACGAGTCCCGCCGTTTCCATCTGTTCGACCAGACGCGCGGCGCGGTTGTAGCCGATGCGCAGTTGCCGCTGCACCGACGAGATCGACGCGCGCCGCGTGCGCACGACGAACGCGACGGCCTCGTCGTAGAGCGGGTCGGCTTCGGCGTCGGGCGAGTCGCCGAACAGGTCCTGCGGCGCGCCTTCGGCAGCCGGGCCGTCGAGAATGCCTTCGACGTACTCGGGCTCGCCGAACTGCTTCAGATACTCCACCACGGCGTGCACTTCCTCGTCGGCGACGAACGCGCCGTGCACGCGCTGCGGGTAGCCCGTGCCCGGCGGCAGGAACAGCATGTCGCCCTGGCCGAGCAGCGACTCGGCGCCCATCTGGTCGAGAATCGTGCGCGAGTCGATCTTCGACGACACCTGGAACGCCACGCGCGTCGGAATATTCGCCTTGATGAGACCGGTGATGACGTCCACCGAAGGACGCTGGGTCGCGAGAATCAGGTGGATGCCGGCGGCGCGCGCCTTCTGTGCGAGACGCGCGATCAATTCTTCGATCTTCTTGCCCGCAACCATCATGAGGTCGGCGAGTTCGTCGATCACGACCACGATCATCGGCAGCGGCGAGAGCGGCTCGGGGGCTTCCGGCGTGAGCGAGAACGGGTTGCCGATCTTCTTTTCGTGCGCTTCGGCGTCGCGGATCTTCTGGTTGAAGCCCGCGAGATTGCGCACGCCCACCGCCGACATCAGCCGGTAGCGCTTCTCCATCTCGCCCACACACCAGTTGAGCGCGTTGGCGGCGAGCTTCATGTCGGTCACGACCGGCGCGAGCAGATGCGGAATGCCTTCGTAGACGGACAGTTCGAGCATCTTCGGGTCGATCATGATGAGCCGCACGTCCTCGGGCGTCGCCTTGTAGAGCAGCGAGAGGATCATCGCGTTGATCGCGACCGACTTGCCCGAACCGGTCGTGCCCGCCACGAGCATGTGCGGCGCCTTGGCGAGATCGGTGACGATCGGATGGCCGACGATGTCCTTGCCCATCGCGATCGTGAGCTTCGACTGCGAGCGATGGTAGGGCGCCGATTCGAGGATCTCTGAAAGGCGGATCATCTGGCGGCGCGCGTTCGGCAGTTCAAGGCCCATGCAGGTCTTGCCGGGGATCGTCTCGACCACGCGGATCGACGTGAGCCCGAGGCCGCGCGAGAGATCCTTCATGAGGCCGACGATCTGGCTGCCGCGCACGCCGAGCGCGGGTTCCACTTCGAAGCGCGTGATGACCGGGCCCGCCGAGGCGCCGACCACCGTCACGGGGACCTTGAACTCCTGGAGACGCTGCTCGATGAGCTGGCTCGTCTCGGCGAGCTTCTGCTCGGAGACGGGCTCGATCTCGGACGATGCACGCTCGAGCAGATCGAGCCCAGGCAGTTCGACCGCCGATGCGCTGAGCGGCTCGAATACGAAGGACGTGGGCGCGTGGCCGCGCACGGGAGCGCGCTGGATTGCGGGCTCGGGGGCTTCGACCAGCTCGGGTGCTTCGATGGCTTCGGGTGCTTCGGATGCGGACTCGAAGTCGGGGCTCGCGGCGCCGGGATCGGTCGCGATGGCGGGGTAGGGCGCCGCGATCGGCGTGGCAACCGGCGTCGCCGCGGGCTGCGCGGGAGTCGGCGTGAGCGTGGGCTCGGCAACGGCAGGACGGCTTTCCGGCTGCGATTCGGCAACCCATGGCGGCGTTGCTGTGGGTGCGGGCGCTTGCGCTGCGGGCAGGGGCGTTGCGTCAAAAGCCGTTGTCTGGGTTGGCGGCGCGCCAGGTGCCGGCAAGGCCTCAGCGGCTTCGTTCGCAACGCCTTGCGCTTCATCCATCGACGCGGGTTGCTCGCCGACGCTGGCGGATTCGCCGCGCGCGACGGGCGCGAAAGACTCGCTCGCCTTCTGCTCCGCCACTTGCGAAGGCGTTGCGTCGAACGGCGTCTCGGGAACCGCATGTGCAACCTCGGGTGCGACATGGGCAGGCGTCGCGTGCGCAGAGGTTTCGAACGTGCTGCCGTACGTGCCGTACGCCGATTCGTCGCGGGTCGCCGTCGACACCGGTTCGACCGCTACGTCGGCGCCGGTGCCTGCTTCGAGCGGTTGCTCGCTAACCGGCGCTGCGTGCTGCGCAGGCGTCGCGGCGGTGTCGGGTTGCGCGTCGCGTGCGAAGCGGGGGAAGTGCACGATGTTCGACGCGGCCGCTGTGTCGAGCTGATCGTGTGCTTCGTGCGCATCGTCCGATTCGGCCGGAGCGGGTTGCTCGGCTCGCGCGCTTGCGGCGACCGGCGTTTGCGTCGCTGCGGGCACTGGTACTGGCACTGGCGCCGGTGCCACAACGGGAGAAACTGCTGCAGGCGCAGGCGCAGGCGCAGGCGCAGGCGCAGGCGCAGGCGCAGGCGCAGGCGCAGGCGCAGGCGCAGGCGCAGGCGCAGGCGCAGGGGCAGGGGCAGGCGCAGGCACCTGCTCCTGCACCGTCGACGGGCTGAACGTGAAGAACGGTTCGGCGGCGTGCGTCTCGGCGGGGGCGGTGGACGGTTCGTCGTCGAGCAGGATCCACGGCATGCCGTGATCGAGCATTGGCCACGCCGAGGGCGTTGCGGCTTCCTCCGCTGCAGCTTGCACCGGCTCGACATGCGTTGCCTCGCTCGAAGCGCCTTGCGCGGCTTCGTCCACGTGCGCAGCCATCGGTTGCCAGGCAGTCGGCGCAGCCGTGTAGCCGGCGCTGACCGGATTCGGCTCGAACGATGCCGGGTTCTGAGCCACGGCAGGGTAGGAGGCAGCGGACGTCGCGCCCGGCGTCGTGTCGCCCGGTTGCGCCGAGGCCTGCGTTTCCACGAACGACTGCACACCCGCGTTTGGCGAAACGTAATCGCCGTCCGGCTGCGTGACCGGAGCGGACGTCGCGTCCAGCAACCCGGCCGACGGCATCACCGGCAGCGCCGCCGTCGCGATGTCCGGCGATGCGCTCGGGAATTGCGCGTGCGTCTGTTCCTCGCCCGTGAGCGCACCCGCTTCGTCCAGGGTGCGGCGTGCGAGGCTCGCGCCGGCGAGCGTGGTCCAGCGCGCAGCGTTTTCTTCGATCGAGCGCAACGTTTCGAGCACGCTCGTCGAGAGCGGCGCCTCCGCCTGCGGCGCGCTGGTGGGGGCGGGGCGCGAGTAGGCCGGCGTCGCGGGCGGCGCTTCGGCTGGATGCGAACCGAACGGCGCCGTGCGCGGCGCACTCATGGGCGGGGGAGGGTTCACGCGCGCGGGCTGCCCCTGCCAGACGTACGGCTTAGGCGGCTTCGCGACGCGCGGCGGCGCGGCGGCCGCGGCGCGCGCGGCCGTGCTGCCCGCCGCGGGCGGCGGCGCTGCGCGGCGCGGCATGACGGGTTGCGCGAACGGCGAAGTCAGCGGATCGAGCGGCGCCGGCGTCGTGCCGAACGCGGCACTACGCGCGGCGGCCGCGGCTGCTGCGGCACCGGCCGCGAGCGGCGCAGCGTGCACCGCCGCCGCCGAAGCTGTGCGCGCGCCCGCGCCGGTCATCGCGGCGGCCATGGCCGGTCGCGTGTGAGCCGTCTCCGCCCGCCACGGGGCATTGGGCTGCGCAGGGACGCCCTGCGCCCCATGCACTCCCGCCACGTCCTGCACTGCGCTCGCACCGCGCGCCGGCTGGCGGCGCGCGTCGCCAAGCGGCGCGCCTGTCTGCAACGGCGCGCGCGGCGGCTCCATCGGGGCTCGCGACGCACCCGCAGGCGGCGTTGGCCCCGGCGCACGCGTGCCGCGCAGCCAGTCGGCGGCCGCGGTCGGTTCGGTGCGCGCCCACGCCGCGGAGGGATCGGCGGGACCACGGAAGCCCGGTTCGGCACGCCACGAACCCGCATCCGCAAACGCGTCCTGAGCGGTGGAGGCGGCCGACGCCGCGCCGAATCCCGTGGCCATCGCGCCGGCTGCGCGCGGGTTGTCGCGACCCTCGCGCACGTCGCGCACATCGCGCACATCGCGCACATCGCGCACATCGCGCACATCGCGCACATCGCGCGCCGGCGGGCGCCAGATCGTCGGCCGTTTGCGTCGCGCGCCGTCGCCGGGCATCGGCGGATTGAAGGTGGCGGCGCTATGCGCGGGCAGTCCCTCTTCGGCCGCCGCGCGGCGGCTGCGGCGTTCGCGGCGCGGGCTGTCTTCGGTGTCGCGCGCGGCGCGGATGTTCAGGCCGAGCCCGAGCGAGATGTCGGCCCACGCGAGGAATTCGCGCCAATGGAAGTCGAGCAGCCACGGCAAGCTCACGAGGAGGAGCGCCGTCATCGCGAGCGGCGCGGCCACGTGGCCGATGAGCTTGCCGAGCCCGCCCGCAAGCGCGTGGCCGAGCGCGTTGAAACCGGCGATGTCGATGAGCGTTGCCTCGAGTGCGCAGCTCGCCACGAGCACGCCGACGAAGCCGAGCCAGAGCCGGATCGTGCCCGGGCCGCGCAGGCCCGCGCCGCCCGGCAGCACGGACTTGACGAGACGCCAGATCAGAGGGATGAACCAGACGGCCGAAACGCCGAACCAGCCAGGAACTACCGTGTGCATGCCAAAGATGTACGTAGAGAAGGTGTGCGACGTGTGGAGTGTAACCGCTCGGCCCCTGCGCGCCGCCATCCACATGAGGGTGGTGTTGCGCGCGGTACGGCGGGCGTTGCGCGGCCGACACGCCAGAGACCCTGCGCGCGCCGCTTTGGTTCGCGCGCAACAAAAAAAGCGCCGCGCCGGGTAAGGGCGCGGCGGCTCATGCGCGCAGCGTTCACTGCGCCGGTTTGGCGTCGGAGGCGGCGCCGGGCGTCGCGGCCGGGCCCGTGCCTGGCTCGGCGCCCTGCTCGGCGAACGTCAGGCGGTCGCCGTTTTCGAGCACGAGAAAGAGCGATTGCGGATGGCGCATCTGCACGCCCGAGCGCGCGATATGCGAGAGCGCTTCCAGATACGCGCCCTCGATATCGCCGCCTGCGCCGATGCACGCCATGCGCGTGCCGCCGAGCTGGCTGAACGAGAGCAGGCCGTTCTTGAGCCTGTACGCGCCGAAATAGCGGTTGCAGCCCGAAAAGCCGCTTGCGCGGCGCTGGCCGCTCTCGGTCGAGAGGTCGAGCGTAATGGGCCGGGCGTCGGGGTTTTCGGCGTTGCCGGCATCGGCGTTGCGCCCCGGCAGGGCGCGCATCGTGCCGTCGGCGCGCTTCCATTCCACGAGCTGCCAGTGCGTGTTGTCGAGCAGTTGCGTCGTGGCGGGGTTGAACGGATCGGGCAGCGGCGCGGAGGCGTCCGTGTGCACAGGCAGCTTGCACGCGCACACCAGCAGGGCCGCAGCGAGCATCGCCGTGCGCGAGGCCAGCTTTCGCGCGAATTCGCCTCGGGCAGGGCGCAGGCGCGGGCGCATATTCATGCGCGGGCTCTCGCTCGGCGTCTGGCTAATAGGCATCGCATCGTTCCTCGTAATCGACGAAGGCGTAAGCGTAACGCACCGCGCTGCAGCATGCGAGCGCAAACGTGCGCGCGCCGTGCTGGAAGCGGGCGGCCGCCGACGCGCCAACGCGCCTCGCCGCGGCGGGGTCGCGTGTTAACATCGGCGCTCTTACGCATTTGCGCCATACCGCCATTCTGGAGACATCATGCAAACCCGCCCCCGCATCGGCACGCCGCTTTCCGCTTCCGCCACCCGTGTCATGCTGCTCGGCGCGGGCGAGCTTGGCAAGGAAGTGATCATCGCGCTGCAACGTCTCGGCGTCGAGGTGATCGCCGTCGATCGTTACGAAAATGCGCCCGGCCATCAGGTCGCGCATCGCGCGCACGTGATCGACATGGCCGATCCCAAGGCGCTGCGCGCGCTCATCGACGCCGAACGCCCGCATCTCGTCGTGCCCGAAATCGAAGCGATCGCCACCGACGCGCTCGCCGCCGTCGAGGCCGAGGGTGTCGCCGAGGTGATCCCCACCGCGCGCGCCGCGCAACTCACGATGAACCGCGAGGGCATCCGCCGCCTCGCCGCCGAGGAACTCGGCCTCGCCACCTCGCCCTATGCGTTCGCCGATTCGCTCGACGAGTTGAAGGCGGGCGTCGCCAAGGTCGGCTATCCGTGCGTGGTGAAGCCGGTGATGTCGTCGTCGGGCAAGGGGCAGTCGGTCGTGCGCAGCGACGCCGACGTCGAGCGCGCCTGGGAATATGCGCTGGCGGGCGGCCGCGTGAACCGCGGTCGCGTGATCGTCGAGGGCTTCATCAACTTCGACTATGAAATCACCCAGCTCACCGTGCGCGCCATCGACCCGGCCAGCGGCCAGGTGCAAACGTATTTCTGCGATCCGATCGGCCATCTCCAGGTGGACGGCGACTACGTCGAATCGTGGCAGCCGCAGCCGATGAGCGCGAAGGCGCTCGAACGCTCGCGCGAGATCTCGCACAAGGTGACCGAGGCGCTGGGCGGGCGCGGTCTCTTCGGCGTCGAGCTGTTCGTGCGCGGCGACGAGGTGTGGTTCTCGGAAGTGAGCCCGCGCCCGCACGACACGGGGCTCGTCACGCTCGCGTCGCAGCGCTTCTCCGAGTTCGAACTGCATGCGCGCGCGATTCTCGGCCTGCCCGTCGATACGACGGCGCGCGGTCCGGGCGCCTCGGCCGTGATCTACGGCGGTATGGACGCGCGCGGCATCGCGTTCGAGGGCGTCGCTCAGGCGCTGGCCGTGCCGGGCGCGGATCTGCGCCTGTTCGGCAAGCCCGAGAGCTTCGTGAAGCGCCGCATGGGCGTCGCGCTCGCCACCGGCGCCGACACCGACGAGGCCCGCTCGCGCGCTCGCGAAGCGGCCGCGGCGGTGCGTCCGGTGCCGGGCGCGGGCGACGCCGCACAGTGAGCGTGCGGCGCGGGGCCGACGCGACGCCAATGCAACCTACGGAGAACACGATGATCGATGCTCGAAGCGGTGCAATCCGGCTGGCGGCGGCGTGCGGTCTCGCCGCCGCGCTGCACGTGGGCGCGGCGAGCGCGGCAAATGCGGCAGCCCCGCTCGAAGTGCGTGACATCCAGGTGCAGTCGCGCCATACGTTCAGCTACACCTGCGCCAACAGCAAGACCTTCAAGGTCACCTATCTGAACGCGGCCAACGGCCAGAGCTTCGCGCTCGTGCCCGTGGCAGGCCGCAAGCTCCTGTTCGTCGGCGTGATCGCGGCCTCGGGCGTGAAGTACGTCGCCGACCGCTACACGTGGTGGACCAAGGGTCCCGGCGCCGATCTCTACGACGTCACGTCCGACGCGAGTCCGAAGCCGGTGCTCTCGGGCTGCGCGACGATCATGCGCTGACGCCGAACGCACGCTTCACGACGCATTCCGCCTCGCGGGAGTAACCTGACGGCCTGTTCGCGAAGGCCGGCTGCCGCCCGCGCCGCCGGCCTCGCTCTTGCCAGCGAGGTGGTCGATGAAAGCATCGGATCTGTTCGTGAAGGCGCTCGAAGCAGAAGGCGTCGATTATGTGTTCGGTATTCCAGGGGAAGAGAACCTCGATCTGCTCGAATCGCTGCGGCGCTCGAAGATTCGTCTGATCGTCACGCGCCACGAGCAGGCCGCGGGCTTCATGGCTGCCACTTACGGACGGCTGACGGGCCGCACCGGCGTGTGTCTGGCCACGCTCGGGCCCGGCGCCACCAACTTCGTGACCGCCGCGGCCTACGCGCAGCTGGGCGGCATGCCCATGCTGATGGTCACGGGCCAGAAGCCCATCAAGTCGAGCAAGCAGGGCCATTTCCAGATCGTCGACGTGGTGCGCATGATGGAGCCGCTCACCAAGTACGCGCGTCAGATCGTTTCCATCGGCAACATTCCGGCGCTCGTGCGCGAGGCGTTTCGCCAGGCCGAGCAGGAGCGGCCCGGCGCCGTGCATCTCGAGCTGCCCGAAGACGTGGCCGACGAAGAGGGCGACGGCAAGCCCATTCCCAAGAGCTTCAGCCGCCGGCCCGTGGCCGAGGAAAAGGCCGTCGCGCACGCGGTCGGGGCGATCTGCAAGGCGCGCCATCCGCTTCTCATGATCGGCGCGGGCGGCAATCGCAAGACCACGCGCAACGTGCTGCGCGAATTCGTCGACGAGACCGGCATCCCGTTCTTCACCACGCAGATGGGCAAGGGCGTGATCGACGAATCGCATCCGCTCTGGCTCGGCAACGCCACGTTGTCGGACGGCGACTTCGTGCACCGGGCGATCGAGCACGCCGACTGCATCATCAACGTCGGCCACGACGTGATCGAAAAGCCCCCGTTCTTCATGCGCAGCGCGGAAGAGAGAACCGTCATCCATGTGAATTTTCTCGGCGCGGAAGTCGACCCCGTGTATTTCCCGCAGATCGAGGTGGTGGGCGACATCGCCAACGCCGTGTGGCAGCTCAAGGAAAGCCTGAAACCGCGCGAGCACGCGTGGGACTTCGCGCGCTTCGAGGAGATCAAGCGCCACTTCGAGGCGCATCTCGCCAAAGGCCAGCACGACGAGCGCTTTCCCCTGTACCCGGTGCGGCTCGTGCACGACGTGTACGGCGCGATGCCCGAGGACGGCATCCTGTGCCTCGACAACGGCATGTACAAGATCTGGTTCGCGCGCTACTACCGCGCACGCGAGCCCAATTCGATCCTGCTCGACAACGCGCTCGCCTCGATGGGCGCGGGGCTGCCCTCGGCCATCGCCACGAAGATCGTGCATCCGCAGCGCAAGGTCGTGGCGGTGTGCGGCGACGGCGGCTTCATGATGAATTCGCAGGAACTGGAGACGGCGGTGCGCCTGAAGCTCGATCTCGTCGTGCTGCTGTTGCGCGACGACGCGTTCGGCATGATCCGCTGGAAGCAGGAGAACATGAATTTCCCCGACTACGGGATGACGCTGCAGAACCCCGATTTCGTCGACTATGCGCAGAGCTACGGCGCGCATGGCCATCGCGTGGGGTCGGCGGACGAACTCAAGCCGCTCGTCGAGCAGTGCCTGGTCCAACCTGGCGTGCATGTGATCGACGTGCCCATCGATTACTCGGACAACGAGCGCGTGCTCAATCGCGACATCAAGCGCCTGAGCGCGCAGCTTTGACGCCGCACTTACGGAGAACCCGTCATGCTCAAACCGACTTATCCGTACTATCTGGCCAACGAGGCCGTCGCCGCCAACACCGACCTCGAAGTCACCGACAAATACAGCGGCGAAGTCGCCACGCGCGTCGCGCTCGCCGACGCGAAGGCGATCGACCAGGCCATCGCGGCGGCCGAAGCCGCCATGCCCGCCATGCGCGCGTTCCCGCCGTACAAGCGCCAGGCCGTGATCGATCATTGCGTGGCGCGGTTTCGCGAGCGCTTCGACGAGCTGGCGATGGCGCTGTGCATCGAGGCGGGCAAGCCGATCAACGATTCGCGCGGCGAGGCCACGCGCCTGATCGACACGTTCCGCGTGGCCGCCGAAGAGAGCGTGCGCATCGACGGCGAGATCGTGAATCTCGAGATTTCGGCGCGTGCGAAGGGCTATCACGGCTACGTGAAGCGGGTGCCGATCGGGCCGTGCTCGTTCATCTCGCCGTTCAACTTCCCGCTCAATCTGGCGGCGCACAAGGTCGCGCCGGCGCTCGCTGCGGGCGTGCCGTTCGTGCTCAAACCCGCGAGCCGCACGCCGGTGGGGGCGCTCATCATCGGCGAGGTGCTGGCGGAAACCGACCTGCCCAAGGGTGCGTTCTCGATCCTGCCGGCGCACCGCGACGGCGCCGACCTCTTCACCACCGACGAGCGCTTCAAGCTGCTCTCGTTCACGGGCTCGCCCGCGGTGGGCTGGGACCTCAAGAAGAAGGCCGGCAAGAAGAAGGTGGTGCTGGAACTGGGCGGCAATGCGGCGGCCATCGTCGACGGCGATCAGGGCGGCAAGCTCGACTACGTCGTCGACCGCCTGGCGTTCGGCGCGTACTACCAGTCGGGGCAGAGCTGCATCGGCGTGCAGCGCATTCTCGTGCACGCGTCGATTTACGACACGCTGCGCGAGAAGCTCATCGCCAAGGTGAAGACGCTCAAGATGGGCGACCCGAAGGATGCAACGACCTTCGTCGGGCCGATGATCTCGGAGTCCGAGTCGAAGCGTCTGGCGGGCTGGATGGAGAGCGCGGTGCTCGCGGGGGCGAAGATCGTCGCGGGCGGCAAGGTGGACGGCGCGATGTTCGAGGCCACGCTGCTCGAAGACGTGCGCCGCGACACCGACCTCTACCGCAAGGAGGCGTTCGGGCCGGTTGCGATCCTCGAGCGTTTCGACGATTTCGGCAAAGCGCTCGACATCGTCAACGACAGCGATTTCGGCCTGCAGGCGGGCGTGTTCACGGATTCGCTCGCCAACGCGCACCGCGCGTGGGACGGGCTCGACGTGGGCGGTGTGGTGATCAACGACATTCCGTCATTTCGCGTCGATAACATGCCGTACGGCGGCGTGAAGGACTCGGGCCTCGGGCGCGAGGGCGTGCGCTACGCGATCGAGGATATGACCGAACTGCGGCTGATGGTGATGCGCGAGACGTGGTGAGCAGGGAGCAGCGGGCTGGCGGAAAAAGGGTGCGATGCTTCGCCGCATGGTGCGCGGGGATTTCCCGTGCGCCATGTTGCAGAACGCATGGCCCGCTGCCATAGGGATTTATGCCAAGGTGCTACAATACCGGCCTTTCGGCCCTTTGCGCCTGCCACAAAGGGCGGGCAGAACGCCGGCAGAAAGCAAGCAGCAAGCAGGCAGCAAGCAGGCAGCAAGCCGCCCCGAGGCTTGCTGGATCGGCCTGAATCGCCGATCGAGCCGTTTTGACATATCCGGTGCGCACGCCAGTCAATAGACGAGGACGGTGCCGGAACCATCTGGAATCGAGCGAGTCTGGCTGGGTTGAACCCGAGCGAGCGCGGCGATGGAGCCAGCGCCCCGTCCCCCGGCAGATTGTCTCGTCGTCCACGGGCCGTCCCGGGCCATCCGTTTGCCGGGAGGCCCTCGCGGGCGTGTGTTCCGCCCGTCGCCGCAGGGCGCCTGACGTGTTGTCCGGCGCCTTTGATCGACCTGCAATGCCCAGCAGTGACCTTTTGAGGCGCTCCCGCGCCTTGCGCGAATAGCGCCTTTATAGCGAAGCCACCATGTCCGACACAGCCGTCACGCCCAGCACTGCGAACTTTGACCAGTTTGGTCTGGCCCCCGAAATTCTCCGGGCCATCAAGGAGCAGGGCTACACGACGCCCACGCCGATCCAGGCGGAGGCGATTCCCGTGGTGCTCACGGGCCGCGACGTGCTGGCTGCAGCGCAGACTGGCACGGGCAAGACGGCGGGCTTCTCGCTGCCGATCCTGCAACGCCTCCTGCCGATGGCGAGCACGAGCGCCTCGCCCGCCCGCCATCCCGTGCGCGCGCTGATTCTCACGCCCACGCGCGAGCTGGCCGACCAGGTCGCCAACAACGTGCGCACCTATGCCCAGCACACGCCGCTGCGCAGCGCGGTGGTGTTCGGCGGCGTCGACATGAATCCGCAGTCCGACGAGCTGCGCCGCGGCGTGGAAATCCTGATCGCGACGCCTGGCCGCCTGCTCGATCACGTGCAGCAAAAGACCACGAACCTGGGTCAGGTGCAGATGCTCGTGCTCGACGAAGCCGACCGCATGCTCGACATGGGCTTCCTGCCCGACCTGCAGCGCATCCTGAACCTGCTGCCGAAGGAGCGCCAGACGCTACTGTTCTCGGCCACGTTCTCGGGCGAGATCAAGAAGCTTGCCGCGACCTATCTGCGCACGCCGCAGACCATCGAGGTGGCGCGCAGCAACTCCACCGCGACCAATGTCACCCAGGTGGTATACGAAGTCGCCGAGGGCGACAAGACCGGCGCGGTCGTTCAGTTGATCCGCGACCGGGGCCTGAAGCAGGTGATCGTGTTCTGTAACAGCAAGATCGGCGCGAGCCGTTTGGCGCGCCAGATCGAAAAGCAGGGCATCGTCGCGGCCGCGATCCACGGCGACCGCACGCAGAGCGAGCGCATGCAGGCGCTCGACGCCTTCAAGCGCGGCGAAATCGAAGCGCTCGTGGCAACCGACGTGGCCGCGCGCGGCCTCGACATCGCCGAGCTGCCCGCCGTCATCAACTTCGACCTGCCGTTCAACGCCGAAGACTACGTGCACCGCATCGGCCGCACCGGCCGCGCGGGCGCCTCGGGTGACGCGCTGTCGCTGTGCAGCCCGAACGAGAAGAAGCAGCTCGCCGATATCGAGAAGCTCATCAAGCGTCCGCTGACCGTGGAGCGCCTCGTGGTCGACGTGCCGGTGCCGCATCACGAGGGTGGCGGCCGCCGCCGCGAGCGCGACGGCTATGAAAGCCGCGAAGGCCGCGGCGAGCGTGGCGAGCGCGGTACGCACCGCCGAGCGGCGTCGTTCGAGCGCCCGCATCATCATCGTTCGCAGCCGATCGACGACTTTTTCCTGAAGCCCTACGAGCCCTCGGCGGCTGCGCGCAGCAAGGCCGAAGACAAGCCCGCGAACGCCGCGCCGCAAAAACAGCAATCGAAGCAGCCGCTCGCGGCGCTGCTGGGCGGCCTCGGGTCGTCGTGGCGCAACAAGCCGACGTCGTCTTCGTCGAGCTGAGTTCGCGCGCGAAAGATTCGCGCGGCGCAGAAAAAACGGCATGTCGCTCCGGGCGGCATGCCGTTTTTGTTTATGCGGCCGGCAATTGCGCGAGCCGCCGTTTCCACGCATCGATCGCGTCGAGCTGGAACGCTGCGAGCGTCGGGGGCGCGGGATCGTGCAAGGCGAGGCCCAGGTGCCGCGCCGCGGCCATCAGCGCTTCCAGTGGGCGTGACACGTCGAGGGCCTGCGCCCCGGTCTGCTTCGAGAGCTTATCGCCGTCCGCGTTCGTCACGACCGGCACATGCAGATACACGGGCGTCGGCACGCCGAGACACTGCTGGAGCCAGACTTGCCGCGCCGTCGAGTCGAGCAGGTCCGCGCCGCGCACCACGTGTGTGATGCGCTGGTCGGCGTCGTCCACGACGACGGCGAGCTGGTAGGCCCACTGGCCGTCCGCGCGCAGCAGCACGAAGTCGCCGACTTCGGCCGCGAGATTCTGGTGCTGAGGGCCTTGCCAGCGATCGTCGAAGCGGATCAGCGCGGGATTGGCGTGCGCGCCGGCAGGGTCGTCAACAGCGTCTTCGTCGGGCACGCGCAGCCGCCACGCGCGGGCGGGCTTGCCGTGCAGGCCATCGCGGCAGGTGCCCGGATAGATCAGCGTGGTGTTGCGCTGATGCGCGCGCAGTTGCGAATCGGCGATTTCCTTGCGCGTGCAGCCGCAAGGGTAGACGTGGCCCGAGGCGATCAGCCGGTCGAGCGCCGCGCGGTAAAGACCGGTGCGGCGGCTTTGCCATTCGGTTGGTTCGTCGGCGTGAAAGCCGAAGGCCGCAAGCGTCGCGAGAATGTCTTCGGCTGCGCCCGGCACGGTGCGCGGGCCGTCGATGTCCTCCACGCGCACGAGCCAGGTGCCGCCATGCGCCCGCGCGTCGAGCCAGCTCGCCAGCGCCGAGACGAGCGAGCCGAAATGCAGCGGGCCAGTGGGCGAGGGTGCGAAGCGCCCGCGATACCCTTGCGGCGTTGCGCTCACGCGCGCGGCTTAAGCGGCAGCCTGAGCCGCCGCATCCGTCGCGCCCGCGCGCTCCGGATGGCACGCCGGGCAGCTCTTGCCCACGACGTAGAGCGGCGAAGCCTGCTCCTGCGGCGTCACGACGGCGCGACACGCGAAGCACTGCACGGTGTCCGTCGGTTCGAGCTGCGGATTGAGCGCGGTGCGCTGGTCGAACACGAAGCAGTCGCCGCTGTAGTGCGCGCCGCCCACTTCCTCGAAGTACTTGAGAATGCCGCCTTCGAGCTGGTACACGTGCTCGATGCCCACTTCCTTCATGTGGATGGCCGCCTTTTCGCAGCGGATGCCGCCGGTGCAGAACGACACGACCGTCTTGCCTTCGAGGTCGGCGCGGTTCGCCTCGATCACGCCGGGGAATTCGCTGAACTTGTCGATGCGGTAGTCGAGTGCCTTGTCGAACGTGCCGAGGTCGATTTCGAACGCGTTGCGCGTGTCGAGCATGACGACCGGGCGGCCTTCGTCGTCGAAGCCGCGGTCGAGCCATTCCTTGAGCACGACGGGCGCCACGGAAGGCGCGCGGCCTTCTTCGGGGCGGATCGCAGGCTTCTTCATCGTGATGATCTCGCGCTTCAGGCGCACGAGCATGCGGTTGAAGGGCCGCGTTTCGGAGAGGCTTTCCTTGAACTTCAGCGTCGCGAACTTGCCTTCGAAGAGCGGATCGTGGTTGATGTAGTCCATGAAGGCGCGCACGTTGCCTTCATCGCCGGCGACGAACAGGTTGATGCCTTCCGGCGCGAGCAGGATCGTGCCCCGCAAATCGAGCGATTGGCAGCGCTCGAGCACGAGCGGACGCCACTCGGCGGTCTTCTCGAGCGTGGCGAACTGGTAAGCGGAGAGATTGAGGATACGCATGGTGCAACTGGAAAAGCGCCATAAAAGCGCGCGTGAAACCGGAGCCGGGCGCGCGTGCTTGCCTGTCAATGTCGGGTCCAAACTGCGGTCCCCCGAAAACGGGAATTGGGGCAGGGCGCGCGGCGGGCGCAATCCGCTATTATCCCTCAATCGCGCCTCGCGCCGCCTGCGGCGTAGTCGACATGCCGTGCGGCGGCCCCGCGCCCGCGCAAGGTCCTGGCCAGACGGCCAGCATCACCTGCTCATGCGAGCGTGTGCCGAAAATCGCGTGCCCCTGAAGGTACAATGACGGCCATGTCAGATCCCCGCTTCGTCCATCTCCGCGTCCACTCCGAATTCTCGATTGCCGACGGCATCGTGCGCCTCGACGACCTCGTCAAGGCGGCCGCCAAAGACGGCCAGGGCGCGCTCGCGCTCACCGACCTCGGCAACGCATTCGGCCTCGTCCGTTTCTACACCGAAGCCCGTGGCAAAGGGGTCAAACCCATCGCCGGCTGCGACGTCTGGATCACGAATCCCGACGACCGCGACAAGCCGTCGCGCCTCCTGCTGCTGGTGAAGAACAAGCTCGGCTACCTGAATCTGTGCGAGCTGCTTTCCAAGGCGTGGCTCACGAACCAGTATCGCGGCCGCGCGGAAGTCGACGTTGCCTGGCTCGAAGAAGGACTCGGCGAGGGCCTGCTTGCGATCTCGGGTGCGCAACAGGGCGACGTGGGTCTCGCGCTCGCGGCGGGCAATGCGGAAAGCGCGAAGCGCCATGCGCAGCGCTGGGCGAAGCTGTTTCCGAACGCCTATTACATCGAGCTGCAGCGCTGCGGCCAGCCCGGCGGCGAGCAGTATGTCGAGCAGGCGGTGGCGCTCGCGTCGCAACTGAAGCTGCCGGTGGTCGCCACGCACCCCATGCAGTTCATGACCGACGAGGAATACACCGCGCACGAAGCGCGCGTGTGCATCTCGGAGGGCGACATCCTCGCGAATCCGCGCCGCCAGAAGCGCTTCACGACCGATCAGCGTTTTCGCACGCAGGAAGAAATGGCCGCGCTGTTCGCGGACATTCCTTCGGCGATCGCGAACACCATCGAAATCGCCAGACGCTGCAATCTCACGCTCGAACTCGGCAAGCCGAAGCTGCCGCTGTTCCCGACGCCCGACGGCCTCTCGCTCGACGACTATCTCGTACAGCTTTCGAAGGAAGGTCTCGAAAAGCGCCTCGTGCAGCTGTATCCGAACGAAGCCGAACGCGAACAGGAGCGCGCACGCTACAACGAGCGGCTCGAATTCGAGTGCGGGACCATCATCAAGATGGGCTTCCCGGGCTACTTCCTGATCGTTGCGGACTTCATCAACTGGGCGAAGAACAACGGCGTGCCGGTGGGGCCGGGCCGGGGTTCGGGCGCGGGCTCGCTCGTGGCGTACGCGCTCGGCATTACCGATCTCGATCCGCTGCGCTACAACCTGCTGTTCGAGCGCTTCCTGAATCCGGAACGCGTGTCGATGCCCGACTTCGACATCGACTTCTGTCAGCACGGGCGCGATCGCGTCATTCAGTACGTGAAGGAGAAGTACGGCGCGGATGCCGTCTCGCAGATCGCCACCTTCGGCACCATGGCCGCGAAGGCCGCGGTGCGCGACATCGGCCGCGTGCTCGATCTCGGCTACAACTTCACCGATGGCGTCGCCAAGCTGATTCCGTTCAAGCCGGGCAAGCACGTCACCATCGCCGACGCGATGAAGGAAGAGCCGCTCCTGCAGGAGCGCTACGACAACGAAGACGAAGTGCACCAGCTGCTCGACCTCGCGCAGCTCGTGGAAGGTCTCACGCGTAACGTGGGCATGCACGCGGGCGGCGTGCTGATCGCGCCCGGCAAGCTCACCGACTTCTGCCCGCTCTACACCCAGGGCGACGAGAGCGGCGTCGTGAGCCAGTACGACAAGGACGACGTGGAAGCCGTCGGCCTCGTGAAGTTCGACTTTCTGGGTCTGACCACGCTGACGATTCTCGACTGGGCCGAGCGCTATATCCGCAGGCTCGATCCGTCGAAGCAGGACTGGTCGCTCGCCCAGGTGCCGCTCGACGACGCGCCGTCGTTCCAGATCCTCAAGAAAGCGAATACGGTCGCCGTGTTCCAGCTGGAAAGCCGCGGCATGCAGGGCATGCTAAAGGACGCGCAGCCCGACCGCTTCGAGGACATCATCGCGCTCGTGGCCTTGTATCGTCCGGGTCCGATGGACCTGATCCCGAGCTTCTGCGCGCGTAAGCACGGCCGCGAAGTGGTGGAGTATCCCGATCCGCGTGTCGAACCTGTTCTGAAAGAGACCTACGGCATCATGGTCTACCAGGAGCAGGTGATGCAGATGGCGCAGATCATCGGCGGCTACTCGCTCGGCGGCGCGGACTTGCTGCGTCGCGCGATGGGCAAGAAGAAGCCCGAGGAAATGGCCAAGCACCGCGAGATCTTTGCGGAAGGCGCGGCGAAGAATGGCCTAACGCGCGAGAAGGCGGACGAGACCTTCGACTTGATGGAGAAGTTCGCGGGCTACGGCTTCAACAAGTCGCACGCGGCCGCTTACGCGCTCCTTGCTTATCACACGGCATGGCTCAAGGCGCACCATCCGGCCGAATTCATGGCGGCGAATATGTCGCTCGCCATGGACGACACCGACAAGGTGAAGATCCTCTTCGAGGACTGCCTGACCAACAAGATGGTCGTGCTACCGCCGGACGTGAACGCCTCGGCGTACCGCTTCGAGCCGGTGGCCGACGCCAGCGTAGCCGAAGGCAAGCGCTCGCGCACGATCCGCTATGGTCTCGGCGCGATCAAGGGCAGCGGCCAGAACGCCATCGAAGAAATCTTGCGCGCGCGTGAAGAGGGCGGTCCGTTCAAGGACCTGTTCGACTTCTGCGAGCGCATCGACCGTCGTCTCGTGAATCGCCGCACGATCGAAGCGATGATTCGCGCCGGCGCGTTCGATACGATTCACGCGAACCGCGCACAGTTGCTCGCCTCCGTGCCGATGGCGATGGAAGCCGCCGACCAGGCGAGCGCCAACGCCATGCAGGCCGGCCTCTTCGACATGGGCGACGCGCCGCTCGCCGCGCACGAACTGGTGGACGAGCCGGCGTGGGGCGAGAAGCGCAAGCTCCAGGAAGAAAAGGCGGCGCTGGGCTTCTACCTCTCCGGCCACCTGTTCGACGCCTACAAGGACGAAGTGCGCCGCTTCGTGCGCCAGAAGATTGGCGAACTCAAGGAAGGGCGCGACAAGCTGATCGCGGGCGTGATCGCCTCGTTGCGCACGCAAATGACCCAGCGCGGCAAGATGCTGATCGCGCTGCTCGACGACGGCACCGGCCAGTGCGAAGTGACGGTGTTCAACGAGCAGTTCGAGGCGCACAAGGCGCTCTTCAAGGAAGACGAGTTGCTCGTCGTGCAGGGCGGGGCGCGCAACGACGCGTTCACCGGTGGCATTCGGTTCACCGTGGATACCGTGATGGATCTGGAGCGCGCGCGCAGCCGCTACGCGCAAGCCGTGAAGCTGCAGATGAACGGCAACGCCAATGCCGGCGCGCTGCGCACCGTGCTCGAGGCGTATCGCGCGAAGCCCGACGACTCGCTGCCGGCGCCTGCCACGGAAACGCGCGGCCGCGGCGGCTTCGGGCGCGATCGCGGCGAGCGCGCGCAAGCGGTCATTCCGAACGGGCTCGCGGTGCAGATCGCCTATCGCAACGATCGGGCGGAAGGCGAAGTGCGTCTGGGCGACGCCTGGCGCGTCAAGCCCACCGACGACCTGCTCGCCGCGCTGCGCGGCGAGTTCGCGGGCAGCGAAATCGAGATCGTTTACTGACGGGATCGGGCGGCGTGGCAGTTTTCACTGCTGCCATGCCATGCCACGCGATGCCGTCGTTCGGCCGAACGCGCGTTTAACTCGCGAGTTCGGCCAGACCGCGTTCGGCGCGCACGGTGCCGTCCGCGATACGCACCTTGACCCGTTGCTCGTTGGAGTTTGCCTGCGCACGCGGCTGCTCGCGGTGCCACAGGTGGAAGATTTCCGTGGCATAGGCGCCGAGCTTGCGGTGCACGCCGCAGTTCGCGAGCCGGGCCACGAAATCGGCGTCCTCGTGCCCCCAGCCGGTGAAGCTGGTATCGAACCCGTTCACGCGCTCGATGTCGCTGCGCCAGGCGCTCATGTTGCAGCCCTTGATGCCGCGCCACTTGAACTGCTCGATCACGCGCCATTCGCGATCCGGCAGCTTGACGAAGAGGGGCGCGATCTTGTTGACGTGGCCAGCGAGGCGTTGCTGCACCCAGAAGCCGAAGCCCTGGTCCGCAAGCGGAATCGTCTGCGCGATCACCTGTTGCGTGAGCGTTTCGTCGAGCAGGATGCGGCTGCCGGTGATGACGGCGTGCTCGCTCGCGAGCTGCCGATGGCGCGCAACGAAATCGTGCTGCGCGACGCAGTCGCCGTCGAGAAAGATCAGGTAATCGCCGCGGGCCTGCACGATGCCCTTGTTGCGAATCTCGGCGAGGCGAAAGCCGTCGTCCGGGTGCCACACGTGCTCCATGCGCACCGGGCTCGACGCCGCGCAGCGCTCGACGGTTGCGCGGGTCGCATCGGCCGAGCCGTCGTCGGCGACGATGATTTCGTAGCGCGTGTCGGACTGCGCGCTCAGGCTGGCCAGTACCCGTTCGAGCGCATCGGGCCGGTTATAGGTGCTGACGATCACCGAAACCAGCATGTCGCGACGCGCGTTCATCGGCGCTCCGGTGCGGCGTCGCGGGTTTTTGCGGCGGCGGACTGCTGGGTCTCGAGGAGCATGAGCTTCAGGTAGCGGTAGTAGGTGCCTTCGGCGTTGGAGATCGCCAGCACGAAGCCCATCTTGCCGTCGAGGAAGCCGCGCTGGATGATCCAGCTGCGCACGAAGGACCAGAAGCCGTGCAGCAGCGCCTTGCGCAGGCCGCCGCGCTTGCCGCGCGCCGCGCCCTGGGTCGCGCCGTAGGTCGAATAGCTGTCGATTTTCCCGAGCACTTCGGAGAAGTCGCGGAAGCTGTAGTGAATCAGCGCCTGAGCGAGCGTGCCGACACGCGCCTCGGGCGCGGCGATCACGCGTTCGTGCACGAGATCGTTCGAGAAGCGCGCCGCGTCGCGGCGAAAGAGCCGCGTCACATAGTCGGGCGACCAGCCGGAATGGCGGATCCACTTGCCGCAGTAGTTCGACTGGCGAGGCACGCGGAACAGGTCGGCGCCGTTCGTCTTCACGCTTGCGAGAATCTCGTCGCGAAGCAGGGGGGAAACGCGCTCGTCGGCGTCGAGCGAGAGAATCCACGGGCCGCGGGCCGCGTCGAGCGCGCGCTGCTTTTGCGGGCCGAAACCGGGCCAGTCGGTTTCGACGACCGTCGCGCCGAACTCGCGGCAGATGGCCTGGGTGCCGTCCGTGCTGCCCGAATCGAGCACGACGATTTCGTCGACCCAGCCGTGCACGGAAGCAAGGCAGTCCCGAATATCGTGTGCTTCGTTTTTGACGATGACGATGACGCTGATCGCATCGGGTTTGGCGCTGTCGTTCATCGGCGCTGGCTCGCGATGGCTGGAAGAAGGTGAAGAGGGCGGGACGGCCGGCTGGAGCCGGCCTCGCGTTCGGAGAGCGCTTCGCGCAGACGCTTGCTGCGCGCGCGTTCGTGCCCCGAAGCCGAATCGCTGAGTATATACAAAAACGCCGGCGGCGACGAAACCGCCCCGGCGCCGGCCCCGGCCGGGCGGATGCATCGCCTCCTGGGCCGAACGTTTACAATGGCGTACCTGTTTGCCGGGGGGCGGGCAGATTACCCGCATTTTTTTCGAGGAAATTTTGGGCGAGAGATCAACCTTGAGCAAGCCGATCGGCTCCGACACCAAGTCGTCGCCGCTCGTGATTGGCCGGCGGCTGTGGCCGTATGTGAAGCCGCTAATGTGGGTGCTCCTCGCCGGCGTGCTCGCGATGGCCGTGGTGGCGGCCACCGAAGCCGGTATTCCCGCACTGCTCAAACCGCTGCTCGATCACGGCTTCGGCACGCGCGGCGCTCCGCAAGCGAAGTGGCTGGTGCCCATCGCGGTCATCGGGCTGGCGCTCGTACGCGGCCTCGCGCAGTACGCGTCCGGCTACTTGCTGCAGTACGTGTCGAACCGCGTGCTGCTCGCGCTGCGCCTCAAGATGTTCGAACGCATGATTCACGCGAGCGTCGGCTTCTTTCAGCGCGAAACCGCGAGTACGGTCATCAACGCGATCGTGTTCGAGGTCAACCAGATTCTCGGCGTGCTGCTCGGCGTGCTGGTCACGCTCGTGCGCGACTCGCTCACGGTGATCTTCCTGCTCGGCTACCTGTTCTACCTGAACTGGCGGCTCACGTTGATCGTCGCGGTGCTGCTGCCGGCGATCGGCTGGCTCGTCAGCAAGATCAACCGGCGTCTGCGCCGGCTGAACCGCGAGCATCAGATGCTCACGAACGACCTGTCCTATATCGTCGAGGAGACGGTGGGCGGCTACAAGGTCGTCAAGGTTCACAACGGCGAGCGCTACGAAAAGGACCGCTTCGGCGAAATGAGCCGGCGCCTGCGCGGCTACCAGATGCGCATGACGGTGTCGGGCGGGCTCGCGCAGCCGCTCACGCAGTTCCTCGCTTCGATCGCGCTGGCGATCGTCATCACCATTGCCGTTGTGCAGGCCTCGAACGACCAGACGACGGTCGGCGGCTTCGTGGCGTTCGTCACGTCGATGCTGCTCGTGATCTCGCCGCTCAAGCACCTGATCGACGTGAATCAGCCGCTGCAGCGCGGCATGACCGCGGCCGAGCTGATCTTCGGGCTGATCGACGAGCCGCCCGAGCCCGTGGGCGGCGGCTTGCCGCTCGAACGCGCGCGCGGCGAAGTGGAGTTCCGCGACGTGTCGTTCGCCTATGGGGCGAGCCACCGCGTGACGCTCGACCATGTGTCGTTCCGCATCAACCCCGGCGAAATGGTGGCGCTCGCCGGCCCGTCGGGCAGCGGCAAGACCACGCTCGTGAATCTGTTGCCGCGCTTTTTCGATCCGAGCGGCGGCCAGGTGATGGTCGACGGCGTGTCGATCGCCGATTACGACGTGCATGCGCTGCGCAACCAGATCGCGATGGTGAGCCAGGACGTGGTGCTGTTCAACGACACCGTCGCGAACAACGTCGCCTATGGCCAGACGGCCGACCGCGAGCGCGTGGAGCGCGCGCTGCGCGCCGCGAACCTGTGGGAGACGATCTCGGCGCTGCCCGAGGGCATGGACACCCTGATCGGCGATAACGGCATGAAGTTCTCGGGTGGCCAGCGCCAGCGCCTGGCGATCGCCCGTGCGATCTACAAGGATGCGCCGATCCTGATTCTCGACGAGGCGACCTCGGCGCTCGATTCGGAGTCGGAGCGCCATGTGCAGGCGGCGCTGGAAACGCTGATGCGCGGGCGCACGACGCTCGTGATCGCGCACCGCCTGTCGACGATCGAGCGCGCGCACCGCATCCTCGTGATGGATGGCGGCCATATCGTCGAATCGGGCACGCACCAGCAGCTGCTCGAGAAGGGCGGCATGTACGCGCACCTGCACAAGATCCAGTATCAGCAGAGCGCTGCCTGAGTCTTCCGGGCGATGACGCGGTGCGCGCGTTCAGGCGCGCCGCGGTCATGAAAGTGCGCCGGCGTGGGCCTGAGCCGTTACGTCTGGAGTGATCAGGCCGCCGCGGGCGCCGTAGCGGGTGCGTGAGCGGCGAGTTGGCGCAGCACCGCGCCGACGACTTGCGCGGGCGGGATGGTGTCCACGTTGCCGCTGCCTTGCAGGCCGATGGACCGGCAGGCTTCGGTCAGCCGCAGCGCGGGCGGCTCTTGCTCCCTGAACAGCGAGACGCTGGGCGTTTGCGTGGTGTGGGCAACGTGCATCAGGCCGCCGTCCGCGCCCACGAATAGTTCGGCGTGCGCGACGATCTCGCGTGCCTGAAGGAACGCGAGCTTGCCGGTCAACGAGCGGATATGTACGCCAGCGGGCGCGCTCGCGCACAACTGCTCCGCGATCTGCGTGCCGTTGTCGGAGCCGAGCACGACGATTTCCTTCGCGGCGCCCACGTTGTCGTACTTGTTCAGCAATTCAACGACTTCGGGCCAGCGGTTGTAGGTACGATCGGGGTCGACGCCGCCCGCCGCGATCGCGATGAACGGACGCGCCGGCAGGAGGCCGCGCACCGATTCGCGCGTTGCCGGCTTGCTGGCGAGATAGGGCTTGCTGATTTCGGCGAGCGTGTCGGCGTCGTGGCCGAGCGAGAACACGTCGTTGACGCTCGCGAAGCTGAAGCGGGTCTGGTTGCGGTCGGGGCCGTTGAAGTAACGGAACAGGCCCGCGTACGGCAGCTTCGCGAAGTGCCGGGTCTTGATGCGGATCGAGGGCAGGTTGTACTCGGAGAGCAGGATTGCGTCGTAGCGGCTCGCATCGACTTCGTCCGGGTCGCCGTAGACCTTGCCGAACACGTCGTCTTCGCTGAAAAGCGGCACCAGCGACGGGAGCGCGAGCAGATCGATGCGCATGCCCAGGTCCTTGAGCAGCGCGCGGCCGGCCATGTCCATCGTCGCGTCGCCGAAATTGCGCTTGGCGTAGACCCAGAGGATGCGCTGCGAAGGGTCCAGATGCGCGTGTTCGAGGCGCAACTGGCCGTGCGCCTTCAGAAGAAACTGCTTGTGCAGGTATTTCTTCGCGATCTTGATGCGGCTGGTGCTGCGAAGAAACGGCTCCGGCTCGTAAGGCACGCCCGGGTAGGGGATCATGCAGGACCGCGAAACGGCGCGATCGAGCCAGCTTGCCGGCGAAACCCACGAAGTGTTTGAGTTGGTCTGCTGAAACACGGGTCTACTTGCTCTTCAAGATAACCTCTTATTATCACACGATAGCGGCTCCCGCGCTTGACGAAGAATCAGGGACGGCTGCCTTGGCGGGCACTGCAGGATACGAACTTCCGCGGCGGGTTCGGGTAAGAAGAATGTATGCGTACAATATCGCGTCTCTCGTCATGCTTCGCACCCAAAAAGCCGCGTAGTCAGGACGTTATGAAAGAACCCATTTTCCACGTGTCCATGCTGGCCGTTCTCGCGGCGGGCACGGAACGCACGGATGCCAAATCTGACCCTTTCTAGGGCAAACCTTCATGTTCAGTATTCTGATCCCGACCTGGAATAACCTGCCGTATCTCAAGATGTGCGTCGACAGCATCCGGCGCCATTCCTCGTTCGAGCACGAGATTCTCGTGCACGTCAACGACGGCAGCGACGGCACGCTCGACTGGGTCCGTGAGCAGGGTATCCGCCATACGTGGAGCAAAGGGAACGTGGGCGTCTGCCTCGCCGTGAACGACGTGGCGCGCCTCGCCACGACCGAGTGGATCCTGTTCATGAACGACGACATGTTCTGCACGCCCGGTTGGGATTCGGCCTTCGTCGACGCATTGCGCGAAATCGGCCAGGCGCCTGCCTATCTCGCCTCGCAGATCATCGAGCCGACCGACACCGGCAACGGCCTCGTGACGGTCGCCCACTTCGGCACGGGTCCTGCCGACTTCAACGAGGCGGGGCTGCTCGAATTCGCCGCAAAGATGAACACGGCCGACCGCAACGGCATCGCACTGCAGCCGACGCTCGTGAGCCGCGAGCTTTGGCTGCGCGTGGGCGGCTATAGCATCGAGTTCGGGCCGGGCATGAGCAGCGACGACGACTTCCTGATGAAGCTCTGGCTGGTCGGCTGCCGCACGTTCCGCTCGGTCGGCGCGAGCCGCATCTACCATTTCGGCTGCCGGACGACGGGACGCATTCGCCGCAACCGCGGCGGCCGCGAATTCCTCCTGAAGTGGGGCGTGACGCAGCGCGACTTCAAGTACAACTACATGGCCCGCACGGCCGACGCCGCGCCGGGCACGCTTCCTAACGTGCCGCGGCCCAACTTCGTGAGCCGTCTCAAGCGGGTGATCTACGCGTTCGGCCTTTACCCGACGCAGGATCTCGAAGCGTGGGAGCCCGATCTGCCCGCGCAGCTCCTGCACACCGCATCGTTGACTGAAAACGCCACGCCGCGCCAGTAATGGCGCCAACGCCGACGGCGGCGTTGGGCACCGGATCGCGCGGACTTTGCCTCGAATTGGAACAGTGCCTTAGGATTCTAGGGGTTAACCCTAGGGATTCGTGAGCATACGATGCGTACATCGGTCGCATGCACACACAGTCGCACGTCGACCGCCTATCCAACTGGAGGTCGTTTCCATGAAGTCCCTGATTCAAGCCGTTGCCGTCGCCACCGTTCTTGCCGCTGCCGCCCTGCCCACCGCTTCGTTCGCGCAGTCGCACTCGACCATCACCCGCGCCCAGGTGCGCGCCGAACTCGTGCAGCTTCAGCAGGTCGGCTACCGCGTCGGTGATGGCGACAACGCCCACTATCCCGAAGCAATCCAGGCCGCCCAGGCGAAGGTCGCCGCATTGAATGGCGCAAACAGCAGCTACGGCGGCGTGGCGAACGCCTCGCAATCGGGCGGCCGCGCCACGGTGTCGCCCGAAGACTGGAACGCGATGTACTCGCGCTAAGCCATCGCGGCGCGCGCCTTTTGTGAAGTCCGCGAAGGGGAAGGGGATACGTCAGACGGTGCGAGGCGCTTCGGCTTCGCTGTCCGCGGGTTCCGCGGCGTAGGCCGTTTCCTCGAGCCGCGCGAGCAGCGTGCGGGCTTGCGCGAGCGTGTCGCCCGTCATCGGCTGGAACGCGAAGTGCAGCGATTTTTCGAGCTTCGCGAAGTTGCGCCGCGTGCTGCGCGTGTAGGCGGGATCGTAGTGCTGCGCGACGAGCGCCTCGTAAAGCTCCGCCCTGCGATCTTCGTCGAGCAGCTTGCACCACGATTCGATGCGCTCGCGCCCGTGCAGCGGCGTGAGCTTGTTCAGTTGCTCGCGGAAATAGGTACGTTCGTCGAACAGGTGCCCGTACTCCTCGAGCAGCAAGTCGATGCGTTCTTTACGCGCGACATCGAGTACGACACACGGCGCTGCATGCAGACGTTCGACGAGCGCGGGCGGCAGCGTGATGACGCCGATGCGCCGGCTTTCGGCCTCGACGAACACGGGGCGCGTGGCGTCGAAGCCGCGCAGCGTCTCTACGAGCGCCGTATCGAACGACTTCTGCGACGGCTGCGCCCGTTCGGGCAGCGCGCCCAGCAACGAACCGCGATGCGCGGCGAGCCCTTCGAGGTCGAGCATCTGCGCGTTCGCTTGTCCCAGCGCCTTCAAGAGGCGCGTCTTGCCGCTGCCGGTCGGCCCGGCCAGCACGATATAGCGAAACCCTTCGGGCAGCGTGCCGAGCGCCTCGACGACCGTATGCCGGTACGCCTTGTATCCGCCGTCCAGTTGACGCGCGCGCCAGCCGATCATGTTGAACCAGGCCGTCATCGAGCCGGAGCGCTTGCCGCCGCGCCAGCAGTAGATGAGCGGGCGCCAGTTGCGCGGACGGTCGGCAAACAGCGTGTCGAGATGCATGGCGATATTGCGCGCCACCATGGCCGCGCCCACGCGGGTCGCCTCGAAGGGCGAGTCCTTGTACATCGTCCCGACGATCACGCGCTCCTCGTTGCTGAGCACGGGCGCGTTGATCGCGCCGGGAACGTGGTCCTCGGCAAACTCGAGCGGTGTTCTGACGTCGACGATCTCGTCGAATTCGCCGATCTGTTCAATGGTGACGCGCTGGTGATTCAACTGCGATGCTCCGGTGATGCCTGCCACGGCGCCGTGCTACATGAGCACGATGTCGTACTGTTCCTGACTCAGATTCGACTCCACCTGCAACGAAACCGGCTTGCCGATGAAGTCGATCAACATGGCGAGATGCTGCGACTCTTCCTCGAGAAAGAGGTCGATGACCTGCTGTGAAGCGACCACGCGAAACTCGCGCGGATTGAACTGGCGCGACTCGCGCAGAATTTCGCGCAGCACGTCGTAGCAAACGGTGCGCGCGGTCTTCACCTGACCTTTGCCGAGACAAATCGGGCAGGGCTCGCACAGCACGTGCGCGAGCGATTCGCGCGTGCGTTTGCGCGTCATCTCCACGAGCCCGAGCTGCGAGAAGCCGTTCACGGTCACGCGCGTGCGGTCGCGCGAAAGTGCCTTCTTCAGCTCGCCGAGCACCTGATCGCGATGCTCGATGTTCTCCATGTCGATGAAGTCGATGATGATCACGCCGCCCAGATTGCGCAGACGCAATTGCCGCGCGATCGTATGCGCCGCTTCGAGATTGGTCTTGAAGATCGTGTCGTCGAAGTTGCGCGCGCCGACGTAGCCGCCCGTGTTCACGTCGATGGTCGTCATCGCCTCGGTCTGGTCGATCACGAGGTAGCCGCCCGACTTGAGGTCCACGCGGCGCGAGAGCGCGCGCAGGATCTCGGCCTCGATGTTGTAGAGGTCAAAGAGCGGCCGCTCGCCCGAGTAGTGATGCAGCTTCGGCTGCACGGCGGGCGTGAATTCGGTGGCGAACTCGGTGAGCTTCAGGAACGTTTCGCGCGAATCGACCTGAATGCGCGAGGTCTCGTCGTTCACGAAGTCGCGCAGCACGCGCTGCGCGAGATTCAGGTCTTGATAGAGCAGGCTCGTGGCGGGCACGCGCTGCGCCTGGGCGAGTATCGTCGCCCACGTCTTGCGCAGATACGCGACGTCCGCCGCAAGCTCTTCGCTCGTGGCGTCTTCGGCGATCGTGCGCACGATATAGCCGCCTTTTTCGTCGGCGGGCAGCACGGCCGTGAGGCGCGCGCGCACCGCTTCGCGCTCGGCCTCGCTCTCGATCTTCTGCGAGATGCCGATGTGCGGTTCCTGCGGCAGATAAACCAGCGTGCGTCCCGCGATGCTGACCTGCGTAGAAAGCCGCGCGCCCTTCGTGCCGATCGGATCCTTCACGACCTGCACCATGAGCGTTTGCCCTTCGAACACGGTCTTTTCGATCGGCTGATGATGCACGCTCGCATGTGCTTCGCCGGCAATGCGCGGATGCCAGATATCGGCCACATGCAGGAACGCGGCGCGCTCGAGACCGATGTCGATGAACGCCGACTGCATGCCCGGCAGCACGCGCACGACCTTGCCGAGATAGACGTTGCCGACGCGCCCGCGCGACAGCGTGCGCTCGACGTGAAGCTCCTGTACTGCGCCTTGCTGGACCAATGCGACGCGCGTCTCCTGGGGCGTGACGTTGATCAGGATTTCTTCGTTCATGATTTGTTCTAGAAGTCGATGCCCGCGGCGCGCAGGAGGGCGGCCGTTTCGAATAGTGGCAAACCCATGATACCCGAATAGGACCCGTCGATTCGCTCGACGAATTCCGCCGCGCGGCCCTGTATGCCGTACGCGCCGGCCTTGCCGAACGGCTCGCCGCTCGCCACGTAACGCGCGATCGCGGCGGGCAGCGCCGGGGCGAAGCGCACGTGCGAGCGCGAGACCGCGACGGGCAGACAGACCCCTTCGGCGTTGACCACGGCCACCGCCGTGAGCACTTCGTGCTCGCGTCCGGCGAGGCGCTCGAGCATCGCGTAGGCTTCGGCGGCGTCGTGCGGCTTGCCGAGAATATGGCCGTCGATGGAGACCGTGGTGTCGGCGGTCAGAATCGGCGCATGCCTGTGCGCGCCCGCGACGAGGCGCGCGCGGGCGGCGTCGGCTTTCGCGGCGCACACGCGCTCGACATAGACGGCGGCTTGCTCGCCGGGCAGCGCGATTTCGAGCGCTTCGGCGTCTTCGTCGGGGCGCGGCAGCAGCAACTCGAAGCGCACGCCGAGCTGCTGCAGCAGCTCCTGGCGGCGCGGGCTCTGCGAGGCGAGATAGACGAACGGATAGGGCGCGTTGGTGGGCATCGGAGCGTCTTTGTCGTTACGGACTTCGGGTTGACGTGCGCGGCCGCCATTTCGGGCGCAAGCGGGGCTCGAGCGGGGGCGCAAGCGGGGCGCCGGCGCACGACGAAAGGCGGCGCCCTCGCGCTTTAAACCTGCATCACACGCGATGATAGGGGTGATTCTGCGTGATGGTCCACGCGCGGTAAAGCTGCTCGGCGAGCAGCACGCGCACCATCGCATGCGGCAGCGTGAGGGAGGACAGGCGCAGGAGCGTGTCGGCGCGCGCCTTGAGTTCGGGGTCGAGGCCGTCCGCGCCGCCGATCAGGAACGCCACGTCGCGGCCGTCCTGCTGCCACAGCGGCAGCGCACGGGCGAGCTGCATTGTGGTCCAGTCCTTGCCGCGTTCGTCGAGCGCGACGATGCGCGCGTTCTTCGGCAGCGCGGCCTCGATGCGCGTGCGCTCGGCCGCCATGACGCTCTCGGCCGAGCGGCCCGACGAACGCTGCTCGGGTTTCACCTCGCGCAGCTCGATGCGCAGCTCCGGCGGCATGCGCTTCGTATATTCCTCGAAGCCCTCGGCGATCCAGTCCGGCATCTTGTGGCCGACGGCGACGATATGCAGTTTCATCGTGCGGGTCGATGGTCGTTCGCGAACGCGCCGCGCTTACTTCGCGGTCTTACGCGCGGCGCTCTTGCGCGCGGGCTTCTTGACGGCCGGCGCGGCTGCTTCGTCTTCGTCCTCGTCGTCCATCGGCTCGCTCGGACGCGCGCCCACGAAGCCCGTGCTGGCCGCGAGCTTCACGCGCACCGGCTTGTCGCCCCAGATTTCCTCGAGGTTGTAGTACTGGCGCAGCGCGGGCTGGAGGATGTGGACGACCGCGTCGCCGCAATCCACGAGCACCCATTCGCCGATGTCCTCGCCTTCCGTGCTGACGATGTCGCCGCCGGCTTCCTTGACCTTCTCGCGCACGCTGTTGGCGAGCGCCTTGGTCTGGCGGTTCGAGGTGCCGCTCGCGACGACCACGCGGTCGAACAGCTCGGTCAGATGGCTCGTGTTGAAGACGCGGATGTCCTGGGCCTTGACGTCTTCGAGACCGTCGACGATGGCGCGTTGAAGTTTGCGGATGTCCATAGTTACTCGTGTTGCAGATAGAGATGATGTTGAAGGATATAGTCCCACACGGCCGCGGGAAGCTTGTCGGCGGCGGTGCCGCGACGTTGCCCGCTTGCCACGCAGGCCGGCAGGTCGCGCCGGATTTCGGTCGCCGAAACGTCGAGCGCGAGCGTTTCGTCGACCAGCAGGTGACCGTGCGGCGTGGTCGCAAGCGCGACAGCGCCCGCACGGCGCGCGGCGGCTTCGCGCGCGACTTCGGGCGGCAGCGCCGCAGAGTCGAAGCCGGGGCGGCTCGCCACGCCCAGATGCGCGAGCGCGAAAAGCTCGCGCCATTCGTGCCACGAATCGAGGTGCAGCAGTTGATCGGCGCCCATTAACAGCGTGAGCGCCGCTTGCGCGTTGCTCTCGCCGCCGTCGACGGCGCGCCGCGCGCGCCAGCGGCGCAGCGTTTCGACCGTGTAGGTCGGGCCGTTGTGCCCGATTTCGTCGGCGTCCACCGTGACCGTCACGCCCGGCAGCGCGAGCGAGGCAGCGGCGGCACGCGTCATGGCGAGCCGATGCTGCGCCGCGGTCACGCCCGGCTTCTGCCACGGTTGCCCGGCGGGCAGCAGGATCAGCTCGTTCAGGCCCAGCACGCACGCAAAATGGCGCGCGAGCGCGAGGTGGCCCTCGTGGATCGGATCGAAGGTGCCGCCGAGCAGCCCGACGCGCCGTGCGAGCGCGTTGGGCGGGACGGTGAAAGCTTGCGTCACGGCGTCAGACCCAGTCGCGCACGGGCAGGAAGTCGCTGTAGAGGCGCGCTTCCGGCGTGCCCGGCCGTGGCTGCCAGTCGTAGCGCCAGGTGGCGGCCGGCGGCATCGACATGAGGATCGATTCCGTGCGGCCGCCGCTTTGCAGGCCGAAATGCGTGCCGCGGTCGCAGACCAGATTGAATTCGACGTAGCGGCCGCGCCGGTACGCCTGGAACTCGCGTTCGGCTTCGCCGTAGGGCGTCGCCCGGCGCTTTTCGATGATCGGCAGATACGCCTTCAGGAAGCCGTCGCCCACGCTGCGGAGCATGGCGAACGCCTCGTCGAAGCCGCCAGTGGCGTAGTCATCGAAGAAAATGCCGCCCACGCCGCGCGCTTCGTTGCGGTGCTTGAGGAAAAAGTACTCGTCGCACCAGCGCTTGAAGCGCGGGTACAGGTCTTCGCCATAGGGCGCGAGCGCGTCGCGGCACACGCCGTGAAAGTGCTGGGCGTCTTCCTCGAAGCCGTAAAAGGGCGTGAGGTCCATGCCGCCGCCGAACCAGAACACCGGCGCCTCGCCCGCCTTGGTGGCGAGCAGCATGCGCACGTTCATGTGCACGGTCGGGCAGTACGGATTGCGCGGATGCAGCACGAGCGACACGCCCATCGCCTCGAAGCCGCGGCCGTTCAGTTCGGGGCGCGCCGCCGTTGCCGAGGGTGGCAGGGCGTCGCCGGAAACGTCGGAAAAGCCGATGCCCCCGCGCTCGAAGAACTCGCCGCCTTCGATGATGCGCGTGCAACCGCCGCCGCGCAGCTTCTCGCCGGGGCCGCGTTGCCAGTTGTCGGTGGCGAACGGCTTGCCGTCGAAGGCGCCGAGCGTGTCGGCGATCTGCGTCTGCAGGCCGGCCAGCCAGGCGCGGACGGCGGCGCTGTCGGGGTAGGCGCGGTTAGGGGTGTCGGTCATCGATGAAATGGGGACGGCAGCGCGCCGGCGCTGGAATCGGGTTATTCGTCGGGTTATGCGTTGGGTTGCTCGGATAGACCGCCGGGGCGGCCTGACAGCGGCAGTGTAGCGCCGATTGGCGCGACGTCCGGCGCTAACGGCGGCCGCGCGGGCTGCCTGTCGCGCGCTCAGGGCGCTGCGCGGTTCGGCGCTCGGTGGACGGCTTTGCGGCGCGCGTAAGCGGCCAGACGAACAAGCCGTAAGAGCGCTGTTGCGCAGCGGCCACGGCGTGGAGCCGTGCGGCTCTCGCGTGGTCGCTCGCTTCCTTTGGGGCCGCATCGAAGCGGGCGGCCCCAGGAAAGCGCTGCGCTTACTGCTTGCGCCCCGCGGCGCGATAGCCGATGTCGTTGCGATACTGCATGCCGTCGAACGAGATGCGGTTCACGGTCTCGTACGCCACGTTCTGCGCGCTGCGCACCGAATCGGCGAGACCCACCACGCACAGCACGCGGCCGCCCGAGGTCACGAGCTTGCCGTCCACCATCTGCGTGCCCGCGTGGAACGTCACCGAATCGGCGGTTTCAGCGGGGATCTCGCTGATGCGGTCGCCCTTGCGCGGCGTGTCCGGATAGTTGTGCGCGGCGAGCACGACGCCGAGCGCCGTGCGGCGGTCCCACTCGAGCTCGACCTGGTTGAGCGTGCCGGCGATGGCGTGCTCCACGACCTTCGAGAAGTCGCCCTTCAGGCGCGCCATGATCGGCTGCGTTTCGGGGTCGCCCATGCGGCAGTTGAATTCGAGCGTCTTCGGGTTGCCCTGCGCGTCGATCATCAGACCGGCGTAGAGGAAGCCCGTGTAGCGGATGCCTTCCTTCTCCATGCCCGCCACGGTCGGCAGGATGATTTCGCGCATCACGCGTGCGTGCAGCTGCGGCGTGACGATCGGCGCGGGCGAGTAGGCGCCCATGCCGCCCGTGTTCGGGCCCTGGTCGCCGTCCTGCAGGCGCTTGTGGTCCTGGCTCGAGGCGAGCGCGAGCACGTGCTTGCCGTCCACCATGACGATGAAGCTCGCTTCCTCGCCCGCGAGGAATTCCTCGATCACCACGCGCGCGCCGGCGTCGCCGAGCTTGTTGTCGGCGAGCATCATGTCGATGGCCAGGTGCGCCTCTTCCAGCGACATCGCCACGACCACGCCCTTGCCGGCAGCCAGGCCGTCGGCCTTGATGACGATGGGCGCGCCGTTCTTCTCGACGTAGGCGTGCGCCGCGGCGGCGTCCGAGAAGGTCTCGTAGGCCGCCGTCGGGATGTTGTGGCGTTTCATGAACGCCTTGGCGAAGTCCTTCGAGCTTTCGAGCTGCGCGGCTTCCTTCGACGGGCCGAACACCTTCAGGCCGCGCTGGCGGAACACGTTGACGATGCCCGCGGCGAGCGGCGCTTCGGGGCCGACCACCGTGAGGGCGACGCCTTCGCGCTCGGCGAAATCGGCGAGCTCGTGGATATCCGTGATGTCGACGTTGGCGAGCCGCTCGTCCTGCGCGGTGCCGCCGTTACCGGGTGCGACGTAGACGAGCTGCACGCGCGGCGACTGCGCGAGCTTCCACGCCAGCGCATGTTCGCGGCCGCCAGAACCGACGACGAGTAACTTCATGAGAATCCCCGAGAGACCAAGACCAGAAACAGTTGCGGCCGGCGCGCAGTGCGCCGGCCGTGAAAATCGCGAGCAGGAGGCGGGGCCAAAGCAGACCTCGACGCGGCCTCCCGGGCCGACGCCTTATTCCTCGGCGATCGACGCGTTGGTGTACACATCCTGGACGTCGTCCAGGTTTTCGAGAGCGTCGAGCAGCTTTTGCATCTTCACGGCGTCGTCGCCCGTGAATTCGACCTCGTTTTGCGGCTTCATGGTGACTTCGGCCATTTCGGCCTTGAAGCCCGCGGCTTCGAGGGCGGTCTTCACCTTCGTGAAGTCGAACGGCGGACAGACCACTTCGATCGAGCCGTCGTCGTTCGTCACGACGTCGTCGGCGCCCGCTTCGAGCGCGGCGTTCATGAGCTCGTCTTCGGGCGTGCCCGGCGCGAACACGAACTGGCCGACGTGATCGAACATGAATGCAACCGAGCCGTCGGTGCCCATGTTGCCGCCGAACTTCGAGAACGCGTGGCGCACTTCCGCGACCGTGCGGGTGCGGTTGTCGGTCATCGTGTCGACGATGACGGCCGCGCCGCCGATGCCGTAGCCTTCGTAGCGGATTTCCTCGTAGTTCGCGCCATCGACGCCACCCACACCGCGCTGGATGGCGCGGTTGATGTTGTCCTTGGGCATGTTGGCGTCGTACGCCTTGTCCACAGCCAGACGCAGGCGCGGGTTCGTATCGGCATCGCCGCCGCCCATGCGCGCCGCGACCTGGATTTCCTTGATGAGCCGCGTCCAGACCTTGCCGCGCTTCGCGTCAGCAGCAGCCTTCTTGTGCTTGATGTTGGCCCATTTCGAATGACCCGCCATACCTTTCTCCGTCTCACGCGCCATGCGCGTGCAGTGTGCAATGTGCTGTTGTCGTTGCGATGTTCCCGGGTGCGGCCTTCGCGCGTCGTTCGCGCGGCGCGCGTGATTTTCGCGCGTGCCTCGCGCGTCATGCCCGCGCAGCACGATGTGCCGGCAGGACGGGACGCAGCGCCCGTTCAGGTGGACCTGAATTTTATCACGCCGGGACCGACCGGCTTCGCCTGCCTTCGTAACGCAACGCCAGACGATTGCCGCTTACGCCGGCCGCTGAGGGTGCTAAGGGGGCAGGATCGGGTGTGCCCGCGCAAGGCGGGGATGGGGCGAGGGCGGCCCGTTTTCCCCGGCCGCCCCTGAACAACCGCGACGCGGCGGTTAGTTCTTCGTGCCGAAGAGCCGGTCGCCGGCGTCACCGAGGCCCGGAATGATGTAGGCGTGCTCGTTCAGATGCGAATCGAGCGACGCCACGTAGAGCTTCACGTCCGGGTGCGCCTTCTGGAACACGTCGACGCCTTCGGGCGCGGCCACCAGCGCGAGGAACAGGATGCGCTCGCCGGACACGCCGCGGCGCTTGAGCACGTCGATGGCGTGCGCCGCCGAGTAGCCCGTCGCGACCATCGGATCGCAGAGGATGAAGGTGCGGTCCTCGAGGTCGGGCAGCCGCACGAGATACTCGACCGGGCGATGGTCGTCGGCGCGATACACGCCGATATGGCCGACGCGCGCGGACGGCACCAGCTCGAGCAGGCCGTCGGACATGCCCACGCCCGCGCGCAGCACCGGCACGATGGCGAGCTTCTTGCCCGCGATCACCGGCGCATCGATTTCGACGAGCGGCGTTTGCACGCGGCGCGACGCGACCGGCAGGTCGCGCGTGATTTCATAGCCCATCAGCAGCGTGATCTCGCGCAGCAGCTCGCGGAACGTGCGCGTGGACGTGTCCTTGTCGCGCATATGTGTGAGCTTGTGCTGGATCAGCGGGTGATCGAGGATGAAGAGATTCGGGAAACGGCTGTCCTGTTTCATGGCGGGGCGCACAAGGCTGCAAGGGAATCGGAGAGGCGGTCGTGCCGTTGCCGCGCGAGCCCGAAGCTCACGCCCGGGTTGCGCGGTGGCGGCGAGCACGGCCCGCCGCGCGGCAAGCGCTCAAGGCTTGCGAGGGCGCCGGGCCGCGCTACAGGCGCAAGTATACGGTAAGCATGCACCCATCGGCGCGCGCATGGCGCGTGGCGAGGCGACTTCGCCCACCGGTTGCCGGGTCCCGCGCCAGCGGCCTTCCACGCGTCGCGCCCGATTCTTCTAGAATCCCAAAAAGGTCGCAGGGCGGCGCGGCGCAAGGCCTGGCCGTGTCCGCCCTGTCACAGGACGGTCATCCACGCAAAAAGGACACGAAAACGATGGACATGGGCATCGCAGGACGCAACGCGCTGGTGTGCGCGGCCAGCAAGGGACTTGGGCGCGGCTGCGCCGAGGCGCTCGCCGCCGAAGGCGTCAACGTGACGATCGTCGCGCGCACCGCGCAGACGCTGGAGGAAACCGCCGCGCAGATCCGCAAGAGCACGGGCGTGGACGTCAAGGCGGTGGCCTGCGACATCACGACCGAAGCGGGCCGGGCCGCCGCGCTCGCGGCGTGTCCGTCGCCGGACATTCTGGTGAACAACGCGGGCGGCCCGCCGCCGGGCGACTTCCGCAAGTACACCCACGCGGCGTGGATCGCGGCGCTCGAAGCGAACATGCTCACGCCGATCGCGCTGATCCAGTCCACCATCGACGCGATGATCGCGCGCGGCTTCGGGCGCATCGTCAACATCACGAGTTCCTCGGTGAAGGCGCCGATCGACGTGCTCGGCCTCTCGAACGGCGCGCGCTCGGGGCTCACGGGCTTCGTCGCGGGCGTGGCGCGCCAGGTCGCGGCCACGGGCGTCACGATCAACAACCTGCTGCCGGGCGCGTTCGACACCGACCGCATCCAGGCCACCATCGTCGCGCAGGCGAAGGCGAGCCAGATTTCGGAAGAAGAAGCGCGTGCGCGCCGCATGAAGGCGATTCCGGCCGGACGTTTCGGCACGCCCGAGGAATTCGGCCGCGCCTGCGCGTTCCTCAGCAGCGTGCACGCGGGCTATATCACCGGGCAGAACTGGCTGATCGACGGCGGGGCCTATCCGGGCACCTACTGATATCGAGTCGGCGTTGGGCAGCCGCGGCGCCGCTGGCGCCGCACCACGACACGCAGCACGACACGCATCACGACACGCATCACGACACGCATCACGACACGCATCACGACAATTACGCACGCAAACCCCACGTCAAGGAGAGTTACGCCATGCCAACCCGCGTTGCACTGATCGCGCACGACCACAAGAAGGATGACATCGTCAAGCTGGCGACCGAATACGTCGATACGCTGCGTCACTGCGAGATCATCGCGACCGGCACGACCGGCTCGCGCATCGAGGCCGCGACGGGCGTGAACGTCGAGCGCATGCTCTCGGGCCCGCACGGCGGCGACCTGCAGATCGGCGCGCGGCTCGCGGAAGGCAACGTCGATATCGTGATCTTCCTGCGCGACCCGATGACTCCGCAGCCGCACGAACCCGACATCAACGCGCTCGTGCGCGCATGCGACGTGCACGACGTGCCGTGCGCGACCAACATCTCGACGGCGCGCATGCTGCTCGACGTGCTCACGCTGCGCCAGAAAAACGCGGTCTGAAGCGCGCCGCGTAGCCCGATTTCAGGAAAACAGCCAGGACAACACCAAGGAGACGTGATGACCAAGGCAATCCGATACGACAAGACCGGTGGCCCCGAAGTGATGAAGTGGGCGGATGTCGACGTGGGCGAGCCGGGCGAGGGCGAGGTGCGCCTGCGCCAGAGCGCGTGCGGCCTCAATTACATCGACGTGTACTTCCGCACGGGGCTCTATCCGCAGGCGCTGCCCGCCGGGCTCGGCATGGAAGCGGCCGGCGAGGTGACGGCGCTGGGCAAAGGCGTGAGCGCGCTCAAAGTGGGCGATCGTGTTGCCTATGTCGCGCGTCCGCCGGGCGCCTATGCACAGGAGCGCGTGCTGCGCGCCGACCAGGTGATCAAGCTGCCCGACGCGATCAGCGACGAAGCCGCCGCTTCGATCATGCTGCAGGGCCTCACGGCGCAATACCTGCTGCGTCGCACGTATCGCGTGCAGGCCGGCGACACCATTCTCATTCAGGCGGCGGCGGGCGGCGTGGGCCTGCTCGTGTGCCAGTGGGCGAAGGCGCTGGGCGCGACCGTGATCGGCACCGTGGGCTCGGACGAGAAGGCCGCGGTCGCGAAGGCGCACGGCTGCGATCATCCGATCGTCTACACGCGCGAGGACTTCACGGCGCGCGTGCGCGAGATCACGAACGGCGCGGGCGTGCCCGTGGTGTACGACTCGATCGGCAAGGACACCTACACGAAATCGCTCGACTGTCTTGCGCCGCTCGGCATGTTCGTGAGCTTCGGCAATGCGTCTGGGCCGCTGCCGCCGATCGATTCGTCGGAGTTCGCGGGGCGCGGTTCGCTCTTCTTCACGCGCCCGACGCTCTTCACCTATATCGCGAAGCGCGCCGACTACGAAGCGATGGCCGCCGAGTTGTTCGATGTGGTGTCGTCGGGCAAGGTCAAGACATCGATCAACCAGCGCTGCGCGCTCGAGGACGTCGGGCAGGCGCATGCCGATCTCGAAGCGCGCAAGACCACCGGTTCGACCGTGCTGATCCCGTGACCTGACACTTGATGCACCGCCGCGCCGCACGGGGCATGCCACCGGCGCTGGCGCATTGATTCGACCTTTACATTCCCTGGCTCCGTCATGGGGCCCCAAAAGGCGCGCAACGCCAACGTTGCGCGCCTTTTTTCCTCGTGCGCCGTCTCGTGTTCTCGCCCGCGTTTACGCGCTTTTTATACGCGCGCCAAAACCTTTGATCCGGATTTAATGCCTTAGCGGGTAACTTTCTGCCATCCGTCATCCGCGAATGGAGAACACGACAATGGATGTGCTGTATATCGGGGGGCTGGTGATTTTCGCCGCGCTCACATACGCGTTGATCGCGGGCTGCGAGAAGCTCATGCAGTACCGCCGCGATCAAGGTGCGAAGGGGGTGCGCGCATGACCTGGATCTTCTGGCTATCGGGGGCGGCAACGCTGCTGCTGTTCGTTTATCTCGTCCATGCGCTGCTGCGCGCGGAGGATATCGAATGAACGCCAACACGCTCCTCCAGGCGGGGCTTTTCCTCGTCATCCTGCTCGCGCTCGCGGTGCCCGTCTCGGGCTACATGACGCGCGTGCTCGACGGGCGCTCGCGCGTCGTGCGCTTCTTTGCGCCGCTCGAAAACTTCCTCTATCGCATCGCCGGCGTCGATCCGCAGGCCGAGATGAACTGGAAGCGCTATGCGCTCGCCACCATCTCGTTCAACGTGCTCGGCGTGGGCTTTCTCTATCTGCTGCTGCGCATTCAGGGCTGGCTGCCCGGCAACCCGCAGCAGTTCGGCGCGATGACGGTGGACGGCGCGTTCAACACGGCCGTGAGCTTCGTCACCAACACCAACTGGCAGGACTACACGCCCGAGCAAACGGTGAGCTATCTCACGCAGATGCTCGGCCTCACCGTGCAGAACTTCCTGTCGGCGGCCACGGGCATCGTCGTCGTGATCGCGCTGATTCGCGGCTTTGCGCGCCACTCGGTGCAGACCATCGGCAACTTCTGGGTCGACCTCACGCGCACGACGCTCTACATCCTCGTGCCGATGTCGGCGATCATCGCCGCGCTCCTGATGAGCCAGGGCATGATCCAGAACTTCAAGGCGTATCAGGACGTGCCGGTGCTGCAGACCACGACCTACGCCGCGCCGAAGCTCGACGCCCAGGGCAACCCCGTGAAGGACGCGAAGGGCAACCCTGAAACGGTGGACACGAAGGTCACGTCGCAAACGCTCGCCATGGGCCCGGTCGCCTCGCAGGTCGCGATCAAGATGCTCGGCACCAACGGCGGCGGCTTCTTCAATGCGAACTCGGCGCATCCGTACGAGAACCCCACGCCGGTCTCGAACGTCATCGAAATGTTGTCGATCCTGATCATTCCGGCGGCGCTGTGTCTCGTGTTCGGCAACGTGGTGGGCGACCGCAGGCAGGGCGTCGCGGTGCTCGCGGTGATGACGGTGGCGTTCGCCGTGGCCGTGGGCGGTGTGCTGTCCGCCGAGCAGTCGGGTAATCCGATGTTCACGACGCTCAACGTCGACCAGCACGCCAGCGCGCTGCAGGCCGGCGGCAACATGGAAGGCAAGGAAACGCGCTTTGGCATCGCGCAAACGGGCATTTTCGTGGTCGCGACCACGGCGGCTTCGTGCGGCGCCGTGAACGCGGCGCACGACTCGCTCACGCCGCTCGGCGGTCTCGTTCCGATGCTCTTCATCCAGCTCGGCGAGGTGATCTTCGGCGGTGTCGGTTCGGGTCTCTACGGCATGCTCGTGTTCGCGCTGCTCGCGGTGTTCGTGGCGGGGCTCATGATCGGCCGCACGCCGGAATATGTCGGCAAGAAGATCGAGTCGTTCGAAATGAAGATGGTGTCGATCGTCGTGCTGCTCACGCCGCTGCTCGTGCTGCTCGGCACCTCGATCGCGGTGCTCGCCGACGCGGGCAAGGCCGGCATCTCGAATCCGGGCGCGCACGGTTTCTCGGAAATCCTGTATGCGTTCAGTTCGGCCGCCAACAACAACGGCAGCGCGTTTGCCGGCCTTACCGTGAACACGCCGTTCTATAACTGGCTGCTCGCCATTGCCATGTGGTTCGGCCGCTTCGGCACCATCATTCCGGTGCTCGCCATCGCGGGTTCGCTCGCAGGCAAGAAGCGCATTGCCGTAACGGGCGGCACGCTGCCCACGCATGGTCCGCTCTTCGTCGTGCTGCTGCTCGGCACGGTGCTGCTGGTCGGCGCGCTCACTTATGTGCCCGCGCTCGCACTCGGTCCCGGCGTCGAGCATCTGATCATGATGGGCGTGCATTGAACGGGGGCCTTCGCAACATGAGCGAAACGAAAATGAATCAGCATAGTGCAACTCGGTCCATGTTCGATCCGGCGCTGGTGCGTCCGGCCATCGTGGACTCGTTCAGAAAACTCAATCCGCGCACGCAGTTGCGCAACCCCGTGATGTTCTGCGTCTACGTGGGCAGCGTGCTCACGACGATCCTCTGGGTCGCGGCGCTCGTGGGCCAGGCCGAAGCGCCCGCGGGTTTCATCCTCGCGGTCGCGCTGTGGCTGTGGTTCACGGTGCTGTTCGCGAACTTCGCGGAAGCGCTCGCCGAAGGGCGCTCGAAAGCGCAGGCGGCGTCGCTTCGCCAGGCCAAGAAAGACGTCATGGCCAAGAAGCTCAACGAGCCGCATCCGAAGGCGCCGATCCGCATCATGACGGCGTCCGATCTGCGCCGCGGCGACGTGGTGCTCGTCGAGACCGGCGACACGATTCCGGCCGACGGCGAAGTGATCGAAGGCGTGGCATCGGTGGACGAATCGGCCATCACGGGCGAATCCGCGCCGGTGATCCGCGAGTCGGGCGGCGACTTTTCCTCGGTGACGGGCGGCACGCGCGTGCTCTCCGACTGGATCGTCGTGCGCGTCACGGCGAACCCGGGTGAAGCGTTCCTCGACCGCATGATCGCGATGGTCGAAGGCGCGAAGCGCCAGAAGACGCCCAACGAAATCGCGCTCACGATCCTGCTCGTCGCGCTGAGCATCGTGCTGCTGCTCGCCACCGCGACGCTGCTGCCGTTCTCGATGTTCTCGGTCGAAGCCGCGAAGATGGGCCACGTGGTCACGATCACGGCGCTCGTGGCGCTGCTCGTCTGCCTGATTCCGACGACCATCGGCGGTCTGCTGTCGGCGATCGGCGTGGCCGGCATGAGCCGCATGATGCAGGCCAACGTGATCGCGACTTCGGGCCGCGCGGTGGAAGCCGCCGGCGACGTGGACGTGCTGCTGCTCGACAAGACCGGCACGATCACGCTCGGCAACCGTCAGGCATCGATGTTCCTGCCGGCGCCCGGCGTGAGCGAAGAAGTGCTCGCTGACGCCGCGCAGCTCTCGTCGCTCGCCGACGAAACGCCGGAAGGCCGCAGCATCGTCGTGCTCGCGAAGCAGCGCTTCAACATTCGCCAGCGCGACATGCACTCGCTGCACGCCGTGTTCCTCGCTTTCAGCGCCCAGACGCGCATGAGCGGTGTGGACATGCCCGGCCGCGAGATCCGCAAGGGCGCCGCCGACGCGGTCAAGCAGTACGTTGCAATCCATGGCGGCCGTTTCCCCGGCGAAGTCGACAACGCCGTGGACGACGTGGCGCGCCGCGGCAGCACGCCGCTCGTGGTGGCCGAATTGCATGACGGCACCGCGCGCGTGCTCGGCGTGATCGAGCTGAAGGACGTCGTGAAGGGCGGCATCAAGGAGCGTTTCGCCGAGCTGCGCAAGATGGGCATCAAGACCGTGATGGTGACGGGCGACAACCGCCTGACCGCCGCCGCGATCGCCGCCGAAGCCGGCGTGGACGACTTCCTCGCACAGGCCACGCCTGAAACCAAGCTCGCGACCATTCGTGAGCACCAGGCGCAAGGCAAGCTCGTGGCGATGACGGGCGACGGCACCAACGACGCCCCGGCGCTCGCGCAGGCCGACGTCGCCGTGGCGATGAACACGGGCACCCAGGCCGCGAAGGAAGCGGGCAACATGGTCGACCTCGACTCGAACCCGACCAAGCTCATCGAGATCGTCGAGATCGGCAAGCAGATGCTCATGACGCGCGGCTCGCTCACGACGTTCTCGATCGCCAACGACGTCGCGAAGTACTTCGCGATCATCCCGGCGGCGTTCGCCTCGACGTATCCGCAACTGCGCGTGCTCGACGTCATGCATCTGACGTCGCCGTCGTCGGCGATCCTCTCGGCGGTGATCTTCAACGCGCTCATCATCGTGATGCTGATTCCGCTCGCGCTCAAGGGCGTGAAGTACCGGCCGCTCGGCGCGGCGACGCTGCTGCGCCGCAATCTGCTGGTCTACGGCCTCGGCGGCATACTCCTGCCGTTCCCGTGCATCAAGCTGATCGACATGGTGCTCACCGCGTTCGGCTGGGTCTGAGCGGCGCGGTCAGACACCGATAGATACATAGGAAGCCAAAATGAAATCGCAGTTTCGTCCTCTGATCGTGATCTTCGCCGTGCTGACGGTCATCACCGGCCTCGTGTATCCGGCCGTGATGACCGCGTTCGGGCAGGCCGCGTTCCACCGCCAGGCCAACGGCAGTCTGGTCGAAGTCGACGGCAAGGTGGTGGGCAGCTCGCTCATCGGCCAGCAGTTCGACGCGCCCCAGTACTTCTGGGGCCGTCTGTCGGCCACCTCGCCGATGCCGTACAACGCGACGGGCTCGGGCGCCTCGAACCTCGGGCCGACCAACCCGGCGCTCGCCGACGAGATCAAAGGCCGCATCGCCGCCCTCAAGGCCGCGGGCACCGATGTCTCGCAGCCCATTCCCGCCGACCTCGTGACGTCGTCGGGCAGCGGGCTCGACCCCGAGATCTCGCCGGCCGCGGCCGCCTACCAGGTGGCGCGCGTGGCGCAGGCGCGCCATATGAGCGCGAGCGACGTGCAGACGCTCGTGGATCGCCATACGAAGGGCCGCCAGTTCGGCCTCTTTGGCGAGCCGCGCGTGAACGTGCTCGAGTTGAACCTCGCGCTCGACGGCAAAGAGGTTAGCTGAGCGGGAACGTTGAGCCGCACCGCACGCTCGACGCCTGGCGCGTCGAGCGTGCGGTTTGCCATTTCCGTGCCACGGTGAGACGATCATTCGTGCCACAGGTGCAACCTCCGTGAATTTGATCCCGACTTCCGCATGAACCGCCCCGATCCCGACGAACTGCTTGACCGGCTGCAGCGCGACGAAGAAAAACGCCGCCGCGGCAAGCTGAAGGTTTTCTTCGGCGCGTCGGCCGGCGTCGGCAAGACCTATGCAATGCTGCAGGCCGCGCGCCGCCGCGCCGAGGAAGGCGTGGACGTGGTGGTCGGCATCGTCGAGACGCATGGGCGCAGCGAGACCGCCGCGCTTACCGCCGGCCTCGAAGTGATGCCGCGCCAGCGCATTGCCTACCGCGGGCGGCTGCTCGAAGAGTTCGATCTCGACGCCGCGCTCGAACGCAAGCCGCAGCTCGTGCTCGTCGACGAGCTGGCGCACTCGAACGTGGCCGGCGCGCGCCACATGAAGCGCTGGCAGGACGTCTACGAACTGCTCGACGCGGGCATCGACGTCTACACGACCGTCAATGTGCAGCACCTCGAAAGTCTCAACGACGTGGTGGGGCAGATCACGGGCATTCGCGTCTGGGAGACCGTGCCCGACCGCGTGTTCGACCGCGCCGACGAAGTCACGCTCGTCGACCTGCCCGCCGAAGAGCTGCTCGACCGCATGCGCGACGGCAAGGTCTACATGCCGGCGCAGGCCGAGCGCGCGGTGCGCAACTTCTTTCGCAAGGGCAACCTGATCGCGCTGCGCGAGCTTGCGCTGCGCCGCACCGCCGACCGCGTGGACGCGCAGATGCGCGAGTATCGTGCCGACCGCTCGATCCAGCATGTGTGGCAGGCGCGCGAGCGGCTCGTCGTCTGCGTGGGGCCGGGGCCCGAGGCGAACGCGCTGGTGCGCGCCGCGGCGCGGCTCGCCGCGAGCCTGAAAGCCGACTGGATCGCCGTGTACGTGGAGACGCCGAAGCTCCAGCGTCTGCCCGACGCCGTACGCGAGCGCACGCTTGGCGCGCTCAAGCTCGCCTCCGAACTCGGCGCCGAAACGGCGACGCTCGCGGGCGAGGACGCCGCGACCACGCTGGTCGGCTACGCGCGGCTGCGCAATGTCTCGAAGCTCGTGGCGGGCGGCTCGCTGCGCACGGGCTTGTCGCGCTGGGTGAAGCGCCCGTTCGGCGAGCGCCTTGCCGAAAAAGCCGGCGACGTCGATCTCACGCTCGTGCGCGCGAGCGCGGGCGAAGCCGTGCGCGGGGGCAGCGAGCCCGGAGGCGCGGCCAGTGCCGCGACGCGCGCCGCCAACGCCTGGCGCGATGCGCTTGCGGCAGGGGGCGCCGAACGCTCGCCGCCGCGCGCCTACGCGGCCGCGCTCGTGATCTGCGCCTGCGTGACGCTCGTCGCGAACCAGCTGATCGACCGCATCGACCTCGCGAATCTCGTCATGCTGTATCTGCTCGGCGTGATCTTCACGGCGACCAGGCTCGGGCGCGGGCCGGGCGTGATGCTCTCGTTTGCAAGCGTTGCGGCGTACGACTTTTTCTTCGTGCCGCCGCGCATGTCGTTCTCGGTCTCCGATACGCAATATCTGCTGACGTTCGTCGGCATGCTGCTCACTTCGCTCGTCATCAGCCATCTGACGTCGAGCCTGCGCCGCGAGGCGAGCGTCGCGCAGCGGCGCGAACAGCGCACCGGCGCGATGTACGCGATGGCGCGCGAGCTGGCCGCGGCGCTCACCACGGAGCAGATCGTCGCGATCGGCAGCCGCCACGTGAGCGAGGTGTTCGGCGCGCGCGTGGCGCTGCTGCTGCCGGACAGCGTCGACAAGGTGCAGCAGAAGATCGAGGAGCCCGATCCGAAGATCATGCTCGACGCCGAAAACCTCGACATCGACGTGGGCCAGTGGGTGTACGACCAGCAAAAGCCGGCGGGCAACGGCACCGACACGCTGCCGGCGGCTGTGGCGCGCTACCTGCCGCTCAAGGCGCCGATGCGCACGCGCGGCGTGCTCGCCGTCGTGACGCGCGACGCGCGCGAGCTGCAGGTGCCCGAGCAGCAGCGCATGCTCGACGCGTTCGCCGCGCAAATCGCGCTCGCGCTCGAGCGCGTGCACTACGTGGACATCGCGCGCGACGCGCTCGTCAACATGGAGTCGGAGCGGCTGCGCAACTCGCTGCTCTCGGCCATCTCGCACGACCTGCGCACGCCGCTCACGGCGATCGTCGGCTTCTCGTCGATGCTCGCGCAAACCCATGAGCCCGGGGATGCGCAGGATGCGCGCTCGGGCGAACTGATCGAGGCGATTCACGACGAGGCGCTGCGCATGACGGGCATCGTCACGAACCTGCTCGACATGGCGCGGCTGCAGGCGGGCAGCCTCAATCTCAATCGTCAGTGGACGCTGCTCGAGGAAACCGTGGGCGCCGCGCTCGCCGCTTGCCGCCGCGTGCTCGCGCGGCACCCCGTGCAGGTGAAGCTGGAAGAGGGCCTGCCGCTGCTCCAGCTCGACGCCGTGCTGATGGAGCGGCTCTTCTCGAACCTGCTGGAGAATGCGGCCAAGTACACGCCCGCCGACACGCCGCTCACCATCGCGGCGCGCCGCGTGGAGGAGGGCGGCCAGCCGTTCGTGCGCGTCTCGGTCGAGGACAACGGGCCGGGGCTGCCGCCCGGCATGGGCGAGCGCGTGTTCGAGAAGTTCACGCGCGGCGAGAAGGAGTCGGCCAAGCCCGGCATCGGGCTCGGGCTGGCCATCTGCCGGGCGATCGTCGAGGCGCACGGCGGTACAATCGGCGCAGCCAATCGCGTTGCCGCCGACGGCCATGTGCAAGGCGCGACGTTCTGGTTCGCGCTGCCCGTGGAGTCGCCGCCGCCGCTGCCCGCCGATGTGACCGATGCGCCAGAGGCACACGAAGCGCTCGAGCCGCTCGAACCTGCTTCCCCCAAAACCGTCGATCCCAAACCCGCAAATGAGTGACCCGAGCATCGCCGTCGTCCTGATCGAAGACGAAAAACAGATTCGCCGATTCGTGCGCGCAACGCTGGAGGGCGAGGGCATCGTCGTGCACGACGCCGAGACCGGCAAGCAGGGCCTCGTCGAGGCCGCCACGCGCAAGCCCGACCTCGTGATCGTCGACCTGGGCCTGCCCGACACCGACGGCCTCGACGTGATCCGCGAACTGCGCGGCTGGAGCGATCTGCCCGTGATCGTGCTTTCGGCCCGCACCCAGGAAAGCGAGAAGGTGGCCGCGCTCGACGCCGGCGCCGACGACTACCTCACGAAGCCGTTCGGCGTGTCCGAGCTGCTCGCGCGCATTCGCGCGCAGCTGCGGCGGCGCAACCGCGGTGGCGCGAACGAGGCGCCGCAGGTGAGCTTCGGCGCCGTGAACGTCGATCTCGGCCTGCGCCAGGTCACGCGCGAAGGCGCGCCCGTGCATCTCACGCCGATCGAGTACCGCCTGCTCGCCACCCTCGTGCGCGACGCGGGGCGTGTGCTCACGCACCGGCAACTGCTGCGCGAGGTCTGGGGGCCGTCGCACGTGGAGAGCAGCCACTACCTGCGCATCTACATGGCGCATCTGCGGCAGAAATTGGAGCGCGATCCCGCACAGCCGGAGCACATCATCACGGAGACGGGCGTGGGTTACCGGCTGGTCGGCGTGCAGTAAGGCTGCACGGCGCGCATGCACCGCGCTGGTGCTATAATTACAGCTCTGTAAGGACGGCCTTACAGATTTTGATGTCATCGGGGACGGCCCCATTTTTATAAATGGAGCGTTCCTCATGTCCTGGTTTCTTCTTCTTGTCGCCGGCCTGCTCGAAGTGGCGTGGGCCGCCGGTCTCAAATCTTCCGAAGGATTCACGCGGCTCTGGCCCTCGGTGTTCACCGTGGTCACGGCCCTGGGCAGCTTCGTCCTGCTCGCCATGGCCATGCGTCAACTGCCGCTCGGCACCGCCTACGCGGTGTGGACGGGCATTGGCGCGGTCGGCGCGTTCGTGTTCGGCATCGTCATGATGGGCGAGGCAGTGAGCGCCGCGCGTGTGGCGAGCGCCGCGCTGATCGTGCTCGGCCTTATCGGACTCAAGCTTTCTTCGGCCGCCTGATCAAATTCGCTGCGCATACCTCGGTGCCAACCCGTGCCGCGGCCGCGCAACACCGCTGCGGCACCGCAGCGAGCGTGGCTATAATGGAACGGTCATAACCCGATAACACTCCGCGCCGCATGAGCGGCGAGCGTGTGCGCACAGCGCCTGCTCTCCCGCTTGCCGCGTGGAGCGCCGGCGCCCCGGCCGCGCCGCGCGAGGAGGCAGCCATGCTGGAACCACTTTCGCTAGCAGCGGGCCTGTCCTGGGGCAGCGGCCTGCGCCTCTATCTCACGGTGCTGATGGCCGGCGTATTGCAACGTCTCGGCCTGATTCACCTGCCTGACACGCTCGCCGTGCTCGCTTCGCCGTGGGTGATCGGCATCGCCGCCGCGCTCACGTTGCTCGAATTTCTCGCCGACAAGATCCCCGCGTTCGATTCGCTCTGGGACGCGGTGCATACCTTCATCCGCATTCCGGCCGGGGCCGTGCTCGCGGCAGGCGCGCTCGGCCATGCCGATCCGGCGCTGTTGACCGTCGCCGCGCTGGCGGGCGGCACGCTCGCGGGCACGGCGCATCTCGCCAAGGCGGGCACGCGCGCGCTCATCAATCTGTCGCCTGAGCCGGTGTCGAATGTCGTCACATCGAGCGCCGAAGACGGCATGACCTTCGTCGGCGTGCTGCTCGCGCTCTTCGTGCCGCTGCTCTTCCTCGTCATGCTCGTGGTGTTCCTCGTGCTCGCGGCCTGGGCGCTGCCGCGCCTATGGCGCGGCGTGCAGGGCGGTTTTCGCGGCATGGCGACGCACATGGTTTCGCGGCTTTCGCTGCGGGGTCGTCACGATTGAGCGGCGGCGCGCCTTCTTCCTCCAACGCCAGGCCTCCGCGCAGCGAAGGCGGCCCAGGGTTCGTGCAGGCTGAGCCGCCGGGCGCGGCTGGTGGCCCGGCTGGTCCTGGCGGCCCGCGCGGGCCGGTGGCCGTGCGTACCACGCCAGGCTGGTCCGACCTCGTGCATCTTGCCGCGCGCATGACCGCGCGCGACTGGCGCGCGGGCGAACTCACCATGCTGCTGTTCGCGCTCGTGCTGGCCGTGGCGGCGCTCGCCAGCGTCGGTTTTCTCGCCGACCGGCTGCAGCGCGGCCTCGAGCGCGATGCCCGGCGCATGATCGCCGCCGATTTCATCGTGCGCGCCGATCACCCCGTCGATCCCATGTTCGCGCGCGAGGCGCAGTCGCTCTCGCTGCGCACGGCGACCACGGCGATTTTCCCAAGCATGGTGAGTTCGGGGGCGCCGCAAGCTGCGGCAGCGGCGGGCGCTTCCGCCGCCGCGGGCGCAACGGCCACGCGTCTTGCCGCCGTCAAGGCCGTCTCGGCGGACTATCCGTTGCGTGGCGCGCTGCGCATCGCCGCGGCGCCGGGTGCGCCCGATCACGCGGCGCAAGGCATTCCGCCGCCCGGCACCGTCTGGGTGGACGACGAACTGCTCGACGCGCTCAAGCTCCATGTCGGCGACACGGTGAAAGTCGGCACGCGCACCTTCACCGTCAACGCGCTCATCACGAAAGAACTCGACCGCGGCTTTTCGTTCGTGAACTTCTCGCCGCGGCTCATGATGCGCGCCGACGAAGTCGCGTCGACCGGTCTGCTCGGCTATGGCAGCCGCGTGACTTACCGCCTGCTCGTGGCGGGCGCCGATCCGGCCGTCGCGCAGTTCGCGTCGTGGGCGCGTGCGCGCGTGGATGGCGGCAAGATGCGCGGCGTCGCGCTCGAATCGCTCCAGGACGGCCAGCCTCAGGTGCGCCAGACACTCGACCGCGCGCGCCACTTCCTCACGCTCGTGTCGCTCTTGACGGCGCTGCTCGCGGCGGTGGCGATCGCCATGGCCGCGCATCGCTACACGCGCCGCCATCTCGACGCCTGCGCCGCGATGCGCTGCCTGGGTGCGAGCCAGCGCACGCTGCGCACGCTGTTCGTGCTGGAGTTCGCGGGGCTCGGGCTCGTGGGCGGCGCGGCGGGCGTGGCGCTCGGCTATGCAGGGCATCTCGCGCTGCTGGCGTGGCTCGGCAATCTCATCGACGTCGTGCTGCCGCAGCCCGGTCCGCTGCCCGTGCTCGAAGGCATCGCCGCGGGCCTCGTGCTGCTGCTCGGCTTCGCGCTGCCGCCGCTCCTGCCGCTCACGCGCGTGCCGCCGGTGCGCGTACTGCGCCGCGAGTGGGGCGATGAAGGGCGTGCCGCGTGGGCGGCCTACGGCGTCGGCATCGCGCTGTTCGCGGGGCTGCTCGTGATCGCGGCGGGCGAACTCAAGCTCGGCGGCATCGTCGCCGGCGGTTTCGCGATCGGGCTGCTCGTCTTTGCCGGCGTGGCGCGCGTAGCGCTCTGGTGCGCGGCGCGCGTGGCGCGCAGCGGGCGTCTCTCCGGCCAGGCGCGCGCGGGCGTGGGTTGGCGCTATGCCCTGGCGTCGCTCGAACGGCGGCCGGGCGCAAGCGCGCTGCAGATCACGGCGCTCGCCATCGGCCTCATGTGTCTGTTGCTGATCGCGATGACGCGCAACGACCTCGTCGAAGGCTGGCGCAAGTCCACGCCGCCCGACGCGCCCAACGAGTTCCTCATCGACATCCAGCCCGATCAGCGCGACGCCGTGGCCGCCTGGCTGCGCGCGCATGGCATCGCCGGGGCTGCCGACAGCGATCTCCAGCCGATGGTGCGCGGGCGCCTCATCTCGATCAACGGCAAGCCCGTGAATCCCGACTCGTACCAGAGCGAGGACGCGCGCCGGCTCGTCGATCGCGAGTTCAATCTCTCGTACACGACGAAGCTGCCCGACGACAATCGCATCGAGGCCGGCAGCTGGTATGGCGATTCGGCCACGCCGCAGCTGTCGATCGAACAGGGACTCGCGAAGCTCATCAACGTGAAGCCCGGCGACGTGCTCAAGTTCGACGTGACGGGCCTGGAGGTCACGGCGCCCGTGACGAGCGTGCGCAAGCTCGACTGGGGCTCGTTCAAGGTCAACTTCTTCGTGCTGATGCCGCGCGAGCTGCTGCGCGATTTTCCGGCGACGTACATCACGAGCTTTCATCTGCCGCCCGGACAGCGCCAGGTCGTGGACGGCCTCGTGGCGCGCTATCCCAACGTCACCGCGATCGACATCGCGCCGATTCTCGCGCAGATCGAGCGCGTGCTGGAGCAGGTGATCGGCGCGGTGCAGTTCCTCTTTCTCTTCACGCTCGCCGCCGGCGTGCTGGTGCTCTACGCGGCGCTCGCGGGCACGCGCGACGAACGCATGCGCGAGTCGGCGCTGCTGCGCGCGCTGGGGGCATCGCACCAGCAGGTGCGCGCGGTGCAGGTGGCCGAATTCATTTCCGTGGGCGCGCTCGCGGGGCTCATGGCGGCAATCGGCGCGCAGGCGGTGGGCTCGGTGCTCGCCACGCACGTGTTTCTCTTCTATCTTCCGTTCGATCCGTGGCTCCTGCCTGCGGGCATCGCCGCGGGCGTGGTGTGCGCGGGCGTGGGCGGCTGGATCAGCTTGCGGCACGTGCTCGCGCGGCCGGCGCTGCAGTCGCTGCGCGACGCGTAGTGCAGCAACCCGCGGCCACCCGCCACGCGCCGCTGTGCGAAAATCATCGGTCTACGGCAGTGCGCTGCCGTCCCTCTTTTTTCCTGATTCAACCGTATGACCGATCCAGCCGACGAAGCGCCGCAGAAACCCACGGCCTTCGAACTCGTCGGCGGCGAGGCGCGCGTGCGCGAGCTCGTCGACCGTTTCTATGACCTGATGGACCTCGAGGCCGATTTCGCGGGCATCCGCGCGATGCATCCGCAGACGCTCGACGGTTCGCGCGACAAGCTGTTCTGGTTCCTCTGCGGCTGGCTTGGCGGCCCGGACCACTACATCGAACGCTTCGGCCATCCGCGCCTGCGCGCGCGCCATTTGCCGTTCGCGATCGCCTCGTCGGAGCGCGACCAGTGGCTGCGCTGCATGGCCTGGGCGATGGAAGACGTGGGCCTGGCGGAGTCGCTGCGCGAGCGCCTGCTGCACTCGTTCTTCGATACCGCCGACTGGATGCGCAATCATCCGGGCTGATTGACTGCCCGAGTCACGGCGCGGGATTGTTCCGGTCCGCGGGCCGGTACAGTCAGGCGCTCACGCGTCGCGGCCGTCCGGCGGGGCGTTTCGCCTCGCGGCCATAATGGGCCTTTGGCGGGCGGCCGGCTTCACGCGGCCCGCCGTACGCAAAACAAGGAGACACCCACAATGACGACCACCCGCGCGCTCTTTCGCGAAGACGCCTATCTCACGCAGTGCGAAGCGACCGTGCTTGCCGTTGGCGAGGACGGCGTGCGGCTCGACCAGACCGTGTTCTATCCGCTCGGCGGCGGCCAGGCCGGCGACGCCGGCGCGCTGGTGCTCGCCGACGGCACGCGCATCGAGATCGCCGACACGCGCAAGGCGAAGTTCGAAGGCGCGACGCCCGACGACGCGCTCCACGTTCCCGCGCCCGGCCAGGACTCGCTGCTCGCGCGTCTCGCCGCGGGCGAGCGCGTGCGCGCCGAGATCGACTGGGCGCGCCGTCACCGGCACATGCGCCTGCATACGGCGAGCCATTTGATGTGCGCGGTGCTGCCATATCCCGTGGACGGCTGCAGCATCACGACCGACTACGCGCGCCTCGATTTCGCGACCGTCGAGCCGATCGAGCGCGAGATGGTGGAGGCGCGGCTCGCCGAACTCGTGTCGGGCGCGCACGCGGTGGCGACCGAATGGATCACCGACGAGGAAATGGCGCAACGCCCCGAACTCGTGCGCACGATGAGCGTGAAGCCGCCGATGGGCCTGGGCCGTGTGCGGCTCCTGCGCATCGATAACGTCGATTTGCAACCCTGCGGCGGCACGCACGTGCGCAACACGCAGGAGATCGGCGCGCTGCGCGTGGCGAAGCTCGAGAAGAAGAGCGCACGCACGCGGCGTCTCGTGCTGGAACTGGCGTCATGACTCTTGACCCGCGTGCGCGCGAGGTGCTCGACTTCTGGTTCGGCGCGCCGGGTTCGGAGGAGTTCGGCCGCGAGCGCAAGATGTGGTTCCGCAAGAGCGCCGCGTTCGACGCCAAACTGCGCGAACGCTTCGGCGCGCTGCTCGACGCCGCGTGTGCAGGCGAGCTCGACGCATGGTGCGAGACGCCCGAAGGCGCGCTTGCGCTCGTGATCGTGCTCGACCAGTTCTCGCGCAACTGCCACCGCGGCACGCCGCGCGCATTCTCCGCGGACGACAAGGCGCTCGGCATCGCGCGCAGGATGGTGGCGAGCGGCGCGGATCAGCGCCTGCCCACGCTGCAACATCGCTCCTTCGCGTATCTGCCGTTCGAACACGCCGAAAGCGCCGAAGCGCAGCGCGAATCGCTGCGTCTGTTCGGCGAACTGGCGAAAGATCCCGAGGGCAAGGGCTACTACGATTACGCGGTGCGCCACGCGAAGATCATCGAGCGCTTTGGGCGCTACCCGCATCGCAATGCGCAACTGGGCCGCGATTCCACCGACGAAGAAGCCGCGTTTTTGCGCGAGCGGGGTTCGTCGTTCTAGCAGAAGGCAGCGCGCGAGTTCAGCGTCCGCCGCTCACGTCGAGCAGGGCGCCTGTGACATACGAGGCCGCGTCGCTCAGCAACCACACGATCGTTTGTGCGACTTCGTCGGCGCTGCCGGGCCGGCCGAGCGGCGTTTGCGCGCCGAGCACGGCCGCGCGATCGGGCCGGCCGCCGCTCGCGTGGATTTCGGTGTCGATGAGGCCGGGGCGCACCGCGTTCACGCGCACGCCCTGCGGGCCGAGTTCTTTGGCGAGCCCGATCGTCATCGTGTCGACCGCGCCTTTCGACGACGCATAGTCCACATATTCGTTGGGCGAGCCAAGGCGCGCGGCAGCCGAAGAGACATTGACGATCGAGCCGCCGTCGCCGCCGCGGTCCTTCGACATACGCCGCGCCGCTTCGCGTGCGCACAGAAACGCGCCGTACACGTTCACGTCGAACATGCGCTTCAGACGCTCGGCGCTCATGTCGGCGACCTGGCTGCCGGGCGCCACGATGCCCGCGTTGTTCACGAGCGCGTCGATGCGGCCATAGGCCGATTCGAGCGCGTCGAACATCGCGACGACGTCCGCCTCGTTCGCGACGTCGCCGCGCAGCACGCGCGCGTGGCCGCCTGCGCGGCCCACTTCGGCGGCGGTTTCGTCGGCGGCCGGTTCGTTGTGCAGATAGTTGACGCCCACGGTCCAGCCGTGTGTGCCAAGCAGGCGCGCCGTCGCGCGGCCTATGCCGCGGCTTGCGCCGGTGATCAGGACAACCTTGCTCATCGCGATGGACTCGTCATGGAGGTAACTGCGCGTGGTGACTGCGGATCGTCGGGCGAACGGTGCGCGGCGCCTGGATCAGACGTTCTCGCGCAAGTCCGCCCACTTGTCCTTCTCGGGCGCGTGGTAACGCTTGAGCCTGGCGATCAGCGCCACGGGATCGCCGTCGGTTTGCAGCATGTCGCGGTAGGTCTGGCGCATGAAGCCTTCGCGCACCGTGTGGTCGAGCAGCGCCATGAGCGGATCGTAGAAGCCGCCGATGTTGAGCACGCCCACCGGCTTGCGGTGATAGCCGAGCTGCGCCCACGTATAGACTTCGAACAGCTCTTCGAGCGTGCCCGCGCCGCCCGGCATCGCGACGAAGGCGTCGGAGAGGTCGGCCATCATCTTCTTGCGGTGGTGCATGTCGGGCACGACATGCAGCTCAGTCAGGCCCACATGGCCCACTTCCTTGTCCACCAGCAGCTTGGGGATCACGCCGATGGCGCGGCCGCCGCCCTCCATCACGGTGTCGGCGATCACGCCCATCAGGCCGACCTTGCCGCCGCCATAGACGAGCGCGAGGTTCGAGGCGACGAGCGCACGGCCGAATGCCTGTGCGGCTTCGGTGTAAACCGGATTGGCTCCGGGCGAGGAGCCGCAATATACGCAGACTGCTTTCATTCGGCTTTGGCCTTTATTCGCGGTTGTCCTTCGCGGCGCCCGCACCTTCGCGCGGCGGCAGATAGTCGTAGAACTCGCGTTTGGCGAGCTTGCCCGAGACGAGATCGTCGAACAGCTCGCGCGCGCGGCCGCGCAGATACGGTGCCATCAGCGAGACGATCTGCACGCTGACCTGGTGCAGCTCGTCGCGAATCGCTTCCTGGTCGTTGTACTTGCGCGGATTCATCACGAACTGGTACGAGAGCCAGTAGGTGGCGATCACACCGATATTGGTGGAGATCACGTCGATCTCGGCGGGCGTGGCGACCATGTCGCCGTCTTCCATGAGCTGCTCGCAGAACTGCTTCGCGAAGTGCACCTTGTGGCTGATGATCTGCTTGAAGTGCATCTCCAGCGTGCGGTTGCGCGCGAGCAGGTCGTTCAGGTCGCGATAGAGAAAGCGGTAGCGCCACGTGAAGTCGACCATGTACTGCAGGTACGCCCACATCTCGTCGATGGTCGCGCGATGGTCCTCGGGGAAGCGCAGACGCTTTTCGATCTCCTGCTCGAACTGGCTGAAGATGCTGTTGATGATGTCGTCTTTGTTGCGGAAGTGGTAGTACAGGTTGCCTGGACTGATCTCCATTTCCTCGGCGATGGTCGTCGTGGTGACGTTCGGCTCGCCGATCTCGTTGAACAGCTTCAGCGACAGCTCGAGAATCCGTTCGCGTGTACGGCGGGGAGGTTTGGCATCCATGTCGTCCGGCCCTGAAAATGCAGTGCCGGGCTCAGGCGCCCGCTCGTATGTTGCGGTGCGCGCGGCCCGGACGCGGTTGGTCGTTATAAGACTGTCGTTCGATTATAAACCGACGGCCCGCGCGCACCGACAGCTTGCGCCTGTCAGATGCCGGGGAGCGTGGCGAGGCCCCCGCGGACCGGGGGGCGTGGGGCGCTAGAGTACGCCGATTCCGTGCAGCAGCAGCGGGCCGAAACGGGGTACGAGGATCAGCCCCCAGGTCAGCACGCAGAGCAGCAAGGCGAGCGTGACCGCCGCGCTGCCCAGGTCCTTGGCGCGGCCCGAGAGCTCGTTGCGCTCGAGGCCGATGCGGTCCACCGCGTTCTCGATGCTCGAATTGAGCAGCTCGACGATCAGCACGAGGATCACCGAGCCGAGCAGCAGCACGCGCTCGACAGGCTCGACCGGAATGAACACGCCGATCGGCACGAGGATGGCCGAGAGCGTGAGCTCCTGGCGAAACGCGCTTTCCTCGCGGATGGCGGCGCGAAAGCCCTTGATCGAGTACTTGAGCGCCTTCCATGCACGCGTGATGCCGCGGTTGCCCTTGTAGGGGTTGAAGGGCAGCGGGGCGAGCGGATCGTCGGGGCCGAGCGGTTCGTGCAGATGCGGCGGCTCGGGCGGCTCCTGTGCGGCAGCGCGCGACCCAACGGGTGCAGTGGGCGCAGTGGGCTTGGCGGGCTCGCTCGCAGACGCGGGCGCGGCTGGCGGCGCAACGCCAGGTGCCGCAGCGGCGGCAGCGCTCGCGCGTGGATCGAGCGCTTCGGCAGCGCGTGCGGCGCGCGTAGAGCCGCCGGCACGCTGGCTGGCTGGCGGAGTGGGACTGCGTGCGCCCTGGGCGCTATGCGGCGGTAACGGAGGACGTGGCGTCATGGTGGTGCCAGGTAGAACCCCAGTATCGCACGCGTGTGAGACGGTTGCGCCGGGGCCGTCCGTGTCCCCGGCGCGCTCGCGGACAGTCGAAGCGCGCACCATAGCCGGCCCCGCGCTCAGGCAGCGGCGCTGGACGGCTCCATCGTCGCGCGCGAGCGCGGCTTGAGATGCGCCGCGAATTGCTCGGAGGCCGCGCGCCACGAGAAGCGCTCGGCCCAGGCGCGCGCCTCGGCGCGGTCGATCTTCAACGCTTCGAGGCACGCTTCGCGCAGGTCTTCGTTCATCGCGCCAGCGCCGCCCGTGCCCAGCACGTCGATCGGGCCGGTCACCGGGTAGGCGGCCACGGGCGTGCCGCAGGCGAGCGCTTCGAGCAGCACGAGACCGAAGGTGTCGGTGCGGCTCGGGAACACGAATACGTCGGCGGCCGCGTAGACTTTCGCAAGCTCGGGCTGGCTCAGGACACCCAGGTAATTCGCCTGGGGATAGCGCGACTTCAGCTCGGCGAGCGCCGGGCCTTCGCCGCACACCCATTTCGAGCCCGGCAGATCGAGCTTGAGAAACGCCTCGACGTTCTTCTCTACGGCTACGCGCCCCACATACAGGAAGATGGGCCGCGCCGTGTTGAGCACCTTGGAATCCATCGGCCGGAAGATGTCGAGGTCCACGCCGCGCGTCCACAGCACGACGTTCGTGAAGCCGAACTTCTCGAGGTCGGTCTTCACGACGGGCGTGGGCGCCATCACCGCGAGCGAAGGCTTGTGGAACCAGCGCAGGAAGCGGTAGGTCGCCGCGAGCGGAATGCCGAAGCGCGCCTGCACGTACTCGGGAAAGCGCGTGTGATACGCGGTCGTGAACGGCAGGTCGTGGTCGATCGCATAGCGGCGCGCGGCGAGTCCGAGCGGACCTTCGGTCGCGATGTGGATCGCATCGGGCCCGAACGCGCTGATGCGTTCCTTCAGATGCCGCTTCGGAAACAGCGAGAGCTTGATTTCCGGGTAGGTGGGGCACGGTATCGTGCGGAACTCCAGCGGCGTGAGCAGTTCCACCTGATGCCCGAGCGCGATGAGTTCGCGCGTCGTGTTCTTCAGCGTTCGAACTACGCCGTTGACCTGCGGCTCCCATGCATCGGTCACGATCATTACTTTCATCGGTCCTCGGCCCTCTCGTCGTTCGGTAGTGCGGTTATGGCTGTTGCTGCGTAGCGGTATCAGTCGGCACTCAGGCGGCGCTCACGCGCGCCTTGCGCGTCGAGACCTGCGCTTCCGGCGCGCGCTTCACGGTCCAGTAGACGATGCGCAACTCGCCCTCGAACGTCTCGACGAGCGCGGACAGGCTCTCCACCCAGTCGCCGTCGTTGCAGTACAGGATGCCGTCGATGTCGCGGATCTCGGCCTTGTGGATGTGGCCGCAGACCACGCCGTCGCAGCCGCGGCGGCGCGCTTCGTCGGTCATCACGCGCTCGAACGAGGAGATGAAGTTCACCGCGTTCTTGACCTGATGCTTGAGGTACTGCGAGAGCGACCAGTACTGGAAGCCGAGCTTCGCGCGCACGCGGTTGAACCAGCGGTTGAGCAGCAGGATCAACGTGTAGGCCGAGTCGCCGAGATAGGCGAGCCACTTGGCGTGCTGGATCACGCCGTCGAAGAGATCGCCGTGCACGACCCACAAGCGTTTGCCGGTGAGCGTCGTGTGGAAGGCTTCCTCGCGCACGTGGATGTCGCCGAACGCGAGATTGCAGAACTGGCGCGCGCTCTCGTCGTGGTTGCCCGGGATGTAGACGACCTGGGTGCCCTTGCGCGCCTTGCGCAGCACCTTTTGCACGACGTCGTTGTGCGCCTGCGGCCAGTACCAGCCTTTCTTCAACTGCCAGCCGTCGATGATGTCGCCCACGAGGTACAGATACTCCGACTCGTTGTGGCGCAGAAAATCGAGCAGATACGACGCCTGACAGCCGCCCGTGCCGAGATGGATATCGGAGAGCCAGATCGTGCGGTAGCGGGTGGGATCGGGATGGTCGTCGTCGTGGGAGCCGGTGGTGGGGGCGTCGTCGATCGACGAGGGCGGCAGGGGCGGGACGGGAAAGGTGGCTCCGCCGGGAGAGGGGTGGAACGTGGCGGAGTCGGTGCCTCGTCCGGTGGTCTGCCGGAACAGGGTGGTCGCTGACGTCTTTTGGGCCATGGCGCGCGCGGCAGGTTGTAATACGCGCATTGCGCCATGCCGCCGTGACGGCAACATGACAGTCACGAGAAGGTCTCGTTACGCAGTCCCAGGGGGTACCGTGCAGCCGCTTTTCCGGCGCGATGGGGGATGTCGTGCGGCGGCTACGCCTTTGCGCCCTGTGGCGCGATTGCGACAATGCGCGTGCCCGCTATGCGGTCGTGAAGGAACTGGCGGTCTTGGGAGAAGCGGGCGCTCGCGGCCCAGATCACGAACCAGCAGGCAACGAGCGCAAGCGTGTGCGGAATCGAAAGTTCGAGCAGCGGATGCAGCACGAGCGGCGGCAGGAACCAGAGCCACGCGGCGAGGTAGCGCAGCGTCGCTCGCGCGAGCGTGGGCGGCTGGCCGTCCGGGCCGACCACGCGCAGGCGCCAGGTCTTCATCGGCAGCGTCTGCCCGCCCTTGTGCCAGAAGCCGACGAAGTACGCGCCCGCCACGAAGATGATCCAGACCGCCATCGCGTTGTGATGCGTGTAGCCGTTGCGCTGCTGCAGGACGAGGCTGAACGCGAGCCCGGCGGCGAAGACGACGCCGAACAGCAGCACGCTTTCGTAGACGAATGCGGCGAGGCGGCGGCGAATCGAAACGGGCGCAGGTTCAACCGGGAAGACGGCGGCGGACGGCAGGGCGGCGGCTTGGGCGCTTTCGGACACGATGGCGTCAGTTCGGGGACGGGACGTCCCAAGCATAACCTCGAACACGCGCGCGGCGAAGTGACCGCAACGCCGCGGCGGGGTTAACGAGGGTGCGCGCGAGGGGGCTGCGAGCGCCTTGGTAGAGGCTTCAGGAGCCCTTGAACGCCGCGGGGGCTTCGGCGGGCGAGACAGGGATGGGCGTGGCCGGCACGAAGCTGCCGGCGGCGGGAATGCCTGCCGCAAACGACGAAGCCACGGCCGGCTCGCTCGGCGCGCCAGGCGAGGCGGGTGCGAGACCCGAGCCCGTGCTGCTCGCGCCAGCCGCGCCCGATGCCCCGGTGACGCCTGCGGGCGCATGTGGCAGGCCGCGGTGATCGCGCTCGTTGACGAGGCGCTGGATATCGCGGATCTCGCTCTTGTTGCCGCTAGGCGGGGCGCTCACGACGGTGGGCCGGCGCTTGTGCTCGCTCTGGGCAAGGCGTTCTTTCTGTTCTTCGGGGAGTTGCTGGTAAGCCTTCCAGGCGCGCTGGCGCGCCTGCGCCGGCAATTCCTTGGATACCTGGTAGTTTTCGCGCGCGACACGCCGTTGCTCCGGCGTCATGCCGACCCATTCCGCCATGCGCTCATGGAGGCGCTTCTGCGCTTCGGGCGACATTTTCGGGTAACGGGCGGCGATCTTCAGCCATTTGCGCTTGCGCTCGTCGCTGAAACGGTCCCATTCGACGGCGAACGGCGCGAGCGCGGCGTGCTGCGCGTCGCTCAGATGCGCCCACGCGAGCGGATTCGACTGGCCGGGCAACGGCGTGAAGGTGGTCGTGACCGAATTCTCGACCGTGGGCGCTTTCACCTGCGCGGGCGCGCCGGCGGTGTTTTCGCCAGTGGGCTCGGGATGAAAGCGCGGGTAGGTCGCCACATACGACACGACTGCCGCGACCACACATCCAATGACAACGGCCAGGCCGCGCTTGTAACTCACCCCGTCAGTCTCCTGCTCAGATTTCCTTAGTGCGCGCGCGTCAGATACGCGTTGAACCCGTGATCGAGGTAGGCCGTGAGCGGCAGGTCGTCGCTCAGCATGGCCGCGTCGATATCGGCGAGTTCAGCGGTGCGTTGCTGATCTTCGAAGTACGCGATGGCAAAGAGGCCCGCCACGAGTGCCGCGAGCGGCCAGGCGAGCGCGAAGCGCGCGAGCGCCGAACGGCGCCGCGCGGGACGGTGCGTGGGCGCGCCGGACAAACTGCCGACGCCGGCCGCGGCGAGCGCCGGGGCGCGCACGAGCACGACCTCGGCCTTTTTCTGGGCGAGTGCGGTCTTGCGTGCGGCGGCGAGTCGGGCGGTAGTGGCAGCGGGCAGGTTGGCGGCGCTCTCGTCGAGCGCACGACGCATTTCCCGCACGAACGCCAGTTCTTTATTTTCGAGGGCGGAGCTCATAGGGTGATTCCTTTGGCCTTGAGCGCTTGGGCCAGCGTGTGGGTGGCCCGAGAGCAGTGCGTTTTCACGCTGCCTTCGGAGCAGCCCATTGCGGCGGCGGTCTCGGCGACATCCATATCCTCCCAGTAACGCATCAGAAACGCCTCCCGTTGACGTGCCGGTAATTTCTGGATTTCGTCGTCGATCATCTGGAGCACCTGGGCGCGCTCGATCTGCTGCTCGCTGCTCTCGGCGCCAGCCGTGCCCTGCTCGGCCTCGAAGGTCTCGAGGGGGTCGAACTCCTCGTCTTCGGAATTGCCGAGCGACGAAAACAGGCTCACCCACGTATTGCGTACTTTCTGCCGACGAAAATAGTCGTGCATCGTATTTTGCAAAATACGCTGAAAGAGCAGGGGGAGTTCTGCGGCCGGGCGGTCTCCGTATTTTTCCGCGAGCTTGATCATCGCGTCCTGCACGATGTCGAGCGAGGCGTCGTCGTCCCTTACGGCGTAGACCGTCTGCTTGAACGCGCGTCTTTCGACGCCCGCCAGAAAGTCGGCGAGTTCCTTGTCTGATGCCATCCGTTGCAGGGCGCCGCCGCCAGCGTACGCGTAATCGTTCGAAAAATGTCGTAAAACTCGCGGATCCTAGCAAATTTTCGCGCTGACAGGGTAGCGGAAAGGCCGTGAGAATGCTTCGCATCATGGATGCGCCGACCCTGGTGGCTTGCCTGCCGGCCCTTGGCCGGCGCCGCGAGGCGTGCGCGCTGTCGCAACGTTCGTGCCCGCTTTGTCAAGATTTGCTTGACCGAAAGGCATCGAGCCGCTATCTTCGACGGTTCGCAACATAAGTGACTTGTCTCAATTCGGATGTGGCCCAAGAAGCTCATCTGTCAACTGGACGCGCCGCTTGAACCCGAGCCACAAGCCCGGCAGAGAGCACCCGATCAATTTTTTGCCGAAAATTCGAAAGGTCAATGATGAACATGCCCAGCGCGGAATTCTCCACGTCGGTCCCCCCTTCGCAAGAATCTGACCCTCAAGCTCATACCTCCATCGGCGGAACCGTGCTGATGAAGGCGCTCGCAGACGAGCAGGTCGAATTCATCTGGGGCTATCCCGGCGGCTCGGTGCTTTACATTTACGACGAGCTGTACAAGCAGGACAAGATTCAGCACGTTCTCGTGCGCCACGAACAGGCAGCCGTGCACGCGGCCGACGCCTATGCGCGTTCGACCGGCAACGTCGGCGTGTGTCTCGTGACCTCGGGGCCTGGCGTCACCAATGCGGTGACGGGCATCGCGACGGCCTATATGGACTCGATCCCGATGGTGATCATCAGCGGCCAGGTGCCTACCGCCGCGATTGGTCAAGACGCCTTCCAGGAGTGCGACACGGTCGGCATCACGCGTCCCTGCGTGAAGCACAACTTCCTCGTGAAGGACGTGCGCGACCTCGCCGCCACCGTCAAGAAAGCTTTCTACATTGCGCGCACCGGCCGTCCCGGCCCCGTGCTGATCGACATTCCGAAGGACGTGTCGAAGACGCCGTGCACGTATGAACCGATCAAAAACGTCGCGCTGCGTTCGTACAACCCGGTCACCAAGGGCCACTCGGGGCAGATCCGCAAGGCGGTGTCGCTACTCCTCTCGGCCAGGCGTCCTTATATCTACACCGGCGGCGGCATCATCCTCGCGGATGCGTCGCGCGAACTGAACCAGTTCGCGGACCTGCTCGGCTACCCGGTCACGAACACGCTGATGGGTCTGGGCGGCTACCGCGCGAGCGACCGCAAGTTCCTCGGCATGCTCGGCATGCACGGCACCTACGAAGCCAACATGGCGATGCAGCACTGCGACGTGCTGATCGCGATCGGCGCGCGCTTCGACGACCGTGTGATCGGCGACCCCGCGCACTTCGCCTCGCGTCCGCGCAAGATCATCCACATCGACATCGACCCGTCGTCCATCTCGAAGCGCGTGAAGGTCGATATCCCCATCGTCGGCGACGTGAAGGAAGTGCTCAAGGAGCTCATCGAGCAGCTTCAGCACGCCGATCACGGCCCGGATACGGCCGCGCTCGCCGACTGGTGGAAGGACATCGAAGGCTGGCGCGAGAAGAACTGCCTGAAGTTCGACCGCTCGAGTGAGATCATCAAGCCGCAGTACGTGGTGGAAAAGGCGTGGGAACTCACGGGCGGCAATGCGTTCGTGTGCTCGGACGTGGGCCAGCACCAGATGTGGGCTGCGCAGTTCTACCGCTTCAACCAGCCGCGCCGCTGGATCAACTCCGGCGGCCTCGGCACGATGGGCTTCGGCCTGCCGGCGGCGATGGGCGTGAAGATGGCGCACCCCGACGACGACGTGCTGTGCATCACGGGCGAAGGCTCGATCCAGATGTGCATTCAGGAGCTGTCGACCTGCAAGCAGTACGACACGCCCGTGAAGATTATTTCGCTGAACAACCGCTATCTCGGCATGGTCCGCCAGTGGCAGCAGATCGAATACAGCAAGCGCTATTCGCATTCGTATATGGATGCGCTGCCTGACTTCGTGAAGCTCGCCGAAGCGTACGGCCACGTCGGCATGCGGATCGAAAAGACGGCGGACGTCGAGCCGGCGCTGAAGGAAGCGCTGCGTTTGAAGGACCGCACGGTGTTCCTCGATTTCCAGACCGACCCTTCCGAAAACGTCTGGCCGATGGTACAGGCCGGCAAGGGCATCACCGAGATGCTGCTCGGCTCGGAAGACCTGTAACGGTATTTGCACGGCGCCGTTTCGACCTCGCGCGGCGCGCGTCCACACAACGGGCGCGCGGGTTCGCAGGGGAGGGCGGCAGCCTCGTCAAACTGGATAAATCGCGGATCACATCATGAGACACATTATTTCCGTTTTGCTGGAAAACGAGCCGGGCGCGCTCTCGCGCGTGGTCGGCCTCTTCTCGGCACGCGGCTACAACATTGAAACCTTGACGGTGGCGCCGACCGAAGACCGTTCGCTGTCGCGCATGACCATCGTTTCCATTGGCTCGGACGACGTGATCGAACAGATCACGAAGCATCTGAACCGCCTGATCGAGGTGGTGAAAGTGGTCGACCTTACCGAGGGCGCCCACATCGAGCGCGAACTGATGCTGATCAAGGTAAGGGCGGTCGGCAAGGAGCGTGAGGAGATGAAGCGGATGGCGGATATTTTCCGCGGCCGTATCATCGACGTCACCGAAAAGACCTACACGATCGAACTGACGGGCGCGAGCGACAAGCTCGACGCGTTCATCGAAGCGATCGATGCGACCGCGATTCTCGAAACCGTCCGTACGGGCGGCTCGGGCATTGGGCGCGGAGAGCGCATTCTGAAGGTGTGACCCGACCACAGTCGATCTTGCACCGGACTTGACCGGATGCGTCCTTAATCGCATCCGGTGCAGCAAAAGCTAATAGCAGTACCGAAATTCACCAGACTCTCGCCAAGGAACCAACATGAAAGTTTTCTACGACAAGGACGCCGATCTCTCCCTCATCAAGGGCAAGCAGGTCACGATCATCGGTTACGGCTCGCAAGGCCACGCACACGCGCTGAACCTGAAGGACAGCGGCGTGAACGTCACGGTCGGTCTGCGCAAGAACGGCGCATCGTGGAGCAAGGCTGAGAACGCCGGCCTGCAGGTCAAGGAAGTGGCCGAAGCGGTGAAGAACGCCGACGTCGTCATGATGCTCCTGCCCGACGAGCAGATCGCCGATGTCTACGCGAAGGAAGTCCACGCGAACATCAAGAACGGCGCAGCGCTCGCGTTCGCCCACGGCTTCAACGTGCACTACGGCCAGGTGATCCCGCGCGCGGATCTGGACGTCATCATGATCGCCCCGAAGGCGCCGGGCCACACGGTTCGCGGCACCTACTCGCAAGGCGGCGGCGTGCCCCACCTGATCGCCGTCCACCAGGACAAGTCGGGCGCGGCGCGTGACATCGCCCTGTCGTACGCAGCAGCGAACGGCGGCGGCCGTGCCGGCATCATCGAAACGAACTTCCGCGAAGAAACCGAAACCGACCTGTTCGGCGAACAAGCCGTGCTGTGCGGCGGTACGGTCGACCTGATCAAGGCTGGCTTCGAAACGCTGGTCGAAGCAGGCTACGCGCCGGAAATGGCTTACTTCGAGTGCTTGCACGAACTGAAGCTGATCGTCGACCTGATCTATGAAGGCGGCATCGCCAACATGAACTACTCGATCTCGAACAACGCCGAGTACGGCGAGTACGTGACGGGCCCGCGCGTCATCACGGCCGAGACGAAGAAGGTCATGAAGGAAGTCCTGAAGGACATCCAGACCGGCGAATACGCCAAGAGCTTCATCCTGGAAAACAAGGCCGGCGCACCGACGCTGCAATCGCGCCGCCGCCTCGGCGCCGAGCACCAGATCGAAGTGGTCGGTGCGAAGCTGCGCGCGATGATGCCGTGGATCGCCGCGAACAAGCTCGTCGACCAGTCGAAGAACTAATCTGACGGCTCAATCTGATCGCGTGTGCGGTTTTATGCCGACACTCATCAGTTTGACCTGAGTCAGACCCGAAAAAGCCGCCCAGGTGGGATGAACCCTGGGCGGCTTTTGCTATCCTACGGTTTTTAAAATAACAGCGAAGCCACCATGAATTACCCTCATCCGATCATCGCGCGCGAAGGCTGGCCGTTCATCGCCATTGCGGCCGTCGTGGCGCTCTTGATCCATGCGGTCGCAGGCTTCGGACTCGCATGGCCCTTCTGGCTGATCCTGATCTTCGTCGTCCAGTTTTTCCGCGATCCGCCGCGCCCGATTCCAAGCCAGGCCAACGCCGTGCTGTGCCCGGCGGACGGCCGCATCGTCGCCGTGGAAACTGCGCACGACCCGTATGCAAACCGTGAAGCGCTCAAGATCAGCGTGTTCATGAACGTCTTCAACGTGCACTCGCAACGCTCGCCCGTGGACGGCGCCGTCGCCAAGGTCGAGTACTTCCCGGGCGCGTACCTGAACGCCGCCATCGACAAGGCTTCGACCGAGAACGAGCGCAACGCCGTGGTCCTGACGATGGCCGACGGCACGACCGTCACCTCGGTGCAGATCGCGGGCCTGATCGCGCGCCGCATTCTCTGCTACGTGCGTGCCGGCGAGCCGCTCTCGCGCGGCCAGCGCTATGGCTTCATCCGCTTCGGCTCGCGCGTCGACGTCTACCTGCCCGTGGGCAGCCGCCCGCGCGTGTCGATCGGCGAGAAGGTGTCAGCCTCGTCGACGATCCTCGCCGAACTGCCGACCCAATCGGCATAAAGGAGGGCTGCGATGGCCGGATTCAAACAGCGTCGACCCCGTAACCCTGCCGGCGCGCCGCTGCCGCGGCCGTTCCGGCGCAACAAGGCCGTGCAGGAGCCGATGGGCGTCGCCGCGAACCGGCGCGCGGCGCGCCAGGAGTTCCTGAAGAAGCGCGGCATCTACCTGCTGCCCAACGCGTTCACCACGGCGGCGCTCTTCTGCGGCTTCTTCGCGGTCGTGCAGGCCATGAACGTGCGCTTCGAGGTGGCGGCCATCGCCATTTTCGTGGCGATGGTGCTCGACGGCATGGACGGGCGCGTGGCGCGCATGACGCACTCGCAAAGTGCGTTCGGCGAGCAGTTCGACAGCCTCTCGGACATGGTGTCGTTCGGCGTGGCGCCCGCGCTCGTGATGTACGAGTGGGTGCTCAAGGATCTCGGGCGCTGGGGCTGGCTCGCGGCTTTCGTCTACTGTTCGGGCGCGGCGCTGCGGCTTGCGCGCTTCAACACGAACATCGGCGTGGTGGACAAGCGCTTCTTCCAGGGCCTGCCGAGCCCGGCTGCGGCCGCGCTCATCGCCGGCTTCGTCTGGCTCGCCACCGACAACCGCGTGCCCGTGAAGCTCTCGTGGCTGCCGTGGGTGGCCTTCGTGCTGACGATCTACGCGGGCGTGACGATGGTGTCCAACGCGCCGTTCTACAGCGGCAAGGCGCTCGACGTGCGCCATCGCGTGCCGTTCGCGGCCACGCTGCTCGTGGTGGTGGCGTTCGTGCTGGTGTCGTCCGATCCGCCGTTGATGCTGTTCGGCCTCTTCGTGCTCTACGGTCTCTCGGGCTATGTGTTCTGGGCGTACCAAGCCGTTCGCGGACGCTCGAACCCGGCGCGTTCGTCGCCGCGCGAGCGGTAGGGCGCGGGTGGGGGAGTGCTGCAAAAGGGGCTGCGCGCGAGCGCGGCCCTTTTTCTTTTGGCACTCGCCCGGACTGGTCTGCCTATACCGGCCGTCTCCAATTGCGCTATCGGCGGATTCCGGCTATAGTCGGCGGCATGGACACCATCCAGTTCCCCCTCTTCTCCCTTCAAGCCGGCGCGCGACTAAGCACGCTAGCGCTAGCGCGCCTGCCGCGCTGATCTCGCTCGCCCTCCGTAAGCCTCGTTCATTGTCAGCGTCGCCATCGGTGGCGCGAACACCCAAAATCCGTTTTAGACACTGAACAAGTCCCCCTGGAGACCCGAAATGGCAGCAGACAAGCTCATCATCTTCGATACGACGTTGCGTGACGGCGAGCAGTCGCCCGGTGCGTCGATGACGAAGGAAGAGAAAATCCGCATCGCGAAGCAGCTCGAGCGCATGAAGGTCGACATCATCGAAGCGGGCTTCGCAGCCAGCTCGAACGGCGACTTCGACGCGATCCACACGATCGCCGGCATGGTGAAGGACAGCACGATCTGCTCGCTCGCCCGCGCGAACGACAAGGACATCCAGCGCGCCGCCGACGCGCTCAAGCCCGCCGACCACTTCCGCATCCACACGTTCATCGCCACCTCGGCGCTGCACATGGAGAAGAAGCTGCGCATGTCGCCCGAGCAGGTGCTCGAGCAGGCGAAGCTGGCCGTGCGCTTCGCGCGCAAATTCACGAACGACGTGGAGTTCTCGCCCGAAGACGGCAGCCGCTCGGACATGGACTTCCTGTGCCGCGTGCTCGAAGCCGTAATCAACGAAGGCGCGACCACGATCAATATCGCCGATACGGTCGGCTACGGCATTCCCGAGCTGTACGGCAACCTCGTGAAGACGCTGCGCGAGCGCATTCCGAATTCGGACAAGGCCGTGTTCTCGGTGCACTGCCACAACGACCTCGGCATGGCCGTGGCGAATTCGCTGGCCGGCGTGCAGATCGGCGGCGCGCGTCAGGTGGAGTGCACGATCAACGGTCTCGGCGAGCGCGCGGGCAACACCTCGCTCGAAGAAATCGTGATGGCCGTGAAGACCCGCAAGGACTACTTCGGTCTCGATCTCGGCATCGACACCACGCAGATCGTGCCGGCCTCGAAGCTGGTTTCGCAGATCACCGGCTTCGTGGTGCAGCCGAACAAGGCCGTGGTCGGCGCCAACGCGTTTGCGCACGCGTCGGGCATCCACCAGGACGGCGTGCTCAAGGCGCGCGACACCTACGAGATCATGCGCGCGGAAGACGTGGGCTGGAGCGCGAACAAGATCGTGCTCGGCAAGCTCTCGGGCCGCAACGCGTTCAAGCAGCGCCTGCAGGAACTGGGCATCCAGCTCGACAGCGAAGGCGAACTGAACAATGCGTTCGCGCGCTTCAAGGAACTGGCTGACCGCAAGTCCGAAATCTTCGACGAAGACATCATCGCGATCGTCACGGAAGAGTCGGCCCAGGCGCAGGATCAGGAGCACTTCAAGTTCATCTCGCTCGCGCAGCATTCGGAGACGGGTGAGCGTCCGCACGCACGCGTCGTGTTCTCGGCCGACGGCAAGGAAGTGACCGGCGAAGCCGCGGGCAACGGCCCGGTGGACGCCACGCTCAACGCGATCGAAACCGAAGTGGGCAGCGGCTCGGAGCTTTTGCTGTACTCGGTGAACGCGATCACGACGGGCACCCAGGCGCAGGGCGAAGTGACGGTGCGCCTCTCGAAGGCCGGCCGCATCGTCAATGGCGTGGGCACCGATCCGGATATCGTTGCCGCTTCGGCGAAGGCGTATATCTCGGCGCTCAACAAGCTCTACTCGGGCGACAAGGTCAATCCGCAGCGCTCCGAAGCGGTGTAAGCGGCGGCGAGGCGTCTGGCCTCGCTCGCAGCGCCAGGCAATCAAAAACCCCCGGCTCGCGAGAGCGCGGGGGTTTTGTTTTTTGCTGCGCCCGGGGGGCGCGATCAAAACAATCAGAACAGGCTGCGGCGATCCGGATCGTGTAGCGGGTCGGGCGTCTTCTGCGTGAGCCGCAGAATGCCCTGGTCGTCGAAGTAGAAGCTGTAGAGCATGTACCAGACGTTGTCTTCGAGGTAGCGGTAGGTCCACGCTTCCTTCTTCATCAGCGGGAAGTAGGCGGTTTCGACCGGGCGGCCGAAGTTCACCAGCACGTCGGCGCGCGTCCATTTGCCGATTTCCGCGCGATAGAACTCGTTGGGCTGCAGCACCTGGCGCACGTTCACGACGCGGCCGCTGGCGTCGATGTCGGCGGCCGTGGTGACTTCGCCCATCGGCTGGGTCGGCCACATCAGGCGCTTGCCGCCGTCGGGCAGATCGTAGGTTTCGGCCGGCGGGCCGAAGCGGGCGATCACGGACTGCGCGTCGTCGCCCGCATGGAATTGCTGCCACGGCTGGGCGCAGCCGGCGAGCGCGAGTGCGCCCACGCCCGCGAGGAGCACGAGGCGCAGGCGGCGCGAGGCGAGGCGCACGGGCGTTGCGAGCGAGGTTGAGAGGCGCGTGAACATGATGTCCCCCGATGGCAAGGTTTCAATGACCGCCGTGAATGTGGAACCCTTATTTTGACACGGCGCGAGGCGCTCGCGGGGCGGGCCTGTCCGGGCACGCGGTGGATCGCGGCCTTGCCGTCGTCCCGTCTCGCGGCCTATGATCCGCGCTTCGAATGACAATCGGGCTGGCATCAAACAATGAGAGTAAAGCGCATGACGGCACGCATGGCGCGTGCGGCGGCGATCGTGGTCACCGTGACGGCGCTGGCGGCAGGCCTTGCGGTCGCAACCGGCGTGCAGGCGGATGAAGCGCCGACCGGCAAGCCGATCCAGCTCGCGCTCATCGAAGGCATGTCCGGCCCGTTCGCGGACGCGGGCGCGGCCGTCGAGCGCAATCTGCGCTTCGGCGTGGAGCGGATCAATGCGCGCGGCGGCGTCGTACTGCGTGACGGGGCGCATCCGCTCGAACTGGTGACGCTCGACAGCAAGGGCAGCCCCGAGGCGGCGCTCGTGCAGCTGCGCATGGTGCAGGACCGCCACATCGGCTTTGTCATGCAGGGCAACAGCTCGGCGGTGGCGGCTGCGCTCGAGTCGGCGGTCGATCGCCAGGCCACGCGCGATCCGCAGAACCGCGAGCTCTTCCTCAACTATTCCGCCGACGACCCCGCGCTCACCAACGCCAATTGCAGCTTCTGGCATTTCCGCTTCGACGCGCACGCGGGCATGCGCATGGACGCGCTCGCGGACGTGATCGCCGCGGACAAGTCGGTGAAGAAGGTCTATCTGCTCAACCAGGACTACAGCTTCGGCCACGACGTGAGCACGCTCGCTCGCGCCGCGCTGGCGACGGACCGTCCGGACATCGCCATCGTCGGCGACGAGTTCCACCCCATTGGCCGCGTGAAGGACTTCGCGCCGTACATCGCCAAGATTCGCGCTGCGGGCGCCGACGCCGTCATCACGGGAAACTGGGGCAATGACCTCACGCTGCTCGTGAAGGCTGCACGCGAGCAGGGCCTCGACGCGAAGTTCTACACCTTCTACGGCAACAGCCTCGGCGCGCCGGCGGCGCTGGGCGACGCGGGCGTGAAACGCGTGATCGCGGTAGCCGACTGGCATCCGAACGCGGGCGGCGCAGCTTCCGACGCGTGGTACAAGGCGTTCCGCGCACGCTACCCGGCGGCCAAGGACGACTACCCGGTGCTGCGCATGTCGATGATGGTGGAAATGCTCGCCCAGGCCATGACGAAGGCGGGCACGGCCGACCCCGAGGCCGTCGCCAAGGCACTGGAAGGCATGCGCTTCGACAATGGCTTCCACCCCATGTGGATGCGCGCCGACGACCACCAGGTGATCCAGCCCCTTTACGTCATGGAGATGGACAAGCAGCGCACGCCTGGCGTGCGCAACGACAACGAGGGTTCCGGCTACGGCTTTCGCACGGTGCTGGCGCTGCCCGCGCAGCAGACCGTGCCCGCCACTGTCTGCCAGATGAAGCGGCCTTGACCGCGTCCCTTACAAGCGGTTTCGCGGCAAATCGGGGCTGTGCTACAATACGCCCCTTGTCGCGAACCTGCGGCAAGGCAATCACGCAGTCAGAACCAAGCCACGGCACGGCCTTTCTTCCGTGACCGCTCGTTTGTTTTAAAGGAAAAGCAAAATGTCCGTAGCAGATATCAAGAAGTCCGACGTCGTCGCGCAATTCGCGCGCGGCACCAACGACACGGGTTCGCCCGAAGTTCAGGTTGCACTCCTGACGTCGCGTATCAACGAACTGACCTCGCACTTCAAGTCGCACGCGAAGGATCACCACAGCCGCCGCGGTCTGCTGCGCATGGTGAGCCGCCGCCGCAAGCTGCTCGACTACCTGAAGGGCAAGGACGCTGACCGTTACCGCGCGCTGATCGAGAAGCTGGGTCTGCGTAAGTAATCGGAAGGTCTTCCGCAAAGATGCCTGTGTCAGTTCCACTGATGCAGGCATTTTGTTTTTGAACGGTGCGCTTCATGCGGCTTTTCAAGCCGCTCTGATGCGATAAACACCGGTCAGTAACACAAGGCAACACCACGTAGCATCAGCAGTACAAGCAGCAGGGCCGGGCCTCGGGGCAGAGCTTTGTGTCATTCCAGCAGATCGTACGCGGCGATGCGTCACAGCCGCACTGCAACTGTTTTGCAACCTCGCGATCCGCTGGAATGGCATAACACTCCTCTTCCTGCGCGGTGCCGGAACCTGTCTTGCCGCATCGTCCGCGTGTGCGGGCGGCGCATAACAAATGAGTAAGGAGTGAGTGACCATGACCATGTTCAATAAAGTCGTGAAGGAATTCAAATGGGGCCAGCACAACGTGCGCCTCGAAACGGGTGAGATCGCCCGTCAGGCCAGCGGCGCTGTCATCGTCGACGTCGAAGACACCGTCGTGCTCGCGACCGTCGTCGGTGCGAAGACCGCCAAGCCGGGTCAGGACTTCTTCCCGCTCACCGTCGACTACATCGAAAAGACCTATTCGGCCGGCAAGATCCCGGGCGGCTTCTTCCGCCGCGAAGGCCGTCCGTCGGAAGGCGAGACGCTGATCTCGCGCCTGATCGACCGTCCGCTGCGCCCGCTGTTCCCGGAAGGCTATTACAACGAAGTCCAGGTCGTGATCCACGTCCTGTCGATCAACCCGGAAGTCCCGGCTGACATCCCCGCGCTGATCGGCGCGTCGGCTGCGCTGGCGATCTCGGGTCTGCCGTTCAACGGCCCGGTGGGCGCCGCACGCGTGGCCTACATCAACAACGAGTACGTGCTCAACCCGACGCGCGCGCAGATCAAGGAATCGCGCCTCGACCTCGTCGTCGCCGGTACCGAGCGCGCCGTGCTGATGGTGGAATCGGAAGCCGACCAGCTGCCCGAAGACGTGATGCTCGGCGCGGTCGTGTTCGGCCACGAGCAGATGCAAACGGCCATCGACGCGATCCACGAGCTGGTGCGTGACGGCGGCAAGCCCGAGTGGGACTGGACGCCGGCGCCGAAGGACGAAGCGCTGATCGCACGCGTCACGGCCATCGCCAACGACAACCTGCTCGCCGCGTATCAACTGCGCGACAAGCAGCAGCGTTCGACCAAGCTGAAGGAAGTCTACGCAGCCACGTCGGCGAAGCTCGAAGAAGAAGCGGCTGCGGCCGGCACGACGGCGGCCGACAAGGCCACGGTCGGTAACATCGTGTTCGACCTCGAAGCGAAGATCGTCCGTTCGCAGATCCTGAACGGCGAGCCGCGTATCGACGGCCGCGACACGCGCACGGTGCGCCCGATCGAGATCCGCACGGGTGTGCTGCCGCGCACCCACGGTTCGGCGCTCTTCACGCGCGGCGAAACGCAGGCGCTGGTCGTCGCGACGCTCGGCACCAAGGGCGACGAGCAGATCATCGACGCGCTCGAAGGCGAGTACCGCGACCGCTTCATGCTCCACTACAACATGCCCCCGTTCGCGACCGGCGAAACGGGCCGTGTTGGCTCGCCCAAGCGCCGTGAAATCGGCCACGGCCGTCTCGCCAAGCGCGCGCTGGTCGCGTGCCTGCCGAGCGCCGAAGAGTTCGGCTACTCGATCCGCGTGGTCTCGGAAATCACCGAGTCGAACGGATCGTCGTCGATGGCATCGGTGTGCGGCGGCTGCCTCGCGCTGATGGACGCCGGCGTGCCGATGAAGGCGCACGTCGCCGGCATCGCGATGGGTCTGATCCTCGAAGGCAACAAGTTCGCCGTGCTCACCGACATCCTCGGCGACGAAGATCACCTCGGCGACATGGACTTCAAGGTTGCGGGTACGGAAGCTGGCGTGACCGCGCTGCAGATGGACATCAAGATCCAGGGCATCACCAAGGAAATCATGCAGGTCGCCCTCGCGCAGGCGAAGGAAGGCCGCATGCACATCCTCGGCAAGATGACCTCGGCGGTGTCGGGCGTGAACACCGAACTGTCGGCGTACGCTCCGCGCATGATCACCATCAAGATCAACCCGGAAAAGATCCGCGATGTGATCGGCAAGGGCGGTTCGGTGATCCGCGCGCTGACGGAAGAAACCGGCACGACGATCGACATCTCCGACGACGGCGTCGTGACCATCGCTTCGACGTCGAGCGAAGGCATGGCCGAAGCGAAGAAGCGCATCGAGAACATCACGGCCGAAATCGAAGTGGGCCAGGTGTACGAAGGCGCGGTCCTCAAGCTGCTGGACTTCGGCGCGATCGTGAACCTGCTGCCGGGCAAGGATGGTCTGCTGCACATCTCCGAGATCGCCAACGAGCGCATCAAGGACATCAACGACTATCTGAAGGAAGGCCAGGTCGTGAAGGTCAAGGTCATCCAGACGGACGAGAAGGGCCGCGTGCGCCTGTCCGCCAAGGCGCTGCTCAACGAGCAGGCCAATGGCGGCGCACCGCAAGGCGAGCCGCAGCAGTAAAGCGGTAAGCTCCAACGGCCGGCAGCGTGCAAAACGCGCCGGCCGTTTTTTATGACAATGAGGGTGAATGGCAGTGCGCATGCGTCAATCCTGTCGCGTGCGCAGCGCCATCCAGACGGGGCGCGAAGCGCTGAGGAGACGCGAGATGAAGGCAGTCGAGATTACGGAATTCGGTGCGCCGGACGTGCTCAAGCTGGCTGAACGGCCAACTCCCGAGCCGAAGGCCGGCGAAGTGCTGATCAAGGTGAGCGCCTCGGGCGTGAACCGTCCCGACGTATTCCAGCGCAAGGGCTCGTATGCGCCGCCGCCGGGTATTTCCGATCTGCCGGGGCTCGAGGTGGCGGGCGAGATCGTCGGCGGCTCGATCGACGCGAAGAACAATCCGTTCGGGCTGAAGATCGGCGATCGCGTGTGCGCGCTGATTGCGGGCGGCGGTTACGCCGAGTACGCGGTCGCGCCGCTCGGGCAATGCCTGCCGGTGCCGCAGGGGCTCACCGATGTCGAGGCGGCCTCGCTGCCCGAAACGTTCTTCACGGTCTGGAGCAACGTGTTCCAGCGCGCCTACCTCGGCCAGGGCGAGGGCGGCGAGAACGAGACGCTGCTCGTGCAGGGCGGCTCGAGCGGCATCGGCGTGACGGCGATCCAGATCGCGCATGCCCTCGGCTTTCGCGTGTTCGCGACCGCAGGCTCGGACGACAAGTGCCGCGCCTGTGAAACGCTCGGCGCGGACCGCGCCATCAACTACCGCAGCAGCGATTTCGTGGAGGTCGTGAAGGCGCTCACGAACGACCGCGGCGTGGACGTGATTCTCGACATGGTGGCCGGCGGCTATGTGGCGCGCGAGCTTTCCGCGCTGGCGACCGGTGGCCGCATCGTGCTCATCGCGACGCTCGGCGGCTCCAAGGCCGAACTCAACATGGGCGAGATCCTGCGCCGCCGCCTCACGGTGACCGGTTCGACGCTGCGCGCGCGTTCCGTCGAGTTCAAGGCCCAGATCGCTCAGGAACTCAAGGCGAAGGTCTGGCCCCTCATCGAAGAGGGCCGCATCAAACCCGTCGTGTTCCGCGTATTTCCCGCCGCGCAGGCTGCCGAAGCCCATGCGCTGATGGAAAGCAGCGAGCATATCGGCAAGATCATGCTCGACTGGAGCAGCGCGGCCTGACGGCGCATCGGCACGAGCGATCCGCTCGTGCTTGATTTTTCGGGATTTTTTTTCGCATGTTTTTTGTGCATCCGGGCGGGGCGGTTTGACCCGCCTGGTTTTCACGCAGTAAAATTATGTGTTTTGCGTCCGCTTTTAACAGCAACCGGAACAATGACGAAACAACGATCGAAGCTCGTAGTCGGTAACTGGAAGATGCATGGCCGCCTCGCGGCCAATGCGGTACTGCTAGAAGGCGTTGCGCGTGGCGCGCAGGCGCTGCCTGCGGACGTGCACGTGGGTGTGTGCGTGCCGTTCCCGTATCTTGCGCAGGCGCAGGCGCTGCTCGGCGGCAGCCGGGTTCAGTGGGGCGCGCAGGATATTTCGGCGCACGAGCAGGGCGCCTATACGGGCGAAATCGCGGCAGGCATGGTTGCCGACTTCGAAGCCACGTTTGCGATCGTTGGTCACTCGGAGCGCCGCGCTTACCACGGCGAAAGCTCAGAATGCGTCGCTGTGAAGGCGCAGCGCGCGCTTGCGGCGGGCCTCACGCCGATCGTCTGCGTGGGTGAAACGCTCGAAGAACGCGAGTCGGGCGCGACCGAGCGCGTGGTCGGCGCACAGATCGATGCCGTGCTGGCCGCGCTGTCGGCCGAAGAGGCGGCGCGTATCGTCGTCGCTTACGAGCCGGTCTGGGCGATCGGCACGGGCAAGAGCGCGAGCTCGCAGCAGGCTCAGCAGGTGCACGCATTCCTGCGTGCGCGCCTCGCAGCCAAGGGCGCGCAAGTGGCGGACGTGCCGCTGCTCTACGGCGGCAGCGTAAAGCCGGAAAATGCGGCGGAGCTCTTCCGTCAGGCCGACATCGACGGCGGCCTGATCGGCGGTGCGTCGCTGAAAGAGGGTGATTTCCTCGCGATCTGCGTGGCCGCTGCGGCGGGCGCCAGCGTCGCGAGCTAAAGGCTTGCGCACGAAGCATTCGAACTAAAACGCGTCGTGCGGGCTGCTTATGCGTCTGCTCCGGAAGGGGCGGGCGTTCAACCAGGACTCAGGTGAGTGTGATGCTGTATTTGAAAACGTTGATTATCGTCGTCCAGCTTCTGTCGGCGCTCGGGGTGATCGGCCTCGTCTTGCTGCAGCACGGCAAAGGCGCGGACATGGGCGCCGCATTCGGCAGCGGCGCGTCGGGCAGCCTGTTCGGCGCGAGCGGTTCCGCGAACTTCCTTTCGCGCACTACCGCAGTTCTCGCAACGGTGTTTTTCTGCTCCACCCTTGCGTTAACTTACCTGGGGTCGTATCATGCGAAGCCTTCGGCGGGCGTGCTTGGCGCTTCGGTTCCAGCCCCGGTCGTAGCCTCGGCGCCGGCAGCTTCGGCACCGGTTGCATCTGCTCCTGGCGCAGCCGCTCCGGCGGCGGCTTCGCCGGCTGCAGCAGCCTCGCAACCTGGCAACGACGTGCCGAAATAAGATTGAAAAACTTGTTTTGTGCGTTGAACAACGAACGGAAACAAGTTAGAATCTAAGTCTTGAAGCGATTCGCGGGTTGCAAGATTTTGTTGTCCCGGATTGCATGTAGTGCCGACGTGGTGAAATTGGTAGACACGCTATCTTGAGGGGGTAGTGGCGAAAGCTGTGCGAGTTCGAGTCTCGCCGTCGGCACCAATGTTATCTAAAAAATGCCAGCCGCTTGCTTCAGCTTCGGCTGGCATTTTTGCTTCTTACGTCGTGTTCGTCTTCTGTTCGCAGCGCGAAGTACGTGAAGTGATTCCCGCGGAGCGATGCAAGTTCCAGCGGAACCTCAGAACCAACCGATATAGAGGATAGCCTTGAACCTCGCTGCCTATTTCCCCGTCCTTCTGTTCCTCCTCGTGGGTGTTGGTCTGGGCATAGCGCTAGTGACAATCGGCAAGGTCCTCGGTCCCAACCGGCCAGACAGCGAAAAAAATTCGCCGTACGAGTGCGGCTTCGAAGCCTTCGAAGACGCCCGAATGAAGTTCGACGTACGCTACTACCTGGTCGCCATCCTTTTCATCATCTTCGACCTCGAAACGGCGTTCCTGTTTCCGTGGGGCGTGGCCCTGCGCGATATCGGCTGGCCGGGCTTCCTGTCGATGATGCTGTTTCTGCTCGAATTCCTGCTGGGCTTTGCCTACATCTGGAAGAAGGGTGGTCTCGACTGGGAATAATGGGTTAATCGCCGGATTGTATGGGCGGCACTGCGGGGAAACTGTGGGCTGTCCGTCTGGAGTGGAAAGCACATGAGTATCGAAGGGGTCTTGAAGGAAGGGTTTGTCACCACCACGGCTGACAAGCTGATCAACTGGACGCGCACTGGCTCGCTGTGGCCGATGACGTTCGGTCTGGCGTGTTGCGCGGTCGAGATGATGCACGCGGGCGCGGCCCGTTATGACCTTGACCGTTTCGGCGTGGTGTTCCGTCCGAGCCCGCGTCAGTCGGACGTCATGATCGTCGCCGGCACGCTCTGCAACAAGATGGCGCCGGCGCTGCGCAAGGTCTACGACCAGATGGCCGAGCCGCGCTGGGTCATTTCGATGGGGTCGTGCGCCAACGGCGGCGGCTACTACCACTATTCGTATTCGGTCGTGCGCGGTTGTGATCGCATCGTGCCGGTCGACGTCTATGTGCCGGGATGCCCGCCGACAGCGGAAGCCCTGGTCTACGGGGTGATCCAGTTGCAGGCGAAGATTCGCCGCACCAGCACCATCGCCCGTCAATAAAGGCCGCGAGCCTCCCCACAATATGGCAAGCAAACTCGAGACCCTGAAAGCGAACCTCGAAGCGGCCCTCGGCGCGCGCATCGTCAGCCTCACCGAGGCGCTCGGCGAGCTCACGCTGGTCGTCAAGGCGGGCGAGTCCCTCGCGGTGGCCAAGGAGCTGCGCGATAATCCCTCGCTGCGCTTCGAGCAACTGGTCGACCTGTGCGGCGTCGACTACCAGACCTTCGGTGACGGCGCCTGGGAAGGCCCGCGCTTCGCGGCGGTGTCGCATCTGCTCTCGCTCGCGAACAACTGGCGCGTGCGTCTGCGCGTGTTCGCGCCGGACGACGAAGTGCCTATCGTGCCCTCGCTCGTCGAGATCTGGAATTCGGCCAACTGGTACGAGCGCGAGGCGTTCGACCTGTTCGGCATCGTCTTCGAAGGCCACCCCGACCTGCGCCGCATCCTGACCGACTACGGTTTCATCGGCCATCCGTTCCGCAAGGACTTCCCGGTTTCGGGCTATGTCGAAATGCGTTACGACCCGGAGCAGAAGCGCGTGGTCTACCAGCCCGTCACGATCGAGCCGCGCGAGATCACGCCGCGTGTGATCCGCGAAGATCGCTACGGCGGTCTGAAGAAACACTAAGAGGGTCGCATGTCAGAGATCAAGAACTACACGCTCAACTTCGGCCCGCAGCACCCGGCAGCGCACGGTGTGCTGCGCCTCGTGCTCGAGCTCGACGGCGAAGTGATCCAGCGCGCCGATCCGCACATCGGCCTGCTGCATCGCGCGACCGAAAAGCTCGCCGAGAGCAAGACGTTCATCCAGTCGGTGCCGTACATGGACCGTCTCGACTACGTGTCGATGATGGTCAACGAGCACGGCTATGTGCTCGCCATCGAAAAGCTGCTCGGCATTGAAGTGCCGATCCGCGCGAAGTACATCCGCGTGCTGTTCGACGAAGTCACGCGCGTGCTGAACCACCTCATGTGGATCGGCTCGCACGCGCTCGACGTCGGCGCGATGGCGGTGTTCCTCTACGCGTTCCGCGAGCGCGAAGACCTGATGGACGTCTACGAGGCGGTCTCGGGTGCGCGCATGCACGCGGCCTACTACCGTCCGGGCGGCGTGTACCGCGATCTGCCTGACGCAATGCCGCAATACAAGGCGTCGAAGATTCACAACGAGAAGGCGCTCGCCCGCATGAACGAGGCGCGCCAGGGCTCGGTGCTGGACTTCATCGACGACTTCTTCACGCGCTTCCCCGGTTGCGTCGACGAGTACGAAACGCTCCTCACCGACAACCGTATCTGGAAGCAGCGTCTGGTCGGCATCGGCGTGGTGAGCCCCGAGCGCGCCATGCAGCTCGGCCTGACGGGCGCGATGCTGCGCGGTTCGGGCATCGAGTGGGACCTGCGCAAGAAGCAGCCGTACGAAGTCTACGACCAGATGGACTTCGACATTCCGGTGGGCGTGAACGGCGACTGCTACGACCGCTACCTCGTGCGCGTCGAAGAAATGCGCCAGTCCACCCGCATTGCGAAACAGTGCATTGAGTGGCTGCGCAAGAATCCCGGCCCCGTGATGATCGACAATCACAAGGTTGCGCCGCCCTCGCGCGTGAACATGAAGTCGAACATGGAAGAGCTGATTCACCACTTCAAGCTCTTCACGGAAGGCTTCCACGTGCCCGAAGGCGAGGCATACGCTGCCGTCGAACATCCGAAGGGTGAATTCGGCATCTACCTGGTGTCAGATGGCGCGAACAAGCCGTATCGTCTGAAGATCCGTGCGCCGGGTTACGCCCACCTGTCCGCGCTCGATGAAATGGCGCGCGGCCACATGATTGCCGACGCGGTCACGATCATCGGCACGCAGGACATCGTGTTCGGTGAAATTGACCGCTAAGGCGGCGCGCAGCAAGGTGCGCCCGGTCCCGGGCGCACGCAGCATGGAACGCCACGTCTGTCGCAGCGAATGTATGAGAACGCGCGGCAGGTTTTCGTTCGGTAGGAATTGAAAGAGTCGTGTCTGAAAATGATCTCAGCTGAAGGCCTGAAAGAAATCGATCGCGCGTTGACGAAGTACCCCGCCGATCAGCGACAGTCCGCCGTGATGGCGGCTTTGGCCGTTGCTCAGGAAGAGCATGGCTGGCTGTCTCCCGAAATCATGCAGTACGTGGCCGACTACATCGGCATGCCGCCTGTCGCGGTGCAGGAAGTCGCCACGTTCTACACGATGTTCGAGACCAGACCGGTCGGCAAGCACAAGATCACGCTCTGCACGAATCTGCCGTGCCAGCTCGGCCCGGAAGGCGGCTCGGAAAGCGCCGCCGAATACCTGAAGCAGAAGCTCGGAATCGACTTCGGCGAAACCACGCCCGACGGCAAGTTCACCTTGAAAGAAGGTGAGTGCATGGGCGCGTGCGGCGATGCGCCGGTGATGCTCGTGAACAATCACCGCATGTGCAGCTTCATGAGCCGCGAGAAGATCGACCAGCTGCTCGAGGAGCTTTCGAAATGACTTCGTTGCACGACCGTCACATCAAACCGCTGATTCTCGCGGGCCTCAACGGCGAGAACTGGCATCTCGAAGACTACGTCGCGCGCGGCGGCTACAAGCAGCTGCGCCGTATTCTCGAAGAAAAGATTCCGCCCGAGCAGGTGATCGCCGACGTGAAGGCGAGCGGTCTGCGCGGCCGCGGCGGCGCGGGCTTCCCGACCGGCCTGAAGTGGAGCTTCATGCCGCGTCAGTTCCCGGGGCAGAAGTATCTCGTCTGCAACTCGGACGAGGGCGAGCCCGGCACGTTCAAGGACCGCGACATCCTGCGCTGGAATCCGCATAGCGTGATCGAAGGCATGGCCATCGGCGCGTACGCGATGGGCATCACCGTGGGCTACAACTACATCCACGGCGAGATTTTCGAGGTGTACCGCCGCTTCGAGGCTGCGCTGGAAGAAGCGCGCCAGGCGGGCTACCTCGGTGACAACATTCTCGGCACGGACTTCTCGTTCCAGCTGCACGCGCACCATGGCTATGGCGCTTACATCTGCGGCGAGGAAACCGCGCTGCTCGAGTCGCTCGAAGGCAAGAAGGGCCAGCCGCGCTTCAAGCCGCCTTTCCCGGCGAGCTTCGGCGTGTACGGCAAGCCCACCACGATCAACAACACCGAGACGTTCGCAGCCGTCCCGTTCCTGTTGAGCGTCGGTCCGCAGACGTACATGGAACTCGGCAAGCCGAACAACGGCGGCACGAAGATCTTCTCGATCTCGGGCGACGTGGAGCGTCCGGGCAACTACGAGATCCCGCTCGGCACCCCGTTCGCGAAGCTCATGGAGCTGGCCGGCGGCGTGCGCGGCGGCAAGAAGCTGAAGGCCGTGATTCCGGGCGGTTCGTCGGCGCCGGTCATTCCGGGCGACCTGATGATGCAGACCGACATGGACTATGACTCCATCGCCAAGCAGGGCTCGATGCTCGGCTCGGGCGCCGTCATCGTCATGGACGAAACGCGCTGCATGGTGCGCTCGCTGCTGCGTCTCTCGTACTTCTATTACGAAGAGTCGTGCGGCCAGTGCACGCCGTGCCGCGAAGGCACGGGCTGGCTGTATCGCGTGGTGAACCGCATCGAGCACGGCGAAGGCCGCCAGGAAGACCTGGACCTGCTGAACTCGGTGGCGGGCAACATCATGGGCCGTACGATCTGCGCGCTCGGCGACGCGGCGGCCATGCCGGTGCGCGGCATGCTCAAGCATTACTGGGACGAATTCGAATATCACGTGCACAACAAGCGCTGTCTCGTCGGCGGTCATGCCGGCTCGCACGCGGCCTCGGAAACGGTGGCCGCCTGACACGGGCAAGGACAGCGCGCGGTGCACGCCGCGTAGCACGACGCAACGGGGAATGCCGCTGTGAAATTGAGCGGTAACAGGTTAGGGACGATTAACCATCATGGTTGAACTTGAAATAGACGGCAAGAAGGTGCAGGTGCCCGAGGGCAGCATGGTGATCCAGGCTGCTCAGCGCGTGGACACGTACATCCCGCACTTCTGCTATCACAAGAAGCTCTCCATCGCGGCCAACTGCCGGATGTGTCTCGTCGATGTCGAGAAGATGCCGAAGGCCGTGCCCGCGTGCGCGACGCCGGTGTCGCAAGGCATGATCGTGCGCACCATGTCCGACAAGGCCATGCAGGGTCAGCAAGCCGTGATGGAATTCCTGCTGATCAACCACCCGCTCGACTGCCCGATCTGCGATCAGGGCGGCGAATGCCAGCTTCAGGATCTGGCCGTTGGTTACGGCAAGTCCGCCTCGCGCTACAGCGAAGAAAAGCGCGTGGTGTTCCACAAGAACGTCGGTCCGCTCATCTCGATGGAAGAGATGTCGCGCTGCATCCACTGCACGCGCTGCGTGCGCTTCGGCGACGAAATCGCCGGCGTGATGGAGCTCGGCATGCTCGGCCGCGGCGAGCACTCGGAAATCACCTCGTTCGTCGGCAAGACGGTCGATTCGGAACTCTCGGGCAACATGATCGACCTGTGCCCGGTCGGCGCGCTCACGAGCAAGCCGTTCCGCTTCTCGGCGCGTACGTGGGAACTGTCGCGCCGCAAGTCGGTGAGCCCGCACGACGCAACGGGTGCGAACCTCGTCGTGCAGGTGAAGAACAACCGCGTGATGCGCGTGCTGCCGTTCGAGAACGAAGCCATCAACGAATGCTGGATCTCGGACAAGGACCGCTTTTCGTACGAAGGCCTGAACAGCGAAGACCGTCTCACGCGCCCGATGATCAAGCAGGGCGGCGAGTGGATCGAGACCGACTGGCAGACCGCGCTCGAATACGTCGTGAAGGGCATCAAGGGCATTTGCGACGAGCATGGCGAGAACCAGCTCGCGCTGCTCGCGAGCCCGCACAGCACGCTCGAAGAACTCTATCTCGCGAAGCAGTTCGCGGACGCGATCGGCACGCCGAACGTCGACTTCCGTCTGCGCCAGAGCGACTTCTCGGCGCCGCTCGAAGGCGCGCCGTGGCTCGGCACGAAGATCGCCGAACTCTCGTATGCCGATTCGGCATTCGTGATCGGTTCGTTCCTGCGCCGCGACCACGCGCTGTTCGCCGCGCGTCTGCGCCAGGCCGCGAAGGGCGGGGCACAGGTCAGTTTCCTGCAGGCCACCGCTGACGGCTCGCTGATCCCGAACGCACAGCGCATCGTCGCCGCGCCTTCGGCATGGCTCGACGAACTCGCTTCGATCGCGGCGGCTGTCGCGGAAGCGAAGGGTGTCGCGCTGCCGGAAGGCTTCGCAGGCGCGCAGGCCACGGAAGCCGCGAAGCAGGTCGCCGCATCGCTGGCGAGCGGCGAGCGCCGCTACGTGCTGCTCGGCAACGCCGCGGTCCAGCATCCGGAATTCTCGCGCCTGCACGCCGCCGCGCAGTTCATCGCCGAAACGACGGGCGCGACGCTTGGCTTCCTCACGGAAGCGGCCAACACGGTCGGCGCGCATATCGCCGGCGCACTGCCGGGCCGCGACGGCCTGAACGCACGCGAAGCGTTCGAGCAGCCGCGCAAGGGCTATCTGCTCTTGAACGTCGAGCCGGAATTCGATACGGCCAACCCGGCCGCCGCGCGCGCCGCGCTCGCGCAGGCCGAAATGGTCGCCGTGTTCTCGCCGTACAAGACGGGACTCGACTACGCGGACGTGCTGCTGCCCATCGCGCCGTACACGGAAACCTCGGGCACCTTCATCAACGCCGAAGGTACGTCCCAGACCTTCAACGGCGTCGTGCGCCCGCTCGGCGACACGCGTCCGGCATGGAAGGTCTTGCGCGTGCTCGGCACGCTGCTGGGCGCCAAGGGTTTCGAATACGACACCGCCGAAGAAGTGCGCCGCAAGGCGATGGGCGACGGCAGCTTCGAAGGCCGTCTGTCGAACAAGGCCGGCGCCACGGTTGCGCGCGGCAGCCTCGCGAAGGCCGCGGAAGGCCGCTTCGAGCGTATCGCCGACGTGCCGATCTACCACGCCGATCAAATCGTGCGCCGCGGCGAGGCGCTGCAGCTCACCATGGCTGCCCGCGTGGCGAACGCGATCGGTCTGCCGGCGGCATACTTCGACCAGCTCGGCCTGAAGGAAGGCGACGCCGTGCGCGTGCGCCAGGGCGATCTGTCGGTGACGGCGCCTGCGACGCGCGATGCGAATCTTGCGCCGACGGTGGTGCGCGTGTCGGCGGCGACGCCGGCCGGTGCGCAACTCGGCAGCCTGTTCGGTGAACTGCTGGTGGAGAAGGCGTAAATGAGCTTGTTCGATACGATCAATGCAGGCGGCAGCCAGCTGCTCGGCGTGGCATGGCCCACCGTCTGGGCGCTGGTGCGCATTCTCGTCGTCGCGGTGGTGATCCTGCTGTGCGTGGCGTACCTGATCCTCTGGGAGCGCAAGCTGATCGGCTGGATGCACGTGCGTCTCGGCCCGAACCGCGTGGGCCCCGCAGGTCTGTTGCAGCCGATCGCCGACGTGCTGAAGCTGCTGCTCAAGGAAGTGATTCAGCCCGCGCAGGCGAGCCGCTGGATCTACATGGTCGCGCCGATCATGGTGGTGGTGCCGGCCTTCGCGGTCTGGGCGGTGATTCCGTTCCAGGCGGGCGCGGTGCTCGGCGACATCAACGCGGGCCTGCTCTACGCGATGGCGATCTCGTCGATCGGCGTGTACGGCGTGATTCTGGCGGGCTGGGCGTCGAACTCGAAGTACGCGTTCCTCGGCGCCATGCGCGCCGCGGCGCAGATGGTTTCGTACGAAATTTCGATGGGCTTCGCGCTCGTCGTCGTGCTGATGGTGTCGGGCAGCCTGAACCTCTCGGTGATCGTCGAAGGCCAGATGCGCGGCATGTTCGCGAACTGGGGCATCACGTTCCTCTCGTGGAACTGGCTGCCGCTGCTGCCGATGTTCGTCGTCTACTTCATCTCGGGCATTGCCGAAACGAACCGTCACCCGTTCGACGTGGTGGAAGGGGAGTCGGAAATCGTCGCGGGTCACATGATCGATTACTCGGGTATGGCGTTCGCGCTGTTCTTCCTCGCCGAGTACATCAACATGATCGTGATCTCGGCGCTCGCCTCGGTGCTGTTCCTCGGCGGCTGGAGCGCCCCGTTCGCGTTCCTCGACTTCATCCCGGGCGTGTTCTGGCTGGTGCTGAAGGTCTTCTGCCTGTTGTCGGTCTTCATCTGGGCCCGCGCGACGTTCCCGCGCTATCGCTATGACCAGATCATGCGTCTCGGCTGGAAGGTGTTCATTCCGGTGTGCATCGTGTGGCTGATCGTGGTCGGCTTCTGGTACATGTCGCCGTTGAGCATCTGGAAATAAGGGGCGAACACAACCATGAACGCTATCCAAAACTTCTTCAAGACGTTTTTCCTGACCGAGCTGCTCAAGGGGCTCGCGCTGACGGGGCGTTACGCCTTCAAGCGCAAGTTCACCGTGCAGTTCCCGGAAGAAAAGACGCCTATGTCCCCGCGTTTTCGAGGCTTGCACGCGCTGCGCCGCTATGAAAATGGCGAAGAGCGCTGCATCGCGTGCAAGCTGTGCGAGGCCGTGTGCCCCGCGCTCGCGATCACGATCGAATCGGAAGTGCGCGAGGACAACACGCGCCGCACGACGCGTTACGACATCGACCTGACCAAGTGCATCTTCTGCGGTTTCTGCGAAGAGAGCTGCCCGGTCGACTCGATCGTCGAAACGCACATTCTCGAGTATCACGGCGAGAAGCGCGGCGATCTGTATTTCACGAAGGATATGCTGCTGGCCGTTGGCGATCGCTATGAAGCGCAGATCGCGGCGAACAAGGCAGCGGATGCACCGTACCGTTGATCTTTCAGTTTGACGCTGCATCGGCCCGCGGTTCGGGCCGGCTGTGGAGAACGCGTGTGCCGAACGCCCGCGCGATACCGCAGCCTGACCGCCGCGGCGCGACGCTCCCTGGTCTGGCCGCCAGTCTGCGCCGCGCAATCCGCCTCACGAAGGCCTCAACGATGAACCAGTAATCATGGAATTCACGACCGTCCTGTTCTACATCTTCGCGCTGCTGCTCACGCTGTCAGGGCTGAAGGTGATCACTTCGCGCAATCCTGTCGCGTCTGCGCTCTTCCTCGTGCTCGCGTTCTTCAACGCGGCCGCGATCTGGATGCTGCTCGAGGCCGAATTCCTCGCGATCCTGCTGGTGCTCGTCTACGTGGGCGCGGTGATGGTGCTGTTCCTGTTCGTGGTGATGATGCTGGACATCAACATCGACGTGCTGAGCCGCGACTTCAAGCGCTTCATTCCGGTGGCGACCATCGTGGGCGCGATCATCGTGGTCGAAACCGCGCTGATCCTGTGGCACGGCTTCGGCGCGACGAGCACGCCGGTGCCCGATACCACGCCGGCCGCCGCCGCCGCGATCTCGAACGCGCACCTGATCGGCAAGATCATCTACACCGACTACATCTTCGCCTTCGAAGTCGCCGGCCTCGTGCTGCTGGTGGCGATCGTCGCGGCCATCGCGCTCACGGTGCGCGAGCCGAAGGACTCGAAGCGCCAGGACGTGTCAAAGCAGGTCAATGTGCGCCGCCAGGACCGCGTGCGCCTCGTGAAGATGCAGGCCGTCGTGGAGGTGCCGGAACCCGCGGAACCGGCGCAAGCCGAAGCCGGGGCTGCGCCCGCGGCGGGTGCCGCGCCGGCCGCACCGGCAACGAAGAGCTAAGCGCGAAGGAGCGAACCATGCTGACACTGGCCCATTACCTCGTCCTCGGCGCGATCCTTTTTGCGATCTCGATCGTCGGAATCTTTTTGAATCGGCGCAACGTCATCATCATCCTGATGGCGATTGAGCTGATGCTGTTAGCGGTGAACACGAACTTCGTCGCGTTCTCGCATTACCTCGGTGACGTTCACGGACAGATTTTCGTGTTCTTCGTGCTTACAGTTGCGGCGGCGGAAGCTGCAATTGGTCTGGCTATTCTTGTGACCCTGTTCCGCAGCCTCGACACGATCAATGTCGAGGATCTCGATCAGCTCAAAGGCTAAGGCAGGCTGACTTTATGGCAACGACTCTTAACGAAACTCTTCTGCTGGCGATCCCGCTGGCTCCTCTCGCCGGTTCCCTGATTGCCGGTCTCTTTGGCAACGCAATCGGGCGCGCGGGCGCGCATACGGTGACCATTCTTGGCGTCGCGATCGCGTTCGTGCTTTCGTGCATCACGCTCCTCGACGTGATGGGCGGCGCGAGCTTCAACGCAACGGTCTACGAATGGATGTCGGTTGGCACCCTGAAGTTCGAAGTCGGCTTCCTCATCGACTCGCTGACTGCGCTCATGATGGTCGTCGTGACCTTCGTGTCCCTGATGGTGCACATCTACACGATCGGCTACATGGCGGAAGAAGAGGGCTACCAGCGCTTCTTCTCGTACATCGCGCTCTTCACGTTCTCGATGCTGATGCTCGTGATGAGCAACAACTTCCTGCAGCTGTTCTTCGGCTGGGAAGCGGTGGGCCTCGTCTCGTACCTGCTGATCGGCTTCTACTTCAAGCGTGAAAGCGCCATCTACGCGAACATGAAGGCGTTCCTCGTGAACCGCGTGGGCGACTTCGGCTTCCTGCTCGGTATCGGCCTGTTGCTCGCGTTCGGCGGCTCGCTGAACTACAACGACATCTTCGCGAAGGGTCATGAAATCGCCGCGCTGACGTTCCCGGGCACCTCGTGGAACCTGCTCACCGTTGCGTGTATCTGCCTCTTCATCGGCGCAATGGGCAAGTCGGCCCAGTTCCCGCTGCACGTCTGGCTCCCCGATTCGATGGAAGGCCCGACGCCGATCTCCGCGCTGATTCACGCGGCAACCATGGTGACGGCCGGTATCTTCATGGTCGCGCGCATGTCGCCGCTGTTCGAACTGTCGGAAGCCGCGCTGTCGTTCATCGTCGTGATCGGCGCCATTACCGCGCTCTTCATGGGCTTCCTCGGGGTGGTCCAGAACGACATCAAGCGTGTGGTGGCTTACTCCACGCTCTCGCAGCTCGGCTACATGACGGTGGCGCTCGGCGTCTCGGCTTACCCGGTCGCGATCTTCCACCTGATGACGCACGCGTTCTTCAAGGCGCTGCTGTTCCTCGGCGCGGGCTCGGTCATCATCGGCATGCACCACGATCAGGACATGCGCAACATGGGCGGCCTGCGCAAGTACATGCCCATCACGTGGATCACCTCGCTCGTCGGTTCGCTCGCGCTGATCGGTACGCCGTTCTTCTCGGGCTTCTACTCGAAGGATTCGATCATCGACGCCGTGAAGCTCTCGCACCTGCCGGGTTCGGGCTTCGCGTACTTCGCGGTCGTGGCAAGCGTGTTCGTCACGGCGCTGTACTCGTTCCGTATGTACTTCCTCGTGTTCCACGGTGAAGAGCGCTTCCGCGGTCCGAAGCACCCTGAGTCGCCGATGGCGATCGAGGCTGCCAATGCCGCCCACAGCGGTCACGGCGATCATGGCCACGGTCACGACGAACATCACGTGCACGTGCCGCACGAGTCGCCGTGGGTCATCTGGGTGCCGCTCGTTCTGCTCGCGATCCCCTCGGTGATCGCCGGTGCGTTCGCGATCCAGCCGCTGCTCTTCGGTGACTTCTTCTCGCATGGCGTGGCGTTCCAGAACGTCATCTTCGTCGGCGAGAACCACGAAGCGCTCGCGGAGATGGGCAAAGAATTCCAGGGCTGGGCCGCGATGGGCGCGCATGCGTTCTCGGGTCTGCCGGTGTGGCTCGCACTCGCGGGTGTGGTGGTGGCGTGGTTCTTCTACATGAAGCGCCCGGAACTGCCGGCCGTCGTGTCGCGCACTTTCTCGCCGGTCTACAAGCTGCTGGCAAACGCGTATTACCTCGACAAGATCAACGAAATTGTCTTCGCTCGCGGAGCAGTCGCGATCGGTCGCGGTCTGTGGAAGGAGGGCGATGTCGTCGTGATCGACGGCGTCGTAAACGGGAGCGCCAAGTTTATCGGCTGGTTTGCAACTGTCATTCGTTTCCTGCAATCCGGCTATATCTACCACTACGCATTTGCCATGATCATTGGCATGCTTGGCCTCCTTACCCTGTTTGTAACGCTCGGCGGCAAATAAGGCAAAATAAGGCGAGGAAACGCATGCACGCAACTCCGATTCTCAGTATTGCGATATGGATGCCGATCGTATTCGGCGTCATCGTTCTTGTAGTGGGTTCCCGTCGGAACCCGAGTGCGGACCGCTGGCTCGCACTCATCGGTTCGGTGCTTAGTTTCCTCGTCACCCTTCCGCTCGTTGCGGGCTTCGATACGAGCACGGCTTCCCTGCAGTTCGAGGAAAAGTCGGTCTGGATCGAGCGGTTCAATATTGCGTATCACCTGGGCGTCGACGGTATCGCGCTGTGGTTCGTCGTGCTGACGGCGCTCATCACCGTGATCGTCGTGATCGCGGGCTGGCAGGTCATCACGAAGAACGTCGCGCAGTATTACGCATCGTTCCTCATCCTGTCGGGCATCATGATCGGCGTTTTCTGCGCCGCCGACGGTCTGCTGTTCTACGTGTTCTTCGAAGCCACGCTCATTCCGATGTACATCATCATCGGTGTGTGGGGCGGCCCGAACCGCGTGTACGCGGCGTTCAAGTTCTTTCTCTATACGCTGGCCGGCTCGCTGCTCATGCTGGTCGCGTTGCTGTACCTGTACCGCATTACCGGGACCTTCGACCTCGCCACCTGGCAGGCCGCGAAGATCGCCATGACGCCGCAGATCCTGCTGTTCATCGCGTTCTTCTTCGCGTTTGCCGTCAAGGTGCCGATGTGGCCGGTCCACACGTGGTTGCCGGACGCGCACGTCGAAGCGCCCACGGGCGGCTCGGTCGTGCTGGCCGCGATCATGCTCAAGCTCGGCGCGTACGGTTTCCTGCGTTTCTCGCTGCCGGTCACGCCGGACGCGAGCCACTACCTGGCGCCAGTCATCATCACGCTGTCGCTGATCGCCGTGATCTACATCGGCCTCGTGGCGATGGTGCAGGCGGACATGAAGAAGCTGGTCGCGTACTCGTCGATTGCCCACATGGGCTTCGTCACGCTCGGCTTCTTTATGTTCGGCGAATCGAGCCAGCTCGCGATGGAAGGCGGGATCATCCAGATGATCTCGCACGGTTTCGTCTCGGGCGCCATGTTCCTGTGCATCGGCGTGCTGTATGACCGCATGCACACACGCGATATCGCGGATTACGGCGGTGTGGTCAACACCATGCCGAAGTTCGCGGCGCTGGCCATGCTGTTCGCGATGGCCAACTGCGGCCTGCCGGGCACCTCGGGATTCGTTGGCGAATTCATGGTGATTCTGGCGGCAGTGAAGTTCAACTTCTGGATCGCATTCGGGGCGGCGTTCACGCTGATCCTGGGCGCGGCCTATACGTTGTGGATGTACAAGCGGGTGTACTTCGGCGCCGTTGCGAACGACCATGTTCGCGAGCTGAAGGACATCAACGGTCGCGAATACTTCATCCTTGGGGTGCTCGCACTGTTTACGCTTTTCATGGGCGTCTACCCGAAGCCCTTTACCGATGTGATGCACGTTTCCGTGGAAAACCTCCTCTCCCACGTCGCAGTGTCGAAACTGCCGCTGTCACAGTAATACCCGAGCGGAGGAACAAAAGATCATGCCAAACGCCCCTATGTACGCTCTGCTGCCCGACGGCCTGGTGATGACCGGCCTCGTCGTCGCGTGGCTCAACGACACGTTCACCGGTCCCGAAGGCCGGCGCACGACCTACTTCATCGCGCTGCTGACCACGGTCATAGCCGGTATCTGGTTCGCGGTGGACGCGTTCGATCCGCACGTGTACTACTACTTCACGCGCATGTACGTGGTCGATCCGTTCGCGAGCGCCATGAAGGCGGTGGTCACGCTCGGCTACGCCGTGTCGATCGTGTACTCGCGCAAGTATCTCGAAGACCGCGACATGTTCCGGGGCGAGTTCTTCCTGCTTGGCCTGTTCTCGCTGCTCGGCCAGCTCACGATGATCTCGGGCAACAACTTCCTCACGCTGTACCTCGGCCTCGAGCTGATGTCGCTCTCGCTCTACGCAGTGATCGCGCTGCGTCGTGACGCGACGCAGTCGAACGAAGCGGCCATGAAGTACTACGTGCTGGGTGCGCTCGCTTCGGGCTTCCTGCTCTACGGCATCTCGATGCTGTATGGCGCGACCGGCTCGCTCGAGCTGAACGAAGTGTTCAAGGCCGTGGCTTCGGGGCACATCAACGATATCGTCCTGCTGTTCGGCGTGGTGTTCATCGTCGCCGGCGTGGCGTTCAAGATGGGCGCGGTGCCGTTCCACATGTGGGTGCCCGACGTCTATCAAGGCGCGCCTACGGCCATGACGCTGCTTACCGGCGGCGGCCCCAAGGTCGCGGCATTCGCATGGGCCGTGCGCTTCCTCGTGATGGGCCTGCTGCCACTGGCCGTGGACTGGCAGGAGATGCTGATCATCCTCGCGGCACTCTCGATGATCGTCGGCAACATCACGGGTATCGTCCAGCGCAACATCAAGCGCATGCTCGCGTACTCGGCCATTTCGAACATGGGCTTCGTGCTGCTCGGCCTGCTCGCCGGCATCGTCGACAACAAGGCGACGGGCGCGGCCAGTGCGTACAGCTCGGCCATGTTCTACAGCATCGTCTATCTGATCACGACGCTGGGCGCGTTCGGCATCGTCATGCTGCTGTCCCGCCGCGATTTCGAGGCGGAAACGATCGACGACTTCAAGGGCCTGAACCAGCGCAACCCGGTGTTCGCGTTCGTCATGATGCTCATGATGTTCTCGCTCGCGGGCATTCCGCCGACCGTCGGCTTCTACGCGAAGCTCGCCGTGCTCGAAGCGACCATGAACGCGGGCCTCACGTGGCTTGCCGTGCTCGCCGTGGTCACGTCGCTGTTCGGCGCGTTCTACTACCTGCGCATCGTCAAGCTGATGTACTTCGACGCACCGCAGGACGAAGCACCGATCGAGAGCCACGCGTGCAACCGCGCACTGCTCACGCTCAACGGCGTGGCGGTGCTCGTGCTGGGCATCATTCCTGGCCCGCTGATGTCGATCTGCCTGCAGGCTGTTACGCATACGCTGCCGCTCTGATGTCGGCAGCGGGCTGGTTCATCGTGCTGTTGGCGCTCGCGGGCGCCAACCTGCCGTTCCTCAACCAGCGATTGTTCGGCGTCGTGCCGCTTCGCGCACCGAAGAAGAGTGCGTGGATTCGCATCGCTGAAATGATCGTGCTGTATGTTGTGGTCGGTACGTTCGGCTTCCTGCTGGAGGCGCGTGCCGGCAATCGTTTTGACCAGGGCTGGCAGTTCTACGCGATCACCTTCAGTCTGTTTGTCGTGTTCGCGTTCCCCGGCTTCACCTGGCAATATCTCGTCAAACGCCGCCCGGCGTGAGGCGCGTCGCCGGCCCGCGGCCGGCACGCGCCGTGCGACCCGCAGTCTGGCCTGCAGTCTGACCGATTTCACTTCACGCGGCGCGCCCGCGGCTTCCCGATTTTTCTGAGCACCCACGAGGCTGACTATGGCTGAACATCATCAACACGACCCGGCGCTCGCCGAGACGTGCGTGGAAAGCACGACGCTCTACGCCGGCAATTTCCTCACCCTGAAGCGCGACACCGTTGCGCTGCCGGACGGCAAGCACGCCACGCGCGAGTTCGTTCAGCATCCTGGCGCGGTGATGGTCATCCCGCTGTTCGACGACGGCCGCGTGCTGATGGAGCGCCAGTACCGCTATCCGCTCTCGCGCGTGATGACCGAGTTCCCGGCTGGCAAGCTCGATCCGCAGGAGGGCGCGCTCGCCTGCGCGATCCGCGAACTGAAGGAGGAGACGGGCTATACGGCGCGCGAGTATGTCTATCTCGCACAGATCCATCCCGTGATCTCGTATTCGACCGAGTTCATCGACATTTACCTCGCACGCGGGTTGACCGCAGGCGCGGCGCAGCTCGACGACGGCGAGTTTCTCGAAACCTTCTCGGCGACGGTTCCCGAGCTGCTCGAATGGGTGCGCACGGGCAAGATCACCGACGTGAAGACGATCGTCGGCACGTTCTGGCTCGAAAAGGCGCTGTCGGGCGCGTGGCCGCTCGCGAAGGCAGAGCAGGGCTGAGACGCGCTACGCGGCGCGGCGAGTTCCCGATCGACGGCGGCCCTTGTGGCCGCCGTTGTCGCTTTTACGCGCACCCGCGGCAGAATACGCCTCGAAGCACCTTCAGCGCGCCCGCCCGAGCGGCGCTACAATCGAACCCCCGGGAAAGTCCCGGTGGCTGGCCGCAGGAATTTTTTCGAACGGTCGTTCACAAATTTACGATTTGCGCTAAACTCATCGCAAGCCTCGATTCCCCATGAAGGTCCTCGATTTACAGTGTCCAGACGGCCACCGGTTTGAAGGCTGGTTCGCATCGGTTGACGACTTCGAGTCGCAACTGTCCCGCAAGCTGGTCGAATGTCCGATGTGCGGCGCCACCCATGTGACCCGCTTGCCGTCCGCGCCCCGGCTGAACCTGTCCGGTGCGAGCGAAACGCCGAAAGCGTCGCCGCACGAGCAGGCGGCGCAATGGCAGGCGCATGCGATGCGTGTCATTCGCGAGGTCCTCGAGAAGACGGAGAACGTAGGCGACCGTTTCGCCGAGGAGGCGCGGCGCATTCACTACAACGAAGCGCCGTCGCGCAACATCCGTGGAGTCGCTTCCGCGGACGATGCGCAAGCTCTCGTCGAAGAAGGCATCGATGTGATGCCGCTGCCGGTTCCGGCCGCGTTGAAGGGTCCGCTGCAATAACGCCATGCGGGTCTTCGCCGCGGCGCGGGCAACGCCCCGCACCGGCCGCGGCCAGGAGACATTGCGCATGGATCTGGACTACACCCCCGCTGACGACGCATTTCGCGCCGAAATCCGCGCCTGGCTCGAGGCCAATCTGCCTCAAGCGATGCGCGACAAGGTTCTCAACCACAAACGCCTCTCGCGCGACGACATTGCCAACTGGCACCAGCTGCTAGGCAAAAAGGGCTGGTCCGCGCCCGCGTGGCCCGCGGAGTGGGGCGGCCCGGGCTGGACCGAAACGCAGCGCCACATCTGGGACGCCGAGTGCGGCCGCATCGGCGCGCCGCCGGTACTGCCGTTCGGCGTGTCGATGGTCGCGCCCGTGCTCATGAAGTACGGCAACGAGGCCCAGAAGCGCCGCTATCTGCCGCGCATCCTCTCCGGTGAAGACTGGTGGTGCCAGGGCTACTCCGAACCGGGCTCGGGCTCCGATCTCGCGTCGTTGCGCACGCGGGCGGTACTTGTGAAAGGCGGTGACGGCGATCACTACGTCGTGAACGGCCAGAAGACCTGGACCACGCTCGGCCAGTACGCCGACATGATGTTCTGCCTCGTGCGTACCGATCCTGCAGCCAAGAAGCAGGAAGGCATCTCGTTCCTCCTCATCGACATGAAAACGCCCGGCATCACCGTGCGTCCGATCATCACGCTCGATGAAGACCATGAGGTTAACGAAGTATTTTTCGAAGACGTGAAGGTGCCGGTCGACAATCTCGTCGGCGACGAGAACCGCGGCTGGACCTACGCGAAGTATCTGCTCGGCCACGAGCGCACCGGCATCGCGCGCGTGGGCGCGTCGAACCGCGAACTCGCGTTCCTCAAGGGCGTCGCGCTCAAGCAGAAGAAACATGGCAAGCCGCTGCTCGAAGACCCCGTGTTCGCGGCGCGCGTGGCCGCCGTCGAAATCGAGCTGATGGCGCTCGAAGTGACTGCCGAGCGTGTGATCGCGAGCGCGTCCAACGGCCGCGGCCCCGGTCCTGAAGCGTCGATGCTCAAGATCAAGGGCACGGAGATCCAGCAGGCGCTGACCGAGCTGATGGTCGACGCGGTCGGCCCGCTTGCGGCGCCGTTCGACCCGGCCTTCCTCGAGGGCGAGCACGACCACGCGGCAGCTGGCGACGACGACGCGGCCCCGCTCGCGGCGTACTACTTCAACTATCGCAAGACGTCGATCTACGGCGGGTCGAACGAAATTCAGAAGAACATCATCTCGCAGATGATTCTGGGGATTTGAGGAGCGGCGCCATGAACTTCAATTTCACCGAAGAGCAACAGCAACTCGCCGACGCGCTGCGTCGCTATCTCGACAAGAACTACGGCTTCGAAGCACGCCAGGCGATCGTGAAGACCCCCGCAGGCGTTTCGGACCAGCACTGGAACGCCTTCGTCGAACTGGGGCTAACCGCGCTGCCGGTGCCGGCGGAGCAGGGCGGCTTCGACGGCGCGCCGTTCGACATGCTCGTCGTCATGCAGGAGCTGGGCCGCGCGCTCGTGGTCGAGCCGTACTGGGCAACCGCGGTGGGCGTCGAGGCGCTCAAGCTCGCGGGCGGTGCGGCCAATGCAGAAAACGCGGCGCTGCTCGAACGCGTCGCCTCGGGCGAGATCAAGCTTGCAGCGGCTTTCCACGAGCCGCAGTCGCGCTACGACCTGTTCTCGCTGGAAACGCAGGCGAAGGAAACGGGCGATGGCTTTGCGCTAACCGGCACGAAATCGGTCGTGCAGCACGGCGCCCAGGCGGACCACTGGATCGTGCCGGCGCGCTTCGCGGGCGAGGTCGCGCTCTTTGTCGTCGCGCGCGATGCGAAGGGTGTCGAGGTGAGCGATTACCGCACGATCGACGGCCAGCGCGCCGCCACGCTGACCTTCAAGGAAGCGCGCGCGCGCCGTCTTGGCGATGCGCACGCCGGCGCGGCGACGTGGGAGAAAATTGCCGATTACGCCACGTTCCTGCTGTGTGCCGAAGCCGTGGGCGCCATGGACGCGCTCAACCACGCAACGGTCGAATACACGAAGACGCGTCAACAGTTCGGTGTGCCGATCGCGCGCTTCCAGGCGCTGCAGCACCGCATGGCGGAGATGCTGATCCACGCCGAGCAGGCCCGCTCGCTGACTTACCTCGCCGCCGCGCGTTACAGTAGCGAGTCGGCCGAAGAGCGGCGCCGCGCGATCTCGGCGGCGAAGGTCCGCGTGGGGCAGGCAGCGCGCTTCATCGGCCAGCAGGCTGTGCAGTTGCACGGCGGCATGGGCGTCACCAACGAAGTGGCGGCCGCGCATCTGTTCAAGCGTCTCGCGATCATCGAAACGACGCTCGGTGATGTCGATCATCACCTCGAACGCTTCGCTTCGCTGCCCGGTTTCGCGCAGGCAGCGTAACGCGTGGCGGCAGCAGGCAACAACAGGGCAACATCGGCGGAGAAAACGGATGGGCGTGAGTTACGAAGATCTCGAAGTGGGCAAGCGCTATGTGGTCGGTTCCCACACCTTCGGGCGCGACGAGGTGGTGCAATTCGCGGAGCAATTCGATCCGCAACCATTCCACATGAGCGAGGGGGGCGGCGAGGCGTCGATGTTCGGCGGGCTCGTTGCGAGTGGCTGGCATACCTGCTCGGTCATGATGGGCATGCTCGTGCGCAACTTTCTCAAGGACTCGACCTCGATGGGCTCGCCCGGCGTCGACGAGATCCGCTGGCTCAAGCCCACGCGCGTGGGCGACACGTTGACGATGACGAATGCGATCCTGAGCAAGCGCGTGTCGGCGAGCAAGCCGGACCGCGGTATCGTCGAAACGCAGTGGGAAGGACACAACCAGCACGGCGAGCTGATCGTGACCGTGCGTTCGAAGGCGCTGTTCGGCCTTCGCCATCCAGGGGGCGCAACGTGAGCGAAAGCGATGTCATGCAGATTGCCGACGCGGCGGCGTTGCGCGCGCTGATCGGCGCTGGGCCGCTCGTGAGCGGCTGGCGCGAGGTAAGCGAGGCGGACGTGCACGGTTTTGCCGACGCCACGGGCGACCACCAGTGGATCCATATCGACGCCGAACGCGCGCGCCGCGAGTCGCCGTTTGGCGGCCCGATTGCGCACGGCTTTCTCACGCTTTCGCTGATTCCCGTGCTGCTGGGAGGAACGCTGCATATGCGCCAGCGCATGGGCGTGAACTACGGCCTCAACCGCGTGCGCTTCACGCAGCCGGTGCCCGTGGGCGCGAAGGTGCGTGCACGTATTGCGGTGAAAGAAGTGAGCGACGTGGAGGGCGGCGGCGTGCAGGTCGTGTGGGATGTGAGCATCGAGCGCGAAGGCGGTGAGCGGCCCGCGTGCGTGGCCGAGTTCATCACGCGGCACTACTTCTAGTCTGGTTGCGTGCTCAACGAAAAGGGGCGCTCCGCTGCGAGGCGGCCGCCCCTTTTGTCTTGCCTGAGCTTCAGCGCAATGCGTTAGTGCCTGGCGTACTGCGTCGCGCCGAACAGCATCTCCTTCGCCTTCTCATCCATGAGCGGCTTGCGCACATTGGCGAGCACTTCCACGCCGCGCTTGACCGCGGGCCGCGCTGCGATCGTTTCGTGCCAGCGCTTCACGTTGGGCAGCGAATCGAGCTCGACGCCCTGGTTTTGCCAGGAGCGCGTCCACGGGAATGCGGCGATATCCGCGATGGTGTATTCGTCGCCGGCCAGATACTCGGTCTTTTCGAGCTGCGTTTCCATCACGTTGTAGAGGCGCTTCGCTTCGTTCGTGTAGCGATTGACCGCATACTCGATCTTCTCGGGCGCGTAGATGCGGAAGTGGTGCGCCTGGCCGAGCATGGGGCCGAGGCCGCCCATCTGGAACATCACCCATTGCAGCACGTCGTAGCGCGCCGCGAGGTCCTCAGGCATGAAGCGGCCGGTTTTCGCGGCGAGATAGATCAGGATCGCGCCCGACTCGAACAGCGAGAACGGCTGGCCGTCGGCGCGGCGCGGGCCTTCGGAGTCGGTAATGGCGGGAATCTTGTTGTTCGGGCTGATGGCGAGGAATTCGGGCTTGAACTGGTCGCCCGCGCCGATATCGACCGGATGCACCCGGTATTCGAGGCCGGTTTCCTCGAGCATGATATGGACTTTGTGACCGTTCGGCGTGGCCCAGCTGTAGACGTCGATCATCGTGGCTCCTTGGCACCATGAAAGAAGGCGCCGCGAAAGTCTGGATAGTCTTGCGCGACGCCCGATCTGGCGCAAATTAGCATAGTTCCGCGTCGCTCGCAGAGGGCGCACGAGCGCCCCTGCTGCGTTTGTGGACTTACGCGGATTTACGAGCGCGTGACCGGCATTTCCACGCGCGATGCCGCGCCCGCATCCATATGGCGCGCGAGTTCGAGCTTGGCGATGGCGTTGCGGTGCACCTCGTCGGGGCCGTCGGCGAAGCGCAGCGTGCGTGCCGAGGCGTACGAGTACGCCAGCGGGAAGTCGCCGCTCACGCCGGCCGCACCGTGCACTTGCATGGCCCAGTCGATCACCTGGCAGGCCATGTTCGGCGCCACCACCTTGATCATGGCGATCTCGCCGCGCGCGCCCTTGTTGCCGACGGTGTCCATCATGTACGCGGTCTTGAGCGTGAGCAGGCGGGCCTGTTCGATCATGCAGCGCGCTTCGGCAATGCGCTCCTGGGTGACGGTCTGCTGGGCGACCGCCTTGCCGAACGCCACGCGCGAGAGGGCGCGTTTTGCCATGAACTCGAGCGCACGTTCTGCGAGGCCGATGAGACGCATGCAGTGATGGATGCGGCCCGGTCCGAGCCGCCCTTGCGCGATCTCGAACCCGCGGCCTTCGCCGAGCAAAATGTTCGACGCGGGCACGCGCACGTTTTCGAGCGTGATCTCCATATGGCCATGCGGTGCGTCGTCGTAGCCGAACACGGTGAGCGGGCGGCGCACGGTGATGCCGGCCGTATCCGAGGGCACGAGGATCATCGACTGTTGAGCATGGCGCGGCGCATCGGGGTCGGTCTTGCCCATCAGGATGTAGATTGCGCAGCGCGGGTCGCCCGCACCCGACGACCACCACTTCGTGCCGTTGATCACGTAGTCGTCGCCGTCGCGCTCGATGCGCGTCTGGATGTTCGTCGCGTCCGACGAGGCCACGTCGGGCTCGGTCATCAGGAAGGCGGAGCGGATCTGGCCTGCCAGCAGCGGCGCGAGCCATTGCTGCTTGTGCGCCTCGCTGCCGTAGCGCTCGATGGTTTCCATGTTGCCGGTGTCGGGCGCGCTGCAGTTGAACACCTCAGGCGCCCAGTGCACGCGGCCCATGATTTCGCACAGCGGCGCGTATTCGAGGTTCGTGAGACCCGCGCCGCGTTCGGAGGCGGGCAGGAACAGGTTCCACAGGCCCGCTTCGCGCGCCTTCTCTTTCAACTGTTCGACGATTTGCGTCGGCACCCACGGGTTGCCGTTCGCACGATTGCGCTCGACTTCCTCATGAAAGACGGCTTCGTTCGGATAGATGTGTTCGTCGAAAAACGCGAGCAGTTTCTCGCGCAGCGTCTGCACTTTCGGGGAGTAATCGAAATTCATCGGTGACCTCGCAATGCGATGCAGTAACAGGGAAAAGTGAGTCGTTCCCGAACGGTTTCAGCGAACCTTCTGGGCGTAGCGCCAGGCGAGCTCCGCCATGGGCCTCGCGCGGCGGCCTGCGTCGACGGCCTGCGCGCTCGCGGCCGTGCCGTCCACCACGCGTTTCATGATGCCCTGCAGGATCGCCGCGATCCGGAACATGTTGTACGCAAGATAGAAGTTCCAGTCGCCGCGAATCTCGAGGCCGGTGCGCTCGCAATAGCGTGCGACGTACTGCGCCTCGTCGGGAATGCCGAGCGCCTGCCAGTCGAGCCCGGCAATGCCGCGGAACTGCGCGGGATCGACGTGCCAGGCCATGCAGTGATACGAGAAGTCGGCGAGCGGGTCGCCGAGCGTGGAGAGCTCCCAGTCGAGCACGGCCAGCACGCTCGGCTCGCTCGGGTGAAAGATCAGGTTGTCGAGGCGATAGTCGCCATGCACGACCGACACGCGCGAGCCCGCATCGTCGGGCATGTGCTGCGGCAGCCATTCGATCAGGTGATGCATGGCGTCGATGCGCTCCGTTTCCGAGGCCTGGTACTGGCGGCTCCAGCGATCGATCTGGCGTGCGAAATAATTGCCTGGCTTGCCGTAGTCGGCGAGACCCACGGCGTCGGGCTCCACGTTGTGGAGCGCGGCGATCACACGGTTCATCTCGTCGTAGATCGCGCCGCGTTGCTCGCGCGTCATGCCGGGCAGCGACTGGTCCCAGAGCACGCGGCCCTCGACGAACTCCATCACGTAGAACGCGCGGCCGATCACCGCTTCGTCGTCGCAGAGCGCGAGCATCTTTGCGACCGGGACGTCGCTTGAGGCGAGCGCGTCCATCACGCGGTATTCGCGTTCGATCGCGTGCGCAGACGGCAGCAGCTTCGCCTTGGGTCCCGGCTTCGCGCGCATCACGTAGGTGCGGCCGGGCGTGATGAGCTTGAACGTCGGGTTCGACTGGCCGCCGGCGAACTGCTCGATCGTGAGGGGGCCCTGGAAGCCTTCCACGTGAGCGGTGAGCCAGGCGCTCAGCGCCTCGGTGTCGAAGCGCTGGCGCTCGGCAACCGGGCGCGTGCCTTCGAACGCCGAGTAGTCGGGGCGCGTTTGCGCGTTGTTGTGCGTGTCTCCATCCGGGGTGGCTTGCGCCATATTCGTCTCCCTTCTCCTGATTCTCCTGTGGGTCGCCGCGCGTCAGCCGTGCGGTCTATAACGCAGGTATTGCGCGTACAGCATCTCCATCGTGGTGTTGCGGGTGTCGCGGTGCAGCGGCGAGGGCGGCGCGTAGTTGAGCATGCGCACGACCCAGTCCCGCGGTTCGGCGCCGACATCGAGCGCGTTGATGCAGCCCGTGGCCTGCGCGAGATGGCCGAAGAATGCGCGTCCGCCCGCCGTGATCGCATGCGAGAGAATCGCGCGGTTCACGCCGCCGTGCAGCACGAGCAGCGCCGAGTCCCACGACAGGTCGGCGCGCAGCGCATCGAGCGGCGGCAGCACGCGGTCGAGCAACTCGCCGATGGTCTCGCCGCCGAGAAAGCGCGTGTCTTCCGGCACGATGCCGTCGAACACGCGCAGGAAGGCATCTTCGACTTCGGCGGGGGGAATGGCGGCGAGACGCCCGCCGCGAATCTCTTCCCACGCGCTCTGCACTTCGAGTTCGATCGACTGACCGGTTGCCGCGAGCGCGCGCTGCGCGGTCTCGACCGTGCGGCGCAGTCCGCTGACGATCACGCGATCGAAACGCACCCCCTGCAAGGCGAACGCTTCGCCGGCGGCGGTGGCCTGGGCGCGACCGTTCTCGTTGAGCGGCACGGTGTCCGGGTCGATGGCGCGACCGGTCTCGTCGAAGTAGGTAACGTCGCCGTGACGCATCACGTAGAGGCGCCGGCGCGCGGGCAACTGGTACTCGGTCATGGGTGTGCCGCTCGTGCGGAGTGAAGCCGGTTTACTTGTAGACAGGGGCGCGTTTTTCGAGGAACGCGGTAATGCCTTCGAGGCCGTCGCGGTGATGCAGCGACGCGACGAAACTCTCGCGCTCCGCAGCGAGCTGAGCTTCGAGCGGCTGCGCGTCCGCGACGTTCGTCAAACCCTTGATGCGCGCGACCGAATTCGGCGAGATATTCGCGAGTTCGTCGGCCCACGCAAGCGCCGTATCGAGCGCCGTTTGCGGCTTCGCGAGCCGGTTCACGACGCCCAGTTCCGCGAGACGCGCCGCGCCGACCGGCTTGCCTTCCACCATCAGCTCGAACGCGAGCGAGCGCGGCAGCGCGCGCGCGAGGAACCACGAGCCGCCGCCGTCAGGTGTCAGACCTACGCGCGAATAGGCCATGACGAACTTCGCATCGTCGGCGGCGACGAGCAGGTCGGCGGCGAGCGCGAGCGAGAAGCCCGCGCCGGCAGCGGCGCCTTCCACGGCCGCGATGATCGGCTTGCTCGACTGGCGCATCGCGGTGACCCAGGCGGCGAGCATGTCGATGCTGGCGGCCTGCACCGAAGGGTCTTTCGCGCGGTTTTCGAGCAGACGGTTGAGGTTGCCGCCCGCGCAGAAGAAGTTGTCGGCGCCCGTGAGGACGATCGCGCGCAGCGACGGGTCGCGCTCGGCGGCGTCGAAGGCTTCGACGGCGGCGGCGTACATGTCGGGATGCAGCGCGTTACGCGCGCCGGGGTTCGACAGCGTGAGGACGAGTGTCGATTCGTGGCCTTGCGGGCGGGTGCTGCGGAGTTCGGCGCTCATTGCGGTGCCTCGTTCGATGCGTTGATGTCTGCTGCGTCTGTTTGCGTCAGCGAAAGGCCGAGCTGCGCGCGGCGCGCGAGCCACGGCGACGGGCGATAGCGCGGATCGCCGAGCACGGTGTGGATGTTGCGCAGGATCGCGAGGATCGTGCGCGCGCCCAGCGCGTCGCCGAGCGCGAGCGGGCCGCGCGGGTAGCCCAGGCCTAGCGTGACCGCGAGGTCGATGTCGCGGGGCGTGGCGATTTGTTTTTGCGCGATGTCGCAACCGATGTTGACGATCGTCGCGACGATACGCTGCGCGACGAAGCCCGTCGAATCGCGGATCACGGTAACGGGCACACCGTCGGCGGCGAAGAGCGCGTGGCCCGCGTCGCGGGCTTCGCGCGTGGTCGCGGGCGTCGTCATCAGCGTGCGGCGCTTCGCGGTGTCGAGCGGGAACAGCGAGTCGATGGCGACGACGCGGCTCGCGTCGAGCTGCTCGTCGAGCGCGGCGGTCGTGGCGTCGAGGCCGAGCGGCGCGACGACGATCAGCGAGTCGGCCGCCGGCGTATCGCCTTCGTCGACCGCCACGCCCGCTTTCGCTGCGAGCGCGAGCACGGCGTCACGCGCGGCGGCGTCGCGGCGGCTCACCCAGACGCGTGCGGGCAGCACCGTGGGCGCGGCTGGTTCGTCGGACACCTGCTGCTTGCCATCGACGTAGCGATAGAAGCCTTCACCGGTCTTGCGGCCAACGAGCCCGCCCGCGAGCCGCACACCCGTGATGGGCGACGGCGTGAAGCGCGGCTCTTCGTAGAACTGGTGATAGATCGACTCCATCACCGGATGCGAGACATCGAGCGCGGTGAGGTCGAGCAGCTCGAACGGTCCGAGGCGAAAGCCCGCCTGCTCGCGCATGATGCGATCGATCTCGACGAAGCTCGCTACGCCTTCGCCCGCCACGCGCAGGCCTTCGGTATTCATGCCGCGGCCCGCGTGATTGACGATGAAGCCGGGCATGTCCTTCGCGCGCACTGGCGTGTGGCCCATGCGGCGCGCGAGCGCCATGAGCGCGTCGCCGGCGGCGGGATCGCTACGCAGGCCGTCGATCACTTCGACCACCTTCATGAGCGGCACGGGGTTGAAGAAGTGATAGCCCGCGACGCGCGAGGGATCGCTGCATGCGGCGGCGATGGCGGTAATGGAAAGCGAAGACGTGTTCGAAACGAGCAGGCAACGCTCGCCCACCACGGTTTCGAGTTCGCGAAAGAGCGTACGCTTGGCCTCGAGATTCTCGACGATCGCCTCGACCACGAGATCGCAGACCGCGAGATCATCGAGCGTGTGCGCACCGCTCACGCGCTCGAGCGCGGCGTTGGCGGCGGGCTCGTCGAGCTTGCCTTTTGCCGCGAGTTTCGCGAAGGTGTCGGCGAGATAGTCGCGCGCGGCGGCGACCGCCTGCGGGTTCGTGTCGTAGAGGCGCACCGCGAGGCCTGCCTGCGCGGCGATCTGGGCGATGCCGCGGCCCATCGCGCCGGTGCCGACGATGCCGATTGTCTCAATGTTGAAATGATGTGAAGTCATTGGAAGCCTGGCTCCATGATTGGCCTAGAATAGCACGGTCGTACAATTTTATGAAAACGGTTCGGCAGTTCCGATAAGGGAACTGCCCCTCTCAAGGAGGCAACGAGGATGATCAAGCTGCACGGTTTCGCGCTGTCGAATTACTACAACAAGGTCAAGCTTCTGCTGCTCGAGCACGGCATCGCATTCGAGGAGGTGCCGAACAAGCTGCCGCTCGACGAGGCGCTGCTCGCGCAGTCGCCGGGCGGCAAGGTGCCATTTATCGAAACGGAGCAGGGCTTCTTGTGCGAGTCGGAAGTGATCGTCGAGTACCTGGCGGCGCGCTTTCCAGAGAAGCACATCTTCGCGGCGGATCCGTGGCAGGCAGCGAAGGAGCGCGAACTCATCGTCTTCATCGAGACGCATCTGGAGTTGAATGCGCGTGAGCTTTACGGCGAGGCGTTCTTCGGCGGCAAGGCGACCGACGAGGTCAAGGCGACCATGGAAAAGCGGCTGCGCCGCTACGTGGCGGCCTTCAAGCGGATCGCGAAGTTCGCGCCTTACGTGGCGGGCGAGCAGTTCGGTGTGGCCGATGCGGCGGCGTTCGTGAGCCTGCCGCTCGTGGGCCGCGCGACGCAGGCGGTGTACGGCAGCGATTTCCTCGCCGATGTGGGCATCGACTGGAAATCGTATCTCAAGCTGCTCGGTGAACGTCCGACGGCGCAGCGCGTCAACGCCGACCGCAAGGCGTATATCGAGGCGAACTCGTAAGCGTTGTTGCGGTTTGCACGTTGTTGCGCGCGATGATCGGGAACGCACTGCCGTTCGTGGATTCATCGCGCGCGCACGACATCAGAGCCGCGCGAGCCGCTCGAGCGCGGTCGCGAGCGTGCTTTCCTGCTTGGCGAAGCAAAAGCGCACGACGCCCGATTCGTGTGCCTCGTGATAGAACGCTGACACCGGAATCGCGGCCACGCCGATCTCCGCTGTGAGCCACTTCGAGAATTCCGCTTCGGGCAGATCGCTGATCGCCGAATAGTCCACGCACTGGAAGTAGGTGCCTTCGCACGGCAGCAGCTTGAAGCGCGTGCTGGCGAGGCCGGCGCGGAAGAAGTCGCGCTTCTTCTGGTAGAACGCGGGCAGTTCCAGATACGGCTTCGGATCGCGCAGATACTGCGCCAGGCCGAACTGCATCGGCGTGTTCACGGTGAACACGTTGAACTGGTGCACCTTGCGGAACTCGGCGGTGAGCGGCGCGGGCGCGGCGACATAGCCGACCTTCCAGCCCGTCACGTGATAGGTCTTGCCGAAGCTCGACACGATGAAGCTGCGCGCGGCCAGCTCCGGATAGCGCGCCACGCTTTCGTGCGGCTGGCCGTCGTAGACCATGTGCTCGTAGACCTCGTCGGAGAGGATCAGCACGTTGGTGCCGCGCACGATCTCCTCGAGCTTTTGCATGTCCTCGGCGCGCCACACCGTGCCCGTCGGGTTGTGCGGCGTGTTGATGAGGATGAGGCGCGTTTTCGGCGTGATGGCCGCGGCGAGGCGGTCGAACGGAATCGCGTAGTCGGGCGCTTCGAGCGTCACGAACACGGGCTTGCCGCCCGCCAGTTCGATCGACGGCAAATAGCTGTCGTAGGTCGGCTCGACCACGATCACTTCGTCGCCCGCGTGCACGGTCGCGAGAATCGCCGTGAGGAGCGCTTGCGTGGCGCCGGCCGTCACCGTGATCTCGCTATTGGCGTCGTAGCGGCGGCCGTACACGTGCTCGATCTTGTCCGCGATCGCTTCGCGCAGCGCGGCGATGCCTGCCATCGGCGGGTACTGGTTGTGGCCCTCGCGCATGGCTTGCGCGACGGCGTCGACGATACGCGAATCGCAATCGAAGTCGGGAAAGCCCTGGCCCAGGTTGACCGCGCCCTTTTCGGCGGCGAGCGCGCTCATCACGGTGAAGATCGTCGTGCCGACGTTCGGCAGACGCGACGGAAAAGAGGGCGTGAGCAGGGTGTCCTGCGAATTCTGCGTGGGATGCGGTGCGTTCATGTCGCGGGCGGGAGTCGGACGTTGGGACGGGAAAAGTTGGGTCAAAGTCCGATTGTAGGCAAATCGGCGCCGCTGCGGTGCTCAGGCCGGGCGCGAGCGCCGTGACGCAAGGGCATCAGGCCTGGGCGGCTTGAGCCGCGTTCTGCACACATTCGGCGACGAAGGCATCAGGCGTCGCGATGCGAAAGCCAAAGTCGCGCGCCACGCGCTTCGCGAGCTTGAGCACCGCGCGGTCCTTCGAGACGAGCCACTGTGCGCCGCTGGCGCGTGCCAGTTCCAGAAACTTCTGGTCGTCGCGATCGCGGCATTGGGGCAGGGGCCGCGCGTCGGCGGCAAGCTCGGGCAGCTCGATCAGTTCGACGAGCCCGGCCAGCGCCGCGAGCGCGTCCGCTTTCGCGACGCCGCGATCCGCGAACTGCGGATAGTCGAGCACGTGGGCCAACTCGGCCTGGCAGCGCGCGTCGATCAGCGCCTGGATCGCGCCGCGCTCGAGCGCCGCGCGAATGGGGCGCGTGTGCAGGTCGTCGAATACGAGGATATCGAGCCAGACGTTCGAGTCGAGAACCACGGGGAGCGCGCTAGCGGCGGTGGGCGAGAGGGGGGCTGCGGTTGGGGGCGTGAGGCCGGTCATTCGTGAATTCGCTACAATCGGGCTTTCGCCTTTGAACATCGGCACATCGTGCCTGCAAGCCTCTATGATAATCGTTCTGTCGCCGGCCAAATCGCTCGACTATGACACGCCGGCGCACATCGAAGCCCACACCATCCCCGATTTCGTCGACGACGCAGCCGAGCTGATCGCCGGCCTGCGCCGCCTCTCGCCGCAGCAGATCGGTTCGCTCATGAGCATTTCCGACCCGCTCGCGCGCCTGAATTTCCAGCGCTATGCCGACTGGTCGAAGCAGTTCAGCCAGACCAACGCGAAGCAGGCCGTGCTCGCGTTCAACGGCGACGTCTACGAAGGCTTCGACGCGAAGTCGCTCTCGTCGGCGGATCTCGACTTCGCGCAACATCATGTGCGCGTGCTCTCCGGGCTCTATGGCCTGCTGCGTCCGCTCGACCTGCTGCAGCCTTATCGCCTGGAAATGGGCACGCGTTTCGAAAATGCGCGCGGCAAGGATCTGTACGCGTTTTGGGGCGAGCGCATCACGCACGCGATCAATGCGCAGATCGAGCACAACCACGCGAAAGCAGCGCAGGGCGCGCGCGTGGTGGTGAACTGCGCGTCGAACGAGTACTTCAAGGCCGTGAAGCCGAAGAAGCTCGCCGCGCCTGTGATCACGCCGGTATTCGAAGACTGGAAGGGCGGGCGTTACAAGATCATCAGCTTCCACGCGAAGCGCGCGCGCGGGTTGATGGCGCGTTATGCCGTCGAGAACCGCGTGGCCGAGCCCGCAGCGCTCAAGGCGTTTGACGTGGAAGGCTACGCGTTCGATGCAGATGCATCGAACGATTCGACCTATGTATTTCGTCGGCGCATCGCCGAGTAAGTGAACAAGCAAGCGGGAAGGAAAACACCATGACGATTGCCATCACCAGCCAGTTCGATGCGGGCGCGATCGAGGTTCTGTCGTGCGAGCGCGCCGACGACATCCGTCTGCGCGTGCGGGCGGACAACCAGTCCGAGTTCGCGCAATGGTTCTACTTCCGCCTCTCGGGCGTACGCGGCGAGCGTTGCGTGATGACGTTCGAGAACGCGTCGGCCTGCGCATTTCCCGAGGGCTGGCGCGACTACCAGGCCGCGGCGAGCTACGACCGCGTGAACTGGTTCCGCGTGCCGACCTCGTATGACGGGAAGGAACTCGTCATCGATCACACGCCCGACTTCGACAGCATCTACTACGCGTACTTCGAGCCGTATAGCGAAGAGCGTCACTCGGAGTTCCTTGGCGCGCTTCAGCAGCTGCCGCACGCCACGCTCACGGAACTCGGGCAAAGCGTGGAAGGCCGGCCCATGTCGCTGCTCTCGCTCGGCATGCCGGGCGACACCGCGCCTGACGGCAAGCCCAGGAAGACGGTGTGGATCATCGCGCGCCAGCATCCGGGCGAGAGCATGGCCGAATGGTTCGTCGAAGGGTTGGTCAAGCGGCTCGCCGGTTGGGGCGACTGGGCGGGCGATCCGGTCGCGCGCAAGCTGTACGACCGCGCCGTGTTCCATATCGTGCCGAACATGAATCCGGACGGCAGCGTGCACGGGAATCTGCGCACCAACGCCGTGGGCGCGAACCTGAACCGCGAGTGGATGGGGCCGGACGCGCAGCGCAGCCCCGAAGTGCTGGCCGTGCGCAATGCGATCGAAGCCACGGGCGTCGATCTGTTCTTCGACATCCACGGCGACGAGACGCTGCCCTATGTGTTCGTGGCGGGCTCGGAAATGCTGCCGGGCTTTACCGATCAGCAACGCACGGAGCAGAAGGCGTTCATCGAGGCGTTCAAGGTGGCGAGCCCCGACTTCCAGGATCAGCACGGCTACGAGGCGAGCCGCTACCGCGAAGATGCGCTCAAGCTCGCGTCGAAGTACATCGGCCATCGCTATGGCTGCCTGTCGCTCACGCTCGAGATGCCGTTCAAGGACAACGCCAATCTGCCCGACGAACGCGTAGGCTGGAACGGCGAGCGCAGCGCCGCGCTCGGCGCTGCGATGCTGCAGGCTATCCTGCATCACGTGGAGGCGTTCGCGTAACACGCGCCTTCGCCACACAGACATCAAGAAAAAGGGGGAAACGGTCTGGCCGTTTCCCCCTTTTTGCATCGAGCGTACTGACGAGTTCAGTGAGCCGTCGTCTTCTTCTTTGAAGTCGTTTTCTTCGCAGTGGATTTCGTCGTCGTCGATTTGCTGGACGACTTCGTGCTGCTCGTCGACGACTTGTGGCTCGACTTGCTCGCGGGCGCTTTCTTCGAGCCGTTGCCCGTGGCCTTCCTGGTCGAATGCTTGCCCTTTCCATGGGCGCCGCTCGACGCCGTGCCGCGCTCGCTGCGTGCGCGCGCCGGCGGGACCGGATCGTTCCAGCTGAACGCGAGCATCTGCTGCCCGACATAGCCGCAGCGAAACTTCAGGTCGTAGGGCGAGTTGCCGCTTGCTTTGGGAATGCCGATGCCGTCGACCGTCACGATCGTATCGACTTTCACGCGCTGCTTGCCTTCGTCGAACGAGTCGTTCCATGGCGTCACGCTCGCGTGCGCGCTGTCGAACGAGCTGGGTGGAAACTCGACGTGATCGAGCGCCGTCGACGTGCTTGCGACGAAATCACCATGCGCCGCGCAGTCCGCGACTAGCGGGTCCGCGTGCATCTGGGTGACGAACTGATTGACGAGATCGTTGTGTTGATCGAGTTGATCGGCCTGCGCGGCTGGCGCGGCGATGAGCATGAGGCTCGCGGCGCACGCCGCCAGTTGACCGGCTACGAACAACAGCCGGCGGGATGCATGGTTGCAGTCCATCTGCTTGCTTGGGATCAGGGGTGAAACGTCAGGCACCGTAAGATGCTGTACAGCCGGGTCGAGTTCAATCCGGAAACAATTATTTTCTTCTGCCTGAGCGATGGAATCGGCGCAAGCGCTGCCGCGTGTGCGCCGAAGGCCGAACGCGACGTGTCGTCGCGCCCGTCGTCACGTTGCTGGCGGTGCGGCGTTGAGGTAGCGCTCAGGTTCGCGGGCCGCCCAGACGATAGCGACGCACGTCGTAGGTGGTGACCCAGGTCGGACGGTAAACGGCGATCAGCGCCGTTGCCATGCCCGTGAACCAGGCCTCGCCCGAAGCGAGCAGAAATACGCTGAATGCATAACCTGCGGGCACGGTGATCGCCGATCCGCCGTTGAGCGCGACATGGGTGCCGAGCGCGAGATAGGCCGCCGCCGAAACGGCGATGGCCGGCGACACGAAACCCTGGCCGACGATGAACATGAAGAGGTTGCGTGGCAGCCACGCGGTGCAGGCGCGCTGCAGCAGCGCCGAAATCGCGACAGGGAAGGCGCCGAATATCAGGAAGGTGAGGGCGACGCCTTCCCACGGGGCGTCGAAGACAAGCGCGGCGAGCCCGACGACGACGCCCATGGCGACGAGCGCGAGTCCCCAGTCGAATAGCGTGACCACGAGCGTGGCGCCGAGCAGGTGCAGCACGGTGCCGTCTTCGAGCCACGCATTGCTTGCCCACAGCACGGAGATTGCGACGACGATCGCAAGCCACACGTGCTGGAGCGTCGCGTCCTGCAGGCGCTTGAAGGGGTTCTTCCATAACGCGAGCGCGAGCAGCCCCGCGGTGACAACCCAGGCACCGATAGCAACCCAGAGCGGAAGCGGCGTAAATAGGAACCCCATGTGCTTCATATTACTCGTTGGAAGGCAAGCCGTGTGCGCGGGCGAGCACCAGGGCTTCCTCGTCCGCACCCTCGCTGGCCTCGCCGACCTCGACGGGGCGCATCTGCTGCGCTGCGGCGGGGTCGCCATAAGGTGTCACCGGCTCCGCGGCGAAGGGCAGCGGCTCCGCACTGTCGCCTGACAGCAACGGATAGCGATGCGCCAGACCGTCGCGTGCGCGTAATGGCACCGGGCCGTGCTCGCCGTGCCTGGGCTTTGCCGCCCGCTCGCATCGCGCGCGCAGCACCTGCAGCTGGTTCGCGAGCAAGCCGTTGTAGATCGCGACGGCCGCCGCGCGATTGGGCGCGCCGAGCTGCTGAAAGATGCTTGTCAGATGGACTTTCACCGTGCCCTCGCTGATGCCGAGCGCTCGCGCGATCATCTTGTTGGTATTGCCCATATGGACGCATCGCAGGATCTGCTCCTGTCGCGGTGACAGGTCGACCTTCGGCCGCACCTTGCGGGCCTGTGCGGCGGCCTTGGCGTTGAGCCGGGGCGGCAGGGGCCATGGCGTACATGGACCGAGCACGTCGGCCGGCAGATGATCGCCGCCGAGCATGATGAGCTCCAGAAACTTCACGATCAGGAGGGAGTCCGTTGTGCGCCGGATGATGCCGCGGGCACCTTCGTTGATGAGCGCGCGCACGGTCGTAGGCGTCTCGCCGCTGTCGACCAGTACGGCGACGGGCAGGCTGCGGTGCCGCATGACAAAGTGGCGCAGTTCGCCGGCGCGGATACCGTCGTGCCAGTCGATCACGATGAGGTTGGGGGTGAACCGTTGCAAGGCGCGCTCGGCGCTGCGCCAGTCCGGCGCGTCATTGAAGCGTGCGCGACGGTCGATTTGTCTTAACAGCGCCTTGAGCCCTTCGCGCCTTTCGGCGTCCGGATTGAGTACAACGAACCGCATGGATTTGCCCTCCTCTCGTTGACGGCCTCTCGCAATGTTGTGAAACGCGCACCGCTTCTAAGCGGCGGTGAACCAGACCAACAGCACCATGATGACAAAAAGGTTGCGCGCTGGCGGCCTGTCCAAAAGGCATAAGACATAGGGCAAAAAAAAGTCCCGCACACAGGCGGGACCGGGTAGGAATTTGGGCGTTGTCCTAGTGGAAGTGTGGCTGTACGGGCTCAGCATCTTCTGGCATCTCGGCGTGGACGATCTCGCCGAGCGGATCCGCATAGAGCGGCACGCCGCAGTCATCGCAATATTCCGGCTCGAAGCGGCCGGCGTGACGACGGATGTCGGTGATGCCCGATTCCTTCAGCAGCGCAACGATCTCTTCGAGCGGACCGCTGCTGACACTCTCTTCGGTCGGTTCTTCGTCGATGTCGGCGTCGCCGTTCTCGCGGCCATAGAGCGGCCAGACCACGCCATACAGCACGTCATTGCTGCCGCGCTTCGTGAAGCCGATGCGGTATTCGTCGATACGGCGCTCGCCGAAGCCGGCGACGACGGCACGCAGGTCCTGCGCGCCCGCGCCGATCGTGTCGAGCAGATAACGCACGGCGGTGCGGATGGTGTGCGGGCGCACGCGCTCGTCGGCGTCGCGGCAGGCGGAGTAGTAGGCGTCCGGCAGCAGGCACTCGAACTCGCAGCCCGGCATGACGACGGCAAGGTTGGCGCCGCCCTGGGTGGCCCATTGTTCCAGGCACTGGCCGCGCTCGATACGCGAGCCGTGCTCCTCTTCCTGCCAGCGGAAGAGCGGGGCGCCAACGGGTGCTGCGACGACGGCGAGCAGGAAACGCGGATCGGCGAGGATCGGCGACGTTTCCGGCAGTTCGCCCGAGCTGATTTTCGCCGGCGTGCCGCTTAGCGCCGCCTGCGTAAGCTGTTGTGCGAGGCGCCAGGTTTCGACATGGTGGCGCGGCAACTGGTCGATGCTATAGAGATAGGGGGCCATCGCGACGCGCGTGCCGTTCGCCAGCACGTGGGCCTGAAGATGGGTGCGCAGGGCATCGGCTCCATCCGCCTTCAGCGGGCCCGAAGGGATGACATAGCGTGTCCAGGCCAGCACCGGCGCGGCGACGAGCAGCGCTTCGTATTGCGCGCCGTCGTGTTCGACGATGAACGACTCGCTGTGCGTCTCTGCCATGTCGGCGAGCGCGCCATAGGCGTCCGGATGATTCTGCTGCAAATGATCGAGCGCGGCGTCGAGCGTAGTCTGATTGCCGTTGCGCACGACCTTCGCTAGCAGCGTGTCGAGCTTTGCCTCCCAGAAGCGGTCTTCGGTGCGGCTGCCCGAGGCGAACAGGGCGAGCGAGAGGCCGACGAGTTTGTCGGCGTCAGGAGGAAGGCGTTTGGCGATTCGCGAGCGCATAAATCTGTGAGTTGGGGTGCAGAGAACCCCATATTCTAGTCGGTTCCGTGCGCGCCATCGGATTGGGCAGCAGGAGCAGGCCGGATGGGCCCGTGCGCGATGGGGGATCGTCGTTGCTGCGCGGCCGGAAGGCATCGGCCAGAAGCACTATGGCGACTGCTATATGGAGCAGGGGAGCCGTGTTCAGTCCGACTTTGCTATCCCGTCAAAAAACCGCTTGCAAGATGTCATCTGCGTGACTAGAATTCCGGTCTTTCGCGCTTTCGATGAAGGCGCGGGGAGACGGGAAGCCCGGGCGAAAGCCTTGTGGCGACTGGGTCTGCGGGTGATTGGAAGTTAAGCGGCAGGTTGAACGAAGTAAAAAAACCTGTTGACAGATCGCCGGGCAGTCTTCATAATCTCGTTTCTCTGCTGCTGACGCAGCAACGCAGAAAGAAGCCGGTAGTTGAGCAGTTTTAACGGCGCTTTCGCGATCGATCTTTAAAAATTTACAGCCGATAAGTGTGGGCGCTTGAT